>NZ_ABJZ02000001.1 GCF_000181875.2 [Borrelia] finlandensis | reverse complement strand
AATAAAAGTAAAACTAATTTATGAGCAAAAGTAAACTCAAGAGCATTCTGAGCATTATCTCCAGTAGAAAGTCCATCTTTTTTAACAAAATATTGATAATGTTCATCTTTTTGGGAATACACAAGCGATTTTGAGGGATCCTTTTTAATTTTAGACGCATAAACACAAACATAGATTATAGCAACCAATACTGATACAAAATAAAGAACAATTCTAAAATAAAATCCATCTTGCAAGCTAATAGAAGCTATTGCAGATGCAATTCCTGTCGCAAATGGATTTACAGTAGAGGCCATAGTCCCTACTCCAGCTCCTAAAGCAATAATAGCCGCTCCAACAAGACTATCATAACCCAAAGTCACTATCAAAGGAATCATAACAAAATAAAAAGGAAGGGTCTCTTCACTCATTCCAGTTACAGTTCCACCAATTGAAAAAATAAACATTAACAAAGGAATAAGCAATTTATCTTTGTGCCCCAACTTCTTAATTAAAAAATAAATTCCCGCATCTATTGCTCCGGTTTTCATAATAATCCCATAAGCGCCCCCAACAATTAAAACAAAAACAATAACTTCAACTGCATGTTCCATCCCCTTTGACATTGCAGTTAGAATAGTCATAATAGGATGTAAAAATCCCCTAGGGCCTCGATCTACATATTGATAAGTTCCAGCAACAATTATTTCCCTTTTAGATCCATCACCCATTTGCTTAAATTCTTTATCAAATTTACCGGCAGGAATCACATACGTTAAAATGGTAACAAATACAATTAAAGAAAATATTATTGTAAAACTACTTGGCATTTTGATCATAACGTTTCTCCTAAATAATTTCATAAATTTAATTTCACATAAAAAATAATGTTATCCCAAAGTTGATACCATAATAGCTTTAATGGTATGCACCCTATTTTCAGCCACATCAAAAACAACTGAATTTTTGCTTTCAAAAATTTCTTCTGTAACTTCAATTCCATCAAGTCCGTATTTATCAAAAATATCCTTACCAATCACGGTGCTTAAGTTATGAAAAGCAGGTAAGCAATGCATAAATATTGCATCATCTTTTGCCATGCGCATTATCTCTTTATTAACCTGATAAGGCTTTAGAAGATTTATTCTATCTTCCCAATTACTCTCCCCCATAGATACCCACACGTCTGTATACACAACATCAGCGTATTTAACAGCCTCTTCTTTAGAATCTGTAATTGTAATTTTACCCCCACTCTCTAGGGCTAAAGACCTAGCCTTAATCGTCAAATCAGGGTCTGGAAAAAGCTCTTTGGGAGCAAAAATTCTAAAATCAAGCCCCATAATAGCACAGCCTTTCAATAAAGAATTAGCAACATTCCCCCTACCATCGCCACAAAACACTATTTTAATCCCTTTTAAACTCCCCTTATGTTCTTTTATTGTCATTAAATCGGCTAGTATTTGGGTTGGGTGAGAAATATTTGTCAATCCATTGTAAACAGGAACATTAGAATAATTCGCCAAACATTCAACAGTCTCTTGAGAAAAGCCTCTAAACCCAATAGCATCATACATGCGCCCCAAAACTCTAGCGGTATCTATCATAGACTCTTTTGAGCCTATTTGATTACCCTTAGATCCTAAATAAGTAATATTTGCCCCTTGATCATAAGCTGCAATCTCAAAAGCACACCGGGTCCTTGTTGAATCTTTCTCGAAAATTATAACTATATTTTTACCTTTAAGTTTCTGCACCTCAATTCCTGCATATTTTGACTTTTTTAAATCAATCGATAAATCAAGTAAATATTTAATATCTTTGCTTGTAAAATCTAAAAGATTTAAAAAGCTCCTATTTCGTAAATTATACATCAACCACCAACCTTTACAATCAAGTTTTTAAAAACTCATTTAACTCATGCTTAAATATTAAATATCCTCTCTTACTAAAGGCATAGACATACATCTTGGCCCACCACGACCCCTTGAAAGCTCGCTAGACGGAATTCTGTGAACTTTAATGCCATTTTCTTCAAACAGCTTATTAGTTACATGATTTCTAGAATAAGCAATTACTTCTCCTGGAGCTATCGCCAAAACATTAGCACCATCATTCCATTGTTCTCTTGCACCATGTATTAAATCTCCACCCGCACATTTTATTATGTCAATTTTTCTGCCTAAATAAAAGCTCAAAACATCTTTAAGCTTGGCTTTTTCTTTTTTAATATTAATTTTATTAGAATTTGAATTATAAGTTAAAACATAAATTGAGAAATACATATCATCACTTGTAAAACTTGTAAAAACACTATAATCAATTTGAGTAAAAACTGTGTCTAAGTGCATATAAGCTCTATTTTTTGGAATTTTAAAAGCCAAAATTGTGCTAAATGGAGCCTTATTTTTAAAAAGACTAGCAGCTAGTTTTTCTATAGACCCCGCTTCTGTTCTTTCTGAGATTCCAATAACCAAAAGATCTTTATTTAAAACAAACTCATCCCCACCTTCCAAAGAAGTTTCTTCCCATCTATTAAACCAAATTGGAACATTTTCTTTGTAAGTGAAATGATATTTAAAAATATACTCTGCAAATATTGTCTCTCTACGTCTAACCTTGGTAGACATTTTATTTATTGTAATTCCATTACCAATACTAGCAAAAGGATCTCTGGTAAATAAAACATTGGGCATAGGATCAATAACAAAAAGACTTGACCCATTAACCCAATCATCAAGCGAAAATTCACAATCTTTAAGCTCTTCTCTTGCAACACCGGAAATCATTTTAGAAACCATATTGTCAACAGTTAAATTAGAAAAATAATCTTTTAAAATATTAATTGCACCATCTGTTTTTATTTCTGCTTCCAGAATAAATTGAGATATAAATTTATTTTTGAGCGCTACAGAAGAAGCAAGAACTTCACTAACAAGATCCTCAACATACTCAATTTCAACTGAATTATTTTTTAAAGTATTTACAAAAACTTCATGCTCTTGTCTTGCAACTTTAAGATAAGGAATATCATCAAATAAAAAATTTTTCATAATAACGGGCGTCAAATTTTCCAATTCTTCTCCTGGCCTATGAAGCAAAACTTTTTTCAAACGACCTATTTCCGAAAATATATTTATTGGGTTTAAATATCCTTCCATCGATTCCCCCTTTATGAAAATTATCATATATTAAAATATTATAGTTTATATTAAAAAATATCAACTTTTTTTAAAAAAATTAAAAAATTGCAAAAACAAAAAAGGGATTCTAAAAAACTTTAAATCAAAAACATTGATAAAAAATTATGCTAAAATACTACTCATGAAGGAAATCAATAAATTAATATTATTAATATTAACTGCACACATTTTATTATTCTCTTGTGCCTTAATTACAGATAACAAATCAAAAAATCTAAGCGCATCAGAAATCATATTAACACAAAAAACACCACTGGAAAGCTCTTTAATAAAAAATCCTTCTAATGTAGAATATCGAATACCAATATCCAATATCCAAGAAATTTTAAACAATAATGATAATTCTTTTTTAATAAAACAAACAGCAGCAAAAATCAAAATAAGCCCACAAAAACTTGAAGAAATAAAAAACTATCTAAATGCTTATAAAAACTATCTAAATAATGAAACAGAATGGATAAAGTTTATAGATCAAAGTAGCGTCAATGGAAATCTAACAATTAAAATTGATACTGCTTTTGAAAAAAAAACAAATTTTAATCATACAAATTCAGATAATGAAAATTTAACAGAACTAATAGAACTACAAATGCATCTAGAAAAAGAAATTTTAAACTTAATTGAGCAAACATTTCATGATAAAAATTTAGGATATATACAATTAAGTCACATCAATTCATTCTTTCCTCAAGAAAATATAAACTCAATAACAAAAGAAATAATAGATGGAAAAGAATATGTTGCACCACACATAATAGCAAATCAATTATTAAAAATAAAAGATAAAAAATATTTTGAACAATTTATGCACTTTTTAAAAGTTGAAAACAGCAAAATAAAAACAATAATTGAAAAACAAAAAATTTCAGATCTTCACAATGAACTGTATTATTCAAAACAATCCCCGCCCAGAAGAAGAAAAAGGTCAACTGCCAGCTCCGATAATAACAATAAATACGATATAATACCAAAAATAATAGACCCAAATACAGGCATTGAAATAACTCCTAAAAATTTAAGATCTATTTTATCAAATGGCGACATAATACTAATAAAACCAAAAATAGATTGGACAGAGTTTTTTTATTTTTGGCAACATGTAGGAATATTTGATGAAGAAAAATATGAAGCTACTAAAAAAATTGCATTCGATGGAAATGATAGTTTTGATATAAAATCAATAATTACAAGCAATCAAATCAAATTCGATACAGCATCTACTCAGGGCTCAGGATACGAAAAGCTTTCAACATACGTACAATCAAGAATATTAAAAATATTCTCACCAATAACAGACACAAGAACAATTCAAAAAGCTATTAATTTTGGAAGAAGTAGATACATTGACAATAACTTTGGATATATGGTTCCATTAATATCCTCTAATTTATGGACAGATTCATTCAATCTTGAAGAAATTCACAACAAAACCTATTGCTCTTTAATGGTTGATAAAATATATAAAATAGCAGGACTTAATGTATCAAGAAATTACGAAATTTCGGGAATAATTACTCCTGGAGAAATAAATGCAGCGGCTTACAATTTTTACATGTCTTATACGATTGCAGGAATACTTCCAAGCGTGCTTCCAAAAAGGCTTATTAAACCAACATTAAAAGAAAAATTCATTGGTTACAATAAAGAAATAGTAGATGCAATAGAATTAAAAAAATCGAAAGAAAAAATTTTTGGGAAAGCTTGCAACATTACAAATCTCTGGTGCTCAGGAAGTTAATACTACTCATGAACAAATATTATGCCTGTATTTTGATTAACAGCAATGAAAAAATTATTTTCAAATCCTGGGAAGAATGCAAAACCGCTATTAAAGGAAAAAACAATAAAATAAAAAGCTTCAAAACAATAGAACAAGCTCAAAATTGGCTATTTAATAATGAGAATAAAATAATTAACCATCACCCAAATGGAATATATTTTGATTCTGGAACAGGAAGAGGAAAGGGCGTAGAAATTAGAGTTGTAAACGAAAAAAGAATTTCAATATTGGATAAAATCTTAGATAAATCCTTGATTAATGAATATGGAAATTATTATGTCAAAAATTTTCAAGGAATTAGCAATAATTTTGGGGAACTGCTTGCCCTATATACAGCTCTCAAAATAGCATTAAAAGAAAATATAATAAACATATTTGGTGACAGTAAATTAATAATTGACTATTGGTCAAAAGGAATCTATAATAGCAAAAAATTAACACAAATTACTATTAATTTAATCAAAAAAACAACCGAACTAAGGAAAAAATTTGAAGAACAAGGTGGAAAAATTTCTTTTATTCCAGGAAATGAAAATATTGCAGATCTTGGTTTTCATAAAACTAAATAGAAATATTGTCAAAAAATACATAAAAACAATATTTCTGATTTCAATGGTTTATTTTTATTGTTGTACAACAATAAAAATAAACCATGATTATGAAACTGATTTTAAAGTTCTAGAATCTCCCTCTAAATACATCAACATAGATGTAATTAAAGCTACAAATGAATATATTTATATTCAAATTACAAACAATAGCTTAGACGTAGTAAAAATAAATTGGCAAAACACTAGTCTTAACAACAATAAGATCGTCTTAAAAAAAGAAGATCTTACAATAAACAATGAAACAGGGTATAAAAATAAATACAGAGAGTTTTTTATTGGCCCTAAAACTTCATTTAAATTTAAAGCATATCCATTAAAAATTCATTCTAAAAACAAAAATAGCAATAACTTAAGCTCAGCTATTAAATATCCGTCCATTTTCAAACTCAACATAACAAAAATAGGAATTGAAGCAAAAAAAACAATAAATGTTTTAATAACAAGAACTATAAAAATTAATGTTAATACATGAAAATCGTTATTATTTTTTTGTTTTTCTATTAATAATAAGCTCATAGTTTGTATCTTTATTGTTTTCAAATGATGCTTTTATAGGAGCAAAAAAATTCCAAGAAATATAAATTGTAAAATTATTTCTCCAAATAGGAGAATAAATTCCGTCAGATCCTATTAATAAATCTGGCTCTAAATTATATTCGCCAACAAATTTCCAATCATAAAAATTGAATTTAAAGCCTGATGAAAATTTTTTAATTTTAAAAAGTGAATCTTTTCTGTCTTGAGAATTAAAGAAATTGAAAGATTTTAATAAATCAGCAAAGACATTAACGGGTTCAAGACCAATTTGGTCCATATATCCTTTAAAGTATTTAAAAGTCTTAGTATTAATAGACAAAGTAGAAAAGTAAATTTCTAAAAACTCTGTGTATTTAAGCTTAAAAGTCAATGCGGATCGAAGTTCATTGTCCGTAAATTTCTGCAAATTTATTTTCCAGCCAACATCTACCCCTAAGGTAAAAGAAAGCTTATTGTCAAAAAAAGTTAAAACGTACAATTCCTTCTTATAACTAGAATCTAAAGAATATGGAACAAGTTTAGTTGTAGTGCCAATCTTGGAAAAATCTCCTTTTAAAGGATCATAATTATATTCAAATTCATCTTTCATAGCAAACAAAAATTGAAAATCAAAAACATTAAGCTTAAAAGAAAGTTCAGAAACTCTATTTATCAAAGGATCATAGGCGACTAAAAAACTAAATTTAAAATAATCCAAATATCTCGGCTCAATTTTATAATACAAAGCAGGAGACATTTCTAAATTTTTATAAGGCGATGATGGTTTTTGAGGCTCCAAAGGATTTTGAACAGTAGAAATTCCAGAGTTTTTCATAACATCTTCTTTAAACTTTTTATAATATTTAATTCCAATCCCAGCTTCTTGTAGCAAATAAGGAAAATCTAAAGAAAGTTTAAGCTCAGAAGAAGCTTTAATATCTTCAAAACTATTTTTTAATTCACCTGAAAGCTCAGTAGTAAAATAATCATAATCATAAATTAAAGAAGCTGTTAAACTTTGATAAAAAGTTTCCGGATCAGATAAAAAAATACTACTATTCTTATTAACCAAAGATTTTACATTAGAATCATATTTTTTATTAAATGAATATAAAGTAGCCTTATTTTCAAACTTTAAAGTACTTCTAGAAAATAAAGGATATCTAATAAAAGGAAGCAAGTTTAAATTTATTTGGTTAATAATAGCGTGCTCACTTTTTTTATCTTTATCTTCAACCTTAAAATCTTTATTTAAAGGACTATACTCAACAGTATTAAGATACAATAAATTTTCAAAAGTAATTAAACGATTGTAAAAATCAGCATGAATTTTTATATCCGTTTTATTTTTTATATCAAATAAATAATTTTTTATTTCATAATTAAAGTCCTTTGGACTTGTTATACCATAATTATTAAAAAAAATATTATTTCTTAAATAAGGATTAATGCCAAACCTAATAAAAAAAGAATCGGATTGATCAATATTTTTTAAAGTAATTGGTTCTGGAGGAATATATAAATCTTTGGTTAATTCTGTTGTTTTTTTAGTATTTTTCTCCTTCACACTCTTTTTATCATTATCTTTATCTTCTAGATTTTTAATTTCTGGACGCATTATCATTTCTTTAGTATCAGCTGGAAATGTCCATTGGTTATTGTAAAGATCTTTTTGAAAATTCAAATCAATATATGGAGCATAAATTCTCTCCAAATAAAACCATTTTCTTGTAGGATCATTAACATCTTTTGGTTTCTCCAAGGGAGATTTAATATAAAGATTTTCATAACCCGACAATTTAAAACTTAAACCTAAATTATTTAATTTATAATCTAAAATTGAACCGTCATTAAATGTTCGCTTATAAAAAGAAGATAAATTCCAATCAAAAGTGCTAATGCTGGTTTGCTCTTTAACTGAATCTTTATCTAAATTTAAAAGAGAAAAAAATGTAGCACTTTCTATTCTATCTCTAAAATCAATATTAACATACGGGTCAGAATAGTGCTCTAAAACAACCGAGAAAAGCGCATCACTTAAAAGAAATTCTGTTTTAAATTTAAGTAAATACCTAAAAGGAACTTCAAACCCAAATATATCTCCTTTGTTAAGATTGGAAAAACTAAAAAGAGATTGTTTTAAAGTCCTATTATCAAAAGGATAATATCCTCCATCGTAACTATAAACATTCCTGGTAAAACCCAATCCAAAATTTCCTTCCAAAGTTTTAAAATGCCCCAAAGTATTGCCCAAATTAAAATCAATTCCAGAATAAAATCCCAGATTAGCATAAATGTCAAAAATAAGCTTAACATAATCTTTATTAGCACTGGGTGCTAAATTTTCTGCAAAAAAATAAGTTAAATATCCATTTCTTATATAAGGTTTTTTACCCGAATTATAAACAGAATTGAAATCAAAATCCAAAAAAGAAGAATCTTCACTTGAAGATTTATTACCAAAAAGATAAACGGTATTAAAAACAGAAAAACCTTTTCGTGGATTTAGACCTAAAGATGGATTAAAAAACAAACTATCTCCCGGTCTGAAAAAAAAAGGCATATAAAATACTGGAACTCTTCCCATGTAAAATATGGCATTTAAAAACCCAAAATCTCCCGAGGGCAATACCCATATTTTAGAAGCCTTGATTGAATAGTAAGGTTCTGGAATTTTACTAGTTGTTGCAAAAGCTTGTTCCAAAATGGTAACATCGTTGTCTATCTTTTTTAAAACCTTTCCTCCAAACGAAAGAATATGATCTATTTGATTTTTTTGCATTTTTTTTTGAAGAATACCATCTTTTAATAAAAAATTTTGAGAATCAAAATCGACAAGAAATTCATTGCCATAAAAATAAAGCTTTTCATTGGTATCCATATCAAGAATATATTCAACATTTCCAATAGCATAAAGTTTTTTAGAGTTCTTATTAAGGACTATTCTGTCGCCTTTAATATTGTGCTTTTTATTTTCTTTAATATCTTCAACCAAGATATTAACTCTTCCTTCAAAAATAATACTTTCATCTTTAGTAAGTACATAAGTGAAATTTTCAAGATTATCTGCAGTTTCAATTATTATTTTATATCTACCAGATCCGGCAAGTCCCTTTCCTTTGACAAAAAGCTCAGGATCTATTCCAAACTTTTTTAAAAGTAATTCTCGTATTTTTGAAACATCTGTTTCTTTTAGGCCCTCTTTTAAGGCCCATTTTTTTAAATCCTCATCGGTTGAAAGCTCAAGTTCTCTTAAATAAGATTTTTGACTTAAAGTTAGCTTATCCCTTTTTTTAGAATTTTCATCATCTATAGTCTGGGCAAAAATTGCATTAGAAAATGTTAAAAAAATTAAAAATACTATAAAAGATTTTTTAAAAACATTCCTGTATAGGAATTCTCGCATTTTGCAACCTCTTCAGGAATACCAGAAACAACGATATTTCCCCCTGCCAACCCACCATCAGGACCCAAATCTATTATATAATCTGCCTGTTTAATTACATCCAAATTATGCTCTATTAGTACAACTGTATTACCATTGGAAACTAACCGCTGCAAAACCTCTAACAACTTCTTTATGTCATCAAAATGCAGCCCAGTTGTTGGTTCATCAATAATATAAAAGGTTTTACCCGTGCTCTTTTTACTTAACTCAAAAGCCAACTTAATGCGCTGAGCTTCTCCTCCTGATAAAGTTGTTGCAGATTGTCCTAATTTAATATATTCAAGTCCAACTTCAATTAAAAATTTTAAATAATGACTAATTTTTGGGACATTCTCAAAAAATTTACTTGCCTCAAAAACACTCATCTCTAAAACATCATGTATATTTTTTCCTTTGTATCTAACTTCTAAAGTTTCTTCATTGAATTTTTTACCCTTACATAAATCACAAGGAACAAAAACATCTGGTAAAAAGTGCATTTGAATATTAAGATACCCATCTCCTTGACATTTCTCACACCTTCCACCTTTAACATTAAAAGAAAATCTGCCGGCTTTAAAACCCCTTGACTTTGCATCTGGAAGCTTAGCAAAAAGCTCCCTAATTTCTGTAAAAAATCCAACATAAGTTGCTGGGTTTGATCTTGAAGTTCTCCCTATTGGTTTTTGATTTATTTGAATAATTTTATCGATTTTTTCGTACCCAACAATATCTTTAAAGCCATCACAATACTTTTCATTAAGCTTTAATCTACTATCAAGAGCGGGATATAACACCTCGTTAAGTAAAGTACTTTTTCCGCTACCAGAAACACCTGTTATTACGGTAAAAACTCCCAAAGGGATACTTACGTCTATATTTTTAAGATTATTTTTATTAGAACCTAAAAGCAAAATTTCTCCCTTATCTGCCTTTCTTCTAGAGCTTGGAACATCTATTTTAAACTTGCCGCTAAGATATTGACCAGTTAAACTATTTTTGCTATTTAAAATATCAATTAGGGCTCCCTTTGCAACTATTTCCCCCCCAAGAATTCCAGCACCAGGACCCATATCAATAATATAGTCTGCAGTACGCAAAGTTTGCTCATCATGCTCAACAACAATTACAGTATTGCCAAGATTTTTAAGATTAACAAGAGTAGAGATTAATTTTTCATTATCTCTTTGATGAAGACCAATGCTTGGCTCATCAAGAACATAAATAACACCTGAAAGTGCTGATCCTATTTGAGTAGCAAGCCTAATGCGCTGAGCCTCACCGCCAGATAGACTGCCTGATATTCTATTTAAATATAAATAAGAAAGGCCAACATCAATTAAAAATTTAAGCCTACTTTTAATTTCCTTTAAAATTTCTTTAGATATTTTTTCGTCCACTATATCAAGCTGCAAGTTTTCAAAAAATACATAAGAATCAAATACCGACAAATTGGTAAGATCTTGAATGTCTTTCCCATTAATTTTCACAGTTAACGCTCCAACGCTTAAACGTTTCCCTTTGCATGAATTACATATTTTTTTAGACATCAAATTTTCGTAAAAAATTTTAGTGCTCTCTGATTCTGTTGCAAGATATCGCCTTTTTAAAAAGGGCAAAAGTCCTTCAAATGTTTTAGAATAATGAAATCCCCCATCTAGATCCTTTGCTTCCATTTCTTTAGACTGGTAAATAAAATCTATTTTTTCATTTGAGCCGTATAAAATCTGTTTAAGAACTTTATCTGGAATGTCTTTTATGGGAGTATTTAAGTCAAAATTATAATGTTTAGCAAGTCCTTTAAAAATAGCCACAGACCAAGATGAACTTGTCTTAAACGTAAGAAAAGCATCATCATTAAAAGAAAGACTAGTATCAGGACAAATGCTCTCAAAATCAAACTCAAGTGTAACGCCAAGACCAGAGCACTCACTGCAAGCACCAAATGGACTATTAAATGAAAAAAGTCTGGGTTCTATAAGAGGAAGTGAAAATCCACACAAAGGACAACTATTGTGCTCTGTGAACAATTTGTCTATTTTTCCCAAATCATTATCAATTTCCACTCTTAAATATCCATTAGAAACAGCAAGAGAGGTCTCAATAGATTCTGCAAGTCTAACTCGAACATTATTACCAAGCTTAATCCTATCAACTATAATTTCAATGGTATGTTTTTTATTTTTATGCAAATTTAAATTAAGTGCATCTTCTATTAAATAATCTTCAGAATTTATTCTAACTCTATTAAAACCTTGATTTAATATTTTTTCTAAAACCTTTTTATGAGAGCCTTTAGCCCCCCTTACAATTGGTGCAAAAAGTATAACCTTGGATCCCTCAGAATAACTTAAAATAGTATTAACTATTTTATCTAAAGATTGCTCTTCTATTAATCTACCATCATTTGGACAGTATGCTTTACCGATTTTTGCAAATATTAGTCTATAGTAATCATAAATCTCGGTAATTGTTCCAACAGTAGAGCGGGGATTATTGCTTATTGTTCTCTGCTCAATAGCTATAGAAGGAGAAAGTCCATCTATATAATCAACATTGGGTTTTTTCATTACACCCAAAAACTGCCTTGCATAAGCTGAAACAGATTCCATATATCTTCTTTGCCCTTCTGCAAAAATAGTATCAAAAGCCAGAGAAGACTTGCCAGAGCCACTTTTGCCAGATATTACAACTAACCCATCTTTTGGAATATCTACATCAACATTTTTTAAATTATGTTCTTTTGCTCCTCTGACAATAATTTTTTTTTTCAAACTTTTTTCCAAAAATTACACCTCTCTTTTTTTATTACGAGCTATACTAATTTTGCTACTAAGCTCTTTTATTTTATCTCTTAAAACAATTGCGTCTTCAAATCTTTCATCATTAACAGCTTCTTCTAAGTCAAATTTAAGCTTATCAATAAGCTTTTTTTTAGACAATCTCTCGCCCGAAATAATTTTTTCAAAATCATAGCCAACATTCTTATTTTTATTATTAAGTTCTTTTTCTAAAATATTTTGAATCTTTTTAACAATTGTCTTAGGGGTAATATTATTTTTTTCATTATAATCAATTTGAATTTGACGTCTTCTATTAGTCTCCTCAATTGCCTCCCGCATAGCTACACTAATTTTGTCGTAATACATTATTACAAGTCCATTAGAATTTCTAGCAGCCCTACCAATTGTTTGTATTAATGAAGTAGTAGATCTTAAAAATCCCACCTTATCAGCATCTAATATTGCAACAAGAGATACTTCTGGAATATCTAAGCCCTCTCTAAGCAAGTTAATCCCAACAATAACATCAATTTCAGATTTTCTAAGCAGCGAAATAACTTCCACTCTCTCAAGAGTATCAAGCTCTGAATGTAAATATTTTGCCCTTACGCCAAGATTTACCAAATATTCAGTCAAATCCTCAGACATTTTTTTTGTCAAAGTAGTAATTAAAACCCGCTCTTTAAGAGCCACTCTTTTTTGAATTTCACTGTAAAGATCTTCCATTTGCCCATCAGAGTGCCTAGTAATAATTTCAGGATCAACAAGACCCGTGGGACGAATTATTTGGTCAACAACCACACTACTTTTCTCATTCTCTTCAACACCCGGAGTTGCAGATACAAACACAACCTGATTAATTAATGCGTCAAATTCATCATATTTAAGGGGTCTGTTTTCAAGCGCTGCAGGAAGTCTAAACCCAAAGTTAACAAGATTTGATTTTCTGGAATGATCTCCATTATACATTCCCCTAAATTGAGGCAATGTAACATGAGATTCATCTACAAATAATAAGTAATCTTTCGGGAAAAAATCAAAAAGACAATAAGGTCTTTCCATTGTACTTCCACTCAAATATTTAGAATAATTTTCAATGCCCGAACAAAACCCTGTTTCTCTAAGCATTTCCAAATCATACTCTACCCTTTGTTTGAGTCTCTCGGCTTCTACAAGTTTGCCATTGTCTTTAAAATATTGACATTGAAGACTTAAATCATGAGATATTTTGGGTATCGCTTCTAATACATTTTTATAAGGAATTACAAAATAAGATTTAGCAAAAAGAGTAAAACTATTTGTAGCTCCTAAATTTTTTTTAGAAAATGAACTAACTCTATATATTTCAACAATTTCATCAAAATCTAAACAAATTCGATAAGCAAACTCTCCATGTTCACTGCTAGGCCAAATTTCAACAACATCCCCCTTAATTGAAAATTTATCTCTTTCTAGATTCATTAAAGTTCTCTCATAATAAAGCTCTACAAAAATATCTGATATTTCTCTAATAGAAATCTTTTGACCTACAAAAAATTCTCGTGCTGATTTTTTGAAAAAATCTGGAGATCCAAGAGCATAAATTGAAGATACGGTTGCAACAACAATTACATCTCGTCTTTTAGCAAGAGACGTTACCGTTCTTATTCGCTTAATTTCTATCTCAGTATTAATAGTGGCTTCTTTTTCAATAAATAAATCTTTTGAAGGAACATAAGATTCTGGCTGATAATAATCATAATAAGAAACAAAATACTCAACAGCATTATTTGGAAAAAAATCTTTAAACTCTCTATAAAGCTGTGCTGCTAATGTTTTGTTATGACTGACAACTAAGGCAGGCCTGTTTAGATCTTTTATTATATTTGCAATTGTAAAAGTCTTCCCACTACCTGTAACGCCTTTTAAAGTTTGATATTTATTTCCAAGCAAAATAGAATTTTCAATCTCTTTTATTGCCTTAGGCTGATCCCCAGCAGGAAGATATTCTGACTTCAAAAAAAAATCTATCATTAATTTAACGACCAAAATTTAATACACATTCTTATAAATTATATGATAATAAATTCTATATCAAGTATATAATTCATTATAAATCAATATAATTTAATTAATCTTTGTTTAATAAAATAAAAGGAAATATTGATGCAAAAAATCGAAGCTAAAAGAAAATTGAAAAATTACATTCTTCTTGAAGAAGATATGCATTTTAAAGAAGAAGCAATAAAAATTCAAAAAACAAACAATTCAACAGAAATTTTAAATAGATTTTACAAAGATCTAGAATTTGGCACTGCTGGAATAAGGGGAATCATTGGAGCTGGAACATGCTACATGAACACATATAATATAAAAAAAATAAGCCAAGGAATATGCAACTACATACTTAAAATAAATAAAAACCCCAAAGTTGCAATAAGCTATGATTCAAGATATTTTTCAAAAGAATTTGCTTACAATGCTGCTCAAATTTTTGCCTCAAATAATTTTGAAACATATATATATAAAAGTTTAAGACCTTCCCCCCAACTATCTTATACAATAAGAAAATTTGACTGTGATGCTGGCGTTATGATAACAGCAAGTCATAATTCAAAAGAATATAATGGATATAAAGCATATTGGAAAGGTGGAATCCAAATAATACCACCTCATGACACACTAATAACTAATGAAATTAAAAATACAAAAAACATAATAAATACAATTACCATAAAAGAAGGCATTGAAAAAGGGATCATCAAAGAACTTGGCAATGAAATAGACGAAGAGTATGTGAAAACAATAAACAAAGAATTGCCTGATTTTGAAAAGAACAGCAAAGAAACAAACTTAAGAATAGCCTACACAGCATTACATGGCACCGGTGGGACCATAATAAAAAAACTCTTTGCAAATAGCAAAATACAGCTTTTTTTAGAAAAAAATCAAATACTACCAAATCCTGAATTTCCAACAATAAATTATCCTAATCCAGAAAAGCAAACATCAATGCTTAAAGTAATAGAGCTTGCAAAAAAAGAAGATTGTGACATTGCCCTTGCAACAGATCCAGATGCCGACAGAATAGGGATTGCATTTAAAGATCAAAACGAATGGATATTCTTAAACGGAAATCAAATATCATGCATTTTAATGAACTATATACTCTCAAAAGAAAAAAATCCTAAAAATACATTTGTAATATCATCATTTGTAACAACACCAATGCTAGAAAAAATTGCAAAAAAATATGGTTCTCAAATTTTTAGAACTTACACAGGATTTAAATGGATAGGAAGCTTAATTAATGAAATGGAAAAAAATGAACCAAATAAAAAATTTGCTTTTGCATGCGAAGAAAGTCATGGATATCTAATAGGAAGAAAGGTTAGAGATAAGGATGCATTTTCAGCCATAAAAGGAATTTGTTCTTTAGCACTTGACTTAAAAGCTAAACAACAAACAATTAAGGATTATCTTGAAAAGATATACAAAGAATTTGGATATTATGAAGAATTTAATATAGAAAAAAACTTTGAGGGGGCCAATGGAGAAATTCAAAGAGAAAAGTTAATGCTAAAACTAAGAAAAGAACAAAAAGTACAATTTGCAGGAATTAAAATAATTGAAAAATTAGACTATAAAACTCTTAAAAAGATTAACTTTAAAAATGAAATTTCAGAAATTAAAGAATATAAATACCCCATAAACGCAATAAAATTTATACTTGAAAACGAAATTGCAATAATTGTAAGACCCTCTGGAACAGAGCCGAAAATTAAATTTTACATATCTGTAAAACTAGAGTATAAGGAAAAACATAAAATATTTGATATAATAAATGCAATAAAGATGGAGATAAAAAAATATTAACATAACAGAAAATTTAATAAATTTGGTAGAAATAGACTCAAAAGAAATTGCAAGAAAAAATAAAAATAAAGAGGTTTCAATTTGGCACTTATTAATGTCTATAATTACCACTCCCAAAAAATCCGAAATAAAATTTATAGATACCAAAACTCTAAAAAACATTAAACAAGAAGTTATATGCGAAATAGATAAATTAGAGAAAATTTTAATAGAAAAAAACGAGATAATTATACCCAAAATCAATAAAGAAATCTTTACTCTCATAAAAGAAGCTAAAAAGGAATTTAAATCCAAGCCTTTAATAGGGGCAAAAGAAATTTTTTATCAAATATTAAAAAATAAAAAACTTCTTAAAAAACACAAACTAAGTAAATCTAGCTTCAACTTTAAAGATCAAAATATATTAGAATACATGGAAAAAAATAAAATAAGATTAATTGAAACCTACAAAGAATTTGATGAAGAAATACGACTTGAAAATGAGCACTTTGAAATTGGAAAGTATGTCAAAAATTTAACAGCACTTGCAAAAGCCAAAAAATTAGACCCTTTGATTGGAAGAGAAGCAGAGATTAAAACTCTTACAAATATACTCTTGAGAAGAAACAAAAATAGTGCAATGCTAATAGGCGAACCTGGCGTGGGAAAAACGGCAATAGTTGAAGGCCTTGCATCAAGCATAGCACAAAAAAAAATAAGTAGCAAACTACAAGACAAAACAATTCTAATGCTTAAGGTTTCAAACTTGGTATCGGGAACAAAATATAGAGGCGAATTTGAAGATCGTTTAAACAATATAATTAAGTATATTGAAAAAAACAAAAACACAATCATATTTATTGACGAAATACACACTCTAATAGGAGCTGGAAACTCTGAAGGAGCTCTTGATGCATCAAATATACTAAAACCATCACTTTCTAGAGCTGAAATACAAATTATTGGCGCAACTACTTACAATGAATATCGAAAATATATTTCAAAAGACAAAGCATTCGCCAGAAGATTCCAAACAATTACTGTAAAAGAGCCTGATGAAAAAGATACACTAAAAATAATCGAAAATATTGCAAAAAATTTTGAAGACTATCATGGAGTGATCTATGAAAAAAGCGCGCTTTTAAATATAGTAAAACTTTCATCCAAATACCTAATAAATAAAAGATTTCCAGATAAAGCAATAGATATAATAGACATTGCCGGTGCAATCAAAAAAGAAGAACTTACAAAAGACAACATCATTACATCAGATGATATACAAAAGGCAATAAATGAAATATTATCTATTAAAACAGCAAATAACACTAAAGAAGAAATTTTAGAATTAAAAAAAATAGAAAGCGAAATAAATAAAAAGGTGATCGGACAAAAACATGCGGTAAGCGAACTTATCAAAGAAATTATTAAAGTCAAACTTGGACTTAATGACGATTCTAAGCCTTTAACCTCAATATTGTTAATAGGATCAAGTGGATGTGGAAAAACTGCTTTAACTGATGAAATGTCTAAAAAAATTATCAAAGATCAAAATTCAGTATTAAGATTGGATATGTCAGACTATAAAGAAGAAAACTCTATTTCAAAATTAATTGGCACAAATCCAGGATATGTAGGCTACTCTGATGGGGGCATTCTGACAAATAAATTAAAACATTCATTTGAAACTTTAATATTGTTTGAAAACATTGAAAATGCCCACAACTCTATATTAAACCTAATAAGTCGAATGCTTGAAAACGGAGAACTTATTGACAGCAAAGAAGATAAAATACTATTTAAAAACACAATTATAATAATGACTACAAGCATTGGATCTAGAATGCTTCTTGGAGAAAAAAATATTGGATTCAACAAAAATCAACAAAAAAGCTTTAAAGAAGAAATAAAACAAGATCTTGAAAAAAGATTTAAATTATCCTTTTTAGACAGAATTCAAAAAAAAATTATCCTAAATGTCCTTACAAAGGAAAATGTAGAAGAAATTTGCAAAAACTACTTAGACACCCTTAAAACAAAATTTCACTCTAAAGGAATCGAAATAGAAATAAAAAAAGATGTTGACAAATTCATAACCACAAAATACTATAAAAAAAATTCAGGAGCAAGAAGCGTCATTGCTGCAATAAAGGGGAAAATAGAAGAAAATATTATCACCAAAATAGCTGAAAATCAAAACATAAATAAAATAACGATTTATTTAGGAAAAGAAAAAATAATAATAGAATAAAGAGGAATTATAATATGTTTAAAAAAGTAGAAAACAAGGCAAGTTTTCCTAAAATAGAAGAAAAAATATTAAAATTTTGGAATGACAATAAGATCTTTGAAAAATCAATAAAGCAGAGAGAAGGATGTGAAGAATTTACATTTTATGACGGACCGCCTTTTGCAACAGGACTTCCTCATTTTGGACATTTTGTCCCAAACACAATAAAAGACATAATTCCAAGATATCAAACAATGCAAGGCAAGTATGTTAAAAGAAATTTTGGATGGGATACTCACGGACTACCTGTTGAATACGAAGTAGAAAAAAAATTGGGAATTTCTGGAAAATACGAAATAGAAAATTATGGCATTGAAAACTTTAACAAAGAATGCAGAAAAATAGTACTTAGATATACAGAAGAATGGAAAAATATAATCTTGAGACTTGGAAGATGGGTAAATTTTGAAAAGGGTTATAAAACAATGGACATAAGCTTCATGGAATCCGTGTGGTGGGTATTTAAAAGTCTTTATGACAAAGGTTTAATCTACGAAAGTTACTATGTACTACCCTATTCCCCAAAGCTTGCAACTCCGCTTTCAAATTTCGAAGTGAATCTTGGAGAATACAAAGAAGTCAATGACCCATCATTAACAATAAAATTTAAAATTAAAGATAAAAACGAATACTTACTAGTGTGGACAACCACCCCCTGGACATTGCCCTCAAACCTTGGAATTGCAGTAGGGGGTGAAATAGAATATTCTAAAATTTTTGACAAAAAAAAAGAAGAGATTTTAATACTTGGATCAAAAAAGCTTAATAGTTATTACTATGATGAAAATTCATATACTATTATAGAAAAATTCAAAGGAAGCAAGCTTGAAGGCATAGAATATGAACCTATTTTTAACTACTTTTTAGAACAAAAAGATAAGGGGGCTTTCAAGGTACACACAGCTGATTATGTTACAACTGAGGATGGAACAGGAATTGTTCATATTGCTCCTTTTGGAGAAGAAGACTACAAAATACTCAAAAAACACACAAATGTCGATATAATAGACCCCTTAGATGCTGAATGTAAATTTACAAATCAGGTAAAAGATTTTAAAGGACTTTTTGTAAAAGATGCTGATAAAAAAATAATAGAAAACCTAAAATTACGCAATTTTTTATTCAAAAGAGAAAATTATCTACACAGGTATCCATTTTGTTATAGAACAAACTGCCCAATTATTTACAGACCAATAAGTTCATGGTTTGTAAATGTAGAAAAAATAAAAACCAAACTCTTAGAGATAAATGAAAAAATTAATTGGATGCCAGCCCATTTAAAAAAAGGAAGATTTGGAAAATGGTTAGAAAATGCAAAAGATTGGGCAATAAGCAGAAACAGATTTTGGGGAAATCCAATTCCAATTTGGATATGCTCAAAAACAGGAAAAAAAATTTGCGTTGGATCAAAAAAAGAGCTTGAAAACCTATCTGGCCAAAAAATCGAAGACTTACACAAAGACCAAATAGATAAAATAACCTGGCCAAGCAAAGACGGTGGCACATTTATCAGAACAAGCGAGGTTCTCGATTGTTGGTTTGAATCTGGAGCAATGCCTTACGCAAGCAACCATTATCCATTCACAAATGAAATTAATTTTAAAAATATATTTCCTGCTGACTTTATTGCAGAAGGTCTAGATCAAACAAGAGGATGGTTTTATACTCTTACAATCCTGGGAACTGCTCTTTTTGAAAACACAGCATTCAAAAACGTTATTGTAAATGGACTTGTGCTTTCAAGCGATGGAAGAAAAATGTCAAAATCCTTTAAAAATTATACAGACCCAATGCAAGTAATAAACACCTTCGGAGCTGATGCTTTAAGGCTTTATTTAATAATGAGCCCTGTAGTTAAAGCTGATGATTTAAAATATAGCGACAATGGAGTAAGAGACGTTCTTAAAAATATAATAATACCCATTTGGAACGCTTATTCATTTTTCACAACTTATGCAATAATTGACAAATTCAAACCTCCAAAAAATCTCAGCCTGGCTAAAAACAATAACCTTGACAAATGGATCATAAGCGAACTTGAAAGTCTAAAAAAAATACTAAATACAGAAATAGACAAATACAATCTAACAAAATCAATAGAATCTTTACTTGAATTTATAGATAAATTAAACAATTGGTACATAAGAAGATCAAGGCGAAGATTTTGGAAATCAGAAAACGATAAAGACAAAAATGATGCCTACGAAACATTATATTATGCAATCAAAAATTTAATGATTTTACTTGCACCTTTTATTCCATTTATAACAGAAGAGATTTATCAAAATTTAAAAACCGATGAAGATAAACAATCAATACACCTTAACGATTATCCAAAGGCAAATGAAAATTTCATTAATAAAACAATTGAAGAGAAAATAAATCTCGCAAGAAAAATAACTTCAATGGCAAGATCACTCAGATCATTGCACAATATAAAAATACGCATGCCTATTAGTACGATATATATTGTCACAAAAAATCAAAATGAGCAAAATATGCTAATGGAAATGCAAGAAATAATATTAGATGAAATAAATGCAAAAGCAATGAAAATAAAAGCTAACGAAGAGGAGCTTATAACTTACAAAGCAAAAGCAAACTTTAAAGAACTTGGGAAAAAGCTTGGAAAAGATATGAAAGCGGTATCTGCTGAGATTAGCAAGCTAAAAAATGAAGACATAATAAAAATAATAAATGGAACATCCTACGAGATAAAAGCAGCCAATGCAAAGCATTATTTATCATTAAATGATATAATATTAGAAAGAGAAGAAAAAGAGAACTTAAAAGTAATAAATGAAGAATCCATTACAATAGGAATAGACTCACTAATCACTAAAGAGTTGTACTTGGAAGGACTGACAAGAGAATTTGTAAGGCAAATACAAAATTTAAGAAAAGAAAAAAATTTTGATGTTAGCGATAGAATAAATTTATACATAGAAAATAATGAAACTTTGAAAGAAATGCTAAATAAATTTGAAAAATACATTAAAACTGAAACATTAGCCTTAAATATCATATTAAACAAAAGTAAGCTAGAAAAAAAAATAAACCTTGCCGATGACATATTCACACTAATAGGAATTGAAAAATGTTAAAAACATTAACAAAAATAATTACCATTTCATGCCTCATAGTGGGATGCGCTAGTCTGCCTTACAGTCCTCCAAAACAAAATCTAAATTACTTAATGGAACTTTTGCCTGGCGCAAATTTATATGCCCATGTAAATTTAATTAAAAACAGGTCTATTTATAACTCTTTAAGCCCTAAATATAAATCAGTTCTCGGGCTTATAAGCAATTTATACTTTAGCTATAAAAAAGAAAATAACGATTTTGCTCTACTAATAATGGGCAATTTCCCAAAAGATATTTTCTGGGGAATTCATAAAAATAGAAATACAGAATCAATAGGCAATATATTTACAAATCCAAAATGGAAACTTAAAAATTCAAATATATACATTATTCCAAACAAAGCTAGAACTAGCATTGCAATAACCCAAAAAGATATAACCGTAAAAGACAATAATATACTAACAACAAAATATATTGGGGAAATAGAAAAAAATGAAATGTTTTTTTGGATTCAAGATTCAACATTATTGCTCCCAAGCCAAATAGTACGCAGCAAAAATTTAATCCCCTTTAGCAGTGGAACTTTGTCTATAAACAGCTTAAATCAAGACGAATATATTTTTAAATCCTTAATCAAAACAAATAATCCACCAATACTAAAAATATTGTCAAAAAAGTTAATTCCAACCGTCTTAGCAAACATGACAAATCTCACAATATCAAGCCACATAAAAACCACAATAAAAGACCAAAATACAGTTGAAATAGAATTTAATATTCAAAAATCTAGTGTTGAAAGCCTTATAGAAAAACTAGCTTCAAATATTCAAACCTAAAATTTCTGTCACTCCACTAAAATGAGGTATTATTTTGATTTTTGCAAGTAAAATAATGATACAAAGCTCCAATTTTACCAGATTCATTATTAAATTTAGTAGGCTCAAGTGCTACAAGATTTTTTATATTATTATTATCATCAAAAGCCATTTCTAAAGACCATAAATTTTCTAATTTTTCATATATTCTATCTATTAAATCGGGTCTTGCGCTTATTCCTCCTCCGATCAAAATTTTTTCAGGATTCAAAATAAAAGTTAAATTAAAAATACCAAATGACAAATTCTCAAAAAATCTATCAACTTCATTTTTTGCATGAATATTCCCATTCTCAGCTAGATCAAAAACAAATTCTCCTGAAACCTCTTTTAAAGGTTTTCCTAATCGCATGGCAACTCTTTTTCTTAAAGCCGAAACAGACGCAATGGATTCCCATCTGCAATTAAAGGGAATATTGTTGCTAATACCTCTAGTAATCATAAATCCAACCTCTCCGGACATAAAAGAATTTCCTCTTAAAAGCTTGCCATTTGCAAAAATTCCAGCACCAATTCCTGTGCCAAGAGTTATAGCAATAAAATTATTAGAGTCAATAGCATTACCCTTAAATTTTTCTGCTAAGGCCACACAATTAGCATCATTTTCAATCTCTGTACTTACTCCGGTTAAAGATTCTAATCGCTCTTTTAAAGGATAATTAACAAATCCAGAAATAGCATTTACCCTAAGAACATTTCCCTTAAGATCAACAAACCCAGGAATACAAATTGCAACTCCCGCAATATCACTTGATTCTTTGTAAGAATTAATAATATTAACTAAAATATTTACTTGTTCGTCAGAAGTAGCACCTGTGCTTATTTCATTTTTATCAAAAAAAACACCGCTTGAATCTGAAAGCGAATATTTGGTACTAGTCCCGCCAATATCAATCGCTAAATAATGTTTCATATTTATCCTCAAGGCCTAATTGTACATAAATGATCATAAATTTTCCATAGCAATATAAGAAATTTTAGAAATCTTGTTTATAACTATTTGCGCTTTAATCATCTCCTTCAAATAAGAAACATGAGAAATTATGCCAATTTGTCGTCCAGTCATCATTTGAAACTTAGAAAGCTTAGGCATAACTTGAGCCAAAGTATCTTCATCAAGATTACTAAAACCTTCATCTAGGAAAAAAGCTTCTATTTTTAACTCACTATCCCTTATTTTATCAGATAAAGCTAAGGACAAAGCTAAAGACACAAGAAATTTCTCACCCCCAGACAAAGTTTTTACCGTTCTTATTTTATTAACATCTTTTTTGTCTTCAATTAAAAAATCAAACTCTTTGCTCTCTTTGTTCGTTTTGAGCTCAAAATCAGGGAAAATCCACCTTAAATACTTTTCATTTGCCAGTCTTAAAATATCATTAATTAAAAAAGTTTGAACATAATATTTCAATCCAGAAGATCTAATAACCACCTTTCTTAACACATCTAGCTTATCTTTCCTTTCTTTAGCAAGATTTAATTCACCCCTTAGCGAGTCTAAATTAATTTTTTGTTGATTAATCTTTTTTTGAAGAGTTTGAAAATTTAAAAGCTTGATTTTATACTTTTCAATATCTCTGGATAAAAATTCAAGCTTAGAGCTAATTGATAAACTCAATTTTTGCAAAAAATACAGACTATTCTTATTGATTTGTTCTAAGTCAGTTGTTGATTCAAAAGAAAATGAACTAAAAAAAACATTTTTTAAATTTGAAATTAAATTAATAAAATTATTTTGCTCTTCATTTAATCTCGCTTTTAAAGTCAATACAGATTCCTTTATAAATTTAATTTGTGTTTCGGTTTTAATTTTTAAATCTTCTAAATTTTTAAGATTTAAAACAAGCATATTCCATTCATTTTCTACACTTTTCTGCTTAGCCAAAACAACATTAAATTCCCTTTCCAAAGAAGAATAATCATTAAAACTTAAATTTAAATTAAGTTTTAATGATAAATCCTTAATCTTTAAAAGATTTTGATCAAAATTTTTATTTTTCAAAGAAATTTCAACTTTTAAATCTTTTTTCTTAGCCTTAAATTGTTCAAGCTTTTCTAATTTATTTTCAAATGCTAAAATTTTTTCTCTGTCAAAATAATTTATATATTTGTCAAATAAATTTTTTCCAATCAATCTTAAAATTTCAGCATTATTCTTTTCAAACTCCAAAGCATTAACCTCTTGTTTAGAGATTTCTTCTTGTCTACAAGATAGCTGATATTTAAGCTCATCAATTTGATTTTGTATCAAATGAAGCTTTGAATTTAAAGCGTAAAGCTCTTTCAAACTGCAAAGCGATAATTTATCTTTATGCTGATAATTTTTATATTCAGCCTCAATATATTTTAGCTTTTCTTTATCACTATTAATAGAAAAATTTTTATCATCAAGATATTTTAACAACTCTTTATACAAGTCAATCTTAATAATATTTTTTTCCTTATTTTTATTAAAATCTTCTTTGTCAGTAGATTTTAATAAAACTTCCAGCCTATCTCTATATTTTGAAATCAACTCATCATTAAAAGTTTGAAACAATTTCAATGCTTCATAGTAAACATATTTGTCAAAATCAAAATTAGATTTCTCAGAAGAAATGCTTTTAATCTCATCATTTTTTTTGCTCTGAGACCTTAATAATTCTTTTTTTTCATACTCAAGACTATTTTTCCTTAAAAGCAAGCCTTGATAATCATTCTCAACAAGTTTTAAATTAAAAAGATTGCAATTTTTATTATAAAGTTCCTTAACATAATTAAAATTAAAATCATTGTTATACAAATCTTTAATTTCTTCTAAATTATTCATCACTTTTGAAAGTTCTAAATCAAGCAATCTGCTATCATTAAACAATTCGCCTTGTACAGCAACTAAATTTTTCAAACTCCAAAAATCTGAACATAAATAAACTTTTCGATCCAAATCTAAGCTTTCTTTTAATTTCTTTTGAAGGGAATGATCCTTCTCTAGAGAATTTAAATATTCAATCTGAGAAGATAATTGATCATTTAGAGAAGACATTTCAATTTCCAAGCCCAAATATCTCTCATTAGACACTATTGCCTGATTACACAAAGAAATGGCTCTTCTAATATTTTCAAGATCAATTTCTAATCGATCAATATCAACCAAATCCAAATAACCTTTAAGTGATTTATACTCACTCTCATCATAATCAAGAATTGATTTTTCATAAGATTCAGAATTCAACAATTTATCTATATTAAACCTTGTGCGCTCAAAATCACTTTTTAAATAAAATTCCAAATTATCATATTTTTTCAAATTAAAAATATTATCAATTATTGCAGCTTTCTCTTTGGGAGTTGACGTTAAAAATTCTTGAAAATTGCCTTGTGGTAAAATTACAGTTTGACAAAATTGGTTAAAGTCTAATCGACAAAGACTTTTAATATGCTCTAAAACATCGGTTCGACCCTCAATAATCCTATTATCAAAAAAACAATTAAGCAACATACTCTTAGGGGTCTCTATATTTTTTACATTAAGCTCAACAAAAGATTCATAAATCTTCCCAGAAATAGTAAACGTTAATTTAACATAAGCGCTAGTCTCGCCTTTTGATATAATATCTACAATTTTTTTTCCAAGTCTGTAAACACGAGCATATAGCGCCAAAGTTATGCAATCTAAAATGGTGCTTTTGCCTGATCCAGTATTACCAGAAATTAAAAAAATGCCCGATTGTCTTAAAAGAAGTGTATCGAAATTTAACTCATGCTCGCCTTTATAAGAAGCAATATTTTTAAATATGAGCTTATTTATCCTCATATTCACCCAAATATCCGTTAGTTAAAACCTCGTTAAAAAGAGAAATAAGCTCTTCTTCCTTAAATTTGACACCTCTAATAACACCGTTCTCAAAATCCCATCTCAACTTTTTCTCAAAAAAATATTTTTCATCCATTTCAAGCACTTCAAGTTCTCCAATAAAGTTGGAATCTTCTTGCAAATCCTGGCTTGAGGATAAAGAATAGGAAATAGAAACTAAATTCATAAAATTAAGCCTTGCTAAATCATAAATAGCCTCCTCAGCGCTAGTATCAACTGCCTCATTAAGTTCAATTTTTAAATAAATAGTGAAAGACTCTTCTTTTTTGGCATTAGCCAAAAAATCAAGAACTTCATTTAAAGAACCTTTAGCAAAGATTAATTTATTGAAAATCGGCACCTGAAATGCTTCTTGCAAGATTAATTTATTGTCATTAAAATGTAGAACGTTTATGTATTTATCGCAGGTCTCATTAAATGAATATTGCATGGGAGATCCTGAATAAACAATATTATCTCTTAGTTTCATAAACTTATGAATATGTCCAAGAGCAACATAAGAAAAACTATTTCCACAAACATTAAAAGGGATAATATAACTACCTCCCAAGATGTCAATCTTTTTACTGCTGCCAAAAAAAGAATGCGCCATTAATATCTTAGGAATTCCTTTATACTTGTTTTCTAAAAAATTCGATAAATTTGATATCTTTTCTCTGTAGGCATTTTCTAAATTCTCAAGAAATAGCTTGCTGGAAGACTGATCTTCTAGTCCAAAAATATTGTCAAAATTTTGACCTAAAATAAGCCTTTCATTTATATGGGGGAGACAAACAACAATAAACTTAAGATTTCCATTATCTTTTAATAAAACTATTTGCTCATCAAAATCATATTCTGTTATTAAAAAAAAATTAAACCGTGAGAGAAGTTTTTTATTTATACTTAAATAATCCCTTTTATCATGATTTCCAGAAATAACCACACACCATTTACAAGAAGTAAAAGAAAGCTCATAAAAAAAATTATTCACTAATCTTTGCTCTTCAAACCCAGGCCTTTTGGAATCATAAACATCCCCGGCAACAAGTAAAAGATCTATATTTTCTTTTTTAATAAATTCTAAAAGAAAATATAAAAAATTTTTCTGCTCCTTAAGTATTGAAAAATTTTCAATTTTTTTTCCAATGTGCCAATCTGAAGTATGCAGAATTTTATAATTGCTCACAAAATACTCTCACTTTTTTTAATTCTTAAATTATATTTATATATTATAATACAATATATAAACATAGGGAATTTATGCAAAATAAAAAATTGATAATAGTTGAATCGCCAACAAAAGCCAAAACAATAAAGAAGTTTCTCGATGAATCATTTCTAGTAGAAGCATGCATTGGACATGTAGTAGATCTACCAAACAATGCAAAAGAAATCCCCAAAGAATATAAAAAATACGAATGGGCAAATATTTCTATAGATTATAACAATGGATTTAATCCAATTTACATTATTCCCAGCAATAAAAAACCAATTGTATCAAAACTAAAAAAATTAGTAAAAACAATAAATGAAATATATCTTGCAACCGACCAAGACAGAGAAGGAGAAACTATAGCATTTCACTTAAAAGAAGTGTTAAAAATCAAAAATTACAAACGGATGATATTTCATGAAATCACAGAAACCGCAATAACTGAATCACTAAAAAATACTAGAAATATAGACATGAACCTTGTCAATGCCGGGGAAGCTAGAAGAATATTAGACAGGCTATACGGGTATACAATCTCTCCGCTACTTTGGAAAAAAGTAGCTTATGGACTTTCTGCTGGGCGAGTACAATCTGTTGGGTTAAAATTATTAATAGAGAAAGAAAAAACTAGAATAAATTTCAAAAAGGCAAATTATTATTCAATTTTACTTCAATTTAAACACGAGAAAAAAAACTTGTTGCTTGAAGCAAAATTAGAAGAAATTGACGGCAAAAATGTAGCAGAGGGTAAAGACTTTGTAAATGAAACTGGAAAGCTTAAAAATATTGCCAAAACAACAATAATAACCCAAGATTTAATGATAGAACTTGAAAAAGAATTAAATAATGGACAAAAAATTGAATTGATTTCAATAGAAACTAAAAAAATAAAAATACCTCCTCCAAAGCCATTTACCACCTCTACACTTCAACAAGAAATAAATAAGCGTCTTAAAATTGGAACAAAGCAAATCATGCAACACGCTCAAAAACTTTACGAACACGGATACATTACCTATATGAGAACAGACTCTCATAATATTGCTAAAATTGCAAAAGATAAAATAACAAAAATAATAAAAAATAAATATGGAAAAGAGTATATAGAGGAAAAAGATAGAATTTATGAAAAAGAAAAAATGGCTCAAAATGCACATGAGGCAATAAGGCCTTCTGAAATATTTATTCCAAATGAAACCATAGAAATAGAAAGCAAAACCGCTAAAGAAATTTACAAAATAATATGGGATAGAACCATTATTTCTGGAATGAAAGATGCAATAAAAGAAAATATAAAACTGACTTTTAAATATAAAAACTTAATTTTCAGATCAAGTTTTACAAAAATAATTTTTGATGGATTTCTTAAACACACTAAAGAACAAGATGAACACCTTAACATAAATTTTGACTTAATTAAAAAGGGAGATACATTTTCCATAGTTAAAATGAAAACAAGCGAGCACGAAACAAAGGCTCCATTTAGATATACAGAAGCGTCTCTTGTGCAAAAAATGGAAAAAGAAGGAATAGGTCGTCCCTCGACCTATTCTACAATTATATCAACACTTTTAGAAAGAGAATATGCATTCAAACTTAACAACACATTAATGCCAACTATAAAAGGCGCTGCTGTAATAAATCTTCTTGAGAAATATTTTCCAGTATTAATTGAACTAAATTTCACCTCTAATATGGAAGAAAAATTAGACAAAATAGCAATAGGAAAACTAGATAAAATAAAATATCTAAGTAAATTTTATAATGGCAAAAAAGGACTAAAAGATACAGTAATGCAACTAGAGCCTAAAATTGATTCCTCTGAATTTAGAACCGTTATTGAAAGTCAAAAAATAGAAAATAAAAATAATAATAGCGTTAATTACACAATAAACATTGGCAAATATGGACCTTATTTGATATTCAAAGGACATAATTACTCAATTAATGCAAAAACTCCATTAGAAAATCTGTACAAAAAAGATGAAATAGAAAAAATAATAAATGAAAAAGAGCTAAAACCCAATATACTTGGGGTTGATCCTTTAACAGGACTTAATGTGATCTTTAAAAATACAATTTATGGAAACATTGTTCAACTTGGAGAAGATACCCATGCCCCTCAAGAATATACAAAAAAAGGAAAACCTAAAAAATTAAAAATAATTAAAGCAAAAAAAGCATCAACTAAAAAAATTGACCCTGAAAACATAACATTAGAGCTTGCCTTAAAATTGCTCTCACTGCCAAAACCAATCGGCAAACATCCCCAAACCAATGAACAAATCATTGCTGCAACTGGTGTTTTTGGGGATTATATTAAAACTGAAAGCGGAAGTATTGCTTGCTCGCTAAAAAAAGATTTAAAAGCATATGACATAACACTAGACAAGGCCATCAACCTACTCAACGAAAGAGCCAATAAAGTGGGTATAATCGTTAAAACAATCACATTTTCTAAAAACAAAATTGGCAACAAAATATATATTTACAAAAAAAACGACAAATTTTATGCTAAAATTAAAAGAAAGAAGATTGATTTACCTGATAACGTTAATCTTGAAGAAATAGATGAGAAATATGTATTCAGCTTGTTATAAATATGAATGATTTCAAACTCCCAATTTATAAATACAAAGATGAATTAATTAAAGTACTAAAAAGCCACAATGTTTTAATTGTAGAAAGTCCAACAGGTAGCGGAAAAACCACCCAACTACCAAGAATAATTTACGAAGCGGGTTTTGCAAAATTAGGAAAAATTGGAGTAACTCAACCAAGAAGAATAGCTACAGTATCAATAGCTGAATATATTGCCAAACATATTGGCGTAAATGTTGGAGAAGAAGTTGGCTATAAGATAAGATTTGAAGAAATTACAAGTCCAAAAACCAAAATCAAATTAATGACTGACGGAGTGCTTCTGCAAGAGCTAAAAAAAGATACACTGCTTTATGAATATGATGTAATAATAATAGACGAAGCACACGAAAGAAGTTTAAACATTGATTTTATATTGGGTCTTATCAAAGACATTTCAAGAAAAAGGGATGATTTTAAAATCATAGTTTCGTCTGCTACAATAAACACAAAAATATTTTCAAAATATTTTAATAATGCACCAGTTGTTAGCATTGAAACTATCACTTACCCAGTACAAATAATATACAATCCTCCTCTTTTAAACACATCAAAAGGAATGATATTAAAAATAAAAGAAATTGTCTTAAACGTAATAAAAGAAAAAAAAGCGGGAGATATTCTTATATTTTTATCTGGAGAGAAAGAAATAAAAGAAACTATAAAAGAATTACAAGAATTAAACTCAAAAAAAAATTTAATAATATTTCCTTTATACGGCAGAATGCCCAAAGAAGCTCAAGAGCAAATATTTATGACTACTCCTAAAAATAAAAGAAAAATAATAGTGTCAACAAATATAGCAGAAACTTCAATCACAATTGAAAATATTAAAATAGTAATAGATAGTGGAAAAGTTAAAACAAATAAATTCCAAACAAAAACTCATACCTATTCGCTCCAGGAAGTTCCAATTTCAAAATCATCAGCAACTCAAAGAGCTGGTCGAGCAGGAAGACTTTCAAAAGGAACTTGCTACAGACTTTACAAAAGAGAAGATTATCAATTAAGAGAAGATTATCAAAAAGAAGAAATATATAGAACAGACCTATCTGAGGTAGTACTAAGAATGGCAGATATTGGAATTAGAGATTTTACCCACTTTGACTTTATCTCAAAACCATCAACACATTCGATTCAAACTGCAAGCAAAATATTAAAATCTCTGGATGCTATAAACAATAAAAACGAACTTACAGAAATTGGGAAATATATGATACTATTCCCATTAATACCAGCACATTCAAGAGCATTAGTCGAAGCAATGATAAATTACCCACAAGCGATCTATCAAACCACAATAGGTCTATCATTTTTATCCACAAGTGGAATTTTTCTACTACCCCAAAATGAAGAAATGGAAGCCAGACAAGCTCACTTAAAATATAAAAATCCAATGGGAGATTTAATTGGATTTGTTAATATCTTTGAAGATTTTAAAAAAGCTCCAAATAAAGAAGCTTTCACAAAGGAAAATTATTTAGATCTACAAGGACTCGAAGAGATAGCAAATGTACAAATGCAGCTTGAAAACATTATTAGCAAATTAAATATACCAATAATACAAAAAGGTGTTTTTGATAACGAAGGATATTTAAAATCAATAATGAGAGGAATGAGGGATTATATTTGCTTTAAAACTTCAAAAAAGAAATATAAAACCATCAAGGCTCAAAACGTAATAATTCATCCCGGATCACTTATTAGTACCGATTCTGTGAAATATTTTGTTGCAGGAGAAATTATAGAAACTACAAAAATGTATGCAAGATCTATTGGGGTCTTAAAAAAAGAATGGATTGATGATATTATCCTTAATGAAGAGTTTAAACATAAAGACATATCTAGCAAAGAGAAACAAATAACAAATACCGGGCAGACAAAAATTATCAATGAAATCAAAATAGGTAAAAAAATTTTCAAAGCGGAATACAAAAATAACATTTATGTAATAAAAATTAACCTAGAATCGCTAAAAGAAATGATTTTCAAAAACGAACTAAACAATCAAAATAATGAAGATCTGAAAAAAATTAAAATACAATTGATGCATAAAAATATAACCGTTTTTAACAACAAAAAATTTTTAGAAACTATAGAAATAGTCAAAAACATGGGAAAAGATTGGCATTGTATAAAAAAATATGAAACAAATAATGTAAACATTAATGAACCTGAAAAAATGAAAAATCTTTTAGAATGCACAATGCAATTTATAAGCTCCCCCCCCAAAAAAAATGCTCTTTTTTTATCGTTGGAAACAGATTATTCTGGAAATTTTAGACTAAAACCCAAACAAAATTTCATAATGGCAATAGAAGAATCTATGGAAAGCATAAAAAGCCTTATAGAAAACAAAGAATACATACAAAAGTTACATTTTATAAAAAAATTAATAAATAAAGTTTACAAAAAATTAAATTACTTTTTTTAAAAACTAAACTTTGAAAGCCTTGTTATAATATAAAATATAATAATCAAATATTATTCAAAATTAACAGCAATGAAGTTTATAATAAATTATGAACTGGCTATCCTTTTTTTATGTTTTATTATTTTTAGTAATTTTTCCTTTTGAATTACAGAGTAATAATAAAGAAAATATAGAAAATTTAATAAAGCTACATATGCTTTATGATTTAACCAATAACCTGTCAAAAGAATTAGAAACAATAAATAAAATTAAAAATTTTGACTTAGAACAACATTATCTGCTAATTACAAAATATTATCTAAAAATAAAAAAATATAAAGAAGCTAATGATTTTTTAAAAAAAATAAACCAAAAAAAGATAAAAAATCAAAAAATAAAAAACGAAATCATTTCGCTAAAATTAAGAATAAATGAAGATAATACTAATGAAGAAGAAATCAAAAAAATTTTAAATAACGAAAAAAATATAGATGTCAAAATAATTTATCAAATATTTAATCTTATAAAATTTAAAAATAAAAAATTAGCAAATAAAATTAAAAACATAATACTAACAAACTATCCCAAAAGCATTTATTCTTATAAAATAAAAAGAAATGAATAAAAAAATATTAACACTGCTAGTATTGATTTTGAGTATTTCATCAGTACTAATGCTGTCCAAATCAATCACTAAAAAATCCAAATACAAAATTATTAGGGATTATTTCATAAACAGCAATTATGTTCTGGTGAAAATTGAAAATAAAGATCTAAAATTTACCATATCAAAACCTATTTACGACAAAAAGCTAAATAATTACTTCTTTAAAGGCCAAACAACAAGCCATTTCTTAATTTCTAACAATGTTGACATTGCAATTAACACAAGTCCATACGAAATTAAACAAAACATGTTTTTCCCAAAAGGACTATACATATATAATAAAAAAATGATTTCAAAACAAATAAATAACTACGGGGAGATTGTAATAAAGCACAACAAAATTATATTAAATCCCAAAGAAGACGAAATAGAAAACTGCGATTATGGATTTAGCGGATTTTTTGTTTTAATCAAAAACGGAAAGTATAAAAAAAATTTTAAAGAAACAAAGCACCCAAGAACAATAATAGGAACTGATAAAAATAACAAGCATTTATTTCTTGTTACAATAGAAGGAAGGGGTGTCAATAATAGCAAAGGAGCCTCTCTTAATGAAGCTATTGATTTTGCATTAAGCTATGGCATGACTAACGCTATTAATCTAGACGGGGGGGGCTCAAGCACTCTTGTTGTAAAATCAAATAACGCTCCTTACAAATTAAACTTTACTGCAAATATCTTTGGACAGGAAAGACCTGTCCCATTTCATTTAGGAATAAAGCTTCCTAATTGAAAAATCTCCAACCGATATTAAATCCAAGCATAATCTCGGTTGTTAACCCAGAAAAATTTTTATAATTAGAAAATGGAGAAATAGAAAGCATAAACAACGGCCTAATATATAAACCATCAAGATCGGGAATAAAAAGATCAGCAGCAAGCCCCATGCTTAAAAAAAAGAGATTAAAGTTATTAGAGCTCAAATCAAAAGCATATTTAAACCCAATTAATGGGAAAAGCATTCTAACCTGCTCTTTGAAAACCATTGGATATGTTCCATAAAGCCCAAGCGAGAAATATCTCCCATTGTGAGTAGCAACAAAAGCCTCTTTGTAAGACATCTCAAAAAGTACATAATTTGCATCAAAAAATAAATTCAAATTAATCCCATGATCTGCTCTGGTAAAATTTGGAGCAAATTTAGTAGCGCCTGTTTTATCAGTATAATTAGTAAATTGATAAGAAAAACCTCCACCAAAAGAAAGTGGATAAGAAACAATTAAATTATTAGAAGAGATGAGAAATAAAATAAAAAAAAGATATTTCTTCATTAACAATCCTTAAAAATTCTAAAAAATACTATATTATTATAGTAACACACTAAAGTAGTATATAAAAAATCAAGGAAATTATGAATACAAAAACATTATATTTAATATCCTTAATTCTTTTAGCTTGCAATAAAAATAACAAAATTCCTCTCATTCAAAAATTAGATTTACCCAAAAGCAGCATTCTTGGCTTCAGCAATAAAATGGGCATAATAATAAAAGATTATGCTTTTCTTAGTAAAAGCACTAAGAAAAATAGCGAATTGGACTATGATTACGCAATTCTACTCAGAAAAGATGAAGTCATAAAAATTGAAAAAACACTAGAAAAAACAGAGCGCTATGGAATTGAAGGAAATTGGATCCTAGTCAATTACAAGGGAACTAAAAGATACATCTTTAGCAAAGATATCAATATAGTCAACAATCTAATAATTGATCATTCTAAATAGCTTTACCACATAACCGGACAAAAGTCCGATCAATGTAATAAATTACTTATTTTTTTTCTTATGTCTATTTTTTCTTCTTTTTTTCTTCCTTTTATGGGTAGAAATTTTTTTTAATTTTCTTTTTCTTCCGCAAGGCACTCCCTAAATCTCCTTATCAACCTTAAAAATTAAATTCAAAATGTTATCTAAATCATCCTCTGGATGAAGCCATAAAACATCAGAAATTTTGGCAAAAAAGGTCATTTGCCTTTTTGCATATAAAAACGAATTTTTGTTTATTAAACTTATTATATCATTTAAACCATAGCAAGGTCTACTTTTCCATAACAAAAACTCATTATAGCCTATTCCTTTAAAAGCCGGAGTATTTTCATTGTAACCCTTGCTAAATAAACCTTTAATCTCGGAAAGTAGTCCACTATTGAGCATTTCATTAATTCTTATTGATATTCTGGTTTTCAAATCTTCAAAAGATCTCTTAAGGCCTATAATCACAATATTTTTAAATTCACTATTTTGTTTTTTTTGAAATTGGCTAATAGGAATTCCTGTTTGATAGTAAACCTCAAGCGATCTTTTAATGCGATAAATATCATTCTTATTTAACATATTAAATCTGATGGGATCTACATTTTTCAATTCTTTTAAAAGATAAGATTTACCCTTAAGCTCTAAAAGATTGTTCACATAAATTCTTATTTTAGAGGTAACCAAGGGTGTTGAAGGAAATCCATCCTTTAAATGCTTAAAATAAAAAGCAGTACCCCCTACAAATATAGGAATTTTTTTTTTCTGTCTTATTTCTTTTACTATTTTTAAAGCTTGTTCGTAAAAAATTCCAATAGTATACTCCTTTTCGGGATCTAAAAAATCTACTAAATGATGCTTTATATGTTTCATTAAATTTTTACTTGGCTTTGAAGACGCTATATTAAACTCTTTATACACTTGAATGGAGTCAACATTAATAATTTCTGCTTTATTTTTTGGAAAATGAAATAAAATATTGCTTTTGCCCACAGCTGTAGGGCCAAAAATAAAAACTACTCTATCTTCCTTCAATTGAATAGCTAAATTTACCAGTCAAAACGTCATTAAAAGCTTGTCCTAATATTTTATCATCAAAAATAGCGTGTTCTGCTAAAGAAATATTGTCTATAATTTGCTCTGTGCGCATTATAGTTGCAACAACAAGTTCATAAAAATTTCCATCAAAATCTTGTATTTTTTTTAAAGGCATTTTAGTCATTTAATCTCCTTATAAACTAAACATATTAAATAAGTTTAGCTAATTTTTTTCAAGTTTCTTTTATCAATTTCATCTCTAATTAATTCAAAAACTTCATTTGGATTAATATTTGTAACATCAATTACCAAATCGGTCTCTGAAGAATAATCATCAATATCTATATTGTAAATAGCTAAATATCTTTTTTTATCATTTTCATCTCTAACAAAAGTACTGCTTAAAACGTCAGAATACATGCCCCCCTCTCTAGTCATTATTCTCTCGGCTCTAACTTCCATTTTAGCATAAAGATATATTTTTAAATCAGCACTCTTAGAAATCCAAATAGCAAGACGAGATGCAAGCACTGTATTATTTTTTCTAGAAAGCACAGACAATCTATTATCAAGGTATTTATCCCAATAATAATCATTTCTCCCTATTATCTCTTTTTCATAAAACTCTGAAAAAGGAATATTATGCTCTCTTGCAATATCATGAAAAGTATAATTAATAAACTCAAGACCGTAATGTTTGGCAATCATCCCGCTTACAGTAGTATTGCCACAACCACTCTTACCAGAAAGTGCTATTTTCATTCAACATTCCTTATTTGCTCTTTTATTTTTTCTAAATTTAACTTCATATTCAAAATCAAATTCTTAATATCAAGATCAACCGCCTTATTACTCATGGTTGTTATTTCTCTGTGCATTTCTTGAGAAATAAATTCAAGAACTTTGCCACATATCTCATATTCAAGATTTTTATAAAAAGTTTCTATATGAGAATCTAAGCGCATGATCTCTTCATTAATATCCAGACGAATTGCCATTTTAGCTGCCTCTTCTGCAATATTTAAATCTCTAAATTCATCCATTAATTTAGAAATATTTTCTTTAATGCTTGTAAATAATTTGACATTTATATCACTGCAAGCATCTTTAACAATTTTAAGGTCCCGCTCTATTAACACAAGAGTTGACACTATGTCCGACTTGGTATTTTCTCCTTCAAAACTTCTTCCATTATTGTAATGCAATAAGGCTTCTTCTAGAACACCTTTAAACAACCCATAAATCTCTTCTTGATGCTCACTATCCTCATCAATTATCAAAGCTCCTTTTAATGATAAAAAATCGCCCAAACTTAGTTCGTTTTTAATATTAAGATTGGTATGTGCCAAAGAATCTCTAAGTCTAGAAATAGCCTCAATATAATTGGGATTAATCGCAAAATTCACACGAGGAACCAATTCCTTATATCCTACATTTAAAAAAACATTGCCTCTGCTAATATATTTTGAAATCAAATTTCTTATATCAAGATCATAGCCAGAAAAAATTTCTGGTAACCTAAATTTAAATTCTAAAAACTTTCCATTATAAGATTTCAAATTAACACTAAACGCATAGTTACCAATTATCTTTTCCAAATAAAAAAATCCTGTCATGCTTTTCAATATAACACCCTTACAGAAAATCGTGTAAAATAAAATTATTTCCAGCGCCCATTGTAATAAACAAGTCTCCAGATATTAATAAACTTTTTATAAAGTTAATAGAGTCTTTAACATCCTTAAAAAAATAAGTATTCTTATTTATTTTTTTAATACTTAAAAACAATTTAACAGAAAGTTCATCTGGATTAAAATTTTCCCTATTTGAAAGATATATATTGTGCAAAATTAATATATCAGCAGCACTTAGAACTTCAACAAAATCGGCAAAAAATTCTTTTGTTCTTGTAAAGGTATGAGGCATAAAATCCAAAATTATACGTTTGTTCTTATAAAAATTTTTAATACCAAAAAGAGTATTTTTAATTTCCCTGGGATGATGAGCATAATCGTCCATGTAAATCACTCCATTTTCCTCTTTAACAACTTCAACCCTTCTTTTTATACCACTATAATTTTTTGCAATTCTCTTTATTGCTTCTTCAAAATCAAAAATTGATTTCCCATTACTTTCTAAGAAAAGATTTAAAGCCAAAAGCGCTGCTGAAAAATTCAATACATTATGAAATAAAACAGTCTTAAGCTCAACGTTTAAAAAGCCTAAAAAAGAAAAACAAAAATATTTACTCCTAACTGCAATATTACTTATTTGAAAATCAGATAAATCTCCAGATCCATAGCTAAAAATACTTATATCTTTTCTGTTGATTTGCCTTTTAATTTTAAGCAAATTATTATCATCGGAATTAATTATTAATATTCCATTTTTCTTCAAATTATCAATATACTGTAAAAAAGCCTCTTCAAGAGCCTCATAATTTTTAAAAAAATCAACATGCTCATAGTCAACATTGGTTAAAATAAGCATATTAGGGCTAAAATTCAAAAAATGTTTCTTATACTCACAAGTTTCAACAATAAAAATATTGCTAATACCTGCTATTGCAGAATTATCTTTAAAATCTTTAACGCTTGACCCCACAATAACATTGGGATTTAATCCTAATTTATTAAAAAGAACACCTAAAAACGCCGTAGTGGTAGTTTTACCATGAGAACCTGCAATTCCAATGCTATAGTGCTTTCTAGAAAGCTCTCCAAGAACCTCAGGATAAGATAAAATAGGTATATTTAATTCTTTTGCCTCAAGTAAAACTTGCAAATCATCCTTATTATAGGCCGAAGAATATACTATTAAATCAAAAGACCTATCAAGCTGTTTTAATGAAAACTCATAAATATTCTCATAATAAGATATTTTATTATTACTTAAAATTTCATCGGTATAAAATTTATCAGAAACATCTACCCCTTCTACACAATACCCTTTTGAATTTAAAAAACAAGCCAGAGAACAAGTCCCACTTCCCTTTATTCCTACAAAAAAAATATTATTCAAATCGTCAAAATCAACCTTCATAGCTCTCTTCTAAATAATCTTTTTTGTCATAAAATTTATGTATAACTATATCAATAGATAATATATTAATTATTGTATACTTAAGTACGTTCGTAATAATATAGGTTCTAAGCATTTCTGTATTATTAAGCAAGTTATTTCCAAGAGGAATATTTAAAAACAGCTTAAAAAGGTAATTGTTTCCATCTTTTTTGATTTTAAGATCATAAACAATATAATTTCTATCATACTCAGAAACACAATGTTCAATAATTTGCCTTACAGCTCTCTTAGAAATAGATAAAACCCCTTCTTCATAAAAATGGGGCCTTACAACAGATCGAATATAATTTTTCTTCCTAGTAAAGAACCATCCGCTTTTAAAAAAAACTTTAATTGAGTTTAATAGCAAATTGGGCCTAATAGACGTTATTTCAAAAGCAGCCGCTGGTACAACATGCTCCCCCATTTGCCTTGAAATTCTTGCTTTTTCTATTTCCTGTCTGGTTGAAACATCTGTTATGTAAATAATCTTAAAAACATTTGGCAACAAAAGTTTTGAAATTATTTTATCTATCATTTTAAGACTTGTTCCTAATATTAATATTTTATTAAATTCTTCTTTTGCAAGCACTTCAAGCATTTCTCTGCAATGAGCATCATCTTCAAATACAGATCGCCTTACCGCTTTAAAAACATTATCTTCAAACTTAGCAGAACTTCCGGCAATAATTTTCATATTTTTAATTAAAACACCATCATCAATTATTAAAGGTATTGAATATTTATCTGCTACCAAATGCGATCTAAAGCTCTTACCAGTTCCAGCAGATCCTACTAATGCATACACCTTAACCCTAACAAATTTATGCTTAATGCTAGTTGCAAAGTTTTTAACCTTGCTTAATATTTTTTTTAAAAAAAAATCACTTGAAAAATTCTGAAAATTCATAGACATCAAAAATATCTTTTACTTGCTTTAAAAATTCTAAACTAGGCTTAGAGCAAAATTCATTCTTTTTAAAGAATGTTCCATTAAATTTTACCAAAAAAGCATGTAAAAAGTAATCGCTTTTCTTGAATTTATCACAGTATTTCTTGTCATTAATTAAAGGATGATTATTAAAGGAACACTGAGACCTTATTTGATGGGTAAAGCCTGTTTCAATAACAATCTCGACAAGAGTAGCTCTTTTGCAAGATAATATTGGATTAACCTTTGTAATTGCATTAACAAAATTTTTATCTTCTAAAACAAAAGTTTTTCTCAACCTTTTATTTCTAAATAAATGATTTTTATAAACAACAGAAGACTTAACCTCGCCTAAAAGTATTGCAAAATATTTTTTAATTATAGATCCACCACTAAATGCCTCACTTAGCTTTCTTGCAGTATTTATATTTTTTGCAAAAATAATAATACCAGAAGTATTTCTGTCAAGCCTGTGAACTGCCGAAGGCTTAAAGCTTAGAGATCTTAAATTTTGACTTAAAAGATAAGCATTCGCTAAAAAATCAAGAGAATTTTTACCTCCATGAACTAAAATGCCTTTTTGCTTATCTAAAACAAGTAAGTCGCTGTCTTCATAAATTATTCTTTTTCGAATATATTGAAAATCAATATTGCTTTTAAAGCATTCATCCGTGGTTAAGTTCAAATTTTGGGCTAAAGATTTGTACAAATAAATTTTATCACCTTTGCAAACTCTGCATGAAAAATGTGATTTTAAACCATTTAGCCTAATGTCGCCCTTTCTAATATGTTTTATTATCCGCGCTTTAGAAAAATTTAAAATTTTAATTAAAATTGAATCTAGTCGCTTGCCATTATCATTAGCAATCACTTCTAAAAAAATATATTTATCCAAACGCAAAAAATACCCCTAACAAACCTTACTATTTTTTTTACAAAAAAAATTAACTACTAAAAATGTAAATATAGAAACAAAAAATGATGGAAAAACGGGGTGAAAAAACCACATATTTAAACCAAAGAATAAAATGGACAAATAAAATATTAAGCCTAAAAACATAGAAGCAAAAGCCGCTATTTTGCTTACAAAATTTAAATAAAGTCCAAAAACAATAATAGGGAAAAACGAAACTTCCAAAGCTCCAAAAGCAAAAATATTAACGAAGAATAAAAAATTGGGAGGGAAGAGAGAAAATATAAGTATTATTAAAATAAAAAAAATATTAGAAATCATTATTACCCTGCCAATCTTTACATCTTCTTTTAAATCTTCTTTATAAATAAATATTGACTTTATTAAAACAGACGTTATTAATAGCAAATTTGAATCCACTGTAGACATTATTGCAGATAAAAGACCCATAAAAAACATAAAACAAGAAAAAGGATTTAAAACTTTTAAAGCCACATTTAAAACAACTTTATCATTTGGACTTAAATCTGGAAAAAGAATAATAGCAAAAAACCCTATTAAATGCATCAAAACAATTAAAAAGCTAATAATAAAAGTAGAAATGGGAAGAGAAAATTTTATAGCATTCTCATCTTTAAATGCTATAAAATTATTAATAATCTGAGGCTGCCCTAATATTCCTATTCCTATTAATATCCAAAAAGAAATTATATATTGTGGCTTTAAATCAGCATTTGAAGGAAGTAAAAGGCTTTTATCTAAGCTAGACATTGCTGTTTTGAATAAATTATTAATACCTCCTCCCAAATCTAGCATCTTGGAAAACAAAATAACAGATGAAACTAGCATTAAAAATCCTTGAATCAAATCTGTATAAGCTACTGCCTTAAAGCCACCAAAAAATACATAAATAAAAACCAAGAAGGCAAAAAAAGTAAGACCAACTACGTAATCAATACCCCAAAAAACTTCTATAAGCTTAGCACCACCTATTAATTGGGCAGAAATCAAAAACATTGAAAAAAAAATCAATACAAATCCACTCATTAACGCCAAAAAATCACTTTCATATCTATGCCTAATATAATCAATAATATTAATTGCATTAATTTTTTTTGATTCGCAATTTAATCTCTGACCAACAATAATAAAAACAATTAAAGTTGTAGGAATTTGTATGGTAGCTAATAATATAAAAGATAACCCATACTTATAAACAGCAGAAGGACCGGAAATAAAACTACTAGCACTAATATAGCTAGAAGAAAATAATAAGGCCATAACAATAAAATTAATATTTCGATTTGCAAGAAAATATTTATTTAATAACAAAAACCTACCTCTATTTCTTTTTTTAAGAAAATCTAAAAATAAAAAAATATCAATAATGTATCAAGTTTTACTAATTACTAAAATAAAAAAACAAACCAAAAAAAAATTTATACTGGGGAATAAAATTCCTGACAAAAAAAACCACAAAGGAATATTAAATATAGTAGCTGATGTGTCAATAAAATAGGCAAAACAAAACCACAATACAAATATAAAAACATACAATAATATAGCGTACAAAATCCTATTTCTCATTTAAAACAACCTTAACAAAAGGACATCAAAATTTATAAATTCAAATATAACTTATATTATATAATATATATTATATGGATAAAAATAAACATATATTAATTGGTATATGTGGGGGCATAGCCTCTTACAAGTCAGTTTACATAGTTTCCAGTTTAGTTAAATTAGGATACAAAGTTAAAGTTATAATGACACAAAATGCAACCAAATTTATTGCTCCATTAACTTTAGAAACCATTTCTAAGAACAAAATAATTACTAATTTGTGGGATTTAGACCACAATGAGGTGGAGCATATAAAAATTGCAAAATGGGCACACCTAATTCTTATTATTCCTGCTACCTACAACACAATATCTAAAATTGCATCAGGAATTGCTGATGATGCATTAACTACAATAATATCTGCAAGCACAGCTCCTACTTATTTTGCAATAGCAATGAATAATATAATGTATTCAAACCCTATTTTAAAAGAAAATATAAAAAAGCTTAAAACTTATAATTATAAATTCATTGAACCTGATAAAGGATTTTTGGCTTGCTCATCAAATGCTTTGGGGCGCCTTAAAAATGAAGAAAAAATTATAAAAATAATATTGAATGAATTTAATCAAAAAGACTACCTAAAAAACAAAAAAATACTTATAACAGCATCCAGAACTGAAGAATTAATAGATCCAATTCGCTATTTCTCAAATACATCAACGGGAAAAATGGGGTTTTGCTTAGCACAAGAGGCTGTCAAACTAGGAGCTCAAGTTACAATTATTACAGGACCAACCAATGAAAATGGGCCTGAAGGAGTCAACATTATAAAAATAAAAACTGCAATGGAAATGTACAAGAAAGCTCTCAAAATATATAATAAATTTGAAATAATAATTGGAGCCGCCGCTGTTGCCGATTTTAAACCCAAACACATTTTCAATAGTAAAATTAAAAAAAATAAAATCAATAGATTATATATAAAATTAGTAAAAAATCCCGACATAATCCAACACATAGGACACAATAAGCTTAAAAACCAAATTGTTATTGGATTTTGCGCTGAGAGTTCTAAAAATTTAATTCAAAAAGCTAAAGAAAAATTAAAAAATAAAAACTTGGATTTTATCATTGCAAATGAACTTAAATATTTTGGTTCAAACTTAAACAAAGTTTATATAATAAATAAACAAAACACAAAAGAACTGCCAGAAATGGAAAAATCAGAAGTGGCTAAAGAAATTTTAAAAATTTTATACTAATATGCTTAATAGTTTATTAATAATCAATAATCTTTTAAAAGCATTTTAATATATTCGGAGTTCGTTTCACTTTTAATTTTTTTAAGCTTATCAGAAAGCGATGAAGATTTATTATAAACAGCTCCCTTTAATGCCAAATACCTTAAATCAATATTTTTGCTGTCAATGATTTTAGAATAAAAATTATCAAAATTACCCTTTTTACCAGCCAACATTGAAGCAACACCTCTTAAAACATTTGAGGGTCTATTAATATTTTCTTTATTAACAATTTCTAAAGCAATTGACAATGCTTTTAGAGAATCCTTATCTAAAAGGTAACTAAACATTGAAATTTTAAAATTATTGTCAATCTTAAAATCAAACATAATGTTTTTTATCTCAATATTCCCAAGATCCATATCAATCAAAGCCTTAGCAGAAACCTCCCTAACTTTAAGAGATGGATCGCTTTTAAGCTTATAAATCAAAATATCCTTTGCAGAAGAGTCCTTATGTCCTTTGATTGCATTAATAGCTTTAAACCTAATATTATCATCAGAATCTCTTAAAAATCCTTGTAAAATCTCTTTAGACTTTAAAGAAGAATCTTTGGACAAAGAAGCAATAATAGCTAATTTAACATTTAAATTATTGTTATTACTCTGAAGATATAAATCAGCATTTTCAGTTACTTTATCTGAAGCAAGATATGACAACGCTTCGATTGCAGCAGCCTTAATTGATGGGCCCTCGTAATTATCTAGCGAAATTTCATAAATTCTATCCTGATAATCAACAGCGGCCATTTTTCCAAGAGCAATAAGTATTTCTCTTCTAGCCCCATCATTTCCAGAATATTTTTCAAAAACTTCCATCATGTTTTTGGAATACTCAAGAGCATTAAGCTCTCCTAAATAATAAGCTGCAATAGATACCACATTGCCCTCTTTATTTTCAAGAATGTCAATAAGAGTTTTTTTTAATTTTTCTTTATCATCAAACTCCTTAAGATACGAAATTGCCAAGCCAAATAAAGAGTTTGAATATCTTTTACTCTCATAATTTTCAAGAATATAATTTGCTGTATCAATGCCTCCCGAATACTTAAGAGAAATAAACAATTCAAGTATTTCCCTTTTAAGCTCAGCATTAAAAGTTTTCTCAAGTCTTTTTTTAAGAGAAAAATTATATTGACTATCGCTTGATTTTTTAAGAGCTTTTATAATGCTTGTCACTTGGCTATCAAGCCCATAAAGAATTGTATCGTTAACATACTTACCATCTAAACCAACATTAGAAAAATTCTCTCCCTTAGAAGAATTTTCTCTCTCAACAAGCTTATTTTCTGTAATTTCGGGCAACAAAGGAGGACTAGGAAGAGTTGGAGAATTAACATTTTGAGCATATACATTAAAAATAGGTAAAAAAAATAAAAAATAAAAGTATTTCATAAAGCATCCCCCCTAATATATCTAAAAAGCTTATTTATTCCCAAAACAGAATAACAAATAAACAAAACAAAAATACTAACAATTCCAGCTGCCATTAAAAAATAAAGATTTTTAAAACTAAACCCCACATCCCACTGAAACTTTTCAAAAAAGAAATAAATTGCATATAAAGGAAAAAGTGTAATAATTGACTTTAAAAGAACAAATAAAATTTCAATTAAATCAATTTTAACTCCACTTTTCAATATTATAAAATAAAAAACAATTACACAAATCATAAAAGAAATAGATTGGGCTAATGCTAAAGCGTTCAAACCATAATAATTAATACCAAAAACAGAAAGTGCAATATCAAGAATAGAAAATAAAACACTCAAATAAAACGGTGTTTTTGCATCACGAATAGAAAAATAATATTTTTGGAAAAAACCAAACATTGAATAAAAAAGCAGGCCTAAAAGAAAACATTTCAAAACACCCGCTGTTTTTTGAGTATCATAAATAGAAAACTTGCCTCCCATAAGAAATAAATTTAAAATATAATCAGACCAAATAAACATTAAAAAAGACACTGGAATAAAAATTAACAATAAAATTTTAATTCCATCTACTAAAAGGGCATTTAATTTTATATTATTCTCCAAAACAGCGTGCTCCGCCATTTTGGGGAAAATCACTGTTGCAATAGAAATATAAAAAATTCCTACAGGAAGCTGATAATAAACTACAGCATTACTAAGAATAGAAACACTTCCTATCTCAAGGGTAGATGCTAATGCAAATGAAATCTGCTGAGTAACAATTGAAATGGAAAATCCAAAAATCATACGAAGCCATCTGGTTAAAAAATTTAAAAATACTTTTTCTCTGAAATAAAATGTTGGTTTCCAGGCAAAACCAATCAGAAGGCAATTTGCAAACGGAATCAAAAATTGTAAAAACCCTCCAAAAATTACGCCAATAACAGCACTATATATTCCAAAACGACCATAAAATAAGAATATGCTCAATATTATTCCAAAAGAAAGCATAATAGGGGAAAATGAAGGAATGAAAAAAATTTTATATGAATTTAGAACAGACACAAAGATTGATGATAAGCTTATTAGTAAAATATATAATACCAAATAACCAAATACAGAACTTGCAAAAATTAAGTTTTCTCCCCTATAATAAGATATAAAATACATAATAGGCTTTGCAAAAATAATCATAACTAAAACAATTAATCCAATGGAAATAATGTTAAAGGTTATGACAGTTCTGAAAAAAGAAACAGCTTTTTCGTGCGATTTGTTTTTTTCATGTGTAAATTCAGGTAAAAAAGCCGAGGTCATTGCGCCCTCTGAAAGAATTTTGCGCAAATTATTAGGAATATTGAAAACATAGTTAAAAATATCAGCATCAAGATTTGCACCAAAATAATAAGAGAAAATCTTTATCTTTACAAAGCCCATTATTCTTGAAAAAAAAGTGGAAATCATGACCAAAATTGTAGAAACAACATATTTATTCATCGAAATTTCCCTCTTCATACTTTTTTAAATATGAAGTTCTAAAGTTTAAAAAATCATCATTTAGAATTGCGGTTCTGATCTTTGAAATCAACCGAAACATATAGCAGATATTATGCTCACTTGCCAAAACTATTACAAAAAGCTCTTTCGATTTTATTAAATGTCTTAAATATCCTTTTGAATACCTTGTACACAAAGTACAGATGCAATTTTTCTCTATCTGAGAAGTATCATCCTTATACTCCTTTCTACCAATGCGCATAATCCCATTATCTGTCAAAAGAGACCCATGCCTAGCAATTCTTGCGGGATTAACGCAATAAAAAATATCAATGCCATAATATATGGCATCAAGTATGTAATGGAGAGTGCCAATACCCATTACATACCTTGGTTTTTCTTTTGGTATCAACAAAGAACTATATTTAAGGATTTCTAAATATTTCTCTCTTGGTTCTCCAACAGAAATGCCTCCAATGACAATACCTGGACTGTCTAATTCCAATATATCATTGATGCTTCTTTTCCTTAAATCTTTAAAAAAATTTCCTTGAGCTATTAAAAATAAAAGCCCGTTGTATCCCTCTTTTCTGTTTTTATAAGATTTGAATGTGCTGCAAGCCCAATTAGTTGTAATATTTGTATATAAATTGGCTTCATTATAATCAATCCCGTAAGAACTGCAAATGTCAGGTGGCATAATAATATCACTGCCAAAAATTTCCTGCATAGCAAATATTCCCTCGGGAGTAAAATAATGATACGATCCATCCAGATAAGATTTAAAATGTACACCTTTTAGATCAATTTTTCTCAGATCAGAAAGAGAAAACACCTGAAATCTGCCCGAATCGGTTAAAAAATTTTTATTCCAAGTTGTAAAATTATGAAGACCACCATATTTTTCAATAGTTTTAATTCCCGGCCTTAAATATAAATGATAAGTATTTGCAAGCATCAAATTACATTCTAACTTCTCAAGAACAGCATGTTTTAATCCTTTCATTGCCTCCAAAGTATCAACTGGCATAAAACAAGGAGTATCTACTCTACCATGAGGAAGATTTAAAAATCCAACCCTTGCATTAGAATGTTTATCATTCTTGATTACACTAAACATATAAATATCCCAAATAATTATATATATTATTTCCTAACAATCCTATAAACAAAAAAATTGATAATCAAAAAAAATATAGTTGTAAAAGAACTTGCTATATATATATGTAAATAGCCTAAATCCGCTAAAAAATTAAAAATTACAATAGAAATAACATAAACAACAGCAAAAGCAATGCTATTTAATAGGCTGAGTATAAAAATATTTTTTTTAAGAGCAAGAGCAATAAAACCAACAGTAAAGCTAAGAAGAATCAATCTAAATGAAAAGAATATCCTATTTAATAAATCAAAAAATGCATCAGAATAATTTAAACGTTCAGATTTGAGAAAACTTATCCAATTAATAAGTTTAGTAAAATTTAATGCCTTTGATGAGAGCATCACAGTTCTTATGTAATCAGGCGCTAGCTTAATAATTCCTGTCCCATCAAGAACATCGTAGGCGTTCTCCTTAATTTTTTTACCAACCTTAACAAACTCTCTAATACCATAAAGCTTCCATTTATTATCTTTCCATTCGGCTTTATTTATATCGTACCTTGTTTGAAACTCATCTTTACTGTCTTTAATTATAATCATCAAGTTAGCAAAAGTATTCTCATCAATATCATAAGATTTAATATTATAAATTTCTCTAGCAAGATCTCTTATTATTATAGTTTTATCCCCAGATCTACTGTCGCCAATGCTATTCTTAATAAGAACATCTCTTCTTGCTATAGTATCTATTACTAAATAATTATCAAAAAAGAAAAGAACAACTGAAATAAATATACTAATTAAAATGATTGGTTTTAATATCCTGGTAAGTGGAACTCCACAACTAAAAAGACCTATTATTTCATTTCTCATAGAAAGATTGCCAATAAGATTCGAAATAGCAAAAAGAAAGGATAAAGCCACTCCATCTGAGAACGCCTTTGGCAAATATAAATAATAAATATAAAGAATATCCTTAAGGCCAATATTCTTTTCAAGATAATTAAGAAGATTGACAAATAAATCACCAAGCATAATTAAAATCATGAAAAGTAAGTTCATGGACAAAAAAGTAAGAATGATGCTTTTTATAAAAAGCTTATCTATTTTCATTTTTTTAACAATCTCAAAAAGAGAATTGCTCCTGCAATAATTAAAATTAAATTAGGCAAAATAGTAACAATAATAGGACTTGGTGCATACTGCACAGTATAAACTTTTCCACCAATAAACATTACCCAATAAAAAACACAAACAATAATTGAAATTACAAGCTCAAGAATAATGGAATATTTCCTATTAGAATACATTCCCATTGAAAAAGCCAAAAAAATAAAAAATAAAACTGAAAGCGGTAAACTAATTTTTTGATAAAATTCAAGATTAAACAGAGCCAAATTTTGCTTCATGCTTCTATCTTGATAAGGTTTAAAATTTAAATTTAAATTATACATATAGTTTAAATTTTCAAAAACATAAGATTCATCCACATAATAGTTTTGATTATATAAATAATTCAAATAAAGATTTGAAAAATTTAAACTTAAAAAGTCTCCTTCTAGATTATTTTTTATATTTGAATCTGCAATTAAATTATTCTGCTTTTTAATTAATTTTATAACATCTCTCATGCTCATTTGTGAAGGAGTTACATAATTTAATAAAAAACTATCACTAAATGTAACCTGATCGATTGAATATTTCATCTTATCTGCATAAAAATAATCATAAAATCCACTCTCACTATCTGTTAAGGCAATAGATAGAACATCATTTAAAATAAAATACACTTGAAAATTTTCTTTTCTAATATCAAGATTTTTTGCCATAAATATTCTATCAAAACCCTTAAGCCCAGTGTTATCAAAAAAAGTTACATTTTTATAACCATTTTCCGATTTCTCACCAGAAACAAAAATCAAATCTCCATATTGTTTGCTTGAATAAGGCTTTAATACCAAATGGGGAACTTCTTCTTTTATTTCATTAAAAATTTTTAATCTGCCAATAGATCCAAGTGGAAGTAAAATATCATTAGATATAAAAGATACAAAAGCAATAACTATTCCTAATTTAAAAAATGGGACAAGTAAATCAAAAATTGATATGCCAATTGAACGAAAAGCTAAAATTTCATTGTGAAGCTTGAATTTATGAATAGTAAGAATTACTGAAATCAAAGAAGCAAAAGGGGGAGAAAGCGCAATAACCATAGGAAGAGAATATATAATAAAAATAAAAGCCTTAAAAAAGGGAACATAATTTTGAAGAAGTATTCTCATAAAGAATAAAATTTGATTTATAAAAAATACGAAAAAGAAAAATAAAAACGTAATTAAAAAATATTTAAAAAATTCAGCAATTATGTAAGACTCATAACTGTTTTTTAATATTTTCATCTACAAAAACCAAACCGTTATTAATAGTGCCCAGTATGACATAATTTTCAAATCTAGAAACTTTTATTAAATTCAAACTAAGAAGCCCATTATTGGGTCCAAAATAATCCCAATTGCCATTTTCAGAATCATAAATCAATAGCCCATGATCAAAGGTTGCAAACAATAGCTTTTTATCTTTAATCTCCATATCCATAAAATAATTAACATCAATATTACTGGCAATAACGTGCTTTTTGTAGCTATTTTTATTTAAATTTAATTCAAAAAGACCCCCACCATATGTTCCAACAAAATAACTATCTTTATATTCTTTTATAAAATTAATATTTTTTTCATTATCATTTTTGCTAAAAAAATCCAAATGTTCAATCTTTTTCAAATTGTCGACATTAACACTATAAATAGCCTTGTCAACTGTTCCAACTAATAATAAATTTTTTAAACTATCAAAGCAGAGTGAAGAAATTTTATTAGATCCAAGCGGTATATTTTTCCAATTTTTTAAATCATAAAACCATAACCCAGAATTTAGAGTGCCAACAAATATTCCATTTTTAACAGCAAGCAAAACTTGTACATTGCTAAAATCAGCATTACCGGGAACATTTATTTGCTTTAAATCCCCATCAACATCATCTATATAATAAACAACATTTTTACCACCAATATAAACTGTTCCATTATAATCCGCAAAACCCCTAATGCCATTTAAAAAAATGCTTTTTTTATCCTTAAGATAGACCCTACAATCATTTTTTTTAATATTATATCTTAAAAGCCCTCCTAATATATTAGTTACAAATATATTGTCATTAAAGACAAATGTATCAAAAACGCTGTTGTCAAGAAATCCTAAAGACTCTAAGTTTAAATGACTTACTCCAAGTTTATTACTTAAAAAACCATAAATCTCTTTATCATAACCCGAGATAGAAAATTCATTAATCTCTTTAAATGCAGAAATTGCATCAGATTTTTCTTTAACAAGATATTTTAATTCAGCTGATCTTAAACTAGCATGAGAATATTTATAGTCTTTTAAAAATAGATCAAAATTATATTCGGAAAGATCATAAAAACCATTCTCATAATTTACATATCCAAAAAACAAATTCGCTTTAGCTAGCAATTCTCTGCTGTGTTGATTCTCATTAGTTACTATTTTATTCAAATAATAATTTGTCAAGCCAATATTTTTTTTAGCATAACTTTCTCTGGCTTTTTTAAAATAAAAATTATTTTCTTTTAAAAAAGCATCGCTAAGGAAAAAAGATTCATTATCTTTTAATCCTATCAAATAGTCTCTTTTAAATTTACCCTCATTACTCTCAAGAACAACATTATTATCATCAATAATGGCTACTTCTTTTTTATTCTCTACAATATCACTAATATGAGAATCTTGAATAGATCTATCTGTAGTAAGGCAGGAAAAAAATAAGAAAAAATATACAGGGTAACCTTTAAATAAATTATTCAAAACAAATTTCATATTATTTTAATAATCTTTATCTCTAACAATTTCAAGATCAATTTTTCCAAATTTGTCTATATCAATTATTTTGACCTTAATTCGCTGACCTTCTTCTAATTTTGGAGGTCGAACTAACCCCGCATTACCTCTTATACTCTCTCCACCGCCACCAAATCTAAAATATCTATTACTATTCCCAAATCTTCCAGAACCATACTTACTGTCTCTGGGTTTCAAACGAGTACTTAAAAATCCCTCCTTTGCAGGAGTAAGTTCAATAAAAGCCCCAAAGCTATTAATCTTTTTCACAGTTCCTTCATAAATTTCGCCTACCTTTGGCTCTCTTACAATACTCTCTATTCTTTCTTTAGCTTTTTGCATCTTAAAATCATCATCCCCGAAAAGAATGATTTTTCCATTCTGCTCAATTTGAACCTTAACTCCAAATTCATCTGTTATAGCCTTAACAGTTTTTCCAGTAGATCCTATCACAAGAGATATCTTGTCAATGTCAATTTGAAGTTGAACAATTTTAGGAGCATACTTAGATATACCAACTCGTGAATTAGAAATTACAGTATTCATAATAGATAATATGTGTATTCTACCTATTCTTGCTTGCTCAAGAGCATCCCTCATTAAATCTTTAGTAACATTTTCAATCTTAATATCCATTTGAAATCCAGTAATTCCATTTTTTGTGCCAGCCACTTTAAAGTCCATATCACCTAGATGATCCTCTTCTCCAAGAATATCACTTAAAACTACATATTTATCCCCTTCGCTAATAAGCCCCATGGCTATCCCTGCAACTTGCCCTTTAACAGGAACCCCTGCTGACATTAAAGACATGCTCCCAGCACAAACAGTAGCCATTGAAGAAGATCCGTTAGACTCTAAAACCTCAGAAACTACTCTAATAGTATAAGGAAAATCATTTTTTCCAGGAACCATTGATTCTAAAGCTCTTTGGGCTAAATGACCATGGCCAATCTCTCGCCTACCGGTCATTAGTCTACCAGTCTCGCCAACTGAAAATGGGGGAAAATTGTAATGGAGCATAAAATTAAGGCGCTTATCGCCATCAATATCATCCATTATTTGCTCATCAATGCTTGTACCAAGAGTAGTAACCGCTAAAGCTTGCGTCTCCCCCCTTGTAAAAAGTGCAGATCCATGCGTTCTACTTAAAATATCAACTTCTGAGATAATATCTCTTATCTCATTAGGAGTTCTGCCATCTGTTCTAATATTGTCGTTAAGAATAGAGCTTCTAACAATCTCCTTCTCAAAATCATCAAAAGCTTTATGAAAAAGAAATTCATTACTATCGGTCAATTTCTCAAGAGAAGAAAAGTGCTCATAAGATTTATTTCGCAGCAAAGTTATAGCTTTATCTCTATTAAGCTTTCCCTTAACAAAACAAGCTTCTTTAAGATCAGCATAAACAAAATCCCTAAGCTCATCTTTAAATTCAAATATTTTTTCTTCAAAAGCTAAAGGAAGTTTTTCCTTCTTGCCTACAATATCTAAAAATTCTTTTTGGGCATTACAAATTTGTTTAATATATTCATGAGCACCATCTATTGCTGAGAGCAAAATATCCTCACTAACCTCATTAGCACCACCTTCTACCATAGTAATTCCATTTAAACTTCCGGCAACAACAATATCAAGATCAGAATCATGAATCTCTTCAAACGAAGGGTTTACTATAAACTTGCCATTCAAATAAACCATTCTAACAGCTGCAATTGGACCATTAAACGGAATATCTGACAAAAAAACTGCCGTAAAAGCAGCATTCATTCCAACAATATCAGGAGGATTAAGCTGATCTGTAGCTAAAGTCGTAGGAATTACTTGAATTTCTCGACCAAATCTTTTATCAAAAAGAGGTCTCATTGGCCTGTCTATTAGCCTGGAAACAAGTATTTCTTTATCCTTTGGCTTTCCTTCTCTTTTGATAAATCCTCCCGGAATTTTACCAGCCGCATAATATTTCTCATTATATTCAACAGAAAACGGAACAAAATCTAAATCTTCTCTCACGTTACTCGAACAACAAACAGTTGCAAGAACCGAAGATCCACCATAAGTTGCAAGAACCGATCCATTAGCCTGTTTAGCCATAAATCCGGTCTCAAACACTAACTCGTCCCTACCTATTTTCAACTTTAATATTTTCCTCAAAATTCAACCTCTTTTTATTTTCTAAGACCAAGTTTAGATATCAACATCCTATAAGCTTCTAAGTCTTTTTTCTGGTAATACCGCAATAAACTTCGCCTTTGCCCTACTAACTTTAACAAGCCTCTTTTTGAACTATGATCTTTTTTATTTATCTTTAAATGTTCAGTTAAATACTTTATTCTACCTGTAATAAGTGCAATCTGAACCCCAACAGAACCAGTATCGCTTTCATTTTTTCCAAATTCAGAAACTATTTTTTGCTTTTGCTTTTTATCTATCATAAAGCAACTCCTATACCATTATAGCAAAGCTCTAACAAACCTCTTGCCATAATTTAAAATAACTACTACGATAGATTATAATATTTTTTCTTAAAAATAACAAAAGCAATTTATCCTTTTCAGGTTATTTTTAATAATAAATTATTAAATTGTTTAAAAAAACAAATATAAAATTAATATGTCATAACATATTTATAATTAAAATATAATGACATATTTATATTTATTTAAACCCACTCCTTGAATTACTGCCAATATTTTCTCTTCTCTGGATTTTAAAATTTTAAATTCATTAATATTGATTTCAATTTTAAAATAAGCACCATTTTTAACAAGATTTATCTTATTAAAATCAATATAAACCTTTTCAAAACTTTTTAAAGATTCTAGACTAATTAAGGAGGCTTTACTCAAATTTTCACACAATGTGGAATCTTTTAGTCTAAACATACCTACTTTAGTCCTTTTTAAATTACTAACATACGCGCAAGAATTTAGAGAATACGCCAAATCTCTTGCAATACTCCTAATATAAGTACCTTTTGAACAGCTAATTTTCAAACTAAGCAAAGAAGAACTAAAATCATAACTTAATCTTTGAATATTATAAACAGTCACTCTTCGTTTTTTAATTTCAAAAAACTTTCCATTTAAAGCAAGCTTATAGGCTCTGCTGCCATCAATATGAACAGAAGAAAATCTAGGGGGACTTTGATAAATCTCTCCTACAAAATCTTTAAGCTTTAAATCTATATCCTCTACATTAGGAATATAATCTGTTTTACTAACTATTCTTCCATTCGGATCAAGGGTATCTGTTTCTAATCCAAATCTGAATTCTGCTACATACTCTTTATCTAAAGAAGTAAAATAACTTGAAAGCTTTGTATATTTTCCTACAAGACCAACCAAAATTCCACTTGCAAATTTATCAAGTGTGCCAGCATGCCCAACACGATTTGTATTAAAATATTTTTTTATAGGGAAAAGAGTTTCAAAAGAAGTTTTACCTTGTTCTTTATTAATTAAAAGGAATCCATTTTCCAAATTTAATTCTCTCTTGTAGTATTTAATCCTTCAATTAACTTATTAACATAAAATGATTTGGAAAGAGAATCATCCTTAACAAATAATAATTTAGGAGTGCTTCTAACTTTAATTCGCTTAATAATTTGACTTTGAATAAATCCCTTAGCATTATTTAAAGCTTTAACTGCATTGTCCAAAGAAGCACCTTCCTTAATAGAGCCCACAAACACTTTAGCATTTATTAAATCTTTTGAAAATTCTACTTTAACCACGGTTAAAAATGAATGAATTCTGGGATCTTTAATTCCCCCACTTACTATTAAATTGCCAATTTCTTGAGCAATAAAACTTTCAAGTTTAAACTTTTTAATATTCTTATACATAAACACATATAAATAAAACAATACTAAGTTTTAAAAGATTTTTTAACCTTTTTTACCTCAAATGCTTCAATTATATCTCCTTCTTTAATATTAGCATAATTATCAATCATAATACCACACTCATATTGCTCAGCAACTTCTTTAACATCATCTTTAAATCGCTTTAAAGATGAAATTTTACCGGAATGAATCTGTAAACCATCTCTCATTACATTAGTAATAGCATCTCGCTTTATTAGTCCCTGAGAAACATAACAACCGGCTATTACCCCTATTTTAGGAACATTTATTACAGCTCGCACTTCAGCAAAGCCAATAAACTGCTGCTCAACATCTGGCTCAAGCATCCCTTCAAGAACTGACTTAACATCATTTATAGCATCATAAATAACATTGTACTTTCTAATCTCAACTTTTTCCTGATCTGCTAGTACCTGAGCTTTTGCAGTAGGCCTTACATGAAATCCAATAACAATAGCATCGCTTGCTGAAGCAAAGCTAATATCTGTTTCGGTTATTACCCCTGCTGATGAATGAACAACTCTTACTCGAACCTCATCGTTTGTTAATTTTTCAAGAGAATTCTTTAAAGCTTCCACTGAGCCTTGAACATCTGCTTTTAAAATTATTTTAAGCTCTTTAAGCGTTCCTTCTTTGATTGAATCATAAAGATTCAACATAGTAACTTTCTTTACATTTTTGGAAGATTCATATTTTTTAAGATCTTGTCTTTTAGAACTGATCAATTTTGCTTCTTTTTCAGTTTTAGTTACTTGAAAAGGATCCCCGGCTTGAGGCATTGAAGAAAATCCTAAAACACTAATGGCTTTAGCAGGTCCAACGCTCTTAACAGGAACACCCTTTTCGCTAATTAATGCCTTAACTTTACCATAGCATGCTCCACCCACAAAAGAATCTCCCACATAAAGCGTTCCATCCTCAATAATAACAGAACAAACTATTCCGCGCCCCAAATCAATCTTGGCATCAAGCACTTTTCCAATAGCTCTTTTGGATGGATTTGCCTTTAATAACATCATATCCGACTGTAAAAGAATCATATCAAGTAGTTCAGAAATTCCTATGTTTTTAAGAGCAGAAATCATCACAAAAATAGTATCTCCTCCCCAATCCTCAGATACTAAACCGTATTCTGAAAGCTGGTGTTTAATCTTATCGGGATTTGAATCTGGTAAATCAATCTTATTTACAGCAACAATAATTGGAACATTTGCCTCTTTTGCATGATTGATAGCCTCAATAGTTTGGGGCATAACACCATCAATTGCTGACACAACAAGAACAACAATATCTGTAACTTGAGCCCCACGACTTCTCATCATAGTAAAAGCTTCATGACCAGGAGTATCTAAAAATGTTATTTCTCGATCATTATAAACAATAGTATAAGCTCCAATATGCTGAGTAATACCACCGGACTCTGTTTGATTTATATCTATATTTTGAAGCACAGAAAGTAGTTTGGTCTTGCCATGATCAACATGACCCATTATTGTAATAACAGGGGGCTTTTCAACTCTTTTGCTTTGATCTTCCACTTCTTCTTCTATAACCGTTTCATCATAAATAGAGACAACATTAACTTTTGAACCATATTCTTCAACTAAAATAGTTGCAGTATCAGAATCTATCTTTTCATTAATAGTAACCATTACGCCCAAAGCCATTAATTTAGCAATCAAATCAGAAGATTTTAAATTCATCTTTCTTGCAAGATCAGAAACAGTAATGCTGCCCATAATGTCAATTGACTTTGGAATAGGGTTAGCTAAATTTTCTCTCTTCTTTTTTTGAAGTTGTTCAAAAACTTTTTGTTCAATTGTTTTACTCTCAGTTTCTGCTTTTTTTCTCTTATAGCTTTTTTGACTCTCTTGTTGCTGTTTTTTTTTCTCGCCAAGCTTACGATTTAACTCTTTACTATTCTCAGAATCTGCTGTAGGTGTGCTGCTAACAATAGCGGGAACTTTGGTTTTTATAACTCTTCTAAAAGACATAGAAGTAGTAGTATATTTATTTTGAGAATTATTTTTGGCAACATATGTTTTCTTTGCCGAGCCTTGATATTGAGAGGATAAGCTGTCTCTGTTTTGTGAATATCCACCAGTTCTGTTGTCTCTGTTTTGTGAATATCCACCAGTTCTGTTATCTCTGTTTTGTGAATATCCGCCAGTTCTGTTGTCCCTGTTTTGTGAATATCCGCCAGTTCTGTTGTCCCTGTTTTGTGAATATCCACCAGTTCTGTTATCTCTGTTTTGTGAATATCCGCCAGTTCTGTTATCTCTGTTTTGTGAATATCCGCCAGTTCTGTTGTCTCTGTTTTGTGAATATCCGCCAGTTCTGTTATCTCTGTTTTGTGAATATCCGCCAGTTCTGTTATCTCTATTTTGTGAATATCCACCAGCTCTATTGTCTCTGTTTTGTGAATATCCACCAGCTCTGTTGTCTCTGCTTTCCGAATATTCAACCTTATTGTTTTGATTATGTAAATCAACAGAGCTATTTGAATCATTTTTACCGCTTAAATCATTATGTGTTACAATTTTTACTACCTTCTTTTTTAACTTAATAATCTTAACTTTTTTGCCATCTTCATTTTTAATATCATCAATATTTTTCGACAAACCTACTCCTCCTCAAATTCAAAACTAAGCCCTATTTTACAACCCGGACAGGAGGTCATATTTTCATTAATAACAACACCGCATTCAGGACAAAGAAGCTCTTCATCTTCTTCTACCTTTTCTATAGACTCATCATTGTCATTAGCAATTATTATCATCCCCTCTTTTAATATTTTGTTAATTTCTTCTTGTTTTTCATAACTTACACCAAGATTAAAAAGCAATCCCTCATCTGCTTGTAAAAAATTGTTAATATCATCAAGCCCCTCTTTTGATAAATCAGAAATCACAGAAGGATCAAGCAATTTAAGATCACTTATTTTACTAATCTCTTCAAATTGCTCCTCTTCAACAACATCCTGCATAACTTTATCAAACATTTCGAGTGTTTCTTGCTTAAACTCCGAATTAGCCTTCATTTCTGCAAATTGACTGCTAGTTTTAACATCAATAGCCCAGTCAAGAAGTCTATTAGCAAGTCTAACATTTTGACCCATTTTACCTATAGCAAGAGAAAGTTGGTCATCACTAACAACCACTAAAGCTTTATGTAAATCCTCGTCAAGAATATAAACATGCTCTATCTTTGAAGGAGTCAAAGAATCCTTTATAAATTCTTTAATATCTTTACTATAGGGAATAATATCAATTTTTTCTCCTTCAAGTTCCTTAATTATAGATTGAATTCTGACTCCTTTTTGCCCTATACAAGGACCAACAGGATCAATCTCTTCTTTTTCAGAATAAACAGCGACTTTGATTCTGTAACCAGGATCGCGAACTATTTTATGAATCTTAATAATACCTTCTTCGATTTCTGGAATTTCAAGCGCTAAAAGCTCTTCAATAAACTTTGGATGGGTTCTAGAAAGAATAACTTCAATACCATTTTTACCCTTTTTGACATTATAAACTAAAACTCTGATCTTATCATTAAGGTTATAAACTTCTCTTGGCGATTGATATTTCTTGGGAATTATACCATCCGTATTGCCAAGATTAACATAAAGATCACCATTTCTATTTTGTTGAACGTACCCAATAACAACCTTATTCAACTTGCTTTTAAATTCTGATAAAATTTCATTATCCTCAATTCCTTGCAGGTCATTTTTGGTTCTTTGTTTTGCAACCTGAATAGAAAGCCTATCAAAAACTTTGGGATTAATTTCAATGTAAGCATAATCACCTTCTACAATATTTTCCTTTGAGATATCTTTTTCTAATATTTCAAGAAAAGAATCTTTTACCTCTTTTACAATTTTCTTTTTTGCATAAACAGACAAATCTCCCGTATCATCATCAAACTTAATAAAAGCATTCTCATTGCTTCCAAAATACTTCTTATAAGCTATTAATACTGATTCTTTAATTGTTTTTCTAATAGAATCTATACTCATGCCGCGATCATTTGCAATATTTACAATCATATGCCCCGTACCCTTTATCATCCAAACTTCCTCCTTAAACTAATCTAGCCTTTTTAACATCACTATAAAAAACATTTACTTCTTTGCTATCTGTTTTAAAAATAAAACTTTTTGGCTTTGACTCTAATATAAAACCCTCTTCAAATTCATTATCCAACATCAACTTAATCTTTTTACCTTCAAAAATTTTAAACTCTCTGTCACTTTTTATTTTTCTATCTATTCCTGGAGTAGAAAGCTCTAAAGTAAAACCATATTTAAGATTTGCTTCTAAAATTAATAAAATTATCTTATGCAAATCAGTCAAAAAATCAATATCTAAGGAAAAATTTTTACTATAAAGAACTATTTTAATTTTTCCATTATTTTTATTTCTAAAGATATTAATTTCTAATATCTCAACATTTAGCCGCCCTGTTAAATCTTTTATCAAATTAAAAACTTCATTATTTTCGTCAAAATACTTAATCAACTGTATTCCTAAAAATAATAAGGTTCTTTAAAAGAACCTTATTAAATACATAAACTAAACCTTAAGTCAAGGTTAACACTTAGCAAAAATAATGTCAACATTAAACCAAATTATAAGATTTGGCCAAAGAAAGCTTTATCACCTTATAAGCTCCCAATTGCATAATAAGATCTTCACAAATAGACATAGATGCTCCTGTAGTAACAATATCATCAAGTAAAACAATCCTTTTAAACTGAAAATTTTTATATTTTGATCTTAATTTAATTTTATTTTCAAGATTTTTAAATCTGAGATTCCCTTTCATTAACTTCTGACTTTTTCCATACTTTCTTGAAAAAATATTTATATAATTAAAACCAAAACGGCTTAATGAAATGCCAATGTATTCCATATGATCAAAACCATAAAATAATTTTCTTTTAAAACTACAAGGAACAGTTACTATTTGATCAAAATCAATATTATTTAAACATTCAGCAATGCCACTTGCTAAAAATCTACCAATTGACTTTTGAGCATCCCTTTTATAAGACAAAATTAAAGATTTATAATGCTCTTTATATTCAAAAAAATAAATCAAATTCTCATCAAATTTAATATTAAAATTAAAAAGTGACTTACATTGGTCACAAAGAGCATTAGAAGATACATATCTTTTTCCGCAAAAAACACACAAAGGTAAAAATATACTCTTTAAAACATTTAAATAGCTCATACTAACTAGACTGAGAAATAACCTTTAAAACAATTTGATTTAACAGCTCAATTGATTGAAAAGGGGTAATATTATTAATATCTATGTTAGAAATAAAATTTTTTAACTCTAAATACTCATTTAATTTAATATGAATATCAGTGTCATTTTTCAAGATCTCTTTATCATTACCATCAGAAGAAACATGGGGAAGAAACTCTAAACAAGAGTTGCCCTCTCGGCCCACCAAACTTTCTAGAATAACATTAGCTCTATCTATTACCCTTAAAGGAAGTCCTGCTATGCGAGCAACATAAATCCCATAAGAATTAAGGGATGGTTTTTCTTCAACTTCTCTTAAGAAAACAAGATCGTTGCCCTGCTTTTCAATTTTCATTGAAAGATTAATAAAAGCTTTATGATTAATAGACGACAATTCATGAAAATGTGTGGCAAACAAACTTCTAGCTTTAATATACTCTAAAATATACTCTATAATAGAATAAGCAATGGCAAGCCCATCATTTGTACTAGTGCCTCTTCCAACCTCATCCATAATTATTAAACTCTTTTCTGTTGCATTCCTTAAAATATTGGCTGTTTCATTCATTTCAACTAAAAAAGTGGATTCCCCTTTGGCAATGTTATCACTTGCTCCAATTCTGCAAAAAATTTTATCTGTAATGCCTATTAAAGCTTTAGAAGCTGGCACAAAAGAACCTATATGCGCCATTAAAGTAATTAAAGCCACCTGACGCAAATAGGTTGATTTACCTGCCATATTAGGCCCAGTAATTAAACAAAAATACTTTTCTTTATCAATCCTTACAAAATTTTCAGTAAAGATTTCAGTGTTTTTCACATAATGCTCAACAACAGGATGTCGAGACTTGTCAAGAAGAATTTCTTTACCAGATGTCAATACAGGCCTTTTATATTCATTTTTTTTTGCCAAATAACCAAAGTTAACAACTAAATCAATATATGCAAAAAATTCTGCAACCTTTTTAAGAACTTTATTATGCATAACAACATTTGATGCTATTTCATCAAAAATTTCCTGTTCAAAAGCAACCACATTATCTTCAGCATTATTAATATCCACCTCAAGAGAAATAAGTTTTTCTGTTTTATATCTTTTTGAAGAATTTAAAGCTTGGCTTTCTATAAAATGCGGTGGCACTTGAGCATAATTACTCTTTGTAACTTCAAAAAATAATCCCCTATTATTAGTTTTTCTAATCTTTAGGTTATTAATCTTGCTAAGCAATCTCTCTGATTCAAGATATTGATCAATATATTTATTTGCATTAATCTTTAAATCTTTTAAATTATCAAGCTTTAAGTCATAACCTCTTTTAATAAGTTCATCAGGCGCACTTGAAATTGCACTATTTATCAAAAAATAAACTTTAGAAATACTATCCTCTTCAAATTTATCAAAATTCCAATAATCAAAATTATGCTTGTCAAATAACTTTTTTACGGTAAAAAATACAGAAAGAGCTTTTTCAATAAATAAAAAATCTTTTTTAATATATCTTTTCATTTGAATCCTAGATATTATTCTCTCAATATCCCATATATTAATAAAAGTTTCTCTTAAAGTCACAGTCAAGCTAATATTTTTGCAAAAAAATTCAACATGATCTAGTCTGGTATTAATCTCAGAAATATTTAAAATTGGATTTAAAATAAATTCTCTTAAAAGTCTCTTTCCCATTGCAGTTTTGCAATCATTTAACACAGAATATAATGAATATTGAGAAGAAAAATCATTATTATTTTTTACAAGTTCAAGATTAACTTGAGTTACGTCATCAAGAAACATATACGAAGAATCATTATTAATATCTATTTTATCAATATTACTTAATAAATTTTTTAAATTATTTTTTATATGATTTATAATAAGAAAAATTGAAATGTAATAGGGCTTTTCCTCATCAAATCCAAGAGAGCTCAATCCAAGTATGTTAAAATGCTCCTTTATTGTTTTTATTGCAATATCCTTATCAAGATGCCAAGTAGGAACTCTGTTGATTAAAAATCTACTAAGATTAAGCTTCTCTGAGTATTCATAATAAAAATTTTCAGAAACTATTATCTCTTTAGGAGAGTATTTCTCAAGATCCCTTTTAAGTTTTTCAAAAAAACCATTCTCATAAAACATTATTCCAAGACTGGAAGTAGATAAATCTATATAAGAAAACGAATAATAATCTTTATAATCACTAATAGCAACTAAATAGTTATTAATATCATCATTTAAAAAATCTTCATCAATAATAACACCTGGGGTTATTACCTCAACAACCTCTCTTTCTAAAGGCCCCCCAGAAGTAGAATTAGACGCTTGTTCACAAATTGCAACCTTTTTATCAAATAAAATTAATTTCCTTATATATTCTTTACTGGTATGATAAGGAACCCCACACATTGGAACATTTTCTCTTTTTGTCAACGTTAAATTAAGAAGCTTGCTTACCTCAATTGCATCATCAAAAAACATTTCATAAAAACTTCCTACTCTGAAAAAAAGAACAGCATCTTTATATTTTTTCTTGATATCTAAATACTGCCTTATCATTGGGGTAACATTTTTTTCCATATGCTTCCTAAATAATATTGAATTACAATTGATATTATAAAATAAATATAATTCATTTAAAAAGAAAGAATATAAAATGATAAAAAGACTATAAAAGAAATATTTTACGCAATTAAACGCTATTTAATTATTAAAAAGCCTAATGTTTTAAATTTAATTAATTTTAAAAAATTTGCAAAAAACTTTTACAATAAACAATAATTTTTTGCTTAAGTTAAATTTAAACTTATTCTGAATCAAAATATTACAGATTTAAAAAAGAAAGCAATATCCTTAAAAGAAAAGTCTTTAAGGGTTTTTATTGTCCTTTTCTAAAAGATGCTTAACAACATCGCCTGTTATATCAACAGTGCTATTGTGGTAAAGAATATATGGATTATTTTTTTTCATAATCAAAGAAAACCCATTAATTTCTGCAACATATTGAATACCACGAAGTATTTTACTTAAAGATTCACTATTATTATTTAAACTATTAATGTTGGCCAATCTCTGCTGTTCTAAATTATTCTTTGCTAAACTAGACACTCTCTTTAGCTCATCAACTTTCAAATTATATTGATTTCCAAAAGATCTTGCATTATCTAAATCATTATCAGCAATCGATTTATCATACATATGTTTTAAACTCTTAAGCTCTAAATTTAACGTATTTATTTGTTCTTGATACCGATTTTTTATTTGATCAAGATTAGCTTTCAATTGAGGATTTAAAACTTCAATCACAATTCTATCAAAATCAACAATTCCTATCTTAATAACATCTATCGAAAAAACATTAAAAGATAATAAAAAAAACAATGGTAAAATCAAAAAAAACACAAATTTCTCCATAGCATTAATCAATATCTCATCTCAATTCCTAAGAAAAATTTAAATCCAGAATAATATTTGTAATAGCTGTTAACTTTATCATTGTCAAAATAAAAAGGATAAGCTATTACAAAAGAAAGCGGCAATTGAGGCAAAAGACTTCTAATTCCAGTTCCCCAGCTAAAAGCAAAACTACTAAAAGGTCTAAACAAAGAATTTTCTTGCCCTTCTAAAGAATAGGAAGCAAAATCTATAAAAAAAGCATCCCAAACTAAAATATTTTTTAACAAAGGAATAGATATCTGCACAGTATTTACAAAAGAACTGTAAATATTTTTCAAAATCCCCCAACCTCTAGCCTGCATAAAATTTTCACTAAGAATTATGTGGTGATGAGGTTGAATTTCAATTTCAAAACCATTACCAAGAGGAGGTAATATATTTGAATAGACGCTCCTTAAGGTCAAAATAATATCAAAATAAGGAGTAAACACATCCTCATATCCTAAAAGAGAAAAATATCTCTCAAAGGTTGTAGAAGATTTAATAAAATGGCTCTGACCAAATAAAAATCCACCAAAAAAATCAAACTGCTGCTTAAGCAAAAATCCATTATTAGATAAAGAGGTAGAATTTCTTGTATCCCAAGCCGCGCTCAAACTAAGAGAATTTTCAAATCTAAAAGTTTTGTAATTATCTCTTAAATAATAATTTGAAGGTCTGTTAACCTCATTATCATAAAAAACATATTTTAAAGCGGTTTGCAAAGTACCAAGAAGGGTTTGCTTACCAAGATAATTAGAAAAAGTATACCCAGTAAACGCTCCAAAACTAAGTTTAAGCAAAGAATAATTCATAGCATTAAAATCAGAAAAACTTTTAGCATCTCGATATTCTTCCCAACTTGTAAATGGATCAGGAACTTCCCTCTTGCCAGAAAAAATAGGCCCATTAATATCCTGATAAGCAGTATTAACAGAATGTGAAAAATCTATAAATCCGCCTACGGTCCATCTTTTTTGAAAAAACCAATTATCTCTAAATGTCAAACTAAGACTTTGCTCTAAAAAAGATAAATTTAGTCTTGCAGCAAAATAATAGCCCTCGCCTAAAAAATTGGAAAGCTCCCACTGCCCAAATACTGAGAATGGAAACGAAGAATTTGAATTGCCTCCAAAATTCATACCAAATCCAAAATTACTTGTTGCTCGCTCCTCAATGTTTAAATTTATTTTCATAAGCCCTTCTGTATTGCCTGGAACAATATCAGGAATTACATTTGAAAAATAACCAAGCTGCTGCAAATTTGCCATACCCATCTTAAACTTGTCCAAACTAAAAACATCTCCCTCTTGAAGAGGAATCTCTCTAAGTATTACATGCGAAGCTGTATTTTTATTTTTAGAAACAGTAATAGACTCAATATGAGCTTTATCCTTTTCTAAAATTTTAATTAACAAATCAACAAATTCCCCTCTTACCTTTTGTGAAGGAATAATTTCTGTAAAAATATACCCTTCTTTAAAATAACTTTCCTTAATTTTGGCAAAATCCTGCTCAAATTTAGAATCATTAAAAATATCACCTTCGCTAAAGGTAATAAAACTTTTTAATTCTTCCAAACTAAAAACTGAATTACCAGAAATTTCAAGCTTTCCAAATCTAAAAACATTGCCTTCTGAAAGAAAATATTTCAAAAAAACTTCCTTTTCTAGTCTTTTAAGATCTTTAAGGGAATCTTTAATATCAACAGTGCTATTGATAATCTTAATATCAATATATCCATTATTTTTATAAAAAGACTCTAGTTGACGCCTGTCCTTATCAACATTACTTTTTAAATATTTACCATCTGAGAAAAGAGACACTACTCTTGATGCTAAAGATTTCCTCAAGGTGCTACTTTTAAAGCTTAAATTTCCTTCAAAGTCAATCCCCTTAACAACATATTTGGGTCCAGCTACTATATTAAAAATAATATCAACTAAATTTCCTTCTTCTTTGATTTCAAAATTTGCAGAAACATCAAGATATCCCATGTCTTTATACATCTCTTCAAGCTTGCCAATACCTTTATTAACACTTGCAAGATTTAAAGGCTCATTGGTTTTAATATTCACCTTCTCAACAAGTTCGCTATTCCAAAAAACTCTACTGCTATCAGAAAAAACAACAGAATTAACTAAAGATTTTTCTTTTACAATAAATGTAATAAAAAGATCCTCACCATCTATTTTAAATATAGGCTTAATAAGCCCAGAAAAATAATCAAGAGAATAAAGATCAATTTGCAATTTATCAAAAATTTCATTAGAATATGACACGCCAATGTAAGGTTTTAAAATATTAATAAAATCTCTCTCCTTCTTATTCTTAAGTCCTTCAAAATTAATACCCTTTATTATTTTCCCTTTGTAATTTTCAACTTGACCAAAACTAAAAACAACAAAAAATATTAAAAAACTTACAAAAAACAAACCTCTAATTGAACCCATCTTAACCTCTTAACAATTTAATATTTAAATTTCCAAGAAATGCCTATATTATTTCCTATTCCATCTAAACCTTTTTTCATAAAATTGTAATCAAGCTCATAATTAACCAAAAAAAATGGAGAATCAAACTCAATACCCAAATTGATAACAAAATTTAAATCTTTTGAAAAAGGAGTCATTTGTTCTTTCAAAAAACCAAAGCCCCCACTAATAAAAACACCCTCAACAAGATATTTGCCTACCTTAACACTTGTATTGTCAAGAACATCAACAAAAGTAGGATTCCCGATTTTGAAAAAATTACTATTAATAGAATTTTTCAATATATCTGTCTTTATACTCAACAAGTCTAAGTTTAATACAGAACGCATATAATCTTCAATGGGTTGAATTAAAAAATCAAGAGCAATGTCACTCACTATTCCAATTGCCATTTCAGCAGCATTAGTCCCTGCCGATCGCAATCCTCCCTCATACCCCCCTATTGTTGAGCCTGAAAGCAAATATTTAATCTCCTGCTCATTTCTAGAAGGATAAGACATAAACTCAATTTTCCATAAACTTAAAGGACTATCAATGCTTATTGTAACAAGCAGTTTATCATTTCTATCCTTAATAGTATTTGTAGCCTCCGCTTTTATCCATGGATCAAATTTAGCCCTACTCTCATTAAAGGATATATAAGAGCCACTTTTAAAGATAAATTTTTTATTATTATAATTAACAAAACCACTTGCAATATTCAAATCCCCCTTAATAATAAAATCATCTGTTTTTGTATCAGATTTTATTACAAGTTTATCCCCTCTTGAAATAGTAGCCTGTAAAAAAGAAATATTACTATCTGGCCAATGAAAAGTAACACCGCTGTCAAAATTTATCTCAAGATCGGTTAAAATATCAAAATCTAGAAGATTAATATCGGTTTGCAATCTTTTTGCTCGCTTGAAAGGATTTATTAATAAATCAACAACAGAACTTTCAAGAGAATAAACCCAAGCATTTGAAATATTTAAAATACCTTTAAACATAATTTCATCGGCATTTCCTTCAATTGAAAAATCGCCTAAAGCATAACCTGTAAAGCTTAAGGCAATTTTGTCAAATTTAATAGGAACTCCCGTTCTACCAGTCACATTAATATCTATTTTGTAATAATCAATAATAGTATCACTTAAAAAATTTAAATTTAAACTAGTAGAAACAAAAATCTTGGAATATCGATCTAGGTCAAACTCATTATTAAAAATTATTTTATTATCCTGAATTGCAACTGGCATATCAAATATTTCTAAAGCTCTATCACCACCAAATTTTCTAGAAGCTCTTAAATACTCAGTGCTAATTGATCCTTTTTGAATATTTAAATTTCCATTAATATTAGGATTATACAAATCCCCATCAATATCGAATTCACCATTTAAAACAAGATCGTAAAGAATAAAATGATTGTCAACATTAAATAAAAAATGTGAGTCCAAAAAATCTTTGGTGATTATTTTTGAATCAAATTTAATATCTCTCACATTTCCAAGAATTTTATTTTTAATTATTTTGCCTGACGAATTAAAACTAAGAGGCAAATAATCTTTTAAAATAAAGCTATATTCTCCACTGCCATAATGGTATAAAATATTAATAAGGTCATAATCAATTGAAGCCATATTAAATTTTTCAAAATCATTGCTAAATTCAATCGTAAGATTGGATAAAAATTCATTTTTATACTTAATATCTCTAAAGAAAAATTCGCCCTCTGTTTTGGTTTTCAAAACTCCAAATTGCTCTTCAACTCCACTTTGGAAATTTCTAAAATTTGCATTAAACTTGTAAGAAAACAAGTCGCTATTAAAAACTATATTAGATACCCCTATAGAACTGCTTAGGTCATATCTTAAGCTCCCAGTAAGAAACTCTTTTTTATTGCGCTTGGCTTTTACGTCATATATGTTAAGCTTATTGTCCAATAATCCTAAATTCATAGAAAGCTGAACGGGAACGCCCAAAAAAGTTAATTTATCTGCCTCAAGATATCCACTCAAAGAATAATTTTTAAAATCATTCTTTTTAAAATTTAGCAAAAAATTACCATTAACCTTTCCCTCTAAAAGGGATAAAGAATTAAAATTGTAAAAATCTAAGTCTTGAAATTTAAGCAAAAAATAACTTCCATATTCATCGGAATTAACCCCTAAAAAATATCTCTCTGAATTTAAGCTAGAAAATAGATTCAAACTTCCATTAAAATTATCTTTTAAAGTGAATTGTCCATATCCTTGCAAATTTGAAAGTTTGTTTATAAGTTTAACATCAGAAATGTACAATTTATCATATTCATATAAGCCCTTAAAACCAAAATTGAAATTATAGGCAGGTATTTTAGAAGCTTTTATTATATTAAACTGGTCTATTTTAAATTTCAAATCTTTATTAAGGCCTAAATAGTTCCCATAAAAATTTATATTTATTAAAAGATCAGAGGTTTTATTGTAAACCTTAAAATCATTAACATTAAGGGTATAAACTACTTTAGAATCAAAATAATTAAAATCTAATTTAATACCAAGAGGAGATTCGGCAACAATAAACTTATCTTTAAGATTAACATTAAAATGCAAAGGATAGACTTTATTCAAATAAGAAAAATTCGTGCTAATATTAAATCCACTTTCAAATAGCTCAACAAACAAGTTAGAATGCAAATTGTGATCATTGTACTGCAAATCAAAATTATTTGATTTGTAAAAATTTTTTTCTCCACTGACATCAAGCACAAATTTGAAATTGTCTAACTTTGAAAATACCATGAAATTGAATTTTTTTAATTTATTTTTATGATAATCAAATTTATTTAAATTAAAATCAGAAACCAAATTTAAATATTTACCTGTAAATAAAGTCTTGGGAAAAAAATTTATCAAGTGAGAACTGGGAATAACTTCTTTTAAAAAAAGCAAAGGAAATTCTTTAATACCTAAGCTTAAAGAAAATTCTTCATCATTAAGATCTCCTTTTAAAGAAATTTGAGAGTTTTTATTTTCTAAATAAATCAAATAGTCAACAAAAATTTTATCCTTTAAAAAATAAGTTTTTAAAATTAAATTTTGAAAACTAAGATTTCCAAGACTAAAATTATCAGACTTAACCGAAAAAATATCTTTATCTTTATTAAAATCTAAATACCCATTTAGGTCGTTAAAGTTTAAAATTTTTGCAGACTTAAAGTTAAGACGTCCTATTGGAAGCAAATCTTTCAAAGAATAATAACCTTTATAGTTTACAACCCCCCTTTTAAGCTTTAAAAAAGCATTCTTAACACCTACAATTCTATCATCCCCCTTGATTTCAAGCTGCAAGCCTTGAACTTCTTTGCTTATAGTATCTAAATTTAAAGACGAATCTATTATTCCTGCATATCTTAAATCTTTATCCTTAAAATCATAAGAAAATGCCAATTGCCCATTTAAACTTATATCAAAATAATCTTTATAAATTTCAAAGCCTTTGTTCAGCTTAATCCAATCTAAAAGATTAACATTGAAAAATAAAGCATCTAATCGAACAAAACCATTAGCCTTGTCATAACTTAAATTAAAATCAAAATTTTCTCTTCGTAAATTAAAAATTTTTAAATTTCCTTTTGAATAATTTATTTGGAACCCCTGCTCAAGTAAAGAAAAATAACTTGTTTTAAATTCAAAAAAACTAAAATTAACATAGCCATCCTCAAAGCCTTTTTTGAATTTCCCCTCAAAATAGAAAGTTGAATCCAAAATTCCATCATCAACTCTTTCAGAGGGTAAATTAATTTCTAAATTTTTAACAGCATTAAAATCAACCACAGAGCTAAATAAAAAATCTTCATCTACGGTACTTAAGGAAAAATTTTTAACTTGAAAATTAAGCCAACTATTATTATTAAGCTTGATATTAATATTGATATTTTCTAAATTAATATTTAATCTATAAAGATAGTTTAAAATTTTATTAAAAACTGCATTTTCATTGTTAGAATAGGCATTGCTAGGATTTACGCCAGATAAACTAAAGTCGCTTATATCAAAATTGAAATTACTCCCCTTAACGTAAACATTTAAAATAATATTTTCATCACCCAAAATTAATTTAAACAGATTTAAATCTATCCTAACAATATCTATTAATATTTTATCTTTTCCATCCAAGCTTAACTCTAAACCATCTATCTTGATTGATGATAAGAAATACGGTGAAATTTTATCATATTTAATCTTAAAGCCAAATTTTGATTCAAGATATTTTATAGCAAAAAATTTTGCAGAATAAATTTGAACTTGAACAAATAGATTAATGGAAAAAAATATTAAAACAAAAATAAAAAATGGTAAAATAAACAATAAAAATGTCTTACTTCTCAAAAACAACAAATTCATACACTCTATCGATAATTATTATTATATAATAATTATCGATAACCTAATTATTGACACCAAAAGAAAGGAAGAAAAAATATTTGTGATTAAAATATTGAAAAACTTTTATTGCATAGAAGGAATCGATGGAAGCGGGAAAACAAGCATCACTAATAAACTGAAAGCTCTTTGCAACGATGAATCAAGGTATTATTTTACAAAAGAACCATCAAGCGGAATAATTGGAGAGCTGATAAGAGAACAATTGATGAATTTTGAAAATCCTTTAGAAGAATCAACATTTGCATATCTTTATGCTGCAGACCGACACGATCATTTATATAAAAAAGGTGGAATACTGGAAATTTTAAACACAAAATCTAGAAAAATAATAACTGATCGCTATTTATTCTCATCGATTGCATATCAAGGAAAATTAGGATATGAATTAAATAAAAATTTCCCATTGCCTGAAAAAGTATTCTTTATCGAAACAGACCCAAACATAGCTTACGAAAGAATACAGAAAAATAGAACACAAAGTGATCTTTTTGAACTTGAAAAATATAAAACTTTTGAACAAATTGCTCTAAAATATTTAAAAATATTTAAAAAACTAGAAAAAAAAATTAATGTGATTTACATCAACAATTCAATAAAAGATAATTTAGATAAAAACGCAAAAAAAATTTTCAATCTAATAAAATTCTAATATAATTAATCATATGCGTATTTTCAAAAATGTCCCCTTCCAAATAAATTTAATTTTATTTCTTTTAGTATCAGTTGCAAAGATAAATGCATCGTCCAAATTTTATTACGCAGAACAATGGTATGTAATCTTTAATTCTCAAATGAAAAAAAACCCTGAAAACTATAAAAAAAATATATTTTTTCTTCAAAAAGCCTTAAAATACCCATTTGGAAATCCAAAATATTCTCTAACTAAAATAGAAACCAAAGAACAGTGGGGAAAATATAAACTTCTTTTCAAAATGCATGTAAACTTGCTTCTAGTTAGGCAAAATTTATATTTAGGAGATTTATTCGACACAAGAAATTTACATTTTTTCAAAACTCCAGAAAAAGATGGAATTATTTCCAATCTAGAAAAATCAAAAAAATTATATAAATTAGCTATTAATTACTACAGCGAAGCACTAAAATACCACAAAAAACTTGAAAATTACAAATCTGTTAAACTAGAAAACGATGGAATAACAAACTGGGAAGATGAATATCATAAAATTTCTCTTAAAGAGCTTAATTACTATGATATTATCGAAAAAGAACTACTAAGAATTGACGAAACTAAAGCATTTTTTAAACAAAGGCCAAAATATTATTAAAAAAACTCTTTGCCCTCTTTGGAAAAAAAAATTTTATTTATATAATCCCTATTTAAAGAAAACTTAAAAACAAGATCTTTAAAATTATCCTTACTTAAAATACTATATTCTGAGAAAAGAGTTATTAAGGCTCTTTCTGCTAAAAAAGGCAGTTCTAAAATATTTCTTAAAATTTCAGCTCTAAATTCACACGCTTTTTCACTATCTAAAGAATTTACAAAATTGGAATTTTCAACATCAGTGCTTAGCGCTACAATTTCATTTTCAAGAAATTTTTTATCTCCTTGTGAATATAGCAAAGCAAATGGCTTTAAAAAAGAAAAAAAATATTCCTTGCCTATAAGATAATGGTGCATTGAACACCTTGTAGAGTAATTTGGGTAAATAGCAGATTCAATCTCTTCATCGCCACCAACAATAAGCAAAGGATCAAAATAAGGAGCTGGAATTTCTTTATTGTTGTAAAAATAATACCTATACGAAAAAAAAGATTCTTCCATACAATCAATGTGCCCACAATAAGCTCCAAGCTTATAAATCTTATCTGAATATTCTACTAAAAGCTTGGCAGTATCATTAAAAGATTCTTTTCTAAAATTATAAAGCAGTGTAGGCAATATAAATAAAATATTCTCATTTGATGAAATTTTATTTAAAACAAAAATTAAACGTTCATCATAAAAACATGCCTCATCAATAATAAAAGTGCCACAACTAGGATTAGAGGCTATTAAATTTTCAATATCAAAAGAGTTGCTAGCATAACCAATCTCATCAATTTTATCTTTTCCACCACCTCTATATGGTATTACGTTTTCTGGATAATCTTGAAACCTCCTCTTGTCGAGAAAATTTCTAATAAAAAATACATTAACCCTACTTCTATTTCCTTTAATAATATTGCCCAATACCTTGAAAGATTTTTTTCTTACAACAAGCGAATCTTTATAAATTTTTGCAGCATATTCTGTTTTTCCACTTCCCATGGGTCCAACTACAAGAATTAAGTTTATTTTTACCCTAAAATCAAAATGACTAACAGAGATAATGTTATTTAATTTAGTATCTTCTTTATTAGCAAAGTCTAAACAAAAACCCAAAAATCCTCCCTAAAGTAAATTAAAATTCAATTATATAAATAAAAAAACATTAACATTAACATTAAAAGTCTAAAAATTAATAATTTAGGATCTTATTAAAGTTATTATTCAAAAGAATAATAACTTTCAAAACTATCATCATCTAACAAAGCTTTCTTTATTTTTAGTTTATTCTTCTCATAAATTTCAATATAATTAAATTTTTTAGAACCATTAACTTTTCTATAAATTGAAACCAAACTTCCAACCACATAATTTTTAATTTCTACTAAATTAGATCCAAAATATTTTTTTTTACTTATCAAGCTTGATCTAATATCTAAAACAGAAGTTTTTTCAAAAAATAAATTTAAAGCATTTGGAATAATAAAATCCTTAATATCAATCAAGAACAACTCTCTGATCTCAAAACTATTAAAATTGCAGCCCAAATTGTTAAAAAGATTGAACTTAAAAGCATGTAAAGCAAAGGTATAAACATCTCTTTTATCAGGATATTGAACTTCAATCATATCAACATAAGGATAAACAGAATAATTTATTTTATAACCAAGCGAACTATTCTCATAATAAACTGGAGATTTATCTTTAAAATAAATTTTACTAAAATATTTGCTATTTAAACTAAATTTGTTGTCAAAATCTACTATTCCTGAAAAAATGCCTACTAAAACTCCATCTTTTAGTATGGCAACATTATTTTTATTATCAATACAATAAATTCCTGACAAACTTTTATAATCTTCTAAAAATTTACTCTTCATGTCAGGATCCTCTAAAAGATCATAAAACATTTTATATTCATTTATTGTCTCAGGAGGAAATTTTTTAAAAACCCTATAAGCTTCAGCAGGATCTAAAAGTTTGTATTTTAAAAAATAAATACTGTGAATTCCATTATATTCTTTAATTTTGCCCTTAAGAAAAGAAAACAAAGAAACAGAATTGTCATAATTAAAATTTGAATTTCTAAATATATAATTAATGTTTTCAGTTGTAAAGAAAAAATCTTCTTTTGATCTAATAGTATTAAAGATGCTAAAAAAAAACCTATCTTCTTTTAAAAACCACTTAAAAAATAAAAAATCATTACCATATAAAGAAAAAGCCTTAAATAAAATTTTTTTGAAATCATCTCCAAAACTTTCAAGTCTTCCAGAAGCTTCAAGCCTCATGCAAATTAAATCTTTGTCTATTTGCAATTCTTCATTCAACTTTCTATACAAAGTAATAATTTCTTCATACATACTCTTATTTTCATTTTGTCTTAAAAGCAACGAAAAATAATAAGTGTATACTTCTTTAAGAGTTGCTACTTTGAAGTTATTAATATTAATTGCTTCTTTTAATAAATAAATTTTATCCGTTAAAGCAACATTCTCTTTTAATGAAAGCTCATAAAGAGCATCTGAAGCTAGCAAATTGAAATCAAGAGATCCATAAATTAAATCATTTCCTTTTTGTAAATTGGAAAAATTTTTAGACTCATTGAAAAGAATACTTGAAATATCTTCATCTTCTTTGACTGAAATTGCATATAGGCTTATAGAAATAAAAAGAATGAAACCCATCTTTAAATAAAACATAAACACTCGCCTAACCTTTTATATCCTCCTCCTTTACCTCTTTTGCAGTAGAGTCTGATGAAAATAAATCGTAGTCATCCTTATTAGCTTCAAAACCTAAAAGCTCTCTCACTTCTTTGTCTGTCAAAGTTTCTTTTAAAACAAGTTCTTTTGCAAGCTTAACAAGTTGATCCTTATGCTTTAAAAGAATATCTGATGCCTCTTTTAAACATTCTTCAAGTATTCTTTTTACCTCTCTGTCAACTTTATCGGCAGTGTTCTCAGAATAAGCTTTAGCCTTTGAAAACTCTTTCGGAAGGAAAATAGGTGCTTCATCGTCTACTAAAAATATTGGACCAACTTCTTCACCCATTCCCCACTCCGTAACCATTTTTTTAGCTAAACTAGTAGCTTGCATTAAATCATTTTGAACGCCCGCTGTTGTAACACCCAAATTTATTTGCTCGCTAGCATAACCACCATAGCATATCTTTATTTTGTCAAGAATTTGATGTTTGTTTATTGAAAGTCTATCTTCCCTTGGAAGAGAAAATGCAACGCCAAGTGCCCTACCCCTTGGAATAATGGTAACCTTGTGGAGTGGATCAGCATGTTCAAGATAATAGTGAAGCAAAGCATGGCCTGCCTCATGATAAGCTGTCTCAAGCTTTTGCCTATCAGTAATAGTCATGGATTTTTTTGCAACCCCCATCAATATTTTATCTCTAGCTTCTTCCATATCCTTCATTAAAATTTCATCTTGATTATTCCTTGCAGCTATTAAGGCTCCTTCATTAATTAAATTTGCAAGATCAGCGCCACTAGCTCCAGGAGTAGCTCTTGCTATTACTTGTAAATTAATATCTTTTGAAAGCTTTGTTTTTGAAGAATGGATATTTAATATTGCCTCTCTTTCCTTAATATCAGGCAAAGAAACTGTTACTTGCCTGTCAAATCGTCCAGGCCTAAGCAAAGCAGAGTCAAGAACGTCGGGACGATTTGTAGCGGCCATAACAATTACATTGGTATGCGTTCCAAATCCATCCATTTCAACCAACAGCTGATTAAGAGTTTGCTCTCTTTCATCATGACCGCCGCCAAGCCCCGCACCACGACTTCGACCAACAGCATCAAGCTCATCAATAAAAATAATACATGGGGAATTTTTTCTAGCATTATCAAATAAATCTCTAACACGACTTGCTCCAACTCCAACAAACATTTCAACAAAATCTGAGCCTGACATGTGAAAAAAACTAACCCCAGCCTCACCGGCAACGGCTTTGGCAAGCAAAGTCTTGCCAGTACCTGGAGAGCCAACTAAAAGCACTCCTTTGGGGATTTTTGCACCTATTTTTTCAAATTTTTTTGGATTTTTAAGAAATTCGACAACTTCTCGAAGCTCTTGCTTAACCTCTTCTTGGCCAGCCACATCTTTAAAGGTGATTTTATTCTTTCCAGCTTCATACTTTTGAGCATTACTTTTCCCAAATGTAAAAACCTTCCCACCACCACCTTGAGTTTGACGAAATATAAAGAAAAAGAAAATAAAAAACAAAATCCATGGCAAAGTCTGTAATAAAACCCCAATCAGAGAAGCTTGACTTTTTCCTGAGCTAAGCTCAACTTTTTTATTTTTTAGTTCTGAAAGTAAATTTATATCAAGATAGGGAATACTGGTAGAAAAATAAGACTTTGCAAAGTTAGAACCCTTGACAACAAATTGAATCAAATTTTTATCAATTATTACTACAGACTCAACTAGACCATTGTCTAAATAACTCTGAAAAGTGCTATAAGGAACATTTTTATAGCTTTCCCCCCCCCTTATAAAATATGACATAAATATTGCTGAAATTAGAAAAACAACAACAAGTCCTAAAATCCAATTTTTATTCTTCTTTTTGTTGTTAGATTTTCCATTGTTATTCATATTATTACTGCCATTCATTCCTTTAAAAGCCCTCCAATCAAAGATATACTAATTTTTTTAAGAATGCTTTTTTCACTCCATACTAAGTTTAAAGTATTTAAATCAATAATCCCAATTAATCTGTTATCTAATGCTAACAACATTAAATAAGCTGGATTACACCTTATAAACTTAGAAAAAAATTTTTTTGCTTTCAATCTATCCTTAAAAAATTTATACCTAAACTCATAAGAACAACATTTTAATCTTGATACAGAAGCTGCATTACACTCTAAATATTTTAGCAAAATCTCACCTAAAGATAAACTATGCCATTTGCCAACTTCCAAAATAAAATCAAAAGGTTTGTAAAATTTTTCATCCCTTTTAAAAATTAAATTAATTTTATTATGCCTTTTTTCTAAAAAAAAATCATTGGTTTTTAACAAAACATTATTTTTTTTCCTATTAATCTCTACTTTAAACGCTTCATTAAGAGCTTTATAGGAAACTTTAGCTGTAATTCCTTCTGAATTTAAAATTTTAAAAATCAATCTAAATACCAAATACTTAGGAAAATCTAAGAAAGTTTTCAGATCAAAAGAATAATAATATTTACCTTTCTCAACAGGAAAAAATTCATCTTTTTCAAAATAATCCGCAAATTCCCTTGAAAATTCAGATATTCTTTTAAGACATTTTTCATACCCTTTAAAAACCTTTTTTATAGCGGGTAGTAAATTATTTCTAACCCTATTTCTTAGATATAAATTTTGAGCATTTGTACTATCAACAAAAAACCCAATATTATTCAAAGATAAAAAATTTTCAATTTCTAGTCTTGAAACCTCAAGCAAAGGCCTTATAATGTTTCTATTGACACCAGGAATACCTGAAAGACCATCCAAAAAAGATCCTTGAAAAAATCTCATAATTATTGTTTCAATTTGATCGTTTTCGTTATGAGCAAGGGCAATATAATTTGCGCCATTTTCTTTAAGAGCATTTTCTAAAGCAATATATCTAAATTTCCTTGCAAGCTCCTCAATAGATACTCCTAACCTAGCCGATTCACTTTTTATATCTATATCACATTTTTTAATTTGTAAAGCAATATTGTAAAGATCGCAAAACCCCTTTACATGCTCTATCTCTTGATTTTGCTCATTATCAGATCTAATAAAATGGGCAAAATAAAATGCAATAACATTATTGCTCAGGTAATATTTTAAATTCAACAATAAAGCCGTAGAATCAGCCCCACCAGAAAAAGCAACAATAACCCGATTTTTATCTAAAGAATTTTTTTTATAAAATTTATCTATTTTAATTTGTATATTTTCGTCTAAAAAATGCATTAAAAATTACTAGAATTAATTTTTTGAACCTTATTTTTAAAATTTGCTTCGCTAATATCAATCAGCTCATCGCTTAAAAAATCATACAATTTTTCAAGCCTATCCATTTCATCCTTGCAAAATCTAGAAAGAACAAAACTCTTTATATCACACATAAGATTGCTTCCAACCCCAATATAAAGTCTACTATAGTTAGAGCTTCCAAGAACACTTGAAATCGATCTAAGACCATTATGAGTAGACACACCACCTCGCTCTTTAAGCCTGCATTTTCCCAAGGGAAGATCAACATTATCAAGAACCACTAATAAATTCTTTATACACATATAAAAATCTGAAAATATTGAAGGAAATAAAGATCCACTTAGATTCATATAGGTCAATGGCTTAACCAAAATTACTCTTCCGGAAATCATTTTTAATTCTGAATATTCATATTTTTTTTTTCTTTTTAAAAAAAGGCCGTTTTTAGAGACAATTTTATCCAAAAGAGAAAAACCAACATTATGCCTAGTTAAAGAAAATTCTAATCCAGGGTTTCCTAATCCAAGTATCAACAACCCCATAAAATCACTTTATAATAACAACTTCCAAATTCTCGTCATTTTCTGCAAGCCTAACATTAGAAGGCAACACAAGATCTTTAAAAAGAACGCCATCTCCTTTATTAACAGGAGTTAAATCAAGCTCTATGAATTCTGGCAAATCCAAGGGCAAAGACCTTACCTTAACCTGCTCTTTTAAAACAGTCAAAATTCCACCCTCTTTAACCCCAACAGAAGCTCCAATAAGTTTAATGGGAACATATTTTTCAAGCTCAACATTCCTATCTACTTCGTAAAAATCAATATGATAAATGAGCTTGCTGGCAATATTTTCTGCAACATCTTTAACAAAAACACATCTTTCAAGCTTGCCATCATCTAATATTAAGACAGTATTATCCGTAAATTTTGCAAATTTCTTATTAAACTCACTACTCTTAATTCTCAAGTGTGAAACATCATTGCCTTGCCCGTAAACAACAGCTGGTATTTCAGACTTAGCTCTTATTCTGCGAGCATTAGAAGATCCAAAGCTTGATCTATATT
>NZ_ABJZ02000002.1 GCF_000181875.2 [Borrelia] finlandensis | reverse complement strand
TTAATACTTACAATTGACAAGCATACAAGATACAACGAGCTTTGTCAACAATTATCTAAAAATCTAATTCAAGTTCAAGATCGGCTGGATTTTCTCTTATATATTCCTTAAAAATAGAAGTTTGCAAAGCTTTTCTAAAATCCTGACTAATAGGATGTACAATGTCTTTATATTCACCGACTCTAGTTCTTCTGTTAGGCATAGCAATAAATACTCCCTTTTGCCCTTTAATAACTCTAATATTGTGAAGAACCAAACAGTTATCAAAAGTAACTGCAACATATGCTAATAATTTAGAACCAGAATTTTTACTATCAACTTTCTTAATCCTTATGTCTGTAATATCCACTTATAAGCCTCCCGCAAAAAGTACATAACTTAAATCTAAAATATTTTCTATTTTTTGTAAACATGTTTTTATGATATTTTTAGTTTTTTTAATTAATTTTAATTAAACTAAGTAATTAAGGATAAATAATGATTCCTTTGGACCATATGTTTTTATGATATTTTTAGTTTTTTTAATTAATTTTAATTAAACTAAGTAATTAAGGATAAATAATGATTCCCTTGGACCATATTTTTTCAAGCTCATAGTATTCCCTAGATTTTTCACTCATTAAATGAATTACCAAATTTGCACCAGAAACAATAGTCCAGTCATAAACCAACCCTTTTCCTTGAACATTAATATTAATTTTTTTTTCTTTAAAAAATTTAATTATCTTATCAATATATAAAGCTTCCATTTGCTTAAATGATACAAAAGTAGCTATTATAAAAAAATCAGTCCAATTACAAATATCGCTAACATTAATGCCCATAACATTAATTCCATTAAAATCACTTATTATTTTGCATAAATCATTAATATCATTTACTTTTAACATATCTTCCATCAAAATCATCTCCTAAAATAACTATTACATCAGGATTAATATCAAGATTATCAAGCTCTAACAATCTTTTAGTTTGAACCTCAGAAATTGGCTTAATATTTGAAGTTTTAATCACCTCTCCAACCCTAACAGCCATTTCTAAATTATCCGAATTATTTATAATCAGGGTATTTTTATAAGAATTTTTATCTGCATTACCAAATTTTAAAACTTTAAATTTTAAAGAATTAAAAATATTTGCTGTTTTTTTTGCAAGCCCAACAACTTTTGTTCCATTTAAAACAACAATCTTTACTATCTCTTCTGCGCCTTCATTAACCAACTCTTTGTTTAATTTATCCACCGATTCTTTTAAAATAGCACCCCCATAATAAGGAAAAACCACCTTTATCAAATTATTATCATTATCCTTAAAAATCTCTTCTTGTCCTTTAATATTAATAGAAATAATTTTATCATTATTTATTTTATAATTTTTAACAATATACTTAAAAACAACCTCTGAAAGGTTAGTATCTAACATGGAATATATTTTAAAAAAATTGTCATTTTCGATGCCAAAATCTGAAATTTGAAAAAGAAGTCTTTTAAAAAACTCTTTAAAAAATTCAACTCTCTCTTCAAACTGATTAACATCATTAAAATATCTCAAATAATCATACGCCTTATCACCATCAAAATTAGAAGTGCCAGAGGGTATTAAAATAGAATCCTCGAAACTATAAACTTTTACCGGGTTTTTAACAAGAAGTCTAACTCCCCCTAAGTAATCAATAAGTCTAACAAAATTTTCTTTTTGAAAACGAATATAATAATCTGATTCATGAGATAATTGTGTATAAATTTTAGATAAAAATTTATTAAAAGAATTTTTTTTATAAAGATCTTTAAACCAAGATATATTCCCTTTTAAATCTTCATATCCAGTATGAATTGGAATATCAAAAAAACCAATATTTCCTGTTTTCATATTAATAAAAATTTCTTGCATACTTACAAGGTTTTTGTTAAGATCTTCTATTATAAACAAAAAACTAATATTACTCTTTGTATTAAGCTCGAAGTAAACCAGCTCTTTTTTCGAACTTCTAATAAAAAAAATTACTACACTTGCTATTATCAGAACAATTAAAAATAAAAAAATTAAATCCTTTCTCAAATATTTACCTTTTTAACATATAAATTATTATCTTTAATGTATTTTAACACACCAAAAGGCAATAAATAGCTGACAGGCAATCCATTTGCAATTCTATTTCTAATCTCTGATGAGGAAATCGGTATTATTTTATTATCTATATAAATATGCTTAAAAGAACTTTTAAGCCTCTCTTTGTAGATTCTGTGAGCAATAACAAGTTCAACAGAGCTTACAATGCTTTGAGGATCTTTCCATGAATCAAAATTTTGAAAAAGATCATCACCAATAACTAAAAAAAGTTTATCGTTTTTGTATTTTTTTTTAACACAAGAAATAGTATCAACAGTATAAGTTATACCACCATTTATTATGTCGCAATCATCTATGAACATTTTATCTTCATTCTCTAATGCAAGCTTGAGCATATCTATTCTATTGTTAACACTAACATCCTCATCAATCAATTTATGAGCTGGATTGCAAGTAGGAATAAATATTACTCTATCAATATTTAATAAATACTCTATTTCTTTGGCCAAAAAAATATGTCCAATATGAACTGGATTATAAGTGCCCCCTAATATTGCAATTCTCACAATTTTTTTCCTAAATCAAGTCTGACATCCAAAAACCAAGTCTTAAAAATAAAAAGCCCAGAATAAAAATCAATTTTATTAAAAAGTTTTAGCCAAAATAAAAAATTCTTTAATAAGCTCATCAATTCCTCTATTCTCATAAATAGAGATGCCAATAACCTTTTCTTTTCCTAAGGCTTTTATCAGGCAATCAAAATTTTTCTTAGAACCGTCCAAATCAAGCTTGTTGGCAATAATAATTTTTTTTTTATTAAAAAGCTTATGGCTATAAGATTTTAATTCATTTAAAAGAATGTTATATGATTCCAAAAAATTTGCTTCAGAAACATCAATAACCAAAGCTAAAATTTTAGTTTTAGCAATATGCTTTAAAAATTTAGTCCCAAGCCCTACTCCAAAACTAGCGCCTTTAATTATTCCAGGAATATCTGCAATAATCAAATCATCATAAGAACGCCTGAGCATACCAAGATGAGGAATTTTTGTTGTAAAAGGATAATTTGCGACCCTAGATTTTGCCGAAGTTATCCTATTAAGAAGAGAAGATTTACCAGCATTAGGTAAACCAACAAGCCCAATATCTGCCACCAAAAAAAGTTCAAGACGCACGCTCAAACTATTACCCGATTCTCCAGGTTGAGCAAACCTTGGAGCCCTTCTAGCTGAAGTTTTAAAATTCCAATTACCAAGACCCCCTCTGCCACCTTTTAAAACAACAAATTCGTCATTTAAATTTTTAAGCCTATACAAAAGAGTTCCATCATTTTCATTATAAACTTCTGTATTTGGAGGAACAAAAAGAGTTAAATCTTTACCATTAGCACCACTTCTTTTAAAACCCATTCCAGGTTTACCATTTTCGGCACAAAGCACATGACCATTTTTATAAAAAGATAAAGTGCTAAGATTTTCTCTCACCTTGAAAATTACACTCCCACCACTCCCACCATTTCCGCCATCTGGACCGCCTTTTGCATTAAACTTTTCTCTTAAAAAAGAAACACACCCAGAACCACCATTGCCCGAAACTACCGTTATATTTACAGAGTCCTTAAAGCTATACAAACTTTCTCCAATTTTTCAATTAAAACCAAAAATCTCCAATCTTTTCAATTAAAACTAAACAATACTTACATATTTTCGTCCCTTTAAAGTTTTAAACTCTACCTTACCAGATGAAAGCGCAAATATTGTATAATCTCTTCCAAGACCAACGTTTTTACCTTTATGAAACTTTGTACCTCTTTGTCTAACAATTATCTCTCCAGCTTTAACAAACTGACCACCACTTCTTTTAACTCCAAGTCGCTTGGATATAGAATCTCGTCCATTTTTTGAACTACCACCACTTTTACTTGTTGCCATTAATTTTCCTCCAAAACTAATTTAATATCATTGGGATACTCAAAGCACAAATCGTTTATGCCTCTAATTAAAAACCTACTATAGTAAAAAAGACTTTCTTTGTTCAAATCCTTAAAAAAGGGCTTAAATTCTAAATAACCTCTTTTTGAATTTTTCACAACAAAAGCCTCACCCTCAAGATCAAGAACACTAAAAAAGGTTCTCAAAATAAAAGAAAAAGAAGAACAGACAACGTTAACATTATTCTTACTTATAGCATGACCATTGGCTAAAAGATAAATAATTACATCGTCTTTTACTTTTACCAAAATATTAATCAATATACTTAAAAAACTATTTCATCAACCAAAATATAAGAATAGGTTTGTCTGTGCCCAACTTTTCTCTCACTTGATTTTCTTCTTCTGTATCTGTAAGAAATAACCTTTTTGTCTTTTTTATCTTCTTTATAGGTACATCTAATAAGAGAATTTACGACATAAGGCTTTCCTATTTTAACCTCTCCGTCTTTATTAATAAGCAAAACACTATTAAATTCCAACTTATCTTTCTCAATAGGAGAAATTTTGTCTATTTTTAAAAATTCACCCTCAATAGCCTTATATTGCTTGCCATTTATTTCTACCAGTGCATACATATATTACCTCAACTAAACATTGTAAATTTAATAAAAAAGAAAAGTCAAGCATTAAATTAATTATACCTTACAAGGGAATTGACTTCATAACTTTCAAGACTTTGTCTACCATTAATAGCACAAAGCTCAATAAAACAAAAAATATCCTTAACCTTGCCCCCAGCTCTCTCTAGCAAAATTGCAGACGACTTTAAAGTTCCCCCGGTAGCTAATATGTCATCTATTAAAAGAATATTGGAATACGTCCTAACGTCGTCTTTGTGCACCTCTATTCTCCCAAAACCATATTCAAGCTCATACTCTTCACTAAAAACCTCTCTGGGCAATTTACCCTCTTTTCGAATTAAAACAAGAGGTAGCTGCATTTTTAAAGACAAAGGAGCACCTATTAAATATCCCCTAGACTCAACAACTGCAATGCAATCAATCTTTTTAAAATTATAAAAAGAATATACCTCATTTATTAATGAACTATAAACTTCGGGTTTTAGCAAAACGCTAGTAATATCATAAAAAAGAACACCCTTTTTAGGAAAATCGGGTATTTTTGAAATAAACTGATCATAATACTCTGTCTTATTTTTCATAACCTACTTATCCCATCTATATATTTATATATTTTTCAAAATAGCAAGACCAAAAGCCAAATTTATTTTTTCACAGGGGGCGCTGGAACAAGATTATGCAAATCTAATTTTGGTATTTCATCATCTTTAGCTCTTGTCCAAATTTTGCTTCTGCCAAAAATCCAAACTTTCCCCTTGGTAATAAGATTTCCAGTTTTACTATCAACACGCATCTCAGAATTATAAATTTTACCGTTTTTAGGATCTATTATTTTGCCCCTATCCCACTTTTTAGAAGAAGAAGAATACTTAAGGCCCCACATAAAATCAAGACCCTCTATTGCAAGATTTTCAAACCCAACTACAGTATCTCCTGAAGGATTTTTAGCATCATACTTTTTGCCATCTTTTATTATAGTTAAAATTCGGCCATAAACTTCTCCATTATATTTATAAATATATATAATAGAATTCTTTGTGTTACTTACATCATTATAACCAACCCAATATCCTAAAACTTCATTTTCAAAACCAAGGTTTTCATCCTTATTGGCAATATCCTTTTCATTTGAATCTTCTGAATTTGCAAATAAAAGCATTGAAAAACAAAAAAAAAGAAAAAACTTTGAAAAAACTCTAGTCATCAATCCTCCTTAAAACTAAATTATAGCTCTTTTTTTAAATTACTCATTTAGGGCGGCTAATTTAAAAATTGGCCACAAGCATCATTATACAACTTATTTTATAATTTTAATTATCAAGATGAAAAACTAGGCAAAAAATATAAAATTAAGCAAAAACACAATAGGTTAATTAATTGTTATATAGGACAATTAATGCTAATATTAATAAAGTTAATTGTCTTTAAGGATTTAACCGTGGTAAGAGGAATTTATACAGCTGCCAGCGGAATGATGGCAGAAAGGCGCAAGCTTGATACAGTGTCAAATAATTTAGCAAACATAGATCTTATTGGATACAAAAAAGATTTATCTATTCAAAAAGCATTTCCAGAAATACTAATAAGAAGACTAAATGATGATGGCCTTTATAAATTTCCCAAAGGACATCTTGAAACAGCTCCGGTTGTAGGCAAACTAGGAACAGGGGTTGAAGAAAATGAGATATACACAGTATTTGAACAAGGCCCATTAAAAACTACTGGCAATCCATTAGATTTAGCACTCACCGATCAAGGATTTTTTGTAATACAAACTTCAGATGGAGAAAGATATACAAGAAACGGTTCTTTTACTATTGGAAAAGAAGGAATCCTTGTTACAAAAAGCGGATTTCCCGTCCTAGGAGAAAAAGGATACATATATCTTAAAAAAAATAATTTTAAAATAACACCTCAAGGACAAATCTTTCACAATTCAAACTTTGAATCAGACCCCAAAAGACTTGTTAGTGAGTATGAAAATTCTTGGGAAAATTATGAACTGCTTGATACCATTAGAATTGTAAATTTTGAAAATCCTAGATTTCTCAAAAAACAGGGAAATTCTTTATGGATCGACACAAAAACATCTGGCAAAGCACAAGAAATTGATGTATCATTAAGGCCTAAAATAGAAACAGAAACACTTGAGGCTTCTAATGTTAATGCTGTTAAAGAAATGGTTTTAATGATTGAAATTAACAGAGCTTATGAAGCTAATCAAAAAACAATACAGACTGAAGACAGTCTATTGGGAAAATTAATAAATGAAATTGGAAAATATTAAGGAGCATATTTTATGATGAGAGCATTATGGACAGCAGCAAGTGGAATGACTGCACAACAATACAATGTAGATACAATTGCCAATAACCTTTCAAATGTAAATACTACGGGATTTAAAAAAATAAGAGCAGAATTTGAGGATCTAATTTATCAAACCCATAACAGAGCAGGAACCCCTGCAACTGAAAATACTTTAAGACCGCTTGGAAATCAAGTTGGCCACGGGACAAAAATTGCTGCCACCCAGAGAATATTTGAACAAGGAAAAATGCAATCCACAAATTTACTCACTGACGTTGCCATTGAAGGAGATGGATTTTACAAAATTCTTCTACCTGATGGAACTTATGCATATACCAGAGATGGGTCATTTAAAATCGATTCTAATCGAGAGCTTGTAACAAGCCAAGGATACAAAGTATTGCCTAATATATTCTTCCCAGAAGAATATATCCAAAACTCAATTGCAATATCTGAAGAGGGAATAGTATCAGTAAAAATTGATAACAACAACGAGCCAATAGAGCTTGGGCAAATTGAAATATCAAGATTTGTCAATCCTGCAGGACTAAGTGCCATTGGAAGCAATTTATTTAAAGAAACAGCTGGATCAGGTCAAGAAATAGCAGGAATACCAGGAAGTGAAGGCATGGGAAGACTAAGACAAGGCATACTTGAAATGTCAAATGTATCTATTGCTGAAGAAATGGTAACAATGATAGTAGCTCAAAGGGCTTATGAAATAAACTCAAAAGCTATTCAAACTTCTGACAATATGTTAGGAATTGCAAATAACTTAAAAAGGCAATAAAATAAAAAAAAGATTATTTATTTTTATTTTATTTTTCACAACAAGCTCAATTATAAGCGCTTCTCATGATTTATGTTTCAACATTACTCCTAGTAAAACATATTTCTTTTCAAAGAAGTATTCAAAAATATGCAACAATCAAAGCTTATCAAAAATATATATTCCCCCACATTTAACAAAAAAATCAATAATTTTTGAAATGATTTATTACATTACAAAAAACTTATCAAATGAAAATATCTATATACTTCAATTTAACTTTGATGAATCTGAAATAAACATAGAAGATAAATTTTTCAAAAAAGTAAAATTTAAGGTAAAAAGCAACAACTCATACAAAAATATTCCAATTGAAAAAACTCTTGTTTATTATGCAAAAAACTTTGAAAGCTACAAAAGACATAATTACATCAATATGTACATTGATGTAATCGAGCCAATTGTATTTGCAAAAGAAAATATAAAAAAAAATGAAATCCTTAATGAGCACAATACATACTTTAAATACAAAATCAACACAACAAGAATAAATGATGTTTTAAGTCTAAATGAATTAAACAATAGCAAATACAAAGTTATACGCAACACAATCAAAAATGAAGAAATAAGATTAAATAAGGTACAAAAAGAATAATGCCTAATTTTATCTCCCTTTTCTAAAAATTATTATTTTAATCTGCCTCAATACAGATAATATTTAACAAATCAAGGATTAATTAGTAATTTGACGAAAAAAGTTTCATTAATTGTAATAATTGATATAAAATAATAGATATTAAAGAAATACAATAAATAGGGTAAAGAATGAACAAACTAATGTTGATGTTAATTACATTTGCAACGAGTCTATTAGCCCAAACAAACAAAGATTCAACAGGACTAAAAACAGATCAATCATTTAACAATAGCCTGTCTGAAAGCGTAAAATTAAAAGAAATTGCGGATATTTATCCCACAAATACAATTTTTTTAACAGGTATTGGAATAGTAGCGGGACTTGCTGGAAAAGGAGACTCTATAAAACAAAAAGACCTTATAATTAAAATTTTAGAAGAAAACAATATAATAAATGAAATAGGCTCTAATAATATAGAAAGTAAAAATATTGCACTAGTAAATGTCAGCCTCCAAGTAAAAGGTAATACAATCAAAGGTTCAAAACATAAAGCTTGCATTGCATCAATACTAGACTCAAAAGATTTAAAAAATGGAATACTTTTAAAAACAAATCTTAAAAATAAAGAAGGAGAAATAATAGCAATTGCATCAGGAATTATACAGCCCAATAATAAATTAAAAGAATCTGGATATACTCTAGATAGTGTAATAATAAATGAGAATCAAAATATTAACCACAGTTATAATATAATTCTTAAAAAAGGAAATTATACATTAATAAATAGAATTCATAAAATATTGACCTCTAAAAAAATCAACAACAAAATTAAATCAGACAGCACAATAGAAATAGAAGCAAAAAACATAAGCCTATTAGAAGAGATTGAAAATATTAAAATAGAAACCAACCCTAAGATATTAATAGACAAAAAAAATGGCATTATTTTAGCAAGTGAAAATGCAAAAATAGGAGCTTTTACATTTTCCATTGAAAAAGACAATCAAAACATTTTAAGTAAAAATAATAAAACAACAATTCAAATAAACTCAATGAAATTAAATGAATTTATATTAAAAAATTCCAACAATCTTAGCAATAAAGAATTAATTCAAATAATTCAAGCTGCGCAAAAAATTAATAAATTAAATGGGGAACTTATCTTGGAGGAAATTAATGGAAACCAAAATTAATTCACAAAATTTAATTAATTCACAAAATCTAAAATTTAAAAATCAAATAAATAAAATAAATAATTTTAAAAATTCTGTAGAAATAAAAAAATCCTTTCAAAAAAACGAAGATCTTCGAAAAGCTTCTTTAGAATTTGAGGCTATGTTTATCAAGCAAATGCTTGAAAGCATGAAAAAAACTCTTAACAAAGATCAAAATTTGTTAAACGGAGGCCAAGTAGAAGAAATTTTTGAAGATATGCTTTGCGAACAAAGAGCAAAACAAATGGCACAAGCTCAAAGCTTTGGCCTTGCCGATTTAATTTACAATCAATTACAAAAAAAGTAAATAATTCGAAAAACACTCCCACCTAAAAACTCAAAATTATATCCAATTTAATTAAAAAATGGTTTTAAATTAAATTGGCACAATTTTTGCATGAAAGTTAAGTAGTAAAAACTTAATCACAATATTCAAAAAAGGGGAGAAAATATAATAACTATGAACATATTTAGTAATGAGGATTTAAACATATATTTAAAATCAGTAAGAGAACACAAGCTAATTACTCACGAAGAAGAAATTAAACTTGCAGGACAAATACAAAGAGGCAATGCAAAAGCAAAAAACAAGATGATAAATGCAAATTTGCGACTTGTTTTAAAAATAATAAAAAGATATGCGGGCAAAGGGCTAAAAATTGAAGACTTAATTCAAGAAGGCAACTTGGGATTAATAAGGGCTGCTGAAAAATATGACCCGAATAAAAATACCAAATTTTCAACTTATGCATCATTCTGGATTAAGCAATCACTACAAAGAGCATTAAACACTAAAACCAGATTGGTAAAAGTCCCATACAGAAAAGAAAATCTAATACTACAAATAAATAAATATTTAACAGAAGAAGAAAAATCGCCCAAAAAAGAAGAAATAATGAAAAGATTCAACTTATCCCCTGCTCAGTATATAAAAATTATTCCCTATCTTGAAAAAGAATATTCTCTGGACAAAGAAATAGAGGGATCTGAAAATTCAACACTCTTGAATCTATACGAGGATAATTCTTTTAACCCTGAAATTACCCTTGAACAAGATTCAACTCTAAAACATTTGAATTATATACTTGAAACAAAATTAAATGAAAAGGAAAGATACATAATTAAAAAAAGATATAACCTAGACAATAGTCCCAAAAAAAGCACCTTAAAAGATATTTCAACAGAACTTGGAATATCATCAGAAACTGTAAGACAGATTGAAAAAAGAGTTCTTAAAAAATTAAAAGAAGAAATAAATTAACATTGACATTCATGACATGTTCTGGTCTACTTGTAAGTCAGTGGTCATGAATGTTTGTATTTTATATTAAAAAAAACAAGTTTATTATTGTAATTTTTATTATAATTTCTATTGTTATTGCAATAACTCAGGCATTTGCAAGTTTTTTATATTTTAATGACAATTCAAAAATTGCAAATGCCCCACTTAAAAATAGGTTTGAAAAAACACAAAAAGAAAGCTTAATAATAAAAAACAACACCGAGAATAAAAAAGCAAAAAGCAAGCCTAAGTTTTACTTAATCATTGACGACGTGGGTTATGATGAATTTATGTTAGAACAATTTATAAAACTTAATCTTAAAATAAATTATGCTATTATTCCATTTTTACCAAAATCAATGAGTTTATACAAAAAACTAAAAAATGCTAACAAAACAGTAATAATACATTTCCCAATGCAATCAAAACATAGAAATTCAATAGAAAAATTTCATATAAACATAAAAGATAAAAAAGAAGAAATACACAAAAAAATCGAAAAAGCATTTAAAAAGTATCCTGATTCAAAAATAATGAATAACCATATGGGAAGTTTAATCACTTCAAATAAAGATTTTATGAAAATCATTTTAGAAAAGCTTAAAGAGATTGACAGATATTTTTTCGACAGCGTAACCATTGCAGGAAGCGTACCAGAAATAATAGGCAAAGAAATTGGAGTTAAAGTAGAAAAAAGAGACGTATTTCTTGATAGCAAAGACACAGAAGAGTCCGTAATCAAGGAGCTTGAAAAAGCAAAAAATATTGCTAGAAAAAATGGAATGGTAAAAGTAATAGGACACATTTGGTCTAAAAATACGCTAAAAGTCCTTAAAAAAGAAGGACCTGATTTAACCCAGGAATTCGAATTCGACAACTTATTAAATCTTTACGAGGAAACAATCAGATGAAAGTGCTTGGAATAGAAACCTCTTGTGACGACTGTTGCGTAGCTGTAGTAGAAAATGGAATTCATATTTTAAGCAATATAAAATTAAATCAAGCCGAACACAAAAAATATTACGGCATAGTGCCTGAGATTGCCTCAAGACTTCATACGGAAGCTATTATGTCTGTTTGCATAAAAGCGCTCAAAAAGGCAAATACTAAAATATCTGAAATTGACTTAATAGCTGTAACATCTAGACCTGGACTTATTGGGTCTTTAATAGTTGGATTAAACTTTGCCAAAGGTCTAGCAATTTCATTAAAAAAGCCTATTATTTGCATTGATCACATCTTGGGTCATCTTTACGCCCCTTTAATGCACTCAAAAATAGAATATCCATTTATATCATTATTATTAAGTGGTGGACATACATTGATTGCTAAACAAAAAAATTTCGATGATGTTGAAATACTTGGAAGAACTCTAGATGATGCTTGTGGAGAGGCTTTTGATAAAGTGGCAAAACATTATGATATGGGATTTCCGGGAGGTCCAAACATCGAACAAATGTCTAAAAATGGAGATGAAAATACATTTCAATTTCCAGTTACCACCTTTAGAAAAAAAGAAAACTGGTATGATTTTTCATACTCTGGACTAAAAACAGCTTGCATACACCAACTCGAAAAATTCAAAAGCAAAGATAATCCAACAACAAAAAATAATATAGCTGCAAGCTTCCAAAAAGCTGCCTTTGAAAATCTAATCACCCCACTAAAAAGGGCAATAAAAGATACTCAAATCAACAAATTGGTAATAGCAGGGGGTGTTGCAAGCAATTTATATTTAAGAGAAAAAATAGATAAGCTTAAAATACAAACTTACTACCCTCCTCTTGACCTTTGCACAGACAATGGAGCAATGATTGCGGGACTTGGATTTAATATGTATTTAAAATATGGAGAAAGTCCAATTGAGATTGATGCAAATTCAAGAATAGAAAATTATAAAAACCAGTATAGGGGGAAAAATAATGAAAAGAATTTTAGCAATGCATGATATTTCAAGCATGGGAAGAACATCTCTTACAATATGCATACCAGTAATATCTTCGTTTAATATGCAAGTTTGTCCTTTTGTGACAGCTGTCCTTTCTGCTTCCACAGCTTATAAAAAATTTGAAATAGTGGATTTGACCGATCATTTAGAAAAATTTATCAATATATGGAAAGAACAAAATGAGCACTTTGACATACTCTATACCGGATTTCTGGGAAGCGAAAAACAACAAATAACAATAGAGAAAATAATTAAATTAATAAAATTTGAAAAAATTGTAATTGACCCTGTGTTTGCTGACAATGGGGAAATTTACCCTATATTTGATAATAAAATAATTAGCAGATTTAGAAAAATCATAAAGTACGCAAACATAATAACACCCAATATCACAGAACTTGAAATGCTAAGCAAAAGCCCGCAACTTAACAACAAAGATGATATCATAAAAGCAATATTAAATCTTGATACAAAAGCGACAGTAGTTGTTACAAGCGTTAAAAGAGGAAATCTCTTGGGAAACATTTGCTACAATCCTAAAACCAAAGAATACTCGGAGTTTTTTTTAGAAGGATTAGAACAAAATTTCAGTGGAACAGGAGATTTATTTACTAGCTTACTTATAGGATATTTGGAAAAATTTGAAACAGAGCAAGCCTTAGAAAAAACAACAAAGGCTATTCACCTAATAATAAAAGAGTCAATTAAAGAAAATGTTTCAAAAAAAGAAGGGGTTCGGATTGAAAATTTCTTAAAAAATACATTTTGAATTTAAATTCCATTAAATTCAATTTTTAAGATTGAATCAATTTATTGGTACAAAGGAAATACTGATATTGCAATATATTATTAAAATAAAATGTGAAAAAATTTATTACAAAGTAAATGCTTTATTGTTTTCATGAGTAAATAAAAATATGTCAAATAAAAAAATAATATTTTTTACAGGGGGAGGAACTGGAGGTCACGTATTTCCAGGAATTTCCATCATACAAAAATTAAAAGAATTTGATAATGAAATTGAATTTTTTTGGATAGGTAAAAAAAATTCTATAGAAGAAAAACTAATAAAAGAAAAAGATAATATTAAATTTATTTCGATTCCATGCGGAAAACTTAGACGCTATTTTTCTTTTGAAAATTTTACTGACTTTTTCAAAGTAATACTTGGAATAATAAAAAGCTTTTACGTTTTAAAAACATATAAACCTCAGCTTATCTATGCAACCGGAGGATTTGTTTCAACTCCTGCAATTATTGCATCCAGTTTGCTAAAAATAAAAAGTATAACCCATGAAATGGATCTAGATCCTGGACTTGCAACAAAAATTAACTCTAAATTCGCAAATAAAATACACATAAGCTTTAAAGAAAGTGAAAAATACTTCAAAAATTACAAAAATATTATTTACACAGGATCTCCTATAAGAAGAGAATTTTTAAATCCAGATCCCAAAATAATCAAACAGTTGACGCAAAACACTAGCAAACCAATTATTAGCATACTTGGGGGATCTCTTGGCGCTAATGCTTTAAACAACCTTGCACTCTGCATTAAAAAGGATGCTGAAATCTACTTCATCCATCAATCGGGGAAAAATTTAAATGACCTGAGCGAAAAGAATTACCTTAGAAGGCAATTTTTTAACGCAGAAGAAATGGCAAGTATAGTTAAATTTTCTAATATAATAATAAGCAGAGCTGGGGCTGGAGCAATAAAGGAATTTGCAAATGCTGGTGCATGTGCAATTTTGATCCCATTTAAAAAAGGTTCTAGAGGAGATCAAATTAAAAATGCAAAATTACTAACAAATCAAAATGCCTGCATTTATATAGATGAAGATGAAATTTTAAATATAAATATTTTAAAAATTATAAAAAAAACTTTAAAAGATAGAGAAAAAATCAACTCTCTCAAAGAAAATATCAAAAAATTCAATAATAAACATTCTTCAACTTTAATAGCCAAATTGCTAATAAAAGATATTAAGGAGACAAAATCTAAATGATAATAAACGATCCTGTGAAAATAACTGGAATAGTAGACATATTAATAATAATAATTTTTACATCTTTGGGATTTAGAGGATTTTTAAGAGGATTTATTAAAGAAATTAGCGGATTTGCTGAAGTTTTTGTTTTAATCCTACTGCTTTACAAAAAAACTGAAGAGTTTAGAAGGCTTGTTGAACCTATTATTGAGCTATCCTACATTCAAGCACTACTTGTATTTTTTTTGCTTATACATATAGGATTTTTAATACTACAATCCCTAATAGAATCAATAATAAGTCAACTTAAATTACTATTCTTCAATAGAATACTAGGCTTAGTACTTGGCCTACTTGAAGCTTTTGGAATAATTGCAATCGTGGTTTACATAATACACTCACAACAAATATTTAAACCTGAATATTTCCTAAAAGAAAGCAAACTACTTGATTATTTAAATCCTGGAATAAACTATCTCTTTAAAATTTCAAAAACAAAATAAGGGACCAATAATGACAATGTTTCCAAAAATTGCAAAAGAGATAATAAACGAATATGATCAAAAAATACTGCCAAATGCAATCCTTTTACTAGGAGAAAAATTTTCATCAAAAAAGATTAGCGCAATTGAGCTTGCAAAAAAAATATTAAACGGAAAAAACTTAACAAACCCTAATTTGCTCATTTTCTCAAATCTTGACACAGTAGAAGCAAAAGCACATCTTTCTACAAATTCGCAAAAGATAGTAAACAAATACCTAGAATATATTAAAACTGTAATTTTTACCAAATGTTATTTCAGTAATGAAAAAAATTTAAAAAAAATAGAAAAAAATATCAACTACATTAATTCTGTTTATTATGAAAAAGAATACAATGAAAACATAAAAAATGAGCTTATAAAAAATATAGAAAATATAAACAAAGAATTAAATCATAGCATTACTGTTTATGATGTAAAAAAAATTCAAACTTGGATTTTTTCTGAAAAAGAAAAACCAAAGGTAATCTACATAAACGAAATCGAAAATTTATCATTTAATGTCCACAACTCACTTTTAAAAATATTAGAAGAGCCTCCTTCAAATATTTACTTTATCTTGGCAGCAAGAAATAAAAACAAAATACCAAAAACAATACTTTCAAGACTTAGAGTCTACAATTTTGCAAAACTAGAAAGAAGCTTAGAAATTCAAAGATTTAAAGAAAGCTTTCTAATAAATAAAGATATAACAATTGAAGAGTATTTCGCCTCATTTTACAAAGAAGAAAGCAAAAAAATAAAAAAAGAATTGACAAAAATTCTAAATATAATAAAAGAAAAAAAATCCATATTTAATCTTGAAGAAGGCGACTTTATAAAAGATGATCAAAGCTTTAAAATATTTTTAAACGAACTTACAATTAACATTAGAAAAGATTTTTTAGAAAACAAAATAGATATTAATCAATATCTAAAGTACACAGAGCATTTGAAAAATATTTACAAATATCGCCCCTATAATCAAAATAAAAAATTAATAATAGAAAACTTGATGCTAAATTATGAGGAGATATGAATAATTTTTTCAAAAAAGCTTTAACAAAGCTAAACAAATTATCTAACGAACAAAAAACTAAATTTATTGAACAAATTTACAAAAAAATAGAAATATATGACGGAATATTTGCATCAATTAATGAAGGAATCATTGTACTTGACAAACAAAACAATATAATCTATTCAAACAAGATTTTATACCAAATTTTAGCTTTAACATCTAAATCAAAAATAGAAATTCTTGATGACATTCAAATTCCAATCTTAATAAATTTAATAAAAGAACTAGTTAGAACAGAGGATAAAATAATAGGATTAGAAGTTCCAATTTCAAACAGCATATATATTAAAATCTCATTTATGCCCTATGTAAAAGAAAAAAAACTTGAAGGCAACATTATTTTAATCGAAGACATTAAAGAGAAAAAAAAGAAAGAGGAACTATTTAGAAGAGTTGAAGCTTTGGCCTCTTTTACAAGGCATGCAAGAAATATTGCCCATGAAATCAAAAACCCACTTGGAGCAATCGATATAAATTTACAACTACTAAAAAAGGAAATTGAAAAACAAAAAATGAAAAATGGTAAAGCTGAAAATTATTTTAAAGTAATAAAAGAAGAAATAAACAGAGTAGATAAAATAGTAACAGAATTTTTACTAACTGTCAGACCAATAAAAATTAACTTACAAGAAAAAGACATTAAACAAGTAATAGGCAGCGTATGTGAATTGTTAAATCCTGGATTAGAAAATAAAAACATAAAACTATTGCTTAATTTAAACAAAATAAGCAATATTCTCATTGATGAAAAACTATTAAAACAAGTTATTATAAACATCGTTAAAAACGCAGAAGAAGCACTGCTTGAAACAAAAAAAGAAATAAAAAAAATAGAAATTTTTCTCTTCGAAAAAGACAATAAAATACATATCAACATAAAAGATACCGGAAACGGAATAAAAGATGCGGTAAAAGAGGAAATATTTAAACCTCAATTTAGCACAAAAGAAAAAGGAAGTGGAATAGGACTTACTATTTCTTATAAAATAATAAAAGAGCTTGGAGGTGAAATTTTTGTGGAAAGCAAAGAAGGCGAAGGCACTATTTTTACAATTACACTGCCTAAACTAAATAAAAAAAATATTTTAATTGAAGGGTATTGAAAATGAGCAAAATACTTGTAGCTGATGATGAAAAGAATATTAGAGAAGGAATTGCTACTTATCTTGAGGATGAAGGATATTTTGTTTTCACTGCTAGTGACGGAGAAGAAGCTCTTGAAACAATTGAAAATGAAAATCTTGACGTAATAATATCTGACCTGAGAATGCCCCAGATATCTGGAGAAAAATTGCTCAAAATAGTTAAAGAAAAAAACTTAGGAATACCTTTTATTATTCTAACAGCCCACGGAACAGTTGATTCTGCTGTAGATGCCATGAGAGAGGGTGCTTATGATTTTTTAACAAAGCCCTTAGACCTTGAAAGACTTTTGCTAATAATAAAAAGATCACTAAACAAAAAAGAAAATAACGATGATGAAAATGCTAATTTAGAAAATATACTAATAAGAAAAGATCTAAAATACTATGAAAAAATCATGGGAAAATCACTATTAATGCAAAAAATTTTTGAACTTGTAATAAAAATAGCAAAATCAAATGCATCTGTTCTTATAACGGGAGAAAGCGGTGTTGGTAAAGAAATAATAGCAGATGCTATTTTTGATCTTTCAAATAGAAATGACAAACCATTTATAAAAGTAAATTGCGCTGCACTTTCTGAAAGCATCCTTGAAAGTGAACTTTTTGGCCATGAAAAAGGAGCATTCACTGGAGCAATTTCCAAAAAAAAAGGCAGATTTGAACTTGCAAACAAAGGCACAATTTTTCTTGATGAGATAGCAGAAATTTCACCTGAAATTCAAGTCAAACTTTTAAGAGTACTGCAAAACAAAACTTTTGAACGCGTTGGGGGAGAAGCTACAATTAAAGTTGATATCAGGCTTCTAGCTGCAACAAACAAAAACATTGAAGAGGAAATTAAAAAGGAAAAATTTAGAGAAGATTTATTTTATAGATTAAATATCATTAATATAAACATACCACCTTTAAGAGAAAGAAAAGATGATATATCCTATTTAACAAACATACTAATAAAAGACGTCGCAAAGGAAAACAATAGAGAAGAAAAAACTCTTTCTAATGATGCAATGAAAGCTCTCTATTATTACGATTGGCCAGGAAATATTAGAGAATTAAAAAATGTACTTGAAAGCGCATTAATATTATCAAAAGGCAAACAAATCACTAAAGAAGATTTACCAGCAAAAATCAAAAATAATGAAAATCTTATATTTAAAATAACACTACCAATAGGAATTAGCCTAAAAGAAGCTGAAAAAGAAATAATAAAACAAACACTTTTTCATTCCAAGAACAACAAAAGCAAATGCGCAGAAATACTAAAAATAGGAAGAAAAACTTTACACAATAAAATAATCGAATATAATATTGATCAATAGGATTTATTTTAAATTATTAAATTATAATGAGTACAAAAAAATAATACTGTTTTAAATTACATGTATATTTTTGAAACCAAAAAATTTTTTAATGCCAATAATTATATTAAAATGAAACACTTTCTTTTAAAATTATGGCGTAAAAGTGTAAAAATATTTTTATCAAACAAATAATTATACACCATTATTTATTAATAATCAATACAATTTGATAATTCAATATATTTAGCTGGCTGCAGAGCCTGCCTTACTTTAAAAACTTTAAAGGGTTAATAGGAATATTTTTTTTTAATATTTCAAAGTGCAAATGGGGACCAGTTGCGCGACCCGTTTGCCCAACCCTTCCAAGAAATTCTCCCGATTTAACAAAATCGCCTATCTTTACAGAATATAAATTTAAATGCCCATAAAGAGATTTAATATTGTTTTTGTGCCCAACCACAACAAAATTCCCATAAAGATCATTATATCCAGCTTCAATAACTATTCCAGAAGAAGAAGAATACACTTCAGTATTCATTGGAGCTGCAAGATCTATTCCCGTATGGAAACTTTTATTGCCAGTGAAAGGGTCATTTCTAAATCCAAAATCAGAACTAACAATAAATTTTTTTAAAGGAAAAATAAAATTGGCATTTAAGAAAAAAAGCAACTCTGTGCCTGAAAAAAGTCCAAAATCTGGATTCTTAACAAAATCAAAAAAATAAAATTCATAAACTCTGTCGTTCTTTTTAATTTTTACCTTTTCAGCTTTAGTAAGATCCCTTGTTGCTAAAAGCAAATTATTAAACCTATAATCTTTACTATCAAAAACAAAAACTCCTTTTTTACTAGGAATAAGAATCTCTTGCCCAACACTCACAGCAGGAGAATCTAATAAATTAATAGTAGCAATGCCAGACTGCCATCCATTTATTTTATTGGCAATTTTAAAAAAAGTATCCCCTTTTTTAACTTTATATGAGTAAAAAAACAGAGGAATATGTTGTTTTTTATTATATTTTAAAACTTTAATTTTAAGATCAGAAAAAACAGGATCTTGCCTTGAGAAATTTTTTATTTCTGGATAAGAAAAAACATAAATTATTTTTAAAAAAAAGAAAACTGCATTAAATAATAAAAAAATTTTACTCATACTATAAATTCTTTAACGATTAATTAATCAAATATAATAAAAAACATAAAAAAAATAAATCCTATTTGGACTTGCAAATAATAACAAACTGTAATAAACTGTCTCTCAACATGGAACTAAACGAATACCAAGAAAAAGCAAAAAAAACTGCTAAATACAAAAGTAAAAAAGAAGAATTAATTTTAACAACACTTGGCCTTGCTGGTGAAACTGGAGAAGTTGTTGAAAAAATAAAAAAATTGGGAAGAGATAAAAATTACATTATTGATGATGAGTATTTAATATCAATTAAAAAAGAGCTTGGGGACGTATTATGGTACTTGTCAAGTTTAAGTAATAATTTAGGCATTACGCTTGAAGATGTTGCCCTTACAAACCTAAAAAAAATACAAAAACGACATGAAAATGGAACAATAAATGGCGAAGGCGATGACAGATAAGGCATTTAAATTAAAAATACTCAAAGCTTAAAAATAAAAATGCTTAATATTTATATCAAGGGAATTTTACTTGGAATTGCAAACATAATCCCAGGGGTTTCTGGGGGAACACTGGCTTTAATATTAAAAATTTATTACAAAATAATAAACTCCATCTCAGAAATCTTAAAGCTCACAGAAATTAAAAAAAATTTAATGTTTTTAACTATTTTGACAACAGGAATGTTAACCTCAATATTATTAACTGCAAAAATATTTAAAACTTATGCTTTTGACAATGGAATAATAGAAGCACTGCTAATAGTATTTTTCATAGGATTAGCATTTGGAAATATACTAACACTAAAAACAGAAATATCTATAAAAGAAATAAATAGTAATACAAAAATATTAAATAATTTATTGTTTTTTATTGGCATGAGCATTATCGTGCTCTTATTAATACTCAAAGAATCTAATATACAATTGCAAAGTACAATACCTAAAGACAAAAACTCAATAAAATATTACTTATTATTGATATCCTCTGGAACAATAAGCGGAGCATCAATGATCTTACCGGGAATCTCAGGATCTGCAATGCTTTTGCTACTTGGCTTTTATAAAGAAATAATACTTATTGTGTCTGAATTTAACATTATTCTTATTACAATATTTGCAGCAGCTGCAACAATGGGAATAATTACATCAATATTAATAATAAAGAAAATAATAGATAAGCACTTAAATAATTTTATTTATTTATCAAAAGGCTTAATTTTTGGATCAATTCTACAAATGATATTAATTGTATTAAAATTGAACTTTAAAATCGGCTTTACATCTTTTACATCTCTGGGAACATCATTCATACTGGGAATCTTTATAAACAAAAAATTGGCTGAGAAACATAAATAAAAAATTTAAAAATACCGAAGACCGGACTTGAACCGGTACGGAGCTTCCTCCTCAGGATTTTAAGTCCTGTGTGTCTACCAATTCCACCACTTCGGCATAGAATAATATAATAAATAATAATATATTGCAATGTCAAGTTAAACAAGAAAATAAATATAAAAACTCAATTGATAACTATTTTTTGAGGAAAATTTTCAACAACATAATTGCTATGCAAATAATCTGCAATTACAAACATAAATGAATATAAAGAAACCCTAGCAAAAAAATTAGAAAAAACTCTAAAATCAATTTTATTTGCTAACATTGAAATGTCGTTTGAATCATTTATTAAGCTAAAAAATCCATTTTTAATTAATAAATCAAAAATAACAAATTCAGATTCATCTAAAATAAACATCAATTTATCCATTTGGGCTTTTAAATATAAAATTTGTTCACTAATTTGCAAATTGGCAATACTTTTAATAAAATCCTTGCTTAAATTATAAATAACAATACCATAGTGATTATTCTCAAATTTAAAATCCACAAGCAATCCTAATTTTAAATCGCAAGAATCTTGCATTAAACTTAAAACTTTAATATTTATTTTGCGCTTAGAAAGAATGCTAACAGAAAGACCCCTACCTTGATCAATAAAATAAGCATTCTTAAAAGCTCTAAATAAAACTCTATTATTAATTAAATCAAGAACATTTTTATTCTCAAGATTCTTAATAATTATTAAATCAAAACTTTGATTTAGAATATTATAAGCAGAATCAAGTAACCCTTGAGAAGAGTCATCATTTAAATTAAAATTTGCAACCTTAAGCTCCAAAACACTAAAATCTGTATCTACAACACTACAGGAAAAAAATAAAACACTAAGCGGAAATAAACTCTTCAAGTTGATACTTTGTCTCAACAACTTCAAATACAAGCCCATACTTTTTTGCAGCGCTGCTATCCAACCAAAAATCTCTATCAGTATCCTTTTCTATTTTAGAAATTTTTTGACCCGTTTCTTTTGAAATAATATTATTAAGCTCTTTTTTAACTTTATTTAACTCATTAGTGTAAATCTCAATATCTGTAGCAACTCCCTTAAATCCACTCAAGGGCTGGTGCAATAAATACCTGGCAAAGGGCAGTGAAAATCTATTTTCTAATTTTGCAGCCAAAAAAATTAAAGCAGCAGCGCTAGCAACAAGCCCTACTCCAACTGTAAAAACTTTAGGCTTAACAAAACGAATCATATTAAAAATAGCAAATCCAGCATCAATGTCGCCTCCTTCTGAATCAATATACACAAATATAGGCTTTTTAAAATCTAGAGTCTCTAGCAATAATATTTTTTCCTGAAAAAGCCTGGAAACATCCTTAGTAATCTCACCAGCAATAACTATTGATCTGCTCTTTAAAACTAACTTCAATGATTTATCATGCAAAACACAAGCATCATTATCTTCTTTCCCGGTCATAAAACATCCCTTATACAAAAACATAATGATATATTATAATTGAAAATAAAAGGTTTTTAAATGATAAAAAAGCACAAAAATTAAACAATTGCACTTAATTTCTGAAAAGCAAAAGACTAATAAATCTTTAATTAAGCTTCATCAAAGTCAAAAAATACTCTAAATTTTACAAATTAAGTAAAATTTAAAAAGGAGCTTATAATGCACCATGAATTTGCAGTTATCGGAGGGGGAATAGCGGGAAGCACCGTTGCTTACGAACTGCTTAAAAGAAATAAAAAAGTAATTCTTTTTGATGATGAAGATACAAAAGCAACAATAGTGGCGGGCGGGCTTATTAATCCTATTATGGGTAGAAAAATGAACATTGCCTGGAAAGAACCACATATTTTTGAATTTGCAAAAAACTACTATCAAGAAATTGAAAAAACCATTAAATCCAACTTTTTTATAGAAAAAAATATCTTTAGACCCTTTACTACTGAAAATCAAAAAAATGAACTGATTGATAAACTTGAAAATAATAAAAACATAACAAACTTTATTTTAAAAATACAAGATGGAAAAACTTACAATTTCTCAAACGACTCTAACGGCGGAATGATAATAAAAGGCGCTAGGGTTAATACAAAAACATATATAAAAAATATTAAAAAATACTTAATCGAAAAAAATTCTTACATAAGCAAAAATATAAACGAAAATAAAATTAAACTTGGAGAAAGTTTTTTCAAAATAGAAGATTTGAAATTTGAAAAATTAATATTTGCAAAAGGGTATAAAGAAAAACTCAAAGGATTTTTTTCTTATCTCCCATTTGAGCCTGCAAAAGGCGAAATCATTATATTAGAATGCAAAAAATTAAATTTTAAAGAGATTTACAATAGACACGTATCTTTAATTCACTTAAAAGGCAATAAATTTTACCTTGGAGGCACTTACGAATGGAACACTTGGAATACACTTACAAATGAATGGGCAAAATTAGAGCTATTGAAAAAATTTAAAAAAATAACAAATCTAAAATGTAAGGTCATTGCTCAAAAAGCACATATAAGGCCTTCAACCCTTGACAGAGAACCTTTCTTGGGGGAACACCCTAAGCATAAAAATATCTTTATATTAAATGGTTTTGGAACAAGGGGCATATCTATGGCTCCATACTTATCCAATTTATTAGTTAATAATATTGAAAAAATTGACAAAATTCCAAATCATTACAATATTAAAAGATATGCAAAATATTACAATATTTTGGATCATTCTTAAAATCAAAATTTTTAAATCCATACATACTGACAAACGACTACTATTAATATTTCTAAATTCATAAAAAAATAATATAATGTTTAAGTTAAGCTAAAATAATTCTTATCCAAAGAGAAACTAAGAGTGAAACAAGATTTAACAAAGCAAATAAAATTAATTGACACTTTCAAAATAAACCAGGAGAATGATCTTTGGGATTTAATATTAATATCATAGGAACTGGAGGAACAAGGCCACTCCACAATAGATATTTGTCATCCGTACTAATCGAATACAATGGAGATAACTTTTTATTCGATTGTGGTGAAGGAACCCAAATGTCTTTAAGGAAACAAAAAATATCCTGGCAAAAAATAAAAATGATTTGCATTACACACTTACATGCTGACCACATCACAGGACTACTTGGAATAGTAATGCTAATGTCACAAAGTGGAGAAACAAGAAAAGAGCCATTAATAATCGCTGGACCTGTTGGAATAAAAACCTATACACAAGCTAATATAAATATGCTTAAAATATATAAAAACTATGAAATAATTTATAAAGAAATAATCATAGATAAAACCGAAAAAATAATATATGAAGATAAAACAAAAAAAATTGAATACACCAAACTAAAACATTCAATAGAATGTGTTGGATATTTATTTATAGAAAAAGATAAACCCGGCAAATTCAACACAGAAAAAGCAGAAGAGCTAAATATTCCTAAAGGGCCTATTAGAAAAGCCCTACAAGATGGAAAAGAAATATTGGTAAACGGGAAAATTATAAAGCCATCAGAAATACTTGGAAAATCTAAAAAAGGACTAAAAGTTGCATACATTACAGATACTGGTTATTTTAAAGAACTTATACAGCAAATCAAAAATTTTAACCTTGTAATAATTGAAAGCACATTTAAAAATGAGCTAAAAAAAGAAGCCGATAAAAAACTTCACTTAACAGCTGGCGAGGCTGCAAATATTGTCAAGCAAGCAAAAGTTTTACAAACGGGACTTATCCATTTTAGTGAAAGATATACATTAAGAAAAGATCTTGAAAACTTACTAAAGGAGGCAAAATTGGAATATCCAGACGGAGAAATTTTTTTAACAAGAGATGGAATGAGGCTTGAAGCAAACAAAAATAACTTTATTATTAAATAGGAGGGTATATGATAAATGTAGAAAAAGTTACTAAAATGTATGGGCCATTTACAGCACTATTTAATGTTAGCTTTAAGGTTGAAGAAGGTGAAGTACTTGGTATACTTGGCCCAAACGGAGCCGGAAAGTCCACATTAATCAAAATCTTAACATCATTTCATTATCCAAGCAAAGGTAATGTAAAAATTTTTGGAAAAGACATTGTAGAGCATTCGAAAGAAATACTACAGCAAATAGGATATGTTCCTGAAAAACTAGCTCTTTATCCAGAGCTTTCTGTTAAAGAATACTTAAAGTTTATATCAGAAATAAAAGGTGTTAAAAAATTAAAAAAAGAAATTGATAGAGTAATAAGCATATTTAAATTAAAAGAAGTTGAAGATAAGCTGATTTCTCAACTTTCAAAAGGATTTAGACAAAGAGTAGGAATAGCTGGTGCTTTAATAAACAATCCTAAGCTCGTAATACTTGATGAGCCAACAAATGGTCTTGATCCAAATCAAATAATTGAATTTAAAGAATTTTTAAGAGAGCTTGCAAAAGAAAGCACAATATTATTCTCTTCACACATACTAAGCGAAGTAGAATCTATTTGTAAAAGAATAATTATTGTCAACAACGGAGTAATTGTTGCTGATGAAACAAAAGAAAATATTATTAAAAATAAACTTAAAGAGATTGAAATAGAATTAATAGTTTTAAAAAAATCTGAAAATGAGAAAAAAATTTTCAACAGCAAAAATGATATTTTTTCATTAATAAAGCTTGAAGAACACGAAAAAGACTTAAATATTTCATTAAAACTATCTCAAGGCAAAACAGAAGAAGATCTCTTTAGCTACATAGTAAAAAATAACATAATCTTAAAAGCAATGATTCCAAAACATGAAAGCCTTGAAAAGATATTTAGCAAATTAACCAAGGAGAGAGAAAAATGAAAATAGATTTAAAGCAATCTTTATCGCTTTCTAAAAAAGAACTAAAAATATTATTTGGAACTCCAACTGCATACGTTGTGATGCTATTTTTTTTAATATTCATAAACTTTTCATTTATTTTTTTATCAGGATTTTTTATTAAAGACAATGCATCTCTTACCTCTTATTTCTCTTCAATGCCTATTATTTTAATGTTGGTACTGCCAGCACTTAGCATGGGAGTATTCTCAGAAGAACACAAAACAGGAAGCATTGAACTTCTTTATGCTCTACCGCTAAGCCCTCAAGAGATAGTCTTAGGCAAATTTATTACGCTTAAAATATTTACCTTAATACTATTCTCACTTACCCTACCTCTTACAATAATGACAATTTTCATGGGCGAATTTGATCTTGGGATAATATTGCTTCAATATCTAGGGATAATTCTTTATTCTCTTTCTGTGCTAAGCATGGGAACATTTATATCCTCCATTACAAAAAGCCAAATAGTCTCTTACATTCTTACCGTATTTACATTGATATTAATACTATTTTCTGGGAAATTGGTTATGATCTTTGGAAAAGAAAATATAATAGGAGAAATGCTTAATTTTGTTTCAATAACTAATCACTTTAGCTATTTTAATATGGGCATATTAAACCTATCAGACTTTATTTATTTTATTACATTCACAATCACATTTCTAATACTAAGCACACACAGCATAACACTAAAAAAATGGAGATAAATTTATGAAAAATAAAGAAAATGAAGTTTTAAACCTAACTTTGAACCTTACAATAATCTTTTTGATTTTTTGTAATATATCTATTTTCATTTTTAAAATAGACTTTACAAAACACAAAGCTTTTACAATATCTAAAGTTACAAAAAATTTGTTCTCAAGCGCAAATGAAACAATATATATAACATATTACAATTCAGGAAGCCTTGAAAACTATTTTGCTTTTCCAAACCAAATAAAAAATTTTTTAATAAGTTTTTCTGATGCTTCAAAAGGTAAGGTAATTTATAAAGAAATTGACGCTGATAAAATTTCAACACCATTAGAGCACATTGGTATTCCCTCTCAGCAAATCGACTTAAGAGATATTAATCAGCTTTCAATACTCAAAATATACTCAGGAATTGAGATTATTTACGAGGGGAAAAGAGAAGTAATACCGGTTGTAACAGAAATCAGTAATTTAGAATATGACCTTGCAAATGGACTTGACAAACTAATAAATAATACAAAAAAAGTTTTAGGACTTGCTTTTGGAGACAACACTTTAAAAGAAGCACATAAAAACTTTTCCGAAATAATGAAAAAAGCATTTGGAATTGAAATAAAAGAAATAGATTTAAAAACTGAAAAATTAGAAGACATTAGAAAAGATATAAATGGATTATTCATTATTGGCGCTAAAGAAATTGACGAAGAAATTGCAAAAAAAATTGACGATTTTATTGTTAATGATGGAAAAATATTTGTTGCAACAAGCACAATTGACTACAATCCTCAAAATCCATATGGCATAACTCCCATTAAATCCAGCCTATTTGATCTATTTGAAAGTTATGGGATAAAATACAACGATAACATTATTCTTGACAAAAGAGCGCCCACAATATTTTTGGGTGGCAATTTCCAAACTTACTATCCATGGATCTTAATAGATAAAAGCAATATTGTAAAAAAAGACATGCCATTACTTAAAAATTTTTATACCGCTACAATTCCTTGGAGCAGCTCATTAGAACTTATAAAAAAAGATGAAACAGAAGTAAAATTTTTACCTCTATTTGCAAGCTCCAAACAATCATGGCAAGTTAAAGAACCTAACCTTTCAAACATATCTTTGAATGCATTTGAAATTCCAAATAAATTTGAAGAGAATAAAACTAAAATACTAGGATATGCAATTGAAGGAAAAATTAAAAGTCCCTATAAAGATCAATATTCCAAAAATTCTAAAATAATCCTAACAGGATCAAGCATGATATTTAGTGATTATATGTACAACGGTTCTCCATCAAACTTTGAACTATCAGGAAGAATTTCGGATTATTTAATGCAAAAGGAAGAATTTTTTAATATTAAATCCAGAGAGGTACGAGCTAAATTAAAATTTGCAAGCTCTTCAAACGAAATGGTCAACGCAAAGTTTTCATTAATAATTGTTAACTTAATTATTCTTCCAACAATAATATTAATATTTGGACTTATTAGATTTACTAGAAAAAGAAAAGCAAATTAATAAGAACAAAGGAGTGTTTATGACAAAACCAAAAATATTCTCAATCAATAAAGAAAAAATAAAAATATTGATAATAGTACTGTTAACATCTACATTCTTATTGGGAATAATTTTTTCAAATGAAAATAAAGTGGCAAGGATTCTTGAAGAAAAATTTTTTGATTTTGACTTTAATTTAATTTCTAAAATTGAAACAGAGCTTGAAGGAACGCTAACAAAACTTGGCAAAGATTGGATTCTAACATACAATAAACAAAATATTCCTGTTGATAACAAAAAAGTTAACTCTCTAATCAAAGCATTAGACGAGCTTCAAAAAAACAAACTTGTAAGTAGAGATCAAAAAAAACATAAGGAACTGGGAATTAGAGAAAATCCAAGCTTTAAATTATTTGACAATAATAATAAGCTGCTAACAGAAATTTTTGTTGGAAAATCAGGAGAAGGCGATTCAAGACTGGCATACATTAAAGGTAGTGACGAAAATGTTTACTTAACAAAAAACATTTTCTTATCATACAAAGGAAATTCTTATAATACATTTTCAGATACTACATTGTTCCAAGAAAAAAACACAAAATTAGAAAATTTATCATTCAAAATAATAAGAAAATTAAACAAGGAAAATGAAAATAATATAAATAATAACTATGAGATTATCACTAAAGATGGCCTTTATTTTTTAAATAAGCAAAAAATGACAAAAGAAAGGCCTTTAAATATTATTGCTGAATTTAAAGCTGACGGACTTGAAATTGATAAATCTAAAATAGATGATTATAATCTTCAATACAAGATTGAAGTCAAATGGAGCAATAAAAGTGTCAATAATATTGAAGTTTATTTTAATAAAAACGAAGAAAATGACAAAGACATATTAATCAAAAAAGATAAAGATGAATATTACTACATGACTAGTAAATGGACTTTTTTTGATGTATTCGACTTAGAAAAAAAATTAACAGAAAAAGATAATATTTCTAGCAACGATAATCAAGAAGATAATCATGAACATCACAACAATGCAGATTAATCTTGCTATATATAAAAAGCATTAAAAGAAAAACATATAAAAATAAATATACTCAAAATATACCATGACAAAGACAACATTTTATCAAAAGATAAGATGTTGTTTGACTTTACTGATATATCTTTTAAATTAAAATTAATATCAAACAAACCGCTCAGTTATCAAATATTAATTTTAAGAATTTTTATAAAAAATAGAACTTAAACGAATGGATTTTTAACCTTTAGTAAGTAAAAATTTAACTTTTTTTAAAACTTCATACTCTTGTTTAATTTTAAAAATATTTCTATTAGGATTTAACTCAAGTTCACTTTCTACCCTATCAATAAAATTTATTAATATGGCTTTTTCATCGCTATTTAGCATAACATTACTTAAAGATTCTTCAGCATTAAATTTGCTTACAACCTTTTCAACATCATTAAAATTAAAATTAGAAGGAAAGGGGTCCTTAGTTATGCTTTGAGAACTGGGCTTTTCATAATCAGCAACATCATTGCTTTGGTCTTGATCTGCTTTATCTCTCAAATTATCATGCAAATTTTTCTCTCCAGCATTAGAAAAAGAGCCTTCGGCAACCGTAGAATCTAGATCCTCTTTTAAAATATTTTCAAAATCATCAAATTCTTTTAGCGCAAAACGTTCACCAGAGTTTTTAAGAATCGCACAATTATCACCATTCTCATGCTCAATGTTTTCATTCTCATCAATTAAATCCAAACGTTGTTTATTATCTACAAAGCTCTCCAATTTTCTAGAGTTATCGCTAGCAATAGAATAGGGATCTTCTGCTTCCACTTCATGTCCTAAAGAAGAACTATTATCCAAATTTTTATTAACAGAATCTAGGTGTTTATCTTGCTCTGTAGCAAAGCTTTCAAATTTTTCACTGTGATCGTTATTATTATTTAACTCCATATTTCCTATGGACACATTATCACTGTCAACATTAATATCTTCTTTTTTAAGAATATTATTAGAAAAATTATCAGCCACATGCAAATTGTTAGTCAAATTCAAATCTTTATCTCTATTAAATTTAACATCGTGCTGAACTTCTTCATTTTCTTTTGGAGTATAATTAATACCTTCAAGCAGCGCATCTAATTCTTCTTGACCAATAGAAATATTGGGCAAATTATCTTCTTTTTTGGAAAATGAATCATCCGTCTCGGATGATTTTTTTTCAAAATCCTTCGAATCATAAGAAATAAAATCCCTTTGAACAAGCTTAAGAGTATTATCAAGCATTTCTTTTTCAACTCTCTCAACACGAAGCTCAACGCCCTTCAAACAATTAATCAGCTCGCCGTGCCTTTCTTTTAAGATGTTATCGAGTTTTAACAGCTTTTCATCTAAAAAAGTTTTAAGATTATCTGGAGCTGTAGAAACAATATCAACAGACTCACTTCTTAAAAATACCTTTTCAATATCAAAATTAACTTCCTTGGGACCTTCTTTGATAAAAAAAACACTTTCCTTCATGCCAAACTTGCTCTCCAAAACTACTCAATAAAACTACAATCTAAACCAATTTTAACTACTTGTAAATATAGTATATTAAGAATATAATTACAAGCTATATGGCTATTTATAAAAAAATTGCAATGTCTTTTTACTCAGGAATACTAAGCTACTTTATAATAGCTCCCATATTTGGAGAGAGAGGATTTGTTAATTATCAAAAATTGGATAACAACTTAACATTAATAAAAAATCACATCGAAAAACTAAAAGAAATTCAAAAAGAATTAAAAGCAAGATATATTAACCTACAAGTATCTAAATCAGAAATTCTAAAAGAAGCTAAAAAATTGGGCTACTACCCAAAAAACTCAACAGTAATAAAAACCAACAATAATAAAGATCAATATAACCAGGGGCAAATATTAACCTTACAAAAACCCCTTTCCAAGAATCAAAATTTTTACCTTATATCAATAGCAATAGGTTTAATTTATTATTTTTTATCAAGCTGCATTATCCAAACCAAGAAAATTACAAAAAGCAATAAGCTTGCTTCCAACAACTCTAAGGATTAGTCTTTATTGAAAATATTTATTTTAAAAAATACAATATATTTATTAATTAATTTAACTTGTGCATCATTTTTTTGCGTATCGTTAGTAAATCTTTTTTCAAATGAACAACAGTATACTCCTTTTGTTAAAACAAATGTCATACAAAATTACTTACAATACATTGGAGTATATAAAAGTATAGAAAGATATGCCCTGATACATGACTTTAACCCTAAATCAAAATTAGAAAAAGATTGCTTTTTAAAGCATATAGCTGGCAATTCATATATAATATACAAAACAAAAAATGAGGGAATACTGTGGGGCGATCATCGATACTCTCTGCTGAGCAAAGGAAAGCCAACTACTAAAATAATTTTTCAAAAAATATTTAATACTTTAAAAGTCTCAATTCCAGGCGCCCTACTCTCTTATATTGCAGCAATAATCCTTATTATAATTTGGAAAATTTACATAAAAAATAATCTAATAAATAATATTCTAGAATATTTAATGCTATTGCTCCACTCCATGCCAAGAAACTTAACAGTATTTTTAATATTGTCTTTAATATATTACCTTAATTTAAATCCAAAAAATTTAATAATGGGTGGATTTGCATGGTTTTTTTCATTCTTCATATTTAATTCTGTAATTTTTAAACAATCTCTTGACAAAACTTTATCAGAATTTTATATAAAAGCTGCAAAATCAAGAGGAATAAATAAATTGCAAATAATCTTAAAACATGCATTAATTCCATCAATAACGCCACTGCTCACAAACATGAGACCTATTATTACAACCGCTTTTTTTGGAGCATCAATGATTGAATCAATGTTTGAAATTGATGGAATTGGGGCATTATATTTAAATGCTTTGAAATTTAACGATCATGCTATTTCTAAAGATTTGATTTTTATTGGTGTTTTCATTATGCTTATTCCAAATATAATAACAGATATACTAATTTACAAAATTAACCCATATAAGGACACTCTAAAGTAATGAAACCAGATACAATAATAAAAAAAATTTATATCGTACTCTTTAATATATTTATTGTGTTGCTAATTATTACTCCGTCATTGGTTAATGAAAATTCAAAAATTGCAATCTATAAAAAAGATCCAAATAAAGTCTATTTAAAATCTATTAAAAATGTACCTATGCCACCCACAAAAGACAACCCATTAGGAATCGACAAAATGGGAAGAGATATTATGGCAAGATTAATAATTGCAACCAGAAACTCTATTTTACTTTCACTAAGCTACGCAACAATTTCTGCAATAATTGGAATATTTATTGGAACAATTATTGGCATGTTTAGTTTTGAAATTTGTATGCTGATTTCAAAACCAATTGAAACATTGCAAACATTACCCTTTTTTTACATTGTGTCTTTAGTTTTTTACTACTTTTTAAAACAAAAAACTTACAATATGCTTCAAACAGCAACACTATTGGCATTGATTCATGGATGGATTAGATTTGCTTTTATTGCAAGAAATAATACATTAATAATAAAAAATTTAGATTATATTAAAGCCAGCGAAGCTATGGGAGCAAGCAAAATTAGAATAATATTGTATCATATTTTTCCAGAAGTATTCTCATCAATATCATCTATAATCCCATTGCAAATGGGAAGAAGTCTTACTACTTTTGAAGTAGTAAGCTTTTTACAAAAACAAGATAAAAATCTATATCCCAGTCTTGGAGAACTGCTCAACTATATGCAAATGGGCAATAAATATCTATGGATATGGATCAATCCCCTACTCATACTAATAGGCATAAACATAATACTAGCAATTATAAATTTTAAGCTAAGAAAAAAAATGAAACATTTAATATCATCTTAAATAAAAAATTAACAAACTCTTGGAGCAAATTTTTCTAAAAAACAATTATCACAATTTGCATTTCTAGAAGTACAAATTTCTCTTGCATGCTTATTAATAGCCATAGAAAATCTATACTGTTTACAAGGTTTTATTCTTCTTTTTAGATCCAATTCAATCTTAATAGGAGAACTTTCCAAAGAAAGAGCATGTCTTGTAATAACTCTACTAAAATGAGTATCTACAATAATTGCGGGTTTATTGTAAACAGACCCAAGAATAACATTTGCTGTTTTTCGACCTACTCCAGGTAGCTTAATAAGATCAAAAATATTATTTGGAATAACACCATTAAATTTTTCTAAAATATCAATAGAGCAATTCACAATATTTTTAGCCTTTCTTGAATAAAAGCCAGTCTTATAAATTAATTTTTCAACATCTCTCACATTTGCTCTTGATAAACTTTCAAAATTCTCGTACCTTTCAAAAAGGTACGGAGAAATTTTATTCACTAAATTATCTGTTGTTCTTGCACTTAAAATAACCATTATTAAAAGTTCATAATTGTTTTTATAATTTAAAAAAGGTTTAACATCAGGATATCTAAACAAAGTTTCATCAACAATCAAATCAAGATTAATCATAAAAAAATTATAAAACATTATAAACACAAAACAAAAATAAAAAATATACAAAGTAAAGGTATCTAGACTTTATTGACAAGGATTTTTCAAAATGATATACTCATCATTAGAATTTTAAATGCACCAATAGCTCAATTGGATAGAGCAACAGACTTCTAATCTGTAGGTTTTAGGTTCGAGTCCTAATTGGTGCGCTTCATTCGGGATGTGGCCTAGTGGCTAAGGCACCTGCTTTGGGAGCAGGGGATCGTGAGTTCGAATCCCACCATCCCGAAAAAATATTAAAAAAGCTAAAAACTTTTGTTTTTAGCTTTTTTAGTTTTTTAACAATTTATACAAATTTAATCTAACTGTAAAGTTATTTAACTTTCTTTAAAGTATTTGCATCCAAAATAACTAGACTTTTAAACTCATCTTGCAAATAAATAAAATTTTTTCTCACAGAAAAGCTAGTAAAAGGCATAATTTTATTCTCTGAAAGAATAAACTCATCTAAATTTTTAGGAGAAAATTTGGCCAATCTCCAATCATTACTACTATCTTTATCCCTAACAGCTACTAAAATCATTTTAGAATCAACATAAAGAGATGAATTTTTATTAATCTCAAAATTAGACTCTGATACCACTTTTAAATTTTCAAGTTTATCAAGTATCTGAAGCTTAGCTTTTCCTGAATCCATTTTAATAACAACCAAATCTTTTTCACGTTCATAAATTCCATACCGCTGAATGCCTTGCTGAGTGCTTTCTTTAAGCCTAACGCCAGTATTTAAATCAATAAGTTGAAGAGTTCCTAAATTTGTAATTGGATCAATAACCTCTAAAAATATAGGACTACCGGAATCTACAGACATAGTAGTCAAATCTTCATTCAAAGAAGTACCTTGGTCTTTAACCTGAGGCTTAGTCTTTTGTAAATTAACATCTTTATTATCTGTCTCCTCTTTTGAATCAATGTCTTTATAAGAAGACTTATCTAACAGTGACAATTCGCCAACATTGTTATTAGACTTGGAAATCTTATCTAATTTATCAACTTCAGAAACAGGTTTAAATTCTTTTTTACTATCTAATTTTTTATCTTCGGATAATTTTTGATCTTCTGGCATCATAAGATTTTCATCATTATTCAAATCGCCTAAGCTTTTCTGTGATTTACCCTTGATTATTTCTTCTTCCTTGACTTTACTTTTTTCTTTGCTAGAAGCTTTAGAATTTAATTCTCGATCAAGATCTAAGGCTTTGCCATCTTTACTTGTTTTATCATCTTTACTTTTTAAAAGTTCTTCATCACTTTTTTTGATTTCAGTTTGCTTTTCAATTTCTCTTTTCTGATTTTCATCACCAGTTTCTTTAAGCTGCTCCTGCAAATCTTCCAGACTCTCTTTTATTTGCAGCTGCTTATCAACTTTAGGAGAACTTACATCACCAGGTTTTGGTAAATTCTTTTCCTTATTAATCTCGTTAATATCCTCTTGAATTTTCTCTCTAACAGTATTTCTTTGAACATCTAAATTATCTTCAGCAGAATCTAATTTTTGCTGAGCTTTATCAAGATTGATTGCCTTTTTATCTAGTTCTTCCTTTTGTTTCTTTTTAGCATCAACCTGACTTTCAATTTCTTTTTTATGCTCTTCATCTGTAGCTTTTTCAAGCTGATCCCTTAAATTTTCAATAGTTTCTGTTATATTGGAATCACTTTCATGAATATTGTCTAATTCAATATCAATTTTATCTTGATCTGCCTTATGAGTTTCGCCTTGAATATCTGTAATATCTCTTGCAAAGTTAACACCTGCTTCATTTTCACTTAAAAGAGCTGCTACCACCTTATCTGTAACTAAACTGTCAATATCAATGTCAGACTCAATATTTCCAGACAAAATATCCTTTTTAAGAGGAATAAATATTTGTGTCTTTCCAGCCCACTGACTATAAACCCTAGAAAGACCTGCATTTTCTTTGGTTAAAGACTTTAAAGCAGCCTCAATATAAAACCCTTTATAATAATCCCAATCTCCTCTATAAACAGCATTATATATTGTAATAACCTTAGCAATTAATTCTGCACTAGACCTGTCATAATCGAAAGACTTTATTAAATACCCTGTAAGAATTCTTCTTAAATTCAATATACTGTCAAGCTCTGACTTACTGCCAATAGAAAAAACATCAACGCTTGCTTTTTTATCTTGATCATCAATAAATCTATTAATAAAATATTTACCATAATAACTTGAATTGCTATTGGAATTGGTCAACGGTCTTGCTAAAAACTCCCCAATACCCACTATTTGTTCATATGTATTTGTAGAATCATAAGGGCCTTTATAATTTACAAACTCAAGATCCATATTAACAAAGTCCTTTAATTTTTCCCTATCAACTTCTCTTGCACTAACAGGAAATCCATTCAAGAAAATAAGAAAAAAACTAAAGATTAGTAACATTTTTTTCATAAAAGAAATTCTCCTATAAATTTAATTATAATCTACCTTACCAACTAAATTCACCAATTTAAACCTAATTTTAACACAATCGGATTTATATGCAAAACAGCTAATTCAATCTTGGGTACTTGAAATATCTTGAATGCTTGAAATAATTTCATTAATGTACTTGTTAATATTTTCAGAAAAATTTTGACGCCTCATAAACATTAATAACTTTATATACTTATGCTTACAAAGTTTAAGAAGTTCGGCTGTTGAATTTAAAATTATATTTCTCAAATTTAAAATCACAGAATAAGCTATTTCTAAATTACCCTGATAATTTAACACTATATTTTGGATGTAATTATATATAATACAATCTTGCCCATAATAACTTTCAAATTTAGTAATAGTTTGGACTATGGTAATTATATTATTAATATCTCTCTCTCTAATTGCCAAATTAATAAAACTCTTAATTGCGGCTTTATCATTAATATATACAAAATATCTATAAAGCTTACCCCTTGAAGCAATTCTATCAAACCTCTTTTCTGGCAAAAGCCACACATTAAAAGCTTTTTCATATAAATTTAAATATTTTGCGGGAAAATTTCCATGTTCAGCTGCAAGAAAATCCAAAATCTCTAAAAATTTATTATAAGCAGCATCACTATAATTAGAATTAAGGATCTCTTCAAGAAGTAAATAATTTTTATCATAATCTACAAAACGCTTTTCTTTTAAATCTATTCTGCCTTGATTATATTTATTGCCTCCAAAATGGTTCCAAACACTAACATCAAGCTCTCTGTCGTATTCGTAATAATAAGTACTAAGAACCCAATCATCTCCCCCTAAGACAAGAATACCTGAATTAGCACTAAGCCCTGACAAGCCCTTAAGTTTAGTATCTGAAAAAGATATATCAAAATCCTCTTCAAAAGACAAAATTCCATTTGATTTGGTTAAAATCAAAAGATTTCTATTATTATAAAGAACAGCTTTCTCAATCTCAAAGTTCATTTTTTTTTTAAATTTAAGCTTAAAGTTTCTATTCAAATCAAAAAACATACCAACATTTGAAATTGCGACATATTCACCATTAAACTTTTCAAACAAAAAATTAATAGGAAAATCCAACTTAATAGAGCTAATAACTTCCCCAAAATCTCTTCCATAAGCAACAATATGCCCTGACTTATGCCCAACGACTACCTCTTTTTTTGTATTTATCATTAACAAAAAAGGGAAAGCAATTAACCTGGAAAACCATTTCTTATTACCCAAAGAATCAAACAAAAATATTTCATCATTTTCACTTGCAATACAAAAATCCCCATTATCAAAAACTACAGGAGAAGTAGCAGGCCTACCACCTATGTCAACCTCAAACATTTTTTTACCGCTATTTAAATCAATAGAAACAACCTTTTCATTAACAAGGGGAACTAAAATGCTATCATTCCCTATGGCAGGAGAGCTCAAAGGTGAAAAATCAAGCTTATACTTCCAAACGAGTTTTCCTCTTCTGATCTTTTGAACTTCATTTCTAACTGTAATAACATAATACCCATTATCAAAATCTTTCAAAAGAAAAGGATATGGCATTCTATTTAATCTATAAGAATATTTCTTTTCAAATGACATTGTATAAGTAGTCAACCATCTATCTTTTGTTAAAACTGTAATGGTATCACGTTTTTCATCAATAATTGGATTGCCTGCAACTTTACCAGTTAATGCTTTTTGAAAATATAAATTAATATCAGAATAAAGCCTTAAAAAAGAAGATGAAAACACAAATATGAAAAGTAGACCTCTCAAAATAAAAAACCTTTTGAGTTTCTAAAAAACTACTGCTAAAGCCTAAAACCAGCATTATTGCCATAAAGATTATTTCTCAGATCCCTAATCTTAGCATCATCAACATACTCAGAAAAAGTCATATATCGATCAATTATTCCGTTAGGAGTAAACTCTATAATCCTATTAGCAACAGTATCTATAAATTGATGATCATGTGATGTAAAAAGAACAACTCCTTTAAACTCTTTAAGCCCGGAATTTAAAGATGTAATTGCCTCAAGATCTAAGTGATTTGTGGGTTGATCCAGTATTAAAACATTAGCTCCGCTAAGCATAGCCTTAGCAAGCATGCATCTTACTTTTTCTCCCCCTGAGAGAACATTTACCTTTTTTAAAGCTTCATCTTGGCTGAAAAGCATTCGACCTAAAAATCCTCTAATATAAGTTTCATCTTGTTCTTTTGAATACTGACGCAACCAATCGACTAAATTTAAATCTAAATCAAAATATTTTCCATTATCTTTATTAAAATATGAAAAATTAACAGTAGATCCCCATTCATAATGACCTTTATAATTTCTATCTTCATTTGTAATAATATCAAACAAAAAAGTTGCAAACATGGGATTTCCCAAAAAAACAATCTTTTGCTGGGGCTCAACAATAATACTAAATTTATTTAAAATTAAATTCCCTTCAAATTCTTTTATTAAATTTTTAATTGTAAGAACATTCTTGCCAAGTTCTCTTTCGCTTTTGAAATTAACATAAGGGAACTTCCTTGAAGAAGGTTTTAAATCTTCAACCTTTATTTTTTCAATCAACTTTTTCCTTGATGTTGCTTGCCTAGACTTAGATGCATTACTAGAAAATCTTTGAATAAATGTCTTAAGTTCAGCAATTTTATCTTCAGATCGCTTTTTAGCATCTTTTAGTTGCTTGTTTAAAATCTGGCTTGTTTCATACCAAAAATCATAATTTCCAAGATACACTTGAATCTTGCCATAATCAATGTCAACAATATGAGTACAAACTTGATTTAAAAAATGTCTATCGTGAGATACAACAATAACTGTATTTTCAAAATTAATTAAAAACTCTTCTAACCATTTAATAGATTGTAGATCAAGGTTATTAGTAGGCTCATCAAGAAGTAATACATCAGGATCTCCAAAAAGTGCTTGAGCTAAAAGAACTCTAACTTTTAAAGCCCCTTCAACATCACCCATTAAATTATTATGAATTGCCTCATCTATTCCAAGACCTTTAAGAAGAACCGCTGCATCAGATTCAGCCTCGTATCCTCCAAGCTCTGAAAATTCTGCTTCAAGCTCTCCAGCTCTAATTCCATCCTCATCAGTAAAATCAAGCTTACTATAAATTTCATCTTTTTCTTTTTGAACAGAATAAAGTCTTTTGTGACCCATAATAACAGTATCGATAACCTTATATCCATCATAAGCAAATTGATCTTGTTCAAGAGCTGCTACTCTTTGATTTTTAGGGATAGATATTTCACCCTTACTAGCTTCAATCATTCCCCCTAATACTTTTAAAAAAGTGCTTTTTCCTGCCCCATTAGCACCAATTATTCCATAGCAATTTCCAGGAGAAAATTTAATATTTACATCTTTGAATAAAACTCTCTCTCCAAATGCAACTTCTAAATTACTTACAGTTATCAAACCATTACCCTGCCTAAATTGATATTCTAATAACAAAATTATCTTGAAAATTAATTTAATTTTCAAGCACCATATAAATATATTGACTCAACTCTCAGTTTTTTCGTATATTTAATATTATTATATAAGGAGATGTTTGAGATGAAAAATATTAGGCCGTTGGCTGATAGAGTTTTAATAAAAATCAAAGAAGCTGAGAGCAAAACAATCTCAGGACTTTACATACCAGAAAATGCAAAAGAAAAAACAAATATTGGGACAGTTATAGCTATTGGCTCCAACAAAGAAGAGATCACTGTAAAAGTTGGTGATACTGTGCTTTATGAAAAATACGCAGGAGCTGCTGTAAAAATTGAAAACAAAGAACATTTAATACTAAAAGCAAAAGAAATAGTTGCAATAATAGAAGAGTAAAAAGCTAAGTTTAGCTACTTAGCTTTAATTTTTATGAAATATTTAATAAAAATTACAAATTTATACATAAAAACTTATTATTCTGATCAATCAAATTAAAAATTTCAAGCTTACAAAATTCTGTAAGCTTGAAAAAATAAAATTAAATGAAAAAGCCAATTTTTAAAGAAAATACCATATATTCAAGCAAATTCGATGACATCTATTACAATCCAAAGCAGGGAATTGAAGAGAGTTTTTATACATTTATTAAAGGTTGCAATTTAGATTTAGAATTAAAAACAAAAAAAAATATTTTAATAGCAGAGTTGGGATTTGGAACAGGATTAAACTTTATATGTCTTTTAAAATTCATAAAAGAAAACAACATAACCTCAAAAATTAATTATTATTCTATAGAAAAATTTCCACTCGAAAAAAAAACAATAATGCAAATTTCAAAGTTCTTTGCTAAAGAAACCGCTTATTTTAAATTAATGTTGAAAAATTATCCTAAAATTCCAAAAAAAAATTTAAAACTAAAAATAACAGAAAATGTTAATTTAAAAATTTTAATTGGAGACGCCAAAATAAAAATCAAAGAAATTCCTGAAAATGTAGAATACTGGTTTTTAGACGGATTTAATCCCAAAAAAAATCCTGAAATGTGGAGCAATGAAATATTTAATTTAATTTCTGAGAAAAGCAGTCCAGAATGCAAGCTTTCAACATTTTCCTCTGCAAGAATTGTAAAAGATGGCCTAAAACTTGCTAATTTTAAATACATTTACATAGAAAAAGGATTTGGAAATAAAAGACATATGATAAAAGCTCAAAAAAATTAAAAATTTATTTTTAACATAAGTCGTTAAAAAAATCCCAACAAGTATGATATACTACCAAATGACACAAGGAGAATTTTAATGACAAAAAAATTATTTGTTATGGTATTAATCTTTTTAATATCTAATAATTATGTTTTTGCAAAAGACACAATCAAAGATTTGTTCTTTATACAAGATATACTAATAAAAAAAGAAAAATATTCCGAAGTTCTAAATAATGCAAGCCTTGAAGGCATTATTGAAATTGAACATAACGGACCATACATTAAAGATCACGATTCAGAAGTTAAGCTTATCCTAAAAGAAAACGGATATAGAAGAAATTTCAACTTTTTTAATCTTTTAAATACTAGTAATATAATCAAAAGTCTAAGCTTATTTGATAGCAGACCAAAAAAAATTAAAGAAAATGAAATCATATTATTAGAGACAAAAATGATTAAAGAAAATCCCTATAAACGATACAAAGACGATGATGATTTTGAGTTAAAGCTAAGTGTAACTCGAAAAAACAATCAAATTTATTTAATTCTTGATTTCAATTTCCTATTTGATCAAAGAAAAACGTTTCCATCAATTTACATTAAAGAAGAAGATGTATCAGTAATAATAAACAGCTTTACGAAGCTACAAGATTCAAACTTCTTATCTTCTCAAATATTAAATGACAATTAAAAATTCAAAATGCTATTTCTAACAGCATTTTGTTTAAAAACTAACCATAACCAATTTCATTACATAATAATTTTTCAATCTTTTTACAGATTTTTTAAATTAATAATATAATTATTTATTTTATTAATTAAAGAAGAAAATTCTACAAATTTTAATTTTTCAGATTCAACAATTTCCTTAGGAGCATTCATTAAAAAATTCTTATTTTCAAGTTTCTTTGAAACAGAAATATTGAGCATTTTATACTTTTCAAGCTGCTTTTCAAGCCTTATCAACTCTTTGGTTTTATCTATCAATGACTTAACATCTGCATAAATTTCAAAACCAACTGCAGCTACACCAAGCATACCATCACAATTTTCATTGTAAAATATATTTTTAAAGTTAATCATTCTTTTTGCAATACTTTCATTAGCCTTAAAGTATGCCTCATATTTAAAATCAGCATCAAACTTCAAAGCAACATCAATTTCAACGCTAGCAGGTATATTAAATTCGCTCTTAAGCGTTCTAATAGCTATAATAAAAGTTTTCAATACTTTAAAACTTTCAAATTCTTCTTGAAAATTATTGGTAATATCAAAATTTGGATATTCATTTAAAGCCAAAATATCTTCCTTTTCTGAAAATTCAGAATAAATTTTTTCTGTAACAAAAGGAATAAACGGATGCAAAATTAATAATGCTTTTTTAAGAAAAAATAGCAACTTAGAAATAGCCATATTTTGAATATCAATATTTTCATTATTTAAATCAATTTTGCTAATTTCAATATACCAATCACAAAAATCATTCCAAAAAAACTCATAAACAAATTTTGAAGCTTCATTATATTTATAATTTGCAAAAGAAGACTCTACACCAAGAATAGTCGAATTTAAGCTTGTAAGCAGCCATTTGTCAATGTCGTTAAATTTCAAATCATTTAATATTTCTCTATTTTTTAAATTTAAAAGAATAAATTTGGAAGCATTAAAAACTTTGTTTGCAAACTTAGCCCCAAACATAAAATCTTTAGCGTCAATATTCAAATCTTGACCTTGAACAGACAAAAAGGATAAAGTAAACCGCAAAGAATCACTTCCATACCCATTAATAATATCAAGAGGATCTATTCCATTGCCTAAGGACTTTGACATTTTTTTACCTTGTTTGTCACGCAAAAGAGGTGTGATATAAACATCTTTGAAAGGAACTTGCCCTGTAAATTCTAATCCTGCCATCACCATTCTTGCAACCCAAAAAAATATTATATCGTAAGCTGTTATTAAGGTATTTGTTGGATAATAATTTTTAAAATCAACATCAACATTGGGCCATCCAAGCGAAGAAAAAGGCCATAGCCAAGAAGAAAACCAAGTATCAAGAACATCTGGATCTTGAACAAATCTCTTCCCCATATTTTTTTCATCTAAAGAAGGATCAGTATCACTAACAATAAGTTCAGATGTATCAACATTGTACCAAACCGGTATTCTATGTCCCCAAACAAGCTGTCTTGATATACACCAATCTCTAATATTTGATAACCAATGTTTATATGTATTTTCCCACTTTTTAGGATAAAATTTTAATTCGCCATTCTGTAAAGCCTTTAAAGCTTTGTCTGCTAAAGGCTTCATTCTCACAAACCACTGAGTAGACAAATAAGGTTCAATAACCTCACCTGACCGATAACAATGCCCAACCTGTTGTCTATGCTTCTTAACATCTTGCAAAAAACCCTTTTCCATTAATTCTGTCTCAATTTTAAATCTTGCATCTTTCACACTTAATCCTTGGTATTGCAAAGGAACATTTTTATTAAGCTTTCCATCTTGAGTTAAAATATTGACCTTAGAAATATTATGCCTTTTTGAAATTTCAAAATCATTAGGATCGTGCGCAGGAGTAACTTTTAAAGCCCCAGTACCAAAAGCGCTGTCAACATAAAAATCTGCAATAATTTTTATCTTTTTAGTTGTCAAAGGAATTGTAACTTCTTTGCCAACTAAAGACTTATATCTCTCATCATTAGGATTAACAGCAATAGCAGTATCCCCAAACATTGTCTCAGGCCTAGTTGTTGCAACCTCAATAAAAGAAGAGTTATCAATAAAATACTTAACAAAATAAAGCTTACCATCAACTTCTTTGTATTCAATCTCTTCGTCGCTAACAACACTCCCAGATCCAGGATCAAGATTAACAAGATACTCGCCCCTATAAATCAACCCCTTAAAATACAAGTCCTTAAAAACCTTGTTAACAGCCTTACAAAGACTCTCATCAAGAGTAAACCTTTCTCTTGAGTGATCATAAGACGCCCCAAGTTTGTTTATCTGATTAACAATTATCCCTCTATGCCTATCTTTTAATTTAAAAATTTCTTGAACAAGCTCTTCTCTTTCAAAATCATCTTTGCTTTTACCAATCTTTTTAAGATGTCTTTCAAAAACAGCCTGCGTTGCTATTCCTGCATGATCTGTGCCAAAAAGCCACAAAGTATTGTGTCTTTTCATTCTTTTATACCTTACAAGAATATCTTGCAAAACAAAATTAAGAGCATGCCCCATGTGCAACACGCCAGTAACATTAGGAGGAGGCGCAACCATACTAAATTTTTCAAATAAAGAATTATCTGGCAAAAAAACATTGTTTTTAAGCCACTTGGTGTAAATTTCATCTTCAAATGCCTTAGGATCATATTTTTCAAGAGGTCTACAATTCATCGTTTAAAAATCTCCTACCATGTCAATAACTTTTAAATTTTCAAAAAGCTCTTTATAAGTTTTTGAATTTATAAGATTTGAGAAATACTTACTCTGTCTTTCCTTCTCAGTAAAATATATCTTAAAATATTTTTTAAGTTTATTAAAATCTTTTTCAAGTCCCCAAGTAGCATGAAAATCCTTTATATGGAATTTTAATATATTTAACCTAAAATTTAAATTACTATCTAAAAAGTGTTTTGAAAAGGGCTTAAATAAATTCAAATTATCAAAAATTCCACGACCAAACATAATTCCATCAATTAAATATTTATCAACATAATATCTAGCTTCCTTGAGACTCAAAACATCCCCATTTCCAATAATCAGAGTAGAAGGACTAAGATTATTTCGTAATTTAACAAGTTCATAAAAAATATCAAAATTAACAGGACCTTTGCTCTGATTAACAGCAAGTCTTGGATAAACCGTTAACATATCAATTTCAAGGCCTAACAAAAACCCCAGCCAATCATCAACTTCTGGATATGAAAATCCATGCCTGGTCTTAATACTAAGAGGCAAATTAAATCTTGCACAAGCTTCTTTGCTTGCAAGAATTATCTCTTTAGCCAAAGATTTATTATTAATTAAAGCTGAACAAACTCCTTTTTTAATTATTTTACTCTTAGGACAACCCATATTAATATCAATTCCCCAAAACCCCATGCCCCCTAATATTTCTATTGCTCTATAAAATTGCTCAGGAACATTGCCCCAAATCTGAGCAATTAAAGGCCTATTAAGTTCATTGGGTTTTAAAAAAATATGTTGAACAGATTGTTTTGATCCATTTAAAATTCCTTTTGTAGAAATAAATTCAGTAAAATAAATATGAGGTTCTCCTTCTGTAGATCCTATTAAATGAATTAAATTTCTAAAAACAGTATCGGTAACATCCTCCATTGGAGCCAAAATCATAATTGGAAGAGGAATATCAAATAAAAACTTCATAAAATAACTACATAATAATAAAATACAAATTTAAGCAAAGTAAAACAGTCGTTTAATAAATTTAAATTTCCAAAAATAATATTGCAATTTTTAAAATAAAAAAATACTATAAAAGGACCGGCAATAAAGGACATAATCATAAAATTTTAAAAAGTTAATAAATAATTTTAATAAAAAAATAATTTAAAAAATCAATCCATAATAAGGCTCTCGCCTGGAACCTTGGTTTTTCTTATTAAAGTATCTTTATATCCGGCAGATTTAATAAGCTCTATATTTTTTTGAACATCATCGGCATTAGTAGGGATAAAAACGGTATAAAACGGCCCATGAGAATTTACTACAACAAAAAGACCCGCTTTTTTTAATATTCGATAAGCCCTGTCGGCGTAATCTTTTTTCCTATAAGATCCAACTTGTATGTAAAAATCTGTTTCTTTGTCAGCATAAACTGAGTAATCTGCCAATAAATCTTTGGATTTATTTTCAACAGAAATATTTTCGTCTGATTGCTTGGTTTTCTTTTCTTCTTTAACCTCAGGAATATTAAATGTTTTTTTAAAGTCACTAGATTTTGATACAGAAGGTCTTTTTTCATTCGGACCTTCAATCACTTCAATTTTTACAGGAGCAACCCCTATTCCTAAAAAATCAAGCTTCTCAGCGGCATATTTTGACAAATCGATTATTCTATCCTTCCTAAAAGGCCCTCTATCATTAATTCTTACAACAACTGATCTATTGTTTAAAAGATTTGTAACCCTTACAGTAGTATTAAAGGGCAATTCTTTGTGAGCAGCAGTAAGCGCCATCATATCAAATTTTTCGCCATTAGCAGTAGTTTTGCCATGGAAAGCTTCGCCATACCATGAAGCAAGGCCCACTGTGGCAGAATTTAAATGAGAAGCAATAAAAAAAAATACAAAGAGAAAAACAAAGTTTTTATTATCTCTTAAGATGGCATCAATTAAATTTCTCATAATGTTTATTATAATATAAAAACATATTTCAACAAACAATTAAGCTTGCAAATTGCTTATTTACATTTTTTTTGATTTAATTATAAAAAGAAAAAAGTCTAAAAAATGATATCAACAGAAATAATTAGCAGCAGCCAAATACAAAAAGCAGCAAAACTTATCAAAATGGGAGAACTTGTAGTATTCCCAACAGAAACAGTTTACGGAATTGGCGCAAATGCTTACAATGAAGATGCTGTAAAAATGATTTTTTTAGTAAAAAAAAGGCCCATCAACAATCCTTTAATAGTACACGTTGATACGGTAAAAAAAATAAAAGAATTATCAGAATATATTCCCAAAAGTGCCCTCATGCTAATCAAAAAATTTAGTCCAGGCCCTTTAACTTATGTTCTTAAAAAATCAATAAAAATATCTAGATTTGTAAGTGGAAACCTAGACACAGTGGCAATAAGAATTCCTGCAAATAAAACAGCTTTAAGCCTAATAAAAGCATCTAAAGTCCCCCTAGTAGCACCGTCTGCGAATATATCAAAAAGACCTAGCTCAACAAATTTCGAAATGGCCTTGAAAGAATTAAATGGGCTTGTAAGAGGAATAATAAAACCGGAAGAGAACAAAGACTTTAATATTGGAATCGAATCAACTGTGGTTGGGTTTGACCTAAAAGATAACGTACTGATATTAAGACCAGGCGCAATAACAAAAAAAATGATAGAAAATGAACTTCAAGGAAAATATACGGTAAATTACGCAGAAACAAAAATAGAACTAGAAAAATCACCCGGAAACATAATAGAACACTACAAGCCAAAAATTCCCGTTTATTTATTTAAAAGTCAAGATAACATAAGAAGATATTTAAACAAAGATACAAAAATACTTATCACAAAAGCTACTCTAAAATCCTATTTATTTAATTTTTTTTGGGATAAAAAAAATATTACAGTATTTAACACTCTTGAGGAATATGCACAAAATCTTTACAAAGAGTTGGTAAATTCTGAAAACAACTACAAACAAATACTTAGTGAATTCTTAAAAGACGAAGAACTTGGACATTCAATAAACAATAGAATCAAAAAAGCTAGTTCAAATAGATTCATTAACAAAAAATAATCCTAAAGCCAAAAGCAAAAGACTAAAACACACCACACCTCTCCTCCCCAACCCGAACAAAACCAGCAAATACAACCAAGAAGACTTAAATTTAAATATTACAAATAAATTTTCCCATAATCACATAAGAAAAATTTCAATCCTTTGATTAATTGAAATAATCATGGATTAACATAGTATACTCAAGTGGTATTTTGTCTTCATCAAAAGCAATACCAAGCGCAAAAACCTTTCCGCTGGGCGTCTGAATAACGCTTAAGCTTTTTGATTTACCTTCAATAAAAATTTCTCCATCTATAAATTCAAAACTAAAAATCAAATCAATTGCGTCTTCCTCGACATCCCCATAATCAAAAGAAGAAATTACTAAAGCGCCCCCATAAGATAAATCTTTTATTAAGCATTTATGTTTTGCTCCATTAAACTTGATAAAAGCTTTATCAGAATCAATTTTTAGCTTTCTAATAGAATCTTTATCAATAATAATCCTCTCATGAATTCTCTGATTTTGCCCAAGCTTTAAATCAAGAAGCTTTCCAACTTTAATAGCAATCTCTTCTGGTGCAGGAGATAAAAATTCCAATGTTAATAAATTGTATTCTTTATTTAAAGAAGAATAAGCAGAAGCACTCAATAGTTTCACAGACAAAAAAGGGGAAAAAGCTGCACTACTCTTAGAATCTGAATTTTTCTTAAGTTGAATAGAGCCTAAATTTTTATTTTTAGCCAAAGCGGGCAATACCGTATCTTCTTGAAAAATAAGCTTAAGAGAATCCATAGAAATAGAATAAATTACCCCAAAAGCAGTATAAGAGCCTATTCTCATCTCGATAGTATTGCGAAGATTTAAAAAACTATTTATCTCTGTGCTCATTTTAATCTCTTTACCCCTATACTTAGCCCCATAATCTCTTATTTTTCTAGATAAAAGCATAAACCTCTCCTTTCTCCTTTTTTTGAATATAAAAATACTAAACAAAGCTTCAAATTGTTTTAAACAGTTTTACGCAAATAAAAAAGTTTAAAACAATTAAGCTATAAACACGCTTAGCCAAAAATCAACAAATCTACTCTTAAAATCAAAAACATACCATCATCCACCTCTCACAGCATCTTTCAATTAACAAAACTTACAAAATGCTGTTTATATAGTGTAAAATTATAACAATAATTTTACACTATAACAATCAACCCATAACATTATTAATTCTTATGCACTTATAGTATACTTTAGTAAAAAGTATGAAATTGAATAGCCCTAATTTGAAAAAAATAAATGCGCATAGGCTGCTTATATATTTAACATATTTCGCAGTCAGCTTTTCTATTATCACACTCTCATTAGCAGTATCTAAGACTATAAACATACAAAAAGATAAAAATTTCGGATATGTAAATCCAGCAGTTCCTTCAAGACTTTTAGATATTAATGGAAAACAAATAACTCAATTTATATCTGATGAGAATAGAGAATTAATGCCTTTGAGAAAAATGCCTGACAATCTAATTAATACGCTTTTAATACGGGAAGATATTGGTTTTTTTTCTCATCGAGGTTTTTCCTTGATAGGAATATTTAGAGCCGCATTTAATATTGTTCTTGGCAGATATTTTTCAGGCGGCAGCACATTAACCCAACAACTTGCAAAACTTCTCTACACAAATCAAGCAAGAAGATCTATTTTGAGAAAATTACATGAAATATGGTGGGCAATTCAACTTGAAAAAAAACTCTCAAAGTACGAAATACTAGAGAAGTACCTTAATAAAGTTTATTTTGGAAACGGAAATTATGGAATAGTTGCAGCATCAAAATTCTTTTTTGGCAAAAGTGTAAATAAAATCAATACAGCAGAATCTGTGATGATGATAATCCAGCTTCCAAACGCAAAACTTTATTCACCTCTTTATAATCCAGAATTTTCAAAAAAAATACAGCGCGCAGTTTTAAACCAAGTTGTATCAAATGGAATAGTCAAGGCTGAAATTGCTGAAAAAGAATTTAATGGATACTGGCAAAATTATGATTGGACCAGAATGGCTGATACATCTGCAATTTCAAACAAAAAAGACCAAGCTCCTTATTTCTCTGAATATATAAGGCAAAAAATACTAAAATATTTACCAGATGGTGCAAACATATATAAAGATGGATACTCAATATATTCAACCCTTGATCTTGAGGCACAAAAATATGCAGATAAAGTTACAAACGATATGATTAATAAAGCAAGAACAATGCACAATTTAAATAGATCATCTGAAACAATAATCATTAATTCAGAAATTGTCCCTGTAGTAGATGCAATATCAGATTTATTGGGAATTAAAAATTTAAGAATAAATGGAAGACAATATAAAAAACTGAGAAAAAGAAAATTTTACGAAGACAATATTGATCTAATTGCAAGTTTTGGAGCTATACTTGGAATTGATAAAATAGATAAGGCAACAAAAGAATATATTATCAAAAATAAATTAACACCAAAACTTATTGCACAGCCTGAAGGAGCAATGATAGCAATAGATACAACAAGTGGAGCAATAAGAGCCATGGTTGGGGGAAGTGGACATACTAAAGACAATGAATTTAATCGAGCCACACAAGCAAAAGTTCAGCCTGGAAGTGCATTCAAAGCATTATATTTTGCAGCCGCAATTGATCTAAAAAAGATAACAGCTGCCACAATGTTTTCAGACTCTCCAGTAGCATTTCTAAATAAAAACGGAGAAGTTTATGCTCCGGGAAATTATGGTGGCAAATGGAGAGGTAACGTTTTAACGCGCCAAGCATTGGCTTTGTCCTTAAATATTCCGGCATTAAGAATATTAGACAGGCTAGGCTTTGACTCTGCAATTAGCTACTCCTCAAAACTACTAGGAATAACAGATCCAAAAGAAATAGAAAAAACGTTTCCAAAAGTTTATCCACTAGCGCTAGGTGTAATATCGGTTTCTCCAATCCAAATGGCAAGAGCCTTTGCAATTTTAGGAAATAGTGGTAGCGAAATCGAACCTTATGGGATAAGATATATTGAAGACAGAGCTGGAAGAATAATAACAAATGAAGAAGCAAGCATATTGGCTAAAATAAAAAACAAAGAACACCAAACTCAAATAGTATCTCCTCAAACCGCTTATATAATCACAGATATGATGAAATCAACAATTCAATACGGAACCCTAGCAAATCAAAGATATACAAATCTCAAAAATTTTAAATCAGACATTGCTGGAAAATCGGGAACAACACAAAATTGGGCAGACGGATGGGCAATAGGATACTCTCCTTATATAACAACAGCATTTTGGGTTGGATTTGACAAAAAAGGATATTCACTGGGAATATCTGGAACAGGAACAGGATTGGCGGGGCCTAGTTGGGGAGAATTTATGGCAGAATATCACAAAAACTTACCCAAAAAAGTTTTTGTAAAACCTGCAGGAATAATTAGCATCCCCGTACAAGCAGAAACGGGCCTACTACCAGAAGAAATTGCTGATGAAAAAATAATAAATGAACTATTTATTTCCGGCACCCAGCCAGTTGAAAAATCAAAATATTATGAAAATAAACAAGAATTTAAAAATACAATAGAATTTAATATATATGGAATTGATGAGATTAATAATAACGATGAAATAAATTTTGACACTCCTGAATTTGAATATCTTGATAATAATCTTGAAAGCTTTAATAACAATAATAATAATGATCTTGAGAGCATTAATGATAATGAAGAAAATAAAAATGAAGATGAAATAGAAATGAACATTAAAGAACCCTTAAATGAAATAGAAAATAAAAACTCACAACAAGATCCAGCGAATAACAATAATAACCAGGAAATGCTTATTGAAAACACTAAAGAAATTAAAGACGAAGTCATTGTTAATGAAACAAACATAGAAACACAAAGCACAAAAGAATTAAATTCAAACAACAATGAAAATGAAAAAATTAACAATAAAGACGTCAACGGAGAAGATATCCAATTGGATTAAAACAATATGTTAATAGATATCGATCAAATAAAAATAAAAAAAAGAATTAGAAAAAATATAGGAGACATTGAAACTCTTAAAAACAGTATTATAAAACATGGATTAATTTATCCAATAATAATAGATAAAAATAAAAACTTGATAGCAGGACTTAGAAGATATCAGGCCTTAAAAGAAATAGGCTATAAAGAAGTTGAAGTAAAGGTAATCTCAATTGAAAACAAAAAAACTTTACTTGAAATTGAACTTGATGAGAATAATGTTAGAAAATCATTTACAAGAAGCGAGGCAAACGAGGGAGAAGCTTACTTAAAAATTTATTCTGAAAGCAATATAATAATAAGATTCCTTAAATTTATTATCTTAAAAATTAAAAACATGTGTAAAAGAAAAAATAGAAAAATTTAAATCATAATAAAGAGGTGTGTTTATGTTAAATTACAAAAATCTTAATGAACTTGAAAATTTTAAAATCCTTGAATGTATTGCTCCAGAAATGCTCAAAACGGCATTAACTGGAAAAAGAATAAAGGAATACGACATTACAATAGAAGGAGATAGTGTACATTATAACTATGCTTCAAAACAAATTAATGAAACCCACCTTAAAATTTTTCAAAATTTAAGCGATGAAGCAAATTTAATAGAAAAATATAAAGAAGTGCTTGATGGGGAAAAGATCAATATTAGTGAAAATAGAAAAGTCCTGCATCACCTTACAAGAGGGCAAATTGGTAAGGACGTAATAGAAGACAATAAAGAAAATATGAGAGAGTTTTTTCAATCAGAACTTGAAAAAATATATAATTTTGCAAAGCAAATTCATTCTGGGAACATTAAAAGTTCAAATGGTAAAAAGTTTAAAAATGTAGTTCAAATAGGAATTGGTGGGTCTAGCCTGGGACCAAAAGCTCTTTACAGCTCAATAAAAAATTATGCAAAAAAACACAATCTAGCCCTAATGCATGGTTATTTTATTTCAAACATTGATCCAGACGAATCAGAAGAAGTATTAAATAGCATTAATGTTGATGAAACGCTTTTTATTATTGTCTCAAAAAGTGGAAATACATTAGAAACTAAAGCTAATATGCAATTCTTAATAAACAAATTAAAATTAAATGGCATAAAAGAATACAAAAAACAAATGGTCATTATAACACTAAAAAATAGCATGTTGGCAATAGAGGAAAAAGGATATCTTGAATATTTCTTCATGCATGACTCAATAGGTGGAAGATTCTCTCCAACATCAGCAGTTGGACTTACACTGCTTACTCTTTGCTTCACAGAAAAAATTGCAAAAGAAATTCTAAAAGGAGCCAATGAGGCTGACAAAAAATCATTAAACAAAAACGTAAAAGACAATGCATCTCTCTTAGCAGCACTAATTAGCATATATGAAAGAAATGTTCTAAATTACAGTAGCAACTGCATCATTGCTTATTCTAAAGCAATGGAAAATTTTTATCTTCATTTACAACAACTTGAAATGGAAAGTAATGGAAAAAGTGTAAACAGATTTAATGAAACAATAAACTACAAAACTGTAAGAATAATTTGGGGAGGCATTGGAACAGATGTTCAACACTCATTCTTTCAAATGCTTCACCAAGGAACAGATATAGTTCCAATGGATTTCATAGGTTTTAATGAAACACAACTTAAAGAAGATGTAATATCTAATAACAGCTCAAGCAATGATAAATTAAAAGCAAATTTAATAGCCCAAATAATAGCATTTTCAAAAGGTAAAGAAAATAACAATAAAAATAAAAATTTCCAAGGTGAAAGGCCTTCTGCACTAATATATTCAAAAGAATTAACACCTTATGCAATAGGAGCAATACTCTCCCATTATGAAAATAAAGTAATGTTTGAGGGATTTTTATTAAATATAAACTCATTCGACCAAGAAGGAGTTCAGCTAGGAAAAATTATTGCAAATCAAATTTTAAAAAATGACAATTTTAAAGATGAAGTAATAGAATCTTATTCTAAAAAAATTCTAAAACAAGATTAATTAATTTTTGAATATACCGCCTTAAGTTTAAAAAAAGAATGCACTAAGCTTATATAAGAGGTAATAATGGATAAAATAAGTATATTATATACATTAATCAATATTATAATAATGCTTATTCTAATAAGCATAGTTTATCTTTGTAAAAGAAAAAATGTTTCTTTTACAAAAAGGGTGTTTATAGCGTTAGCAATCGGAATAGTATTTGGAATGACCATTCAATATTTTTATGGAACAAATTCAGAAATAACAAACGAAACTATAAATTGGATAAGTATTTTGGGCGATGGATACGTAAGGCTCCTTAAAATGATTATAATCCCCTTAATAATAACATCAATAATCTCTGCAATAATAAAACTAACCAATAGTAAAGATGTTGGGAAAATGAGCCTACTTGTAATATTAACACTAGTATTTACAGCAGGTATTGCTGCCATAATTGGCATTTTCACTGCTTTAGCATTGGGATTAACAGCCGAAGGACTACAAGCGGGAACCATCGAAATTTTACAAAGTGAAAAATTGGAAAAAGGCCTTGAAATATTAAATCAAACAACAATCACAAAAAAAATCACAGATCTTATTCCACAAAATATATTTGAAGATTTTGCAGGGCTTAGAAAAAACTCAACCATAGGGGTCGTGATATTTTCAGCTATCATAGGAATAGCCGCCCTTAAAACATCTATCAAAAAGCCAGAATCAATAGAATTTTTTAAAAAAATAATATTAACACTCCAAGACATAATATTAGGTGTAGTAACTTTAATTTTAAAGCTAACGCCTTATGCTATATTAGCTTTAATGACAAAAATTACAGCAACCAGCGAAATCAAAAGCATAATAAAGCTTGGAGAATTTGTAATTGCTTCCTACATTGCCATAGGTCTTACATTTCTTATGCATATGACATTAATTGCAATAAATAAATTAAACCCAATTACTTTTATAAAAAAAATATTCCCAGCACTATCATTTGCATTCATATCTAGATCAAGTGCTGCAACCATACCTATTAATATAGAAATTCAAACTAAAAATCTGGGAGTAAGCGAAGGAATAGCAAATTTATCAAGCTCCTTTGGAACATCAATTGGGCAAAATGGTTGTGCAGCACTACACCCCGCTATGCTTGCAATAATGATAGCACCAACTCAGGGAATAAACCCTACAGATATTTCATTTATACTCACACTTATTGGATTAATAATAATAACTTCATTTGGAGCTGCTGGAGCTGGTGGAGGCGCAACAACAGCCTCACTAATGGTGCTCTCAGCAATGAACTTTCCAGTGGGATTGGTAGGACTTGTAATATCTGTTGAGCCTTTAATTGACATGGGAAGAACAGCTGTTAATGTGGGAGGCTCAATGCTTGCAGGCGTTATATCTGCTAAACAGCTCAAACAATTCAACCACAATATATACAACCAAAAAGAGCTTGAAAACAAATAAATAGGAAAACAATGATGAAAATAATAATTATTGGGGGCACATCAGCAGGAACTAGTGCCGCAGCTAAAGCAAACCGCTTAAACAAAAAGCTAGACATTACTATCTATGAAAAAACAAATATTGTATCTTTTGGAACCTGTGGCCTGCCTTACTTTGTGGGGGGATTCTTTGACAACCCCAATACAATGATTTTAAGAACACAAGAAGAATTCGAAAAAACTGGAATCTCTGTTAAAACTAACCATGAAGTTATCAAGGTAGATGCAAAAAACAATACAATTGTAATAAAAAATCAAAAAACAGGAACCATTTTTAACAATACTTATGATCAACTTATGATAGCAACTGGTGCAAAACCTATTATTCCACCAATCAATAATATCAATCTAGAAAATTTTCATACGCTGAGAAATTTAGAAGACGGTCAAAAAATAAAAAATTTAATGGATAGAGAAGAGATTAAAAATATAGTGATAATTGGTGGTGGATACATTGGAATTGAAATGGTAGAAGCAGCAAAAAATAAAAGAAAAAATGTAAGATTAATTCAACTAGATAAGCACATACTCATAGATTCCTTTGACGAAGAAATAGTTACAATAATGGAAGAAGAACTAACAAAAAAAGGGATTGATCTTCATACAAATGAGTTTGTAAAAAGTTTAATAGGAGAAAAAAAGGTAGAAGGAGTAGTAACAAACAAAAATACTTATCAAGCTGACGCTGTTATACTTGCTACCGGAATAAAACCTGATACTGAATTTTTAGAAAACCAGCTTAAAACTACTGAAAATGGAGCAATAATTGTAAATGAGTACGGCGAAACTAGCATAAAAAATATTTTTTCTGCAGGAGATTGTGCAACTATTTATAATATAGTAAGTAAAAAAAATGAATACATACCCTTGGCAACAACAGCCAACAAACTTGGAAGAATAGTTGGTGAAAATTTAGCTGGGAATCATACGGCATTTAAAGGCACATTGGGCTCAGCTTCAATTAAAATACTATCTTTAGAAGCTGCAAGAACAGGACTTACAGAAAAAGATGCAAAAAAGTTCCAAATAAAATATAAAACTATTTTTGTAAAGGATAAAAATCATACAAATTATTATCCAGGCCAAGAAGATCTTTATATTAAATTAATTTATGAGGAAAATACCAAAATAATCCTTGGGGCACAAGCAATAGGAAAAAATGGAGCCGTAATAAGAATTCATGCTTTATCAATTGCAATCTATTCAAAACTTACAACAAAAGAGCTGGGGATGATGGATTTCTCATATTCCCCACCCTTCTCAAGAGCTTGGGACATATTAAATATTGCTGGCAATGCTGCCAATTAGCATGAAGAATTAAATTAATTCTTCATGCTAATTGGTTGCCCCGTACTTGAAAGAACATCTCTCCAAAAAGAACCATTTGGATTGACCTTATTTCTATCAATTACTGCCATCTTAATCGGTATATGCACAAATTTTGTACTCCATAAACTAATCAACATTTTTGTCTTACCAGCCATTGCAGCGTGCACAGCATTCGAACCAAGCCTAGCACAATAAAGCGAATCACTGGCATTAGCAGGTGAACTTCTAATAATATAGCTGGGATCAATGTATTTAAGAGTAAATTGTATATTTTTTGCTTTAAAATATTCTGTAATTTTATCTTTAATATAAAGCCCAATATCCTCATAAAGCAAATTCCCGGAATCGTCTTTCTTCTTAGGAAAATGATCAAAATATTTTTGACCTGCTCCTTCTGCTATCAATATTACTGCATGGGGAATCTCTTCTAAGCTTTCTTTCTCTAAAAGTCGTCTTTCAAGATGAACAAGAAATCCATTAGGACCTTCTATGTCAAAATCAAGTTCTGGAATTAAACAAAAATTAACATCATTAGAAGAAAGCGCGGTATGAGCAGCAATAAAGCCAGAATCCCGTCCCATAACTTTAACAAGCCCAATGCCATTATAAGCGCTATTAGCTTCAAAATGAGCACCAGCAACAGCTGCAACGGCTTGTTCTACGGCAGTCTCAAATCCAAAAGATTTTTGAACAAACATAAAATCATTGTCTACAGTTTTAGGAATGCCCACAACTGCTATTTTTAAATTTCTTTTTTCTATCTCCTCAGCAATAAGAAGAGACCCCTTTTGAGTACCATCTCCGCCAATGTTAAAAATCATATTAATGTTCATTCTCTCTAAAGTATCAACTATTTCCACAGGCTTAATACCGCCCCTTGAAGAACCAAGAATAGTGCCTCCAAATTTATTAATATCATCAACAACATCTGGATTAAGATTAATAAAAGGTGAATTTGACTCAGGAAGAAGCCCTTGATATCCAAATTTTACTCCATAAATATTGCGAACCCCATATATTTTCCATAAAGTTCGCACAATAGAGCGAATAACATCGTTAAAGCCAGGACAAAGCCCACCACAAGTAGTAATAGCAGCTTTAACATGCCTGGGCACAAAATAAATTTTTTCTCTAGGCCCAGCTTTTTCTAAAAGAACATCTTCATACCTATCTCCCTTATCCTCATTTCTATATACACTAAACTTGATTTTATTTTTTTCATTAACAAAATGGGAATAACCTTCACTAGCATAAAAATCAATCAAAGGATTGTTTTGCTTGCATTCTCCCAAGCTATCTATTTTAAAATCTAAATTTTCATTTTTAATTCTATACACCAAATACTCCTTTATAGAATTATAGCCTAATTATTTTCTAATAAATCGACTTTGATCTTTAATCATATCGTATATGTCATCGTAAATATAAGGAGACCCTTCAATAGGAGATTTAATTAAATTACCAGCTATGAATTCAAAATATTTATTCAACTTTGAATTTTTCTCAAAATCAATAAATGGAACTCTATTATTAATAGCCTCTCTGAAACTTTTTGCAAAAGGCACAAAACCTATAAACTCTATTGGTATATTAATATTATTCTTAACAACATTAATCAAATTTTCACACATAGCAATCTCTTCACTAGTTTCTATTCTATTTAGCACCACTCTAGGATAAAAATTATTCATCATCCTCTTAACTTTCAAAGAAGAGCTCAAAGAAATAAGCTCAATCCCAACAACCAAATCTTTAAATCCAAGGTTTGTCCCTTCAATCTTATCTTTAAAAAAATTACCAATATAATCCCGTTCGGGGCTTTTTTGCGGAAATCCTAAATATAAAAGACGATAAAGAGCATTCTTTAAAAAAGAATAAGCATTAAGTATGGAGGGGGTTTCTGGGATTGTAACAATTACACCGCTGTAAGATGCCAAATAGAAATCTATTGTATTATAAGAAGTTCCAGATCCCAAATCTAAAAAAATAAAATCGGCAATAAGATCTTTTTGAATAGATTCTATAATCTTTTTCTTAATAGAAAAAGGAAGATTAGCTGTTCCCGTATAAAGAGCATCACCTGGAATAAGATAAAGTTTATCATAAGATGTTTTGCATACTAAATCTGAAAAACTTTTACTCTTTTTATTAATAAAAGAACCAATGCCCACACCCTTATTTTTAACCCCCAAACACGTATGTAGATTAGAGCCACCAAGATCAAGGTCAACAAGTATTACAGTTTTACCTAAACTAGAAAGCTTATAACCAACATTTGCAACAAAAGATGTTTTTCCAACACCACCTTTGCCACTTGCTACAGGAATAATTTTAGTCATTCTTAAATCCTAATTATCCTTACGATCTTTTTGAAAAATTTTCATAAAATTAAAAATCCCTAAAAATCTCGATTTTTTCTCAGCATCTTTATTTAAATTTTCATCCTCTTTAGAGCCTGAAATTAAATCTTTAATTAAATCTTTATTATTTGTAAAATTTTCAATGCTATCTGGTTTACCACAAATTACAATTTTATCATCTTTTAAAAAAAAATAATCGCCATCAACAAATTCATACCTAGAATTACTTAAATTTCTAACAGCAATAACTGTAATCCCACATTCTCTTCTAAGATCGGCTTCAAAAAGAGTTTTACCAACATATTCCTTGGGAATAACAGTTTCAGCAACAATAATATCATACCCAATAATATTATAAGTTGAAAGATTCGGAGATACTAATAATGGAGTTAATCTTTTTGCAGCATCTTTACTTGGAAATATAATTTTTGTTGCCCCAAGAGTTTTTAATATTTCAGCATCATCTCTATTTTCTGTCTTAACACATATTTCTTTCAAACCTAAAAGATTACAATAGTGAGTAACAAGAGCACTTTTGCCAAGATCATCATCAAAATCAATAACAACAGCGTCTGTATCTACTGGAATTATTCTTTTCAAAGCATTTTTAGTGAATTGCTCAACAACAAAGCTTTCTGTAGATATCACATCATATTCTTCAATAAGCTCTTTAGATGTATCTATAATAATAATTTGACAATCAAGCCTGCTTAAATCTTCAAGTAGATGAATGCCTAAATTACTAAGTCCAATAATAACAAATGTTTTCATATGCTTCAACCAACCAAAATATCTTGCCTTGGCCTTGTAAATTCTTCAAAACGTGACTTTCTTGAAACAAAAACAGCCATTGAAAAAAGCCCTATTCGCCCTGCAAACATAGTAAAAATTATAATGACTTTCCCCCAAAATGACAAATCCTGAGTTACTCCAACTGAAAGACCAACCGTTCCAAAAGCAGAAAATACTTCATAACCTAAATCAATAACCTTCCAATTGCCAGATCCTCCCTCAAAAAAAAGAAGCATGAAAAAAGAAAAACTTAAAATAAAAATAGCTCTTGCAAAAAATAAAAGTGCAAATCTTATACTATCTATTGAAACCTTGTAAGAACCAATAATATATCCATTGCCGTTTTGATTTTTAACAACAGCTAATACAATTAAAAAAAATGTTGTAATCTTAATCCCTCCTGCAGTTGATCCGGGTGCACCACCAATAAACATGAATGGTAGAGAAATTATTTGAGTTCTTCCACTTATTAAAGAATTATCAAGATAATTAAAGCCAGCTGTTCTGGTACTAATCGAATAAAAAATTGAATTAAATATTAAAGTACTCATTGAATAACCAGCTTTTAATTTATGCATCTCTGTAAAAAAAAATAAAATTGCACCAATTATAATTAAAAAGAAACTTAAAGAAAAAACTATTTTGGCATGAAGCGATAGTTTTTTTTTGTTTTTAATAGTATTATTTACATCTCTATAAACCATAAACCCAAGCCCACCACAAATTATTAAAATAGAGACCACAACTATAGCTTCAGGAACATCTCGCCATGCATAAATACTCTCAGAATGCATAGAAAAACCTGCATTGCAAAAAGCAGAAATTGTCGTAAATAAAGCCTCTAAGAATGAAATATTCGCTCCCCTAAGTTTAAAACAAATAAGTATTAATATTAAACCTATCATTTCAATTGAAAAAGTTATAAACAATATGCTTTTTAAAATTCTAATAGGATTATATTCTATATTTGAAAGGGAATACTGCTTTATTATTCTTGCATCTGTTAAATTCATTTTCTTTTTAGGTATAAGCAAATAAAAAGTGGTAATACTTATGAATCCAAGTCCTCCAAGCTGGATCAGCAACATTATCAAAATAAATCCAAAAGTAGAAAAGCCTTCCATTTTAACTGTTGTAAGGCCCGTAATACTTACAGCAGAAACAGCAGTAAAAAGAGCATCAATGTATGCTAATTTGCCATCACCTTCCCAGGAAATAGGCAACATCAACAAAAGAGAGCCTATAAACATAATTAAAACAAAATAACTAAAAAGTAAAAACCTGTCGCTAAATTCAAATTTCAACATATCATACAAAAAGTTGTTTAAATTATTAAAAATTTATCTTATATAGCACAATATTTTAACATTGAAATATTATCATAATTACATTATTTTTAATATATGTTTGAAATAGAATCAAAAGCATTTATTCCTCCAAAAGAGTTAAAAAGAATTATTAAGCTAGCAAATAAAAAATTTAAGTTTATTAAAGAAGAAATAAAAACTGATATCTATTACTCAAACCAAAAAAAAATTATAAGAATAAGAAAATTAAATACTCTAGAAAAAATTGTCACATTTAAAAAAAAAATATTAGACAACAACCATACTGTAGAAATTAATAAAGAGATAGAATTCAAAATAGATAGTATTAATAATTTTTTAACCCTTATAAAAGAGCTTAAATTTAAAAAGCTATACAAAAAGATAAAAAAAAGTTTAATTTATCAAACTAACAATTTAAATGTAGAGATAAACGAAATAAAAAATCTTGGGTTTTTTTTAGAAATAGAAAAAATAATTAACAATCAAAATGATATAGACTTGGCAAAAAAAGAAATTGATAACATAATCAACCAATTTGGATTAAAAGAAAACATCGAAACTAGACCTTACTCTGAATTACTTTCATTGGCAAATCAAAGTAAAAAATAATTCATTGGAATTAGAGCTTAAAGTAGAGATTACAAGCCCTTGATTGCCATAAATTCCAATCTGAGGGCTTTTAACATCACTCTTAAAATTCTCAAGCTTATTTAAAAAATACCAATTTTTATTCTTAAAATAAATTAATCTCACATTATTATTGTCTTCAAAAGCCAAAAACAAATTATTTTTATAAAGCCCAATGTCAGTACTTAAACCTTCCATTTCAACATTAGGGCTTATATTAATCCATCTACTACTTTTCAAAGGACAAATGTTTACAATAGGTCTATTTTCAGAAACAAAACTCATAATTATTTGATTAAAATTAGAATCAAAAAAGCCTTTAATAAAATTAGCCATATAAACAGAAGGAATATTTGCATTTACCCAAGCATTTTCATTGTTTATAATAAATTCAGATTTAATCTCATTATTTGACTTATAATTATAAAAAATGCCCAAAAAAGGTTCAGATATTAACCCAATGTTTGATGAATTAACATTAGAATCACCTTTACTTAAATAAGAATGTATTACATCGGTCCAAATACTTCCGTAACCCATATTCGAGATTAAATTAATTTTATATTCACCCCTAATTTCCCTTAAATACGCTAAATACAACCTATCTTTTAAATCAATGCTAATATTTAATAAAGATCCAAAATTTTCTATGTGACCAGGACTAATATCAATCCATTTTCTACTATTAAATTTTTTAACTACAAGCTCACTGGCGAAATCAGCCCCCGATTTCGTAACAAAAGCAATATATAAATTTCCTTTGGAATTAATTGAAAAATCAAAATTAACTATATTAGTAATATTTCTATTAACAGATGAATCAAGATTAAACCAACCAACATCCTCAATAAATTCAGCAACTTTAATATCATCGCTATTTTCTAACTGATAAGCAATATAAATATTGCCTTTATAAATCCTTAATACATATTTTTTAAGCTTGGCAGTTAAATTTAAAACAGGCAAATCTTTTAAAGTAAAAAATAAATCTTCTTTTTCAATCTTAGATGTTTTAGCTTTCAGGGAATCGCTACTTAAAATTGAAAAATCTAAATCTGTAAGCGAAAACTTAATGTTTTCATTTTTAGTACCAACATATATTATTGCATAAAGAGAATTTTTATCTAATCTTATTTTAAAATCTCTTCTTTTTACTTTATCAGTTATATATTTTTTATTAGAAATATCATAAATTCTAAAAACAAAATCGGAATTTGAACTCTTATCTAAGGTTAAAATATAATCAGAAGATTTGCTAACTTTTAAGTAAACACTTCCTTTCCCATTTTTGCTTAAAATACTTAAAGGACTAATTTCTGTTAATATTTGATTTGCTTGAGCTTGAATAAAAGAAAATTTTGTCAATAAAAATAGCAAAATGAATGTCTTATTTATTTTCATATTTTTTTACATTCAAAAATATTAACACATATTCTAAAAATGATAAAATTGCAAAAAAAGCAGCACAAACATATGTAATTTGAACAATAAATAAAAATTTAAATTCAAAAGTTAAAATGTAACTAATAAAATTTTGAACGGGCTCTGTAAAGTTCAGTTGATTTAAAGTATAAAATAAAAGGCTTGCAAAAGTGCAAACAGCATAAAGAAGTGACTTTAATTTCCCCAAAAAATTTGCTTGTTGAACTACATTAAACTGAATAATTAAATTCCTAACAAACCCAATAGAAATTTCACGATAAATAAATATTACAAAAAAATAATAAGGGGTTATACCTTTGTAAAAGAAAAAAACAAAATATGTTAAATGTTGCAAAACATCCGCATAAGGATCTAAAATTTTACCTACATTGCTAACAAGACCATATCTTCTTGCAAGATAACCATCAATAAAATCAGTAAATTCATTAAAAATAATTAAAAACCAAATAATTCCAAAAAACAAATACGAAAAAAATACATTTTCCAAAAAAAATAAAATCAATATGATAAAGGAAAGTGCAATTCTAGCTAATGTTATTTTATTAGGGGTAATGACCTTGATTAAATTATTCAATTTATCAAATCTCCTTATCTCTTATTTTAAATAAAATAAATTTAAGAGCTTCATCAAGTTTAATTCCATTTATTTGCTCATTTGTTCTTGTTCTAATAGATATTCTCTCTTCTGTTGCTTCTCTCTCACCAATTATAAACATATAAGGTATTTTTTTAGCCTGATATTCTCTAATTTTAGCATTCATTCTTGAGGAACTATTATCAAGCTTTATTCTAATCCCCTCATTTTTAAATTTATTAAAAACCTTAATAGCATAATCTTCGACAATATTGTTAACAGGAATGATTACTACTTGAACAGGAGATAACCATAAAGGAAACGCACCACCATAATGCTCTACAAGAATTCCAAAAAATCTTTCAATAGATCCTAACAAAGCTCTATGAATCATAAATGGTCTTTTTTCTTTACCATCCTCAGCGGTATAAGTCATATTAAACCTTTCAGGGAGATTAAAATCAAATTGAATTGTACTCATCTGCCACTCTCTCTCAAGCGAATCAACTATCTTAAGATCAATTTTAGGCCCATAAAAAGCACCTCCCCCCTTATCAATTTCATAAGGAACTTCAAAATCGCTTAAAGTCTCTTCAAGAACTTTTAAAGACATTTCCCAATCAGAATCATTGCCAACAGATTTGTCAGGCTTTGTAGAAAGATATGCCTTTAGATTGCTAAAGCCAAATTTACTCCACATATAAATAGCAAACCTAAGAACTTCTTTAATCTCATCTAAAACTTGAGAATGGGTGCATATAATATGAGCATCATCCTGGGTAAACCCTCTGGCTCTCATCATACCATGCAAAGCGCCTATCTTTTCATAACGATACACAGTGCCAAGCTCGGCCCATCTAAATGGCAAATCTCTATAAGAATGCTTACCTGTATTGTAAATTGCAATATGAAAAGGACAATTCATGGGTTTAAGATAATAATCACTTTTATCCATTTCGATTTTTGCAAACATGCTATCCTTATAAAAGTCTAAATGACCAGAAGTTTGCCAAAGCCAAGATTTACCAACATGAGGAGTAAAAAGAATATCATACCCATTTTTAGAGTGCTCTTCTCTCCAAAAATCTTCTATTAAAGCTCTTATTTTGGCACCATTGGGATGAAAAAAAACAAGTCCTGGCCCAATCTCTTCATGAATAGAAAATAAATCAAGCTCTTTTCCAAGCTTTCTATGATCTCTTTTTTTTATTTCCTCTCTCAAATTAAGATAAGATCTCAGTTCTTTTTCATTATTCCATAAGGTTCCATAAATTCTGGTAAGCATTGGGTTTTTTTCACTGCCCCGCCAATAAGCCCCAGCAATACTAGTAAGCTTAAATGCCTTTGGATCAATTTTATTCATATTCTCAACATGAGGACCTCTACAAAGATCGACAAAATTGTGACTCTTGTAAATAGAAACTTCATTTTGTAAATCAAAATTTTTAATCAAATCAATCTTATAAGGTTCATCTTTAAAAATTTCAAGAGCCTGTTCTACGCTTATTATCTCTTTTTCAAAAGAACTTCCGGTCTTTAAAATTTCTCTCATTCTATTTTCTATGTCTAAAAGAGAATCTTCTGTAATCTGCTTTTTAAATTCAAAATCATAATAAAAACCATCTTTAATAGGAGGACCTATTGCAATCTTGGTATTTGGAAATAAATCAAGAACAGCTTCTGCCATAACATGAGCTATTGAGTGTCTTTTTTTGTAAAGAATATCTTCTTTATCTAAATCTTTGCTCACAACAATACCTTTCGCCTTTCGCTTTTTATTAAAAAATTAAAATTCACACTCATCACTTTTACGCAAAAATACGCACCTCAAATATTTATAATTACTAAATTAAAATATACAAAAAAATTTTCTAAAAAAATAGAGATAAGAAAACAAAAACCTGAAAATAAATTCTCAATCCATAGCAACTATTGATTCAATATTAAAATAAAAAGACATTGCTAAAAAAAATGTAATAGTAGAAGAACCTCCATAAGAAAGAAAAGGAAAAGGAATCCCAGTAATAGGAAGAACTCCTAAAGACATTCCAACATTAAAAGAGGTATGAAAAAATAAAAGTCCCAAAATTCCAGATATTACTAAGGCCATATATCTATCTTGACTTTTATTCATTATTATCAAAAATTTAAAAAAAAGGAAAAAAAATAATATTAAAATAGTGCTAACACCCAAAAACCCAAACTCTTCGGCAAGAATAGAAAAAATAAAATCTGTGCTTTGAGATGGCACATAATTAGCGTGGGTATAAGGTCCCTTTAAAAATCCTTTACCCAAAAGACCGCCAGAACCAATTGCTATTTTAACCTGATTTAAATTCCAACCAGCACCCTTAGCATCAATAGCCGGATCTAAGAATACCAAAAACCGTTTAATCTGATAAGTCTTCATTAACTTTGAAAGAACCTTTGAAAACACTATTGAAACTAATAAAATAGAACTTGCAAAAAATACATAAAAATAAATTATTTTAATACTCAAACCATATTTAGAAATGAAAAACCCTAAAACAGAAATCAAAAGAATTAAAAGCAGCACTCCCATTATTACTCTAAAATAAAAAGGATTTGAGAAAATAAGATAAAATACATTACCCATATTCACCTTATACTCATACCAAACCGGTAAAATTGCAAAAACAAAAGAAAAAAACCCTATCAACGCAAATGCTAAAACATAGTGCAAATCTATTCCTGCAAAAAAAGAAATAAATATAAAAATGGTTAAATATACTATTGCTGTACCAAAATCGGGTTGCAATAATATAAGAATTACCGATGGAAAAATTAATAAAAATGCAGTAATAAAGGTAAAAAATTCATTATAACCCTTTTTTTCAGTATAAAATTTTGAAAGGGTCAAAACAATAATAACTTTACCAAATTCAGAAGGCTGACCTCCAAGTTTCCATATGCCAATCCAAGATCTTGCTCCATTTACTGTCATTCCAAAAAATGCAGTAAAAATTAAAGCCAATATTAATAAAAAATATAAAGGATATACCATGCTATAAACAAATTTTAAATCATATTTGCCCACTATAAAAATTAGAAAAAATCCAATAATTACCCAAAGGGTTTGTTTTATATATTCATTCTTGGTTAAAGATCCACTAATATTATAATCGCTAGAATAAATCAACAATATACCAACAAAAGAAACTATAAGTAAGCTTATCAAAGCCAAATAATCATAATTTTTTCTAAAAACCATTAATCTACCTAATATACCACGGTCTATAACCTTTAAGAATATCTTCATAACTTTGATTTGCAAAAATGCCTTGCATTATTAAATCTGTAGATTTTGCAGGCCACCAATCCACATTACTTTTTGCCTCAACCAAACTAAAAACAATAATTTGATTATCGGCTGAACCGTTATAAGGGGCAAGTCCAACAAAAGAACTATTTTCAAAACCATCTATACCGGTTTGACCAGTACCTGTTTTTCCTCCAACCTTAACAGCTTTGGTAAGAACTGCATATCTTGCTGTACCATAAGTTATAACACTTCTCATATATTTTTTCAGAAGTTTAAATGTGTTTTTACTAATAAGATTTGTCTTTCTTAATATTTCTGGTTTATTTTCAAGAACAACTTTATTAGTACCACCTTTTAAAATTTTATTTACAATTCTAGGTTTATATACAACACCTTCATTTGCAATCATAGCAACCATATTAACAATCTGCATAGGAGTAGCATTTAAAAATCCTTGACCTATTGAAAAATTTACAGTATCTCCTCCTACCCAAGGCTGATTAAAAGTTTTTTCTTTCCACTCAGGACTAGGAAGAAGACCAGCTACTTCATTTGGCAAATCAATTCCTGTTTTTTCTCCAAACCCAAATTCTTTTGCATATTTTCTAATTCTATCAACTCCAAGATACTTAAGCCCAAGTGTATAAAAATAAACATTAGAAGAATGTGCAATTGCCTCTTCTAAATTAACATACCCATGACCACCGGGCTTCCAACAATGAAAAATTCTATTTCCAACTTTAAAATATCCAGGACAATAAATTTTACGATCTTTGTCTATAACTCTTTCTTCAAGAATGGCAGCAGCAACAACTAATTTAAAAATAGACGCAGGCGGGTAAACAGATTGAATTGCTTTATTTAAAAAAGAGTAATCTTCCTTATTATCTTTATTGTAAACATCTTTCATAGAATAATAAGGATAATTGTGAAGAGCAAGAACAGCGCCTGTTGATGGTTTTAATACTACAACAGAACCATACCTTTTACCTAAAGCATTCTTAGCAAGATCTTGAATATCTTTATTAATATTAAGCACAACATCATTACCGGGCATCATATTTTTTATAATAGAACCATCGTCTATTCTTCTCTCCTTAGAATCTACCTTGTATTTTATTAATCCCTCTTGCCCTCTAATGTAATTATCATAAACTTGTTCAACGCCCAACTTTCCAATCGTAGAAGTATTATCATATCCACTAACATTGTAAAACGTTCTAAGTTCTCTTTGATTTATTTGCCCAACATAACCGATTGAATGCGAATATGAATCGTCAACTAAATAGTTACGCTTAAAAGAATAGGTCCACAAAAGAGCAGGATAATAAAACTTTTTTTCAGAAATTTTGAAAAGCATCTTTGGGGTAAGTTCAATTATTTCAACATCTTTAAGGTATCCACCAGGCTCTTGAAGTTTAGACAAAATAATTGATTTATCAATATCTAGAGTGCTTGATAAAAAATCTATCATCTCAATTCTAGTAGCAGCAGGCATATTGTAATACTGTTGTAAGCTTATCTTTAAGATAAACATGGTTAAATTATTTGCCAAAACATTGGAATTAGAATCCAAAATTTCACCTCTTGAGGCATTGATTTTTTCCAATCTTGATAAAAAAACATTAGCTTCTCTGTCATAAAACAAATGCTTACCAATTTGCATTTGGAATAAAATCGCCAAATAAAGCACCATAATTACTATTAAAAAAAATATGCCGAACTTGTATCTAAAATTTGTTATAACACCCACTAATAATCCTCTTTAAAAGAATAAAAATTTCTAGTAAAATAATTTTGAATTGGATATAAAAAGTTAATAGACATTATATTTACAATAAGATCAAGGTTGAAAATTGAATAATTAAAAGATTTTAAGTCTACAAAATCATAAAACACAATAGCTAAAAACCATAATATAACTTTTGAAAGAATAAAAAATATTGTCATGCTAAGCATATTTTTGGGCATGAATAATTTTATTTTATTGTTAAAATAAAATATTATCGTATACCCAAAAACAAAAAATCCAAGTGGCAATCCTGTAAAATAATCCATAAGAAGACCATATAAAATACTAGATAATAATCCCACATTAAAAATAAAATTCAAAGAATTAAAAACTAGAAAAATTAAAAAAATATCTATTGAAAAATAAAAATAAGTTGCAAAATAGTGTTGAAAAATTTTGCCTAAAAATGCGCTAGAAATAAAATATGTAAAAAATGTTGCCATTATTCACCAATCTCTTTGTTGTTTTTAACAAGAAAAACATACTCAAGCTTATCTAAAACTATAGCTGGCTCTACTTCTATTTTTAAAAGAGAATTGTAATCAAGAATATGAAAATTTGTAATCTTTCCAATATAAATACCAACTGGATATTCACTAAATCCAGCAGTAACAATAGAATCCCCTATTTTTAAATCTTTTTCAGCAAGTCTATTAACGTAATTCATTTCAAGTTTTTTACCATAACCATTGCCTTCTATAAGGCCTATAAACCTACTACTTTGAATCCTTGCGGACACAAAATTTTCATAATTAGTTAAAGGCAAAATTTTAGCAGTATTAGAATAAACCTTTACAACTTTGCCTACAAGCCCACTAAATCCATCCTGATATGCAACTGCTATCATATCCTTTTCTATCCCATCATTGAATCCTTTATTAATAGCCATTAAAGTCGATATGTTTGAATAGTTTAGATATATAATCTCTGCCGAAATAAAATCGCTAGAGCTTGACGAATAAAAATTTAATTGCTCTTTAAGACGAACATTCTCTTGCCTTAGTGACTGTATATTCTGAGTGACTATTTCAAGCTGTTGTATCCTTTTTTTATAAAATTCTATCTTGTCCTTGTAATTTTTGTATTCATTTACAGTTTTAAAAACATTGGAAATAAAACTAAAAACCCCATGCATTCTGCTTTGAATATAAGAATTAAGAGTAAAAAACAAAAAATTATCTGATCTTCTCTTTTGAATGCTGCTTGAATCATAAATCATAAAAACAAGAGAAACTATCAATACCAAAAGTACTTTGATAAAATTCTTGAATTTGACAAGAAAATTCATAACTTATTCATTGATAAAACTGTAAATATTCTTACTAATATCTATTCTATTGGCATAATCATAAAATAACCCGGCACCAACAGCTACCGAGAGAAGCGGATTGTCTGCAACATAAACAGGAACTCCAGTCTCTTTTGAAAGAAGTCTATTTAAACCCTTAAGAAGAGCCCCCCCCCCTGTCAAAATGATGCCACGCTCAACAATGTCTGTAGCAAGTTCTGGGGGAGTTGCACCAAGAGTGCGCTTAACTTCATCCACAACAACATTTATAGGTTCTTGCAAAGACTCTCTTACTTCCATAGAATCAACAAGTTGCTTTCTAGGAAGACCAGTTACAGCATCTGTACCCTTAATGTCTATTTTTTCTACCCTTAAATTTTGAATATCGGGATATACATTTCCTATCTTAATTTTCAATTTTTCTGCTGTCTGTTGACCAATTATAATATTATGAGAATTTCTCATATACTTTATTATGCTCTCATCAAATTCGTCACCACCAGTCCTAATTGCTCTACTTACAACCATGCCACCAAGAGAAATAACAGATATTTCTGTAGTTCCACCCCCAATATCACACACCATGTGACCTGTAGGTTCAAAAATAGGAATATCAGATCCAATAGCAGCTGCAAGGGATTCTTCTATTACTTTAACTTCTCTTGCACCAGCATTCATTGCGCTCTCTTTTACAGCTCTTCGCTCAACCTCTGTAATACAGGTGGGAACACCTATTACCATTCTTGGCTTAAAAAACAATTTTTTACGAGAAAAAATTTGATTAATAAAATACTTAATCATCTTCTCTGTATTCTCAATGTCAGCAATAACTCCATCTCTAAGTGGGCGTACAGCTTTAATATTTTCTGGAGTTTTCCAAAGCATTTTTTTAGCATTTCTACCAACCGCAACAACTTTATTACCTTTGGTTATATCTATTGCAACAACAGAAGGCTCGCTCATAACCACGCCATAATCTTTAATATAAACCAATGTATTACATGTTCCAAGATCAATGCCAATATCTATTAAAAAAGACTTAAACAAATTCAAAACAACCTCCCTAAAAGTCTTCCAAAGTAATTCCAAGTCTCTCTCTTGCTGCTTCTAAATAAGGATTAAGATTGAGAGCTTCTCTCCAGTATTTTCTAGCTTTAGGATAATCTTTATCTTTCTTCCTATATATATCTCCTATTTTAACATAAACGCTAGAATTTGAACTATTAATTTCTAGAACTTTATTATAGTAATTAAAAGCACTGTCATAATCGCCTTTATCTAATAGAATGTCTCCATAAAGCAAATATACCTTTTGAATTAAATTTTCATCCGTTTTTTCACCCTTTGATAATTTTCTTTTCTCTTCTTCTATTATTTTTTTTATATACTCAATGCTTTTGTTTATATCATTCAACTTATAATTAACATAAGCTAAACTCCAAAGTACTAAATCGGATTTATTTTCATTAAAAGCTTTTTCAAAAAACTTCAAACTAGATTTGTAATCTCTTAAAAGCTGATACGAATATCCCAAATATTCAAAAATATCTTCTCTAATGTTCATGAAATCAAAATTATCAGCATTTAAGGCCTTCTTTAAAAATTTTACAGCAAGCTCACTATAAAACTCTCCTTTATGAGAATATGCCTTTCCCAATATGTAATACAAAGGGCTTATGGAGACTCCATCATTTATAGAAATTAAAAATCTTAGTCTTTCTATGGATTTATCTAAAAATTCTCCTTTTAAATACCCTTCATTTACTATTAAAGAATAATAAAAATATGAAAATCCCAAAAGTAAATTCAAATTAAAATCAAATCTATGATTTTTAATATCATTCTCAGCATAATCTATTATTTCTTTATATTCTTTTTTATCCCAGAGTAAAAGCAAATCAACTTCTGTTGGACCCGCCTTTAAATAAGAACTAGAAAAAGATTTAAAATATGATAAAATGTAATAAATTAAAAAAATGAAAATGAAAATCATAAATGAGTAAAAAATATATCTTAAATATCTTATTTCCATTTAAAACTCTCTTTTAGGTTAATGAAATTAAGCTGACACCCATAAGCCGAGTTCTGTACTATGCCATCATCTCTCTTGTTTTTTTATCGCTAAAAAAATCGTGCGATCTACCCGTAAGCATGTCCTCAAGAACAAAGGGTGCTTACATACTTGATCTTGCTCCCAATGAGGTTTATCTTGCCTGTATTTATTGCTAAATAAGCGGTGAGCTCTTACCTCACCTTTTCACCCTTACCTTTTACGGCGGTAATTTTCTGCGACACTTTCTTAGGTTTAAAACCCCTAGGCATTACCTAGCATTATGTTCTTATTGGAGCTCGGACTTTCCTCTTAAGCTTTAATTATAAAACTAAGCGATGGCTGACTGCCAGCTTAAATAAAAAGTATCAAATTAATAAATTTTATTCAACAAGATCTGCTAAACTACCAGGAATTATTTCATCGCTTATTTGAACTTTATCCTGATAATAAAGTATTCTACTGCAATAAGGACAAAATTTAATATCGTTGGGCTCACGTCTTACTTTATTTGCAAATTCAATAGGAAGTATCATATGACAACCTTTGCAAACATTGTTAACCAAAGGCACAACTCCATTTGATTTATTTCTTATTATTCTTTGAAACTTAAATAAAAAATCTTCATTCATCTTAGAAGCACAATTTAGCTCTTCACTCTCTATTTCTAAAAGTTTCTTTTCAATTTCTAAAAGCTCCAGCTCAAAACTACTGCTTTCAGCTCTAAAACATTCCTCTTCTTTACTGTGCTTCTCGTTGACATCTAATATTTCCTTTTCTATTTTAGTTTTAAGCCCATTAACATGTGTCATCTTTTTTCTAATTGTAACTTCATCGTCAATAATAACCTGAAGTTCTTTTTCAAGAGCCTCATACTCTCTTTGCGTTTTAATGCTATCAATTTTTTCTTCAGCCTTGCTCTTTCTTGAATTAATATCTTGAATATCTAACTTTAAAGCAGAGTCTTCTTTTTGATACTCCTTAAACTTTTGTTGCAAATCAACAAGAACTCTCGACAATTCCTCAATCTGATTTTTTTTCGCCTCCAAATACTTGGGAATACTTTTTCGCCTTTCTTCAAGCTCAAACTTAAATTTATATATAACTTCAAGTTTTTTTAATGTATCAATATTATTTTCCATCAATCCTCCTGTTCAATTTAAATCTTCAAGATAATCTTTTAATTTTTGAGTTTTTTTGGGATTTTTAAGCCGCCTTAATGCTTTAGATTCAATTTGCCTAATTCTTTCTCTTGTAACATTAAAATGAAGTCCAACCTCTTCAAGAGTTAAAGAATAGCCATCTTCAAGTCCAAATCTCATTTTTACAACTTCTTGTTCTCTTTCAGGAAGAGTTCCAAGAATTGCTCTTATTTGATCTTGCAAAACTACAAAAGATGTGTGATTTGCAGGATTTTTTATTGCCTTATCCTCAATAAAATCGCTAAGAACAGAATCTTCCTCTTCTCCAATTGGTGTTTCAAGAGAAACAGGCTCTCTTGAAACACTCTTTACGGTTTTAACCTTTTTAAGTTCCCATCCAAGTCTGTCTGAAAGCTCCTCATCTGTGGGATCTTTGCCTAAAACTTGAATTAAATATCTAGTTTCTCTATTAAGCCTATTTATTTGCTCAATCATGTGCACAGGAACTCTAATTGTGCGAGCTTGATCAGAAATAGATCTTGTTATGGCCTGTCTAATCCACCAAGTAGCATAAGTTGAAAACTTAAAACCCCTCTTATATTCGAACTTTTCAACAGCTTTAATCAATCCAATATTGCCTTCTTGAACAAGATCAAAAAAATGAAGGCCTCTATTTGCATATTTTTTAGCAATGCTTACAACAAGCCTTAAATTAGCCTTAATCAACTGATCTTTAGCATGCTGCATCATTTGCTTCCCTTTAGCAATCTCTTCTGACATGCTTATTATTTTATCAGTTGGATATTCATAATACATCTCAATTCTCTCAAGTTCTTTTTGAGCAAGCTGAGCCTCTGTAATCTGCTCTTTAATAGCATCTTCTTTAAGCTTGAGAGATTTTTCTATCTCTATTTTTTTTTCAGCAATAGTCAAATCTCTTCCAAGCACCCTCAAATCTCTTATTTTTTCAATTTTCAGCCTGCTTAGAATTATTCTTTGCTGTCTTTGTAAATCTTTTATTTTGTTAGCAGAATCAATATAATCATCTGAGAAAATCCTTAACTCCTCTTGATACAAAGGAATGTCTCTCAAAAGCTCTTTTAGGGCTAATCTTTCCTTTTTTAAATTCTTTTCAAAAATATCCCCCCCAAGATCATACACCCTATGCTTATTATCTACATAACTTATTAAACGATCTTGAATTGGCTTTAAAGGAATTTTGTAAAAAGAGGCAATTCTTTTTTTTTTATTATAATAATCCGGACTACTCTCTTTATCCTTATCTTTTTCTCTTTTAAAAAACTCTTCCCTTTCCATTCTTGAGTAAATAGTATTCACAAGATTACAATAATTTTCTATAACAAGTCCCTCATTCTTAAGAATATTCTCAATTATACTCTCTCCAGAATCCATTTGCTTTGCAAGTTCAACTTCTTGATTTCCTGTTAATAAAAACTCTTTTCCTATTTCCTTTAAATAAAGCTTGATTGGATCTTCTGAGTGACTATCTTTTAAAACATTGCTTTTAATATACCCTGAACCTAAATCATCCTTAACAGAAATATCTTCCTCATCACAATCATCCAGCTTAACATCAATGTCAATATCTTCCTCATCACCTTGAAAACCATCATCTAAAATCATAAAATTTCTATCAGATTCAATTTCAACCTCTTCTTCTTCATCATTTCCATCTTCACTGACAACCAGATCTAATTCCGAAATTTTATTAACTAAACCTATTCCCCTATCCTCAAGTACCGAACAAATACAATCAAGAATCTCTGGTTCTAATATATCATCGGGAAGTAAATTTGATAATTCACTAAAACTAAGAGATTTTCTATCTCCCAAATGAGTAATAATACCCTCTATCAGCTTCGAATATTTCTTTTCCAAATCCGACAAAACCTAACTCCCTGGAACATCATCTATGTAGATTTTTAAATTTTTTCTCTGCATATTTAAAAACATTAACTCATTTATTTGGATCTTAGCATTTACCAAAGAGTCCCCTTCATATCTTTTTTTGCAAAGCAAAACACGAGAATCTAATTTTCTTCTCTTGATTGCAAGTAAAATATGAATGAGCATCTCATCATCCACTTCAAATTCAGAATTTAAAATTTCTTCAAAAAAAATTTCACTAACTTTATAGGTATCCTTTAATTTTTTTTTTAAATCCATTAATGAAAAATCTTTATTATTTTCAAATAAATTTTCAAAGCACATAAAAACTTTTCTGGCATCGACATTAATTAAATCACTATCAATAATATTGCGCCTTACTATGCTAAAATAACTAAAATTTTTCAACAAAGCTACTATTAGATACCTCTCATAAGAATCATCATTATGAGCATACAAATTTCTTTTATTATTGTCAACTACAAATCTTTCTTTTATTCTATAATAATCTTTCAATAAAGTTGTCACACCAATACCAAGTTTATTGCTTAGCTTGTCTAAAAAAATTTTTTTCTGAGTATCTACTTTTGATAAATTTATCAAATTTAAAAATAAATTAATCATGGCATTTAAATCTACAGTTTTATTTAAATCATATTTATTAGAATAAACATCCAAAAGATATTCAAAAGCATCACATCTATTATTTAAAATTTTTTGCAAGAAGTCTACACCCTCACTTTTAAGAACATCCGCAGGATCACTACCAAAATCCATTCTAACAACACTAACATTGATATTAAACGGCAAACAAATTTGATAAGCTTTTAAAGTTGCAGAAAGTCCAGCATCATCCCCGTCAAAAGAAAATATTATCTCATCAGCATATCTTTGAATTAAAGCTAAGTGCTCTTTTGAAAAAGCAGTGCCAAGAGTAGATACAGCTCTCTTAATCCCAGATGTAAAAAAGGCAAGAACATCTATATATCCTTCTACCAATATAACTGATTTTGTAGATTTAATCTCCTCAAGGCCCTCATAAAATCCATAAAGAAGCTCCCTTTTTTTAAAAACTTCAGTTTCACCTAAATTAATATACTTAGAACCTTTCCCATCTAAATCTCGACCTCCAAAACCAACAACATTTCCTTTAAAGTCTTTAATTGGAAAAATTAATCTTTGAAATAAAATAGAAACTTTGGGATTCGTTTTCGAAAACAAACCACTTTTTCTAAGTACTTCAGAAGAGTATCCTTTTGAAACTAAAAAATCATGAAGCTCTAAACCATTTTTAAAGTTAAATGGCAAATAACCAAGTTCAAATAAATCAACAATTTCCTTAGATATTGCTCTACTTTTTAAAACATAATCTAAAGCTTTTTTGTTTTTACTTAAAAAAAATTTAATGGTATTAATTAGCCTAGAATTCAAAGAGTAAATTTTTGAAACCATGTCTTTATTTTCATTTTTATTTTCACTTCCTCGACTTATTTTTAAATCATCATAATGAATACCGGATTTTTCGCATAAAATCTTAAGAGCATCATTGTAATTGATTTTTTCCATATCCATTAAAAATCCAATAACATCTCCACCCTTTTTGCATCCAAAACAATAAAAATATCCTTGCAAAGGATTTACAAAAAAAGAGGGAGTTTTCTCAGCATGAAAAGGGCAAAGACCTTTGTAAGCAGATCCCGATTTAACAAGCTTAATATACTGCTCCACAATAGCTACAATATCAAATTTACTTTTCATTGAAGCTACAGTTTGTAAATACTTCATACTTCTTAACCCTTAGTAATAAAATTTTTAATATAATCTTTTGCCCCTAAAAGATGTGATGAATATTCTGATGAAAATTGATGTGTGCCCAACTTAGAGTCTTTTACAACAAAAAATAAATATTGCGTATTTTTGGGGAAAAAAGCCGCTTGCAGCGAAATAATACCGGCATTTGAAATTGGAGCAGGAGGATATCCTTTATTAATATATGTATTATAAGGAGAATCTATCTCTAAATCTGAAAAATAAATTCTCTTAGGATGACTTCGTCCTAGCTCCTCTGTAATAACATATTCAATAGTAGCGCAGGATTGTAATGCCATACCAGATTTTATTCTATTATAAAAAACCGAAGACATTATTGGAGCCTCACTTTTAACCCTATATTCACGTTCAACAATAGATGCTATTATTACCCTATTGTAAAGCTCCTTACTTGAATAATCGCCAAGAACAACTCCTATAGACTTAAGCTTATTCAAAAAATTATCAACAAACATGCGAACTACATTCTTTATTTCTATACCCTTATAAAATTTATAAGTATCTGGAAATAAAAATCCTTCAAGAGAGTCGTAATCAAGCCCAAGCTCATAAATAAAGGATTTTTTGTTGATTAAAAAAAGAAAATCTTGAACATCATCAATAACAGAAAATTCCTTAAGCTTTAAAGCAATTCTTCTGCTAGTATACCCTTCGGGTATTGTAACATCAATATTTACGCTAGAAGATCCCTTTAAAAACTCTTTATATATTTCAAATGTAGAAAGATCGCCATTTATTAAATATCTCCCCTCTTTAAATTGTTTATCACTACCTAAAATATATGAAATAAAAACAAGAAGCAGTTCGGATTTAATTAACTTTTGTTTTTTCAATTCTTTAGCTATTTTTTTAACTCCCCAACCTTTTTCAATATTAAATTCATAAACTAAGTCATTTGCCAAAGAAGATAAATTTAAAAAATATATAAAAATTGACAAAATAGATCCTAAAAAGAAAAAAAGAATAAACACTTTCCCAATTTTAATAAGCACAAGAATCTCCTAGCCAAACAAAAGTCTTTGCTAATTACACTTTAGCTATCAATTAAAAATTTTAATTGATAGCTAACATCATATTTTATAACCAATAATAACTTTTCTAAATAGACAAAAATAAAAGCATCAAAATGAAACGACATAACACATTTAAAAGATCACAACAAAAAATTGTAAAAAGGCAATCGCTTACAATTTCACTAAATTGGGGAGGGTGGGATTCGAACCCACGTAGGCAAAGCCAACAGATTTACAGTCTGCCCCGGTTAACCACTTCGGTACCGCCCCATAAAAGCCGACTGTCGGATTCGAACCGACGACCTGCGGTTTACAAGACCGCTGCTCTGGCCAGCTGAGCTAAGTCGGCAAACAAAAACTAATAGTTAGTTTATAAAAATAAAATTCATTAGTCAATAGAATAATGATAAATAATTAATATAATCTTCCTTAATCTATTTATTACCAGAAAGAAAAATTTTAAAAACAAGAGCAATAAAAAAAATTATAAAACTAAAAATTAAAATTAAATAATACTTAATTTTTTTATTTTTCAAAAAATAAAAAAATATCAGTCTAGTAGATTCAAGCCCAAAAGAAACAGAGCTTAAAATAATAGCAAGATCAAGATAAAATTTCTGAAAATTGTAAACAAAAATATTGTAAGAACCGGCCAAAAACACGAACAAACTTAGCAAAGAATTTAAAAACAATACAATAACCAAAATTCTAATAAAATTTGAAAAACGTCTTAAATTTTTTACTTTAAAAGCTTTCATGAAATTTATAAATTTTTTATTATAAAAAGTGCTTGATTTATGATTTCCAAAAGATTGCCAATAACATCGGCTAATGTAATTGTTTTATTTTCAGTTACCATTGATTTGTAAGAAACCGTTAAAGATTTTCGAATAAAAACATTATGATTTTCCAACAGAGACAAGCACCTCTTTTTAAGCTCAATAAAATAATCTACAAATCTATTGGAAACCTTATCAATAGAAACCGATTCTGTTAAGCACCACTTCAAAATCCTTTCCTTATAAGAGTCATCAATTTTAACATCTCTTTTATACCTTTCAAACTCTTCATTTTTATAATCAATCTCAAAGTAAATATTATAAATTTCTTTTTTCAAAGCAGTAATATTATTTTCAATGTCAACATATATATTTCTCAAATCATGATTATTGATTAATACGACATTATTTATAGTTCTTAAAACTTCCATCATTCTAACATCATATATGTTTTTAAAAAAATCATTAAGAAAATATAACTTTTTAAAACTATAACGACCAAGATTTAATTCATTAAAAATCTCGCCTTTTAAATTTAAAATTACACTAGGATCTCTAACAAGATTTTTTATTTCTTTGATAACAAGAACTTTTAAAGAGCTATCACGCTTTTTAATAGCCTGACCCATAACATTTAAAAATAAAATATTCTCATAAAAATTTTTTACATCAAAAAAGGGTACATATTTTTTAGGAGATACAACAGGATTTTTGCAATATACTCTAAAAATATCTAAATAAGGCAAAGTCCTCGACAAGCCAACAATCTTAGATACAATAGATAAAACATTTTTCAATACATATTCTACCCGAGATATATGATCTTCTCTTGAAATTATCTCTGAATTACTAATATCATCAGATATTGAAAAATAATTTGATATAATGCTTTTAACAATATCCTCATCTATCTCAATATCTTTTAATGTATACAAAATGTCAAAAAAGGAATTCAAATACTTACTAACACTTGAAAAGCTGGTTCCAAATCCAACCTCAAAGTCAACAATGCTAATATTCTCAGCACTATCTAAAAGATCTACATTGAAAAATGAAAAAAAAGATTTGTAAGGAAAAAACGCCAAACTATTAAAAACATAATAAAACTCAAACATATCCGAGACAATTTTGTAAGTACTAGATGGAATAGAATTAATATATTCATTTATCTTGACCTTAAGAGATTCTTCTAAATCGTTTTGGGTTTTTTCTTTTTTTAAAAAAAGCTCATATTCACCTTCATCCAAAAAATCTTCCAAATTGTTCTTAGAGTTAAGAACTTTGCTTTGAATAATTTCTAAAATAGTTTGCTCAACAACAATACCACCTTTTTCTAATTTCCTAAAAAATTCTTTCAATTCCATTGAATATCGGCAAACACTAAAAAACATTTCTACAAAACCAACATGCAAACATTCTCTCTTAAAATCTATTACTGGATTTTTACACATTTCATTAATTTGATTTTCCAGGTTTTTTATAACATAAGCTTTATATATATCTTCTTTGCTTTTATCTTTCTGAAAAAAATTTAAAATAGTTAACCACATTCTAATAAGAAATGATTCTTCCATTAAGCGCCCCGAAAGAAATTTTTCAAGCTGAGAATCAACATAAGGCTCATTACTACTATTGGGCAAAACAAAATCGGAAGAATTCAAACCTAAACTTTTTCTTATATCATTCATCAACCTATTTTTAGTCTCCTTTGAAAGTTGACCTATAGAGTTGTATACGCTATTGTTATTACCACTCATAAAACCCCAATAAAACCATTTAAAAATAAAGTACTACTTACAGCATACTTCAAATAAATTAAAATTGTAAATCAATTTTAGAAAAAAATTATTTACACTATAATATAATTTTATATGAATCTAGGAAGAAACAATCCAAATATAATTAAAATTGGTAAAATATTTAAAAAAAATAACTACGAATTTTATTTAGTTGGGGGCGCTTTAAGAGACTTACTACTTAATAAGCAGCCTTACGATTTTGATTTTGCAACAAATGCAACTCCTGAAGAAATAATAACATTATTTCCAAATAACATTAAAACAGGAATAAAACACGGCACAATTGGTATTATTTTTAATAAAAAAATCTTTGAAATCACCACATACAGAATAGAAAAAGAATATGAAAACAACAGAGCCCCCAAACAAGTAGAATACACTAAAAATTTAATTCAAGATCTTGAAAGAAGAGATTTTACAATTAATGCAATTGCAATGGATATTTTCAACTTTAACATAATAGATTGCTATAATGGGAAAAAAGACCTTAATAAGAAAATAATAAGATGCATAGGAAATCCAAACAAAAGATTTGAAGAAGACGCCCTTAGAATACTTAGAGCAGCAAGATTTTCATCCACACTTAATTTTAACATTGAAAAAAATACTTTAATTTCAATGAAATATAAAAAAGAAAATATTTTAATGATTTCAAAAGAAAGAATAAAAAATGAATTTCACAAATTATTAGAAGGCATAAATATACAAAAAGGAATTTATTATCTTAAAAAAGTTGATTTTTTTAAAAATTTTTTTAATCTAGAAATAAAAACAAAAGTAATCAAAAAAATTGCTCTACTTGATAAAAACAAATTTTATCTAAAAGCAATCACAATATTGACAATTAAAAAACCTATCAAAGAACTAAAAGAAAAATTAACTTTACTTAAATTCTCAAATAAAGAAATTAAGCTAATTTTATTTTATAGAAGCATAATCGATAATAACAATATTTTTAATGTCAAAAAATTAAGTGATATTAGATATTTGCTTAGCAAAAGCACAAGAGAGCATTATAAAGAAATAATTGATATATACAAAGCGCTCAAAGGAAAAAATAAAAGATATTTATTTATAATAAAAAACATAAAAAGAAAAAAATTGCTAAAAAATCCTCTCTCTTTAAAAGATTTAAAAATAAACGGAAAAGATATTCAAAATCTAGAACAAATAGAAAACAAAAATATAGGTAAAATTTTAAATATGCTACTACGATGTGTAATTGAAAATCCCAAGCTTAATACTAAAAATTATCTTATAAAAAAAATCAAAACCTTAAAGGTTAATGTTTTCCATAGCTTTTAAAGCTACTTCAGCCGCCCTCATTTCCGCTTCTTTTTTAGATTTGCCCTTTCCATTTGATATAAAATTTTCTCCAACATAAAGTTCCACACAAAAAACTTTATCATGGTCTGGACCTATTTCCTTGTCTAGCTTATAACTTGGTGAGATTTTATATTTCTTTTGAACATATTCTTGTAACAAACTCTTATAATCTTTAAAATCACCCCTATTAAACATCAATCTTATATACATATCAAAAAGTCCAACCACAAATTCTGTTGCTCTTAAAAACCCACTATCAAGATAAATAGCGCCTACAAAAGCTTCAATAGCATCTGCAAGAATGCCTTTTTTGTTTCGACCATCATTACTCTCCTCTCCTCTACCTAGCAAAATATAAGAACCAAGATTAATCTCTCTAGCAATATTAGATAGGGAATCTTCACTAACAATATAAGATCTGGCCTTACTGAGCTCTCCTTCACTTTTATTTGGATAAGTTTTATAAAGATGATCTGTAATAATCAAATTAAGCACAGAATCTCCCAAAAATTCTAATCTCTCATTATTACTAGATTTTTGATCCAACTCATTAGAATACGACGAATGACACAATGCTGTATCCAATAAATCAAAATTACTAAAATCAATGCTCAAATTCTCCAAAAATTTACTCAATTGAGCTTTTCTTTCATTACACAAACAAAAATCAGAAGAATTTTTTTTCATCAACCCTTTCTCTTTTTAATAAAATTAACAACATCGCCTACCGTCTCAAATTCATTGGCTTCGTTCTCTGGAATCTTATCATCAAAGGCCTCTTCAAGCAAATACAAAAGCTCATAAATATCTAGACTATCTGCATTAAGATCTTCAACAAATCTAGAGTCTGTGGTAATTTCATCTTCTTTTTTATCAAGTTGCTCAGATATAATAGACCTAACCTTGCTAAAAATTTCATCATTATCCATGAATACACCTTCCTTACTACAAGCTACAAACCTATTTCTAGATATTGGTTATTCCTATAATATCCACATTTTAAACAAATCCTATGTCTCACGCCAAGATTACCACAATTAGAACATTCTTGAAATTGTGGAATTTTTTTTCTCATATTTATACTACGCCTTGTTCTACTTCTAGATTTTGAAGGCTTAAATTTTGGAACAGCCATTACTTTCTCCTAACTACTTTTAAACTACATTAAATTATCTTAATAATATATATATTAACCAAGTCATTTGTCAATAAACTTAGATTTTAATCTATTAAACACCAATTCTGGAACAAAATTAGAAAGATCAACATCCTTTTTCAACATTAATTCCTTTACAAAATCCGACCTTACATATAAATGTTCTGCACTACTTGGTAAAAATATAGTATCAATTTCAAAATTTAACTTATTATTAACAAGATATCTTTCAAACTCTATATCAAAATCATTAAAAGCCCTAATTCCTCTAACAATAAATTTAATAGAATTAATCAATGCATAATCAACAATAAACCCGCTATACCTATCTACAAACACATTTGAAAAATTTAAAGACGAAACAACATCTTTTGTAAGGCTAAACCTCTCAATATCACCTAGCAAATATTTTTTTGATTTATTTTTAGCTACTAAAACAACAACTTTGTCAAAAATAGCCAACGATCTTTTAATTAAATCAATATGCCCCCAAGTAATTGGATCAAAAGATCCTGGAAAAACTGCCACCTTCATATCAAGAAAGCCTAAACTCCCTATTAATATCTTTGAAAATTTTTTTACGCCATATTGGTTGTTCTTCTAAATTTTCAAATTCAATTTCTTTAATAATTTTGAAATATAAATATTCTCCTCTAGAAGATGTATCCACAATAAAAAATTTACCAGCACCTTTATAAACCAATTTTTCATTACTTGAAAGATTATTTTCAGATGTTAATTTATTGATAACACAATCAAAATGAACAGGTTTATCTTCATTTTCAACCTTTAAAGACATGCTACAAACAATATCATTTATTTTTTTTTCACAAATAGCACAAGCAACATCAAGATTTATTCTTGTTTTAAATTTTATACTTTTTCTTCTAAATTTACCTTTAAAAACATTTTGTTTATCTGCATTCAAAACAGTCGATTTATTATTAAAACTGTTTAGCGGGGCAACATTTTGACTTTTGCTCTCAGAATTTAATCTTTTATTCTTAAAACCATAAAAACGTTTATTATGTTTCTGAAAATTACTACTCTTGAACTTACTTTGAGTATATTTCAAAATTAACTCTCCTTAACTACAAAAAATAAATATTTACTCTTCAAAAAAATAAAAACAAATATTTAAGAACAAAATCACTCACATAGCCTGAAAGTTTTTCAAAAAATCAAAACTTTAAATCTTTAGCTTTTTAAAGACAAAAGTAAAATCAAACCCTCATTGAAATTTAATAAGAATGGTTAAATAATGCTCTCAATTATAATAAACACACGACCAAGCTTACCAAAATTATTTCTTAAAATAGTAAAAACTCTATTAAATCTTGAATAAAAATTTACAAAACAAAAGATCAATCAAAAACAATTTTTAATCTCAATCTAATTTGATTCATCTTATAGCCTAATTTACTAAAATATTTAAAATAATTAAAAACTAATGCTTAACTTTTTTAATATTAAGGCGCTCCTTTATCTTCATAGCAGCTTTACCGATTCTATTCCTCATATAATAAAGCTTTGCCCTTCTAACCTTTCCCCTTCTTAAAACTTCAACCTTTTCTATAATAGGAGAATATACTGGGAAAATTTTTTCAACACCTATTCCTGAAGAAATTTTTCTAATCAAAAATGTTTTGCCAATTCCCTTGTTTTGGAAAGAAATAACAATCCCTTCAAAACTCTGCAATCTTTCATTACTACCCTCAATAATTTTGTAAACAACCCTCACAGTATCTCCCACATTAAAGACAAAAGTCTCATTTTTCTTATTCTGAGCTTCAATTTTTCTTATCAAATCCATTATCTTCTCCTATTATCTCTAAATATTTAAGGTATAAATCATATCTATTTTTCTTAGTTTTTTCTCTAGCTTTAACAAGCCTCCAATTCTTTATATTTGCATGATGCCCTGAAAGAAGAACTTCTGGAACCTTTATCCCCTTAAAATTATAGGGCCTGGTATAATGAGGATATTCAAGCAATCCATTTTTTACACCAAATGATTCTTCTAATAAAGAATTAGGATTTATTACTCCATCTAGTAACCTATATACACTATCTATTAAAACAAGAGCTGCAATCTCTCCTGAAGATAAAACATAATCCCCAATAGAAATCTCAAAATCAACATACAAATCTATAATACGTTGATCAATTCCTTCATATCTTCCACAAATTATAACAATTTCTTCTCTTTTTGACAAGGAATAAGCCAACTCTTGGCTATACTTTATCCCAGAGGGACTTAAAAATATTGTCGTTTTCTTGGCGGACTTTACATGCTCAAGGGCAAAAGAAATTGGTTCAGCCTTCAATACCATCCCAGCACCGCCCCCATAAGGCAAATCATCACATCTTTTATGCTTATCTTTTGAAAAATCTCTAACATCAACAAGCTCAAAACTTACCATTCCCTTATTAATAGCTTTTTTCATTATTGAATTTTCAAAAAATGGCTTAATTATTGCTGGAAAAAGGGATAAAACCGTAAATTTCATTTTAAAAGATCCAAAACCTTAAGCTCAATTGTTTTTTCTTGAGCATTTATATCTCCAATATATATACTCAAAAAGGGAATAAAGAAAAATTTAATACCCACTCTGACCTCAAGAAATACACTATTTAAATATTCAAAGAAAGCTACAACTTCTCCTAGTTTTTTATTGTTATTAACAATGGCATAGCCAATAAGCTTTCCTAAATAATATTCGCCTTCTTTTAAGCTCGATGCAAGCAAATCATCAACCCACAATTCAAAACCAATCAGCGACCTAACTGCCTCTGGGGTATCAATCTCTTCAAACTTCAAAAATAAGGAATTACCCTTTATATTAACATCTACAACTTTAGCTTCAACACTGGAGTTATTGCTTTTTTTTAAAAGAACTTTATTGTTTTTTAGATTAATAAAATCACAAAAGTTATTGGATATGCTTTTAACCTTAGCATACCCATTAACTCCATAAGACGATAATATAACGCCCTTAATAAACATAAATTAATCTAAAATTTCCAATTGCACTCGCCTATTGGTTTTGGCAGCACAAGCTCCAAGCAAAGTTCTAATAGCCCGTGCAATACGACCCCGTCTTCCGATTATCTTGCCCACATCGCTTTGAGAAACCCTTAATTCCAAAATAGTTGATTTTTCCCCTTCAATTACATTTAACTTTACTTCATCTTCTTTATCTACAAGAGACTTTACTATAAACTCTATAAGTTCAATCTCATTCCCATACTCTTTCATTTAAACCTCCTGACTTTTCGCATTCAAGTTGTTTTTATTCAAAAGCATTTTCACTGTATCACTTAAAATTGCTCCCTTGCTTATCCAATCTTTCATTCTATCTTCCTTAATTTTTATTTGGTTTTGCTTTTCAACAGGATGATAATAACCAAGCTCTTCAATTGCTCTACCATCTCTAGGAGACGTAGAATTCATAACTACAATCCTATAATAAGGCCTTTTTTTAGCTCCCATTCTTTTCAATCTTATCTTAACGCTCAAATTTATTCCTCCTTATTTTCCCAAAAGGGATGCAATCTTATTTTGAAAATCTTTGTTTTTCATTTTTTTCATAATCAAAGTTGTTTGACTAAACTTTTTTATGAGCTTATTAACATCAAAAACAGTTGTTCCACTTCCCATGGCTATTCTTTTTTTTCTTGAGGGATTATTCAAAATCACTGGATTTATTCTTTCTTTTTTAGTCATAGAAAGAATAATAGCTTCTTCTTTATTAAAACTTTCTTCATTTAAATTATTGCTATTCAGCATTGATTTTGAAACACCTGGTAAAAAACTTACAAAATTAGAAAACCCTCCTACTTGTCTAATGCGCCTAAATTGACTCAGATAGTCTTCAAAATTAAAACTGGCTTTATTAATTTTTTCCTCAAGCTTAATAGCCTCTTCTTTGTCAACAACACTTTGAATCCTCTCTACAAGACTAACAACATCCCCCATGCCAAGAATTCTAGAAGCAATTCTTTCTGGGTAAAAGGAATCAAGATCTTCAATTTTCTCTCCAACACCAATAAATTTAATGGGAACTGCACAAATACTTTTAAAAGATAATACAGCTCCCCCCCTAGTATCTGAATCAAACTTAGAAAATATTGCACCGGTAAGTCCAACATTCTCATTAAATTCCTTAGCAATATTTACAGCAACTTGCCCCATCATAGAGTCTACTACTAAAATGGTTTCTGCGGGTCGCAAAATCCCCTTTATTTTTTTTATCTCTTCAACCAACAAAGATTCAATCTCAAGTCGTCCTCTGGTATCAACTATTACAGAATCAAAAAAATTAGACTCGGCAAACTTCATGGACGCTTTAACAATTTTAATAGGATCTTTTTCCCCTTCAATTGAAAATACTGGAACACCTACTTGGCCACCCAATATTTTTAACTGCTCTACGGCCGCCGCTCTAAAAGTATCAGCAGCTACAAGAAGTACTTTTCTATTTTCCTTTTTAAGCTTTAAAGAAAGCTTGGCACATGTCGTGGTCTTCCCAGAACCTTGGAGTCCCAACATAAGAATATAAGATTGCTTATTGGCAGGATGTAAACTAAGCCCATAACTTTTGCCTCCCAAAAATTTAACAAGATTATCATTGACAATTTTAATAAACTGAGATTTAGGATCAATACCCCTTAAAACTTTTACTCCCTTGGATTCTTCAATTATAGAATTTAAAAAACGCCTTATAACTCTTAAGTTAACATCAGCATCAACTAAAGAATTTTTAATAATCTCAATAGCCTCTGCAATGTTTTTATCATTTATCGTAGATTTTCCAGAAAGATAGTTTATAAAATTTCTAAAATTTGACCCCAAACTTTCAAGCATTAAAAACAACCCTTATTCTCAAAAATAATCTTGTCAAATATAAGATACAAAAAAAGGCAATATTAATCAATATCTCCTCCAGTCAAATAAAATTTATTAAAAATAACACTAGAAGCAGGTCCAACAACAGAAACTTCAGTATCTAATGAACTAAGCTTTAATACTATATTCTCTTTATTAAGCTTTTTAATCTCTTCTTTCAACAAATCAAAAAAAGCTTTTAATTTAAAACTTTGACCATAGAGTACTAAATAATTAAAATCAAGCATTCTTTGAATATTAATAATAATTATTGCCAAATATTTAACAGTATCTTGCATAATTTTATTTATAAAATCATATTTTTCATAAAGAGAAAAAATGTCATATATCGTAACCTTTTTCAATCTGCCCTCATACTTTTCATAAAGCTCGGGAATCTCACCATTCATAAACTCTTTGGAAATCAATCTCTGCAAAGCAAAATTAGATATTAGCATATTGACACAACCCTTATTACCACAAGTTGGACAATTTTTTTCTCCCTCATAATCAATTATCATGTGACTAACCATACCTGATTTATTATTAAAACCAGGATAAACATTGCCGCCTGACCAAATCGAAAGTTCAGCAGTATCTGTGTAATCAAAAAACATAATATTATCTATATTCTTACCCATAAATTCAGCAAGAGATAAATTTTTAACATAACTTTCAAGATAAACTGTTAGTGAAAAGTATTCCTCAAGTATTCTCTTAACAGGAACATCTTTTTCAATCCACGATCCATAACTATCATTAACAATGCCTAATTCTTTATCCTTTATTAACCCTGTAATACTAAAGCCTAAGCCAATAAACTTATCTCTTGAGAAATTATGTTTCCAAATAATTTCTATCATATGATCTTTTATTTTTTCTAAAATGTCATAAGCGCTAACTGGGGGCTCAAAAGAATGAGTCTCGCTTATTAAAACCTCGCATTTAAGATTGGCAATACCTATTTGAAAATAATTGCTAGAAATAATAACTCCCATTGAATACGCATAATCTTTATTAATATCGAGAAGTATTTCTTTTCGTCCATGTTTTTTAACATCAGACACCCTAGAACCAACTTCAATCAAAAGATTTTCTTTTATCATTTGATTGGTCAAAATAGTAACTGCAGCATTTGTCAAGCTTAACTTACGAGCTAGGTCTGTTCTTGAATATTGCATATTTTTCAAACTAAGAAGAATTTTTCTTCTATTTCCGCCTCTAATTGAAACCATATTTTCACCCTGCATAATACACCTCCTTTATTTTTAAAATAAAAAAATATTATAAAATATCATATCAAAAAAACCAATACAATATTTTATCTATTCTTAAAAGACAAACATGCCTTTATAAGGCTAAAAAACATTTTACATCATAATATAACATTCATAAAATATCAAAAACTTAAAGCTTAACAAAAAAGGGAATAAAATCATTTTTACATAAAAACTCATCAATAAAATTAATTAGATTTAAAAATAATAAACACAAGAAAAGCCATTTTGCCTTAAAAACCACTAACTTTAACTTACTTTTTCCTTAAAATAAGAAAATTCCATAGTAAAACTGCCCCTTCCTTTAGTAGAACTTCTCAAAATAGAAGCATACCCAAAAAGTTTTTCAAACGCCGCCTCTGATTTTATCAAGTCATACTCTCCAATATTGCTAACTGAATGAATAACACCCCCCATAACATTTAATGTAGAAATAATTTCTCCTGTATGCTCAATGGGTGTTCTAATTTCTAATAACATTATTGGCTCAAGTCTAATAGGATCTGATTTTTGAAAAATACTATGAAAAGCAAATCCTGAAACTGACTCAAAAGCACTCTCGCTAATCTTATTGGCCCCACAAACAATAGAAAAAATACTAACATTAACATCAATAATGGGATATCCAAAAATTCCACTTACAAATGCAGATGTAATTCCCCTCAATATTGCAGACTTAATTACAGGTTCAATGCCACATTCAAAATCAATTTTATTTCCCGCACTCCGCGACAAAGGTTTAATGATCATTCCAATTTTAAAATCAATATTTTTGCCAGCAAAAATATTGTTAAACTCAAAAACTTCTTTTACAATTTTGCCAGCACTTTCTCTGTAACTTACTTGAGGTTTTCCTGTATAAACATTAAGATTAAATTCATCTTTAATTCTTGTTAAAATAATCTCAAGATGTAATTCACCCATTCCAGATATAATTAATTGCCCTGTTTCTTTACTCTCAGAATAACTAAAGGTAGGATCTTCTTTAGATATTATTTCAAAAATTTCCTTAAGCCTAGCCTCATCTGATGATCTTTCAGGTTCAACAGACATTAAAACAACCGGCTCTGGAAACATAACAGACTCAAGTAAAACATTATTATTCTCTTCAACAAGAGTATCTCCTGTAACAGAAAACTTTAATCCCAAAACAGCGCCAATATCGCCTGTTTTTACAAAATCTATTTGTTCATTTTTATTTGAAAAAACTCTAAAAATTTTTGTAAACTTTTCACGCTTGCCATTTGAAGCATTGATAATTTTTTTATTAGGATTAATCTCACCAGAATAAACTCTAACAAAATAAAGATGAGAAGCAATCACGCTTGAATATTGAACTTTAAAAACAAGGGCTGACAATTTTTTATTTTCATTAGGATCAACTAAAATTTTTTTATTTGTGTCTAAAGAAAAAGCGCTAAAACTTTTTTCAAAAGGACTTGGCAAGTAATCTACAACCGAATCAATCAAAGGTTCTATCCCAATATTTTTTAAACTAGTTCCCATTAAAACAGGAATAATAAATCTAGAAATAGTACCTCTTCTAATCTCTCTTTTAATAATATCTAAACCAATCTCTTTATCTTCAAGAAATAATTGAGTAATTTCTTCGCTAAATTGGCTAAGAATGTCTATTATTTTTTTTTTAAAAAGAATTGCTCTTTCAACAAATTCTTCTCTAATTTGACTATAAGTTAATTTTGGAATTCCATTTTCCATTGAAAAATGAAGCTCTTTATTTAAAATAATATCAACTACTCCTTCAAAATTGCTTTCATTTCCAATTGGAATTTGCAAAACCAAAGGAATAGTTTTAAATTTATTTTCAATATCTCCCACAACTTTAAAAAAATCAGCACCTATTCTATCCATCTTATTAACATAAGCAAGTCGTGGGATTTTGTATTTTTCTGCCTGTTTCCATACAGTTTCTGTTTGGGCCTGAATTCCATCAACAGCACTAAAAATAACAATACCCCCGTCAAGAACTCGAAGAGATCTTTCAACTTCTGCTGTAAAATCCACATGCCCAGGAGTATCAATAATGTTTATTTGACAATCCTTCCAATGGCAAGTAATGGCAGCTGAACTAATAGTAATTCCTCTTTCTTGCTCTTGAGGCATCCAGTCAGTAATAGTGCTTCCTGAATCTACATCTCCCATTTTATGACTTTTGCCAGTATAATAAATAATTCTTTCTGTGGTAGTAGTTTTTCCAGCATCAATATGCGCCATAATTCCAATATTTCTAATACCCATAAATCCCCAACTACTACAGCCTAAATGCAGATAAATTCATTAGCACAAGTTAAGCCTTTTAATAAAATTGCTATTTTGCATCACACTCGCAACATTTGCTTTCATTCTCATCGTGACAAAAACAACCACAATTTTCAAGCAATGCCTTATGCATCCATAAATGTTTCTCAAGATCACTCATGATATCATCCATAATATTAGCAGTACCATAATCACCAGCAGTATCAATTAATTTTCTCATTCCAAAAATATTCTTCAAAATCTCAGTAAGACTGCAAACAATGCTTTCCATTGAAGGCAAAAAATTAGAAGTTGATTCAATATCAAGCTCCTTAATAAAGGATTTTTTCATAAACTCAGAATACCTAAATTCAGAATCATATCCAAGCATTCTTGATCGTTCTGCAACAATATCAATAATTTTTTCAATATATTCATAAAGTTTTTGAGTTTTTTTGTGAATAACAAAGAAATTGGTATCTTTTATATTCCAATGAATACCTCTTAAATTAGAATAAAAAATATGCAAACTTGCTAACAATTCCTGTAATTTTAATTGTATTGATTCTAAATCATCCTTTTTTATATAGCTTAAATACTTTTCCATAACTATCTCCTTTATATAATTATTATAATACATAATGAGATATAATTATAATTTTAATACCATAATAAATAAAAAGGATATTTAATGAAACAATTGATTTTAATTTTTACGCTGTTTTTATCTCAAGCATGCAATTTAAGTACAATGAATAAAATAGATACAAAAGAAGATATGAAAACTCTATATTCAGAAATTGCTGAATTGAGAAAAAATTTAAATCTAAACCATCTAGAAATAGATGATACCCTTGAAAAAGTTGCAAAAGAATATGCCATTAAACTGGGAGAAAATAGAACGATAACTCACACCCTTTTTGGCACAACCCCAATGCAAAGAATACATAAATACGATCAATCCTTTAATTTAACAAGAGAAATACTGGCATCAGGAATTGAACTTAACAGAGTAGTTAATGCATGGCTTAATAGTCCAAGCCACAAAGAAGCTCTTATTAATACAGATACCGATAAAATAGGTGGCTATAGATTAAAAACGGCTGACAATATAGATATATTTGTAGTCCTTTTTGGAAAAAGAAAATATAAGAATTGACACCATTAAAGCTTATGCTGTATACTATTTATTAGTAATAAAAGGGCTCATAGCTCAGTTGGTCAGAGCGCCTGCCTTACAAGCAGGATGTCGGGAGTTCGAATCTCTCTGGGCCCAAAAATAATCTAAGTCTCAATTACCTTTAGCTGTAAAAGCAAATCTATTTTAGAATCTTTAAGCATATTATTTAATTCTTTTTGCACAGTATTAGCTTTTATTAGGCTTTCAAAAAGAAAAATAAATGCTCCTCCTTTGCCAGCACCACTTAACTTACCAGAAAGAGCGCCCAATTTGATCCCCTCACTTATCAGCCAATCAAGAATATCATTAGACAACCCCAAACACTTTAAACAATATTGTGCAACATTCATTTCATTAGCTAAAGAATACACATCCTTATTCTGAAAAGAAACATAAGAATTGCTTACGGCAAGGCCAAGCTTTTCAATAAAAACAAATAAATCAGCATTGGATAATAGATGTTTTTTTAAATTAACAACTATTTCTTTAGTTGTTAAATCTCTTTTTATTGCTCCTATTAAAAAATAAAAACCAGAATCTTTTATTTTCTTTGAATGCAAAACATCTTCTTTTTTCTCTAAATAAAAAGTTCCATTAAGATCGATTAGTCTAATATCCATTCCAGAAGATTTGCCATGAAAAATGTTTTCAATTTGATTTGCCAACAAAATTTTACTACAATCCTTATATTCAAAATGACTTGTAATATATTCTGCAAAGCATAAACTAAGACTAGCAGAAGAACCAAGACCAACTCCAATAGGAATTCCAGAAATTATATCAAACTCAATGGGATTAACTTTGTTATAATTTGAAACAATAAAACTTATAAGGCTATTTAATCTTGTACTGGGTTTTCCTAAATATTTCCAATTTTTAGATGCACTATAAACCAGATCCATATAAATTGGAACTGTAGCTCCAATAACTGGGAACCCATAAACAGCGCTATGTTCGCCTAAAAACAATATTTTAGCAGGCTTTCTTATTCTTAGCATTTATTGCTTTCAAACTTAATGCCTTCATGCTCTAAAACAATTGGAATAATCTTTGACAAATCAAAAGCTTCAATATTGGGCCTATAAACTAAAAAAGTTTCATTTCCGGCTCCCAAAGCTTTAATCAAATCACATTGACCCAAAAGGTAATCAAAACTTGAAGGCAAAGCTGCCGAAACTCCTATTGCCTCTCCAATTGCCAATCCCAATTCTTTAGCCCTTCTTAAACTAGAAATTAATGCGGATTTAGAATTGCTAACATTTAAAACAAGCTTTTTCATCTCCAAATTGCATTTCAATATAAAATCTAAAATAGAATCTCTATGTTTATTGTATTCACAAATAGACGTAGTAGTTTTAATTGCTTGCAAACCCTGCATCAAATAAAAATTATTAAACCCTACACCACCCAGCTGCCTGCATTTAGGATTAAAGCCGCCTTCAAACTCAATAACACCCCCAAAAATACTAGTAGCAATATCATACCCACTGCCTATTCCTCCTTGAGAATGCCTGTAAGCTTCCAAGCAATATTTAAAAATTTCACCTTTCTCAACAACATTGGTAGCATTGTGAACCAAAAAAAGCCCACACGCTATGCCAATAGCAACAACAGCACTTGAACCAAATCCCTTTTTAGTTCCATCATTAAAGAAAAAATTACTTGTATCAATATATACATCATATGCAAAATTCCCTAGATTAAAAAAACAATTTTGACTCAAGTAAGCAAACATTTTAAAAACAAAATCGCTTCTATTTTCTATTAAAGAAAAATCGTCTATTTCTTTCTTTTTACTAAAAAAGCGCCAAGAATCGCTCTTTTTAAAAGAAAAAAATGCTCTCTTGTTGATGGCAATTGCCAACCCCAATCCCTTTTCCTCTAAAATAGCATACTCCCCCATTAAAAGTAAATTTCCGGGCACAGAAAAACTAATCAGATCCATTCTAAGTCACACCCAACCTTTGAAACAATAAAATTAATGCCAGTAAAATTTTGCTTAAGTCCTTTTAAAATAGTATTTAAATTTTCCTCCAAACAAAGAAACTTTACTTGGGGGCCCGCATCCATTGTCTCAAATACAAAAATCCCCTCATTTCTCAAATCAGCAGCATACCTAATTAAATCTATTGTACTATTTTTAAAATAAAAAATAGAAGATGCAAACATTAAGGCAAACATATTCTGATAACTTTTTACAATGGTTGCTCCAAAATGTATAAAATCTTTTTTTAAAAAAAAATATAAAGCGTCTTTAAAAATCTTTTTACTAGAGGCAATCCAAGCATCATAATAAAATTCATGCCGTTTGCAAATATTCATTGCAGCTCTTGAAGACAATTCTTTTTCATTACTATCAATTATGGCAAATATTATTCGCAAATCATTAAAATAAGATTGATCTCTTAATTGAAAAGATTCTTTTGAACCCTCTTTTAAAATAGTAAACCCCCCGTAAATAGCCCTTGCCGCAGAAGCTGATCCCACTCTTGCAAGATTAGATGCACTATTACAAGAATATTTATTAAAATATTTCAAAATACAAGCAGCAATAGAAGCAAAGCCTGAACTTGAACTTGCAAGGCCCGCTGCTGTCGGGAAATTGTTTTTACTTTTAATTTTAAATCTAACATTTGGTTCATTAAGAATTTTTCTTGCATAATCAAAAAATACCTTTTCTCTATTTTTTAATATAACTGGCTTTGAATTTAAAATTATTTCATCTCGATTTGAAAGTTCAAGCTCACTTATTGAATAAAACTTGTCAACACTAACAGCAAGACTGGAAGTCGCTGGAATGTTTAAAAAAATATCCTTCTTCCCCCAATATTTAATTAAAGCCAAGCTTGCATGAACTTTACACTTTATTTTCATTCTCTAACCTTATTTTCTTCAAAATTTTAAAAGCAAAATCAAAAGAATAAATATTCATTCTTTCCATTTCCAATAATAATTTGTCTTTTTCAAAATCAGAAATATTATATTTTGTCTTTAAAAGGCAGAGTATTTTATTAACATGCAATCTCATGTGCCCCTTTTGAATCCCATTAAATGCAAGAGCCCTTAATGCTGCAAAATTACTAGCAAGTCCAACACAAGAGAGAACACCAATAAATTCGCTCTTACTATTTACATTCATAATTTTAAAACTTAAAATTGACGCTTCACTAAAAGATATAACCCCACCTTTAGTTCCAACTTGCAAAGGAATTTCAATTTCTCCAACTAAAGCATTGTCAGTGGTATAAAATTTACTAAGAGGGAGATATTTACCGCTTTTTGAAGCAAATTTATGGACAGAAGCCTCAAGAGCTCTTGTATCATTAAAAGTTGCAAGACACACCCCTGTAATTCCATTCATAATGCCTTTATTATTAGTAACAGCTCGCTCCTCTTCGTAAAAACCTATACTAGAAATAAGTTCAATTTTTTTAGCCAAATTCCAAGAATCCTCTTTACCCGGTAGCAAATGCTTAAAATCTAAAACAAAACTAGCTTTGGCTGTAAATTCACTAATATCATTACTTAAAACTTTTAAAACACACTCATATCCGAATTCTAAAAAAATAGATTCTGCTACACGCTCTGCAATTGAATTTAGCAAATTAGCACCCATAGCATCACAAGTATCCACATAAAGATTTAATTTTTGAATACCTAGCTCTTTAATGTACATAGTTGACAACCTTCTAAATCCACCCCCCCTTTGATTCATATTAGTTAAAAGGGGACCAACCCAAGTCTTAATTTTATCACCAAGGCCAACAAAAATTTTGCTTAAATCTTTTTCCGATTTTATATAAATTTGAGAAATTCCTAACACTTCATCCAAAGAATACCTCAAATTAGCATTTTCAAGAATCTTTGCCGCAAAATTTAGAGCAGCAACAACAGAAGATTCTTCTGTTGCAATTGGCAAAGAATAGTATTTGCCATTTATTTTCAAATTTTTTACAATTCCAATAGGAAAAGATAAATATCCAATATAATTTTCTATCATATTAAAAAGAAAATCTTCATTGGCATTATTATAAAAAAAATCTTTATAAGATAATTCCAAAAAACTTTTTATCTCTTGCCTTTTTTCTAAAACGCTTTTATGTCTAAAATTTTTACTAAGTTCCATAAAACTGCTTAAAGACTCCAAGTTCATCAAGCAAATAACTACTCAAAAAATACTTATTATTTCTAAGCTCTGATAAACTTTTGCTTCCACTTAAAAACATAGACATTTTTAAAACATGCTCATAATCAGAAAAAAGACTAAATACAGCATCTTCTCCTGAATTATAAAAAGCCCTAAGAACAACTGCTGCAACACCTATAAGCCTAGCTCCAAGGGCAATGCCTTTAGCAATATCCATGCCCGTCTCATATCCACCAGATGCAAAAATATTAGCCTTTAGAGAATCATCAACACTAAGTAAAGTAAAAATCGAAGGTATACCCCAATCAGAAAAACAAGATGCAATGTTTAGATTATGACTCTTCATGCCTTCTACTAAAATCCAATTAGTTCCACCACTCCCTGCAAGATCAACATAAGAAACGCCAAGGCTAAACAATTCCTTAACGTCTTTTGGCGAAATTCCAAAACCTGTCTCTTTGACAATCAATGGAACACTTAAAAAGTCTGACAATTTAGCTATTGACTCTCTTATTCCTTTAAAATTTCTGTCTCCATTAACATTCATCAATTCTTGTCCTGCATTAAGATGAACAATAATTGCATCAACTTCTAATCTTTTAATCATTTCAGCTATTTTAGAAATACCAAACTCAACAATCTGAACAGCACTAATATTAGCAAACAAAGGAATATTATGAGCATACCTTTTAAGAGCAAAGTCTCTTATGTACTCGGGATACTTAAACAAAAGCTTAAAAGAACCTAAACCCATAGGAATTTTTAAATCATTTGCAATTCTAACTAAAGATTTATTAAAGTCATTCCCCTCTTTACTGCCTCCTGTCATGGAAGAAATAAAAACGGGCATGCTAATATTGTATCCAAATATCTCTTCTTTTATGTTTATCTCGGAAAAATTAAAATCACTAAGAGCATTGTGTTTTAGCTTAATAAACTTTAAGAAATTACAGCCACTTTTAACATCGTTTTTATTTAAACAAATCTCAATATGCCTTTTTTTATTTTCTAATATATTAGGCTCGATACCCATAAACTCGGTATCCATCATTCCTTAGTTCTTTTAAATAAAATCCCCTGGATTCACCAGGAACTATTTTATTTTGAAAAAAATCTTTATATTCTTCAAAATTTGCATTATTTCTATTTTTTATAAGACCTTCAAGATCCCATAATTTAATAACATCAAAAGCACTCTTTTCGATGGTAAGTTCATAAATAATCATAATATTGCCAGATCCATAAGAACAAAACAATATCTTTTCCCCTGTAATATCTTTCTTGGAAAATACTCTTTTTAAATAAAATGCTAAAGACAAAAAAATTGAACCTGTATACAAATTCCCCACTTCCATAGCAGCTTCAACTCCATCGTAAAAATCTATTGATTCTAAATAAGCATTTCTAACAGATTCGTCATCACTATAATATTTTTTCAAAATATAATGCATTGAATCTATTGGCATTTTAGCAAAAGGAACATGCAAAACAAACCTATAATTAGAAAATAAATCTTTCATACTAAGTTGCTTTTTGAAAGCAAAATCTCTTAAAGCATTTTCGTTTGCATTATTGTAACATTCAACTGAATACTGACCTCGCACCTTAGCCTCAACACTTCCAAAAGGCCTAAAAAAATCGTCAACATCATCGGTATAAACTCCAAATTCAGATAAATTGATCGAAAGTAGCTTTGGATTTTTTTCAATCAAAATTGCAGTTGCGCCGGCTCCTTGGGTAATCTCAGCCGTAGTAAGATTGCTATAATGCGCAATATCTGAAGAAAAAACTATGCCGTATTCAGAATTATTGGAATGGCTTAAAACACTTGCCACAGTGTGCAAAGACATAGCAGCACCAGCACACGCATGTTGAACCTGAAAAGTTAGAAAATTATTTCCCAGACAAATACCAGATTGCTTTAAAGCTCCAAAAACATAAGAAGAAATGGCCTTTGAATGATCAACGCCTGTCTCAGTTCCACCCAAAAGCATTCTAATTTTGCTTAAATCAAGATTATTGTTGTCAAAAATAAGCTTAACAGCCGAACTTGCCATGGTTACACTATCCTCATTAGGACTGGTAAACCTAAAACCTTTTTGCAAGGTTGCATCTATTGCTCTATTGATTTTTTTTAAAAAAACTTCATTAGAAGAATATAAAGGATTTTCCAAAAGAACAGAAAAATCTAAATAATTTAAAGGTAAAAAAATTCTAATATCACTAATACCTATTTTCATATACTCCTCAATGAATTAATGGCCTTAAGTATTATATTATAATTTACAAAAATTAGCAAAATCTTATATAATAAAACCTAAAAATGGAAGTTTATGAAAATAGCCGTACTTTTATCTGGAGGAGTCGACAGCTCTGTTGCCCTTTATAGAATTATAAACAAAGGATATTCAAATATAAAATGCTACTATTTAAAAATCTGGGTTGAAGATGAACTGTCTTATATTGGAAACTGCCCTTGGCAAGAAGATTTAAATTATGTTGAAGCTATATGCAACAAATTTAATGTACCATATGAAATAATAAACTTTCAAAAAGAATATTATAACAAAGTAGTAAGCTATACCATTGAAGAACTTAAAAATGGAAATACCCCAAGTCCAGATATTTTTTGTAATCAAAGGATAAAGTTTGGAGCATTTTTTGAGAAAATCAATAACCAATATGATTTGGTTGTAACGGGACATTACGCCAAAATACAAAGAAAAGAAAGTAAATTTTTGTTAAAACAGGCAAAAGATAAAATTAAAGACCAAAGTTACTTTTTATCTCATCTCTCTCAAAAACAATTGTCAAAACTATACTTCCCCTTGGGCACATTACTTAAAAGCGAAGTAAGGCAAATAGCTAAAAGCATAAATTTACCCAACAAAGATAGAAAAGATAGTCAGGGTATTTGCTTTTTAGGAAAAATTAAATATAACGAATTTATCAAATACCATCTTGGAGAGAAAAAGGGGAATATAATTGAAAAAGAAACAGGAAAAATAATAGGAATTCACAACGGATATTGGTTTTTTACAGCTGGACAAAGAAGAGGAATAAAGCTTAGCAACGGGCCATGGTTCGTCATAGAAAAAGATCTAGAAAAAAATATTATATACATATCCCATAACGAAAATTATTTAAAACAAGCAAAACGCAAATTTTTAGTTCACGAAATACATTGGATAAACGACACACCTACGAACTTTGAAAATTTCAAAATTAAAATAAGACATGGCAAAAAGAAATACTCATGCAAATTACAACTTATTACAAATAACTTAATGGAAATTTCTTTAAACAAAAAAGATCAAGGAATCTCCCCAGGACAATTTGCAATTTTTTATAAAAATACAGAATGCCTAGGAGGTGCTAAAATTTTTAAAATCATAGAATAATAATCCGACAAAAAAGTTAGAGAAGATTTTTCAATCTTCTACTTACTTTTCGATCTTAAAATAATCAACAGATTCTTTTAAATCTTTTACGCTCTCTAACATCTTTTCAGACATTGCAGAAAGCTCTTCACTGCTTGAGGCTGTAGTTTGGACTAACTGACTAACCTGCTCTATTGCATTTTTAAATTGCTCTATTTGAACACTTTGCTTATAACTTTCATTAGAAATATTTTTTACAAGTCTGGCTGTTTGTTCCATACCAGGAACTATTTGTTCAAAATTTTCCCCAGCACGACTTGCAACAGTTAAACTTCTGTTTGCAATATCAATAATCTCTCTTGCCGATTCTTTGCTTTGATCTGCAAGCTTTCTAACCTCAGCAGCTACCACTTCAAACCCCTTGCCTTTTTCTCCCACTCGTGCAGCTTCAATAGAGGCATTTAAAGCAAGCAAATTGGTTTGCCTTGTTATCTCATCAATAATTCCAATTTTTTCAGTAATTACAGTCATTGCCTCAATAGCCTTAACAACAGATTTATGTCCCTCTTTAGTCCTTTCATTAGTATTAACAGCAATTTTTTCAGTAGTAGCTGCATTTTCAGTATTCTCAGAAACACCTTGTGAAATTTGCTCAATATTTGCTGTCATTTGCTCTAAAGTAGAAGCCTGCTCAACAGCACCAGAACTTAAATTCTGGCTTGCATTTGCTATTTGAATCGCATTTTCATAAAGGTAATCTAGATTTTCAACAACTCCTTTTGCAACTGAAGAAAAATTGGTTCTCAATTGCTCAAGCCCTTCGTACAAACTGTAAAGCTCTACAGTATCCCATTTGCCAAAATTAATATCAGCAGTAAAATTACCAGAAGCAAGTCGCTCAGAATATTCTAGTATCTTATTCAAAGAAGAGCTTAACTTTTTCACAAGATAAAGAGTTGCAATAGCAAGCATAAGTAATGTAAATACAAAACTAATTGCTAAGATTATAGTTGTAGCTCGTGACATGTAATAAAAATCGTCCTCTGAAGTTCTCATTAAAAGAATAAATCTATTATTAGACAAATTTAATAACACCTTTTGACTAATTCCCACATATTTCTTATTGCTTTTAGGATCATAATAATAAACAGTTGAAATTTCTTTATTCTTTTGCAACAAATCTTCAGATGTTTTCTTAATAATATTGGAATAAGAAGCACTAATATCAGTCAAAATATCACCTGGCAATACTGCATGATGAACCAACAATCTACCCGTAGTATCATAAGCTAGCGCACGACCGCTAGAGAGTATTCCAAAATTAATCCCTCTAAAAGACCTATATATATAATCCATTGAATAAAGAAACATAAAATAACCAAAAATGTTATCTGTTTCAAAATCTCTTAATGGCATACCTATTAATATGTAAGGAATCTGACCTTTTTTATTTTTTATCTTGGAGATATCTTTAAGTAAAGACTCCTCAATAGACCCGGGATCTGCCAACATGACAAAGGAATTGTAAACAATACTATTAGACTCTTTAAGTTTTGTAAAATATTCTCTATCCCCAATAGATTTGCCAAAATCACCATTATCCTTAACCGCCGTAGTAAAAACTATTTTACCTTCTTTATCTGTAACCATCATATTACTACCGGTTTGAATAAGAATTTCAGATTGATCTGAAATAAAGCTCAACCTTTTGGATTTAATTTTACTAGCCTCATTAAATTTTTCAGCAGAGTTGAAATACATGGAACTAACCCTAACTTTCTCTTCCATTGAAGAGATGTAAAGATTAAAAGAACTTCTAATGCTTTCAATAAGATTTATCATAAGATTAAACTGCTGATCCACCAATTTACTATTAATAAGCATTCCAAAAACAAAAAACAAAATTGATATAAAGAATGCTATCAGAATAAGAACAAGTAGCAACATCCTAGCTTTAAGCTTCATACTAACCACCTCTTTTACAAAAAATAAATTCTAAAACTCTGAAAAATCATCATCAAAATTTAAATCCTTATCAGCAATATCGATAGCTTTTTTAGGATCAACTCGCTTATTAATAGTTCTCACAGAAGGTTCGCTCTCAATATCTAAAGAATAATTATTGTGCCCACTGCCATTTGAAGTAGAAATTCCATTGCTTTTCAAATTTTGATTTTCATCTTTAAAAGAATTTTCAGGACAATCTATTAACCTGAAATCATAATCATCATTTTCTGGATTTTCAATTTTAGATTCTTTAATTTTGAAAAATAATACAGATCTTCTAAGTTCCTTAGACTTTTCTAACATTTTATCAGACATACTAGAAAGCTGCTCACTGCTTGAAGCTGAAGATTGAACAACTTCTCCGACCTGATCTAAAGCCATTTTAAATTGAGCAATCTGATCGCTTTGCTTAGAGCTACCTTCTGAAATCTTCTTAACAAGATTAGCCGTTTCTTCAATTTCAGGTAGCATTTCTTTAAAGATCACTCCCGCTTCAGTTGCTACCTTAGAGTTATCTTCAACTAACTCCCCGATCTCAAGAGCAGAAATTTTACTCAAATCAGCCAACTTTCTAATCTCACTAGCCACAACAGCAAATCCCTTTCCTTCATCTCCTGCTCTTGCAGCTTCAATAGCCGCATTCAAAGCAAGTAAATTGGTTTTTCTAGCTATCTCTTCAATAACGCTAACTTTTTCTACAATGTCTTGCATAGCAATAACAGATTCTTCAACGGCCCTACCACCTATCTGAGAATTTTCATTCGTCTTTAAAGCTATTTGTTCTGTTTCATAAGAATTATTGGCGCTCATGTTGACACCTGAGGCTATTTGCTCAACATTAGCTGACATTTCTTCAAGAGCAGATGCCTGTTGTAATGCGCTAGAGCTTAAATTTTGACTTGAACTGGCAACTTCTAAACTTGCCTTATTTACATAGCTAATATTTCTCAAAACACTAGAAATTGCTACAGAAATAGCTTTTTTCATTTTAACAACCTGGAGACTTAACATGCCAAGCTCATCAAGAGTATTCTCATCATCATCAAGAGCATAATCTTTATCTAAATTGCCCTTAACCATATCTTGAACTAGAACTCTAATTGCGTTTAAACGAAAACTAATAATCCTGTCTATTCTAATTGAAAGAACAATACTTAATGCTATAATGCCTAAGACAGAATATAAAATATACTGAAATCTTAGGCTAGATATTACTCCGTAAATATCCTTATAAGGAAGCCTAGCAATAAGTACTCCACTCTTTTCTCCCAATTTACTACTTATGGGCAACATTGCATAATAACAATCTTCTCCCATTTCGGACAAAAGTATTCTATCAATAGTGTAAACCGACACTTCACTGGCAATGTTTGATGGAAAAGGCGGCTTAGAGAAAACATCTTTAAGAATATTTAAAAATTTAGAACTAACCCTGCTGGTTTCATTGTATTCTTCAAAAGGATTAACTGCTATATTGTTGGGATCTACATAAATAAAATTGCCTCTTTTATAAAAACCAAATCTAAATCTATCAAAACTATCTGCTACAATATCATTAAGTAAATATCCGGCCAAATATCCACAAACAAGTTTATCTTCTGGAGAATATACAGGTACAATTATTGCAAAAGCTTTTTTTTCGCTTTGTTTAGACCTAATAGCAACTTCTGCGGATATTCCTTCGGAAAGATTTGAATACCAACCTATAAATTTTAATTGGTTTTGCCTATAATCCTCAATAGCTTTTTTAAAATAATTGGTATTAGCCTCAGAATGCCCAAAATCCATATTATTCTCATGTCTTGTGCTAACAATTATTCTCCCTTCAAAATCAAAAAAAGCGAATTCTTCAAAAAAGGTATCATTTTTAAGATTGGCCATAAAATTGTATAAGTATTGTCGATACTTTTTGCTCACCTTTACAGAGTCAATAACAAATTTTGGATTTTTTCTTAAATCTATCAATTCCGACTCAGAGAAATCTTTTCCTCTATTCTCAGACATTGCAAATTCTGATATGGTTTCAAGTGCCAAATTAGAAGCTGCACCATTGATTATGACATGTAGGGTGTCTAAAAAAGATTGCAAAGAAAAAGCTGCTCTTCTTACTTGCGCCCTTGTAAGCTGCTTATAGTAATCTTCTAAATAACCACATAAAACAAAATTAAAAATCGTGGAAAAAAGCAACAGTATGAAAATTAAAAACAATAATAAAAATCCAACAAACCTGTATTTAAGCTTCAATAACATAATAAACTACCTCACAAATCACCTACTTATTTAATCAAACAAACTCAAGATCAAAGGGTATTAAAAAAAAATTTACAGCAAAAAATCAAAAACTCTCAAAAAATTAAAAGAATTTTCACAACATGAAAAACAAATTATAAACTATTATTAACTGCTAATGCTTTTTATAGGGTATTCCTAAGAACTTAGGCGCACAATTTCTTTTTGAAAAAAATATAAGACTTAGAATAATAATTAAATATGGAGTAATCACCAGCATTTTGGGAGGCATTATTAAAGAAAAAAAGGGCAATTGAGCCAAAACAATTGCCAAAGTTTTCACAAATGAAAACAAAAAACTGCCTATTAAAACTCCCAAAGGCGTCCATTTTCCAAAAATTAACATTACAATAGCAATAAAACCTTGTCCACCTGTAACCCCTTGCACATAACTTGATGCAACCACCGTTGTAAGAACAGCACCTGAAACCCCTGCTAAAAAACCACTCAAAAGAACGCAAAAAAATCTAATTTTATTTACACTAACTCCAACAGACTCTAATACCTCTGGATTTTCACCACTTGCATTAATTCTAAGCCCAATTTTAGTGTATTTGAAAACAATATGAAATAAAACCACACTTAGGATTGCAATGTATACAGAATATCTTTTACCAAAAATTTGAAAAATAAAAGATGTTTTGTTTAAAATTCCATCAAAAAGTATCGGTAACTTTATTTCTATAGGCGGAGTTGAAATAGAAGAAAAAATCAAAGTGCTTATAAAAACAGCAATAGCAGGTCCTAAAAAATTAAGTGCCATTCCAGTTATAACTTGATCTGATTTTAAAAAAATTGTAAAAACAGCGTGCAAAATAGCAAGAACAAGTCCTGCTAGCCCACCAGCAAAAATTGAAAACAATGGATCATTTGTAAAATATGCAACTGTAGCTCCTGAAAATGCTCCTATTGTCATTATTCCTTCAAGTCCAATATTAATAATTCCACTTTTCTCGCTTATAAGACCTCCAAGACCAGCTAAAATTAAGGTTTGAGAATTTATTAGAGTTTCACTAATCAAGAATATTATTATATTTGACACGCTTAACACCTTTTAAAACAATTTTATTTAAAAAATAGCTAGCAGAAATTACAAGAACAATTATTCCCATCATCAAAGATACAATTGAAGATGGAAGACCCATTAAACTTTGAACTCTACTGCTTCCATAAAGTAATATAGAAAAAAGAATGCTAGAAAATATTATGCCAATTGGTGAATTGTTTCCCATAAGAGAAGCGGCTATCCCATTAAAACCAATTCCTTCCATATAAGAAAGCTTAAATATAGCTTTATTAACACCCATAAGTTGAATAGCACCAGCAAGACCTGCAACAGCTGCTGAGAGAAACATTGAAAAAATTAACACAGCTTTAACATTAATACCCATACATCTTGAAGCTTCAATATTACTTCCTGTGGCATTTATTTTAAATCCAATAATAGTTTTATTAAGCAAAAACCATATTAAAATAGCAAAAATTATACCTAAAATTATTCCAAAATGAAGAGGCGCTTTTAAAAGCTCATTAACAAAAGGATGAGAAGATCTATAAGCAAGACCTTCTGGTGAGAGCTTCCAAGAACCTAAAAAATCAATATATGCGCTTTCTTTAATGGGTTTTGAAAAATCACTATTATCTCTTTTAATAAAACTAAAATCTAAAATTATATTATTTAAATGAAATAATATCCAATTAAACATTATTCCTGAAATCACTTCGCTAATATTGAATTTGGCTTTTAAATATCCGATTAAAATTCCTAAACTGCCTGAGGCTAAAAAAGTAATAATAAAAATAGTAATTACATGTAAAATTGGGGGCAAATCAAGTAAAACTGATGCTATTAAAGCAACAATAGATCCTAGTATAAACTGACCTTCAACCCCAATATTAAAAAGACCCGCTTTTAAAGAAATACCAATAGAAAGACCTGTAAAAATCAAAGGAGCTGCATAACTTAAAACATAACCTAAATGCTTGGGAGAAGAAAAAATAATTTCTAATATTATAAAATACATTCTAAAAGGAGAATGACCAAGCCCCATCACCACTAGCCCAACAATTAAAAATCCAACAAATAGAGCAAATACACTAACAAATGCTGAAGAATTTAAAAATTTCAAAATAAATTTACTAAATACGTTTTTACTAATTGCCATTTAGCTTAAGCCTATCATCATTTTACCAATAACATCAATATCAAAATTGTCCTCTAAAATGCCCACTATCCTTCCGCCATGCATTACAGCTATCCTGTCACAAACATTAACAAGCTCATCAAGTTCAAGAGAAACCAATAAAACAGATCTACCCGCATCTCTTTGCTCTATTATTCTTTTATAAATATTCTCAACAGCTCCAACATCAAGGCCTCTTGTAGGCTGAATAGCCAAAAGAATATCTGGCTCTAAACTAATCTCACGAGCAATAATAACTTTTTGTTGATTACCTCCGGATAAATGCTTTACCTTGCTTAAAATATCTCTTGGTCTAATATCAAAATAACTTACAAGTTGATTGCTCAATTTTCTTAAAATATTAAGATCAAACCCCACAAATTGTCTTTTAAACTTATTGAATTGTCTTTTAATAAAATTGAAAAAATTGAATTTTAAATAAAAATTACTCTTCGAATGAATTGTTTTTAATCTCAAATAATCAGGATTATCAAAGCTCTTAAGTCCAATATTTTGCATAACATTGAATTCTAAAATAAGGCCGTGTTTTTGCCTGTCCGAAGGAATATTGCCAATTTTTTTATCTATTCTTTGTTTAATAGTTAAACCTTTTAAAGATTCCAAATTCCCCGAAGAATTTTTTTTCAAAATATCACCCTTAAATATGCTTTTCAAACCCAAAATTGCATCAACTAAATCCTCCTGGCCGCTCCCCTCAATACCTGATATCCCAAGAATTTCTCCATTTTTCAGATCAAGATTAACGTCTTTAACTTTTAAAACTCCTCTTTCATCTTTAACACTTAAATTCTTTATTTCAAGAATATTAAAATGATTTTCAAATTTAATTTTAGATGAGCGAAGTGTAACTTCTTTTCCTATCATTAATTTTGTAAGATCTTTGTCATCAATACTAGCAATATTAACAGTTTTTACAACCTTCCCAAGACGCATAATTGTACATTTCTTTGCAATAGATCTAATTTCTTTTATTTTATGGGTAATAAGTATTACAGTATGACCCTCTTGGGTGAGTACCTTTAAAATATTCATAAAATCATCAACTTCACTTGGAGCAAGCACTGCTGTAGGTTCATCAAAAATAATAATATCTGCATTTCGATAAAGAACTTTCAATATCTCTATTTTTTGCTCCATGCCAACACTCAAGTCTTCAACCCTTTTTTCTAAATCTATCTTTAAACCATACTTTTCCGAAAGAGAACTTATCTTTTTTCTAGCTTGTTTGTAATCAAGAAAACCAAATTTTGAATTTTCATATCCCAAAATAATGTTTTGAACAGCAGTAAATTGCGGAATTAACATAAAGTGTTGGAAAACCATTCCAATCCCATTTCGAATAGCTTCGCTTGAATCCTTAAAGTTCATTTCTTGACCTTTTAAAATAATTCGACCGCTATTTACTTGATGAATCCCATAAATAGTTTTCATTAAGGTAGTCTTTCCAGCACCATTTTCTCCAAGAATAGCATGAACTTCGCCCGCCTTAAATTTAATAGAAACATTATCATTGGCAATAAAATCACCATACTTTTTTGTAATATTTTCTAATACCAGTACATTTTCTTTCATCAAGTTTTAATCCTAATAAATATCAAACAAATGACTTACAATATTCTATTCTAATGAAATATAATAAAGCTTAAAGCTTATATTTTCAATAGCATTTTAAATTTTAATAAACAAAATTAATTATCTATAAAAATTAATTACTAATAAATAAAAAATGCTTAAAATATAAAAACCTTAATAAAGAGAGCAAATTAATGTTAAAATAAAAGAATAAATAAACTATTATAAAAGAGAGTACTATGAAAATCAAAGCCTGCATTTTTGATATGGATGGAACCCTGGTAAATAGCATCATAGATATTGCATTCTCAATGAATTCTGCTCTTTCAAACTTAGGATACAATCAAATAGAACTAAGCAAATTCAATGCCCTTGTTGGCAGAGGATTTGACAAGTTTGTAATAGACACTCTAAAGCTATTATCTCTTGAACATAGCAATCCTAATTTACAAGACAAACTTTACAAAGAATTTGTAAAAGAATACAATAAAAATCTTTCATCCCAAACACAACCATACGAAAACATAAAAACCCTTCTAGAAACTATGAATAAACTTAAAATTCCAATTGGAATTTTAAGCAATAAGAACCACGAAGAATTAATAAATTTGGTAAAAAATATTTTTGGAAATATATTTTTTTTTGAAATCAGGGGTTATTCAAAAAATTTTCCACCAAAGCCAGATCCTGAAAATGCCCTTGATATGATATTAGAATTAAATGTCCGAAAAGAAGAAATCGCATATATTGGAGACAGCGATGTGGACATGCTAACCGCACTAAACGCTGGATTTATACCAATAGGAGTTTCTTGGGGATTTAGAAGTGTTCAAGAATTAAAAGAAAGTGGAGCAAAACATATAATACACAACCCACTTGAACTATTGGACCTAATAAAATGAATGTAAAACCATATTTTCCTTATTTATATCATTATCTATTCAATCATGAAAGCATAAAAAGTTTATCTGCTATAGAAAAAGAAATTGAAATGCTTAACTATTTAAAAGAAAACAAAAAAACAATTGCTACATTCATCAAAAATGATTTTGAATCAGAACTAAAAGACCTAATTCAATACGTCAAGGATAAAACAGATATAATGATTACGCCATTTGTTTTATCTGGCATTGAAGCTATTGATTTTAACATTGTAAAGCCTCTTTTTAGTAAAGAATTGACAAAAAACGACTTAAATTTGATATTTAACTTTGTCAAAGTCAACTCATCTTTAAGAAAAGAATTCTTTTATAATTTTAATACTATAAGCAATGGATACATTACTTTTTATATAAACAAACTATTTGAGGGAAAAAACTCTTATACAATATATTTAATACAAAAGGAAAATAAAGCACTTTATTCATCAGACATCATAAAAAATTATATAAAGATACTACTTCTCTTAAAAGTATTGGTAATTAAATACTGCTTTGAAAAAGGAATAGAACTTACTACTAAAAACATTGAATCCACTTCAAAAGCAATAAGCAATGATACCGATTTTCTAGACGAAAAGACAGCCAAGCTTATAATTGAAAGCTTTTTCAAATATGAGACCTTACAAACAATGTCTCCAATTTCAACATTAATTGCCATTTTTTCAGCCAGAGCAAGAACTCCAAAATACAAAAACAATCCAGTTAAAGGTTTTATTGGGTATGATGAAAGTTGGTTTTCAATAAAACAGTCGGGCTCTAGAGAATATGATTCAAGAATAATTAAAGAATTATCAGAAATAGCTAAGGGAAATAAATGGTAAAAAAATTTTCAATTTTCTTAAAAGCAATAATAATCTTTTCAATATTTGAACTTTTAATCGAAGAACTCTCAATAATTCTTTTTTTACCATACAAAATACGATTTGCATTAATATTTCTTGGGTTTCTATTTGACACAATTTTTATTTTCATTTTTTTATACAAAATAACCAAGGCCTACTTTTCCCAAAGATTAGAAATCTACGTCAGAAACAATCTATTCTTCGATATAATTCACTGCCTTATTCCTTTAGCGTTTTATAGCTCATATCAGCTTAAAAACATAATTGTCGCCCATGAAACAATATTAAATCCAATAATGCTATCACTTTTCAAGTTAAGATTTTTAAGACTTCTTAGGTTTAATGACCTAATAATAGAAATATATTACAATTCAAAAGAAAAGAACCTAATACTAATAGCATTTGCTAGGACATTTTCAATGAGCTTATTAATACCATTTACATTTTTTATAATAATATCAAGCTCAAAAATTGTAAATTCAATACCAGAAAAACAAGAATTTAATATTATTAGAAATATATCAATAATAAATGAAAAAGCTTACATTAAAGAAAAATATCCCTTCATCTTAATAATCAAGGAAAAAGATGACATAATATACTCAAAATCAGACGAAATATTTGTTTACTACAGCCCCAGTGAATACAGAGTAATAGAAATGGAGAAAACAAAATTTTATATAGATAAATATTTGCAAAGAAAAAGCGATTCTATTCTTGGAATTTTTCTATTTACATTGTTTGCATCATTTACTATTTTTTTAATGAATTTTTATAAATTTTTTAAAGCAAGCTTTTTAAATCCTATTATTTTAATGACAAAAATTTTACAAGACCCATTAGAATATCGAAAAATTCAAATTCCTTTCACTTTAAGCGAAGAAAAAGTATATGAACTTGCAAAATCATTTAACAATCTTTTGCTAAAAGAAAAACTAAACTCAAAACGAAAAAGCAAAATACCTTTAGAAATTGAAAAAGTAAAAAAAATAATTAATAAAAACCAGGAAATAAAATGAAAATTCAAATAATTATAATGCTACTTGCATTGTTAGATTTTCCACTTAATGCCAGACTTTTGGACATTTCAATTGAAAAAAGAGCAGATGAAGAAATAAAAAAATATTTGTCTTACAATTTAATTTTAGAAAAAGAATACTATACCAATTTTCCAACAAGCGAAATAGAAAAAAATATTTATAAACTAACAGAACATTTTGTAAAAAGCATAATGCTCAATAAAACTAACTACAACTTGTTAAATTCAAACTACAAAGAAGTAAATAAATATCTAATTCAAAGCGAACTCATTGATAAAAAATTTTTAAAATATAAAATATTTAAAATCAAAAATATAAATGGAATTTTTAAAAGCTATTCACTAATATATACAAAAAAAGGATTTTACAAATTAGAACTTTACATAGAAAATAATGCAGAACCTCTAAAAATATTTAACCTTAACATTACTTATTTTTTTAAGAATTTAGATAAAATAAGTAATGAAATGATTTTTTTCCCAAGGGAATGAAAATAATAAAATTAAAGCTTGAACTTTTTTTTATAAATAATTTATTTAACAAATACAGACATTACTCTTTGAAGGACCTTTGCCCTATCTAATGGTTTAACAATAAATGTTTTTGCTCCTTTTATTAAGCAATCCTTAACTAATTGTTCTTTGCCTAAAGCAGATATCATTATCACTTTAGCATTTTTATCAAATTCCATAATATTAGAAAGACAAGTTATTCCATCCATTTTGGGCATAGTGATATCAAGAGTGACAATATCAATATTAGGATAATGATTCTTGTATTTTATCACAGCCTCTTCTCCATCAGCTGCCGTATCAATAATATTAAAGCCCTCTGATGTAAAAATTTGAGTAAGCTGCTTTACAGTAAAAACAGAGTCATCAACAATTAAAACATTAAAAGGAATGCCTGTATCATAATTGATTCCTCTAGGCTTAGATGAAGAATCTGCAGCAATTGTAGTCTTTTGAATCATATTAACCTCTCTCTTCTAATAAAAAGAATTTTTTTCATATCAAACCCTCTCTCTTATTGCAATATTAACTTCTATAATTTTACCATCAGGCAAAGAAAAAGGAACAATTAAAGCCTCAGAGCCTTTATTACTTATTTTCATATTTTCTCCATAAATAAAAGCTGGAGGGGTTATATCAAATACAAAACCCTTAGCATGCAAAGTAGTAACAAAATTTCCAGCAATAATATTGCCAACCTCAGTTAGAGTTGCAGCAACCATCTCTTTTGTTTCTTCATCGTCAAAATCATCATACTCTTCAAAATTTAATTTAGAAGCAACAAAAAGGGCTGTTTCTATATCCATATCAATAATTATACTACCCTCAACAGACCCAGCAAGTCCTACTATTACAGAAACACCTTTTATCTTTTGATTTATCGACTTAAGCCCGGGCTTACCCATTTCTATATTCTCAACAAACAACATATCTCTTAAAACCGAAGAAGCAGCATCCAAAAATGGCTCTATATAATCTATTCTCATTAATTTCTCCTTTAGACTTTCCTGTACAAGTTAAAATATTTTGTGGATTTCTCTTTTATAAAAACATCATTATTTTTAAGCTCTTCGTTATCTCCCAAAACCAAAAGAGCCCCTTTAATAACCTTGGAAGCAATGATACTTAAAATTAAAATCTGATCTTTACTATCCAAGAAACATAAAACATCTTTTAAAAAAACCATTCCCAAATTATCAGGCAAATCTGAAAAAAGAGCATCGGAATATTCAAATAAAACATTACTTAGAATTTCTGACTTAAATTTATAAACTCCGGGACTTTGTTCAAAAGAATTCCTACGATAAATTTCACTAATGCCAATTTCTAACTCTGAAAACACCAACCTAGAAGTTTCAACAACTTTTGATAAATCATTATCAATAGCAGTCAACTTAAAAGGTTTTATATAATATTCAGACAAAGCATTGGCTAAAGCCATAGTCTCCTTTCCACTACCACAACCAATTTCCAATACATTGAAAATAGAATTTAAGTTATTCATAAAATTTAAGCGACTCTCAACAATTTCATTTTTAAATTCTTCCAAACAATCAGTTCCCCACAAACTTCCCGATGATTTTGAATAAAATTCATTTAAAAAACTATCGTAAGGCAAGTAATCAATATCAACCATATTAAATTTTACTCCAACTTTTTCCAAAAACACATCATTTACCAAAGAAGGATTAAACGAGTATTTCAAAAGATTTTTTTTAATATTTTCCAAATTAAAAGTTGCAGTATTGTTTAGAGTTGAATTTTCATTGTTACCATCATTTTTTGAAGAAACCTTATTGGAAAAATCATTCTTAGAATTTTCTAGTATATCTAAATTATAACAATCGCTTGCAAAGTCGCTTTTTTCAACAAAATTTTGACCAGGTTTTAATAACTTTTCTTCTTCACTATAATTAAAAATTTTAAAAACATTAAGAAGTATATAAAGCTTTTCGTTATAATCTACAACGCCCTTTATATAGTTTATTAAAGAATCCTGAGATAAAACTGGGTGTGGATCTTGAATAAGGCTAGAATCTATTGAAAAAACATTATTAATTTTATCAACAATTACCCCTATAAGAAGATCTTCGTTTTTTAAAACCATAATATCTTCAATATCTTTTTTATTAAATTCTAAATTAAACATTATTCTAAGATCTATAATAGGAATTATTTCACCCCGTAAATTATCAAGCCCAGCAACATACTTTTTGGCATTTGGAACATAAGTAAAATTACTAGATTTTCTAATTTCTTTAACCTGCATAATGTCTACTAAATAATGATCCGACCCAAGCTCAAAAGAAACAACTTTAAAATCAAAATTGGTCAATTTAGAATTAGAATTTTTATCATCTAAAATTTTGGGTCCAAAATAAATTTCTTTTATCTGCACAAGAGATCACTCCTTAGTATCCTTTTGTAAATCAAAAAGTTTAAAAACATCAATTATCAATACAACCTTACCATTGCCAAGCGTAGTAGCCCCAACTATACCCGCGCTTGATGAAAATTTATCCTTAATAGGCTTTACTACAAAATCTTCCTCACCAAGAATGGAATCTACAACAATTGCTGTCTTCATGTTGCTAGTATTAACAACTATTAAAAATTTTTCTATCAATGAATCATCTCTTGTTATGTTAAAAAGTTTATCAAGCCTGAGAACAGAAATGACTTCATCTCTTAAATTATAAACTTCATGATAATTTTCAAGCAATTTTATATCATGCTCAGTTATTCTATGAGTTTCAAGTACATTATTTAAAGGAATAACATAAGTCTCAGACCCCGACTTTACTAAAAGACCTTGTATAATCACTAACGTCAATGGTAGTTTAATTTTAAAAATTGTTCCAAGACCAATTTCTGATTCCACCAAAATAGTTCCATTAAGCTTTTCAATGCTTTTTTTCACAACGTCAAGTCCAACTCCTCTACCTGAAAGGTCTGTCACTTGAACTGCTGTTGAAAACCCAGGAGCAAAAATTAAGTTAATAAGTTCAAAATCAGAGTAAATTGCATCATCTTTTATTGTTCCCTTTTCAATTAATTTGCGCCTAATGACCTTTGGATCTATACCAATCCCATCATCTTCAATCTCAATTGATATTACATTACCCTCATTCTTAGCACGCAAAATTATCGTACCTACCTTGCTCTTTCCCTTTTTAACTCTCTCTTCAGCTGTTTCAAGGCCATGATCCATTGAATTTCTAACACAATGCATCAAAGGATCTACAAGGTCATCTATAACAGACTTATCAAGCTCAGTTTCTTCTCCTTCCATTTTAAGATTTACAATCTTATTTAATTTCTTTGAAAGATCTCTTACAACTCTTGTAAACCTTGAAAATATATTAGATATTGGTAACATTCTGGTTTTTAAAACACTCTCATGCAAATCTGTAATTATTCTTGACAGTCGCCCAGAGGTCATTTTAAAATTTTGAAGAAGCCTGAAAAAAGAATTCCTCAATTCAGATATATCATTAAGGGCCTTTTCCATTTTAAAACTCATTAAAGAATTAATATGTGATTCGATCTCATCTTCTAATGTTAAACCTGCATCTTTGAAAACTATCTTTAAATCAATTAAAAAGTTTCTCTGAAAACTTTCTTGATAATCATAAAAATAATTAAAATTATAAAATAATGTAATCATTTCTGAATTTATTTGATTATAAGATGATTTACTTATTACAGCCTCACTGACAAGATTTAATATGTAATCTATTTTTTTGCTATCTATTCTAATTAAATTAACACTAATTGGACTATTTTTCTTAATATTTTTATTTTCCTTAATAGGTGCTTCATCGTCTTCTTTTAGCCTTACGCTCTTTAAAGATTCTAAATTAACATTTTTGATTTCAAAATGACTAACAACATCTGGTAAATTAATCTTTTTAGCAATACTTTCTTCGCTGGTATTTGATATTAAGTAATATATTACAAAATCAAAAAACTTATCTGCCAATAATTCGCTAGAATCTGGGATAGACTTGAAAATTTTACCAAGACTTTTTAATGCTTGAAGCATTTGAAGCCCACTAATAGTAGCCATAGGATTGTCTTTTACAAAATCCAATCTAACTTTAAATAACTTTTGATTTTCAACCTCAAGCAATAAATCAGAAATCTCATCCTCTGTAAAATCAAAATTATCATTTAAAACAAAACTGGAATCTAAATTAATATCTTTAATCTCTTCATCCGCAAGCTTTTTTAATTCTTCTTTTACGTTAAATTCATCAACCAAATAGCTTTCAATCAAATTTAAAGAATCTAAACTTTTTTTCACGCCCTCTATATCTGAATATATCAGATAATAATCAACTCTTTTTAAAAATTTATCTTCTATGATTTGCTCATATTTAGGAATTGTATGAAGTACAGATCCTAATTTTTTTAAAATATTAAATATTTTTAGCCCACCATTTTTAACTTCAGAATTGCTATTTGAATTAAAAACAACACTGATCCTTAAAACCTTTTGTCCAATTCCTAACCCTTCTCTTATCTCCTCAAGATCTGATTTTGAAAGACAAAAATTGTTTTTAATTGAATTCCCATCAAATCTCTTAATAAAAGTCTGATCATCAATTACTAAAAATTGCTTTAATTTGCTTTTAAGATCACTTATGTCATTTAAATAAACCTTGCCATCAATACGAAGCGCAAGCATTTCCTTAATAACATCTAATGAACTTAAAAGCAGATCAACAAGATCATTATTTATATTTACCTTACCATCTCTAATAGCATCAAAAACATCTTCGACAATATGGGTAAAATCGGATAGCTCCATCATATCAAGAGAAGCAGAACTTCCTTTTAAAGTATGAGCTGCCCTGAATATTTCATCAATAGTATCAGAATTATTAGGATCATCCTCTAATGACATAATATTCTCTTCAAGGATATCTACAAGATTTTGAGCTTCTTCAAAAAAAACTCCTAAAAGCTCTTCATTTTCCAAATCTAATATTTCCATACTATTTCCTATTATTTTTATATGTAAAGCCAACCTTTTAGGTAGCTTTACATATTAATTTAAACCTAATTTTTCGGAGATGATTCTTCAGGTTTTTCACTCTCAATCTTTTCTACAAAGTTTTGGAAAGAGCCTTCAGGCATAGAAATTTTTTCTCTAAGCTTTAAAACTCTTTTAAAAGTTTCGTGTGCCTTTAATTTACGAAGGGATTCAGTTCCGCTAGTCTCATAAACTTTAAATACAGACTCACTGTCAATATCAGAATCTATTGAAACACTCAACTTATCATAAAGAACTCTTAAATCTTTAACATAAAAGATGAAATTTTGCTCTTTTGAACTGTGTGACTTTGAAACTCTAAAAGCCTTAAATCTCATTTTACTTGAAGCAAGAGGATAATTTGGAACATCGTCTTTAATTATTCTAGATGATATATTAGGAATGTAGTTAGGATTTGACCAAATTAAATCAGCCCACCCTTTAAACTTTAAAGTACCCATAGAATAAGCATATTCCATGCCATTCATATCTTCAAATAAAACCTCAAGATCTATCTCATATCCTAAACTATAAACAGATACTTTAATTTCTTTCATGGTTTTAATGTTATCAATAAGACCTTTGCCTAAAAATTGATTACCACTTTCCCCTGAATAAAAAGGAATTTTAAATGGTGGCATAATCATAGCAGATGATTGAGAATAGCTTGGAAATAAAACTCTTACCCCCAAAATAGTATCACCTGCGTACCTTTTTGATTCACTCTTAACAACAGCAGGCGCAACAACTGAATTTTTAACGTAGGCTTGCAACCTTGCAGAAGGAGTAAGTAAAACGCTCCAATTATTTATCCCAAGATCTACAACCATATCTTCCGGCTTAACAATACCAGAAGCGCCCGAATATACATAATCAACATAATTTGTAAGATCAAGTCTAGTTGAACTTGGATCTCTTGCAAGCTCGGCAAAATCTAAAACTAATTCTCCAGGCTCTGCCCTTTTAGAACCCTCTGTTAATCCACCAGTCTCTTGAGCAAAAAGAACAGTGGATAATAAAAAAAATAAAATACTTTTAGCTTTCCTTTTCATGTAAACCAACTCCTTATATATAAATCTTTTATAAAATTTTCGTTTTTTAATTATTTTTATTAGTAAAATTTAATTTATCAACTTTGCTCCTTTAAGATACACCCTTCAACAAGAATAACAAGCTTTTTCATCTTGCCAGGATAGTTAAAGCGCATTGTTTTTATTAAAGACATAGCAAAAAATTTAACCTTAACATCAAAAGATTCATAAGATTCATTATAATCACCATTATTAAAAGAATCATAAAATTCTCTTGAAAGATTTATATAATAAACTCCATTCTTTAAAAAAGAATATAAGAATCTTGCATCACTTAATAAAAACCCAAAAGAAAACCCTTCATTGCTTCCTAAAAGAAAATCTTTTACTAAAAGATCCAAATTATCTTTCAAAGTTTTTTCATCTCTTAAATATCTTAAATTAGCAACAAATCCCTTGCTAGAATGAAAATAAAAAACCCTTTTTGAAAAAAGATTATCATAATTTAAAAAAACCATACAAATAGAAAACAAAAAGCTTACTGCCAAAGACCCCAAAAGCACTCTAATCATATGCTCTTTTTTTGAGTTTAAAAATTTATAAATCACTACATTATATTTAAAAAATACATCCGAAATACTATTTTTCATAAAAATTTATAAATTCCATTAAAGCTTTAAGTATTAGAATATTAAATTTGCTCATGTAATTATAATCCAAAATTAATTTAGCATCTAAAATATTGGATAAAAACCCCATTTCAATCAACACAGCAGGCATACTGCTGTTTTTTATTACAAACCATTGCTCTTTTCTGATTGGCCTAATATTAGTTTCGCTTAACTCATTTTTAAACACTTTATACAAAATTTCAGCCAATCTTTTTGATTCATATTTATATTTAATATCTAGTATATCATTAAGCTCGCTTAAGTATCTATTACCTTTAATATCATATCCCTTAAAATCTTTAATAACTTCTCTTTTTGAATCCTTAGGAAGATACCAAAACTCAACTCCTCTAGCTTCACTGTTTGGAGCATCATTAGCATGTATGGATAAAAATACAACACTATTTGGAAAATTTGGCTTTATTGCATTTGCAAATTCCGACCGTTCTTTTAAAGTTAAATAAACGTCATTTATACGAGTTAACAAAATATTTTTATTTACAAAATAATTACTTAAAATTTTAGACAAATATATAGAATAGGTTAATGCAAAATCTTTTTCCTGAAGCACAACGTCATAACCATTTATCTTTAAAGTTACAACAGCACCAGTATCATGCCCACCATGTCCAGGATCAATGATTATTGAAGTAATTCTGGGTTTATTATAGTCTTTAAGAGAACTAAAATAATTTTCAATTTGTTTTAATACCTTTTGACTTATTAAAATTTCTCCACGAATGTCAATAATTGAGTCTACAAACATATAATAACCAGAAGATGTAAGCGCATATTCAAAGCCTACCCTAAACTTCAAATATCCCTTATCATTTTCAATTGTAAAAACATCATTTTCAATGTTAAAATCAAACTTAAAAACATTAGTATCAAAAAAATCAAGAACATTTAAATAATCGGGGGTCTTAGAATACAAGCTTAAATATGAAAACAAAATCAAATCAATCAATAATATCATTTTCCCAAAGCTCAATGGCACTCTTTAAGTCTCCTTTGAATCTTAAGCTATTTTTAGTAATCTCACCTTTTATCTCCTTAAACTCTTTTTGGAAGAGAAAAGGATTAATTTTGTATTTTAAACAAATCTTGCAAAACCTTAAAAAAGAAAAAACAACACCATTTCCAACAAAAATTGGGACATAATTCTTAAGCAAAAAAATCAAAAAACTTTTGCTTTTGGTTAAATTTTCTGGCGAATTTAATGCAGTATACTGGATTCTCAGCTTTCTATAAATATAAACATGTTCCCCAAAATAAATAGCTCTTAGTCCAAAATCTATTCTTTGAAAATATTCATTTTGAATCCTTCCGTCAAAACCTCCAAGCTGTAAAAATTTCTCTTTAGAATAAAGTCCGCAATAATCCATGGTAATCAAAGTTTTTTCATAGTCTTTCTCAGAATTTACTAAAATTACCTTAAACTTTTGCTTTTTATCTATACTGGGAAGAAAAATTGAAGGAATCATTTCTTCTTCTTTATCAAAAAACTCCCCCCCAACAAGAAGAACATTTTTTTTTACTATTTCATCGAATATATTTGGAATCCAAAAGGGATTTAACAAGTACATATCACTTTGCAAAACAAAAACAAAATCACAGCTGGATTCTTTCATTGCTAAATTAACCTTTTCCCCAGAATTCAAATCGTCAGAAAGTAAAATAAATTTTAACTTACCATAACTTTCTGAGATAAATTGCAAAGAACTTCTATTGCTCTGTTTTTCAATTGAAATTATTTCTCTTATAAAGTCAAAATTTGATAAAAATTCAAACAAATCTTCTCTAAAAATTTTTGTTCCTCTGCTTAATATTACAAAAGAAATTCCAAAAGAAGATTTTTGTGAATAATTATTTTTAGATTGAATAACAGTATATGAATAGCCACTACCTGGAAGACGCATAAATTACTTTTAAAATCCTTATAATTAAATTATAATAATCATATGTTACATAATACAATGTTAATTGCAAGAATAATGAATATTAATACATTATTCTACGGCATGATCATTATCATTTTTGCACTCATTTCTTGCAATCATAAGAATATACAGTACGACAAGAGAATTAAAAAATTTTTAGATAAAAACAAAATTGAATATAAAATAGACTCAGAAAATGACTTTATAGCATTTAAAGATATAAACAATAACGAAAAAGAAGAAGTGATCATCAGATCAAAACTAAACTCATATAAAAATTCAAAGATAAGAGAAATATTTGGAATTGTCAAAGTATTTGATATAAACACACCAAAAATAAAAGAAATATCTGACTCGCTTATGAGCGATAGTTATAATAACAGAGTATTTGGATCGTGGGAGATTATTCATAATGCAGAAAGAGGAATCAACTCTTTGGTATATATTGTAAAGGCAGAAGAATTTGCAAATGATACATTTTTACTTGATGCAATTGACGAGATCACCTCAACAATAAGTATTTTCAAAAAAATAATAACAACTAACAACGAAAACATTGATAATAATGAAGAAAATAACAATACAAATGAATTAAATGAGCAGCCTACCCTAAAGCAAGAAAAAACAAATTCAACAAAAGAATCTAATAATGAACTTAAAGAAGATCAAATAGAAGAAGAACTTCAAGAAATCAAAGCCCAATAATTTCAAAATCATTCTACTAATAAAGAATTAACATCAAAGCAAAAATGAACTTTGTCACCTATTTTTATTTGAAATTTAGAAAATGAGCCCCTTGGAAGCTCAAGAGCATACCTTACCTTATAAAGAGAATTAACATTTGCTCTAGAGTACGGCTCTAAATCATAAATTTCTTTAATAATTCCATTTGAATCAATATAAGCTATTTCAAGCAGAAAAGGTGTATTTTCCATCCAAAAAGATAAATTTTGATCTTTTTTAAAAACAAAAAGCATCCCATTGCCATATTCAACTTTTTGAGTACCCATGTAACCTTTTGCCCTATCAAGCTCATTAGATGCTATTTTTACAAAAAACTTAACCCCATTTATCATAATTTCTTTATCGTAAAAATGATCAGCAAAAGATAAAAAAGACATCGACAAAACTAAAAATAAAAACCGTTTTAAAATTTTTTTCAATTATCAGCCTTATTAAAAATCATTTATTATAATTTGAAATATAAGATTTTAAAGTCATTCTTAAAATATTTTTATTTAAAACAATAATAAAATCACCAAGATCCCATAAATAATTCAAAGGCGTTACCAGTGTAGCCTCGCCAAACTTTTTCTTTACCTCAATAAAAATTGCATACTGAGATATTAATTTTTTATCAAAAACAAAAGTGTACGAAAACATTTTATTTTTGTCAAAATTAAAAACAGCATATTTTAAATGGGTTTTAGCAATAAATTGTAAAGTCTGCTTCCTAGCATAAGGAAATTCAACTTCTTCAACATCATAATAAAAAATAGTGCTCTTTAGAACATTCTCTTTAACAGAATCCATGCTAGAACCCATAACAAAAGATGTAAAAATAGAAAATAAATAAAAAACTGTAATACCCATACAAAGCCTTTAGCCATAAACAATATAAAGAAAAAGTATAACAAATAAAAAACTTGAAAATAAATAAAGCAAAATATCAACATTAATCCCAAAATGGGAAAGCCTTACAAAGGTCCTAGAAGCTGCTCTATCACTTACCATTCTTGCTCTTTCTTTTCTTTTAAAGGGTTTTTCTTTAAGTTCTTGAAAAGGACTGTAGTGACAATTAGGACAACCTTCTCCAAAAGCAGAAACTGGACCTACATGCCTACAATTTGGACATTCGATATCACCAAGCTTAGCAGTACAATTAGGACAAACAGATCGATTAAGTCCAACTTTTTCGCCACATTGCTCGCAAAAAACTTCAAAATTTACCTTTGCCAAACGAAAATTCCTCAAATTTTACTTAAAAATAAGTATTTAAAATACTATATAATTAATTATAATAAAAAATATATGAATATTACATATTTAAGGAATACTAAAACATGAAATCGGGATTTGCAGCAATACTTGGTAGACCATCAACTGGAAAATCTACCCTTTTAAATTCAATATGCGGACATAAAATATCAATAATATCCCCTATTCCGCAAACAACTAGAAATAAAATAAAAGGAATCTTTACGGACGACAGAGGACAAATTATTTTTATAGACACACCAGGATTTCATCTGAGTAAAAAAAAGTTTAATATTGCAATGATGAAAAATATCCACTCTTCAATAGGAGAAGTTGAACTCATCCTATACATAATAGACATTCAAGACAAACCTGGAGAAGAAGAAAATAAAATGTTAGAAATAATTAAAAACTCTAAAATTAAATTTTTAGTAATACTTAATAAAATTGACCTTAAAAATACAAAAATAAAAGAAATAACGCAATTTCTAAAAGAAAAAGGAATAGAAGATAACAATATAATTAAAATATCTGCTGAAAAAAAAATTAACACAGAAGAACTAAAAAATAAAATTTATGAAAATTTTTCAGAAGGCCCACTTTATTATCCACAAGAATACTACACCGATCAAGAAATAAATTTTAGAATTAGTGAAATAATAAGGGAAAAGGCTATTGAAAACCTAAAAGAAGAACTTCCCTATTCTTTGTATGTGGATATTGATAACTTAGAAAATAAAAAAGGAAGTCTTTTTATCAGAGCAAATATTTTTGTAGCAAATGAAAGTCAAAAAGGAATAATTGTAGGAAAAAACGGAAAAGAAATAAAATCAATAGGAGAAAGAGCAAGAAAAACAATTGCAAAAATTTTTGAAACAAAATGCAACCTATTCTTACAGGTAAAACTTAAAAAAAATTGGAACAAAGAAGATAAGCTAATAAAAAGACTTATAAATTAACAAACATTTAACTACATTTTTTTAAATCCTTGAAACTTGAAAAACAAAATGCTAAAATTTACCTAAATTTAAATTAGGAATAAAATGTGAAAACAGCACACTGGGCAGATTTTTACGCAGAAAAAATAAAAAAAGAAAAAGGTCCAAAAAACTTATACACAGTAGCATCGGGAATTACTCCATCTGGAACTGTGCACATTGGCAATTTTAGAGAAGTTATTTCGGTAGACCTTGTAGCAAGAGCACTAAGAGACTCTGGATCAAAAGTAAGATTTATTTATTCTTGGGATAATTACGACGTATTTCGAAAAGTTCCCAAAAATATGCCAGAACAAGAACTTCTTACAACTTATTTAAGACAAGCAATAACAAGAGTCCCTGACACAAGAAGCTACAAAACAAGTTATGCAAAGGCTAATGAAATTGAATTTGAAAAATATCTGCCTATAGTGGGGATCAATCCTGAATTCATCGACCAAAGTAAACAATATACCAGCAACGCTTATGCAAACCAAATAAAATTTGCACTTGATCATAAAAAAGAACTATCTGAAGCATTAAATGAATACAGAACCTCAAAGCTTGAAGAAAATTGGTATCCAATCAGTATATTTTGTACAAAATGCAATAGAGACACAACAACTGTAAATAATTATGACAATCATTACTCTGTTGAGTATTCATGTGAATGTGGAAATCAAGAATCTCTAGACATAAGAACCACATGGGCCATTAAACTTCCCTGGAGAATAGATTGGCCTATGAGATGGAAATATGAAAAAGTTGACTTTGAGCCTGCAGGAAAAGACCACCATAGCAGTGGCGGCAGTTTTGATACATCTAAAAATATTGTAAAAATTTTTCAAGGTAGTCCTCCTGTAACATTTCAATATGACTTTATTTCAATAAAAGGACGTGGTGGAAAAATATCCTCCTCATCAGGAGATGTCATATCGCTCAAAGATGTTCTTGAAGTCTATACACCCGAGGTCACAAGATTTTTATTTGCTGCTACTAAACCAAATACTGAATTTTCAATCTCATTTGATCTTGACGTAATTAAAATATACGAAGATTACGACAAATTTGAGAGAATCTACTATGGAGTAGAAGATGTAAAAGAAGAAAAAAAAAGAGCATTTAAAAGAATTTACGAACTATCTCAACCATACATGCCAAGCAAAAGAATCCCTTATCAGATTGGATTCAGGCATTTAAGTGTAATATGTCAAATATTTGAAAATAATATAAATAAAATTTTAAATTACTTGAAAAACGTTCAAGAAGATCAAAAAGACAAACTAATAAATAAAATAAATTGCGCAATTAATTGGATAAGAGATTTTGCACCAGAAGATTTCAAATTTTCATTAAGATCTAAATTTGATAATATGGAAATACTAGAAGAAAATGGCAAAAAAGCAATTAATGAACTTTTGGATTTTTTAAAGAAAAATTTTGAAGTTGCCACAGAACAAGACATTCAAAACGAAATATATAAAATTTCAAGAGAAAATAATATAGAACCTGCTTTGTTTTTTAAACAAATTTACAAAATTTTAATTGACAAAGAAAAAGGGCCCAAATTAGCTGGATTTATCAAAATAATTGGTATTGATCGCTTTGAAAAGATTACAAGTAAATACGTTTAAGCCTTAAAATTAATAAAAAAATAAGTCATAATTATATGACTTATTAACACTTTAATACAAATAAATCGTTACTTTAACTTTCCTTGACTAGCAACAGATTCCATTGCCTTTTTAATTTTGCTCTCATCACCTAGATAGTAATGTTTAATGGGGTTTAAATCTTTATCTAATTCGTAAACTAAAGGAATGCCGGTGGGAATGTTAAGCTTTAAAACATCTTCTTCACTTAAATTGTCAAGATATTTAACAAGCGCTCTTAAAGAATTACCGTGAGCAGCAACAATAACTTTTTTACCTTCAAGAACTTCTTTTGCAATCTCATCAGTCCAATAAGGAATAACTCTTGCAACAGTATCTTTAAGGCACTCTGTTGAAGGAAGTTCCCTTTTGGGGATATGTTTATATCTTGGATCTTTTATGGGATGACGAACATCAGACTCATCCAAAGACATTGGGGGCACATCATAACTACGTCTCCAAATCAAAACCTTATCTTCCCCATATTTTGCAGCTGTTTCTGACTTATTTAAACCTTGCAAAGCTCCATAGTGCCTTTCATTTAATCTCCAGGTTTTTTTTACACTAATATAAGATTGTCCTAATTCTCGCAAAATAATATTTAAAGTGTCATTAGCCCTTGACAACAAAGAACTAAAAGCAATATCAAAAGAATAGCCTTCTTGTTTGAGAAGCAAACCCGCCTCTAAAGCCTCATCGATACCCTTGTCAGAAAGTTTAACATCTGTCCAACCAGTAAAAAGATTTTCTTTATTCCATTCACTCTCTCCGTGTCTTACTAAAACTAATTTATACATAAAATCTCCTAGCATATTATTTTATTTACCAATACTAATAATTATAAATTAGCATAAAATCTAGTCAAGATTTAAGCCTTAGTAATTAAATAATGATATACTTTAAAATACATTAAGCTTTAAGTTTATCAAGCAAGGAAAAGAATTTATGGAAAATCAAAAAATTTTGGTAGCAAAATATGCAATTGATCACTATATCAAAAGCAATATGAACCTTGGAATCGGAACAGGTACAACTATTTATTATGCAATAAAATATTTAAGCGAAAAGATAAAATCGGGTAGCTTAAAAAATTTAAAATTCTACACAACAAGTAGTGATACAAAATATTTACTCTCAAAAGAACAAATTCCTTATGAATCAAATTTTTCAAAACTTAACAAAAATCTAGACATTGCAATTGATGGAGCTGATGAAATTTTATTAGGAAAAAAAAGCTTAATAAAGGGAATGGGAGGTGCTCATCTAATGGAGAAAGTAATAGCCTACAATTCAGAAACATTGCTAATAATAGCAGATGAAACCAAAATTGTTAAAAAATTAGGAACAAAAATGCCTATTCCCATAGAAGTTGCCCAAAATGCTGTTGGATTTATTATGACTAGACTTGAAGAAATGAATTTAGAAACAACCTTGAGAATTTGCAAAGAAAAAAAAGGACCCACTATAACTGATAACAATAATTATATCTTAGATGTAAAAATGCATGTGGAAAATCCTGAAGGAACAGAAAAATACTTCAAACTATTTCCAGGTATACTTGAGATTGGAATATTCAACCATAAAAAAACAAAAATAGTTTATTACCAAGACAAACAAATCAAGGAAGCCTAAGCTTAACTTTAAAAAAGTTATCATTAAAATAGTTTATAATTTTTACTAAATAAAAATCTAACTTGAACCTTTCTCTCCCTTTTAATAGCATAATATTATCATCAAAAACAAACTTTTTACTTAAAGTTGAGCAGTAATTAATAAACTGAAAAAATTGTTTTTCATTGTACTCAAATCTAAGCCTAAGAGCCCTGAAGCTGACACCTTGAATGGTTCCAAGCCCTTGAATAAAATGATAAACAAAAAACTCCAAATCCTCTAACAATTCAAAAGTTACTAAGTGATTATTTGCTTTAACAAAATTGCCAGTTTTTCTAATCAAAGCTCTTACATTATTATTCTTGTCATTACAAAAAAGCAAGCTTACAGCACGCAATCCTAATCCTAAATACGGCTTTAACTCCCAATTTAACTTATTGTGTCTGCTCTCATGCCCCTTTAATGCAAAATTAGTAATTTCATAATTAATGTAGCCATTGGATTCCAGACACTCGAGAGCATAAAACCATAGTTTTTCCGAATCAATGCTGTTATCAAAATCTCTAAAGACAAAGTCTTCCTCTTCACATATAAAATCGCTAAAACAAATATGCTCAGGCATATATGAAAGCAATTCTTTCAAATCTCGCTTGAGATGAGATTTTTTTTGCAAAGGCATATTGACAGTCATGTCAATATTCAAATCAAAAGGAAACTTTCTAATATTGTTAATTAAAATACTCAATTTTTCATAAGAAATTTCGGGTATCCCCACAATCTTTCTAAACTCTAAAGAAAAACTTTGAACATTAAGATTAATTCTAGTAATACAAAATTCATCCAAAAGTTTGAATTTTTCAAAATCAACATAACCTGGAATAATTTCTAAAGTAAATTCTTCTAATAAAGCCAAATTAATATACTTGAACAAAGAAGTGAAAATAAATTTTAAATTATCTTGCCTAGATAAACAAAAATCTAAGTGCTTAATGTAAAGTGTTTTTATAATTGGATGACCCAACAAGATTAAATGACATTTTAATTCCTCTAAAATTCTATTAAAAATGCTAAAATCTTTACAACAAAATGACAAATTAATATAAAGACTTAACTCGACAAGAGGTAAAAGATCTACTCTCATAATTGGTCTTTTAAAAATTTAGGTTTAATTATAACATATATAAAGTATAAATATTAAAATATATTTAAAAAATATAATAAATAAGGTAGATTTGAAGGAGATTTTTTAATGACCAAAGACTACTACAATATACTTGGAATACAAAAAAATGCTAGTAATGAGGAAATAAAAAAAGCTTACAAAAAATTGGCAATAAAATATCACCCAGACAAAAACAAGGGAAACAAAATAGCTGAAGAAAAGTTTAAAGAAATAAACGAGGCTTATGAAATTTTATCTTCTCCTGATAAAAAAAGAAATTATGACTCTTTGGGAAACACAAATTTTAATGTCAACAACGACCATTTTGAAAGAGAATTTAGCAGCACAAGATTTGGCAATTTTGAAGATTTAGATTTTTTTTCCAAAATCTTTGGCGGATCCTCAAGAAAAACAGCAGACAGAGAAATAATTGTAAATATTTCACTTTATGATGCTTACATGGGAAGTAAAAAAACAATACTTATAAACAACAAAAAAATCGAGGTAATAATTCCAAAAGGAACATTAGAAACAACTACAATAAAAATAAACAACAAGGGTCCTATTAATCCAATTTCTGGAATAAAAGGAAGCTTAATGGTCAAATTTAATATATCAAGTTATAAAAATTTTAAACTGAATGGGAAAACCTTAGAAACAACAATAGAGGTTTACCCTTGGGAAATAGCTTTGGGTTGCGAAAAGCTATTTGAAACAATTGAAGGGAAAAAAATAAAACTTAAAATCCCATCAGATGCAAAAAATGGAGAAATTCTGAACTTAAAAGGATTGGGGATGCCTATAATTGGAAGCAGCTCAAAAAGGGATCTTAAAGTCACTTTGATAGTAAAAATTCCAAAAATAATAAATAATGAAGTAAAAACTATTTACGAAAGATTAAAAGAAATATACAGTTAAAGTGTTTCTGAAAATAAATGACCAAAATTTTTTAAATTTGCCTCCCAACCCGACCTATATTCATTAAATTTATTTATTTTAGATTCATATTCTTTGATTCCATCCTCAATATTATCAAAATTTTTAGCAATATCCACTGAAAACTGAAAAACATCCCCTTGTCTGGGAGCAAGAGTAAAAAAAGCAAATTTCCAATTTCCAGAATTTATAGTAGATACAATCCTTTTTTGGAAAACATAATCAGAGATTAAAACAAATTTTTGAAACTCTTTTCTTCGTAAATAAATAAGCTCATTCCACTCATTAAAAATAGCATCTGGTAATTCGTTTAAACCAATCTCAATTATATTATTAATAGATAAAAGAATTTGTAAAATTTCTAATAAATTTAAATAATAGCTATCAAAACATTGAATTGTAATTTCAAGCAAAGCAATTTTTATAAGTAGTTTAGAAATGTCAAGACTATGATCTTTCATAATTTTATCAATTCTCTCTTTTGTGTGATCTATAATAAATTTTTTATGAGTTTCTTTAATATTGCTACTTTTTTTAATTTGCTCTACTTTTTCATAATAATCATTAATTTCTTTATTAATTACATCTAAATTATTACTATTGGCCTCATTGGAAAAAAAATCCAATGAATTACTAAGTCGATCTAAAAATTCTTCTTGAATAAAAAATGTGGCAATTCTTATGCAAGAAAATGGGGCCTTGCTCTTTTTTTCAAAATTTTCAATTTTTTGTTTAAGATCTACTCTAAAATTTAAATATTTAAGCTTGTCTAAAAATTTATTAAAACAGGAAACATCTTCTAACAATTCATCTTCATGAATGTCTAAAAATTGGGAATTAGGATGATATTTTCTTATCAAATTTTTAACAATAAGTAAAGTATCTAAAAAAATAGCTTTATTGGCACCCCAAGATTTATTGATACTGGGATTAAAATCCCTATAAATCTTATCCAAAAACAAAAGTTTATCTTTTAGCAAATTGGCATCGTTAATAAGGCTTGACTGTTCTCGATAAGAATAATAATTTATTAAACTATACCTAAAAATGCTAAAATTAAGATATTTTTGAAAATCAAAAAATCTATAAAATCCTAATGAACCAAAATCAAAAAACTTCATGCCACAATATCATCTTATTTAAGATCTACTTTATCTTTTTATACAGGTTTAAAAGTATTGGAGACGCTATGAATATAGAAGAATAAGTTCCAACAATTACCCCTACCATAAATACCAAAGAAAAATCTTTTATAGATCCTTCAGTAAACACATAAATAGAAAATACTGCAACAAATGTTGTAACTGACGTCAAAACAGTTCTTGATAAAGTTTGACTAATACTTATGTTTAATACATTTAAAAATGTGTTATCGGTTAATCGCTTAACATTATCTCTAATCCTATCAAAAATAATTATTGTGTCGTTTAAAGAATATCCAATAATGGTAAGTATTGCCACAATAATATAGCTATTAATCTCTATTCTAAATACCCCTAAAAAAGCAACTATAAAAAATATATCATGAAATATTGAAAGTATGGAAGCAATAGCATAACTTAGTTTAAATCTTAAAGTTATATAAATCAAAATCAGGATAAATGTTCCTAATACTAAAAATACTGACCTAATTCTCAAAGTAGAAGAAAAACTTGAATCAATAAAATAAGAATCCAAAACTTCAATATTAGCATCAAATGTTTCTTTAAGTTTATCTAATATTGTTTTTTGAACTTCTGTTTTAAAAGCATAATCAATCACATTAGACTTTACCATAATAGAGAATTCACTTTTATTCTGATCTGGTGAAAAAATACTATTAACATCTAAAGTCTTATAAATCGGAGAGAATATTTCTTTAATTTCATTTTCTTTAATATTTGATTTTTCTATTGAAAGATTAATATTAACCCTAGAAGAAAAATCTATTCCCCAATTGTATCCACCATGATAAAAAAAAGTATAAATAAGCCCAACCAAAATCAAAACGGCACTAACAATTAAAACATTGCTTCCATATTTTGAAAAATTAATTACTCTTTGCATATTTTGAACTCCAAGATATACTTATAAATTTGCTTTTTCTAACAGATATGATAAATTCCAAAATAAATCTTGAAAAAATCAAACTACTAAAAAGGGATGCCACAATTCCAACAGAAAGAGACCAAGCAAAACCTTGAATAACTCCTGTCCCAAGAAGAGTTAAAAAAAGCACCGCAATAAATGTTGTTATATTTGCATCCATAATTGATAAAAATGCCTTTTTAAAACCATCTTCAAAAGCATTTTCAAATCTTCTGCCTTCTCTAATTTCTTCTTTAATTCTCTCATAAATAACTATATTTATGTCAACGGCCATACCCATTGTCAAAATAAGACCTGCAATACTTGTTAAAGTTAAAGTAAAATTAAAGGCCGACAATATCGCTAAAATTAAAAATACATTATAAATAACAAGTGAAAATCCAGCTACAACACCACTCAAGCCATAATAAACACACATAAACAAAAAAACTAAACAAAGAGCAAGCGCAGAAGCTTTAATGCCAAGATCAATAGTCCTAGCACCAAGAGTAGGCCCTATTATTCTCAAATCATCTATTTTAATATCAACTGGAAAAGCTGCAGTTTTAAAAACTAAAGCAAGATCTTGGGCCTCTTTTTTATCAAAAGAATCACCTTGAATTGAAACATTGCCCCCAGTAATAGCATATCCAATTCCTGCCACAGACTTAATTTTACCTTCCATAACAACGGCCAAAGACTTTCCAACATTTTTTTGAGTAAATTTAAAAAATTTTTCACTTCCATCAACATCAAGGCTAAAGGCAACAGTATCTCGACCCGTTCTAGGATCGTTAGAAACCCCAGCATCTTTAATATGCGCACCATCAAATAAATTTTCAGGGCTTGCATCAACCACATAATAACGAACTGATGACTCATCATCCACACCATAAGAATCTTTAACATACCAAGGAAAAATTTGTTTACTATCTGGAAGGTTCATGCTTGCCTGAATTTCAGGAATAGAAAAAAGAGAGCCCGCTTCTAATATTTTTCTATGTAAAAGAGATGTAGACTCATCATCAACCACATAAAAAGTCAAATTGCCTTTACCGCTCAAAAGAGCGCTTACTCTACTCTCATCTTTTTCTCCAGGAATATCTAAGAAAATTTTATTTCCCCCTGCTTCTCTTACAATTTTAGGCTCTGTAAGCCCGAACCTATCTACCCTATCTTTAAGAATTTGCATTATCCGATAAATGGCATCCTCTCTCTCAGCAAAAGTCAAAGAACGACCTAATTTTTTTTCAACACTTGAATAATCAAGAGAAATAGTAACACTCATCCCACCAGACAAATCAAGCCCAAGATGTATTATTCTGCTTTTACCCTTCTTTATGTTCTCATAATATCTATAAATCTCTAAGCTTACTTCTCCCATATCCGAATCAGTTAAAAATCCTTCACGCAAGGTTTTAGCAGTAAAAATATTAGGTGGAATTTTCATTGAAGACCTATAATTATTTTTTGCTATTGGAATTAAATAAGACAAACTAGCTGGAATACTGCTATTGGGATCTTTATTATACAATTCCTTAAGCTTAACAAGATCATTCAGGGCTTTTTTCTTTGAATAATCCCTTAAGGCCTCTTGTGAATATGAGCTTATTTTTTTATCCTCAACGCTCATTAAAAAATACCATTTTAAAGTCGGAAATATTAAAAGACATGCAAAAAACGTCATCAACAATATCAATATAAGCTTAGATCCTTTTTTCATTATACAAATCCTTAAAATTTTTAAAAAATACCATTATTAGCTAACAGTTCTAATTTTACCTTTAAATAATACCCTTTTTTTTAACTTCATTTTTTTTCAGACAAAACCTTATCAATAGAGTTTTTTATAAATACTGCTTCGTTATTTGGACTTAATTCTAAAATAACATCCGTATCGCCTAATTTTTTCACAACTCCAAAAATTCCACCTATTGTTAATACCTTATCGCCCTTTTTTAGATTTTTTATCATTTCTTTTTTATTCTTCTCTTCCTTACGCTGAGGAGATATCACTAAAAACCAAAATATAGCAATAACAGGCACAAAAACTAATAAACTTCGTAAAAAGTTACTATTGCCGCTAAATTCTTGCAATAAAAACACAAAACCTCCCATACTATACATATGTCACTTTTATCTTATTAATATTATCAGGATAAACTACTCCAAATAAAAGCTTAAAATCATCTTTTTTGGTATAATTAGAGTTACTTATTTTATTATACTCTTCAATTAAATAATTAATAAGACCATCGTCATTCCTATAAAGAGCTTTGCTAAAGGCACTTCTGTAAAGTCCAAGTTCAAAAAGTTCCTTAGCGCTTTTACCCTTATTTTCTCTTAAAAGCTGCCTATCTACTATTGCCTTTGAACAATCATAGCCTATACAAAAAATAAATTCATCCTCACTCAAAATAATTCCTTTGAATAATAAAATATTCACCGGCAAAAACACAAGCTTACCGGTGAAACTTTAATTTACATCATTCCCATTCCTGGGTCCATAGGATAACCACCACCACCAGAAGTATTTTTCTCTTCTTTAATATCTGTGATTGCACATTCTGTTGTTAATAAAAGTCCAGCAATTGAAGCAGCATTTTGAAGCGCACTTCTTGTAACCTTAGCAGGATCAATTATTCCACTCTCAATCATATTTACCCACTTAAAGCTGGAAGCATCAAACCCAAGCCCTTTTTTTTCAGTTTTAATTTGATGAATGTAAATAGATCCTTCAAAACCAGCATTTGAAATAATCTGTCTCATTGGCTCTTCAAGACTTCTTTTTACGATCTCAAAACCTTGCTTCTCCTCATAGCTTAATTTACTTGTATCTATTGTATCTAAATACATAGCAACTTCAATAAGAGTTGATCCACCGCCAGGCACAACACCCTCTTCAACAGCAGCACGAGTTGCAGAAAGAGCGTCCTCAACTCTATGCTTTTTCTCCTTAAGCTCTACCTCAGTAACAGCTCCAACATTAATAACGGCAACTCCGCCAACAAGTTTTGCAAGACGCTCTTGAAGTTTTTCTTTATCATATTCAGATGTTGAATCTTCAATTTGCTTTTTAATAAGCTCTGAACGCTCCTTTATTTGCTCTTTATTGCCAGTATTAATAATAGTGGTATTGTCTTTATCAACCTTAATAGTTTTAGCCTGTCCAAGTTGCTCAATCTCAACTGTCTCAAGAGTAAGACCTAGCTCCTCACTGATTAAAACACCGCCGGTAAGCACTGCAATATCCTCAAGCATTGCTTTTCGTCTATCACCAAAACCAGGAGATTTAATTGCACATACCTTTAAAGCTCCTCTAACGCTGTTTAAAACAAGAGCAGCAAGAGCATCCCCCTCAATGTCCTCAGCAATAATTAATAAAGGTTTATTTGTCCCTAAAACTTTCTCAAGAACTGGTAAAAGCTCTTTAATAGAACTAATCTTTTTCTCATATATCAATATGAAAGCATCGTCAAAATTAACACTCATATTTTCTTTATTGGTAGAAAAATAAGGAGAAAGATATCCTCTATCAAATTGCATACCCTCAACATAAGAAATCGTAGTATCAAAAGTCTTTGACTCTTCAACTGTTATAACACCATCTTTTCCAACTTTATCCATTGCCTCAGCAATTTTTTCACCTATATAACTGTCATTATTAGCAGAAATTGAAGCTACTTGTGCAATCTCTTCTTTTGTTGTAATCTTTTTTGCAGACTGACGAATTTTCTCAGCAGCCAAATTTACAGCGTGATCTATTCCCTTTTTTATTCCAATAGGATTAATTCCTGAAGACACATTCTTAAGGCCTTCTCTTGCAATAGCATAAGCAAGAACAGTAGCGGTTGTTGTTCCATCGCCAGCAACATCATTTGTTTTAATAGCAACTTCCTTTAAAAGCTGTGCCCCCATGTTTTCAAATGGATTTTCAAGCTCAATCTCACGAGCAACGCTAACCCCATCCTTTGTAACCGTTGGAGAGCCGAACTTTTTATCAATAAGGACATTTCTCCCTTTTGGCCCAAGAGTTACTTTTACAGCATTGGATAATTTTTCAACGCCACTAAGTAAGCTTTTTCTAGCATCCTCATTAAAATATATGTCTTTAGCCATAAAAATTTTACCCCTTTCTATAAATAAAAATAATTTACATATAACAATATAAGATTAACATAAACTTAATACATTCGCTATAGTAGCGTATTACTTCTATGCATCAAAAAATACAAAATATACAAAACCAGTAAAAATTTTTATTATATAATGTAAATATTGACTAATCTTTAAATTATAAAGACAAAGAATTTATGTTTAGAAAACTAAAAAAATTGAAAACTTATATTATTATTATTTCAATAACTAAATTTTCAGAAGATAACCTGTTATTAATAATATCAAATATAAAATATTTGATTGAACACAAACAGCTAGCTTACAAAATACATTGGACATTTCCAATATACTTTTTTGAAATTCTAAGAGAACATGAGGAATTAAATAAATGGCTATTTGAAAGATTCAAAACCAATACAGATATATATATGCCTGGAACTTACAGTGGAAGCCCTCATGAATACATGCTGCACGATGAGATACATTTAGACTTGTATTGGGCACTAAAAAATCCATTCAAAAGTGGATACAAAGACATATTTCAAAATACGCCTATTATGTTTTATATATACAACATAGAAAAGTTTAGAAAAAAGGTGACTGAGCTTTACAGAAAGCTTAATTTCAATTATACAGAAGGAATAAGGCAGAGTAAAAATAATAAAAATTATTTAATTTTTTATAAAAATAACTGCCAATATTTATATGAAGTACAAAAAATAGATTCTCCAAAAAGCAACGTAGAAACTCTTATTTATTTTTATGAAATCAAAGAAACTTATGATAATCAAGAACTAAAAAATTTTTTACTTTATTTAAAAGCTTTGGAAAATAACTTACACAGCATTAAGATACAAAATCTAGAAGGATCCAAACTTACCACCGAACTACTAGAGATTCCAAAATTTAACTCCCTTAAAGAGCAAGAGCCAATAATAAACTTTCAAAACAAAAGACTTAAAGATTATCAAATCAACGAAAAAAGCTTAAGAGAATTTTTAATAAATAAACACCAAGATGAAATCATTAAAAATTCAGAATCAATTGTGCCTAAAAATTTGGAATACAATATGGAAGGAAATTTCACGCTATCTCACGATAAATACAATATTAAATTCGAAAATGGAAAATTAAATAAAATAAAATTTAAAGATAAAAAAGCTGAATTTCTAAACACATCTAGAACTTATTTTAAGGTTTCATCAAAAAAAGAACTAATAAAAGAAGCATCTATTGAAAGTTCATTTTCATTTTCAAATGAAAAAATTTTAGGAATAAAACAATATTTAGCTTTTAACTCTGCCAAAAAATCAACAATTGATTTTTTTATAGACGAGACTATCTCTAGCTTCTTTATATCGATTAAAATAAAATGGCCTTCTAAAATAGATCTAGATAAAAAAACATTAAAAAAATGCAATCCTGATTATCTTCTTGAATATTCAGCTCTTGAAATACCTGTTTTTGAAATTGCAAAAGGCACTAATTTAAAAATAACAGCAAAATACAGCGATCTTGATACTTATGAAAAAATAATAATAACTAAAAACAATCCCAAAGGCTACATTAATGGTACAGAATTTTTGATATCTAAAGGAAATGATAAAAACAGCAACTTTTTTATAAGCTTTTTAAATGTTGAAAAACATATCATTCATACAATTAATTATAAAATTGAAAAAATAAATTCTAAGAAATGGTTAATTTTAAATATAGGAGGTTCTTATAACACAGTTAAGATCCAAGATGTAATAAATTACTCTCAAACACTAAATTTAATGATACTACCATTAAATAATAATTTTGATAACAAAATAAAACTGAATTCAAAAATAAAAAATTTAATTTTTTATACTAATATAAAAAAATATGAAAATAAATAAATAATAAGTAGTAAAATATTAATAACTGGGTATAAAATTATCCTAAGAAGAACATAAAAAGTATTTAATCTTTAATTTAAACAAAAAAGGTATAATCATATGAACGACAACATAATAGACGTACATTCCGCATTGGAAAAAGTCGGCATTACAAACGATCCTGTATTATTGAAAAATTTAACATCAGAATTAGGAATGAAAGCATCTCACTCGAGAAACAGAATCATCTTATACATAGCATCAAACCCAAAAGAATACTTTACGGCAAAAGAAGTTTACAATAAACTTATAAAAGAAATTCCAAGCCTATCAAAAGCAACGGTATATAACACATTAAATATTCTAAAAGAAAGAAATATACTAAAAGATATAAAAACTACTGATCAAAAAGAAACAAAATTTTATCTAAGCTTGGCTTCCACAATAGCTCACTTTAAATGCAATAAATGTAATCAAGTCCACCCTATTCAACTTGACGATATTAAAGATATTTTGAAAGACAAACTTGGAGAAAACTGGGAAACAAAATCTATTGAAATCATTTATTCAGGGCATTGCAATAATTGCTACAAAAAAGATACCCATAATAACAATAATGTCCCAGAAGAGAACAAGGGAATCACTTTATGAATATAAAAAATATCATTTTTATACTTATATTCTTATTACTCTTAATACTCGTTAGTCCGAGGATAAAATTTAAAAATGAATTTTCAAAAAAACTAATTCCTAAAAACATAGAAGAAATTGACAATTACTTATTAAAAGAAGAATTACAATTTAATTTAGAAAACAATACAAAAAAAGAAATAATCTGGTATAAAGAAAAAGCACAAAAAACAAAATATTCTGTGGTCTATATTCATGGATTTGGAGCATCAAAAAATGAAATTTATCCAGTTCCAAATAATATTGCAAAAGCTCTTAATGCAAATATTTTTTTTACAAGACTTAAAGGACACGGAATTAACAATAAAAATGTATTTCGGGGAATAACTACCCAAGATTGGTTTAGAGATATTGATGAGGCTATTAACATTGGCAAATTAATAGGCGATAAATTAATATTAATTGGCACCTCTAATGGGGGCGCTGCCAGCATCTGGGCCTTGGCAAACTATCCAAATGAAATAAACTCGGCGGTATTAATTTCTCCTAATATATTCCCTTATGACAAGAGAACAAATATCGTTTACTATCCTTGGGGACGACAAATTGCATATCTTATAACAGGTGGCTACAATAAATTCGAAACAAAAGAGTATAAACGAAAAGAACACCCGACTATAAAAAGCCACTCTTCAAGAGTACAGCATGTAGACGCAATTATTGCAATGATGGGCCTTGTCACATTATTAAATTCATATAATTTCAACGAAATCAAAATACCTTTAATAATAACCCACACACCAAATGATCATACAGTAGACCCAATAAAAATAAACGAATTTATAAAAAATTATGGGGGTGAAAAAAAGGATATTCCCATCATACTTCTTGAAAATTCACACGCTCACGTACCTATTGGAAACCAAAGCTACAAAAGCGCCCAAAACACATCATACTTCACAAAGTATGCAGTTAATTTCATAAACAAGATTAATAAGTAATAGCCTTAAGCTATTACTTATTAAAAAAAATCAAGCCTCTAGCAATTCTTCTATTTCATTCTTAAGAACACTAACACCTGGTCCGTAAACCACCTGAACCCCATTGCCTTTAATAATTACTCCTTTAGAGCCAGTTTTTTTTAAAATTTTTTCAGAAACTTTAAGAACATCCCTTACTGTAATTCTAAGCCTAGTTGCACAACAATCAAGCTCAACAATATTTGAAGCGCCACCAAGCCCAATAATAACCTTAGTAGCATAATTTTCTTCAAATTCACTACTCTTAGAACTTGGAGAATCTTCAGAATTTAAATCTTGAGTTCTACCAGGAGTTTTAAAATCAAACTTATTGATTAAAAATATAAAAGTAAAGTAGTAAAGAAAAAACCAAACAATGCCTACAACTGGTACCAAAAGCCAATTAGTTCTTGAATTTCCCTGCAAAATACCAAAAAGAATAAAATCAATAAATCCTCCAGAAAACGTTTGACCTATTGTAATTTGAAAAATATGCGCTAACATAAAAGCAAATCCATCAAATGTAGCATGAACAACATAAAGAATAGGGGCTACAAAAAGAAAAGAAAATTCAAGAGGTTCTGTTATACCTGTTAAAAATGACGTTAGCGCTGAAGACATCAAAAGACCAAAAACTTTTGTTCTCTCCTCGCGCTTTGCGGTGTAATATAGAGCAAGTGCAGCTCCGGGCAAGCCAAACATCATGGTAATAAATCGTCCACTCATAAAACGGCTAGTTCCGATAAAAAATCTATTTGTACCTTGAGCAGCAAGTTCCGCAAAGAAAATATTCTGAGTTCCTTCAATCAACTTTCCATCAATAATAACAGATCCCCCAAGGCCTGTTGTCCAAAATGGCAAATAAAATATATGATGAAGACCAAAAGGTCCAAGCATCCTTAAAAAAATTCCATAAATAAGTGTTCCAATATAACCGGTTGAATCTACTAAGCCTCCTACTTTATTAATTCCGCTTTGTACAAATGGCCAAAAAAGAAACATAATAACAGCAAGAAAAATACTAGAAAAAGAAACAATGATCGGAACAAATCTAGATCCAGAAAAAAATCCAAGAACCTTGGGCAAATCCACTTTGTTAAACCTAGAATGAAGATAATAAGTCAAAATACCAACTACAATCCCGCCAAAAACCCCCGTTTCTAAAGTCTTAATTCCAAGAACAAAACCCACAGCACCGCTAGAGAAAGACTCCGCTCTGCCTGACACATCAATTAAAACTCCAATAGTAGCATTCATTACAAGGTAGCCAATAAATGCTGCGATTCCAGATGTACCTTTATCTGATCTTGCAAGTCCAACAGCAATTCCAATAGAAAATATTGGTGCTAAATTTGAAAAAATAATAGAACCTGACGCACTCATTATTTTGAAAACTGATTGCAAGAAGAATATATTCAAAAAAGAATACGTCCTAACAGTTTCTGGATTAGAAAGAGAACCTCCAATTCCTAAAAGCAGCCCTGCTGCTGGCAAAATAGCAATGGGAAGCATAAAAGAACGTCCAAATTTCTGAGCTTGTTCAAAACCCTTTAACATAAAACCCTCCTAAAATAAAAAATAAATTAACCTTTAAGTTTAAAATTATTTTTTAATCTGATTTATTTTTTCTACAAATTTTTTAGTAATCTCAGCGGGCCTTGTAATAGCACCCCCTACAACTACTAAATCAACCCCCATTTCAAAGCATTTTTGAGCTTTTAAAGGGGTGTCTATTTTCCCTTCCACTATTAAAGTAGATTTCAAATTAGAATTAAGCAAGCTTTTTAAAAAATTAAAATCATTGTCTGCAATATTCAAACCATTGGTATTTTTTGTATAGCCATACAAAGTTGTTCCAATAAAATCAAATCCCAATTTATCGGCATTAATAGCTTCATCTAAAGAAGAAATATCTGCCATCAAACTCTGTTTTGGATATTTTTTTTTAATATTTTCAAAAAAATCATCAAGTAGCACACCATCAGGCCTACTCCTAAAAGTGGCATCAAGGGCAATTACATCTACCCCTTCATTACAAAGCTCATCAATCTCTTTCATGGTAGGAGTAATAAACACGTCACAATTATTATAATTTTTTTTAATAATACCTATTATTGGCAAATCAACTTCCGACTTAATCTGACTAATGTCATTAACTCCGTTGGCCCTTATTCCAATAGCTCCACCTATTTTAGCTGCCAAAGCCATCTTAGACATAATAAAACTACTATGTAAAGGCTCGTTCTCAAGAGCTTGACAGGATACTATTAACCCTCTTTTGATTTTTACAATAATAATCAAACCTCCTGTAAAATTTATTTTTTTAAAAAAAATAAAAACTTAAATACAGATTATATTTTTTCTTTAAAAAAAATAATTCTTTTAAAGAAAACTAACATAAATTAAAAACAAAAACAATTTATCATTCAATACACATTAAGCTATAATTTAGGCATGGCAAATAAAATCAACTGGTTTCCTGGACACATGAAAAGGGCCTTAGATCTGATAAAGAATAATTTACAAAAAGCTAATATTGTGCTAGAAATACTTGATGCTAGAGCTCCATTTAGCAGCAAAAATCCATTAACTGAAAAAATTACTAAAAATCAAGCTAAAATAATTCTTTTACACAAATCAGATGTTGCTCAAATAAATGAAATTATAAAATGGAAAAAATATTTTGAAAATCTTGGCAATACTGTAATAATAAGCAATATTTACAAAAAAGGAATGCGTAAGCAGATAATAGATATTATTAAAAAATTGGCCATTGTTAAAAAGATAAAAAACTATAAAGAAAAAATAAAAGTTTTGATTATTGGAGTTCCAAATGTTGGAAAATCTTCAATAATAAATCTATTATCCGGCAAAAAGAGCGCAAAAGTTGCTAATAAACCTGGATATACTAAAAATATACAAATAGTAAAAATAAATGAAGAAATCAATCTTTTTGATATGCCAGGAATTTTATGGCATAATCTAGCAGACCAGTCGATTGCAAAAAAACTTGCAATATTGGATATGATCAAAAATGAAATAGTAGATAGCACAGATCTTGCATTGTATTTACTTGAAATAATGGATCAAAATAATAAAAATATTTTACTAAAAAAATACGAAATATATAATAAAAATTCACTTGATATTCTACAAAATTTTGCAAAAGCAAGAAAATTAATCGGTAAAAAAAATGAACTTAACCTTGAGAAAGCATCAAAAATATTAATCAAAGAATTTAGAGAAGGCAAATTTGGCAAAATAATTCTTGATAAGAATTATAATGCCTTTTAAAAAGGGCATTTACATAAATAATAATATTAAGTATAATCTTGATTTGTATTAATACAGCCATAAGGAGGTTGGAATTAGTTGGATAATTGTATCCTAGAGATTAAAAATCTAAGTCATTATTATGATAACAATGGAAACAAAACTTTAGATAACATAAATTTAAAAATTAAAAAAAATGAGTTTATTACGCTACTAGGCCCATCCGGATGTGGAAAAACAACATTAATAAAAATATTGGGTGGTTTTTTAAACCAAAAAAATGGAGAAATTTATTTCTTTTCTAAAGAAATATCTAAAACCAGTCCAAACAAAAGAGAAATTAATACTGTATTTCAAAATTATGCGCTTTTCCCACATATGAATGTTTTTGACAATATTTCATTTGGACTTAGAATGAAAAAAACGCCAAAAGATATAATCAAAGAAAAAGTAAAAACATCGCTTTCGCTGATAGGAATGCCAAAATACGCATACAGAAATATTAACGAACTATCGGGGGGGCAAAAGCAAAGAGTTGCAATAGCAAGGGCAATGGTAATGGAACCCAAGCTTTTACTCCTAGATGAACCACTTTCCGCGCTTGATTTGAAAATGCGACAAGAGATGCAAAAAGAATTAAAAAAAATACAGCGTCAGCTTGGAATCACATTCATATATGTTACTCACGATCAAGAAGAGGCATTGACAATGAGTGACAGAATCGTTGTAATGAATGAAGGAATAATTCTGCAAATAGGAACACCTGAGGAAATTTACAATGAGCCTAAAACAAAGTTTGTAGCCGATTTTATTGGAGAAAGCAATATTTTTGATGGAACATATAAAAAAGAGCTGGTTGTAAGTTTGCTTGGTCATGAATTTGAATGCCTTGACAAAGGATTTGAAGCTGAAGAAGCAGTTGACCTTGTAATACGCCCAGAAGATGTAAAACTACTTCCAAAAGGAAAAGGGCATTTAAGCGGCACTATAACATCAGCAATTTTTCAAGGGGTTCATTACGAAATGACTCTAGAAATCCAAAAAACAAATTGGATAGTTCAAAGCACAAGACTTACAAAAGTTGGAGAAGAAGTTGACATATTCTTAGAACCTGATGATATTCATGTTATGCATAAGGAATAATGGTTTTGAAAAAGTTGATATTAATCATATACTCCATATTCCTACTAACATTTAGTATTCTTCCCTTACTAATAATAATATTGCTTGGATTTTTAAATGAAAAAAACGAATTTACCATCTATAATTTCATTGGACTTTTAAATCCAAGTTATCTTAATATTTTTTCAAGAAGTTTAAAACTCGCAACAATAGCAACAATTTTTTGCATTTTAATAGGCTATCCTGCCGCCTGGCTAATTTCATTATCAAAAAAAAGTGCTCAAAATAAATTAATAATCATGATAATACTTCCTATGTGGATAAATACATTGCTTAGAACTTATGCCTGGATGAGAATACTTGGAAAAAACGGATTCATCAACAACTTATTTGAAAAGATCGGAATTGGAACCTTAGATCTTCTTTATAATGAACAGGCTGTTACAATAGGCATGATATACAATTTTTTGCCTTTTATGATCTTGCCAATATACACAGGGCTTTTAAAAATTAAGCCAGAATACATTGAAGCATCACAAGATCTTGGAGCAAGGATGTGGCAAATATTACTTTATATAAAAATACCACTAACGCTCTCTTACCTGGCAACAGGAATAATTATGGTATTTATTCCTTCAATTACGGTATTTATCATTTCAGATTTGCTAGGAGGCTCTAAACAAATTTTAATAGGAAATCTAATAAGCAAACAGTTTCTCTTTATAGAAGACTGGAATACTGGAGCTGCAATTTCATTTATTTTAATGTTAGCAATATTAATTTTTAATTTAATAATAATAAAATTAATGCGAAAAAATAATGGAGAGTAAAATATGTTTAGAGCCTTTAAAAACATTTTCTTATTTCTAATACTCAGCTTTATTTATCTTCCAATAATAATCTTAATAATTTATTCCTTTAACTCTGGTGACAGTGGATTTATATGGCAAGGATTTAGTCTAAAATGGTATAAAGAAATTTTTGCCTCAAGTCAAATCAAATCAGCAATATTTAACACCATTTTAATAGCTACAATCTCATCTTTGACTTCTGTTGTTATTGGAATTATTGGTGCTTATGCAATTTATAAATCAGAAAACAAAAAATTAAAAACAATACTATTATCAGCAAATAAAATAACAATAATTAATCCTGACATTGTAACAGGAATAAGCTTAATGACATTTTATTCTGCAATAAAAATGCAATTGGGATTTTCTACAATGCTAATATCACATATAATTTTTTCAACACCATACGTAGTAATAATAATTTTACCCAAATTATACTCTCTTCCCAACAATATTATTGATGCTGCCAAAGATCTTGGAGCCTCAGAAATTCAAATATTCTTCAATATAATTTATCCAGAAATCGTAGGAAGCATAGCAACTGGGGCTCTTATTGCCTTTACATTATCAATAGATGATTTTTTGATATCATTTTTCACCACTGGACAGGGATTTAATAATTTATCTATCCTAATAAACTCACTAACAAAAAGAGGCATCAAACCCGTAATAAATGCTATTTCTGCAATATTGTTTTTTACAATATTGAGCCTTTTGTTTATTATTAATAAATTTATAGGAATTAAAAAATTAACAACAGATGCTGAGCTTTAAAATGAAAAAAGGAGTACTTATGAAAAAAATTTTTATATTAATAGCAATTCTTACAACTTTTGCTTGCACCAACAAAGACACAATAACTTTAAACGTATTTAATTGGGCAGAATATATTGACGAGACTTTATTAGATCAATTTGAAAAGGAAAACAATATAAAAATTGATTATGAAATCTTTCACAATAATGAAGAAATGATGGCTAAATTTAACAACACAAAGAATTACTACGATATAATAGTCCCATCAGAATATTTAATCCAAGAATTAATCGATGAAGGCAAAATTGAAAAATTAGACTACTCAAAATTGCCAAATGTAACAAAAAATATTACTCAAAATCTTACAAACCTGGAACATGATCCTGGCAATCTTTATTCAGTGCCAGCCTACTGGGGATTAATGGGCATACTTTACAATAAAACTAAAATAGATTTAAATGACATGCAAGGTTTTGACATATTATTTAATAAAAAATATAAAAAAGAGATTACAATGCTAGATTCCCCTAAAGACAATATTGGAGTTGCTTTAAAAAAACTTGGATACTCAATAAATGAGCATGATACAGATAAAATTAAAGAAGCTGGAGAGCTTTTAAAAATCCAAAATCCACTATTAATCGGATATTTCTCAGATGTGCCTGCAAAATCATTGATGCTAAATGGAGAAGCATCTATTCAACTCACATGGAGCGGCGAAGCACAAAGCGCTATGCTAAAAAACAAAAACTTAGATTTTTATGCACCTGAAAACACCAATCTATGGATAGACGCATTTGTAATTCCTATTGATGCTCCAAATAAAAACTTGGCTTACAAATTTATAAACTTTTTATACGAGAATGAACCATCTTATAAAAATTTCAAAGAAACTAGATATAATTCTCCAAACAAAAACGTAATAAAAAGAATAGAAGAAGAGGCAAAAAATAACCCCGAAATGAAATTATATTTAGAAGAAAAATTTTTACCAAAAGATTTTTCAAAATTTGAAATTTTTAAAAAAATACCTAAAAAAATAAAAGAAGAAATCCTTAAAATATATTTAAATCTGTCTTCTTAAATATTTAAATTCAAAAAAAACTTAAAAGCTTTTAAAATTTAAAGCTTTTAAGTTTTGTGACTATTTTTAAAAAAGACTTAAATATTAATTTAATATCAAGTCCAATTATAGACAAAGCAATCAATAAGATCAAAAATCCTTGATAAATTAAAAATGGAAAAATGTCAAAAGGAGAAAGCTTACCTTTTGTAAAATCTACAAGAGCTATAACATGCATACTATGGGGCAAAATACTTAAAAAAAAGCACGAAGACATACAAAGTAAAGCCGCAATACGCTTTGAGTTTAAATTATTCTCCTTAGTTATTGATCTTACAACAGAACCACTCATTAAAATAGCAAGCCCATTATTTGCAAGAAACATGGTCAAAATGCCAACTAAAACAACAATGACAAATTCCGAAGTTCTTTTAGACTTTGACATTTTTTGTAATTTTAAGAGCAACCAATCAAACCCCCCATACTTAATTGTCATATAAGAAATTCCACCTGTAGAAATAACAAGAATAAACATTTCCCCTAGACCTAAAAATCCTTCATTGATTTTTTTAGCCAGCAATAAAAAAGTAATATCTGAATAATAAATTCCAATAATACCAGCAACAACAATGCCTAAAAACAGGGCTAAAAATACATCAAAGCCTGAGATTGCAAAAACCATAACAAAAATATACGGAATAATTTTGAAAAAATTTATTTCACCAGACTCAATAATAAAACTATCGGTCTTGCAATAATAAGAACCTAAAAATGCAAAAGCAAGGCTTGCTAAAATTGCTGCTGGAAACGTATAAAAAGCTCCATTTTTGAAAACATCAACAATATTAACCTTTTGAGTATGACTTGAAATAATAGGGGTATCTGATATTAAAGACATGTTGTCTCCAAATGCACCAGCGCTAAGAATAGTACCAGCAATCAATGGAAGGGGGATGCTTACCTTATCTGCGAGCTCCAAAGCAATAGGAGCAACAGCAACAACAGTCCCCATAAAACTTCCGGTGGAAAAAGACAAAAAAAGAGTAATTAAAAAAATGCCACATACTATTAAATTCAATGGAACATATTTAAGACCAATATTTACTACAGCATCAACACTTCCTATTTCTTTACAAACAGCAGAAAAAGCACCGGATAACATAAATATTAAAGATATAAAAATAACATCTTGCTGAGCGCATCCCTCAATGAATTTATTCATTTTTGCTAAAAAAGATCCCCTAAAAATAATAAATGTCAAAACAATAGCAATAAACATAGCAACTACGGGAGGCATTTGATAAAATGCCCTTTTTACACCATTAAAATAAAGAACGAGTCCTGTGCCAATATAAATCCCTATAAAAAGAAAAAAAGGCATAAGCCCCCAAAAATTTGGAACCACATTGGTTTCTCTTTCTAATTTCAAATCTCTTTCCAATTTTAACCCTCCTAAATCATATAAAATAATTAAGAATAATTTATTCTAAATAAAATCAAAAAAATTAAACAATGCAAATCTTAAAATTTTTAAAATTTTTATTTTTTTAAAAAAAATAAAAAAAGTTTTTTTATATCAAGGCCCAAAATAGATAAAATAACAAAAAACAATAAAAATCCAAAATAAACTAAAAATGGCAAAACACTAATTGGCGACACAAGTCCATTTGAAAAGTTCACTAAAATAATCATTTGCGCACCATAAGGAATAATACCTTGAAAAATACAAGAGAACATATCTAAAATAGAAGCACTTCTTTGAACACTGATGTTATTTTCAAAAGCTATCTTTTTTGCTACTTTGCCGCAAATAAGTATGGCAATTGTGTTATTAGCAAGAAAAACATCAACTATTGAAACAAAAGCCCCAATAGAAAATTCCGCTGAACTTTTTCCTCTAATTAAGGATTTTAATTTAATAAGTAGCCATTTAAAGCCTCCATTATGAATCACGGCAAAAGAAACTCCCCCTGTTAAAATTGAAAGAAAAATCAAATCTGCCATATTTAAAAACCCTTTATTAATGTTTTTCATTACATCTAGAAAGTATAAATTACCATACAAAACGCTAATAAGACATATAGAAAGAACGCCTAAAAAAAGAACTATAAAAACATTCATTCCAGCTAAAGAAAAAAATATAATCATTAAATAAGGCACAGTTTTCACTAAATCTATTGAACTTTCGTGTAAAAAGTTTGTGGTATTGGGCAAATTTTCAGAAAGAAAGAAAAAAGAAAAAAAAGTTAGTATGGCGGATGGAAAAGCATAAAAACTGCTACTAATAAAAACATCTAAGATGCTACTACCTTGAGTTCGACTAGAAACAATAGTTGTATCTGATATTAAAGAAAGATTATCTCCAAACATAGCTCCACACATTACAGATGCTGCTATTAAATTAGGATTAATACCGCTTTTAACAGCAATATTAAAAGCAATAGGAGCAATTGCAACGATAGATCCAACAGAAGTGCCGGCAGAAAAAGAGAGAAAGCAAGTTACAAAAAATATACCAGAAACAATCCAATTAGGATTAATATATTTAATTCCCAAATTTGCTACAGCTTCAACGCAGCCTATTTCTTTGCAAAGAGAAGAGAAAGCTCCCGAAAGCATAAAAATAAGACACATTAGTATAATATCGTACTGAGCAGCTCCTTTAATAAATATGTGAATTTTGTCGGAAAATTTTCCTTTAAACACTAAAAAACAAACAATGGAAGCAAAAAACATTGCAACACTAGCCGGCAGTTGATAAAAGGCCATTTCTACACCAATAACCCCCAAATAAATCCCCGTGCCTAAATAGATAATAATAAAAACAAAAAAAGGAATAAGCCCAAAAAAACTTGGCTGCCCTCTTACTTCAATATTTTCCATATACATCCTTTAAATACAAGCATTGTTTTTATAAAACAGATTACTTATATCTTTTAATGATAACGCAAATTATTAATCGATGCATAAATTTGCAATCAAATCAAGAATAATAATTCTTAAAATTCTTAGCTAGATTAAAATAATAGAACACAGAGTTGTGCATGGGGGGCTCAAGTCTTAAAAAGGAATAGGAATAAATTATATAAAAATTCTATCTCATTTATCTATTTAAAAAATATCTTTTAAAAAACTAGAAAATTAAATTTTACGCCAAAAATGATCTTTTTCTAAAATAGAGTCTATCTCTTTTGGTCCTTCAGAGCCATAAAAATAATTACAAATTTCAATATCTGTCCATTTATTTGCAATATCTGAAACAAATTCCCAAGAACTTTCAATCTCATCACTTGTCGCATACAAAGTACCATCTCCTAAAAAAGCGTCTAACAATAAACGCTCATAAGCCTCATCAAACAATCTTTTAAATGCTCCGTGATATGAAAACTCCATATTAGCGGTTTGAATTTCATAATTATATCCGGGCTTCTTGGTATTGAATTTAATTTCAATTCCATTCCTTGGTTGAATCCTAAATATCAAAGCATTAGAAAAATCAACAGAGCTATTGTTAAAAAGAGTAAAACTTGGTTTTTTAAATTGAATATATATTTCTGAAAATTTCCTAGCAAGACCTTTTCCAGTTCTAAGATAAAAAGGAACCCCAGACCAACGCCAATTATTAATAAACACTTTCATAGCCAAATAAGTTTCGGTATTTGAATTTCCCAAAAATTCTGTTTCATCTTTATAGCCCTTTTTAAAAACCCCTTGAACTTGTGAACCTATATATTGACCCTTAACAATGTAATTCTTAATATCTTCTTTGCTAATTTTCCTCAAACTTTTTAAAACTTTTACTTTTTCATCATGAATAAACTCAGAATCAAATTTAATAGGAGACTCCATTGCAACAAGGCTTAACAATTGTAAAATATGATTTTGAACCATATCCTTCAAAGCGCCAACAGAATCGTAATACTCCACTCTTCCATCAAGACCTAATTCTTCTGCTACCGTAATCTGAACAAAATCTACATAACGATTATTCCAAATATTTTCAAAAATAGAATTGCCGAATCTAAATGTAAAAATATTTTGAACCGTTTCCTTACCTAAATAGTGATCTATTCTATAAATTTGATCTTCTTTAAAAGCAGAATAAAGCAAGCTATTTAATTTTTTTGCTGTCTCAAGACTAGAGCCAAAAGGCTTCTCAAGAACTATTTTTGACAAAGTCAATTTTTCGCTTAAAAAATACTTTTTCAAATGATTAATTATAGGTCCATAAAATGCCGGAGACGTCGAAAGATAATATATCGTTTCTCGACTTCTATCTAAAAATTTAAATAAATTTTTATAAGGCTCCTTTTCATTAAAATCACCAAATACATAAACAAAAAAATTTAAAAAAATCTCAATCAACGAATCGGTCTCTTCCTGCCATAAAGAATCTTTAATATACAATCTAAATTCTTTATCTGTAAAAATCTTACGAGAAAAACCAATAACCCTAAAATTGCTAATACATTTATTTTTAAATAAATTAAAAAGTGAAGGAATAAGCTTTTTTCTAGACAAATTCCCGGTAACCCCAAAAATTACAATATCAAAATTAGAAACACTTCTTTCTTTCATAGAATTTAGTCCAATCTGATCAATTTATTATATATCACAAAAAACATATTCATAAAGATTAGCAGACAAAAATTAAGCTCAAATTAAATATCATTTTTTTATAAACAAAACTAGTATATAATAAGGAGAATGAAAAATCTATCACTATTTACAGATTTTTATGAAATTTCAATGATGAACGCTTATTTTACAAAAGGAATTAATCCTAAAGCAAAATTTGAAGTATTTTTTAGAAAAACACCCTTTAAAAATGGCTATATTGTTTTAGCTGGAATGCACACATTGATTAATGAATTAAAAAATATTCGTTTTGGAGAAAATGAACTTAAATATTTAAAAAGCTTTAATATATTAGATAAACAATTTTTAAACTTTCTAAGAGAATTCAAACTAAACGTAAAAATAAGCTCAATAGAAGAGGGTCGACTAGTTTTCCCCCACGCACCAATAGTTGTGATTGAAGGACACTTAATAGAATTATTATTAATAGAAGGGTTAGTGTTAAATATAATAAACTTTGAAAGTTTGATAGCAACAAAAACCGCTAGAATAAAAGAATCTGGTGCAAAAATTTTAGCAGAACTTGGGCTAAGAAGAGCTCAAGGAATAAATGGAGCACTTTCTGCCAGCAAAGCCGCCTACATAGGGGGAGCAGATTTTACAAGCAATATGCTTGCTGGATATAAATACAATATACCAGTTACAGGAACAATGGCTCATAGTTGGGTAATGAGCTTTGAAACCGAAGAGCAAGCATTCAGAGAATATGCAAAAACATATCCAAACAAAGTAAGCTTGCTAATCGATACTTACGACACGCTTAACAGTGGATTAAAAAATGCCATTAAAATATTCAAAGAATTAAAACAGGAAGAAAAAAATAATTTTTCAATAAGAATTGACAGCGGAGATCTTGAATATTTAAGTAAAGCAGCAAGAAAAGAATTAAACCGAAATGGATTACATCATGTAAAAATTATTGCGTCTAATGAGCTTGACGAAAATATTATCATGTACTTAAATTCAATAAATGCTCCAATTGATATTTGGGGCGTTGGAACAAATTTAGTTACAGCAAAAGAAGATCCAAGCCTTTCAGGAGTATATAAAATGATCTCTATAGAAAAAAATGGAAAATTTATACCAAAAATAAAAATATCAAATAACGCAGAAAAATCCACATTACCTGACCAAAAAGAAGTTGCAAGAATGTATTTAAATGGCCAGATGATCTTTGATTTTATCTTTTTAAAAGAAGAAAAAGATAAAATCAAAGATCATCTGGATTCAGGAAAAGAATTTACCGTTTTTCATCCAATACAAGACAACATTTTCAAAATCATCAAACAATATGACGATTTTGAATTTCTAACTCACACTGTCTTAGAAAATGGAAAACTTCGCAAAGGCTACGAGCCTAGCTTAAACAATATTAGAAATAAAACCAAACTTGACTTAAGCAAACTTGAACATACGTACAAAAGAATAATTAATCCCCACATATATAAAGTAAGTATCAGTAAAAACTTAAGAAAGTTAAAAAACAAGCTCACAAAAGATATCAAAAACAATTAATATATGTATATATATAAAACTAACAAAGTAAATAAAATTTATAATAAAATTAAAGAACTAACTCAAAACGACAATATTTTTAAAAAAGAAACACTCATCATAGTAAAAAATGATCTCTTAAGAGAAGAAATTAAAAAAACCATAGCAAAACTAAATGGGATTTCTTATAATCTAAATATTAAAAAAAATGCCGCAAAAAGCATATATGAAATTTCTTTTAAAAATCCCAATATAAAAAAATACATAGAAGAAAATACTTTTTCATTTTACTTGGAAACAGAAAAATTTATTTTATACAACATATTGAAAACTGAAAAACTAAAATACATAAAAGATTTCAAATCCACAAAGAATAGGTACTTTTTTGCATCAAAAATAATAGATTTATTCCACCATTATTACTCAAAATTTTCAAAATTAATTGAAACTTGGGAAGATAATGGATTTTTATTCCAAGAAGAAAATTTAAAACCCTACGAGAATATGCAAAAAGAACTATTTAAAAAGCTCTTTGAAAAACAAAAAAATATTTTAAACTTACATAAAAAAATAATTCAGGAAAAACCAACAAAAAAAATAGAAATTGAAATTAAAAAAATAATATTTATTGGCAACAACAGAGAGATTGAGAAAAAAATTCTCAACTCTTTAGAAAAAATTTTTGATTTTGAAGTGCATGTGTTAATTTTTGAAGATTTACTAAACTATGAATCTACTCTTGTTAAAGAATTGTTGTTAAAAAAAACAAAAATCAACCCAATAAAATATCAAGCTTTAGAAAAAGTAGATATTGAATTATTTAAAGGTGAAAATTTTTTAACAAGCATTAAAAATAATATCATAGCAAAAACTCCAATTTCAACATTAGACGATAGCTTTAAAATAATAGAAGCTAAAAATCAAAAACGTGAAGTAGAAATTTTGACAAATCAAATAGTACACTCAATGCAAAAAAATAACCTAAAATTAAGCGACATAGCAATAACTTGTTTGCAAGAAAAATTTAATGAATATTTGCCATATATAGAAGAATGCCTAAATAAATATGAAATCGAATATAGTATTCTATGTTATAACAATTTGTCAAGAGGAGAAAGTATAATAGCTTTAAAAAGGCTAATGGATCTTTTCGTATCAAAAAACGGAACAATTAGTAATTTTAGCAGAAAAGAAGTATTTGACCTGCTAAGTAACAACAAGGTAATGAAAAAATTTAATATATCAACATCTGAATTAAACTATTTAATAGAATTTAGCGATGCGATGAACATTAGTTTTGGCGCAAACAAAACTCACAAAGAAAATCTAAACTATGATCAAAACTTTTTAAACTCGTGGGAAGATGGATTTAATCGATTTTTAATGTCTGAAATATTTGACGAAAAATACGAAGAAGAAACCCAAAAAGAAAGCACAAGATTCCAAGATCAAGAGTCAATAATGAAACTTATAACAATAGTAAAAAGTTTGTATGAAGATATAAACTATTTTAAAAATAAAGCATACAAAGTATATGAATGGGCAGAAATCATAGAAATTTTTATTCAAAAATATATTGATCTTGAAGATTTTAATACAACCGATGAATATTTACAAAATAAGATAAAATCCTTTAAAAATTTCCCCAAAGATTTAAATGACAATCTTTACAAAAACTATTTAAAAGAAATTAATGAAATAAAAATTGAATTTTATCTTTTTAAAATTATGTTTGAAGAAAGTCTTGGAAAAGAAAAATACGGAGTAATGTATAAAAAAAATGGGATATTGATTGCCAATTACAAAGAAATAGAATATCTTCAAAAAAAAGAAATTCATTTTTTGGGATTTCAAAAATTCAACTCTAAGATAAATTATGATAATATGAATTTATTAAATGAATACTATGAACATGAGAATACTGAAAAAGAGGAAATAACAGCTCTTTTTAATTTGATTTTTGCAACATCAGAAAAATTTTACCTTTACTGCTCATTTCAAGACAACTTAAGTCCAGAAATTAATACATCAAAAACAATCAACAAAATACTTGAACACATACAAAAGTATGAAAAAAATTTTCAAATAGAAAAGCATCCAAATGAAAACCACGACCCAGTATATTTTAAAGATGTAAAAGAAAATTATTTAATAAACTATGATCTAGAAGCCTATAATATCGCAAAAATACTACAAAATTCTAAACCAATTAGATTCAAGCAAAATAAAATTAAACTAGAAAGCCCAATTAAGCTAAATTTATACGAATTAAAAAATGCCCTTTCTAATCCTTACAAGCACTTTTACGAAAAAACTTTAAACGTTAAAATACAAGACATAAGATTGGAAAATGAAATCAAAGAAAAACAAGAAGAACAAATTTTCAGTGTTATTGAAATTATTTACAGACTTATAAAAAATTCAACACTACTGCATGAATACATAATGGGGAAAAAAGATGATGGAAGAAAAGCAATAGAAATTATTAAAAACCACATTAGACATGAAATACAACAAGGAAGCATTCCCTTCAACATAGATCAAAAAACGACTGTAAATAAAATCTTAAAAAAAATAAATAAATTAAAATATAACGCTGCTGAAAGCTTAAAAAAGCTTTCAGCAATGACAAAAAGCAAAATTAAATTTTGCGAAAAAATAAAACTAAATTTTCAAAATAAAAATATAGAATTTGAATTAAAAAAAGATATTGAGAATGTATATAAAGTCGAAAACGATTATTTTTATTTAAATTTTGTAAAAAAAGACTATTGCAATATCCCAGATAAAATAAAAAATGAAATAGATTTATATATAACAGGACTGCTAATAAAAAAAGAAATACAGAACTTCAATTCATTAACAGAAGTAAAAATTGATCTTGAAAGCTTAACGGCAAAAACAACTATTTGCTATCATCACAAGGAGATAATAATTGATGACATTGAAAATATGCTTATGCAATTTGCATACATATCAAGCTATCCAACTCCAATTTACCAAAGCTTGATAATTAAAATTTTAACAAAAATAACTCAAAATAATTTTTCAAATTGTTTTAAGAATTTAATAAAAATGCAGATAAAAAATCCTTCCAAAGCTTATTTCACAAGCAAAGCACACGAGAGATTTTTAAAAACTAGCGAAATAACACTCTGCGATTACTATAACAGATTTAAAGACACTCATGATTTCAAGTTAGACAAAAATTTATTAATATTGATAGAAAAATTTTACATTAAATTCGTAAGGCCAAAAAATTAAAATTCATGAACAAAATCCTAGAAAAAATCCAAAATAACACAACAATATTAATAGAAGCATCGGCGGGCACCGGCAAAACTCACATACTGGAAAATGTGGTTATAAATTTAATAAAAACCAAGCTATACTCCATAAATGAAATCTTGGTATTAACTTTTACAAAAAAAGCCACAGAAGAAATGCACACAAGAATACTAAAAGTAATAGAAAATGCTTATTCTAACTCAAAAACAAATGAAATCTTAAAAGAAGCTTATGAGCAATCAAAAAAACTCTTTATATCAACAATCAATAAATTTGCATTACATGCCTTAAATAATTTTCAAATTGAAACAGAAAATTACTCCAAATATAAACCTAAAGAAAAATTTTCAAAAGAAATAGATGAAATAGTTTATGACTTTTTAAGAAAATCAGATAGCTTGATTCAAACTCTTGATATTAAAGACTACGAACTTAAAGTGTTTAAATCTGATGCTAAAAAAACAGAAGAGATTGTTTTAAAAATAAAAAAAGCTTACGAAAGAGATACGACTCAAGAACTTGGAGATTGGCTTAAAACCCAAACGGCTTTTGAAAACATTCTTCTTAAAAAGGAAGAGCTGATCAAAGATTACAACAAAATAATAGAAGACTTAGATAAAATGACAAAAGATGAAATATTAAGTTTTTATAATAAACATATTCAAACTGGTAAACTTGAAATAGAATACTCTAAAGAAAACGACATATTCAAAATAGCAGAAACATTATTAAAAAATAAATTTTTTTCAACTCTAATAGAAAAAGAAACTAAAAAAAATTCTAAATTATCATCTAAAGAACTTAAGATTAAAAATGATTTAATCTGTTTGGGAATTAATATTAAACATGAAAAATATAAATCAGAAGACAATAGAAATAAAAATAGAAACAATTTAAAACAATATGTCATTTTAAAAGTTGAATACAAAATACTAAAGTATATAGAAAAAGAACTAGAGAAAACTATTAAATCAACAAACACAATAGATCAAAATTACATAATTTCAAATTTAAAAAATTACCTAAAATCAGAAGACAAAAAGCTTCTAAATGCAATCAAAAATCGGTACAAAATCATTTTAATTGATGAGGCGCAAGATCTAAGCCTAATACAAATTGAGATATTTAAAATATTAAAAACAGCAGGAATAAAATTGATATTCATAGCCGATCCAAAACAGATAATATATTCCTTTAGAAAAGCAGACATTTCATTTTATAACAAAGAAATAAAAAATAAAATCAATACAGACGCTAGAATTGTACTAAAAATAAATCACAGATCAAGTAAAAAGCTCATAGGGCCTTTAAATAAAATTTTTAATAATATATACAATAATGCAATAGCCGATGAAATTGAAAAAATTGATTTTACCAATTCACTTCCAAATCAAAAAAACGACAATAATAAAATTGTCATCAATGGACAAGAAATAGAAGGAATCAATATAATAACCACAAATACAGAAAACGAAGAAGACATTTACCAAAAAACAGCATTAACAATAAAATATTTGCTTGCATATGGAAAAATCGCTGAGAACAATAAAATTAGAAATATTAAAATGCAAGACATTAAAGTACTTTGCAGGAGGAAAAATGAAATCAATTTAATTGATAAAGCATTAAAAAAAGAGCAAATCCAAACAAACAAAACTCAAGAAAAATTTTTAAAAACCAAAGAATTTAGCGAAATTTTTTATATTATTAAGTGCTTAGACCGAAAGCAAAGTTTTAAAACTCTAAATTATATTCTAAGCAGCAAAATATTAAATGTGCCGTGGAATTTACAAAGAATTTTAATCAAACAAGACAAAATTCACCTTATAGAAGAATTTATTGAAAATATAATAGTTTTGCTTGAAAAAAATGAAATAACATTAATAAATGCAATTAACAAAATTACATTCGAAAAAAACCTGTGGATCAAAATTGCAAATATCACCAAAGATCAAAAAATTATCGAATGGGCAAAAAATAAAATAAATTACAAAGGCCTTCTTATTAAAGAAGGTAAGCTTGAAAATTTAAAAACCTATGAAACAACACTTGAGATCATCTCTAAAATATATCATAAAGAACAAAACATACAATCTCTAATCTCTACTTTAGAAAACCTAATAATAAACGAAGAGCCTGAAGAAATAGAAGAAAAAATAAATAATATAAATAATGATAATGAATCTATAGAGCTCATGACAATACACAAATCAAAAGGGCTTAGCATGAATATTGTATTCTTACTAAATACAACTCCAATAGAAAATAGCAATTTTTTTTCAAAAAAAAATCAATTTTACAAATTTTATCAAGACGGAAAAATTGAATATGATTTTTTTAAATTGGAAGAAAATAAAAAATACGCAAGACTAAAAATACTAAGCGAAGAAAAAAATATATTTTATGTGGGAGCAACAAGAGCTAAATTTGCTCTTTTTATTATAAAAATAAATAGCATAACTAGCAAATTATTAGAAATAGCAAAAATTTTTACTATCGATGATATTAAACATGACTTTAACATACATGAATTTATTGGCCAAAAGAGATTCAATAAAAAAAAATACAATACAAATGTAAATACAAAATTAATTCCGCCAAAACCAATAATTAAAAACATGTTTAAAAAAGAATATACATCTAGTTTTTCAAGTTTAACAGCACAAGCTCATCATAAAGAATTTTACGAAAACTATGATTTTAAAAATATTAACTACGAAAAAGAAACAGAACTTGATTATGAGCCTGGATTAGAAGAGACTCTGCCTAAAGGAAAAGACATCGGAAACATTTTACATGCAGCGATGGAGAAAATAATCTTTAGCACAGCAAAAGATACATTTGATAATTTTAAAAAAAATAACATTGAAATTATTGAAAAACAAATACAAAAAATTAACTCAAATCTCAATACAATAGAAATACAAAATTCATTAGCTAAAATGATTTATAATATACTAACTTATAATATAAGAGCAATTAATACTCGTCTGTGTGATATTGAAGAATTACAAAAAGAAATGGAATTTTTAATAAAAATAAATCCTGAATTTCAAAAACAAAAATATCTTTTTGACAAACACTTTGAAGATCTTCACATAAAACTAAGTGATGGATATTTAAAAGGAATAGTAGATCTCATATTTAAAGCTAATAATAAAATATATATCCTAGATTACAAAACAAACTATCTTGGAAAAAATAAGGAGGATTATAATATAACAAATTTAGAAAATACGATAAAAAAGGAATATTATGATTTGCAATATAAAATATATGCCCTTGGAATAAAAAAAATATTATTTAAAAACAAAAAAGAATATAATCAAAAATTTGGTGGAATAATATATCTTTTTACAAGAGCATTTAAAGAAAATATTGAATGCTTAAAATCAAAATTTGAAAATGGTATTTATTTTAATCTTCCAAAATTTAACGACGTGGATTTAGATAAAATCATCTTAGAGTTAGGCATTAAAAGGCACTTATGAGAGATTTTTTAGTATTAAGAGAATTTCTAAAAGATAAAAACAAAAAATTCTTAACCCCCGAGCTTAAACTTTATGAAATAATTGAACTTTTAAATATCAATAAAAAAAATTGTTATAAAGCACAAACACTTGCAAGGTCCACAAACAGTGAAAATATTGTAATATTTTTAATATTTTTATTTAACTACTTTGATAAAGGCCATTTAAGAGCTGACATAAATCTATTAGCAAAAGATATTCAAAATACAATAATATTCACAAAAGACAACCTAGAAAAAACCAATAAAAGTTACAACAAATTAATAAAAATACTAAAAGGGCTAGAAACATTTGGAAATCTAGAAACTATTAAGAATATAGTTTTACTTTTGAAAAAAAACAACATAATAATGGAATTTAATAAGCTTAAAATTACAACTCCCCTAATCTTGGAAAACAATATCTACATTTATACTCAAAAAAACTACAGAGAAGAAGAAGAATTAATAAAACAAATTATAAAAAGATTAGAAAACCATAAAAGCGAATTAAATGACAATAAAATACAAAATATAATATCAAATTTAAATACCAATAATTTAAATAAAGAGCAAATTACATCAGTGAGAAAGGCATTAAAAAGCAACTTCTTTCTATTAAGCGGAGGCCCGGGAACAGGCAAAACAACAACTATTAACTATATCTTAAAAGCAATTAATAAAACATTAAACAATAAAAAAAAAGGATTAGTAGCCATTACAGCGCCTACAGGAAAAGCTAGCCTAAGGCTGCAAACAAGTATCGACTATTCATTCAAAAATTTAGAAATAGAATGTAATACAATCCAAAAACTATTGGGAATCAAATTCATAAACAAAAAAAATCTATATGATGAAGAAAATCAATTAAATTTTGACGTAATAATAATTGACGAAGCTTCAATGGTAGATGCACATACTTTTTTAAAACTACTGAAAGCAACTCCAATAACCACTAAATTAATAATGGTAGGAGATAAAAATCAACTCCCGTCAGTAAACGAAGGAAATGTATATTCAAGTCTTTTGGGAATACAAAAAATAAATAGCGATAATGTAGAAGATCTTAAAGAAAACTTCAGAAGCAACAAAGAAATAAATTTACTCTCAAAAGCAATATACAAAGAAGATAGTACTTTGATTTGCAAATACATTAATAACAATAAAAATATTCAACTGAAAGAAATAGAAAAAATAAACTTAAAAAAAGATCTAATAGAATATACAAACAATTTATACAGAAAAATACCCACTTTTAATCTTAAATTACTGAAAGAATCAAAAATTGAAAAAATACTTGAAACCTTACTTGAAAATATAATTTTAAGTTCAAAAAATTTTGGTAAATTTGGAACTAAAACACTAAATGAAATAATAAAAACTTACCTGAAAAAGACCTATGGAAGCTTTATTGGCCAAATAATAATGATAACTAAAACTGACTATAAAAATAAATTATTTAATGGAGAACGGGGTGTTATTTTTAATGAAAATTCTAAATTTTATGCTTTATTCCAAAGAAAAGATGAAAAATATAAAAAAATAAATTTAAATTTACTAACAAATTATGAATTCAGCTTCGCCACAACAATACATAAAAGCCAAGGATCTGAATACAAACATATAAAAGTAATATTAGAAAATAACCCTTTTTTGACAAAAGAACTTATGTATACTGCAATAACAAGAGCCAAGGATAGCTTAGAAATAATTTCTAACAAAGAGACTATTATTAAGCTAAGCAAAAAATCTAGCAAAAGAGATTCAAAAATACTAGAACACGTAAACTCATTTAAAGAAATTGACAAATAAATTAAAACCTACTATAATCTTTTAAAAGAATGGCTTTGGGGGCGTAGTTCAGATGGTTAGAACGCCTGCCTGTCACGCAGGAGGTCGCGGGTTCGAGACCCGTCGCTCCCGATGATGAATTTTACATTTTATTGTGTCAACAGCTTTTCTTAGAGAATCTACTGATGCTCTAGCAAATTTTTAAAAAAAATTACAAATCTTTAATTTAAAAGTTATAATTTAAATAATTAAAAAAAAGAAAATCTATAAGGAGAATGTAAAATGAATCTACAAAAATATCTATTTTTAACTGCTTTATTATTAATTTCAACATCTGTTTTCGCACAAACCAATACAATAACAAAAGAAAATGTAATTCCAAATGGAAACTTAAGCCAATTTGGAGTAGAAGAGATCTGCCCAATATGTGGATATGTTAACTGTATTTGCGATGAACAAACTACAGAAATCGCTGCAAAAGTCTCTCAATCAAATACAACGGGCTTTTTTACAAGCATGGCTATACTTGCATTGCTAGTAATTACAGGATTAGCTCTAGCAAAAAAGAAATTATATAAATCAAAATTAAAAATTTAAGCAAACTAAATACTGTAGCTTTTAAAAGCTACAGTAAAGTTTCAAAATCAATCCTTCAGCTCTATTTAAAATATTAAGAAGTGCAAATATCCTCAACCCTAATCTCACAAAGCATCTTTTTAACATCTTGAAATTCACAAAGATTGCCTTTAAATGCCGTAGCTGTCCCAGCTGCAACACCAAATTTAAATGAATCCTCTAAAGTACTTCCATTATCAAAAGCATATACAAACCCGGCAATCACAGAGTCTCCTGCTCCAATAGTGCTAACAGAATTAATCTTTGGAACAAAGGCCCTAAAAGCAACATTTTTACCGCCAATAAAAATAGCTCCGTCACTTCCCATGGAAATTATAATGTTTTGAACCCCACTTTCTACAAGATTTTTTCCGATTTTAATCAATTCTTTTGCAGAATCAAATTTAGTATTAAAAAGATCCTCAAGTTCATAAATATTGGGCTTTATTAAAAAGGGATTTAATCTAAGAATTTTTCGCAAAGGTTTGCCACTGGTATCAATGATAAGCTTAACATCATTAGAAATGCCATTAGCTATTTCATTGTATGCATCCTCACCAAGAGCTGCGGGAACACTTCCTGACATCACCAATGTACTATTATTTGCTAAACCTTTAAGTTTATTTTTCAAAAGTTCAAATTCATTCTCAGAAATATCTGGAGAATTGGCATTAATCTCTGTTTCTCTACCATTTGCTATCATTTTAATATTTAATCTTGTATCATATTTTATTTTAATAAAATCGTTTTTTATGCCCCTAGAATCAAGAAAAAATCTTATATAATCACCTGTAAAACCTCCCAAAAATCCCAAAGCCGTACTAGGTTTTCCTAAATTTTTAAGAACGGTGCTTACATTTATTCCCTTACCGCCAGCAAAAAAATTGTTATTTAAAGCATAATTAAGACTTTCTTCCTGAAATTCTTTTAAAACTATTTTATAATCCACAGAAGGATTGAGTGTTAGAGTATATATCAAGATAATCTCCTTTGATTTATAAAATCAATTAAATAAATAGTAAAATTTAATAAATGTATATACACTATATAATATATAAAGGTGATTATTATGCAAAATTTATTTTCAAAAAACTTGATTGTTTTAAATTACAATGCAACTAGCAAAGAAGATGTAATTAAAAAAATGGCTAGCATGTTCAATGAAAATGGATACTTAAATGACATGGAAGCATTTATAAAAGAAATTAAAAAAAGAGAAGAAATTAACGGAACAGGCATTGAAGAACATATAGCTATGCCTCATGCAAAAGGCAATTTCATTAAAAAACACGGAATTGCTATTTTAAGAGTTGTTGGCAATGGTTTTGACTTCAACTCTTCTGATCAAAAGCTTTCAAAACTGTTTTTCATGATGGCTCTACCCGAAGAAACTCCAAGCAATGCACACATAAAAGCTATATCATACCTAAGTAATACTTTTAGCAACAACCTATTAAGACATGAACTTATGAGCACAAATAATGAAGATAGATTTTTAGAAATAATATTGAATAATGACAATATAAATGAATCTAACAATTTAAATACAAAAAAAGATTTCATTCTTGCCGTAACAGCATGTCCTGTGGGAATAGCTCACACCTATATGGCAGCAGAAAGCCTTAAAAAAGCAGCTTTAGAATTAAACATAAATATAAAAGTAGAAACAAATGGATCTAGTGGAACCGAAAACCCAATAACAGAAGAAGAAATAAAAAAAGCAAAAGGGGTCATTATTGCATCTGGTAAAACTATCGATAAAGAAAGATTTAGCGGAAAACCTTTAATCGAAGTGGGAGTAAAAGACGGCATACACAAAGCAAAAGAGCTTATCCAAACAATTCTTAAAAACGAAGCACCAATTTACAAAAAAAGTAACACAAACAAAACCGCCGAAACTCTCCAAAAACAAAACAAAAAAACGGGGATTTATAAACATCTAATGAATGGAGTCTCATTTATGCTTCCATTTGTAGTCTCAGGAGGAATAATAATAGCAATATCATTCATGTTTGGAATCAAAGCATTTGACATAAACGATCCAAGCTACAATAAAATAGCAGATATTCTAATGCAAATCGGCGGTGGAAGCGCATTTGCTCTAATGATTCCAATACTTGCTGGCTACATTTCATTTAGCATAGCAGAAAGACCAGGACTTGCGCCTGGAATGATTACAGGATTAATGATGAGCAATGGAAATGCAGGATTTCTGGGAGGCATCTTAGCGGGATTTATTTCAGGCTACGTTACACTAACTGTAAAAAAAATATCTGACAAAATAATTCCTAGCAATTTAAGAGGAATAAATCCGGTATTAACTTATCCTTTTTTATCAGTTATAATTTCAGGAATTTTGATATATGTAATGCTTAGTCCAATATCTGTTATTAATGAATCAATAACAAATATGCTAAATCAACTTAGCGGTACTAATATGGCAATACTTGGAGCTTTGCTTGGAGGAATGATGGCAATAGATATGGGAGGACCTGTAAATAAAGCTGCATATGCATTTGGAATTGCAATGATAACTGCAAAAAATTATATTCCTCACGCAAGCATAATGGCAGGAGGAATGATACCTCCCATAGGAATTGCTCTTGCTACAAGTTTATTTAAAAATAGATTCTCAAAAGAAGAAAGAGAATCTGGAAAAGTTTGTTATTTTTTGGGAGCATGCTTTATTACAGAAGGAGTAATTCCATTTGCAGCAGCAGATCCTTTAAGGGTAATACCCGCATGCATACTAGGCTCATCTGTAGGAGGATTTATTTCTGCACTTTTCAAGGTAGAGGTTATAGCGCCACACGGCGGAATATTTATTCTACCAATAGTAGTAAACCCATTAATATGGATAACATCTATCCTGATAGGATCTATTATAACAGCTGTTTTAATAGGAATTTTTAAAAAAGAATACAAGAATATAAACGATTAAGTTTATATTCTTGAACCCAGTCAATAAACTAATCTAAGTTTTATTGGTGTTTCAAGACTTAATCCTTTAACCATATCCATCTCAAACCTCAGTGTGTTTGAGTTAATTTGTTTGAATCCAGATTGTTCTTGAACATTTCTAGAGGTCTTAACTATAAGATTAAGTTTGGAATTGTCAATAAGTTCACTTGCTTTGGAAGTAAAATCCGATAAAAAATAAACCAAAACATCTTTATATTCTTTGGCAGACATTGGAATCTCATCCGATGGCAAAAGAGCAGCAAGTGCATCACTAATATATTCTTTATTTTCATTAATATTCTTAGTAGCGTTTTCCAAATTAATATTAAGTTCAATAATATTTTTACCATCTTTTTTTTCTATCTTAAACACAGATATATCGGGTTTTTTCATATAATCGCCTAAAATTTTAATTAAATTATCAAACTTAACAACTAAATTAATAGAATCTCCTTGAGTTTTAATACTCAAAAGCTTAAACCCAAGCTTTTCCTCTCCATTTTTAAAGTATTTTTTTATTTCATCTACAGGAAAAAGAGGCATATTTGCAATTTCTTCTCCCACCAAAGTTGTTAAGAGTTCCTTTCTAATTTTTTCAAATTCTCTATTAACATTAACAAATATTGAAACAACACCACTAATATCATCATTTAACTCAATTTCAACATTAGAGCTACAGGCAAAAAAAATCAACAATAAACTCAAGCTAACAAAACACTTTCTCATAACAAACTCCTAACTAACAGTTAAAAACTATTATAATAGAATATATAGCTACAAAGCAATAAAACTAAAGGAGAACACCCATGGTGGATGATAAAACACTAGAACCAAAATTTTTTCAAAGCCTGCTAGACAATAGCCCTACCCCTTATCACTTAGTAAACTATATTGAAGAGAAATTAATAAATTATTTTAATGCACAACAATTAAAACTTAATGAAAAATGGAAAATTGAAACAGGATCATATTACATAAAAAAAGAAGGAACTAGCCTTATTGCCTTTAATATTGATGTCAAAAAAAAATATGAACCGTTTCTAATAGCAGCAGCACATACAGACAGTCCGGGATTAAAATTAAAAATAGACGCAACAGAAAAAGCAAGTGGTGTGTTTTATAACCATATTGAAGTTTATGGTAGTCCAATAATTTCTACTTGGATTGACAGAGACTTAAGCTTAGCAGGAATTGTATTTTTCAAAAAAAATGAGAATATTGAATCAAAATTAATCAATATTGAAAACATAGGAATTATTCCAAACCTTGCAATCCATTTAAACCGACAAATTAACGAAGGATTTAAATACAATACTCATGACAATTTAACAGTAATCAGTAGCACTAAAAAAGCAATAAAAGATAATATCTTAGAACAACTTGGAATAGAATGTGAAAATTTTCTATCTTGTGATTTAATATTCACAGAATCACAACCTTCTAAAATAATAGGAACTGAAGGAGAATTTTTGGCTTCTAAAAATCTTGATAACAAATCGGGATGCCATGCAATCATGAATTCTTATGTTCACACAAGCAATGATAAAAATAAAATAGCTGTATTTTTTGATAACGAAGAAGTAGGATCTTTAACATCAAGAGGCGCTGATTCAAAATTTTTATCAGAAGTTTTAGAAAGAATCGATCTTGCTCTTGATTTAACCAGAGAAGAGCATTTAATAAAAACAAACAAATCATTTAATATCTCAATTGACAGCGTTCACGGCATTCATCCTGGCTATACATCTAAACATGATCCAAAATATCAAGCAAATCTGGGTAAGGGCGTAGTTGTAAAAAATAGCGCTAATTTCAGATATGCAACAACTTCAACAGGATTTGCAAAATTAAAAAATTTGGCCATTAAAAACAATATTAAGATTCAAGAAATAATAATGAAAGCAAATGTTCCTTCAGGCACAACAATTGGTCCAATCTCAAATGCAAGAACAGGAATAGAAACTATTGACATTGGAACACCAATGTGGGCAATGCATTCCCTGCGCGAAACAGTATCAATAGCTGACCACATAGAAGCAATTAAATTGCTAAGAGCTTTCTTTGAAAAAGGAATTTAAAATTGGAAAAAATAAAAGAAATAATTGTAGTTGAGGGAAAAGATGATCTTAAAAGAATCAAAGAATCTTTTGACTGCACAGTAATAGAAACAAAAGGATTTGCTTTAAAAATTGAAACTATTGAATTGTTAAAAAAAGCATTAAAATACAAAGGAATAATAATTTTAACAGACAGCGATAAATCTGGAAATATTATTAGACAAAAAATAGTCAAACATCTGGGAGAAAATAATAAAATCAAACATGCATATCTTAATACTAAAGACACTGAAGTTGAATCAGTAAATAAAACAGAAATAATAAAAATACTTAAGGGGGTTGGAACTTTATCTAAAGATAATCAAAAAGATTTATTAACATTAAGCGATTTGTTAGAACTTGGCATAATAGGAGAAAACTCAAAAGAAAATAGACAAAAAATACAAAAACACTTTTGTTTGGGGGATGGAAACAGTAAAAAACTCTTAGAAAGACTGAATTACTTTAAAATAACAAAAACAGACCTAAAAAATCAATTGGCTTTAACTAACTCCCCCAGAAGGACTTGAACCTCCGACCTAGTGGTTAACAGCCACCCGCTCTACCACTGAGCTATAGGGGAAATTGAACACTAAAAACATTATCTTAAATTTAAAAATTTTTGTCAATTATTTTCCAATATTTTTAAAATCCCATTAGCAAGAATTTTGGAATCTTGATCTCTAAGCTTAGAAGATCTAATAGACCAAGCTTCCTCTGGAAATGCCAAATTTCTAACTTCTACTAAAAGCTTAGTCATTACTATATTATTTCTTAAAACATGAAGATTTTGACCCTTAATATAAAAACTTCTTTTCATTCCTTCTGTAATTTTTTCTGCTGCAGACTTTGAATGAATATCATATTTTTTATCGTCATCTTTTTGATAATAAAACCCCATACTCTTAGGCGCTCCAACACTATTATCCGCATGCAAACTAAAAAAGGCTATATCCTTATCTTTAATATGTTTATATTTATTAACAATGTTTTTAACAACGACTAATCTTTTTTTAAGGCCTGACGGAGTGCCGCTTATCCAAGAATCAACAGTATCATTTTTATTTAGATCATAATCATTGTAAACCTCGTTTTTAACATTAACAAAAGTATTGTTAGCAAAAACACTATTTCTAATTAAATGGTCGGGGGCTAAAATAGTAAATTCAACATTGGCCCCCTCTTCTTTAAGGTATACATAAAGCCTTAAGGCAATATCATATACATATTCATCTTCAACAACAAAAACTTCATTTCCAAGACCATCTCTAGATTTAACAATAGCTCCAGGATCAAGACCACCGTGACCTGGATCAAGAATTATTAATTTATCCTTAAGCCTTGATCCTTTATTAAACCTAGAATTTACCAACTTTTCAAAACTTTTGAAAAGTTGGGTTGCCTTTTTATAAGAATTCAAAGGAGAATGCCAATCTTCTGAATAAAACTCACTTGGCTGACTTATCTTTCTTGGTCTATACCAATAATAGAAATCACCAACAACCTCAAATATTGGTATTTTGGAGTCTAAAATAACCAAAGAGCTAATATCAAAAAGATCTTGATTGGCAGTAATTCCAAAAGTATTTAAATTTAGTTTTTTGTTTTTACTTGAGGGAAGATTAACTATTGTTTGCACTTTATTAGAAGAATTAGGGACAGAATCAACCTTTTTTTTAATATATAAATCGTTTTTAGTTTTAATTATAGAAGAATCAATTGAAAGTTTTTTATCAAAAATTTTCAATTTTTGATCGTGCATAATATTATTGCTGCTTAAATTATTCCAATTTTTAAGGTCATCGATTAAAACACCGTAATGTCTGGCAATGCTATACAAAGTCTCCCCTACAGCAACTGAATGATAGATAAACTTATTATCTATTTTTTTCTCAATTTTAAAATCTCTCTCAACAGGTTTTTCTAAATCATTATTTACAATCTTTAAAACATTTAACAATGAACCTGCTTTAAGATTAACAGCCCGATTGCCATTAAGAGCTACAAGATCCTTAGCAGTAACGCCATAAATATAAGCTATTCTGCCAAGAGTTTCCCCTCTTTTAACATAATGAAAATTAACATTCTTAGTGGCTTTCTTTAAGAAAAGTTGCTGGCCAATCTTTAATTTATCATCATTAAGAAAATTAAATTTTAAAATATCCTTAGAACTAATATCAAAATCCTGAGAAAGTTTTGAAAGTGAATCACCCTTCTTAACCACATAAGGCTTTAAAAAATCAGGCTCAGTTAATACAAGCTTCATTCCAACCTTAAGATCTTTGGAGCGCAAATCATTCCAAGCTATTATCTCTTCTTGACTTAGTCCAACAAGCTTTGAGATGCTCTTAATGGTGTCGTCTTCTTTTGCGGTGTAAAAAATTACCCCTTTACTAACAGATTCTAGCGCACTAAAAGAATGATTGACTTTGTGGGTAATGTTTTGACCTAAATTAGAATCACTTGGAATAATTAATATTTGACCCGCCCTAATATTGTCAACATTAAGTTTATTAATCCTTTTAAGATCGCTTACTTTGGCTTTATATTTAATTGCAATTGAAAAAAGAGTATCTCCTTTGACAACTCTATACTCAAAATCGGCATTAAGATTTACAGGACTTATTATTAAAAAATAAAATAATATAATAAGATCTATAATTTGCAAAACACAAAAAGTTTTACTTTTCCTTAATGCCAGTATTTTGAACAATGTAATCATAAATTATCCAATAATAATCATATTTTTTGAAGAAGAAAGTATATCTTTTGGAAATATAAAATTGTCCATCGTCAAAATATAAATCAGCAATCACCTTGCCCGAAGTATCAGAATAGGTTGTTTCAATAATAGAAAATTTATTTGGTGCTTTTGAAATATCTGAATTATTAGAATTCCACAAATATTCTTTATACTCTTCAATTACATTTTTATTGGGAATAGGTGATAACTTTTGCTTATAAAGGTATGCCTTGCCTTTGTCATTTAATAACAAACCTTCAATATCAAGATATAAAAAGAACTTTTCTTTTTTCCCAAGCTGCAATGCCTTTAATAAATATTTAACAATCTCATCGGGAGATAATTTTTTCTTTTTCAAGATATCTTGAATATCATTATTTTCAGACAAATTAACAAGGTCTATGCTACCTGGATTTTCATCAAAACCATCATTTAAAAAAAGCGTAATAATATTGGATTCTTTTTTCTTAGATGGATCTGAAATGTCTGGGAAAAAAATACCCTTAACAAAATAAACTCCATCTTTACTAAACTTAACAAATTGATTTAAGTTAATAACTACAGAAAATTTTTCATTAGGTCTCAAGCTCATATTTCTAACAGGAATTGCAACATTTTTAGATCTCTTTTTAACATATTCAATAGGTCTTTTAACTTTAATATTGGTGGTATCAGTAACATCAAAATCAAAGCCAAAAGAATTAATATCGCCTATTTCTAAAGTTAAAACACTCTCAGACACATTGCTAAGAGAAACTTCAATAAAAACATTACTATTGACACGATAAATAGATTGATTAAAAAACTTGATTTTAAAATCAAGACCCTTGTAATCCCCCGCAAACAAAAGAAAAGAAATATTCATAAAAAAGATACAAAAAAGCAATTTTCTAATATTCATAAGCTCCCCTCAAAACCTAAACACATTATATATAAAGAAAGTAATAATACCTATAGTATATTATTATACTAAATTAATTAAACAAAAAGGTAAAAAATGAATATAGATGAAGAACTAACAACAATATTAAGGAATAATTCCAATTTAAAAAAAATGAAAGAATTTTTAGAACAAAATACATTTTTTTCATTAACAGGATATGAAGGATTTTTCAAAGCCTTTTTAATTAAAAAAATCAAAGAATATAGTAAAACCGGGAAAATAATATTAATAGTTAAAGACGAACACACATTAGATAAAATCAAAAACGATTTACAGGTAATTACAAATCAAATCTTTGAGCTTAACTATTTTAGCCCCCTTGTATACAAGGGCATTGGCTCAAAAAGTACGATCTTTAACGAAAGAATCAAATTTTTAATCAATTTTTATAAAAAAACCCCTGGAATATATATTACAGTCTTGAAATCATTGCTTAGCAAAATACCCGATAAAAATACATTACTAAAGAATATATATAAAATTGAAAAAAATACCAATATTAATACAGCAGACATTGAAAAAACTCTTATAACATTGGGATATGAAAAAACATTAAGAGTAACAATTCCAGGAGAATTTACAGTAAAAGGAGAAATTATAGATATATACCCTTTTGGAGAACAAAATCCAATAAGAATTGCACTAAACTTTGACAAAATAGAAGAAATAAGAAAATTTAATCCCTTAACCCAATTAAAACACGATAATGAAATTTTAGAATTCCAAATTCTTCCAAAAAAAGAAATTATTTGGGACGATGAAACTATTAACACCTTAAAAACAAAAATTAAATCTGTTGAATATAAAAAGATTCTTGAAGAGTTGGATTTTAAAAAAGAAACAAAAACAGAAGAAATGTTTTATCCACTAGTAGCAAATACTTACTTGGGTGATGAGATTGAAAAACACACACCTATTGTAAACTTTGAAATTAACAATTTCGAAAAAGAAATTGAAAAAATACATCAAGAATACGAAAAGCTTTACAAAGAAGCAGAAGAAGCCGGTAAAAATATAATTGATCCAAAAAGAATTCTCTTAAATTATAAAAACTTCAATCTAAAAAGCGATGTTTTATTTTCAAAAATTAAAAGCCCTGAATCCAAAGAAATTATCGAGTTTAAAATCGAAAATGAGAGAAACTTTTTTTCAAATATAGCACTTACAAAAGAAGAATTTGAAAATTGGCTGAAAAATGGATTTAAAATCATTATTGCAGCAGAATCTGAATCACAAAAAGAAAAACTTAAATATATTTTCAAAGAATTGCCAAAAGTATCAATTGGGGTTTTAAAAATATCTAGCTCTTTAATAATAGAAAAAGAAAAAATTGCCATTATTCTTGAATCAAACATTTTCAATACGGGGCAAAAAATAAACAAAGCCTTTGAATCTTCAAAAACAAAAGCTATTGACTCTTTTGTTGGGATTGAGAAAAATAGTCATGTAGTTCACATAAACCATGGAATTGGCATATTTAAGCAAATAAAGAGAATAAAAACAAGCTCTCTTGAAAAGGATTATATTGAAATTGAATACGCTGAAGGAGAAAAACTATTTATTCCAATTGAACAAACAAATTTAATCCAAAAATACATTGGAAGTGATCCTAAAAATATTAAATTAGATAAAATTAGTTCTAAAACATGGATAAAAAACAAAGCAAACGCAAAAAAAAGAATCGAAGAGATTGCAGACAAATTAATAGAACTTTATTCAAAAAGAGAAAGCATCAAAGGTATTAAATACCCAGAAGATAACGAATTACAATTGTTATTTGAATCTGAATTTCCATACAATGAAACTCCAGATCAAATAAAAGCAATAAAAGAAATAAAAGAAGATATGATGAGCTTCAAAGTGATGGATCGCCTTCTTTGTGGAGATGTTGGATTTGGAAAAACTGAAGTTGCTATGAGAGCTGCTTTTAAAGCCGTAATGGGAAACAAACAGGTTATTGTACTCTCGCCAACAACTATCTTAGCAGAACAGCATTTCAATACATTCAAAAAAAGATTTAAAAATTTTCCAATCAAAATCGAAGTATTAAGCAGATTTATAAAAAATAACGCAGAAAGCCGGATTTTAAAAGAACTTAAAAGTGGAAAAATTGATATAATCATAGGAACACACAAAATTCTTTCAAAAAAATTCACCTGCAAAAATTTAGGGTTAATAATAATTGATGAAGAACAAAGATTTGGCGTAAAAGAAAAAGAAAAACTTAAAGAAATAAGAATTTCGGTTGATTGCCTTGCTCTTTCTGCAACACCAATTCCCAGATCTCTTCACATGTCACTAATTAAGCTTAGAGATATTTCCGTTTTAAAAATTCCGCCTCAAAACAGAGTAAAAATAGAAGCTTATTTAGAATCGTTTAGTGAACTTTTAATAAAACATGCAATTGAGAGTGAACTGTCTCGAGATGGTCAAGTTTTTTTAGTAAATCATAATATTGAAGAACTGTATTATTTAAAAACACTAATTGAAAAATTAACACCTTATGCAAGAATTGCAATAATTCATGGAAAACTAACAGGAGAAGAGATTGAAAATATAATGCACAATTTTATTAAAAAAGCGTATCAAATTTTATTGGCAACAACAATAATTGAAAATGGAATAGACATTCCAAATGCAAATACAATAATAATCAATAATGCAAACAAGTTTGGACTTGCACAGCTATATCAACTAAAAGGAAGGGTTGGAAGAGGATCTCAAAAAGCTTATGCTTATTTTTTGTACCAAGACAGCGAAAAGCTAAATGAACGCTCTATTGAAAGACTAAGAGCAATAACAGAATTTTCAGAGCTAGGAGCAGGATTTAAAATAGCAATGAAAGATATGGAAATAAGGGGTGTTGGCAATTTACTTGGTAGAGAACAACATGGGGAAATTGAATCGATTGGACTAGATTACTATCTAACAATGCTAAATAAAGCAATTGAAAAGAAAATGGGAAAAATCTCATCAGACGAAGAAGAGGTTGATATTGAAATTAACTATAGTGGATTTATTCCTGAAAATTATGCAAAAAATGAGCAGGATAAACTACTAATCTACAAAAAAATCTTTAAAATTCAAACTGAAGAAGAAAGTAAAAAAATAAGATCAGAGCTCCACGACAACTTTGGCCCAATACCCGAAGAAATAAACAGTCTATTAATGTTGGCTGAGCTTAAAATTTTGGCAAAAAATTTAAACATAACAAAATTAAAAGAAACAAACAGAGTTTTGGAAATAGAATACCAAAATATAGAAAGCATTCCTATGGAAAAAATAATAGAAATACTTCAAAAACATCCTAATTTATTAATATTAAATCCCTCATATCAAAAATCAATATTTTTAAGCTTTAAAAATATTGAAAAATCTGAGAAAATAAATTACATATACAAAAATATTAACTTACTAAAGACAAACACATAACTTGTTAAATACAAAAGGAAAAAAAATGAAAATATTAATCATAAACACAGGAAGTTCTTCATTAAAATTCGCTATTTATCAATATGAAAATTCAAAAAAAATAATATCTGGAATTATTGAAAAAATAAAAGAGAAAAAATCAATCATAAAAATTGTAAATACTGACGGATCAACAACAGAAAGATCTGAAAAAGGAATTGAAAATCACCAAAAAGCAATAGAAAAAATGTTTAAAATACTCACAAACAGCAATTTAAAAATCCTTAAAACTCTTAGTGAGATTAAAATAATAGGACACAGAGTTGTACATGGAGGCTCAAGTCTTAAAAATTCAGTAATTCTTAAAACCAGTATTTTAAATACATTAAAACAAATTTCTGAACTTGCTCCACTTCACAACCCAAGTGCAATCATCGCAATAGAAGCAGTGCTTAAAATTTTGCCACACACCAAACAAGTTTTATGCTTCGATACATCCTGGCATCAAACTATAAAAGAACACGCTTTTCTTTACGCAGTACCATATTCTTGGTATAAAAATCACAGTATCAGAAAATATGGCTTTCACGGACTCTCTTATTCGTACATAACAAAAAGAACCTCAGAAATTTTAAATAAAAAAATAGATAATCTAAATTTAATAATATTGCATCTTGGAAACGGAGCAAGTATTAATGCTGTAAAAGATGGAAAATCTTACGACACAAGCATGGGAATTACTCCGCTTGAAGGCCTTGTAATGGGAACAAGAAGTGGAAATATAGATCCATCAATTATTAATTTGATGAGCACAATATTAAATAAAAACACTAAACAAATTGAAGAAATATTAAATAAAAAAAGCGGCATGCTAGGAATTTCTGAAAAATCAAATGATATGAGAGATATTTGGAACAAAATTAAAGAAGGAGAATATCAATCAAAAATTGCAGTAGAAATAATGACATATAGAATGAAAAAATATATTGGATCTTACATTGCCGCTCTCGATTTTAATGTCGATGCAATAGTCTTTACAGGTGGAATTGGGGTTGTTGATTATAAAGTAAGAGATCTTGCGTTAAAAGGATTTGAAAAAATTGGAATAGAGCTGGACCTTGAAAAAAACAAAATGTCCCAAAGTAAAACCTTAGAATCTGAAATATCAACCATTAAAAGCAAAGTAAAAATACTGGCAATACCAACAAACGAAGAATCAACCATTCTTGAAGACATTTATAATTTAATTCCAAAAAATTTATAATTTACAATTTTAAAAACTAAAATCTGGTTTATTTATTATAATTATTTAAAATAGATTTATATTTAACTCTTGCAAAGTAAAGTTGCTTTTTTAACATCTTCCATTATTTGCTTTCCTTTTACCATTTCAAGAAGAGTAAAAGCAAATTCAAATGAAGTTCCAACTCCTTTAGAAGTAATAAAATTATTGCTTCTAACAACATTTTCATCTACAAACTCACCATCAAGAACATTTTTTTCCAAACTTGGATAACATGTAAACTTATTGAATCCTAGAAGACCTTTAGCAGCAAGCACTACTACCGGAGAAGCACAAATAGCTGCAATATATTTACCTTTGGAATTCATATCTTTTAAAATCAAATCCAATTCTTTTGAATTAAAAAGATTAGTAGCTCCAGGCATACCTCCTGGGAGAATTATTAGATCAAAACAATTTTCCTTACAGTTTGATATTATATCATCTGCTAAAAAAGAAACGCCTTTTGAACTTATCACAACATTGCTATCATTTGCACTGATAATTTGAATATTAACATTACCCCGTCTTAAAATATCAATCGGGATTATGGCCTCAATATCTTCAAAGCCATTTGCAAGAATAATTCCTACTACCATTTACAACCTCTAATGCTGATGGAGGGACTTGAACCCACGACAACTCGGATATGAGCCGAGTGCTCTAACCAACTGAGCTACATCAGCTTAAACTTTTATTAAGTGTATAAATTCAATAATGCTTTGTCAATGTTATTATTTAAAAGCATTATTATAAAGTATAATACAAAATAGCTTGCTAATAAATATAAATTACTAAATTAGCATTTATTATTTATATGGTTAAATGAAAAGAAATTTTTATCTCATTGTCCTTTTTATAGCTAATAACTGCTTTTCCATTGATTTTTGGGATACGATGGAAAGAGAAAAATTAATAAATGAAATGGTAAGCAAAATGCAAGATCATGAACTACTGGGGCAAATGTTCATGATAAGCTACCCAAATCAATCAATCACAAATTTTGTTCTTGATTTTATAAGTAAAAAAAATCTTGGGGGAATTAAAATTTTTGGATGGAACGCAAAAAATTTAAAAAATTTAACAGAAAGTATTCATAAAGCTCAAAAAACATCTCAAAATAATAAATTTAAAATTCCTTTATTTGTAGCAACAGATCAAGAAGGGGGATTGGCGCAACACATAAAATTAAATACATCAGAAACAATTGGCAATCTTGGAATTGCAGCATCGCTTTCTCCAAAAGATTCTTATAATACAGGATATTACATAGCACAAGAGCTAAGGCAACTTGGAATAAATCTAAACTTTGCACCCATAGTAGATATATACAGTCATGAAAATAATTTTGCAATAGGACCAAGAACATATTCGGATAACCCCAAAATAGTATCACTTCTTTCTCTGGCTTTTTACAAAGGACAAAAGCAAGGGGGAGTAATTTCTACTGCAAAACATTTCCCAGGACACGGCAATACTACCCTTGACTCTCATATCAATATTCCAATAATAAATTCTAATTTACTAGAAATAAGCTTAAATGAACTTTTACCATATAAAATATTAATCCAAGAAAACATTCCCGTAATAATGACAGGTCATTTAGCATATCCAAAGCTTACAAATGGAGAAAATATCCCTGCATCATCCTCAATAAAAATAATTAAAGACATACTGAGAAAAAAATTAAAATATAATAACATAATAATTACTGATGACCTTTTAATGAACGCAGTAAACTACAATAATGAGAGCATTTATAATACGATTGAAAGAATAGTTAGAACCAAAAGTGACATTTTTTTAATATCTTTAAATGAAAATATACAACAAAATGCTTACAACATGCTATTAAACTTAATGAAAAAAGATTCAGAAATAAAAAACAATATTATTGAATCTAATAAAAGAATATTAAGAATAAAATTAATGTACTTAAAAGAAAATAAAAATAAATCTGATCTTTATCCTAATTTCAACAAAAATGAGAAAATATATTCAAAAGAAGGTGAAAAATTTTTTGAACAAAACACATTAAGGAGTATTACAAAAGTAAGAATAGAAAAAGAAATATCTAAAACCAAAAAAACACTTATAATATCTCCTTACTACAAAATGATTACAGAAGGTAGAAAAATATTTCAAAATACATACGCTTATTATTACAACTATTATCCCTTAAACGGAATTAATCCCCAAAAACTCGACGAAATTAAAAAATTAATTAATAAATTTGAACAAGTAATATTTAATTTATCCACACCTGGAAGCTTGAAATATTTAGAAAATTTGAAAGAATACAAAGATAAAATAAGCGTAATTGTATCTCTTACGCCTCACCATATTAAAAAATTAAATTGGATAAAAAACATAGTAATTATTTATGGAACAACACCCTTGGCATTTAAATCTGGATTTTTAACACTCACTAAAGATTTTGATCCAAAAGGAACCATCCCTTTAAAAAATATTATAAATAAATATTATCCTTAATGTATGCTAGCATTCGATTTTTTACAATCTCTAGAGAACCTTGTTTGATTCTAAACCCGCTGGCATTTTTATGCCCACCGCCTCCAAAATCTTCTGCCAATTTTCCAACATCAAAAGAATCTTTAGATCTTAGCCCAACTATAATCGAACCGTCCTCCATTTCCTTTAAAATGCCTAAAATTTCATTATTCTCAACATTGCTTAAAATCATATAAAAAAGCTCATTAACCCCACTAACTCCACCATCTTTGCCAGAGCTAGAAGAAGATAAAAATGTAAACAAAACCTTTCCATTCCAATAAGATTCAAGATTGTTAAGCATTAACTTAAGAGTTTCTATTGATTTTAGGCTTTTGGTGGCTTCTATATAGCTATAAACTTCTTTAAGGCTTATTCCTTTTGAAACCAGTCTTGCAACCATTTCAAAAGGCTCTGGATCACTTCTTGAAATAAATTTAAAAAAACCAGTATCAGTACAAAATCCTACTAAAATATACCAGGCCTCTTCTTTTGTAAGATCATGTCCAAACTCTCTTATCAATTTTTCAATTAAAAAAGTAGTAGAAGGCGCAAAAGGATCAATATAGCCCTCACATTCTAATTTTTCTCCAGACATATGATGATCGATTACCAAAGTAGGCATATTCTTTACATAAAAGATAAATTCATCACCTATCCTATCTAAAATCGAGCAATCTAAAATAATAACTGAATACTCTGAAATCTCAATATTGGGCCATTCAGATAAAAACTTATCCTTAAAAGGAACTATTTCTTTTCTAATAAAAGGACCTTCATTTAACAAAATAGAATTTTTACTAATTCTTGAGAGAAAAGACGATAAAGCTAACGAAGAACCTATGCAATCAAAATCAGGATCTTTGTGCCCAATAATAATAAAATTATTATATTTTCTAATAAAATTAATAACATCTCTCATAATAAAGTTCGCAAACCTTCCGCAAAACAAGTTTTTGGCTTATTTTACATTGACTATATTACAATATTTCAATAAAATAAACCACAATGGCTAATAAAATATAACAGGTGGAAAATTTTGGAAAAACTAAAACAAGAAGATATAGATAAAGCATTTTATATGGCAGAAAAAGCACGAAATAATTCATATTCTCCATACTCAAAATTCAAAGTAGGTGCCTGCATTAAGACCAAAACAAACGATTTTTTCATTGGAACAAATGTTGAGAATGCAAGTTTTGGAGCAACTTGTTGCGCAGAAAGAAGTGCAATTTTGAATATGATTGCAAAAATTGGTGTACAAGCAATAGATTTTTTATTGCTTAATACAAGTCCTGAATCTATTCCGTGCGCTATATGCTTGCAAGTAATGGCAGAATTTTTTAATCAAGATACAAAAATAATAATAACAGAATCTAAATCATTTAGTGAAAACAAAACGCCAATAAAAATTTATACATTAAAAGATTTACTTAAAGCTCCTTTTGATAAAAAAGAGCTACGAAGAGTAACATAATCTCAACTTGCAAAAAATTAAATCAATTTAATATCTTTAGAGAAACTAAAGCACTTGCAAACTTATTTAATTTGTTGCTTTCAAGAGTATTGGCAGATAAATCAAATACATTTAAAATAAGTTTTTTCTCATCAGAATTAAAATTATATTCCAAATCTTCAAATAATAAAAAATTAATAATTGGAACAAATTTTTCTATAAAGCTGTATAAACTATTATTAACATCATAGGTTTCATAATAATAATCAAATATATCTTCTAATGACCTTTTGTCAAACTCTTTTAAAATCTCGTAAAAAATATTTTTAATATTACCAATTAAACTGTGCAAATCATTATTATTTAAAATAATTTTTTTACATTTTTTCACAAAAAAATCTGCTTGCCGCATAAAATATCCCTCACTTTTGCCCCCAACAAACCAAGATTGAGCTTAAATTTAATAAATGATAAAATTTAACATTACTGCTAATATGGTAAAATTATGCAACAACTAGGAGAATGTTACAATTATGGTCAAGGTAATAAGCTTAAAAAACATTCATAAATTTGCTTATTTAAAACTGGATACTTTAAAAAAAGAAGATATCTACATTGTTTATATTGAAACTAATTCAAAATTAATTGCAAATCTTAAAGCAAAAGCAAAAGCTGATCAAATTGAAATAATTAATTTTTATATTGATGATGATTTTAAATCGGAAGGCATAGAAAGAATAATGATTAGCAATTTAATTCACTACGGCAAAAAAAATAAGTTTAAAACAATTTCATGCCAAATTGCTGAAATACAAGAAGAGCTTTTAAGCTTGGGATTTGAACATAACGATTCTAAATATAAAAAAGAATTAGCACCTGAAATAGAAGAAGATAAATTTGTAATGGGAATAGGAATAATCTCTATATTTACTGAAGTAGCATCAATATCTTCTAAGCTTACTGTTGGAATATTGTTTAATTCATTTGCACTTATTGCTGATGCTTTCCACGTGATGGCCGACCTTGTTTTATCTACAATAACTTATTTTAGTTTGAAAATTACAAGCAAGCCTGAAACCATCCATTATCCTTATGGACACAAACTAATGGAAAGCTTAATAGCTTTTATCATGGGAATAATTATACTTATGACAGGATTTACACTATTTCTAAATACAACCGGATTAAATAAATTTATCACTCTTGGGGGAGAGTCTGGATTTAATCTACACATACACCAGAACAAAAATAAAAATGATACTATAGATGAACATGACCATTACCACTCACACGATCATAACCACGACCACAACGAAGAAGACAAAAAAAACATACTAGAAATATTTTCAAATAAATCTCTTAAAAAAAGCTTGTGGATACCATTAACCCCCTTCATTTTTTTTATAGTGAAAATAATAGAATATTTGACAAAATTTCAAATAGGAAAAAGATACAACAATCAACTTCTCTTAGCACTAGCTTCTGCTGATAAAAACTGTATATTCTCACATGGTGGGATTACACTAAGTTTACTGCTTGCAACCTACATGTGGAGTGGCTTTGACAAAATTATGTCTATATTTATTGGCTTTATCATAATAAAAGAAGGGCTTAACGTAATAATAAATAACGCAAACAATTTGCTCTCAAAACAAAATATAGATCTTAAAAGAAGCGTAAAAGACACGTTAAAAAATTCAAATATAAACTTTAAAACACTCAATTTTCATAATCAAGGCAACAAACTTGTGCTTTATATCAAAATAAATTTAAATTCAGAAAATGACTTTAAAAATTTTATAAATAAAACACAAGATATTAAAAAAATCATAAAACAAGAATATAAAGAAATAAATGATATATATTTTTTAGTCTAATTAAATTAATAATAAACAAATAATTGACACTCATAATAAAGTTGTGCTAACATTTTAAATTGTAAGACGCAGGGTAGAGCAGTTGGTAGCTCGTCGGGCTCATAACCCGAAGGTCATAGGTTCGAGTCC
>NZ_ABJZ02000003.1 GCF_000181875.2 [Borrelia] finlandensis | reverse complement strand
AATGAAATTATTCAAATATTTATAGGATTTGTTGTTCCATCTTCATCGGGACATGCTAGTCTCACTATGCCAATAATGGCTCCCCTTGCTGATTTTTTGTCAATTCCAAGAGATTCAGTTGTTATTGCCATGCAAACTGCATCTGGGCTTATTAATTTAATAACACCTACTAGCGGAGTTATAATGGCTGTATTGGGGATATCTAGATTAAGCTATGGTACGTGGTTTAAATTTGTTTTGCCATTATTTATTATTGAATTCTTTATTTCTATTTTAGTTATTATAGCTAACATTTATTTGAGTTTTTAGGGTTGGGTTATTTTTATTTTAGCTGGGTAAAGGTATAAGCAAGTTATCTAGTGGTTGTTTTTACTTAATATAATAGAAAGACTACAATTTTATTAATTTTAGCATTACAAATTAACAAATATGCAAAAAAAATGAAAATTTAAAACAAATTTCTATCTTTTCAATTTTAAAACTAAATCTTAGTAAAGAAAATAAAAAGAACAGTAAATTATTTTACAAAAAAATCTTTCAAAGAAAACAGAATTAGCCATAATAAAAGCAACTTAATTATAAAACAAAAAAAATTAAATGAGACGCTTAATGAATATTGGCACCAGAATAAAGAAATGTAAAGTTTTCATTATAATATATTCTTTATATAGTGTCTTAAGCTCAACTCTTTACAAATTTTTTATTTTTAATATTTTTTTCTTCAAAGAAAAGTATTTTAACTAGTATTTATTCAATCTCACCAATACTGAGTAACCTTTCATTATTTAAATATTTAACCTTATCTTGTGCAAATAATCCCCCATCATGTTATTATTTTCAATAGATGCAATAAAAAAATATTCTTAAAATAAAAAGAATTGATTCTTCAAGAATGTTAGCTAAAATATACTGAGTAATTTCTTTACCCGACAATTTAAATTCTTTGTCATATATGTTTTTTGCAATTTTAAATATTATAAGTCATCGGGTCTCTCATAGAGCATCACTCTTAAAGTTTTTTTAATTATCCCTTTTTCTTTGACTATTTGTTCTTTTTCAACTGCTATCATATTACTTGTCTTTAGATAGCTTTCTTTTCTTATAAGGGGCTAAATAAAATAAACCATTCTTGTTCTTCAAAACCCCTGCATCAAATTTTAAAGCAAAATTCATGATTCAGGGCAGTGATAATATTATTAAAGAAATAACCAGTAGCTTAAAAGATGGTAAAAATGATCCTTATAAAGGAATTGAACTAAATATAAACTAAATTAAAAAACTATCTCCTATTCAAGAATCAATTATTGAATTTAAAGATAGTAAAGAATTTATCTTAATTAACAAAATATTTAGTCAATTCGGTGTTCTTGGTGAAGTTTGTCCCTTTTTAGATTCGGATTATTAAAGGATGGCTTTTTGTTTGAAATTGTAAGTAAAAAAGCAAGTATAATTATTTAAAATTGATTAAACCATTAAATTTGTGTCTTTTAAAAGTATAAGTATACTTCCATAAATAAATATGC
>NZ_ABJZ02000004.1 GCF_000181875.2 [Borrelia] finlandensis | reverse complement strand
TATAATTCTACTTTTAATCCCAAAGATTCTATCAATTCTTTATCTATCGAATTGACTCGGGAGCTTCCGTTCATTTCTGCTATTATTCCAATTGGATTTTTTAGTATTCTTTTCTTTAAAATTTCGATATTTTTATTGTTAATATCGTTTTCATATGCTATTTCATGTATTAATGATTTATATGCTTCATAAGATTGGTTTTTATTTTTTCTTTCTAATTTTATTATTTTATTATAATGTTCTAAATTGGATTTATCTTCATCAAATTTGTTTAGAGTGTTAATTAAATGGTTTATTAGCTTTTCATTTTGGCTATTGTTTTTAATTTGTTGTATTATTTCATTAGCTTTTGCGGAATTTAGTACGCCACCATCGTTTAACCCTATTTTTATCCCATTGTATCCTATTGGATTATGGCTTGCGGAAATGTAAATAAAGCCCTTTGAATCTTTGCTGTTTTTTGTATAAGCTAAAATTTCAGTTATTGGAAGTATTCCAAAAAACCTAATCTTTTCTTTGTTTGTTATTAATATTTTTATTGTTATTTCTGCAATAATGTTGCCAGTTGGTCTTGAATCTAATCCCAATCCAATATAGGGCTTAGATTCATTTTTAAAATAATTTGATATTGTGAAGATTATTAGTGCTATTAGTGCTTTATCTTCATTGTTTATTTCATTTTCTGTTGAATCTTCATTTTTTGATTTTGCAAAAATTTTTCTAAATCCTGAAGGAGAAAATATCATCTCATCCAAAGCTTTTTTAAAATTTTTCATGTTAAGTGAATATTGTTTAAGCATGTAAATTTCTTCTCATTGATATTCTAGTCATATTATTGCTATAATTATTAATAATCAATAGTATAGCCACTTATATTATTATACTTAAAAATTTGTTTTTTTGCTTACATTAATAAGCTTTTCTTTAAGGGTTTTGGTTTTAACTTATGAATGTTAAAGTTGATAAAATTTTTTCTGAAATGATACTTGAAAAACTTAATTCTGGTGAGATTTGTCCTAATACTTTTGAATCCATTAAATATTTTCCTTGCGATAGCCATGAAAATATTTTTAATATTTCGGATAAAGTTTTGAGGTTTAAGTTCGACAAAGGCTTGCTTGAAGATAATTTAAAAAAATATTTTCATGATTTTTCTAAATTTTTGCAATCAGAAGAAGGTGATTATTATATTTTTTCTTCTTGTGATCTTGAAAATTTGGGTCTAATGCTTTTCCCGTACCTTTCTTTTGGAATCTTGAATGGTGGCTCTGCAACAAGTTATTTTGATTTAGCTAAAAATAGGGCGTTAAATGAAGATTTGTATATGCTATATGAATCTAAAATACTTGAATTTAAAGAAAAATTTGGAGAATTCCCAAAGGGGATAACACCAGCTTATATTAACAAAGATGGTAGTTTTGGATTTTCATTTTTGGCTTTGAAAATTAGACATCTTTTAATGGTTGCTAAAAGATATGAATCTTTTTATGGTAAAATGATCAAGCCTTCAGTATTTCAAATGACTAGTTGCAAAACGGATGAATTTATTTCAAAATCTTTGGATGATTTATTTGCAGATGATTTGATTAAAAGTGTAAATTTTTGTAATCTCAAAAAAGAAGATGTTTTTACAGCTATTCAACCTTTAGTTTATTGTTATAAAAAATTGAATAGCTCCAATTATCAATATTTTACTCTCAAAGATAATAAAAATGTTAATTCTATTTTGGCTTTGCCTGCCGGTCATGGTCAAAATTTTAAAATTTTAAAAGATATTTATTTAAAGCTTTATGAATCTGGTAAAAGATTTATATACATTGGCAATGTTGATAATATGGGCTTTACAATTAATTTTAAAGCACTTGCTTTAATGGCTTTGACCAATTGTTCTTCTGGGTTTGAATTTAGTTTTAAAAGCAAGGCGGATTTTAAGGGAGGGATATTGGCAGTAAATGGTGAAAATCGTTTAACTTGTGTTGATATTGGCGGGGGGATTTCTTCAGAGATTGTGCAAGAGTTTGAAAATAAGGGTAATAGACTGCTATTTAATTGTGCAACCGGACTTTTTAATTTAGAGTATTTGATAAAAAATATTGATGAAATAATAGAAAAAATGCCCATTAGAATTATAGAGCAAGATAAAGAAATTGGTAAATATATTTCGGTTGAGCAAATAACGTGGGAAGTGTTAAAATTAATGGAAAATCCATTAATTTTAACGGTTGATAGAAATAGAAGATTTCTTCCTGCAAAGTTATTTATTGACATGTTGCTTAATAGTAATCTTGAAGATATATGTGGATATTGTTGTAAAAAGGGGGTCGATAATTCTGCTAAGAATTTTAGCGCTCTTTCTGATTTGTTATCAAAAGATTATGGTTTGCTTTGTGGGCTATATAAATGGACTTTTTAAAAACTTTCTCTTTTTTGTTTTTTAGCTTTTTTGGCTTAAATTTATTTGCGACAGAATCTTTACCAGAAATAGATTATGAATATTTAACAAGGATAAATCAGATCTTGTAGATTTGATAAAATTTTTAGGTGAATTAGATTTTCAAACTATTTTAAAAGATAGAAATTTATTTATTGGGATTAGAAATTTAACAAATTTTAAGAATGTTCAAGAACTTAATAACGATGATATTAATAGAATAAAAAAGATTAATCCGATTGGTATAATTTTATTTAGAGAAAATTTAAAAGATGCAGAGCAGACAAAGAGATTGATTAGTGCAATAAAGAGTCATATTGGACATGATATTTTTATTGCTATTGATGAAGAGGGGGGAATAGTTAGTAGAGCTAGTGAAAATAAAAAAATGGGGGTTTATAATTTTCCAGCCATGGAGCATGTGGGGGGTGTTAAAGATTTACATCTTATTTATAAAATTGGTGAAGTTCTTGCTAAGCAATTGCGTAGACTTGGTATTAATTTAAATATGGCTCCAGTTGCCGATATAAAATTTGCACCACATACTCCTTTATTAAATAGGACATTCGGAGGATATTCTGCTTATATTGTTGGACTTATGGTAGAAGCTTTTATTGATGGTATGCAGAATCATGGAGTATTTTCGGCAATCAAACATTTTCCTGGATTAGGAGGAACAACTACAGATACACATAAATATTTGGCATTTTTGCCTTATAGTAAAAGCTTTTTAATGCTAAATAATTTTGTTCCATTTGTTTTTGGTAGAGCTGCTAAATTTATTATGATTGGTCATGTAAATGTTCCTAAAATTTCTAAAGATATAACTAGCATGTCTAAAAGTATTGTTAATATTATAAGGGAAAATTTAAATATTACTAGTATTATGATGACAGATTCTTATGATATGGGAGCAATTACAAGAAGTTTTTCTAATATTGAAAATGCTATTAAAAGGTCTTTGAGTTCGGGTGTCAATATAGTCCTTATTCCTTAGTGAAATTGTTTTAAAGATTTGTTTTTGCTCTTTTGTAATTTGTTAAATAATTATTTATACAATCCTTTTTCTTATTAGAACTTTTAAAAAAAGAATAAAGGTGTTTAAAATTTTTTATGGTATAAATATAGAAATTCCTAGGTCTAAAATAATAAATTCTTTAAAAGAAGTCGATAATTTATAGTAAATACTATAGTTATTAGGTATGAAATCAATTTCAAATTTGAAGGTAATTATGGGAAGAATTGGATAGAGAAATGCATTAGTTGTTTTTCCTATAAATATAGTAGTTCTCAGAGTTAAATTGATTTGAGTTCCAATAAAGAATTTTATAGCAAGTGTATCAGTTAAAATTGAATATTTGGCAATATAAATAGTAAAAGCTAAATTGAAATAAGTATTTGAAATAAAATCTTTATTTATCGGAATGGTAAAAAAATTTATGGGGTTGAATTGTATTTCAATCCATTCATTATAAGATGTCAATATTCCGATAAAGGGAATGTATTTATAATTTTCATTGTAAAAGATAGGATTTATGTAATTATGGTAAATTATGCCTATTTTTATTTTTTTTTTGCTTATATCTTCTTTAGGAAATTCCCATCGAGAAGTAGTTAATTTATTTTCAAAACAAAATAAATTAACACTACATATTAATAAAAAGATTGATAAAATAGTAGTACATTTCATAACTTGTTGACTCGTATATTATTATATACGAGTCAACAAGTTATTTCTAGGTTCTA
>NZ_ABJZ02000005.1 GCF_000181875.2 [Borrelia] finlandensis | reverse complement strand
TTTGAGCAGCCAAAATATGACAAAATCCTCAAAAAAAAGCCACATCCTCCCGGAATGCACGGAAAAGCCAGAAAAGCTAAAATCACAGAATATGGAAAACAATTAATAGAAAAACAGAAGATAAAGTTTACTTATGGTGTAAGTGAAAGGCAGCTAACCAACACTTTTAAAGAAGCAAAAAAACATCACGGTGTTACTGGGGACAACTTGCTATCAATACTTGAAAGAAGAATTGACAATGTTGTATATAGGGCTGGATTTGCCATCTCAAGAGCACACGCAAGGCAAATAGTTTCTCACGGTATTATTATATTAAATGGAAGAAGAGTTACAATCCCTTCAATAGTACTAAGAACAAATGACCAAATTCAAATAAAAGAAAAAGATAGCCTAAAAAAATTAATAAGATCAAATATAGAAAAAACTTCGTCTCTTAGAAATTTGCCAACTTGGATAGAAGTAAATGCTGATGATTTAAACATAAAAGTAAAGCATGCTCCATCAAGGGACGAGATACCTACGCTTGCTAATGAACAAATGGTTGTAGAATATTATTCTAAGAGAGCATAAAATATCTTTTATTTCCGCATTATTAAAGGAAAAAAAGTGGCTTTAATTGGCCACTTTTTTATTTACCTTTTTTTTTACCCTTTGAAAAACTTTTACCCAAATTATTCTTAGCAAAACAAGAAAAACTATTATTCTTTCTCAAGCCCTTAACATTAGGCTGAGCGCTAAAAGACGCTCTATTGCCCGAAGGCTTTCTAACTCCATCTTTCATAGATCTACTCCTAAAATATAAATTTAAATATATAAATTTTTAAATAATATTCAAATAATCAAAAACTTCTTCCAAGCTGGAGACAAACTTAACATCTATATTGTCCTTAACTTCTTCTGGAAGCTTAGAATAATCTTTTTTATTATCTTTGGGCAAAATAACTTTACTTATACCGTTTCTATAGGCTGCTAAAACTTTTTCTTTAATACCGCCCACAGGAAGAACAAAGCCCTTTAAAGTCACCTCACCGGTCATTGCAAGGTCCAAAGGAACTTTCTTATCAGACAATATCGAAGCAATTGCTGTTGCAATGGTAATACCTGCAGAAGGCCCATCTTTTGGCGTTGCTCCTTCTGGAAAGTGCAAATGAATTTCAGGACTTTCCTTCACATCAAAATTAAGCTTAGAAGAATAGGTCTTAACTATAGAATATGCAAGCTGTGCACTCTCTTTCATAATAGCTCCAAGACTACCTGTTAGGATAATGTCTCCTTTTTTCTCAAACTTAGTTGCCTCAACAGGAAGAACCGTACCACCATAATTTGTCCAAGCAAGCCCATAAACAAACCCCGAAGAGTCAATCTTAATTAAATCCAAGTTATCCTCAGTATCAACATAATTATAATAATTGTTAATATTGATTATTTTATAAATACCTGGAATATCAGGATCATGAGTAAAAAGCGAATTATTCCCATGTATCAAAGAACTTGGTGAATAAAAGTTGCCTTTGATGATTTGATCTTTAGAATACTCATAAAGCAGCTCCCTTACAAGTCTCCTAATCAAATTAGTCAAAACTCTCTTTAGCCCCCTTACACCAGATTCCATAGTATAGTTTCTAATCAAATTAAAAATAACATCATCTTCTATTCTTATATAAACTTTGTCCAAAAAACTCTCTTTAATTATGCTTGGAATCAGAAAAATCTTAGCAATCTCTAACTTTTCAATATAAGAATAACCCTCAACCTTAATTATTTCCATTCTATCCAGAAGCGGCTTTGACATACCATTAAGAGAATTGGCTGTTGTAACAAATAAAACATTAGAAAGATCATAAGGAATTTCTAAATAATGATCTATAAACTTATAATTTTGCTCCGGATCTAAAACTTCTAAAAGGGCAGATTCGGGATTTCCCTTATAACTACTATTAATTTTGTCTATTTCATCAAGAAGAATAACGGGATTGGATTTACCTGATCTTTTCATTGCGCTAATAAAAACACCTGGAAGAGAACCAACATAAGTTCTTCTGTGCCCCCTAATTTCTGCCTCATCTCTTAAGCCACCAAGAGATATTTTAACAAATTCTCTAGACAGTGATCTTGCAACAGACTCCACAAGAGATGTTTTACCAATACCAGGAGGCCCCACAAGACATAAAATAGGAGCTTTGACCTTAGAATTAATTTGATAAACGGCTAAAAAATTTATTATCTTTTCTTTTGCCTCATCCATACCATAATGAGAATTTCTTAAGATAAACTCAATCTCGCTTAAATGATTTTTCATAACAGTATTTTCATTCCATGGAAGATCTAATATTAATTCTATATAACTTCTAATAATATTAGCATCAGGTGAATTCATCTGCATTTTAGACAATCTAGAAATTTCTTTTTCAATCTTGGATTTAACATCTTCTGGAATATCTTTAGAGTTTAATCTATCAATATAATCGTTTTCATCTTTACCTAATCTTTTTTGTATCTCTTTAACTTGTTCAGAAAGAAAATAATCCCTTTGCCCCTTATCCAACTTAGCTCTAACTTTAGAATTAATATCTTTTTTAAGATCTAAAAGATCAATTTCAATGTTTAAATTAACAATTAACTTTTCTATTCTGGTTTTAACATTTAGCTCTTGCAAAAGCTCTAATTTTATACTATTTTCCAAATTTGAATTAGAAGCTATAATATCGACAAGCTTACTTGGATTCTCAAAATAATTAATTGGTTCATTATCCGCATCATAAGATTTTAAAGATAAGGAATTTCTATAAGCTTCATAGGTTTCTTTTAAAAATTTAGAATAGGTAAAAAGCTCTCTGCTTAATCCACTAGCATCGGGCACAAAAGTAACTTTAGCTCTCAAATAATCATTTTTTTTGGAAACACTGCCTATAAGAACCCTACTTTGACACTCAACTAAAACTTTTATTACGTCCTTGCTAACCTTTATAACTTGAATAAGTTTAGAATAAGTACCCACAGAGCATAGGTTTTTAACCACTCCCCTATCAGATTCATCATAATTAGGTTTATTCGGATAAGCAAATAAAATCAATCTTTCCTCTAACATGGATTGAGCTATGGAATTAATTACATATTCATTATCAAAGGTTACCCACAATGTCATATTGGGGAAAAGAACATTTTCTTTTAAAATAACAATTGGAAGATCTTCTTTCCTATTTTTTATCATATTTAAGATTGATTTCATATAACTCTTTTGCCCAAGGTTTTTTAATTGCATTTCCCACCAAAATTAATGGGTTAACATCTGCATTTAAAACAGATTCTTTTGTAACAATAACCTTCTTAGCCTTACTAATAGAAGGAACCTCGAACATAACATCTTTAAGAAGACCCTCTAAAATAGATCTAAGACCTCTTGCTCCAGTATTTTTTAAAATGGCTTCATCTACAATTGATTCTAAAGCATCTTTTTCAAATACCAATTCAACATTATCCATTTTAAACATATGATAATACTGCTTAACAATAGAATTTTGAGGATCAACCAATATTCTCAACAAATCTTCTTTATTCAACTTTTCAAGATATGAATGCACAGGAAGTCTGCCAACAAATTCTGGTATTAGGCCAAATTTAATCAAATCTTCCATTTCTAAATACTTTAATGAAGTATCTTCTCTTATATTCTTTTTTTCAATTGCTGAAAACCCAATAGAACTTTTATTTATTCGATTCTTAACAATGTTTTCAAGCCCAACAAAAGCACCACCACATATAAAGAGTATATTTTGAGTATTAATTTCAATAGTATCCTCATAGGGATGCTTTCTACCGCCTCTTGGAGGAACATTGGCAACCGTGCCTTCAATTATCTTTAACAAAGCCTGTTGAACCCCTTCTCCAGAAACATCTCTTGTTATTGAGACGTTTTCATTTTTTTTAGCAATTTTATCTATCTCGTCTATATAGATAATCCCTTTTTCAGCTAAGCTAACATCCCCATGAGCAGCATGTATCAATTTAAGCAAAATATTTTCTACATCCTCGCCAACATATCCTGCTTCTGTCAAAGTTGTAGCATCTGCTATTGCAAATGGCACATTCATCTCTGCAGCCAACGTTTTTGCAAGCAAAGTTTTACCACTGCCTGTGGGACCAACTAAAAGTATATTAGATTTTTCAATCTCAATGCCATTGTCATATTTATTATTTTTCAATATTCTCTTATAATGATTATAAACAGCCACAGATAAGACTTTTTTAGCATCTTCTTGCCCAACAACATGCATGTCTAAATGATCTTTAAGTTGTTTGGGAGTTGGCAAATCGTTGGACTTAGAATCTAGCGGCTTACACAACTTTTCTTTAAAAAGATTGTGACATATTTTAGAACATTCCGGACAAATCGCTACTCCATTAGATATAACAACATTCCCACCAAGCTCAGCGACACTAAGCCCACAAAAAGAACACTCTTTTACTTTTTGACCTTTTACTCTTGCCATAAAAACTTTTACCGAAAATAAAACTACTCCCTCACTAAGATACTATCAATAAGACCATATTTAAGAGCATCGCTTGAAGTCATAAAATAATCTCTTTCCATATCAAGAGCCAGTTTTTCCTTATCAACTCCTATCTGATTAGACATAATATCTATTATTAATTTTTTAAGTCTTAAAATTTCATTAGCTTGTATATTAATATCACTGGCCTGACCACTTATTCCACCCCAAGGCTGGTGAATCATTATTCTAGAATAAGTCAGAGATTCTCTTTTACCCTTAGCCCCACCAGCAAGTAAAAAAGCACCCATTGACGCAGCTTGCCCAATGCAAATTGTCCTTACATCAGGCTTTATATATTGCATAGTATCATAAATCGCAAGACCTGCAGTAATACTGCCGCCTGGAGAATTCAAATAAAGATAAATGTCTTTGTTTGAATCTTCTGATTCTAAAAACAAAAGTTGCGCAATCACGGTATCTGCCTTAGGATCATTAATTTCACCACTCAAAAATATTATACGCTCCCTAAGCAATCTCGAATATATGTCAAATACTCTTTCATAATTTCCCGTATTCTCTATTACAGTGGGTATTAAATTATGCATAAACTCCATTTTTCTTACTCACAAATTTTATAATTAACAAAATCTTTAAAATTTAGTTTTTTACCCCTTACCTCTTTAATATTTTCCAAAATTTTTTTCTTAGCTCTTTCCCTTTTAATATCATCCTTTAAATAAGAAATCAAATTTTGATCTTCATAAAATTTTTTAATCTCCTCATAACTTACACCTAGATTCTTAGACTGCCTGGCCATTTCATCTTCAACATCGCTTTCAGCAACTTTAATTGGGTCTAAATCTACCATTTTTTGCATTATCAGTTTAGATTTCAAATTCCCAAGAATCTCATCTTGTAAATTATCACCACCAATATATCCTGAAGAATAAAAAATACTTTTAAACTCTTCAAGGCTCATATTATTTTTATTTTGCCTTTTGGTATCCTTAAAAGCAATTTCAATTTCAGCCTCAATCATTGAATGGGGAATATCTATTTCTAATTTTTCAGAAATATTAGAAAAAAATTTATTTAGCTTTAAAGTATCTTTTTTTTCTTCAACAATGTTTAAAAGATTAGATCTTACAAAATTTTTAAGATCATCTAGTGTATTATATTTATCACTAATATCCTGTGCAAACTCATCATCTACTAAGGGGAGATCTCTTTTTTTAATACTCTTAATCTTAATCTTCAATTTTCTTGAAGAACCCGCAAGTTCTTCAAATTTGTAATCTGCAATATAAGATTTTTCTACAACTCTCTCCTCATTTATTCTCATACCAATTACATCTTTGTCAAAATCATAATAGGTCTCAGATTTTCCAACCGTAAAAACAAAGCCTTGTCTTTTTGTTGATACTATCTCATTTGAAAGGTCATCAAGCTCAACAAAATCCACTTTAACAATGCTATCTTCCTTGACAACTCCTTCCCTATCTTCAATGATAATTGAATTTTCTATTTGAAGATTCTTAATCTCATCATAAATATCAGAATCATCAATAAAAACTTCAGGAATCTCCACTTTAATATCAATCTCATCAAAACTTGGAATTTTAAATTCAGGATAAGTCTCATATGTAAAAGTAAATTCAAAATCTTCGTCAAGATTCAATTTTAAATTTTTTTCCTTTACAGTAGGAGTAGCATAACTTAAAGGCATTTTGGACTCTTCTTTGAAAAATTCTTTAAGAGAATTATTAATCACTTCTTCTAAAACGGTAGCTTTTAAACCCTCAGAATATTTATTCTCAATAATATTAATAGGAACTTTTCCAATTCTAAAACCTTGAATCTTAAGGCGGGAAGAATAATCTTGCAACAATGAATTGTATTTTTCCTGAATAGCGTTTTTTGAAACTCTAATGACAACCTCAACTTTTGAACCTGGAAGAAGCTTAATATCTTTACTCAAAATCACTGTTAATGCCTCAATTAAATTTTATTGATAATTATTAAAAAGCGAAAGACGGGATTTGAACCCGCGACTTCCACCTTGGCAAGGTGACACTCTACCCCTGAGTTACTTTCGCATTTTTACAGAAGGTGGGAGTCGAACCCACACGCCAAAGGCACTAGATCCTAAGTCTAGCGTGTCTGCCAATTCCACCACTCCTGCATACTTCATACTCAAAATAGTATACAAAAACTTAAAAGCTTTTGCAAGTATACCTAATCTACTAAATAAATAATAATTTCGCACTCAGCAGGAGTCGAACCTGCAACCTTCGGATTCGAAGTCCGCCGCTCTATCCAATTGAGCTATGAATGCAGTTAAAAATAAAATTGATTAAAGGGTGATTGACGGGGCTTGAACCCGCGACATTCGGAACCACAACCCGACGCTCTACCAACTGAGCTACAACCACCAATAACTAGTGACTATGATTATTATAATATTTTATAAATATTTAATTCCTAAGTCAATAAAAGATAAAAATAATAAAAGCCATAAGACTTTTATTAAAAAATTTATAATAAAACATTAAATTTTTTTAAAACTAAAATTTTTGAAATCTTTCTAAGCTTTTTTTTAAAAAATCATAAACTCTAATAGTTGAAGAAATATTTACTCTTTCCCTAATAGTATGAGGCCATTTAATCCAAGGGCCAAGAGTAACAGATTCTATACCCCCCAACCTAGAAGATATTATGCCTGTTTCAAGCCCTGCATGTATTATGGAAACATTGGCATCTTCAAGATACATCTCTTTATACACTCCTTGAAGATGTTTTAAAAGATTGCTGTTTTTATCAGGCTCCCAAGAAGGATAGTCATAAATTATACGCAAATTGGCTCCCGACAAATCACTTATTGATTGTAAATGATTGCAAACATACTCTTTGTCTGAGTCCAATAAAGATCTTATTAAAAAAGTAAAAATATAATCCTCTTGCATTTTTAAAAGACTTGAAAAATTTAAAGAGGTCTTTATAAGCTTATTTTCATAATTTTCTACTTTTTGAACTCCATGTAAAAATCCCATTCCCATATTTAGAAGCTTATTTTTGCTATTTTCATCAAGAACTTTAACTGATGAAAATTCTCTTTTATTAACAACAATATCAAATTCATCTTCAAGAGAATGTATACTTCTAACTTTAAGTACGAAAAGTTTAAGCTCTTTCTTTAATAAATCATAATCGCTATCATCTATAAAGATTAAAGCCTTCGCTTCATTTGGAATTGCATTGCTACTGTCTCCACCAAAAATGCATTCAATCTCAAAATTAATATTTGCTTTAATTTCAAAAAGAGCAAAAAACATTAATTTTAAAGAATTTGCCAAATCCAAATGAATATCTGCTCCAGAATGGCCACCTTTAAGCCCTTTAAACAAAATCTCTACCTTTGTTTTTTTCGTTACAAGGCTATACTGAGGAGAAAAAACAATTTCTACAAGTCTTGATCCAGCACAACCAACTGTAAAATAACCTTCTTCCTCTCCATCAAGATTAATAAGGCTTTTACCACTACATAAATTAGAATCAAGACCAAGAGCACCTATTAAACCTATTTCTTCATCAACGGTAAATAGAAGTTCTAAATCAGGATGAGGAAAACTATTGGCTTCGCTCATAATCCCTAGCATCATAGCTACTCCAATCCCATTATCAGCTCCAAGGGTAGTCCCCACTGCCTTAAGATATCCACCCTCTTCAATAATTTTAATTGGATCTGTTTCAAAATTATGCAAACTGGATTCATTTTTTTCGCAAACCATATCAACATGAGATTGTAAAATAATAGGATGCATATCAATATTATTATTTGACTTTATCTGCACCACAATATTACCAACACTATCTTCTTTAAAAGAATAACCAAATTTTTTGGCTCTCTGCTTAATAAAATTAATAATTCCTTTAACATTTCTTGAACATCTTGGAATTTTTGATATCTCTTTAAAAGAATCAATTACAATACTCATAATAACTTTCCTTTGATTAAATTAAATCCATAAATATACTTAGATTTAATTTATAATTAATCATATAATATACTAAATTAATCTTTAAATTCATTCAATAAATTTAATAATGTTGGTTAAGCTTTGTTTTCAACAAAATCTACACAATAATTAAAATTTAAAAATTCTTTAGGAATTTCTGAAATAAATCTTGAAGGCAACTGATCAAAAATTTGCCTATCTTTTTTGCGCTTATTAGCCATAGTAATGACAAGAGAATCTTTTGCGCGAGTTAACGCAACATAAAAAACTCGCCTCTCTTCTTCTAAGTCAACCTCACTATCTTCAATGATTCTATGATGAGGAATAATATTGTCTTCAACAGCAATAAAAAATACATAATCAAATTCTAAACCTTTAGCAGAATGTACTGTCATTAAATTAATATTAATATTTTCAGCTTCCTCACTTACTTCGTTAGATTGAAGAACTATGTAATTTAAAAAGCTGCTTAAATCTCTCAACTCACCAAATTGTTTGGATTCCCAATTTTTAATTATACTTAAAAACCCTTCTATATTTTGATACTTATATTCAGCCACTTTGATTGAATTGGGATTTTCACTAACTAAAAACCCCCAATATTCAATACTTTCTATCATTTCTTTGATTATATTGGAATACGTTTTTTTTGTTATACTAAATTTATATTGATACTCTTCAATAAAAGATACAAAATCTTCTATGCTTTCAATGGCCTGCTTATTTAAAGCCTTGTCATAACTAGAAATATTTGTAAAAGAAAAAGTAATGTCACAAAGAGCATCATAAATACAACAACCTTTCTTGTCTGCTATATCTCTAATTTTTTTCAAATATTCCTTACCAATCCCCCTTCTTGGAACATTAATGATTCTAAGAAGATCATAATCACTTTTAGGATTTATTATTACATTCAAATAAGAAATAATATCTTTTATTTCTTTTCTCTGGAAAAAAGATGTTCCCCCCGAAACTTTATATTTTATACCCTGTCTTCTAAAAATCATCTCAACGTTTTTAAAAAGAGCATTGGTTCTCATAAGAACCCCTATCTTTTTAGACTTAAAACCCTCTAGCCTTGAAAGCTCTATTATTCGATTTGCAACAAACTCAGATTCTTGAATTTCATCCTCAAATATAAAAACATCTATAACTTTGCTACACATCTTTGAAGACCACAAGGTCTTTTCTTTTCTATTTTTATTATTTAAAATCACAGAATTGGCAACATCTAAAATATTTTTTGCAGAACGATAATTTTGTTCAAGCTTTATTTCTTTAGCGTTGTAATCTTTTTCAAATTGCAACATGTTGTTATAATTAGCCCCGCGCCAAGAATATATCGACTGATCATCATCCCCAACACAACACAAATTACTATGATTTATTAAAAGGCGAATAAAATTATATTGAATCAAAGAAGTATCTTGAAACTCGTCAATCAAAACATATTTATATCTCTTAGAATATTTATTTCTAATATCAGAATTATTACTTAACAATTCTTTTGGCTTTAAAATCAAATCATCAAAATCAAAAGAATTATAAAGCCTTAATCTCTCTTCATAAAGCCTGTAAATATTTATATCTTCTTCCTTTAAATCATTAAGAGTGAGAATACCGTTTTTTAAAAGTGAAATAACATTGCTAAGCGAATTTAAAGAAACTTTTTTATTAAAAAGACCCTCATCAAGTAAAATCTCTTTAAGAAGAGAGATTCTATCATTGTCATCATAAATGCTAAAGTTTTTTCTACATCCTAACAATTTATAATTTTCTTTTAAAAAGAAAAGCCCGAAAGCATGGAAAGTTGAAACCATAAGATTACTAAGAGGACTTTTTAAAATTTTTTTAATTCTGTCTTTCATTTCATTAGCAGCCTTGTTGGTAAAAGTCAAGGCTAAAATTTCCCTCTGAGCAATGCCTTTTAAAAGCAAATACGCTATTCTGTGAGTAACAACCCTTGTTTTTCCACTACCAGCACCAGCAATAATTAAAAGAGCACCTTCAATAGTAGTAACTGCTTCATATTGAAATTGATTGAGAGAATTTTTAAAAAAATCATCATTAGACAAAATTAAAAAACCTTTGTTCCGTCTGGATATTCCACAATAACCTTAAAGTTTTCAGGAAAAGCAAAAATCTTTCTCGACTTAGATTGATCAAAATCTTTAGCTAAGATTGGAATACGATACTTATTTAATGTATTAACGGCAAACTCTGAATTTTCAAGCCCCACCTTAACCGATCCTTTTGCCATAAAATTAGTTCCCCCAAAAAGCTTGGCCTTAAGATTACTTTTACTAGCTCCATTTTCGAGCATTGCATTTATTAACATAGGAATAGCATAAATCCCATATCTTCCCCTTTGATCAGGAGATATGTCAAGATCTGACTTAACTAGAACATAATGATTCATTCCAATTAAATTGTTTGATTCGTCGTAAAGCACAACAGCAACACAAGAACCAAGAATTGTAGAAATCACCCTTTTATTTGAAACAAAAGCTTCACCAGGAACTATTATCGTAACATCGCGTTTTAATTTAAAATTAAAATGATTTAACATAAAATTAATACTCTCTTGAAAAAAAATTTATAAAACTCTTATAAAGACCTTGCCAAAACCCTAATCTTTTTACCTTGCCGCTAAACAAAGCAACATCCCCTACTTTTTCATTTTCTAAAAAAATCATAGCCCTCCCAACAGGCATGTCCCCACTAAGTGGAGCAACCAATTTATCAACAGTATAACTTATATTAATTTTATCAAATTCATCTTTAGTTAAAATATAATAAAAAGGCTCTTTAGAAAAAAGAGCAACTGTATCCGCTGTACCATTATAGACTTTTTCTTTTAATTTTACTATTAAAGGAAATTTAGAATATTCATTAAATCCATATTCAAATAAATTTTTTGCAATCGAAGATCTCATTTTCTCTCCAAATCCATTAATTCCTTTTTCAACTCCCAATACAACTGCTATTAATCTTCTCTCACCCTTTTTAGCAGTAGCAACAAGATTTAAGCCCGATTCCTTAATATATCCCGTTTTAATGCCATCTGAGTAAGGATAATCATATATTAATAAATTAGCATTTCTTTGTTTTAAATTTAAAAATTTTGATGACAAAGCAGTTCCTAAATTTTTACTCTTTGGATAAATAAAATACTTTAAAGAATGAATATTAAGCATAAATTTAAACTTTTCTATATAAGATTTCACAAAAAAAGCCATATCTAGTGCTGTAATCTTATTCTCGCTGCTATATCCAGAAGGTTCAACAAAATGCATATTAAAAAGTCCTAAATTTAAAACATTAATATTCATTAAATTAACAAAGCTATTTAAATTGCCTACTACAAACTCAGCAATTGCAATAGAAGAATCATTACCTGAAGAAACTGAAAGTCCCTTTAAAATCTCTTCAAAATTAACAATTTGACCTTTTTCTAAAAACATCAAAGAAGAATTGGGGGGCGCATTATAATATGAAGCAGAATCGCTAATAGGAACTATGCTTTTTAATTTTATATTTCGCTTTTCAGCTTCAATTAAAGCTGTATAAATTGTAACAATCTTTGTAAGCGATGCTGGAGGAAAAACCAAATTGGGCTTCTTAGAATAAAGTATTCGCTTAGTATCAAAATCCATTAAAACTATTGATTTTGCATACTCCGATAATTTATTAATCTCAGCTAAATTAACTGCAAAAAGATTATAACAAAACGGGGAAAAAATTAAAAATAAAGTTAATAACAATTTCCCAATAACATAGATACTATTCATGTTGTAATATTAAAATTATATATTATTTATTGATTGTTAATTACAATACAATTAAAAAGGAGCCATTTTTATGAATTCTTATGATTTTATAACAGCTTTGGTACCAATAATCCTAATAATTATTGGACTTGGCATAATAAAAAAGCCAGCTTACTATGTAATACCCATATCATTAATAGCCACCGTTGCTATAGTTATATTTTATAAAAACTTGGGAATAGTAAACACAAGTCTTGCAATGCTTGAGGGCGCCTTAATGGGGATATGGCCAATAGCAACTGTAATTATTGCTGCCATATTTACATACAAAATGTCAAAAGATCAAAAAGATATAGAAACTATTAAAAATATTTTATCAAACGTATCTTCTGATAGAAGAATTATAGTATTGCTAGTTGCATGGGGATTTGGAAATTTTTTAGAAGGAGTTGCTGGATATGGAACTGCTGTTGCAATTCCTGTATCAATATTAATAGCAATGGGATTTGAACCATTTTTTGCCTGCTTAATCTGTTTAATAATGAACACCTCATCAACCGCCTACGGATCTGTGGGAATTCCTATAACATCTTTAGCTCAAGCAACTAACTTGGATGTTAACATTGTTTCATCTGAGATTGCATTCCAACTAATACTTCCAACCTTAACAATACCTTTTGTGCTGGTAATTCTTACAGGAGGAGGTATTAAAGGATTAAAAGGAGTATTTCTTCTTACCTTACTCTCAGGAATGTCAATGGCAATATCTCAAGTATTTATATCAAAAACTTTGGGTCCAGAACTTCCTGCAATCCTTGGAAGCATTCTTTCTATGACAATAACAATAGTTTATGCAAAGTTTTTTGAAAATAAAGAAACTACTGAGCAACAAAGCAAAAACACAATATCCTTATCAAAAGGAATTATTGCCTGCTCACCCTACATTTTAATAGTAACTTTTATAGTACTTGTATCTCCTCTTTTTAACAAAATTCACGAATACCTAAAAACTTTTCAAAGCACTATTAGCATTTATCCAGAAGCAAATCCCCTACACTTTAAATGGATTATCTCTCCGGGCTTCTTGATTATACTTGCAACAATAATATCCTATTCAATACGGGGAGTTCCAATGTTAAAACAGCTAAAAATATTTACATTAACCTTGAAAAAAATGGCATTATCTTCCTTTATAATCATATGCATTGTTGCAATATCAAGATTAATGACACATAGTGGAATGATAAGAGATCTTGCTAATGGAATCTCAATAATAACGGGTAAATTTGGACCATTATTTAGCCCACTAATTGGAGCTATTGGGACATTTTTAACAGGAAGTGACACAGTTTCAAATGTTCTTTTTGGACCTTTACAAACACAAATGGCAGAAAATATTGGAGCAAATCCTTACTGGCTTGCAGCAGCAAATACAACAGGAGCAACTGGAGGAAAAATGATTTCTCCCCAAAATATCACAATAGCAACAACAACTGCCGGATTAATTGGACAAGAGGGCAAGCTTTTATCAAAAACAATAATTTATGCTTTATGCTACATTTTAGTAACGGGATTGCTAGTTTATTTAGTATAAATTAATCATTTAAAATAAATAAGATTAATTTATACTAAAATTAATCTTATTTATAGATTTGAATAATACAAAAATCACAAAATAATAATATGGCCTTGAATTTTTATCTAATATTTTAATATTATATATATGTTAATATATTATACATAATAGCATGTCTATAATATATTTATTAATACGTTTAATTAAAAACTAAAACTAATAAAAGTTATAATTACAACAGGAAGGTATAATTATGAAAAGCCAGATTTTATATAAATTAATTATATTTTTAACCACATCTGCAGCAATATTTGCAGCAGACACATTAAAGGAAAAAGATATATTTAAAATAAACCCATGGATGCCGACATTTGGATTTGAAAACACAAGTGAATTCAGATTAGATATGGACGAGCTTGTTCCTGGGTTTGAAAACAAAAGCAAAATTACCATTAAGCTTAAACCATTTGAAGCTAATCCCGAATTAGGCAAAGACGATCCATTCTCAGCCTACATTAAGGTAGAAGATCTTGCACTAAAAGCGGAAGGCAAAAAAGGCGATCAATTTAAAATTGACGTAGGAGATATTACAGCCCAAATTAATATGTACGATTTTTTTATTAAAATAAGTACTATGACAGATTTTGACTTTAATAAAGAGTCTTTATTTAGTTTTGCACCTATGACTGGATTTAAAAGCACTTACTATGGATTCCCAAGCAATGATAGGGCAGTAAGAGGGACAATTCTTGCAAGAGGCACTTCTAAAAACATAGGAACAATTCAGCTGGGATACAAACTCCCAAAACTCGACCTTACATTTGCAATAGGGGGAACAGGCACGGGTAACAGAAATCAAGAGAATGACAAAGACACTCCATACAATAAAACATATCAAGGAATCCTTTATGGAATTCAAGCAACATGGAAGCCAATAAAAAATCTACTTGATCAAAACGAAGATACTAAATCTGTAATTGCAGAAACACCTTTTGAATTAAATTTTGGCTTGTCAGGAGCCTATGGAAATGAGACATTCAATAATTCATCAATAACATACTCTTTAAAAGATAAATCCATAGTTGGCAACGATTTATTGAGCCCAACTTTATCAAATTCTGCAATTTTAGCATCTTTTGGAGCTCAATATAAGCTTGGATTAACAAAAATTAATGATAAAAATACCTATCTTATTTTGCAAATGGGAACTGATTTTGGAATAGATCCTTTTGCAAGCGATTTTTCTGTATTTGGACACATCTCAAAAGCAGCGAATTTCAAAAAAGAAACACCCTCAGATCCTAATAAAAAAACTGAAATATTTGATCCAAATGGCAATGCTCTTAATTTCAGTAAAAACACAGAATTGGGAATTGCATTTTCAACAGGAGCAAGCATAGGTTTTGCTTGGAATAAAGATACCGGCGAAAAAGAATCCTGGGCAGTTAAAGGATCTGATTCCTACAGTACAAGACTCTTTGGAGAACAAGATAAAAAATCTGGAGTTGCATTGGGAATAAGCTATGGACAAAACCTTTACAGATCTAAAGATACAGAAAAAAGATTAAAAACCATATCTGAAAATGCATTTCAAAGCTTAAATGTTGAAATTTCAAGCTATGAAGACAACAAAAAAGGTATTATAAATGGACTAGGATGGATAACATCTATCGGTCTTTACGATATTTTAAGACAAAAATCTGTAGAAAACTATCCTACAACAATTTCAAGCACTAATGAAAACAATCCAGCCGAACAAAGCTCAACAAGCACAAAGGCCACAACCCCTAATCTGACATTTGAAGATGCAATGAAACTTGGCTTGGCTTTATATCTTGATTATGCAATTCCAATAGCATCCATTTCAACAGAAGCATATGTAGTACCTTACATTGGAGCATACATTTTAGGACCTTCTAATAAACTCTCAAGCAATGCTACAAAAATTTATTTAAAAACAGGACTTAGCCTTGAAAAACTAATAAGATTTACAACAATTTCTCTTGGTTGGGATTCAAATAACATTATAGAACTTGCTAATAAAAACACAAATAATGCTGCTATTGGAAGTGCTTTCTTGCAATTCAAAATAGCCTACAGCGGAAGCTAACAGCAAAAGAAGGGCTTTGGCCCTTCTTTTTTATCTTTAAAAACAATTGAGTGATTACCTTATATTTCTTTCCTTGCAAATTTTTTCATAAGCATCTTGAATTTTTATAAATTTATCATTTGCATCTTTTTGCCTTACAGGATCATTTGCAAACTTATCAGGATGATATTTTATAACAAGGCTTTTATACGCCTTTTTAATCTCATCATCGCTAGCACTATATGTTAAACCCAAAACACTATAGGGATTTACAATTTTAATATTAATATCTTTATAGGCTTCATAACCATCAGATTCAAGTTCTAAAAAAATACCAACATAAGAAATAAATTTTTCAGCTTCTAAATTTTTATACCTAGAAAGCCTGTTAATTTCTTTAAGAATGGCAAAAAGCCATATAAAAAGATCTTTGTGCTGAAAATAACCAAGCTTAAGGGTATATAAAATTTTATCAGCATTATTATTTTTAGTAATAGCAGAATGAAAAACAGTATACAATTCTGATTTACCACGCTCAGACAAATTCAAAGAATTGATAATAAAATTGACATAATTTAGCTGCTCCCCAGTTACAGTTCCCAAAATAGATAGCAATTTAGCCATTAATAAAAAAGAAAGTTTATAAAATTCAAACTCTCTAGATCTAGAATATGAGTAATCCCTTGTAAAGTATATTCTAAAAACACCTAAAAAACTAAATAATATCAAAATAAAAGGAAATAAAATAAAAAGCATTGCTATTAAAACGGGATTGAAAATAAAAATAAACAACAACACTAAAAAAAACACTCTAATTGGGCTTGGCATTTATTGATCATAACCTCCAGCGTAATCAAGGCATGTCAAAATCTCTAATAAATCTTACAACTTCCTTTTTTATTTGTTTTAATTCAATATCAGACTTTGCCTTTAAAGCTCTAACAATAAATTTAGCAACATTTAAAGAATCGCTTTCATTTAGGCCTCTAGAAGTAATAGCAGCGCCCCCAATTCTAATACCAGAAGCCAAAGAAGGGCTTTTTTTATCAAAAGGAATAGCATTTTTATTTAAAGTAATATTTACACTCTCAAGTAATTTCTCAGCATCAGCACCGGTGAGATCCGAACTACTAAGATCAACCAAAAACAAATGATTGTCTGTGCCCCCACTAACAATACGAAATCCTTCCGATTTGAAATATTCAGCCATAACTTTAGTATTTTTTATTACGTTAGCAATGTATTCTTTAAAACTTTCTTGAAGAGCTTCTTTGAATGCAATAGCCTTACCCGCAATAACATGAACTAAAGGACCCCCTTGAGTTCCAGGAAAAACTGTAGAATTTACAGCATTAAACAAAGGCTTCTCTTTTCCATTAAAGTTTACTAATTTGTCAAAATCCTTTCCAGAAAGTATTATTCCACCTCTTGGCCCTCTTAAAGTTTTATGCGTAGTACTTGTAGTAAGATGCGCCACATCAATTGAAGAATTATGAAAACCGGCAACAATAAGGCCTGCAATATGAGCAATATCACACAAAAGGTAAGCAGAAACATCATCTGCTATTTCTCTAAATTTTTTAAAATCAATTTCTCTTGAATAAGAAGAAGCTCCAGCTATTATTAAATTTGGCCTGCAATCTCTAGCTATTTTAAGAACTTCATCATAATCAATTAGCTCAGAATCTCTAGAAACACTATAAAAATAAGTGTTAAAAAATATACCAGAAAAATTTACCCTGCTGCCGTGAGTTAAATGCCCCCCATGAGATAATTGCATACCAAGAATCCTGTCACCTGGGCTAATAAGAGCCATTAAGGCAGCCATATTGGCCTGAGATCCGCTATGCGGTTGAACATTGGCATACTTTGCACCAAAAAGCTCTTTTGCTCTTGAAATTGCCAAAGCTTCAATCTCATCAATAAAAGAACAACCACCGTAATATCGATTCAAAGGATATCCTTCAGCATACTTATTAGTTAAAATACTGCCAACAGCCTGCCTTATCTCTAAAGATGTAAAATTTTCAGAAGCAATAAGTTCAATATGTTCTCTTTCTCTTAATTTTTCCTTTTCAATTAAATTAAATATTTGATCATCTCTCATTAAAAATTATCCTCCAAAACAAACCTATGCATTAAAGAATACGTTCCGTTTGTCAAGCTTTTATACTTTAAAAAACCAGAATCTAAATATCCATCAAAAAATTCATTTTTATCATAGCTCTCTTTGCATCCATATTGAATATAGTCATCAGACATATCCAAAAAATACTTAGAGCTATCCTTAAATAATACTGCATTTATTATATCAAAATATACAAAACCAACCCCAGTTAAAAAAAACTCAAACCAAAAATGCTCTTTTAATTTAAGAGAATTAGAATCATAGTAAAGCCCAACTATATTTCTCAGCGGAATCTCATACTTTAAAAATAACAAATTAGTAAGAACTATTAAATTGCCAGATGAAATTTTTCTTTCTTTAATAGAATCCTTTAAACTTAAATTATTCTCAACAATTTTAAAATTTGAAGTCAAAACATCAATAATTGCTTTAGCTAACTTATAAACTGAATTGCTGCCAGCGGTTTTAGATAAAATTAAAGAATCTAAAGACATTAAATCAACAGAGCTGTAAGATAAATAATCTTTTTTTTTGTCTTGAACATACTTTTTGTACTCTTGATTGCTAACATCTCTATTAACTTCAATACTTTCTAAGTATTTCGCATCTAAAAATTCCAAATTAAGTTTATAAGTTTTTACCCTGGTCTTAAAAATAAATTTATTTGTCTTCAGGTTTTCAAAAAATAAATTACCAATATTAAAATCAAGATACTCACTATTGCGCTCCGTAATTTTTTGACGCTCATTCTCAATTGGCCTTAAATAGAAGATATTGAAATTAATATCTTCGGGATTTGAATCAAAATTACTACTAACATCTTGACTAAAATAAATCTCTTCAATTATTGCAAACTCTTTCGAATCGCTCAAAGTCCACTTAAAAAAATCATTTTTAACAGAAAACGGAATTTTATTGCTTTGAATATTGTCCAATAAAACATAAAGCTTACCACCAGAATTTAAAGTTTTAGGAGAAACAAATTCTACTCTATTCTCAGAAACATCTAAAATATTTTGAGGTAAAATTGTATAAAGTTTATCCTTAGTTTCAAGAAAAATTGTAATAGTATTAAAAGGCGAAAACAAATTCATACCCTGCAATAAAGTTGAAGAATTTGCATTTAAAATTATTTTATCCTCTGAAAAAATAAAAGGGATATCTTTCCTATTAAGCTTAACAGGCACTTGCCTACTAATAACAAGAAAAAGTTCATTGCTAGTACCCCTTTCGCCTTTTACAAAAATAAGTCCAGAATTCACTTCATCTGTAATTTTAAAAACTATTTCCGTGTTATTCCAGCTAATAATGCTACTTTTAACCAAATAATTATTGTTGATATTAATCTCCCCTGTACTGTAGCCCAAATTATTTCCTTTAATAACAATAATATCCTTGTGCGAAGTGGGAATTGGAGATATATCATAAATAATTGGCTTTGAATAAAATAAAAATCCAGAAAAAACAAATAAAAATAAAAAAATAATAAAAATTAAGCTTAAATAAAAATATTTGTTTTTTAAAAAAATAGCCAAATGTTAGCCTCTTTTAACCTTAGTTCCTTCCTTAGTATCAACCAAAACAAAACCTTTTTTGGCAAAAAAGTCTCTAATTTCATCAGCACGCTTAAAATTTTTTTCACATTTAGCTATTCTTCTCTCTTCAATCAAAGCCTTCATATTCTCATCAATAACTACATCATGGTTTTGTAAATTTTTTAAAATTTCTTCTCTCAGATTAAGTGACATAATCTCATCAAAAATAAAAGCTAATCTAAGCTTTGAAACAAAGCTTAAATTTTCAGATTTAATTATCTCCCAAAGCAAAGCCAATCCTTGAGAAACATTTAAATCAAAAGAAATTTTTTCTACAAAAGAGTCATAATATTCTTTTTCTACACTAAAACCAAAATTTTTTAAATCCTTATTAAGTGTATTTAAATCAACTGGATCTAAAGATTCATAAAAATAACTTAGCTTGTTTATCAAATTTTCTCTAGCAATCTTGCTTGCTTGAAGATTATCTAATGAAAATTTTAATTGGTTCCTGTAGTGCGACGTTAAGCACAAATATCTAAAATCAAGGGGGGAAAAATTTTGATCTTCCAAATCTTTAACTGTAATAAAATTTCCACGTGACTTTGACATCTTATTATAATCCATAATCAAAAATTCTCCATGAACAAAGACATCACACCATTTCTTATCTAAAAAACACTCTGCTATTGCTATTTCATTTATGTGGTGAACTCCAATATGATCAACTCCTCCCAAATGAATATCAAGAGTATCTTTGAAATACTCCAAATTCATCGCAGCGCACTCCAAATGCCAACTTGGATAACCAAATCCCCAAGGAGAATCCCACTTCATCTCCTGATCTTTAAACTTAGAATTAGTAAACCACAAAACAAAATCGGTTTTATTCCTTTTAAATTTATCAACATCAACTCTGGGCAAAGTCATATCTTTATCAATCAAATCAATGCCGGCCATCTCACCATAGCTTTTAAAACAAGAAGTATCAAAATACACATTACCATTAGAAAAATAAGTATTTTTTTTTTCTTCAAGAATTTTAACAACCTCTATCATTATGGGAATATGTTTACTCGCAATAAGCACTTTGTCGGGATATACAATGTTTAATTTTCTACAATCGTTAAAAAAAGCCTCTGTAAAAAATTCACTAATCTCATAAACTGTAAGGCCCTTCTCTCTTGCGGTCTTAGCAACCTTATCTTCTCCATCATCAAGATCGCCTGTTAAATGCCCAATATCTGTAATATTCATCGCATAATTAACTTTATACCCCAAAAACCTTAAAGTTTTAATTAATAAATCTCCAAAAATATAAGTTCTAAAATTCCCGATGTGAGCATAATTATAAACAGTAGGCCCGCAAGCATACACTTTAACATTTTCAAAATTTGTTAATTCTGAAAAATCCTTTGTTCTAGTATTATATAACTTTAAAATCATACATTTCTCAAAATTGAAAAAATAAAAAATCTAATCTATTATTAAGTACGTATGCCTAAAAGCCTAAATAATTTTCTTAAAAAAATCAATATTAAGCCTCAAACAAAAAATCTAGCTGACTATACAACATATAAAATTGGAAACATTTCGAAATTATTTTTCACCCCTAAAAATATTAAAGAAGCTGAAAATGTTTTTAAAGCAGCAATAGAAGAAAAAATTAAACTATTTATTCTTGGGGGAGGATCGAATATTTTAGTCAATGACGAGAGAGAGATTGATTTTCCAATAATATACACCGGATATCTAAACAAAATAGAAATTCACGAAAATAAAATTGTCGGCGAATGTGGTGCAGATTTTGAAAGTTTATGTAAAATTGCACTTGATAACGGCTTAAGTGGCCTAGAATTTATCTATGGGCTACCCGGAACACTAGGGGGCGCTGTGTGGATGAATGCTAGATGTTTCGGGAATGAAATCTCTGAGATACTAAAAAAAATTACATTTATAGATGATAAAGGAAAAACTATTTGCAAAGAATTTAAAAAAGAAGACTTTAGGTATAAAATATCACCTTTTCAAAATAAAAACTTTTTCATATTAAAAATTGAATTGAATTTAAAAAAAGACAATAAGAAAATTATTGAAGAAAAAATGAATAAAAATAAACAAGCAAGAATAAATAGAGGTCATTATTTATTTCCAAGTGGTGGAAGCACTTTTAAAAACAATAAAGCATTTCTCAAGCCTAGTGGACAAATAATTGAAGAGTGCAAGCTCAAAGGATTAAGCATTGGAGGCGCCACAGTATCTAAATATCATGGAAACTTTATTATCAATATTAACAATGCCACTTCTAAAGACATAAAAGGCTTAATTGAAAAAGTAAAAGCTGAGGTCTACTTGAAAACTGGACTTTTACTTGAAGAAGAAGTTCTTTACATAGGATTCAAATAATCAAAAAAACTAAAAAAGAATATCTTTAATCTCATCATTAATCTTTTGAATCAATTCCTTTGTCTTTAATATCTTATCCTTAGAAGATTTTACTAAAGATGAATATTCTTGAAGAGAGCTTACCGCATCTAAATTCATCTTAGAAACTTTAAACTCTTTTAAATCTTGACTAAAGTTGTTAAACTTGCCACTAACAAAATAATGATTATTAAATATTTCTTTATACATATTCTTAGCATCTCTAATCTTAGTATCGTGAGATAAATACCTTTCTTTAAACTCGCCAATTTCTTTAAAATGCTTAGCAAGAGTAAGATCTACTTTCTCATGTCTTGAAAAATTGTTGTCCACATTATCTTGAATGTCTATGAAATTTTTATAAATTGTATCAATCTCTGAATTGATTACTGCAATAATGCTGTCGACTGTTTTAAGTTCATCTTTAATGGTTTTAGAATATTTTCCAGAATTAATAGCAAGCTTTCTAATCTCCTCAGCAACAACTGCAAAACTTTTACCTGCATCACCTGCTTTTGCTGCTTCAATTGCTGCATTCATAGCAAGCATATTGGTCTGAGCTGAAATTGAAACCAAAAGCTTATTTACACTTTGCAAACTATTTGTTTGAGACAAAAGATCTGCAAAATTTTTATTCACATTTTCAAAAACAATATTTAAATCAAAAACCTTACTTTTAATATTTTCAATATCAGTAGAATTTATAGTAGCAACCTTATTAAAAATTTCTAAATTTTTATCTATACTATAGAAAAAACTAACACTCTCTTCAAAATTTGAAGAGATTTCTGATATATACTTATTGTGATCATTAATCGGATCAGTAATAGATTCAAAGCCCTTTAAAATATCAACAATTGATTTTTCAAATCTAGAAAAAGTATCTCTTAGTTGCTCGTAAACTAAAATGCTAGAATCTATACTCTCAGTATTTGATATGGCAGTTTCTATTTGTTCTAAATATTCATTCAAATCTTCAGAATAAAATTTTATCTTCTCAAAAGATTCATTACTCTTAGAAGACAGATTATCCAGCTTTGAACTAATATAAGAAATAACAGATGAAGAATACTTAACCGCTAAGGGAGACTCAAGACTAAAAGGATCGCTTTTTGATTTTTGATAGTCAACAATTCTGTTAAAATCATTAATTAATGAAAAAACAAAAGTATTGCATAAATAAAAAATAATTGCAAAAGACAATAATAAGAATGCAACAAATATAACCCAATTTGATTTAAACATAATAGGAATGGAATTGACATTTAAAATAAGCCCCTGAGTCAAAAAATCATCGGTTTTTACAAAGTTTAAAGAATAAAAATCTCTTTCATAATTAAAAGTGTACTGAGAACTAGAAGAATCTTTTTTAGCATAAGCTATAACTTTACTCAAAAAATTCTCACTATAAGCTGTAGAAAAAGATTTAGCCTGAAGATTATTAAGATTTAAAAAAATGGGCATGTAATTTCTGTCAAGCATAAAAAAATTATAATTTTTACTACCAAATTTAAAAGAAGAATATAACTGATTTTCAATAATATCTAACGACTCATCAAAGCATATTAAAATCCCTATCACACCCAATGTTGAAACAGAATCTCTAACTGGAAAACTTATTATAGAATAAATTTTCCCATCTATTTGCATATATCTTGAATAATACTTAGAATTTTTTTCTACAGGAACAGAATAAATTGGATCCAATCTAACATCTTTTAAGCCTAAAGATGAAAAATTTGAATTTGATATTAAAACATTTTTCCCTATAGGAATATAAAATATGCCTTCGAGTGAATCTTCTACTAAAGGAATAGTTTTAAAAATTTTATCTACAGAGCTAAATTCCCTTGACCTTAAAAACAAATCGCTATTTTCATCTAAACTATCACCTAATTTTAAACTTGAAGACAAAAGAAAGCTTTTTGAAGAATTCACCAATATCCCAAACCTATAGCTATCTCTTACAAGCTCCTCAAGAAACCTAGAGGATTCCGAATATTTGGCCTTAATAACAGCAGACACACTGTTTAAAAACAACTTAGAATCAAATTTAAAGCGATCCAAATATTCATTTTTATGATTCATATAAGCATAGCCTATGAATAAAAAATTTAAAAAAAGGAATCCAAATAAAACTAGATAAAGAAATCGTTTAGTATTTTTCAGATTAACATCGATTAAATTCTCATCTGTCATAAAAGCTCTCCAAACATAAATATTAGTATGATTAAAATCTTAAAACAAAACTTTCACCTTCATAAATCATATATAAATAATTACTAATAACAATTGGCAAATTAGACTTTTCTTTCTAAATCTTAAAGATTAAATCCTTCAAATATTTGCAAATAATTATTTTATTATTTAGCTACATGCATATATAATTATATAATAAAACATGTAGAATACTAAAAATTTAATGTTTTAAAAATTTTATGAAAAAACAAAATTTTGAGGAGACTTAGTGAAAAGAAAGAAACTTAACTCCAACCTTTTTTATAAATTCAATTTTATAATTCTGGCATATACAATAATAATTATTGCAACAACCTTTTTGCTACTAGATCAAGGCTATAAAAAAATCATAACAAAAGAACTTCAAGACTTTACAAAATTCATTAACCAGGCAATGATTAAAAGCTTTTCTGATGAATCTAAAGAAATAATAAAAGCTTTAAGCATATTAACAACTAGGTACGATTATCAGTCTGCAATCCTAAATAATAAAAGTGAAGAGCACTTAGTATCTGACAAGATTTTAATTACGCTTCCTTCCTTTATTAAAATAATAGAGTATACAAACAAAGATGGATACATAATCGCATCAAGCGAAAAAAAAAGAACCGGTCAGTACATAAGTTTAAAAGAATTGCTATTGGGCAAAGCTTTAACTACATTTCAAATTTCAATTCTTCACAACAGTTTAGCAAAGATAAATAACAATTTTTATATTCCAATAGCATATAAAATAACAGATTCAAAAAAATCTAATGTTGGATATATTATTTTATATGCTGACATTTCAGAAAAAATCGCTGAGCTAAAAGAATATCTCTTGCTGCTTTTGGAAAACTCATTGCTAGAACAAAATGCAAGCACCGAAAACTCATCAAAATACTTTAATGTATACATAATAAACAGCAATGGTGATGCATTTGGAGGAAAAGATGAAATTTTAAAAAACATAAAGCATATATTTGGATTTAACCCAAAAACATTAACTGAAATACTAAATGCATTATCTCAAGGAAAAGCAAATTACAATACAAGCAATTCAAATGAAATAATCTCCTTAGCAAGGATCACAACATCCAATTGGTACTTAGGAATAAAAATAGATTATAACAACATATTTTCAAAAGAATTTAAAAACATGAGATTGGTTTCGCTTTCCATTATATTTATCTTGGTAATAATTTTTATATTAATAATGATATCAACTATAAAAACTTTAATAATATCAAAAATAGATAAACTCAATGTTGTCATTCCAAAAGTTAAAAACGGCGACTTAACATTTAAAATCGAATCAAAAGGCAAAGATTCAATAAGCTCAACAATAAATCTTTTTGGTCATTTTATTGAAAATCTAAAAAATGTAATCAATTCACTGCAAGAACGAGTAAAGCTGCTTAAAGAAAATGGAGACCATTTATTTAGCGAGATAAATAAAACACATAATACAATAAAAAATTCAAATCAATACATAGAAAAAACACAAGAAGAAGTAGAAAAGCAGGTAGAATTCATCTCTAATACAACAAATATAATTGAAAGCCTATCAAAAAATATTTCATCTCTTGACAATTCAATTGAAACTCAAGCCGCAAGCGTTGAACAGTCCTCATCGGCTATAGAAGAAATGATAGGAGGAATACAATCAATAACAGAAATAACTCAAAAGGCTGCAAAAAGCACAGAAGAACTAAAAAGGTTCTCTGATGATGGGCGAAAAAAACAAGAAGAAGTTATTACTCAAATCAAAGAGATTTTTAAAAACTCAACAAGATTACAAGAAGCAAACTCTTTAATTTCATCTATAGCAAGTCAAACCAACCTACTCTCAATGAACGCCGCAATTGAAGCATCTCATGCTGGTGAAGCCGGAAAAGGATTTGCAATTGTTGCAGAAGAAATAAAAGACCTGGCAGAACAGGTAACATCACAATCAGAATCTGTTGCCTCATCAATTAACGAAATAATGGATTCAATAACCAAAACCGTAAACACCTCTGAATTAACAAATAAAGCTTTCAACCAAATATTCGATTCAATCAATTTAGTAGTTCAAGTAATAGAAGAAATAAATCATACAATGCAAGAGCAATCAATAGGCAGCCAAGAAATTTTAAAGGCTTTAAATACAATGCGGGAAATAACATATGAAGTAAAAATTGGCTCAAATGATATGTTTAGAGGCAACAAAGAAATCATTGACACTATCAAACTATTAGGAGAAATTAATATTACGGTCTCAAACTCAATGAAAGGCTTAAAAGAAGAGATTAATACGCTAGTAGAAGCAATTGAGCGTATTAAAGTTTTAGGAACTACAAACTCAAGTCATATTTCTGGGATTAGCGAAAGTATAAATCAATTTAAAACCAAATAAATTAGATTAAAAGGAAATAATATGCAAAAAAAGACATTTTATAATACTGAAAAATATCTTAAAAGTCATTTAATGTTATTTCCTATTTTTGCTTATACAAAAAACTTTTTAGATGCTAGTATCGCATCTGTTTGGATTTCAATATGCATTATACTTCCTGCCCTAATAATCAATCAAATAGAATTGAAAAAGCAAAAAAGCCATATATTAGGGATATATCTATTAATAATAGGAATTTTTACCAGTCTAACTTACTTATTCATGCTCTACTTAACACCAACTTTATACAAAGAATTTAAATTTTCAATACCCATTTTAATAGCCATAATAATATCATTTCACAAAAACGAACCCTTTAAAATCCTAAAAAACCCATCAATGATAATTAAATATTCTAAAATTCCAATTTTAATTTTCATTGCCCTAAGCTCAACAACCTCACTTATTAGAGAAATATTAAGCACGGGCAATTTAAAACTTTTTAACAACGAAATACATATAATAAAGGGACTTGTAAATACAAAAATGTCGACCCATAGCTCAAACATTTTTATTGTAGCGTCTTTAATTTTGCTATTAATCAATATGCTAACAAAAATTAAAGAGAAAAAAATTACTAAAAGTGTTAAAGAGGAAAAAAATTACTAAAAGTGTTAAAGAGGAAAAAAATGAATAAAAGTGTTAAAAAAAAGATTAAAGACGAAATTAATGTTATAGTTACCAATCTAGCATTATCAAATAACATAAAGCTAGATAATATCAATATAAATATTCAAAAACCTCCAAAAAGTGATCTGGGAGATATTTCCATATTAATGTTTGAAATTAGTAAAACCTTAAAACTCCCTATTGAAATCATCTCTGAAGAAATAATAAAAAATCTTAAAACTAAATATGAAATTAAAGCTATGGGGCCTTACTTAAACATCAAAATTTCTAGAAAAGAATATATAAATAATACAATACAAATGGTAAATGCTCAAAAAGATACCTATGGAACAAGCAAATATCTAGACAATAAAAAAATAATATTAGAATTTTCATCACCAAATACAAACAAACCACTGCATGTAGGACATCTTAGAAATGACGTAATAGGAGAAAGTCTGTCAAGAATATTAAAGGCCGTGGGTGCAAAAATTACAAAAATAAACTTAATAAATGACCGAGGAGTTCATATCTGCAAATCAATGCTTGCATACAAAAAATTTGGAAATGGCATTACCCCTGAAAAAGCTTTTAAAAAAGGAGATCATTTAATTGGCGATTTTTATGTTAAATACAACAAATACTCACAAGAAAATGAAAATGCTGAAAAAGAAATTCAAGATTTACTTTTACTCTGGGAGCAAAAAGATGCAAGCACAATTGAACTTTGGAAAAAGTTAAATAAATGGGCAATTGAAGGAATAAAAGAAACATACGAAATTACAAACACCTCATTTGATAAAATTTACCTTGAAAGTGAAATTTTTGAAATTGGAAAAAATGTCGTATTAGAAGGGCTTGAAAAAGGATTTTGTTACAAACGAGAAGATGGCGCAATATGCATTGACTTACCCTCAGACTCAGATGAAAACGCAGACACCAAGGTAAAACAAAAAGTACTCATAAGATCAAACGGAACATCTATCTATCTTACCCAAGATTTAGGAAATATAGCAGTTAGAACAAAAGAATTTAATTTTGAAGAAATGATTTATGTAGTTGGAAGCGAACAAATTCAGCACTTCAAAAGCTTATTTTTTGTAGCAGAAAAATTAGGCCTTTCTAAAAACAAGAAACTTATTCATTTGTCACACGGAATGGTTAATCTTCTTGATGGAAAAATGAAATCAAGAGAAGGCAATGTAATTGATGCGGATAACTTAATCTCAAACCTAATAGAATCAATAATGCCCGAAATGACACAAAAAATTGAAAACAAAGAGAGCGCTAAAAAAAATGCTTTAAATATTGCATTGGGAGCAATTCACTATTATCTGCTAAAATCAGCTATACATAAAGACATTGTATTTAATAAAAAAGAAAGCCTGTCTTTTACAGGAAATTCTGGACCATATATCCAATATGTTGGAGCAAGAATTAATAGCATTCTTGAAAAATATAAAGCACTTTCTATTCCTGTAATGGAAAAAATTGATTTTGAACTTTTAAAACATGAAAAAGAGTGGGAAATTATTAAAATTATATCAGAATTAGGAGAAAATATAATCAATGCAGCAAAAGATTTAAACCCTTCAATACTTACAAGCTATTCATACTCGCTTGCAAAGCATTTTAGCACATACTATCAAGAAGTTAAAGTAATAGATACAAACAATATCAATTTAACAGCCGCAAGAATCGAATTTTTAAAAGCCATATTACAAACAATAAAAAATTGCATGTACCTGCTCAATATCCCCTATATGTTAAAAATGTAGACAAGAAAATTTTACAAAATTTTCTTGTCTAATATCCGTTTAAATCTAAGTCACTTTTGCTAAAAATTAATTTTATTTTATCTTCATACTTTTTGGATATATAATATCTTTTTAACTTAAGAGTATTGGTAAGCTCTTCTCCAATTGTAAAAGGATCCTGAAGTAAAACAAAGCCCACTATTTTTTCAAAATTTTTAAAACCTAATTTGGTATTAATAGTGTCTGAAATATGCTTAGAATAAAGTTTATTGACGTCCTCATTGGCTAACAAATCACTTCTAGAAGAAAAAGACACTCCACTAGAATTTGCCCATTTTTCAAGATTATCAAAATTAGGCACAATAACAGCCCCCAAAAATTTTTGATCCTGACCAACGATCATAATATTTTCAATAAACAAAGATTTACCCAAAACTCTCTCAAGGGGCTCAGGCTCAATATTTTCCCCCCCCCTCAGAACAATTGTATCCTTGCTTCTACCAACAATTGAAATTTCATTATTAATTGTTAATCTAACCAAGTCCCCAGTGTTAAACCAACCATCTTCTGTTAAAACTTCACTTGTCTTAACCTTATCCTTAAAGTAGCCGCTCATTATTTGTGGCGACCTGACCCAAAGCTCGCCTTTTTCTCCATAAGGCAAAACTCTACCATCAATTCCAACTACTTTGTATTCAACATCTGGCAAAATAGGGCCAACAGTTTTTGCTACAGGGCCTTTAAAACGCCTAACGCTCAAAATAGGACCCGTTTCAGTAAGGCCGTAACCTTCAAGCACTTTAATTCCTACGGCCTTAAAAAAATAATCAACATAATCAACCAATGCCCCACCACCAGAAACTCCAAATTCAAAATTTTGCCCAAGAGCATTTTTTATTTTTTTAAATACTAAAATATCACCCAATAATTTAATAGGAAAAATTAAAACAATCCCAATAAATAAAAATAATTTTGAAAAAAGCGAAATAAGAAAATTAGTTTTTTTATAAATAGGAGAAAGCCCTAAAAATCTCTCCTTAAGCTTTGCATAAATAATCCCAACTTTTAAAAACCCTCCAAACACAAACTTCTTAATAAAAGACTCTGATACCTTTTTAATAATACCTATTCTTATACCTTCCCAAATTCTGGGTACAGAAATAATCATTTGAGGATTTAAAAGTAAAAAGTCTTTTAACAAAACAGGACCTATGGGCTTTGAATATGCAATTGCTATGCCCTTTAAAGCAACTATATATTCACAAGCCCGCTCAAAAGAATGCCAAAGAGGAAGAATAGAAATCATTATCTTGCCGGGTTTAAGTGTTGGAAGATAATCATAAAGTCTATCTAATTGAAAAATAAAAGATTCATGCCTCAACATTACTCCCTTTGGCATGCCCGTTGTACCAGAAGTATATATTATAGTTGCAATGTCTTTTGAAGAACCTTTTTCAATCTCCATATCAAATGATTTTGGATTAGCTCTTAAATACTCAGTTCCGAGTTCTAGTAATTTTTTATAAGAAAATACAGTAATATTTCCTATTTTTTCTTCATAAGATTTATCATCATCAATAACAACAATACATCTTACCAATCTAAGATCATGCTTTTTGGATAAAACCTTGTGAAGTTGCTTATTGTTTTCAACAAAAATAAAAGTAGATTCAGAATGGTTAATAATATAAGTTAATTCATCCTCAGAAGAATCATTTCCCCTGGGAACATCAACGCAGCCTAACCCCAAAGTAGCAACGTCGATTATTATCCATTCTCTTCTAGAATCAGAAATAATTACAACCTTTTCTCCCCTTTTAATGCCACAATGCAAAAGCCCAGAAGCCACTCTTTTTGTCTCATTCCAAAAATCAGCGTATATTTGCTTCTTAAAACTTTTTGATTCCCCTTCCTTATATATAAAAATATCAAGCTCGCTATAAAGAGCTACCACATCTTTAAAACGCTTAGGCACAGTATCACTCATAAATCCCCCTCAAAACAATTTAAAATTAATTCAAAAAAAGCAACAAGCTGCTAACAATAATATTATAAAAACTATGTATAAAAATCACATAATATACATTTTTATACCTTAAATAAGTAAAAGCAAAAAATATCCCTAATATAAATGTAACCAAAAATCCCAAAATTCCATAATATAAATGCCCATAAGCAAAAAACATACTACTAAGAATGGCGGTAGCTACAACAGGAAATCCCATTTGTGTAAACTTAGTAATAACAAAAGCCCTGTAAAAAAGCTCTTCAAAAGCTCCTGTAAAAAAAGAGGTAAAAGTCATTAAAAAAAATGCTTTTTTACTGCTAATCTTCCAATTAAATCCAGCATTGTTTTGAAAATAATAGACAAGTACCGATTCTGGCAACAAATATTCAAGCAAAAAAGCTATTAAAAAAATGACTATCATTGCAATCAATATTGTTTTAATAAAAATTAAAACAGAATCCCAAAGAAAAATAAATTTAAATTTAGGAATAAAAAATTCTACTCTAAAATCATCATAAGAACTGGTAAGTTTAAAAAAATAAATTATAAAAATAATTAAAAAAGATCTTGAAATCCAAAAATAAAAATGATTTTCATCAACATTCCAAAATTCTGAATTAACATTTACAAAAGGAGATGCCAAATAAACAATGGTATAGACCAAAAAAAGATCAAGCAAAGCCCGCTTGAATGGATATTTATTTTTTAACAATTGCATAAAGTATTGTAATTAAATAATTATTAATTGTCAACGAATGATTATTGATTGATTAATCAAAACAAATTAAAATTTAGAATATAATTATTTCTAAATAAAAATAAGAATATTATAAATGATTTTAATATTTGTCCTTATTTCACTTAATTTATTAATTCAATATTATTTAAAACTCAATTTAATTTATTTTAATACAATGCTAGCATTATTTTTTATTATAAAAAACAACAAACACTTAGCACTTAGTTTTATTTTTTGCACAATATTGCTATTAAGTTTTCAAGCGAGATTAAATTTTAAAACATTAAAAAAAAATATTTATCAAATAACAAACATTAAAAATTTTAAAAAAGATTCAAAAACCATTGTAGAAGTAATTGATAATAAATCAAATATATACAAACATAGCTTCAAAAATATTGAAAATATTTACAAAATAGGAGATATCATTAAAATTGAAAATCAAAAAATAAAACTTATTAAAAGGCCCTTTTTTGCCAAGCTTAGAGAAAAATATACAAACACCTTAAACAACTTTTTCACTACACTAAATCCCAGCTATTCCCATTTTTCAAAAGCAATAATTTTGAATATCAAATCAGAAATAACAAAATATGAAAAAACATTATTTCAAAATGCGGGGATTGCTCACATTTTGGCAGTATCTGGACTGCATTTTTATCTAATAAGTTTAATAAGTTACTATTTGCTTTTAATAATCACAAATGAAAAATTAAAATACTTAATATTAAGCATAATTTTATTAAATTATTTAATATTAACTGGATTTGCGCCCTCAACGGTAAGAGCATTTCTAATGACAGAATCTCTTATAATATACAAACTAATTTACGGCAAAATTAATTTAATAAGCTGCACATCTATTAGCTTTATAATAAATGCTCTTGCATTCCCCGAAACGCTAAATTCAATAGGATTTCAACTCTCCTATCTTGCAACAATAGGAATATCAGCATCGGTTCATCTAAAAAATAGATACGGTCTTAACAGACTGACATCATCAATGCTTACAACATTTTTTATTCAAATATTCACCTCGCCAGTAATTTATGTTAATAATTTTGATCTAGCACCAATCTCAATACTGTCAAATTTAATAGTTATTCCATTAATATCAATTTTCTTAGCAATAACAATATTAAGCTTAATAACTTACTTTTCAAGTTTAAATTTATTTTTTCCCCTTGACCTTATAAATGCCTACATATTTCAAACAATAAAAATTACAGCAGCATTTTTTAGCAAATTCTTTATAGTCAAGCACCATCAAATACCTATATTTTTAATATTGAGTATTTTTCTTATAACTTACATTATTTATAATAACGAAACTAAAAAAAATTAAAATAATTTAAAAATATCTGCCATTATTAAGAATAATATGATACTATCTCTTTTATCTATGAATATCAACTATAACAGTATAACTAGCATAAAACAAACATTAAAAGAAAGAAAAATCGCTCCAAGAAAATTGTGGGGACAAAACTATCTAATCAATGAGAGCATAAGGCAAAAAATAATAGAAAGCTTGGATATAAAAGAAAATGAAAAAATCTGGGAAATTGGCCCAGGCATTGGCGCAATGACTGAGATTTTATTAAAAAAAACTAATCTTTTAACCGCATTTGAAATTGACTTAAAATATTCAGAAATATTAAATGAAAAATTTGGAAAATTAAAAAACTTTAAATTGATAAAAGGGGATTTTTTAAAAAAATACAAAAACGAAAATCAAAACATTGATAAAATATTTTCAAATTTGCCATACAATATTGCATCAAAAGTAATATCTAAATTAATTGAAGAAAACTTTTTAAAAGAAATGGTATTCACAATACAAAAAGAATTAGCCGACAGAATAACTGCAAAAATAAATAGCAAAAACTATTCTTCATTTACAGTCTTAGTACAATCACACTTCAATGCAATTAAAATACTAGACATAGGAGAAAGCAATTTTTATCCTGCACCTAAAGTTAAGTCCACAACACTAAAATTAGTTCCTAAAAAAAACAACATAAAAAACTTCAAAGAATTCAACAAATTGGTTAGAACTGTATTTTCAAGTAGAAGAAAGAAATTAAAAAACACTATTATTAATTTCATTGCCAATAAAGCCACCCTGAGAGAAAATTTTCTAAAAGAATATTTAGACAAAAGACCTGAAAACATTTCTGTTGAAGAATTTATACAAATTTCCAATACTTTAAATACTTATCATTAAAGCACTTGCAAATACAATTTCGTCAACAGAGCAGCCCCTTGAAAGATCGCTAATGGGCTTGGAAAAACCTTGCAAAAAGGGACCGTAGGCCTTGGCAAAAGCAAATCTCTCTACTAATTTATAACCAATATTCCCCGCATCTAAATTGGGAAATATTAAAACATTAGCAGAACCTGCTACTAAAGATTCTCTACATTTTTTCTCTGCAACATCTTTTATTATGGCTGAATCAAGCTGAAGCTCACCATCAATAAGTAAATCACGCTCTTTATTCCTAACAATATTTAAAGCATTTTTTACTTTTTCAGTTTCTTTAGCACTAGAAGACCCTTTTGTTGAAAAACTTAAAAGAGCAACCTTGGGCTTTGCATTTAAAATATCTTTAAAGGATTTAGCACTTTGCAATGCAATTTCTGCAAGCTCTAAAAAATTGGGATTGACCACTACAGAACAATCTGCAAAAAATAAGATTCCATCATGTCCAAAACAACAATCAACATTACGAGCAATACTTAAAGTATCCATAATCATAAAAGATGATATAATCTTAACACCTTCCAACTTGGGGATTATTCTTAAAGCATTAGACAAAACCTTAGCAGAAGTTGAAATCGCCCCGCAAACACAAGATTTGGCATAACCAAATCTTACCATAAGCATAGCAAAAGTAATTTCATCTAAAACTTGAGTCTTTAAACTTTGCTTTGTAACTCCTTTTAGCTTTTGCAAACTCCAATATTCATCCAAATACATTTCAATATCTGGAAAAAAACCAGGATCAACAACTTCTATTCTTTCTAAAATATCATTACAATTAGAAAATTCTTTTAAAGAATTAATGACAGTATCTTTTTTACCTATCAAAATAATTGAATCTGCAAGATTTTTTTGCAAAACAATAACAGCTGCCTTTAAAACTCTAGAATCACTACTTTCGGGAAAAACTATATTGGCCTTAAGCTTATTCTCTTTTACGAATATCTTTGCCTTCTTAAAAACATAATCTTTTAAACAAAACACCTTATAAAAATATAATACAGATTGATAAATGCATAAAAAAAGATTTTTTATTTAAAAATGTCTTTTTTTTATGCATAATTTTCAATTATAAAAATTAAATATTTATTAAAGCACTCTTAAAATTTCTTGTACAACTTTGGCTGAATTAAAAGCAGCTAATTTAGAAAATTTACTATATTCAGCTTCATTCCCTTCTTTATTTACAATATCAGATATTGACCTAATAACTATAAAAGGTACATTAAACATATGAGAAACATGCCCTATTGCTGCGCCTTCCATTTCAACAGCTATTACATCCTTAAAGTTTCCTATAATTTTGTTAATATAAGCTGGGTCAATAAACTGATCTCCTGAAACTATTAATCCTGAATATGCATTAGAGCCCCCAACCTTTAATTTAACAGCCTCTGTGGCTTTCTTAATTAAATTTTTATTGGCACTAAATTTTTGAGGCAATCCTTTAAACTCCCCCACCTTGTATCCAAATTTAGTCAAATCAACATCATGATATGCAACCTCTGAAGACACCACCACATCTCCCACTTTAATATCCTTGTATTTAGCACTAACAACACCGCCAGCAACTCCAGAATTAATTACATGACTTATATTGTATTTTGATAAAATATAACTAGTCCACACACCAGCATTAACCTTGCCAACCCCACTAATAATAACCATAACATCGCGATTGGACATCTTTCCCTTTAAAATCTTTTTATTAAGACCATACTCCTTAAGTACTATTTCTTCCTTATTAGACACAAGCTTATTTATCTGCTCAAACTCAGAGTCTATAGCAGTTATTATTAAAACATTGACATTTTTAGAAAAAGCAACATAACTGTTTGAAAAAACTAATAAAAAAATAAAAAACTTTATTAAACAATTATTCATAAACTTACACTCCTTATAGTAAAAGAATATTTATATCATTTTTTACAAAAAAAGCCAAAACTGAATTGCTTTTAAAAGAATTTTTGTAAAAGATATTGAAAAAAAATATCCTATCCATATTACAATATTAATAGCATAAAAAAAGGGGAAACTGAATGAAAAAAATGAATCTAGTTACAGCTGCTCTACCCTATGTTAATAACATACCTCATCTTGGGAATTTAGTTCAAGTACTATCAGCTGATGCTTTTGCAAGATATTCGAAAATGTCGGGAATTGAAACTCTTTACGTCTGTGGAACAGATGAATATGGAACAGCTACAGAAACCAAAGCCTTAATTGAAAATACTACCCCTTTAGAACTTTGCAATAAATATTATGAAATACATAAATCAATTTACAAATGGTTCAATATTGAATTTGACATCTTCGGTCGCACAACCAACAAGCACCATCAAGACATTGTACAAAATTTTTTCCTACAATTAGAAAAAAACGGCTATATAAAAGAGCGGGAAACTGAACAGTTTTATTGCAATAAAGATTCAATGTTCTTAGCTGATAGATATGTAATAGGAGAATGCCCAGAATGCCAAAGCATGGCTAAAGGAGATCAGTGCGACAACTGTTCTAAGCTTCTAAATCCAACAGACCTAATAAATCCAAAATGCATAATTTGTAAAAACAAACCTATTTTGAAAAAAACCAATCATCTTTATTTAGATCTTCCCAAAATAAAAACAAAACTTGAAAAATGGATAAAAAATCCAGATACTAGCAAAAATTGGAATACCAATGCCCTTAAAATGACAAAAGCTTTTTTAAGAGATGGCCTTAAAGAAAGAGCAATTACAAGAGACCTTAAATGGGGAATTCCTGTGCCTAAAAAGGGTTTTGAAAATAAAGTATTTTATGTGTGGTTTGATGCTCCAATAGGATACATTTCAATTACCAAAAACATTATCAAAAATTGGGAATCTTGGTGGAAAAACAATGATCAAGTAAATCTTGTACAATTTATTGGGAAAGACAATATATTGTTTCATACAATTATATTCCCTTGCATAGAAATTGGAAGTGAAGAAAATTGGACAATATTAAATCAACTCTCATCAAGCGAATACTTAAATTACGAAAATCTTAAATTTTCAAAATCAGAGGGAACAGGAATTTTTGGAAACGATGCTATTACCACAGGAATCCCCTCTGATATTTGGCGATTTTATATTTATTATAACAGGCCTGAAAAATCTGATTTTCAATTTATGTGGCAAGATCTCATGGAAAGAGTAAATACAGAGCTTATTGATAATTTTTCAAACCTTGTAAACAGAGTATTAACATTTCAAAGAAAATTCTTTGGAGATGTAATAGAAACAATAGAAATTCAAAATAAATTTTGGAAACAAATAACACCAAAATATAATAAAATACTAAATCTTTTTAAAAAGACAGAACTAAAATCTGCGCTCAAAGAAATACTTAAAATTTCCTCCCTTGGAAATAAAATATTTCAAGATAACGAACCATGGAAAAGAAAAAACAACTCTCCACAAGAAACAAAAGAACTAATCTCAAACTTAATATACCTAATCAGAGACTTATCTATTTTAATGATGCCATTCATTCCCGAAACAAGTAAAAAGATACAACGATTCTTTGGCAACAGTTATCAATTTTCAACCAAAATTCTTGGAACCAAATCGGGAATTAAAAAAATTGAATTCACAGAAATATTATTCAATAAGCTAGAGCAAAAAAAAATTAATAATTTAAAGCTAAAATATTCAGGAGAGAAAAACATGAAAGAAAACGAACAAGCAGAAAACTTGCCTATAGCAAAAGAGCAACCGGAAAACTTGTTTAGAGAGAAAGTGCTCTTAAGGGTTGTAAAAATAAATAAAATAGAAAGAAATCTCGAGGCTAAAAACTTATTTATATTAAAACTAGATGACGGAACTAACAAGGACAAACAAATAGCAAGCAGCCTTGAAGGATATTACACAGAAAAAGAGCTTTTGGGAAAACATATAATAATAGTGGATAATTTAAAGCCTGCAAAGTTTAGGGGAATAAAATCTGAAGGAATGCTAATAGCTGCTGAGGACAAAAATAAAAATTTTAAAGTTATAATTGTAGAAGATTCAATCCAAAATCCTATTGCTGGAGAGAGAATAATACTTGAAAACGATCAGAATAAAGATCTTGCCTGTCCACCTAAAATTGACATAAATAAATTTTTAAAAACCAATATAATAGCAGAAAACGGAGAGCTTAAAATAAACGGAATAAATTTAATATTAGAAAATTCTAAGAACAAAATTTTATCTAAAGATATTCCAAACGGAACAGTTTGCTAAGAGCTATTAATGACTATTAAAAAAATAAAAACAAAAGAAATGGAAGAAAATTATCTTCAAAGCGAACTGTGGGTATTGATAAAAACAACAAAAAACAGTAATTGGAAAGCCATAGCATTTGATAGCGATGTTCTTGGCAAAATTGTTGTAATGCAAAGAAGACTATTTAAAAATTTTTACTTAGCATACATTCCACATCCAGAATTCTCAAACAAAATTCTTGAAAACATTAATATTGATAAAATCAGTAAAAGTATTAAAGAATTTAGCATAAAAATAAAACCCTACTTACATAAAAATACAATTTTTTTAAGATTCGATTTAATGTATTACCACCAAAGAACACTGAATGACAAATACTCTCCATTAAAAACTAAAATCAAATATCTAAAAAAATCCTTTGATGACATACAACCCGCAAACACAACAATATTAAACTTAAATAATTCTCTTGAGAATATTTTGCTTAACATGAAAAAAAAAACAAGATACAACATAAAGCTCAGCACAAAAAAAAATCTAAATATAATAATAGATGATAAATTTAAACATTTAAGTGAATTTTACAAGCTATACAAAGAAACTAGCAAAAGAGATAAATTTACTATTCACTCAAAAGAATATATACAAAACCTAATTCAAATATTCAAACAAGATAAAAATGCTCAAATAAAATTGATAATTGCATTTTACAACAACATAATTATTTCTGGCATAATAGTGGGAATTTACAAAGAAAAAGCAGTCTATCTTTATGGGGCTTCAAGCAAGGAATATAGAAATTTAATGCCCAATTACGCTGTACAATTTAAAGCAATAGAAATGTTAAAAAAATTAGAAATAAAAGAATATGATTTATTAGGAATTCCCCCAATTGCAAATAAAAACCACCCCTTATATGGTCTTTTTGGTTTTAAAACAGGATTTGGAGGAAATATTATTCACAGAATTGGTTGTTATGATTTTACTTACAAAAATTTTATTTATAAAATTTATGCAAATCTTGAAAAACTTAGATACTTCTATTACAAAGTAATAAGGAAAAAAATTTAACCAAGATTATTAACTAAATTTTTAAATTGCAAACCTCTATCAAACTCATTATTAAAAAGCTCAAAAGAAGCACTGGCAGGAGAAAATAACACAATGTCACCCGGACTTGAAATCTTGAAAGCATAATTTACTGCATCTCTTAAAGAATCAAATAGAAAATATTGTATGCTACTTTTTTCTAAAATCTTAATAATTTTTACAGTTGCACTACCTCTTATTAAAATCCAAGTTCTCACAATATATGTAATCTTGCTAAAACTTAAAAAATCAAGTTCTTTATCGGTTCCCCCAACAATTAGGTTGATACGGTTATCTTTGGTTTTTAAACTTTTAACAGATAAAACAGTAGACTCGGGTATAGTTGAAGCTGTATCATTATAAAACATTACATTTTGAACTGATTTAACAAGCTCTAATCTGTGCTCAATACCTTTAAAATTATTTAAAATCTGACCCGTATGATTGAGGTCTATGTTTAAATAATACGAAACAAAAAAAGTAATAACTTTAGGAATTATAAAAACAGCTCGTGAATTAGAAAAACTTCCAATCAAGTTGTCATTAAAATATACTTTGCCTTCATTGCAATAAAAAATATCTTGATCAAAATCACAAGGATTAAATTCGGAAAATAAAATAACTCTGACTTTTGATTTAAATTTTGAAAAATATTTGTAATAAGCCTGATCTTGAATAATCACAATTCCTGAAGTTTGATTTACAAAAATTTTTGACTTATCAATAATATAGTCATCAAAATTTAAATAATAGTTTTGGTGATCGTTGTAAACATTCGTAATAATACTAATAATAGGATTAAAATTCTCTAAAGATTGCAACTGCCAAGAAGAGAGCTCTAAAATCAAAGGAGATTTTCCATCAAGTTGATCAAAAAAACTTAAAGGAGATACACCAATATTACCCCCAAGCTTTACCCCCGGATATTTTTCTTTCAAAGCTTGATACAAAAGAGACACAAGAGTAGATTTTCCTTTAGTGCCTGTTACTGCAATTATAGGGTTCTTGTTAAACATTAAAAATAAGCTAATATCTGTCTCAACTCGTTTTGCAAACTTTAAATATTTATTATTGGGTTTCACACTGGGATTTTTTACAACAATGTCAGCATTTTTAAAATCGTTTACATCGTGTTTGCCTAAAACATATCTAATTTGATCCTCAAAATCTCTTAAAGCATCAATACTTAAAGCTAATTCCGTCTCACTTTTAAGATCAGTAATTACTAATTTTGCCCCACGCTTTAATAAAAATCTAGAAAGAGCTACTCCTCCTCCATTAAGGCCTAAACCCATGATTAAAAAATTTAAATTTTTAATTTCGTCTAAAAGCACAATAAAATTATATCAAACCTGTCAACTGTTTAAACGGATTTAATCCACCTTTCACTATAAAAATAAGGAAGTGAAACAACAAGTTTGATTGCATCCTCAAGAGATGGAATAAAAACAATAATTTCAAAAGGCAAATTTGTATAATTCGCTAAAACAAAAGCAATAGGAATAGTATAAACAAAAGTTACAGAGCCTTCCATAATAGCGCCAAAACTTGGAGATGCTCCTGCACGAAAAAATCCAAAAAGATACTGAAAAGCAAGAGCCATGAAAAAGGCAGAAACAGAAGAATACCTTAAAATAATTCCTATAAGGTGAGAATACTTTAATGTATAAAAAATATAAGGAGCAAAAAATGAAAATATAAACAATACAAAAGATGTTAAAAAAGCAAGCTTAAGGCCAATTTTACTCAAATATATTGCAACTTTCATGATTTCTTTTTTACTATTATGCATTTCATAGCCCATCATAATATTTAAAGAAATACAAAAGGAATGAATTATATTAAAGATAATAAAATAAATAGAAAAAGATATGCTGTAAGCAGCATATTTATGAGTATCAATTCCTATAAAAATCGATGTCAATACAAGATAGCCAAAAAACCAAGCAAACTCATTTAAAAGAATTGGAATAAAAAATTTAATTAGCTGAGCAAACGGCTTAATATTAATATTCAAATCATCTAACTTAAAGTGCAAAATTGAATTTTTGTTAAAAGCTGTACAAACAAGATAAACAATAAGCTCTAAAGTACGAATAACTGTTGTTGCAATAGCAGCTCCAACTACTCCCATATGAAAAACAAAAATAAAAATATAATTAAATACAAAATTCAAAAGCACTGAAAAAACAGAAATGTAAACTTGAAATTTAACAATTTCAACAACCTTAAGAGCATTAGCAATAAGTCCTTTTATGATTGCAAATACGAAAGAAAAAATAGCTATATTTAAGTAAGCTGCTCCATAGTAAACCGCCCGCTCATCATTAGAAATCAATCTAAGTAAAAAAAAAGGATTCACTATGGAAATCAAAATAAACGGAAAAGAAAATAAAATAATGGTTAATATGCTAATAAAAAACGTATTTCTAAAGCTCTTAAAATCACCCTGATTGTATTGTCTTGTAGCAATTATATTGTAAGCTCCTGCCATGGAAAACCCAATAGTAACAAACAGTTCAAAAAATTTATTTGCAAGAGAAACTCCTGCAACAGGATAGTCACCAAGATACGCAACCATAGCATTATCTGTAAGAGAAATAAAATTAAATAAAAAAAACTCAATAGCAGTTGGAATCGCAATTTTTAAAAGATCTTTATAAATTTTATCCTTTTTCGATACACCCAATGAATACATAAATTTCTCCAAATAAAAAAATTAAGATTTTTGTAAAGACAAATACCGAAACCTACAATAAAGCAAAAGGAATTGCTTTAAAATTAGCACAATTAGAATGAATTCTAGATTCACTAAGATTATTAAAATTTTTATTAACACTAAATATATCACGCTACCCCATACTCAAGCAAGTTCTTCATACTCAATCTCTCGTATCCAATCATCGTGAAAAAATTCAATTATAATAAATATATTTTTAATAATCTCTTCCAGATTTACAATAAAAACAACTATTGGTAAACTTAAATTTGTATAAAACACCAATAAATAAGCAACTGGAAGCGTATAAAAAACAATTACTCCCGATTCAATAAAAAAACAAACATTTGGTATACCGCTAGCCCTAAAAACTCCAACAAGAACTTGTGCCGTAAAAGCTTTAAAAACTACAATACTTGCAAAAACATAAATAAACACGCTAACAAGTTCGGGAGAATCTAATTTACTAAAAATATAAGGTGCAAAGCTCGATATTCCAATAAGCAAAATAACTACAAAAATGCCCAAAAGAAATCCTAAAAAAGATAAAAAAAATCCAACCGACCTGACATGTTTCTTATCGTAAATCATTAAATGCCCAATAACAACCCCTGTTGCAAGTCCCATACCATGAAGCAATACAAAACAAATATCAAAAAGATTTGATGCAACAGCAAATGAAGCGTATTCAATGCTCCCAACACGAGCATAAAATGCATGTAAAATAGTTATACTTAAAACCCAAAAAATCTCGTGAGACAAAACAGGTATAATCAGTTTCAAATTAGCCCTAGTAACTACCTTTGGAGCAAAAAAATCGCCAAACTTAATCCGATAATATGAATTACTGTTTATCAAACTATATAAAAAATAAAAAACAAACTCAACAATTCTAGCAAGCACAGTAGCATATGCGGCACCTTTTATTCCCATGCTAAAGCCAAAAATAAGAATATAATTAAAAACAATATTTATTAAAACAACAATAGAAGTAACATATAAAGGTATTTTTACTTCTTTAGCACTCTTAAATCCCATAGCCGATAAAAAAGAATATGCCATTAGCACATAAGACAATGAAATAATTTTTAAATACTCTGATCCAAAATTTAAAGAATCCTGATTAGCTGTAAATAGCTTTATAATGTTTCTTGGAAAAAGAAATGAAAATATGAAAAAAATTATTCCTATTGTAGTTCCAATTAATAATATATAAGCAAAAGATTGTCTTACTTGAAGAAACTTCTTTTTTGCAATTGCTTGGGAAGCGTAAGCGCTTAAAGCCGTACCAAGCCCAAACACAATAATAAAAAAAAGAAAAGTTACTCTATTTGCCAAAGAAACTCCCGTAACGTGAAAAGAGCCTAAATAGGAAATCATAAAATTATCAAAAAAAGTTACCATTTGAAATAACAGCGATTCAAAAGCTGTAGGAATAGCTATAACAAATAGCTCTTTTATTATCTGATCATAATTTTTAAACTTTTTGATCATATTCCTTATATACAATCTCCTTTATTTATTACTTTTAACTAAATTTAATCCAATCTAGAATATACATATATTTAGAATTAACTACTAATTATACTAAAATATATTATAATTAAATAATATGAAATCAATTTATGCTTTATTATTTCTATTTATTAACCTGTCCTTGCTGGCTAACAACATTTCAAAAAAAGATTTAGAAATACTGTTAAAGATTGCCCAAACAATGAATAAGGAATGCAAAAATTTTATTGAAAAAAATCCTATTCAGTTCTTAAAAGAAATAAAACCCTTAGTAGATGCAGAAAAAAATAATCTCTTAACCCTAATAAATAAAAAAATACCAATTCCTGAAAATTATAAAATACCTGATCTGGTAAATATTGATGATTTTAAAGATCTTAAAAATCTTGGAGCAAAGACTATTAAAGTAAGAAAAATATTAATCGAAGATTTAATTCGACTAATAAAAGATGCAAAAAAATTTGGAATTGAAATTAAAATCAAATCCGCTTACAGAACGCAAGAATATCAAAAATTTTTATTTGATTACAATGTCAAAACTTATGGTAGGAAAGTTGCAGAAACCCAATCAGCAATTCCGGGCCATTCTCAACATCATATGGGAACAGCAATAGATTTTATAAATATAGATGATAATTTACTAAACACAAAAGAAGGAAAATGGCTTTATGAAAACTCTCTAAAATACGGATTTTCCATTTCATACCCAAAAGGATTTGAAACGGAAACTGGATATAAAGCAGAGCCTTGGCACTACTTATACATAGGACCTAAGCCATGCTTTATTCAGAAAAAATATTTTAATAATTTACAACACAAGCTTTTTGAATTTTGGAACCAGAACAAAACAAACCTTATTAACCTAATTGAAAAATATGCAAACTAAATACTTCTTCCAGCATTCAAATAAGAACAAAAAAGATTGTCTAGTAAATCAATATCAAGCTTATCGTAAGCAGAATTATCATAAAAAAATAAATCGAGCTCTTCTCGAATCAAGACTATGATTTCTCTATCATTAACAAAATTAGCTATTTTTAATTTTAAATATCCTGCTTGTTCAAGTCCAAATAAATTGCCAGGCCCCCTTAGCCTTAAATCTTCTTCTGCTATTTTAAATCCATCCAAATTTTCTTTTATAGTTTTTAATCGAAATTTGCCAGCACTTGTCAAAGGCTCTTTATATAGCAAAAAGAAAAAAGATTGTAAATTGCTTCTACCAACACGACCTCTAATTTGATGCAAAGTAGAAAGCCCAAAACGCTCAGCATGCTCTACCACCATACAAGTTGCATTTGGACAATCAATTCCAACCTCAATAACACTAGTCGCCACCAAAATATCTACTTTTTTCGAATAAAAATTTTTCATAATTTCTTCTTTCAAATCAGATGGCAACTTAGAATGAAGCATGTCCACAACATACTCGCCAAACACTTCTTTTAATTTTAAACACATATTATTAACATCTTTTAATTCAAATTTTTCTGAAGATGAAATTAATGGATAAACAAAATAAACCTGATGACCTTTTAAGAGCTCTTTTCTTAAAAACTCATAAACTTTATCTTCATTTCCATGCCTTGCTAAATAAGTAGTAATAGGCAAACGACCCTTAGGCAAGGTTTTAATAAACGAAACTTCAAGATCACCAAAAAGTGTTAATGCAAAACTTCTAGGAATAGGTGTTGCAGACATTAAAAGCATATCCACCCCTTCTCCTTTGTTTTTAAGCTCTTCTCTTTGAACAACTCCAAATTTATGCTGTTCGTCAATGATAACATACGCCAATCTTTTAAATTCTGTACTTTCGTAAAAAATAGCATGTGTTCCAACTATTAAACCAGAAGTCCCATTTCTAATGCTTTCTAGAGTTTGCTCCTTATCCCTCTTTCTTAAACTACCAGTCAAAAGAGTCATTGAAATGTTAAAAGGCGCCAATATGTTAGATAAATTATCATAATGTTGACGAGCCAAAAGATCTGTAGGAGCCATAAATGCTACCTGATATCCAGCTTCAATTAAAGGAAGTCCTGAAAGCAAGGCAACAAGGGTTTTACCACTTCCAACATCACCTTGAAGCAATCTATTCATTGGCTTAGAAGAGTTAAGATCAAAGAATATCTCATCAATAGAAATTTTTTGATCTCCTGTAAGCTCAAAGGGCAAGCTCGAGACAACCTTTTCAAGCAAATCTTTTGATAAATCTTTTTTTTCTCGAAAAAGAATCTTAGAAGATCTATACCTTGAAAAAAACTGAAGCAAAAAAATTTCTCTGTAAATTAATGTCTTTTTTGCCTTTTCAAGCATTTCTAATGAACTTGGAAAGTGAATCTCTTTTAAAGCATCACTTAACGATAATAAAGAATACTTTTCTATTAAAAATCTGGGAATGTCTGTTTGCCCAAACTTAAAAAAATATTCAAGAGCTTCTTTTACATATAATGAAATTTTCTTGGACGTTAATCCTTCTGTCAAAGAATAAACCGGAAGAATTTTTTTAAACCTTTCAGGCTTGTCACTGTAAACTTCGCTGTCAAAATTAGAACAACTCCATAAACCACTATAATCATTATAGGTAAATTTAGAATAAATATAAAATTTTTTATCTATTTTAAAAACATTCTCTAAAAAAGCCCTATTGAAAAGTAGAATTTCGAAAGGTTCCTCATTTATACTTTTAACTGTTAACTTTAAATTTTTTTTAGAACTATCCCCAAATTTTTTATGCCCAAGAACTGTGAACACCGTCATCATATCGCAACTTTTCACCTTAGAAAAATCTGGAAAAGTTTGTATATTTTGACGATCTTCATACTTTACAGGAAAAAACTCAATAAGATCTTTAACATTAAAAATTTGCAGATTATTTAACCTTTCAACCCCTTTCTCACCAAGACCACCTATACCTTTAAACTCATATTCAAACTCATGTAAAAACATTTTAATCTCCTAAAAAGGCAAATATGTTCCTAAAACTCTAATAACAAATACAACTTGTTCAATAATAATTATAAATGCTACCATTAAAGCACTCCCAACAATCAAACGTAAAGTATAAGACATGTGTTTGTCAGTAATCACACCGCTTATCTTAGTGGACAAAGGAAGTAAAAATGAATCGACTGTTTTAAAAAAGTCTGAGCCTTGGAACAAATTCAAAAACAACAATAATAATCTCAACAATAAAAAGAAAACTATAGCAATAAAAATGCTTCTAAATATCCCCCAAACTTCAACAATAAATAAAATAATAAATGTAGAAAGCTTATAATTCCCATAAGCCAACATTCTTTCAAAAATAGTCAAAGTTATTAAAGCTGCAATTGGAGAAAAATCAAACATACCAAATGTAAAAAGAGGAATTTTTCTAAAAAAAGATAAAAATGGTTCTGTAACAACATGTATAAATCTGAAAAATACATTGGTATTAATCCCTGAAGACACAAGCCAGCTAAGAAGGATCCTAATTAAAATTAAAATCCTATAAATCTGCAAAAATACCATTAAAATTTGTATTAAAACAACCAAAACAGCACCTCCTAATCAACCCAAACATCTTCAACTATCACACACTTTCTCAACTTATCAAGCTTATCTTCATCTGGCACAAAATTTAAAATCGAATTCATTTTTAATTTCAAATCTTTACCATTTTCCCTTAAATAAAAATAAACATTTGAAAATCCAGAATTGTCCTCAAAATTACTTATACTTTCCTTTAAAGAATTAAGTAATTGTAGGTCATTTAATTTATTATTTAAAAACTTAATATGAATATTATTTATTTTATCTTCGGAAAGTCTCTCAATATTTACAACTTTTTCAACCACAATTGAAAATTTGTCTCTGTTAAACGTAAGCCTACCCACAACCCCAATAACATTGCCTTCAAGTAAAAAATTTCTATATCTTTCATAGCTTTCTGTAAAAACTACAATATCTATTGCGCCTTTAAAATCTTCTATAACACCGAAAGCCATTTTTGCATTATTTCTTTTAGTTTGAATAACTTTTACTGAATTTAAAATGCCAGAAAATTGAACAATGCTATCTTTTTTGGCAGCAAGATCTGTTAAAACATTTAAACTGGAAAAACTGTCAATTGCCTTTTTATAAGGATCAAGAGGATGACCCGACACATAAAATCCTAAAAGCTCTTTTTCAAATCCTAAAAGCTCAGAATAAGAATACTCTTTAAAGGCTTGATAATTAAAACTTTGCCGAATTGGATCTTGACTTTCAAGAGCACCAAATAAGCTGTTTTGACCAAGTTTTTTATTATTTTTATCTTCTGAAACAACTTCAATCAAACGATCAAGATTTTCAAATAAAGTTTTTCTATTTTGATCCAAACTATCAAAAAGTCCAGATTTTATTGCAGATTCTAAAAATTTCTTATTAATTACTTTATCATCTACGCGTCTTATAAAATCTTCAAAAGAACTATATTTGCCGTTTTTTTCTCTCTCATCAATTATTAAATCAACAACAATTCCTCCAAGATTTTTAATCCCATTAAGCCCATAAGAAATTCCAGAATCAGTTACACGAAATTCCCTAAATGATCGATTTATATCGGGCTTGAGCACGTTTATACCTATAGCTTTTGACTCTTCAATGTAATAAGAAAGCTTATCATTATTATTAATTTCATTGGTCAAATTGGCAGCCATAAAATATTCAGGATAATTAGCCTTAAGATAAGCGGTTTGATATGCTATTAAAGAATACGCCGCTGCATGCGATTTGTTAAATCCATACCCAGAAAAAGGCTTTAAAAGTTCAAAAATTTCACTAGCAATTTCTTTGTCATATCCTTTCTCAATAGCGCCTCTTAAAAAGTCGACTTTCATTTCATTCATCTCGTCTTCTTTCTTTTTACCCATAGCACGTCTTAAAATATCGGCCTTGCCAAGAGAAAAGCCCCCAATTATTTTTGCAACTTCCATTACTTGTTCTTGATAAACAATAACCCCATAAGTTGGTCTTAAAACTTCCTTTAAATCGGGATGAGGATATTTAATTCTCTTAACACCTTTTTTAGCAGCAATAAATTGAGGAATAAATTGCATAGGACCTGGTCTATAAAGAGCATTTAAAGCTATTAAATCTTCAATGCTATCAGGCTTTGCGTCTTTTAGAATTTGCTGCATTCCTTCAGATTCAAACTGAAAAACAGACGCACTTCTTCCTTCTCCTAGCATATTAAAAGTCTTAACATCATTATCTGGAATATTTTTTATTTTAAAATCTGGATTTACACTTCTAATAAGATTTTCTGCATTTTTTATTAACGTCAATGTTTTCAAACCAAGAAAATCCATCTTAACAAGCCCACATTCTTCAAGCAAATCCATTGTGTATTGAGTAGAAACAGAACCTTGCTTATAATCCTTATAAAGAGGCACATAGTCGGTTAAAGGGGTTTTAGAAATTACAATTCCTGCAGCATGAGTTGAAGCATGTCTATTCATTCCCTCAAGAACCAATGCGGCATTCATTAATTCTTTATAAACAGGCTTGCTAGTAAAATACTCCTTCAAAGAATTGTCATCTAAAACCTCTTTTAAAGAAACTTTAGGACCATCAGGAATAAACTTAGTAAGTTCATTTGATTCAGCAAATGGAATATCTAAAACTCTAGCCACATCCTTAACTACAGCCTTAGGCTTTAAGGTTCCAAAAGTAATTATTTGAGCTACCTTATCTTCTCCATATTTGTTGGTAACATATTTTATAATCTCATCTCTGCCTTCAAAACAAAAATCAATATCAAAATCGGGCATAGAAATACGCTCGGGATTTAAAAATCTCTCAAAAAGCAAATTATACTTTAAAGGATCAATATCAGTAATCCTAAGAGCATAAGCCACAATTGAACCAGCACCAGAACCACGCCCAGCTCCAACAGGAATATCGTTATCATGAGCAAATTTAATAAAATCCCAAACAATCAAAAAATAGCCTTCAAAGCCCATTCCAATTATTACGCTCAATTCATAAAAAGCTCTATCTTTTATTTTGCTTGTCAAATTTTTATATCTAAATTTCAACCCCTCAAGTGTGAGATGTTCCAAATATTCACCAAGAGTATTAAATTCAACAGGAATTTGATAATCAGGCAAAATAGGGCCTGGAAAAGTTATTTTAAAATCATCACACTTTTCTGCAATCCTTACAGTATTTTCTAAAGCTTCAGGCAAATCATTAAAAAGTTCACACATTTCCTCTTGAGATTTAATATAAAATTCATTGGTTTCCATTTTTAATCTATTCTCATCGCTTTTCTTAGCGCCAGTACCAATACAAACAATGATGTCTTGAGCAGTTGCATCTTCTCTGTTAACATAATGAGAATCATTGGCTGCTGTTAAAGGAACTCCAAGTTCCCTAGAATACTTAACCAACCTTTCATTTACAATGTCTTGATCTTTAATACCATGCCTTTGAAGCTCAAGATAAAAATCATTGCCAAAAACTTTTTTAAACCAAAGAATTTCATTCTTAGCATCTTCAAATCTATTGGCCAAAATAAGTCTTGGAATGAGCCCCCCAATGCAAGCTGAAGTACAAATCAAACCTTCTGAATATTTTTCAAGGTCCTCTTTATCTATCCTTGGACGATAATAAAACCCTTCAAGATAAGAAATACTTGTTAACTTTAATAGGTTTTTATAACCCAACTCATTCTTGGCAAGCAAAATTAAATGGTAAGACATTTTTCCAAGATCATCCTGTTTTTTTAAAAACTTAGAAGTTTTTGCCATATAGGCTTCAATGCCAATTATTGGCTTAATTCCTGCTTTTTTAGCTTCTTTGTAAAATTTAATAGCTCCAAAAAGATTGCCATGATCTGTTAATGCAATATGCGACATATTGCATTTTTTTGCTTTTGATATAATATCTGATATTTTTGCAGCTCCATCCAAAAGAGAATAATCTGAATGAACATGAAGATGAATAAACCTAGACCTAAAACTCATACCTAAAATTATTTTATCAAAATAAAACTTGATTTTTAACAAACCTTAGCCAAATAAATAAAAATTAAAAAAGTCATAATAATTTTTAAATCTCTAATTTAAATTATTGCAACAAATCTTATCAAAATAATCAAGAAAAAATACTAATTCCTTGATCATCCAATTCAATTACCATCTTTTTAATGTGCTCAAGTTTTCTAACAATTTCTTCAGATAAACTCTCAGCTTGAGACAAAAAATCTTTAGCTTGCCTTAAACCGCTATCACTACGATTCTCTACCCTAAATATAATCAAAATTTCAGCTGCAAACTTATTAATATTTAAATAAGGAATGTATACTTCTTCCCACAACTGCCTGATAGCATCATTCTTGGGGGACAATCCTTTATAAAACAATCCAAACCCATGCTTGGAAGCATCTGTCTGAATGAATATTGTCCTTTGCCCCTCAACAAGTAATCTCAAATTATTAATCCAAGAAAATTGGTCTGAGATAATAAATTCTAGCTCTTTTAAAAATTCATCATTAGACAGCATAAAAGTATCAGAGCCAATCAAAGAATCACAGCTTCTTGAATAATAAGCCATATTAGCATCTATACTCTCAAGACTTTCAATCAAAGAAGAAAATTCCTCTTGACTCCTTGAAAAGCGCTTAAATATGTTCTCAAGATAATTAAGCTGTTCAAGAATCTCGGCAAAGAACTTATCAATATCAATCTGCAAATCCTTAAGGTTATGAGAAATCAAATCTTTAGAAACCTCCTCAATTTCCTTTACAGAAATCATATTCATAACACCTTTTGCCTGATCAGAAAGTCGCTTGATCTCATCTGCAACAACAGAAAATCCTTTACCATATTCTTTAGCTCTTGCAGCCTCAAGCTTTGCATTAAGAGAAATCATATTGGTAGCACCTAAAAAATTACTTATTGTTTCTAAGCTGCCTTGAATTCCAACAATAACAGAAGATATTTGATTTAATTTTTCCTTATTATTTTTACCAAGATCACTAAAAATAACGCTTATCTGATTACGAGCATTATTTGTCATCTCAACAAAAGTAGAAAATATCTGATCAAAATCTTCTATTTCAGAAAACAAAATCCTTTGTAATGACTCAAACCCTATTTTTAGAGTAGAAATGGAAGCTTTGGTATGATAAAATCCCTTTAGCATTTCCTTAACAGGAGCCTTATATTCGTAAGTACTCAAATCTTTTTTGTCATTACCAACAACATTTAAAAGATTTAAATCAACAGCTTTTTTCTTTTTTTTAAAAAACGAAAATTTTTTCATAAAGGGATTCTACCATAAAAACTTTTTTTTGAATAGAGTCACCAGTACTTAATTTGACACATTGTTTCAACTTTTAATATCAAATTAAATACATCAATAAACAAAAAATATTTTTACATTTAAATGGTAAAAATTAATTACTTTGAAATAAATTTAAGCTTTCATCTTAAACCATAAAACCATCTAAAGATACAAATCATTCTCCTCATTTAATTTAATTTAATTTAATTTAATTTAAAACTAATTTTAAATTAAATTTACTTTCTTTTTACCCAAGAATAACGCCCACTAACTTCATTATACTCAAAAAGAACATCTCTGTAAGAAAAAAAACATAAAAAAATATCAATAAACTCTTCTAATTTAGCTTTAACTTTTGGCAAGTTAAAATCGTTGTCAAAATTAAAAATATCGTCTGATTCTACTGTAAACAACTTATCATCTTGCTTGAGGATAACTTTTTTGGGTTGCCAAAAAAGAACGTTGATTTTTTTGTCCTGAATAAAAAATCTATTAAATTCATAATCAAGATCAACTTGATCCGTTTTTGCCTCAACAATCCCAACAATAACACATCGTTCATGATCAATTCTTTTAATCAAAACAGCATCTGTAAGCACAACTCTCTCGCCAACTTCAAGAGCAAACTGCTCTTCTATTTCATATTGCTTATTAAAAGGAAGATTTGCAATTTTCCTAAAAAGATTGAGAAGTATGTACTTAGTGCTCATCTCTTTATTGCTTATTCTAAGACAACGAATCTTCATTCTATACTTAAGCTCATCAAAAAAATATTTAACTAGCCTTTTCATTAAAATTGTTTTTCTAATGTCTTCTTCTTTCATTCAATCCTCCTGATAAAAATTGCCAAAAATTAAAGCTATTATATAAATATAATAAAATACAAATCTTATTAAAGAAATCAAAATATTTTATTATATACTAATTATAATTAAATCATTGCCGAAAATGAAAGGGAAAATTATGTTAATCAAATTCATGTTCTCAAATATTAATTTAATATTAATAGTCAGCATGACTTTATTTAAAATATTATTAGAAACAATATACCGAAAAATATTATTAAAAAAAATAATTACTAGTGCCAACACATTAAATACTCAAAAAAAACAATATAAAATAATTGCTATCTTTGTTTTAGCTTTAAATCATTTATTACAAAGTTTTTTAATAAATGCTCTTATCAATTTATTCAACAATCTAATAACTCTTACTAACAACTCTCTTGGAAGCTTAACAGACTTAAATTACAATATATTATCTGCAATACTAATATCTAGCATAACTTGGCTTGCCTTTAGCTTACCCAAAGTAATAAACGATATAATCTATGAAAAAAGACCATTTAATTTAACAATAGCTAATGCTTTTTTTGACCTTTTAACAATAATATTACTAACCATATTCTCTAAATTATTTTTAAGCTATAAAATATTCCAATTTGAGAGCACTACAAACATTAATTTTGAAAACCTGCCTACTCACTAAGCAATCAAATAGACACTCAAATGCAAGCTTTAATTAGTCCTAGAAAAAGCTTGGCTGGATTTTCTATTCTTGTAATAAGTTCTGGATGAAACTGGCAAGCTACAAAAAATTTATTTTCAGGAATTTCTATTAATTTTGCCATTTTAAAATCACTTGAAAATCCAGATACTATAAGCCCATTTTTTGCAAATAAATCTATATAATCATTGTTAACTTCATACCTATGTCTAAATCTTTCAATTATCCGATCTTGGCCATAAAGTTTAAAAGCTATTGTATTCTTTTTAAGAATCACAGGATATCCACCAAGCCTCATTGTAGCGCCCTTATCTTTAATTCCCTTTTGCTCAGGAAGTAAATGGATAACAGGACTTTTTAAGGGCTTGTCTTTTGCTAAATTTTCCTCCGTATCAGCATCAAGTATTCCACAAACATTGCGAGCAAATTCTATTACAGCAAGCTGCAAACCAAGACAAATTCCAAGAAAGGGAATATTATTCTCACGAGCATATTTAATAGCCATAATTTTACCTTCATACCCCTTGCCTCCAAAGCCGCCAGGAACAATAATGCCGTCAAACTCTTTTAAACAGCTTTCATTTAAATCATTAGAATCAATTAAAGTGCTTTTAATAAGCAAATCCAAATGGGCTGCAACATGAACCAAAGACTCTCTAATTGATGCATAAGAATCATCAAGTTCAGCATATTTACCACAAATAGCAATATTAATAATTTTTTTAGGCGCAAAAAAATTAGATTTTATAACTCCTACAAGCTTTGAAAGCTCTTCTATCTTTGGATCAACAACCTTAATATTTAACTTAGAGCTTAAAATCTCATGTACACCCTGCTTATAAAAAGATATAGGAATTTCATAAATAGTAGAAACATCAACATTGTCAATAATAGAAGTGCTCTCAACATTGCAAAACATTGCCACTTTTTTTCTGATTTGGTCTGTCAATACTTGTGAACTTCTAGCAATAATTAAATCGGGGAAAATACCTGCTTTATTTAAGGTTTTAACACTCTGTTGGGTAGGTTTAGATTTTTGCTCATTAATTCCAGCTGGACTTGGCACATAGGTTAAATGAATAAAAGAAATATTACCACCCCCAATCTCCTGTCTTATTTGTCTTACTGTCTCAATAAATAAAATATTTTCCATATCTCCCACGGTTCCACCAATTTCAATTATCAACATATCACTATTCTCAGAACTTGCAATCTGAAAAATTGTAGATTTGATCTCATCAGTAACATGGGGAATAAGCTGAACTGTTCTTCCCAAATATTTGCCCTTTCGCTCATTTTCAAGTATCTTTTTGTATATCTTGCCCATTGTAATGTTCCAACTAGACTTGGCATTAAGATTTAAAAACCTCTCGTAATGGCCAAAGTCCATATCAACCTCTCCTCCATCATCAAGCACAAAAACTTCTCCGTGCTCAACAGGATTAATAGTGCCAGGATCAGTATTTAAATACCCATCACATTTAATTGGAGTAACTCTAAAATCATATCTAAACAACCTTGCAATACTTGCCGATGTAACTCCCTTACCAATTCCAGAGATCACGCCTCCTGTTATTACTAAAATCTTTAAGTTTTTTTTCATGTATACCCCAAAATTAAAACTTTAAATTTAAATCCAATTAAGCTTATGCTTAAAAAGAATTCACAAATCATAATAAAACAGACTTGCATTAAAACAAAAACATTAAATTAAAATAAAAATTATTAATGCTTAGCTACAAAGCTATTTCTAAGCCATTGTTTTAAATCTTTTAAACTATTTTAATTATAATTAACAAAACAATATAATGAACCTTTGCTTAAATAGTAATAATTAAATATTGCCAAAAAAACTAAAAACCCAAGAATAGCAAACAAATTGCTTTTTTTTCTAATACTTCCAAACTCTACTATCTTAAAATATGAAGCCAAATATAAAAAAAATCCCAAACTATAAACTATTTTAAAAAATAAGTCTCCTAAAAATCTGTCAAAAGAAAAAATTAAATCCGAAGAACATGGCACATATTTAAAACCCAAATAAAGAAAAGACGTGAAAAAAAACAATAACACAATGGTCCCTAAAAAGGATATCAAAACCTTAACAAAAGGATGCGTTTTAAAAGTTATTCTAAAAAACATAAAGATTGGAAAAATAGATAAAAAATTAAAATAACGAACAAATAAAAAATCATAAAAATATCTTAATTCTAAGAATGCAGCACCCCCACCTCTTAAAAAGAATGCATTATCTAGGAATAAAAAAATATTAACCCCTAAATAATAAATAAATATTAAAATTAAAGGTAGCGCAAATAAATATTTAATTAAATTGAAAAAATAATGCTCAAAGGTTGAAACAGGCAAAGATAAATAAAGAATATTCCTAAACGGATCATGAATCACTTTGTAATAATCAAACATGGTAAAAATCGATATAATCAAGGTTAAAATAAAAATTTTAGGAGCAAAAAATTTTAAAAAATCAATTGCTGAAAAATTAAAATAAAATCTAACAAGCAAATAAGATATAAATATCATTCCTAAAACTTGAATTATTAATAAAGTATAGAATTTTTTATTGTAAATAAAATCAAAATAAAATAAATTCAAAAATCTTTTTAAGCTAAACATCTTTTATTACCTCTTCTTTTTATTTTCAGTAACATATAAAAAGAAAAACTCAATATCAACAACTTCAGCTCCATTGCTACTCTCAAAATAAAGCGCCTTAAATCCATCCTTATTTTTTTCATAATATAATTCATTTCCATTTAGCTCGCTGATAATTTTAATCTTATAATTTTTATTAATATAAGATACTGAATTGGAAAAAAGAATTGACTTTTCCCCAACAATGATTAAATAATCCACAACCCCTGCCAAATCTCTTACATTGTGGCCTGTAATAAAAATGATTCTATCCTTTAAATTAGAAAGCATATTTCTAAAAACATTTTTTGAAACAATATCAAGACTATTTGTTGGCTCGTCAAACAATAAACAAGAAACATTTGCAGCTAGAGAGAATGCAATAATACTTTTTTTCTTCTGTCCAAAAGAAGCTGAAGATAGATCAAGAGAAATATCAAGATCAAAATCCGATAAATATTTTTTAAAATCTGCCTCATTGAAATTTGGATAAAATATAGATAAAGCCTTGCTGTATTCAGCTAAAGACAATCTGGGAAGTGAAAATTCTTCAGGAATAAAAAACAAATTCACTAAATTCAAGGGATTTCTTGGAAAAGCTGCTAAAGAGTTAAATAAAACTTTCCCTTTTAGGGGCTCCAAAAGTCCACTTACAAGTTTAAGTAAAGTTGTTTTTCCAACTCCATTTTTGCCAAGAAGCAAATAGGCTTGAGGGGTCTCAATGTTTAAATTTAAATCTGAATAGACTTCTTTTCTCTTATAGGAAAATTTTACATTAACAGCCTCAATAGCCATAAACACTCCTTAATATATTAAAAGTCAAAACATAAAAAAATAATAAAATTAAAAATATAAATTCAATTTTTTATGAAAAACTTATAAATAAATATAGAAAAATTTACATAAAGTCTTGAGCTAAAATTCCAAATTTTTAGCATAATTCTAGGTAAAATTTGAATTTCATTAAATCCAAAACTTTTTGCATATTCATAACAATCTTGAAATTCAGGTAATCCTTTAATCTCATTAAGAACAGAAATAAGCTTTTCTTTATAAGCCCTATAAACAAGCTTATCAGGAATATTCCAACTAATAATATAAATTTGCTTAAAAGAAATAAAATAATAAAATTGCAAGAAAAATTTTTTATACAAATTTTGACATTCGTTAAAAATACCTTCTCTTTTTAATAAAGTTTCCATTGTATTAAGAGATAATTTAGATTTATGTAAAACATTAATAGAAGAGCTCATGCTTCCCATTCTTTGAAAATTAGTATAAAAATAATTATTTACAAAAGAAACTTTAGAAGCTTTTAAGAAAATTTGCATAACAAAAACTATATCTTCAAATACTACATTTTGCTGCCGAATATTATTCTTTAAAATTAATTCCCGTCTAATTAATTTATCCCATAACGTTCCAACAACAAAATTTTTCTTTCCAAAAGTCGCATAAACAGTAAAAAGCAAATTTTTAAACGCCTCCTTGCCTGTTAATGGATAATTAGGAAAAGGAAGCAGAGATTTTCTTTTTACATTTATTGCAAGAAAATAAATATAAAATTGAGAACAAACAACATCAGAATTATCTGCTTTTGCTCTGTTATACAGAACTTCAAGCATGGTGCTCTCTACAGAATCATCACCATCCCAATAAATAACATATTCCCCTTGAGCCTCAGAAAGTCCCTTGTCTCTAGAAGCAGAAAGTCCCATATTTTTTTGACTAAAAATCTTAATAAAGCTATATTTATTGGCATATTTTTCTGCTATCTCTAAACTACCATCATAAGAACCATCATTAATTAATATAATTTCTTTATCTTTTAATGTTTGATTAACAGCATCCTTTATCATTGCATCAAGAGTTTCAGCCGAATTAAAAAAACAAATAATAACAGAAACTTTATACTTATGCACAATATCCTCCAAAACAAAAACTGCTAAGCAAAATCAAAGCTAAAATACTTAACAATAAATTCTTTTAATTTTTTGCATAACAATTAAATTGTAATATATAATTAACAAGTTTGTATTGTTTCAAACTTGTTTTAATGAAAAGTTTAGCAGAAATTGCTATATTATTAAAAGTAAAAAATTTAAAAAACATTAACCTAAATAAGGAGCTTGAATGCTTGAAATAATAAGTCTTGGGGGAGGAGTAATAAATTCAAATCAAATCAACATAGAATTCATTAAAAACTTTAAAAACTTTGTTTTTAAATGGCTACTAGAAAATGAAAAAAGAAAAATCATTTTAATAGTTGGTGGAGGAAGAGTTGCAAGAGAATACCAAGACGCTTATAAAAAAATCAATCCTGATTTTAAAGTTCATGAGCTTGATGAGATTGGGATAATGTCAACAAGACTAAACGCAGAATTTCTGCGCAAAGTAATGAATCCCTTTTGTAAAGACAAAATTGTCACCAATCCCTTAAAAAATTTTTCTTTTAAAGGAAAAATATTAATTGCTTCCGGATGGAAATCAGGATTCTCAACAGATTACATTGCCGTAAAATTTGCAGAAAAATTTAATAAAAAAGATATCATAAATATAACAAACGTAAATCAAGTTTATGATAAAGATCCAAAAAAATTTAAAAACGCAACGGCTTTTAAAAAATTAAATTGGACACAATTACAAAACATTGTGGGCCAAAAGTGGAATCCGGGCTTAAATTTACCTTTTGACCCAATAGCAACAAAGCTCTCTTCAAAACTCGGACTTACCCTTTACATAGTAAATGGAAATAATATTGAAAACTTAGAAAAAGTTTTCAACAAAAATAATGATTTTTTTGGCACTGTTATAGTAAAATAAAAGTTGATGCCGGTATGGCGGAATTGGTAGACGCGCCAGACTCAAAATCTGGTGAGGGCAACTTCGTGTCGGTTCGACTCCGACTACCGGTATTTTGATTGCTTTTTTAGAAGCTTCAAGATTATCAAGCATTACTAGTAAAATAATTGCTTCTTTTAAGAAAAATTTTCTTTCATAAATTACTTGCTTATACTAATAAAAATCTAATGTTATGATTAATAAAATTTAATATTATTAAAATAAGGATAAAACACCCCCTTCAATATGTTGTCCTTATTCTAAAATAACATATTGAAAATCATTTTAATTATAATAAAACTTTAAAGTCTACAAATTAATTGCAAATATAAACTTAAAATATCTTTGAGATTGTTTTCATTAAAGCTTCAGGATTAAAAGGTTTAACAAGCCAACCAGTAGCACCCGCTTTACGGCCTTCATCAACCTTAGATTGCTCAGATTCAGTGGTAAGAACAAGTATAGGAACAAAGCTGCCAAATTCCCTTATTTGCTTAATAACACCAATGCCGTCTAAATTAGGCATGTTGATATCTGTAATAACAAGGTCAAAATCTTTATCCCCTTGCCCAACTGCTTCTTTAAATTTTAAAACCCCTTCTAAACCATCTTTTGCTTCTGAGACTCCAAAACCGTTTTGTTCTAAAATATAAGCAACGCTTTGCCTTATTGCCCTATTGTCATCAATAACCAAAATTCTTTTTTTCATCTAATTTTCTCCTAAAACCCTCCTAAAAAGTATATAAAAATTAAAACAAAATTACACTACCCTCATCAAAGGAATGAACATCCTTGGCTTCCTCTATCAAAGATAATAAGTGTTTTTTGTGAACAAATAAAGTAAATCGATTAGCAATTCTATTAACAAATTCTTTATCTTCAATCTCAACAGATTGAATTCCAATCTTAGATAATTCTAGATTAAGATTGAAATTTATTTTGCTTTCCATATTGCTTAAAAAGTTATCTATATCTAAAAGAGAATTTTTTAAATTTCTAACATTGTAGACTTCTAATTTCATCTCTTCAAATATTTCCATAAATTCAATTGAAAAAACCTCATAAGACAAAATATTATCAATAGCTATATTCTTAATATCAAGAATATCATTTTTAATTTCCATAAATAATTTTTTAAATTTATTAAAATAATTCTTTTCAAGATAAAATCTATTGTCATAATCCTTAACAACTTTTTCAAGAAAAAAGATTATTTGATCTAAAAATTCTATTCCCTTGGTAATGTTAGAATCAATTTCTTTGATAATCTTAGACATTTCTGAAATATTGCCCTCCATGGCTTTAAGTTCAGATCTTTTGACAACTTCTATCTTTGAGGCTATATTAATATTTTGAAACCTAGCAGAAATAGCTGAAATATTTGAAAACATTAATTCTAATGATTTTATAAGCTTGACCTGTTCATAATATAAATTCAAAAAATTAGAATTATTCTTCTCAACATCATCAATTCTTCTAAGCAGATCAGACAAAATACTAGAAAATTGTTCTATTATTTTAGGAATATCTATGTATAAAGAATTATCAGACCTTAAATCGTTAATGGTTTGAATAGAACTAAGAGAGGAATCAATAAATTTCTCAAAAACAGTATAATTTTTTTCAAGCTTTTCAAGAACATCTTTTACTATAACTTTTGATGTATCAGTAAAAACTGATAAAATTTTTAATTTTTGGATCTCACTTATATCTCTAAATTTAAAAACATCAATATTGGAATACATAATATTTAAATGTTGCAAAGATTGAGTTAGCCTGTCTTGAAACTGAAGATAAGAAATAGAATTTACAAGTTTAAACTTAAATTCAGATAAAACTTTTAAAATATCATCATAAAGAGCAATAACACTTCCTATTCCATCTGAAAAAGCATCTATTTTTTTCATTAAATTATCTCTAAATTCTTCAAGAATTTTATTTTCAGCTGTATTGCTTTCATATACTTGATTTTTAGCTCTATCCAGACCAATTTTAACCTCGCGCCCCTTGCTTGTAAGTTGATCTGCCTGTTTGATCATAGATTGGGTTAAAACCTTAATTTCACTCGTAATATAAGAAAAGGCTCCACCAGCCTTACCCGCTCTCATAGCAACTGTTAGTGTATTAATAGACATTATTTCCATATCAAGAGAGCTTTTTTTCATTCTTTCAATAACATCTTCAAGTATTTCTATATCTTTAACCTTACTCCGTATTATGCTAAATTGAGATTCAAGAGAAGTTGTTGAAGAATTAAAGTAAGCAACAAAATCATCTAATGCTCCTATAATTTTAGCTATAAAATTATTCAAAGAAGAATCATTATCAAGATCAAGATTGGAAATCAAATCAATACTAAAAGATAAATCCTTAGAATCTTTAGAAATTTTTTCTATTAATTTAGGAATTGATTTGCTTAAATTTGAATAAATATGCCTTGTGCTTTCATCAAAAGCTTCAAGTTTATGAAATAAGGTTGCCAAACAATCGTTGGAATTAAAACCATTATTGTTATTATCCATTTTAAGATCTCCTTAGAGCATGATCTGCTATTTCGCTTAAAGGAAGGATTTTGTCTACAGCCCCTATTTTTATAGCTTCCATTGGCATACCAAAAACAACAGAGGTTTCTTGATCTTGGGCAATAGTATAAGCGCCATTTTTTTTCATTTCAAGCATACAAACAGCGCCGTCATCTCCCATACCTGTAAGGATAACTCCAATAGCATTAGAGCCTGCATACATTGCAGCAGACCTAAAAAGTACATTCACAGAAGGCTTATGTCTACTAACAAGAGGTCCATCTAATAGGTTTACAAAATAATTTCCGCTACTATATTTTACAATCAAATGATAACTTCCATTAGCAATTATTACAAGACCTGGACGAAGAATGTCTCCATCCTCAGCTTCTTTAATATCAATATTAAATTCATTGTTTAAGTTTTTTGCAAAAGATTTTGTAAATCCTCCCGGCATATGCTGAACAATAATAATTGGGGGAGAATCTTTTTTAAAAGACCTTAAAAAAATTCTTAAAGCCTCTGTACCGCCCGTTGAAGAGCCTACAACAATAATTTTACCAGTTTTGTGCTTATTGATAAGACCTTGATATTTAATAATAACATCCGGATCATTTTTGGGAGCAAAATTAATAACATCAGAAACTCTATAACTTTTTCTTATACTTGAATCATTTAAACTATTTTCCCTCAGCTCTACTTTAGAATTACTAGAAAAATCGGGGGCTTGAATCCTTTTAACTTCAAAAGAAGATATTAATTTATTTTTGCCTAGATTTTTCAACTCAAGCTTTATTAAAGCCAAATACTTGCTGCGAAATAAATCAACTGTAAGCTTAAAATTAAGCTTATTTATTATTAATTTAACCTTTTCCTTGCTTTGCTCAAGACATCCAAAATTTGGAAACATTTCATTTTGCGCAATAAATACAACCGGAAGAGATATGTTATTAAGAACATTGTTTAAAGAATTCCCAAAATTAGATCTTGCTGTATTCTCATCAATAATAACTAAATCTGGAAACTTTTGTAAAAATACATTAATAAGATTTAAAGAATTAAAACCAGCATTTAATATCTCAACATCATTATCTTTGGAAAAAGCTCTAACAAAAACCTGCTTTATAAGACCTTGAATATCAATTACTAATATCTTCATTATTATATTTTAATATTTTTAACCTTTAAAACCAAAAAGCTGTATTTTCTACTTTCTTTATTTTATAAGTTTAGTTATTGCATCTATGTCAATAACCAAAGCCAAACTTCCATCGCCAAGTATAGTAGCTCCAGAAACCCCTTCTACTCGAGAATAAATTTTACCCAAAGCTTTTATGACAGTTTGATGTTGCCCCAAAACTTCGTCAACCACAATGCCCATTTTCCCACTATTTGTATTTACAACAACAACTTGCTCACTTAAACTCTTCTCGCTAGAAATCTGAAAAAACTCCCTAAGCCTAATATAACTAATCATGCTACCCCTATAATTCATTACATTGCTTTTAGTCTCAATTCCATCTATTTGAGAAATTAACTTATTAGATTCTAAACAAGATTCAACATTAGAAAGAGGAACAATAAAATGCTCATCTTTTACTCTAACAAGCCAACCCTCAATAATAGCCAAAGTCAATGGAAAAATTAACTTAGTTCTAGTATATTTACCAAATTCACTTTCAAGCACAACATGCCCCCTTAAAGATTCAACCTGTTTTTTAACAACATCCATGCCAACTCCACGACCTGATATATCAGTAACAGAACTTGCAGTTGAAAATCCAGGCTCAAAAATCAAATTATAAACATCAATCTCTGATAAGGTTTTGGCAACTGAATCAGAAATTATATTACGCTCTATAGCTTTTTTAAGTATTTTATTCTTATCAAGCCCTCTTCCATCATCCTCAATAATAACAATAACAGAATCCCCGGATTGACACGCTGAAAGCTTAATAATACCCTTGGGATCTTTGCCTAAACTTTCTCTCTCTTGAGCCGATTCAATTCCATGATCTATTGAGTTGCGAATTAAATGAACCAAAGGTTCATTTAGCTTTTCAATAATACTTTTGTCAAGAACAGTGTCGCCTCCAGAAGCATGATAAAGAATTGACTTACCAAGGCTAGTAGATAGATCTTTTACTATCCTTTGAAATTTTACAAACAAAATCTCAATAGGAACGGTTCTAAGCCCTGTTGTATAATCCCTAAGCTCATTAATAAGCAAAGAAAATTCTGCTGATATTGAATTTAAAATATTACTATTCCTATTTTCAGCTTCTTTTGAAAGTTTTGATTGTATTGTAACAAGTTCTCCAACAAGATTTACCAAATGATCAAGCTTTTTAGAGTCCACCTTAATACTAGCAATATTAACCTTGCTTCTAGCAGTATCATCTTGAATATTAAATCTATTTTTATCTCCATTGAAAAAGGATTTCCCAACAAATTCCGATTTTTCAAATGAAGAATCAGCCAAGTCTTTACTGTTTCTGTCCAAGCGCAACAAATTAAAATTTTTAGACTCTGCATTATCACCTTCATTTGCCTCTAAACATTTATCCAATTCTTGAATATCAATTTTTGATTGAGAATCTAAAAATGTAAAAATATCTTCAATGCTCTCTCTACTCTCTTCTGTGTCTAATCTTATCTCCCAATCAACATAAACATTATCGGGTGAGATAAGCTCTAAATCAGGAATGTTATCTACTTTAGCCCTAACATAACCACTGCCCAAATTAATCAACTTGCTCAATAAATTTATAGGCTTGTGCCCATGAAACAAAATACCCTTAGCCGGATAAAAAAGAATTTTGTAACTCTTAAATTCAGACTGCAAGGCCTCATCATCAAATTTATTCTCTGAATTTGCTTTAACAGACTCTTCCAAAGCCAAACTGTTATCAGACTTTGAAAAATCATTTTCTAAAGCTTCTTGAAAAGCTCCCTTAACATCATTAGAAACCTCAAGAACCTTTTTAATTTCATTTACCAAAAACTGTTTACGCCTATCAAAGTCGATCTCAGAAATTACTTCATCGCCTTCGATAAGCTCTCTAATAAAATCAACAGACATTAAGGTAGCATCAATAGCAGTCTGATTAAAAGTGGCCTTACCATTTTTTATAACATCAAGAACTGTTTCTATTTCGTGGACAAGCGATGCTGTAAAATTAAAGCCAAACATACCAGAACTTCCCTTTATGGTATGTAAATTTCTAAAAATAGAATTAACAATATCTTGATCTGAGCTTACCTCAAGATTAAGAAGCGCCTGCTCAATATCTGAAATATTTTCTATTGATTCTTCCTTAAAGGAATTCTTAAATTTATCAATAACATCACTACTATCCATAAGCTTTCCTTAAATCTAAAATCCAACTAAATTAAGTCCTAAATCAAAGCTATCAACATCTTCAATATCTACTAAAAACCCGCCATATATTAATGAACTTAAAACCTCATCGGATGGATACTCAATTTTTACAAACAAATTTCTATTCTTAGCATATTTATTAGATGCATACAAAATTTGTATAAAAGTAATATCTATTTTTTCAACATTTGAAAGGTCAATAATAAGAGTATCCCCTTCTTTCATTTTTTTAAAAATATGCAACAAATCTTCTTTTACCTTAAAAATACTATTTATTACAAGCTCTCCTTCAGGCCTATAAATCATGACTAAAAACTCCTATTGCTGCTGATATTCAGGATCATATATTGTTGTATTTCTAAATTTAGAAAGCTCTCTAACGTCAAACAAATTTTCTACATTTAAAATAATAATAAACTTATCATTACTCTTGCCAATTCCTGAAATAAATTTCGAATTAAACCCTGATCCAATCTTAGGAGCATCATCAATACTAAATGGATCTAATTCAAGAACTTCATTGACATAATCTACTAAAATTCCAAGATTAAATTCATCCCCCTCGTAAACCAAATTTAATATAATAATATTTGAAATGTTAACTCCCTTATTCCTCTTTTTATCATCCTCATCAACAACGCGATCGCTCATTCCAAATTGTTTTCGAATATCAATTATTGGAACGATTTTACCCCTATTATTTATTATTCCTGCCATGTAATTGGGAGTTCTTGGGATTTTTGATATCTTAGTATATTCTAAAACCTCAACAACATATTTAATCTCAATAGCATAAAGTTCGTCCAAACTAAATAAAAGATACTGACTTAAAGAATCTTGCACATCTGAATCTGTGCTCATAAACGCCCCTTTGAATGTAATTTAAATCGCAAATAGAATGCTAATATCAAGATTAATATTACCTCATATATTCATAAATACAAATTAGAAGTTAATAAAATTTAATTTACCAAAAAACAATAAAAAATATAATTTTAACAGAATTCTATCTTATAATTTAAGGTAGAAAGTTGTAGGTTAAATTAAATTTCATATAAAAAAGCTTTCATATAAAAAGCTAACAATGCAAAGTAAAAACAAACTAATCAGATTATTAATAATTATTATCACATTATTTTTCAATGTTGAGAATATTTTCACAAACGAAAAATCTAAAAACAATATAACTGGTCAAAACAGTACACCTGATCCAAAAATAGAAAGCTTAAAGGCAAAAACTAAAATAAAATTTGGTTTTATTCTACCTTACCCTACTGCAATAGAATTCAGCATTAATAACTTTGATATTGGGGTAGGAGTAACAATATTGAGTGTCTCGGAATTTTTTCCAAAATCACCAATAGCATTGCTATTTAAAATATATTGTGACTATATATTTTTAAATTTAAAATTTAAAGATTCAAATTTTATCTTTTTCTTGGGATCTGGCCTATTTTTTGAAATAGGCAAAATTACAAGCTCAAATTTAACAAATGTTTCTTCTGGGATTACCTATAAAATCGGGGTGGGTTTGCCCCTGGGAATAATATATGAAGCTTATTATGACATTATTGAAATTATAATAAAAACAACACCATCAATTTTCATTGGCCAAATGCCTAATGGAAATTTAATATTTCCAATAAAAGGTAACTTTTCGATTGGAATAAAAGGCTCTCTTAAGATATAGTTTTCACTTTTTAGATAAAAAAAATTATTGAACTAAAATTCCTTTAAAGACTAGAATGTTATACTTAGGAGATAATAAAGCAATGAGAACAAAAATAATTATTATGACAATTATTATTTTATTAGCCCCAATCTCAGGATTTTCTAATTCAAAAGGATCTGCAAGGGGTAAATTTGGAGCAGGAATTATACTTCCATTACCAATTGCTCTACAGATTAATATAGGAAACTTTGATCTTGACATTGGTCTTTACAGCGGAGTAAATAATTTATTTTCAGACTGGAAAACATTATTTATAGCATTAGACTATATTTTCTACATATACACATTCCCAGGAGCTGCTAATATTTTGGATTTTTCAGTTGGCGCAGGGGGATATGGAACAATATGGTTTTCAAGATTTGGAGGCAGTAAGTCAGGCTCAGGACCAATGAGCATTGGAGCAAGATTGCCTTTGGCCTTAAATATTGCAGTATTTAGGAAGAAATTCGACATATTTTTACGAATAGCACCCGGACTTGGAATGAATGTTTGGAGCAATGGCGTTGGATTTAGATGGGAAGTATTCGCAGGATTGGGACTAAGATTCTGGTTTACTTAATAATAAAATTCTTTTTAAAAAAGAACAATTATTGAAAAATCAAACCGAGCTCCCAAAAACTTAAAAATAAAATTTTAAGAGCAAGGTCTTGTTTTTATTGTTTTAAAATTCAAAAATAAAATATAATAATAAGACAAAATTTGGGAGACAACGGTGAAAAAAATTTTTATATTATTTATCATGATTGCAAACATATCTACAAATGGTTTTGCAAAAGATTCATATTTAAATAGAGGAATTGGCTTTGGAGCAAGTATTGGAAATCCAATTATTAACTTAATAATGTCATTTCCTTTCATTGATTTTGAAATTGGCTATGGTGGTAGTAATGGAATAAATCTATCAGGCCCTAAACTTAAATCAAAATTTTATGATTTTAATTTATTAGCAATAGCAGCACTTGATTTCATTTTTACAATATCTTTGATAAAAAATTTAAATTTAGGAATTGGAATTGGAGGAAATATAAGCATATCGTCTCACACATCTAAATTAATAAATATAGAATTAGGATTTGGAATGAGAATTCCATTGGTTATTTTTTACGACATTACAGAAAATTTAGAAATAGGTATAAAAATAGCACCATCAGTAGAATTCATCTCAAATACAAGGTCTCTTGCTCAACACAGAACCTATTCGGGCATAAAATCAAACTTTGCTGGGGGAATATTTGCTAAGTACTATATCTTTTAATGCCAATTCATTCTAATTTATTAAATTTATTGCCAAGCGCTATGAAAAAATTCACCTCGTTTTGAGTCTAATCTTTCAAAAGAATGGGCACCGAAAAAATCTCTTTGTGCTTGAATTAGATTAGAAGGCAGATAATTAGTGGAATAAGAATCTAAAAACGAAAGGCTGGCATAAAATGCTGGCAAAGGAATCCCAATTTCACTAGCCTTTGAAATTATTCTTCTTAAAGATTTGTGATTATTTTTTAGTAAATCTAAAAAATAATCATCAAAAAGCAAATTAATAAGATGAGGATTTTTATCATAAGCTAATTTAATTTTATCTAAAAAACTGCTACGAATAATACAGCCTTCTCTCCAAACCAAAGAAATTTTACCTAAATTCAAATCCCAACCATAATTCACAGACGCAGTCTTAAGCATCATAAAACCTTGAGCATAAGCTACTATTTTTGAAACTAAAAGAGCATAATAAAGATCTAAAATCCAGTCACTAAGCTCAAACTCAAAAGAAGAAGTATCCATCTTAAGTAAATCGCTAGCAATAATCCTTTCGTGTTTTAACCCCGACATGAATCTTGAAAAAACGGATTCAACAATTAAATTCACAGGCATACCGGATTCAAGAGCATCAATAGATGTCCAAACACCAGTGCCTTTTTGATTTGCAATATCTAAAATCTTATCAACTAAATATTCATTATTTTCTTTATATTTAAGAATCTTAGAAGTTATTTCTAGTAAATATCCTGAAAGATCGCCTTCATTCCATTTTTCAAAAACTTCAGAAATTTTCAAATTATCCAAATTGAAAGCTTTTTTCATGAAAAAATAAACCTCGCTGATAAGCTGCATATCAGCGTATTCCACTCCATTATGTATCATTTTAACATAGTGCCCAGAACCGTTCTCCCCAATATAAGTCGAACAAATATCATTATTTTTGGTTTTAGCTGCAATTTTATTTAACATGGGCTCAAGAATTTCATAGGCTGATTTACTTCCTCCATACATTAGCGCAGGACCAAATCTTGCTCCTCTCTCCCCTCCAGAAATTCCAAGTCCTACAAAATAAATATCCTTAGCAAACAATTCTTTTTCCAATCTCATTGTGCTCTTATAATGAGAATTTCCACCATCAATAATTATGTCTGATTTATTCATAAAGGGTAAAATTTGCTCAATAACCTTTTCTATAGCAGAGCTTGTCACCATTAAGATAATTTTTTTTGGAGTTTTCAAGCTTTTAACAAAAGATTCAATATCTTTAAAACCATTTATCTTTTTATGAGAATTTTGTTTAACAAAAATTTCAGTTTTTTCATTATCTCTATTGTAAACAGAAACATTAAAACCGTTATCAGCAATATTTAGAGCTAAATTACTACCCATAACACCAAGTCCATAAATTCCTACATCCATTGCATTCTCCTTGATTCTAATTTTCTATTTTAAACAAATTGCTTTATTTATTATTTTTAGATTATGTTATATTATAAAAAAAGTAAAGATTAAATTGAAAAGGAAAAGTTGCATGAAAAAACAATTTGATACAGAAGTAAATGATTTGCTTTATTTAATCATCCACTCTCTTTACTCCCATAAAGAAATATTTTTAAGAGAATTGATATCAAATGCGTCTGACGCCATTGATAAACTCAAGTTTCTAAGCTTGACAAACGAAAAATTCAAAAACATTACTCTAGAACCAAAAATAGAAATATCATTTGATGATAAAAGCATCCTAATTAAAGATAATGGAATCGGAATGGATGAACAAGATTTAACTAATCATCTTGGCGTAATTGCAAAATCAGGAACTAAAGAATTTATTAACAATTTAAAACAAGATGAAAAAAAATCTGCAAGCCTAATTGGCCAGTTTGGAGTTGGATTTTACAGTGCATTCATAGTATCAGAAAAAGTAGAAGTTACATCAAAAAAAGCATTAGAAAGCGACGCATATATTTGGTCTAGCGACGGCAAAACAGGATATGAAATAGAAAAAGCAAAAAAAGAAGAGTCAGGTACAGAAATAAAGTTATACCTTAATAAAGAAGGCCTTGAATATGCTAATAAATGGAAAATTCAAGAAATTATCAAAAAATATTCAAATCACATAAATTATCCCATTTATATTAAATACAGCGAACCTATAATGAAGGACGGGAAACAAGAGGGAATAGAAGAAAAAGAAGAAAAATTAAACGAAACTACTGCTCTTTGGACAAAAAATAAAAGCGAAATTAAAGCAGAAGAATACAATGAATTTTATAAAAATACAACCTTTGATTATGAAAATCCATTAATGCATATTCATACAAAAGCCGAAGGAAATTTGGAATATACCAATCTATTTTACGTCCCAAGCAAAGCTCCCTATGATTTATATTACCCAAGCACTAAGCCTGGGGTAAAGCTATTTATAAATAGAATCTTTATTACAGATTCTGAAGGCAGCTTGCTACCAAACTATCTAAGATTTATAAAAGGAATTATAGACTGCCAAGATTTACCACTCAATGTAAGTAGAGAAATTTTACAGCAAAATAAAATTTTGTCTAAAATAAAATCATCTTCTGTAAAAAAAATACTAAGCGAGCTTGAAAAGCTAAGTAAAAAAAATCCTGAAAAATTTTCAGAGTTTTCTAAAGAATTTGGGAGATGCATTAAAGAAGGTGTTTATTCTGACTTTGAAAACAGAGAAAAGCTTATATCATTAATAAGATTTAAATCCTCAAGTGTAGATGGGTTTGTGTCTTTTAAAGAGTATAAAGAAAGAATGAATGAGAGTCAAAAAAGCATTTACTACATAACAGGCGGTAAAGAAAATATATTAAAAGAAAACCCAATAGTAGCTGCTTATAAAGAAAAAGGATTTGAAATTCTAATCATGGACGATGAACTTGATGAAGCTATTTTAAATCTAATTCCAGAATACGAAGGATTAAAACTAAAGGCAATAAATAAAAACGAAACCAGTAATGAATTAAAAGATGAAAATTTCAAAAAAATTGAAGAAGAATTCAAAGATACCCTTACAAAAGTAAAAGAAATCCTCAAGAATCATATAAAAGAAGTCAATCTATCAGCAACATTGATAAAAGAGCCTTCAGCAATAATAATTGATAGCAATGATCCAACTTACCAAATGCAAAAAATCATGCTGTCAATGGGACAAGAAGTAAAAGAAATCAAACCAATACTTGAATTAAACCCTAATAACAAAATAATCCAAAATTTAAAAAATCTAGAGCCTGAAAAATTAGAAAAAATAAGTATTCTTCTTTTTGAAGAAGCTATGTTAACTTCAGGAATGCCTAGCAAAAATCCAGGAAAATTCATAAATATAATAAACGAATTTATAGAAAAAGATTTCTTATAATTAAAAGTAAAAAGAGAGAGCTTAAAGCTCTCTCTTTTTACTTTTTAACTCGCAACACCAAATCTTTGCCCGCTATAACAGGCTTTGTTTGAGATATTTTATGCCTAATTTCTTCTGTCAAAACAGTCGAGGATGATAAAATATATTCAGAATCATTTTCAAACCTTCCAAAAGAATATTCTATACTTGAAACTTCATCAGAATTTGCAATAACAACCGGAGTAATAACGGATTCTGAATGCTCTTTTAAATATTCAAGATCAAGCCTAATAATAACTTCACCTTGTTTAACATTAATACCCTCTTCAGCAACTCTTGTAAAACCCTTACCATTTAAATTAAGAGTATTAATTCCAAAATGGACAAAAATTTCAACGCCCTCTTTAGTTTCAAGGCTAAAGGCATGATTGGTTTTAAAAATTTTACCTATTTTCCCATCACAAGGCGCCAACAACTCATTGCTTGTTGGAAGAATTGCAATTCCATCGCCAACTATTTTTTCAGCAAAAGCTTCATCGGGAACCTTATCAATTGACATAACTTTTCCACTAATCGGAGCAATCAAATCCAATGTAGCGGTTTTTTTAAAAAAATCTAAAAACCCCATAACTAATCTCCTATAAATTTATCAAAATAACTTAAAGTTTCTTGCTCGGAATCACTATTTAAAACCTTATTTGCCAATTCTTCTAATTCCATTATTGTATACTTTTTAAGCAAATATTTAATTCTAAGTGTAGCACTAGGAATCATGCTTAAAGACCTAAACCCAAGGCCTACAAGAAGCAACGCTCCAGCATCATCTCCTCCAAGCTCACCACAAACAGACACATCAATTCCAGAACTAACCCCATCATCAAGAACCTTTTTGATTAATTTCAACACAGCAGGATTATACTTGTCATATAAATTTGATATTTTTTGATTACCACGATCAACAGCTAAAACATATTGGGTTAAATCGTTAGTCCCTATGCTAAAAAATTTCAATTTATTGGCAAGCTTAGAGGAAATTAAAGCTGCAGAAGGAACTTCTATCATGCAACCCACTTCCAAATTTTCATCAAAAGGCAAGCCTCTAGACTTTAAGTTGATTTTTGCATTATTCACAAAATATTCTATCGTTTCGATCTCTTCATATATGGTAAGCATAGGAACCATTACTCTTATCTTCCCATAATGACTGGCTCTAAAAATAGCATTAAACTGCGCCTGGATCAATTCCTCATATTCCTTATACATCCTAAGTGCCCGAAAGCCCAAAAAGGGATTTTCCTCTTTCTTAAAATTAAGATAGGGAATTTCTTTATCACCACCAACATCAAGAGTACGAATCGTAACAACCCCTTTCTTTTCCATTGTCTCTATAACTCTCTTATAAGTTTCAAACTGCTCATCTTCTGTTGGAGGTTGTAAAGATCTCATATATAAGAACTCTGTTCTAAAAAGACCTATTCCCTCAACACCATATTTATTAACATAGGCAATATCAATAGGTGTTCCAATATTTGCCTTTAAAAACACCTTTGTGCCATCTTTTGTTTCAGCATCTTTGTCTTTTAAAGAAAAAAGCTCTTTTTCCAACTCCACTTGCCGCAAAATCTTACCTTCATAAAGATTAATCTCATCAGAAGAAGGATTTTTAATAACAATAGAGGACATTGCATCAATTACTATTCTATCACCATCCTTTAACGCATCAATATCTGACAAAGTCATAACAAGCGCTGGAAGACCCATTGTTCTTGCTAAAATAGCAGCATGAGAAGTTTCCCCTCCAACAGCAGTTAAAAACCCTTTAACATAATTTAAGTCAAATTGCATGGTATCAGATGGGGTTAATTCCTCGGTAACAAGAATAATATCTTTATTAATCTCAGAAAAATCGGATACTTGGCCTAAAATGATAGAAATTAATCTATTTCTAATGTCCTTATAATCAGACGCTCTTTCTTTTAAATAAGGATCTTTATAATCTTCTACACTTTTAACCAAATTTTCAAACGCTAAATAAATAGAATAAGCAGCGCTATAATTTTCCTTTACAATAAGCTCAATAACAAGCTCAGAAAGCTCATCGTCTTCAACGATCAACACCTGACCTTCAAAAATGCCTTTTTTATCATCTCCAAATTGAAGCATAGCTTTTCTCTCAAGATCCCTAAGCGCTTCAATTGCTTTTGACTTCGCTTTATTGAATTTTGATATCTCGCTATCAACCTGAGAAAAGTCTATTTTTTCTCTACTTATAATTTTATCAAAATTTTTTCTAATACAAAGAACTTCCCCAATGCCTATCCCTTTGGATATTCTTTTGCCCGATAAAGTCATAACTTAAATCCTTCTAAAATTCATTCCTTAAAAGATTCGATAAGCTCTGCAAGCTCTGAAGCAGCAATCTCTTCATCCTCACCCTCAGCACATATCAAAAGCTTTTTACCTGATGATAATTCCAAAGTTTGAAGCCTGAACAAACTTTTTCCGCTAACAGACTTTCCATCAGATTCTATTGTTATCTCGCTAGAATACTCTTTAGCCTTTTTTACAAAAGTTGATGCAGGCCTAACATGCAAACCGTTTACAGCCTTAATAATTGCTTCTTTTTTTACCATAAGTACAGAAACCCCTCATTATGAATATTGTTTTTTTGATTAACTTTTTACATTATAATACATAAAAATAAATTATATATTCCCTTTATATAAGAAATATAGCATAATAAAGATAGTAATTAAACTTATTCTAACAATTAAAACTCATTAATATGTCTAAATAAAAATTCTTTATTAGCTTTAAATTTCTCTCTCCTATGTTGAAATTTTTAGAATCTCTTATATGTTTATCCAACATTTTAAGAGAATTTTCTATCTCAGAAAATGAAAGCGGTAAAGATTTGTTTAAAAGTAAAATCTGGAAATCCTTTATGACTATCACCTTGTCATCATAAAATATCTTTAACAAAAAATCATTTATAATGTCTCTTTTTATGTTTAAAAGAATACATATAAAAATAATGTCTGCTTCTTCTAAAATGTCAAAAGATAAAGTATTGAAAAATATTTTATGATAAAAGCTTCTGTTCCATAAATTCATCATTGGAAATTTAAATTTAGTAATAAGAACAGTATTTCGATTTGCAATATACTCAGCTCTATTTAAATTATAAGCACTAAAAACATAAGTTTTTTTGGTTAAAACATTTTTAAACTCAATTTGAGCATCAAGGCTTATCAACAAAGGATAAATATCAAAAACGGTGTTTTTATAATAAAACCCATTTGCAAGGTTAATACTATTTAAATATATTTTATCATTAAATTTTGAAATAAATTCATAAAACAAACTTGGAATATTTTTCTTACCAATCCGAAGTATCTCGTTATAAGTAACACAAGGCCCCATCTCAAGAAAATTACCCCTTAAAGATACCTTATTAAATTTTTCAAAATTACCAACAATAAAAAAATTATCAATGGGTGTTTCTCTATTAAACAAATCAGAATTTTTTTTAAAATCTAGCTCATTATAAATGATATAATTATTTAAATTTTTGTTAAATAAATTAGATAATATATTAAAACTTTCAGGGTAATAAACCTTAACATTAGCCATTTTTTCTATACAATTCTTCAGCTTTCAAATAAAGAGATAAAAAAGTATTAACATCCATACAATTACATTTTAATGACTTTCTATAGCCTAAAATATCTGATTTGCTTACAATCTCGTTTTCCAAAAAGTAATAAAACAGCAAAACATTAGATTCAAAACAATTGCTACAAAAATTAAAATCGTCTTCTAATAAAATTTTTTGCATGTGCTTATAAAAACTTTTTTTCTTGAGTCCTTCAAGGGTAACTACATTCCGACCATTTAAAATAAAAGCGGGAATTAAATCAGAATAAACAAGTTTGAAATCCAATAAAATTAAAAAAAATCTGTTATTAACAATGTACTCCAAACTATTGCTCTTAGCAAAAAAAATAGAATCCAAAAGATTTCTGGTCCCTAAAGAAAGACTAATCTTTTTTGAAATACTCTCTCCATTTAAGTTGAAATTAATTAATGTCAATTTTTATACTCCAACTATTTAAAATTTCTTCAAAATCAAGAGGCGTTCTGCTTGCATTAAAATCAAATACCTGAATCAAAGCAGTTCGAATTGCAGAAACAGAAACAATAAAAACACTTCTAAAAGAAAAAATAAACTCGCCATCTTCAATAAATTCTAAGCTTAAACAATCTTTAATATCGCAACTTACATTAGCACGACAAAATACATAATCAACCGCTAATCCAAATATTGTGCGAATTCTCTTGTTATTTAACTTAAGCTTGATAAATTTGCCTTGCTCTACAAAAAAGCTTACATTGCTAAAAACAGCGCTAAGAGAATAAAATTCAAATTTAAGCTCAACAGAACACCCAAGCACACAATCATCAACATCGCTAATAGCTATTTTTTCCTTAAAAACTACAGGATATTCATTTATAAAATCTGAATCTATCAAAGAAGAAAAATTGTCCTTAATGATTAAAATTGCTTTTTCAATTAAATAAGGATCTTTAAAAAGAAGATTATAAAAATTAGCAAAATCTAATAAGCTCTCGCCTATCAAAAAATTTACACTGCTATAGGGCAAGCCCAGTGTTTTAGCCAAACTATTTTTCAAATAATTGCTTAAATTGTTGTCAATAATGCTGTAGGGCAAAAAAACATTTAATCCATCCTTGTATAAGAAAGCAACAACACATTGCTCTTCGCTTAAAAAATAAGCGTTTGAATTCAAATAAGCAAAGCCAACTCCCCTTCGACTAGTATCAAAAATATCATAATCCTTATTAACACTTAAAACGGCAGATTTCTTTATTAAAGAATTTTTTAAATCTAGTTTTTTAAAAATTTTTAAAAAACTAGCATAATCACCTTTAATCTGTGTAAGTAAATAACCTATTGGCTCACAAGACATCGACAAAGCAAGATTATAAAAATTGGAATAAATAAAATTATAAACAGAGGTCTCAAATGCCAAAAGATTGTCATAAAAAAAGATAAAATCACTTTTATTCTCAACAAAAAAAATTTCTAAAAACCCATCAAAAAACAAATTTTTGAAAATATTATTAATAAATTTAAAATAAAACTTATATAAAAAATTTAAAGGTCTATTTATTATAATTTCTAAAATAATTTTTGAAAGCTTATTATCTGCCACCAAACAATTAGAAACTGAAAAAGTTAAATTTAAATTATCTAAAATTCCAAAATGTCTTTTGTAGTAAACAATATTAACCCTTTTATTAATCTTTTTTGAAATTACAATGCCTTGTAAAATTGCATTAAAAGAAATAGGAAAAATAGAGCTAGACCAGTAATTATCAAGAGAATTGATTTTTATTTTGTCTTTACTTACACCAAAATTTTCACTAATAAAAAATTTTAAAAAAGAGATATTGTCTACATTAGCATCAATAATTAAATTTTCAGAATCAAAAAATATTTTAACTAAAATAAAATCATCTGAAAAACTATTGTAATCACTAAATTCATAACAAGCATTCAAAACATTGCAAGTTCCAGACTCTTTCTTTGTAAATCCAGAAGAATAACTACTGCTAGCATCACCAACTCTTAGATTAAAAAGAACACTTTTTTCTGCTTTTAGCAAATAATCCAAATTGTCTGAATACAAAACCAAAGGAATTTGACCTTCAAAGCTTATTTTATTATCAAAAAGCTTCAAGTTAAATTCATTAGAATCAACAAAATCTCTAAACTTTAAAGTTATATTATCTTTATAACTGATGCTAAAAATTGAATTTACATGTTCATCTACAAAACTAAAATCTTCAATAAAAGAATCTTTAACATTGCAGCAAACTGGCAAAGCCCAAAATTCATGCGCATCCACATTTGTCAAACTCAAAAACTCCACCAAACAAAAAAATTAAATTAGTAAAAACCTAACATTGCATAAATAAAAAGGATTAAAAAATAAAACCTCAAAAACATACAACCTTACCCAATATATGCAACAATCTTAAAATAAATTAATAAAAAATTCACTTAAAACTAATTTGAAATTAGCACTATTTGTCAATAAAAATAGCCCCCGGAGATTTTTATCTCTTTTGATAAATGGACAAACTATGTTAACATTATAAATTATAGATGTTTTCTAAATAAAAACAAGGACCTTATGAATAAAACAAAAAATCTAAGCTTTACGTATTTTATAATACTTTCATGTATATCATTATTTGGGGCTAATAATAATACAATAAGCTACTCTAGCATTGAAATTCCTCTAGAAGACTTAAGTGAAGAATTTAAAAGTTCTGGGAATAAAAGCGATCAAATAAATACCTCAAAACATTTAAACAAAAACATAGTTTCTTATGAAGACCCCAAAAAAGGTAAAGATCTAAAATTGCCAGAAAATATAAGAGACAAAAAACCACCAAAAAAAAGAATGGACGAAAATGATCTAAAATCTGTAATTGAAAATTATGAAAATAAAATTAAAAACATAGAAAAGCTTTTAAAAACCAAAAATCAAAAAACATCGGAAAATGAAAATAAAAAAATAGAATCAATCGAAAAAAAAGCAAAAAAATATGAAATTTTAACCAATAAATTAAAAAACGAAATAGTAGAAATAAAAAAGCTCCTTAACAAAAAAACCAAGCCCAAAGAAGATGAAAATTATGAAAAAATAAATATTGAAAACATTGAAGAAGAAACTGATGATGGTTTTGAAGACAATTATGAATATAATGATGAAATTGAAGAAGCAAATGAGGACAATTACCCTTCTGATGAAGGAATAATAAACAATCTAAAAGAAAGTCTTAATGAAAACGAAAAATATTATGCCATTAATGAAAAAAAAATCGATGAACTTGAAGACAGAATCAACGAGAATGAAAACACTATTTTAGACTTGCAAAGAGAATTAAGAAATTTTAAAAAAAAAGATAGCTCAGATAAAAACTTAGAAGAAATTGAGGAAAATTTATCTTCAATAGGAAGAATAATCAATGATCTAAAAAGAAAAATAAGCGCAAATGAAGCAATAAACAAAGAAAATCAAAAAAAAATAAGAACCGATAAACACAAACTCAAAGAATTAGAAGATAAAATAAAGGAAAATGAAGAAACTATTTTAAAACTTCAAAAAGAATTAAACAATTTTAAAAAAAAAGAAATTTATCAAAAACCCTTAAATGAAGAAACTTTCACTCCAAGCATTACAAGTAAAAATGACGACTTAGAAGAAAATAAGAAATTAGAAAAGGAATATTTAAAGCCCATGGAAAAAAAAGAAAGCCGAGATCTAGAAGAAAATACTAAAAGCACCCCAAAAACAACTATGATAAAAACAGCAGATTTTCAAATCTACCCTGACATATATCTTAATAATTATAAATTTAAAGAAAAGGGGGATCAATTTGCATTTAAAAAAGAAAACACATACTATATTGAAATAGATCCCACTAACAATTTAAATGAGGCTTTAAAAAATCATGAAATAATCTCAAAATATAAATTTGAAAAATATTTCATTAACCCTATTCTAAAAAATAAAGAAGAATTTTTTAGAAACTTAATAGAAGTCAAAAATATCCACGAACTAGGAATTATGTATAAAAATCTAAAGCCTGAATTTAAGCAAATAAAAATAATTAAATAAAAATAAACACTTTTAGTCCAACTAATCTAAGTAACTTTTTATGTCTTCAAAAGACATAATTTTTATATTTAAACTCAAAGCTTTTTTAAGCTTTGATCCAGCTTTTTCTCCTACAATAAGAAAATCTAAACTCCCAGTCACACAAGTATTAAAAATTGCTCCTTTATTTTTTAGCTTATCAATAACAATAGACCTGGAATAACCATTAAAAGTTCCAGTAATGCAAAACTTTTTACCGGCCAAGAACTTATTCTCACCATCAATCTCAACAACCTCTTCCATTTTAAATTCCAAATTTTCAAAAAATTTAAACTTATTAAGCATTACTGAATCATTAAAAGCTTCAATAATATTTAAGGCAATTTTTTCTCCTATGCCTTTAATTTTCAACAATGTTGAAAATGCAAAATCTCTGTCTTGACAAAGCTTAAAAAGCTTTGAAAATGAATTTAAATTATTAAGAAATAACAACCTTATTGTGTTTTCCCCTAAATCTTTAATTCCCATGCTAAGAAGTAATTTACTAAATGGCTTTTGTTTGCTAGCTTCAATTGAATTTATCAAATTATTTATCTTTCTATCTTTAAACCCTTTAAATTCAAGAAGCTTATAAAAATCAAAAGTATAAAGATCAATTTCTGAAAAAATAAATTTTTTCTCAAAAAGAAAAGAAATTATCTTGTCGGAAAACCCTTCAATATCCATACAATTTTTACTACAAAAATATTTTATTCTCTCAACTGCCACTGAAGGACATTTATTATTTGGACAAAAAAAATGAGCCCCCTCTTTTACTACAGCCATTTTACAAGCTGGGCAATTATCAGGAACTTTGAAAAATCCTGTTGAAAATTTATTTATCACCATTTCAACAGCAGGAATTACATCTCCTCTTCTTGAAACTTTAACAACATCACCAACATTCAAACCAATAGACGCTATATAATCTTGATTGTGTAATGTTGCGCTGGTAATAAAAGCTCCTGAAACAAAAACTTTATCAATATTAGCAACCGGAGTAATTTTACCACTACGTCCAACCTGAACAACAATGCTATTTACCCTGCTAAAACCCGAAAGCGCTTCAAATTTGTAAGCCATTGCCCATTTGGGATGATGCGCAGTATACCCCAATCTTTCTCTTAAAGCAAAATCACTAACCTTAAGAACAACACCATCTATTTCATATTCAAAAGAATCCCTTTTTTTTGTTATATCTGCTATGTAATTTAAAACTTCTCCAATTGAATTTTTTTGATCAAAAAACCTAATCAAGGGATTGACTTTAAAACCCAATTTCTTAAGTCTTGCAGTAGCTAAATCATTGGTTTTAAATTCCAATCCAGCATTCAAAAAATCATAAATGAAAATATTTAAAGGGAAATTAGCGACTTCTCTACTATCAATCCTTCTAAGTATTCCCGAAGCCAAATTTCTAGAATTCGTATAAGGCTTTTCCAAAAATTTATTTATTTTCAAAAAATTTTCTTTAGTAATATAAACCTCACCCCTTAATACTAAATCAACCTTTTCATCAAGAAATAAAGGTATATATCTAATGGTTCTAACGTTTATAGTAACGTCATTACCAAATTTTCCATTACCCCTAGTAAGAGCTTTTTCAAGAATGCCATCTTTATAATAAAGAACGATAGAACATCCATCAATCTTTGGCTCAACAGAAATATTAAAAGAATTATTAAAATCAATCTTATCTATCCATGATTTTAGCAAATCAAGATCATAAACCTTATCAAGACTTAATATAGGTGCAGAATGTTCAACCTCTTTAAAGTCATTTAAAAGATCGCTGCCAAATTTAAGAGTAGGGGAATCTAAGGTCTTATATTCGGGATACTTATTTTCTAGCTCTTGAAGCCTTAAAATATGCTTATCATATACAAAATCTTCAACACTAGGCAAAGAATCGACATAATATTCTTTATCCCACTTTCTAATCAACTTCTTCAAGTCTGCGATTTCTTGCTGTACTTTGCTGCTCATAGGGTAAAATTTAACATATTCCTTATCATTTTATCAAACAATTCTAACAAGCAAAAACCGACTTTACTATACAAACTGTAAAATACCACCAAAAATACATGCTATTTTATTTATGTTCAAATTAAAATAATCTTTAAAGAAAAATATCAATCAAAAAGACAATATTATGAAAATGTGAATTATATTTTAGTTGTCGTTAAAGATATTTTAATATGTTAAAATGGATAAAAGGAGTGCTAGTTTGGAAGAAAGCAAAAAGGCTTTAATAGCTGATGACTCACTTTTTATGAGAAAAAACCTAATAAAAATCTTAAGTCAGTTGGGATTTAAAGAATTTTTAGAAGCCGAAGATGGCATTCAGGCTGTTAAAGAATTTGAAAAACAAAATAATATTGATTTAATAACACTCGATATAACAATGATGGGAATGGATGGAATCACAGCTCTTGAGAGAATGTATGAAATTAATAAAAAATTGCTTAAAAAAGTTAATATATTAATGGTTACAGCTATTGGAAAACAAGAATTAATACAAAAAGCTTTATCTCTTGGAGCTAGAGGATACATTACAAAACCTTTTAAAAAAGACCAAATAATAGAGCAAATTAAACTTTTGGATTAGAGGAAATTTTGATAGCAAAAGAAAAAATATACAAACAAACACAAATAAACACATCAAATCCCCTATCAATATTGATAATGCTTTATGAGAAAGCAATACAGGATTTAAAAGTTGCAAAAGAGCTTATAAAAGATGGAAATTGGCAAAATGCAGTTAAAGCTAATGAAAAAATCTTTCATGCACAAGAAATAATTACCGAATTAATGTCAACCTTAAATTTTGAACAAGGTGGAAACATTTCTACAAACTTACTTTCAATATACTTGTTTCTAAATAAAGAGCTAGAAAATGTTCTTTTAAAAAAAGAAATACACAAAATTGACAATGTTATAAAACAACTGCAAATATTAAACTTTACCTGGAAACAATTAAGCAAAAAAGAAAATAATGTTACTCAGGGTAAATTAGGAATAAATATTGTCAGCTAATGAAATTTTAAAAAAATATTTTAGCAATTTGTTATTAGAATTAAAAGAATTGAAATTAATATTAACAATAGAAAGTTATGAATTACAAAGGGAAGAAATAGAAATATTAAATATAACCAATCCTAAGAAAGATTTAATATTAGAATCAATCAAAAACTATTATAAAACAATAAATGCATGGTTGAAATCTAAAAACCAAAAATTGGATAATTTTGATTACTTAATTAAAGAAATTAATCTACTAAAAGAAGAAATATACATTAAATATCAAATTTGTTGTGAAATCTTACAACAAATTGCAAATGCAAAAAGAAAAATTCCAAAAATTAAAAAACAACAAAACCTTGTAGTAAACAATTTACCCATAATGTTAGATATTAAAATATGAAAGAACTTTACCTAATTGATGCACTAAACATAATATTTAGAAATTATCACGTAATGAAAAATTATCCACTTTTAAACACACAAGGAGAAAATGTAAACGCATTTATTGGCTTTTTTAAAACATTATTTTTCATAATAAAAGAAAAAAATCCTGAACACTTGATTATCACCTTTGACTCAGAGGTGCCAACTTTTAGAAAACAAAAATATCCAAACTATAAGGCAACAAGAGATTCACCTCCGGACGATTTAATACCTCAAATAGGATGGATAAAAGAAGGCCTTTTAAAGGCAAAAATACCAATCTTTGAGATGGAGGGCTACGAAGCTGACGATCTTTTAGCTAGTTTTGCCAAAAAGGCTGCAAAAAATAACTATTTAACTTACATTATTTCTCCAGACAAAGACTTGCTGCAAACAATGTCAGAATACATAAAAATACTTAAAATAGAAAACAACAGTTTTATTGAAATGGATAATGAGTACGTAACAAAAAAATTTGGAGTAAATAGCTTTCAAATAAAAGATTATTTGGCTATTGTTGGAGACAGGTCTGACAATATACCTGGAATAAAAGGCATTGGCGCAAAAGGAGCAGCAAGTTTATTAAGAGAATTCAAAACCTTAGACGGGATATATTCAAATTTAGAACTAATAAATAAAAAACACCGAGAACTTTTAATCAAAGAAAAAGAAAATGCTCTTTTAAGCTATGAACTTGTAAGTCTTGAAGAAAATTTAAAAATTCCAGAAATTGAAAACTTCGCCTTAAAAAATTTTAGCGAAGAGATAATATCTTTGTTTGAAAAGCACTCGGCAATTGCCCTAATAAAAACTTATAAAAAGGACATCTTAAAACAAGAAAAAGAAAATGCAGACCAAAAAAGTCTATTTAAGCAAGAAGCTACTACCAACAGCTTAGATGACATAAATACAATTGACACAGAAAATGTTAAATACCACTCAATAACAACAAAAATAGAACTTGATGATTTAATAGAAAGCCTTAAAAAGGCTAAATACACATCAATAGACACGGAAACGTCTTCGCTTGATACTTACACAGCAAAATTAATTGGGATATCCATTTCATTTAAAGAATTTGAAGGTTACTATATTCCAATCGAAGCCAAAGGAAAAATTTACATAGAAAAAAACTATATAATACAAAAATTTAACAATCTTTTTGAATCAAATCCAAAAATAATTGGTCAAAATTATAAATTTGACTATAAAATACTTAAAAACAATGGATTTAGCCCTATACCACCTTATTTTGACACAATGATTGCTGCATACCTTATCGACACAAACTCAAAAGTATCGCTTGATTTTCTTGCAGAAAAATATTTAATGCATAAAAATATTAAATATGAAGATGTGATACAAAAAAATGACAACTTCGCAAATATATCTTTAGAAATGGCAACAAGCTATTCATCTGAAGATGCTGATATTACATTTAGATTATTTAATCTATTTACCAAAAAACTAAAAGAAGACAAACTCGACAAGTTAATGCACGAAATAGAAATGCCTTTTAACAAGGTGATTATAGAAATGGAAGAAAATGGAATTTACCTTGATAAAGAATATTTAAAAGAATATGGAAAAGAACTTGGAAAAGAATTAGAACTAATTGAAAACGAAATAATAAAAAGCATAGGAATTGATTTTAATCTAAATTCTCCAAAACAAATGCATGAAATTTTATTTGAAAAATTAAATCTAAAATTACCAGAAAAAATGAAAAAAGATTCAACTGATATAAAAGTGCTTGAATCTCTCAGAGAACAGCATGAATCAATTGAAAATCTAATAAAATACAGACAAATTGCAAAATTAAAGAGTACTTACACGGATAATTTGATAGAACTAATAAACTATAAAACAAACAGACTGCACACAAGCTTTATACAAACAAAAACAGCAACTGGTAGAATCACTAGCATAAATCCCAACTTGCAAAACATACCAATAAAAGATGAAAAAGGGCGAAAAATAAGAAAAGCATTTAAACCAGAAAATGGAAATATTTTTATTTCAGCTGATTATTCTCAAATTGAGCTTGCTATACTTGCTCATTTATCACAAGATGAAGCCCTTATTAAAGCATTTGAAAATAATAAAGACATTCATACAGAAACTGCTTCTAAGCTTTTCAAAATAGAAGAAAAAGAAATAACTCCTAACTTGAGAAGAATAGCAAAATCTATTAATTTTGGAATAATTTATAGAATGTCAGATTTTAGACTTGCAAAAGAACTGGGAATTACAAAAGAAGAGGCAAAAGGATTTATAAACTCTTACTTTGATTCTTATCCAAAAATCAAAGAGTTTATAATAAATCAAATAAACTTCGTAAGAAATGCTGGATATAGCGAAACCATCTTAAAAAGAAGAAGATATATAAAAGAAATTAATAGCAATAATTATCTGGAAAGATCTGCCGCTGAAAGAATAGCAATAAATAGCATAATTCAGGGAAGTGCCGCCGATATCATGAAAATTGCAATGGTCAAAGTATTTAATGAATTTAAAAGTAAAAAAATGGAATCAAAAATATTGCTACAGGTGCACGATGAAATGCTCATTGAATCTCCTATTGAAGAAGAAAATGAGGTGAAAAAAATATTAAAAATTATGATGGAAACTGCTTACACATTAAATCTGCCTTTAAGGGCAAATATTGAAACGGGTAAATCGTGGGGAGAAATCCATTAATCATTGGAGTAACAGGAAGAATTGCATCTGGCAAAGATACTGTTTCAAAAATAATTAGCAATAAATATGGATTTTACGAAATAAATGCAGACAAGCTTGGACATTCAGTATTACATGAAAAAAAAGAAGAAATAGTTGAAATACTTGGTCAAAAAATATTAAATACTAAAAACGAAATAGACAAACTCTTACTAAGAAATCTTGTATTTAATGACAATAAAGAATTAAAAAAGCTTGAAAACATATCACACCCTGTCATACTCAGCAAAATAAAAAAAATCCTAATCCAAAACCAATCTACAAAAATAATAATTAATGCTGCTTTACTTTTTAAAATAAATTTAGAAAAACTTTGCGACTACATAATTGTGCTTAAGGCAAAGAATTCTATAATAAAAAATAGATTATCATATTCTATGCCAAACATTGATTCAAATACAATTAATAAAATACTCAAAATCCAAAAAGATATTTTTTTTGAAAAAAATATTATAAACTTAAAAATAATCAATATAATTAATAACAAGAATTATGCATATCTAGAAAAAGAAATTGAAAAAAAAATGCAGGAGATAATTAACTATGAAAGATTTGAATGAAAATAATGATAATAATAATAAAGGATTTTTTGTAGCATTAACATCGATTGCAACAGTTTGTATAATAATATTTCTTGGGACAATTATTTTCTTTCCAAACAAAAACTTGGCCTCAGACATTGCAGAAAAAAATATTGTTTTGGAAGAAGATAAAGATCAAAACGCCTTAGAAAAGGTTGACCAAAATGAACAATCTTTAAAGGTATCTGAAACTCAAAATGAAATAATCATAGATTTAACACAAGATTTAAATAAAGAAAAAAAACCTACAAACAAAATATCTAATACTTCTCATAAATCAAAAACCATCGAAAAGCCTCAACCCACAACTCAAAAAACACCTAATACTCATAAATCAAAAACCATCGAAAAGCCTCAACCCACAACTCAAAAAACACCTAATACTCATAAATCAAAAACCATCGAAAAGCCTCAACCCATAGCCCAAAAAACTTTAAATACTGATAACATTTATGATCCTAATACAGAATATTACATACAATTTGTATCACTCTCAGACCCAATCAATGCAGACAACTATATTCAAAAATTACTCAAATATAATATAATTGCTAAAATATATTCTGCAACAGTAGATAATAAAGATATTTACAGAGTAAGATCTGGTCCTTATAAAACAAAATCAGAAGCAAAAGCAGACTTTAAAAAAATAGCAGGAATAGGTGAATTTAAAGAAACTTATATATTACCCGTTAACAAATAGACTATAATTATTAATATATTTTTGATATTTTTCTAAATATTCTTCATGAACCTCAATAATAGGCGAAACAACATGCTTAATCTTTGTAAGTTTTAAAAAAGAATCATTTAAGCTGCCAAATTCTCTTAAAGAATAGAATGCTTGAATTGCTCCCCCAATAATCTCTGAATGCTTAAAATCAAAAATCTTTAAATCTTTGCCAAGAATATTTGCTTTTATTTGATTTAAAAGCAAATTATCAGAATTAGATCCACTAACAAAAATACTCAAAATTTCTTTATTGCAGGCTTTTAGCTCTACCAATCTGTTGTAAAAAGCAAAACATGCAAACTCAAGTATTGATAAACCAATCTCTAATGGATTTTTAATACTACCAAAAATTCCTTTACTTAAATCTTTACAAAGACAAGGATCTAAAACAAATAAATCATTAAAAAGTTTAATTTTACTTGGATAAAAGTATACATTATTTAAAGTGACACTTTTAACAATTTTTTTTAAGAGCAACTCAAAAGTTAAACTTTTTTTATAAAAACTGTCTTTTAATAATTGAATCAAATATCCAAAAGGAACAATTCTCCCAATAATAAAAAATCCTTCTAAAAAATAAGGATATTCTAGAGAAAATCCTGGTAAATATGTACTTGAAACAAAATTAAACCCTTCACTTGTGCCCATTCTATTTGACACAATTCCTTCTTGAAAAGCACCACTTCCCACCAAAACATTCAAATAATCTGATCCCGCATTAATTACGCTAATTCCACTATTTAGCCCAAATTCAATTCCTGCCTTATAAGTTACAACGCCAATATTTTCTCCCATTTTTACAAATGGAGGAAATTTCTTCTTGTCAAGCCCATATTTTTTTATCTCTATATCATCCCAAATAAAAGGAATATACTCCATGCTTGGAAAGCTTGTAAAAAGCTTTCCTGTAAGCAAATAAATAAAATACTCAAAACAAGAAACAAAATAACTTATTTTAGAATATGTTCCTCTTTCAACCGTGCTAAGCACATAGGGCAAAAATACAGACTTACCCCTAAAATAAGGCTTAATTTTAAAGGAATTCCAATGTAACACTTCCAAAGGAATTAAATTTGAATTTAAAGCAATTAAACATGGCGAAATGCCGCCAACAGAAATGCAATCTATTTTACTAGGCTGAAAATTGGATATGGCTTTCTTAAAAGAAAAAAGCCATATATTAAAGTCAAAATTTTCGAAATCAACATCAAAATAATCTGAGTAACTAACATCAATATAACTTAAAACCCCATTTTTAGAACTAACTAATGCTGCCTTTAAAACACTGGTACCAATATCAATACTAAGAACATTCATAAATTAGCCCTTGGTAATCAATTTTTGAATATCATCCTTTCTATCAAGAATTTTTTGCAAACCAACTTTATTATAAATTGCAAATATTGCCTCCGCAAAAAGAGGCGCAACATCAGCCTCATGATACCAAGGCTTATTTATTAATTCATCATTATGACAAACAGCATTTGTTCCAATTATTTTATAAAAATATCCCTCCTCATAAGCTTTATCAAAATATTTAATAGCATCTCCATTAAAAAACGGCAAACTAATCCCACATATAATCTTCTTAGCACCCATGCTTTTAAGCAATTTCATTGCCTTAATTAGAGTACCCCCAGTAGCTAACATGTCGTCACTCATAAAAACATTCTTGCCTTCGACATCTCCTAAAAGCTTAGTTACAGAAATATTTGAATCAGCAACATCATTTGAAACTCTTGAATAATCTCTCTCCTTATATAGCAAAGCAAGAGGACTCTTAAGGCTTGATGCAAAAAATTTATTTCTACTTACAGCACCTGTATCGGGTGAAACAATAACTAAATTAGAATCTCTAATGTCGATTAAATCCTTAAGAGAATTAAAGATTTCATAAGAAACATTTAAATTTTCAAAATAAACTTTCCTAAATACATTCTCAATAGCCTTTGAGTGAATATCTAGGGTTAAAATATGTCTAATGCCCAACTCTTCTAAAAATCTTCCAATAAGACTTGCTGTTAAACATTCTCTTGAATGCTTTTTATCTTGTCTTGAATAAGGATAAGACGGAATAATAACACTAACAGAATTGGCTTTAGCCTGCATACAGGCATCTATTGTTGTCATTAAATTCATTATGTGGTCATTAACCGTCATAATTATTTTTTCGCTACTGTTTATCTCAACTTCATAAGCATTAGCAACATCTTGGACAATAAAAATATCCTTATTTCTGATTGTTTTTAAAATTTCTGTTTTAAATTCACCATTGGCAAATTTAACAAATTTTACAGGAATTTCTAAAGGCTCTTTGCTTTTAAGAGTAGATAAACTAAGCCCTTCTAAAAAAGGAGATAAAACTTTTTCAATCTTAAAAATTTCTTCCTTTAAGGCTTTAGAATCTTGACATATGCTCTCTACAATCTCATTTTCAATATTTATAAATATTCTGTCAAGCTCTTTTATTATTTTACTAGCAAAAACCCTACCCCCAGGACAAGCAATAATTCCTATTGATTTCTTTTTAAGTAAATTCACCCAGCTCCTCGTTCTTTTTTAAAAAATCTTAACAATCTTAATTTGCTAATTAATAAAACTTATACACACAAATATGACTAAAATTTTTTAAAGCAAGGTCATTAAAATATTTTAGCTTTAATAATAAAAATAAAAATCGAAAAATTCTATTAATAGCAAAAACAAATACTATAACATAATCCTAAAAATAAAATTAAATAAACTACACAATTCCAAATTCAAAACCTATTCCAAACTTGAAATCAGAAAATTTAGGGTTTTTAATATTCCAAACATAGTAAACTTCAAGAATTAAAAAAGAAAATGAAAGTCTAGCACCAATATCCCAGCCCATTGTTCCCAGTTCTGCTAAAACAGAATCTGCAGAAGAAGTCGCTATATTGATCTTAGGACCTGTGAAAAACGCTAAAGCTAAAACAAAAAAATCTAATTTTGTATAAAATCTTGGTGTTATTGCCATAATAAACGAGAAATTTTCATTTGCAGTTCCATCCGAACGCTTTATTGCTTTAAGAAGATTAATGTCAAACAAAAGCTCAAATCCAATAGAAACAAAATCATCAAATTTGGCACCAAATTGAGCGTAAGTTCCATATCTTATTCCAGCTTTAGCAATATTGGCTAAATCGGAAAAATTTTGGACTATCTCTTCTTTTTCTATTGGGGATAAATCTGAAGGCAAATTTTGCTTAAGCTTTGCATTAATCTCTAAAGCCTCATTGTAAAAGCTTGAAAAGGGACTAACAGGAAAAGCAACCCCACCACCAAAATTGAATTCAAAATTAGTATCTGCAAAACCATTTAACACAATAATTCCAAATAAACACAAAATTAAAACTTTAAGCCTAATCATATACAAACTCTCCTACAAAAATTTATGAAAAATAAAACAGGGTTTATATTGCATACCTTATTATATAATAATTACCATAAAGATTACCACAAGTAAAAAGTAAACAAAAAACTAAAAAATTAACTCTTAAGAACAGAAGAAACTATTTCTTCCGCACCACTTGGTATAGGATGATTTAGTTCTTTATATTTTGAGATATATTTTTTTGCATTTTTTTTGTCACTCTTTAAATGATAAATGTAAAAAATATTAAATAGAGCCTCTTTATTCGCAGGCGCAAATTCTAGAGTTTTCAAATAATAAATCAAAGCATTGTCCAAATCATTTTTTTTAAATAGCAAATATCCCTTAAGATTGATTAACAAAATATTTTCTGTATCTTCTTTCATAATAGAATTAAGTTTCAACTCAGCCTCTATATATTTTTTCAAATTAATGCAAGCTAAAATAAAATTGTAACTTGAATCATCACCAGCATTAATATTAAATTTAATAGATTTTTCATAAAGCAAAACAGAAGTCTCATCATTACCAAACTCTTCATTTAATTTAGCAAGCTTATAGTATTCACCTGATATGCTCTGATATTCCTTAAAAATAGAGCTACAAGACAAAACAAAAACAATAATAAACAACAATTTATACATAAAAAATTTACTTGAATCCTTAATACTATTTATACTATTTAAATTATCCAAAGCAGCAAAATAACACTAAACCTAATAATAATCAAAATACAAAACTTCAATGCTGTTGAATTTTAAAATTAAATAAACCATCTTGATGATTATAAAACAAAATTTATTACTCTAAAAGCTAGTCATAAACATAAATAAGCCCTCCTGCTTTAAAAACAAAAGGGCTTTTAATACTATCTAAAAAACAAATTAAAGCTTTTCTTGGTCATATTTGTTAAATACGTTTTCTGTTAAATATTTACCAACTGATCTTCTGTCCTCAACAAGTTTAGATATTGCACTAAAATGTCTTGGTTCAATCTTAAAATACTTATAAGCTCTTCCATCCTTAAAAAACACAGAAAGCTCGGACACAGAAGAATCATAATCTACCTGTGATATTTTGCTCAACTCATTAGATATTGTTAAAGTTTCCAACTCAAATTCCTCCACATAATTATCTTAGGAGTATAATAATAAAGTAAGAGTTAATTCACTAAATATTTAATCAATAAAATCAAAATCTACTAAATGATATATTCCCTAAAATAAGGATATACATTATTGCAAATTTAATCAAGCAAACTGTCAAATTTCATATAAAATAGTTCAAACTTCCAAATATTTAATAATATAAAACGATATAAGATAGATTTTTAAAAAAAAATTTTGTAAAATTACTAAGATAGTTAATCTTCTACCCACATATCATCAGGAGGGACAAAGTCTAATGGACTATAATAAATTACGAAACATAGGTATTAGCGCGCACATCGACTCAGGAAAAACCACTCTTACAGAACGTATTCTTTTTTATTGTAATAAAATTCATGCAATTCACGAAGTAAAAGGCAAAGATGGGGTTGGTGCAACAATGGACTCAATGGAACTTGAAAGAGAAAGAGGAATCACAATAGCATCAGCTGCAACTCACGTTGAATGGAAAGATTTTCCGATAAATATTATTGATACACCCGGACACGTAGATTTTACAATTGAAGTTGAAAGATCTCTTAGAGTACTTGACGGAGCAATATTGGTTCTTGATTCTGTTGCAGGAGTTCAATCCCAATCAATAACTGTTGATCGACAACTTAAAAGATATAGTGTGCCGCGCCTTGCATTTGTAAACAAGTGTGATAAAACCGGAGCAAATCCCTACAATGTAAAAGATCAACTAAGATCAAAACTCGACTTAAACTCCGTTTTAATGCAAATCCCAATTGGATTAGAAGACAAACATATTGGAGTTATAGACCTTGTATTAATGAAAGCCTACTATTTTGAAGGAAAAGATGGAACAGAAATAATAGAAAAAGAAATACCCTCAGATCTCTTAGAAGAAGCAAAAAGCAAACGAGAAATAATGCTTGATACTCTTGCTGACTTTAATGATGAACTTATGGAATTACACATGGAAGGAAAAGAAGTTCCTACTGAAATAATATACAATGCAACTAGAACAGGAACATTGGCTTTAAAATTATGCCCTGTATTTATGGGATCTGCTTATAAAAACAAAGGAGTGCAATTGCTCTTAGATGCTGTAACCAGATTTTTGCCATCCCCTCATGATATAAAAAACACCGCTCTTGACCTAAATAATAATGAAAAAGAAATCGATCTTAAAATTGACAATGAACTCCCAACTGTTGCTCTTGCATTTAAGCTTGAAGACGGACAATACGGACAGTTAACTTATGTGAGAATCTATCAAGGAATTTTAAAAAAAGGACAAGAACTTATCAACTCAAGAACTTCCAAAAAATTCAAAGTCGGAAGACTTATCAGAATGCATGCAAATAATACAGAAGACATTGAATTTGGAGGAAGTGGTGACATTGTTGCTTTATTTGGAATAGAATGCGCATCAGGAGATACGTTTTGTGATCCATCGATCAACTATTCAATGACATCAATGTTTATTCCAGATCCAGTAATTTCTCTTTCTGTAAAACCAAAAGATAAAAAATCTGCTGATAATATGGCCAAAGCCCTTGGAAGATTTACAAAAGAAGATCCAACATTTAAAACTTATGTTGACATTGAATCAAATGAAACAATAATTCAAGGCATGGGAGAGCTACACTTAGAAGTTTACATTGAAAGAATGAAAAGAGAGTTCAAGGCAGAAGTTGAAACCGGAATGCCGCAAGTAGCCTATAGAGAAACGATTACAAGAAAAGCTGAATTTAATTATACTCACAAAAAGCAATCTGGGGGAGCTGGTCAGTTTGGACGAGTTGCAGGGTTTATGGAACCTCTTGACAAAGAAGGAGAAACATACGAATTTGTCAATCTAATAAAAGGAGGAGTAATCCCAACAGAATATATCCCATCATGTGACAAAGGATTCCAAAAAGCAATGGAAAGGGGAACATTAATTGGCTTTCCAATAGTTGACATAAAAATTACAATCAATGATGGCCAATATCACATTGTTGACTCATCTGATATTGCATTCCAATTAGCAGCAATTGGTGCTTTTAGAGAGGCTTATGAAAAAGCAAAACCTACAATCCTTGAGCCAATAATGAAAGTTACCCTTGAAGGACCTACTGAATTCCAAGGCAATATGTTTGGACTTTTAAACCAAAGAAGAGGAATAATAACAGGTTCGCTAGAAGATGGAAGTTTTTCAAAAGTTGAGGCCGAGGTGCCTTTAAGCGAAATGTTTGGATTTTCAACAGTCCTTAGATCCTCTACCCAAGGAAAAGCAGAATTCTCAATGGAATTCTTAAGGTATGGAAAAGTCCCAAGTGCTATATTTGATGAACTTCGCAAAAAATTTAACGATCAAAACAAATCTTAATAAAATAATAAGGAGGCTTTATTATGATCGATTTAACACAAGAAAAACAAGAAATACTAATAAAAAACAAGTTCTTAGCCAAAGTTTTCGGGCTTATGTCAATTGGACTTTTAATCTCAGCAGTATTTGCATATGCAACCTCAGAAAATCAAACAATCAAAGCAATAATATTCTCAAATTCAATGTCATTTATGGCTATGATACTTATACAATTTGGACTTGTATATGCAATAAGTGGTGCTCTTAATAAAATATCAAGCAATACTGCAACAGCTCTTTTCTTGCTCTACTCAGCATTAACAGGAGTAACATTATCTTCTATATTTATGATTTATACACAAGGATCAATAGTATTCACATTTGGAATTACTGCTGGAACATTTCTTGGAATGTCTGTTTATGGATACACTACAACAACAGATCTAACAAAAATGGGAAGCTATTTAATAATGGGCTTATGGGGAATCATTATTGCATCTCTTGTTAATATGTTTTTTAGAAGTTCAGGCCTTAATTTCCTTATATCTATTTTGGGCGTAGTCATATTTACAGGCCTAACAGCTTACGATGTTCAAAATATTTCTAAAATGGACAAAATGCTACAAGACGACACTGAAATAAAAAACAGAATGGCGGTTGTAGCCTCACTTAAACTTTATTTAGATTTTATAAATTTATTCTTATATCTTCTAAGATTTTTGGGCCAAAGAAGAAACGATTAAAATCATAAAAAATTCATAAAAAATTCAATAAAAAATGAATGCTTTAACTTTAAAGCATTCATTTTTAGAGGTTTCAATGAGTATAGATAGCTTAGAATTCGAAGAAAGTAGTACTCAAAATGTAATAAAAAAAAATTTTGAGTTTGAAGGATATATTGAAAGCAATAAGCCAATAATAATAGAAGGAAAGCTTAAGGGTTTAATAAACTCATCAAACTCAATCTATCTAAGGGAAAAAGCTGATGTTGAAGCTGAAATAAAATGTCAACATTTACTAAATCATGGCAAAATAAAAGGAAACATTGAGGCTTTAAAAACAATTAAAATCTATAAAACCGGCAAATTAATAGGAAACATTAAAACCAAAGAACTCTTTATAGATTCTGGAGCAATATTTAAAGGGAATTGTGAAATGGAGGATTTAGAAGAATGAAATTTTTTTTTCTATTACAAATAGCTTTAATTCTGCTATCCAATTCAAGCTTATTATTTGGACAATCGCTGCCTAAAGAAAAAGAAGACTCTCTTCTTCTATACAAAGAAGGAAAATTTAAAGAAGCTATTTTAAACACGTTAGAAGAAATTCGACTAAATCCTAGCAACTTAGATGCTAGGACAATATTGATATGGAGCTTAATAGCCATAGGAGAATACAAGAGAGCTGAAAAAGAGGCGATTATAGGACTTGGCATTAAAAAATATGACATAAGAATTATTCAAGCACTAGGAGAAGCTTATTTTTTTCAAAAAAATTATGACAATGCATTAAAATACTTTCAAGAATACATTAGCCTTGATTCTAAAGGAGCAAGAATAATAAAAGTTTATAATTTAATTGCAGATTCTTTTTATGAGCTAAAAAGATACAATGAAGCAGATTTTGCATACGAACATGCATTACGTTTTTCTCCTAATAACCAAAATCTATTAATAAAATTAGCAAGATCAAGAATAAATGCAAAAAATAAAATATTAGCAGAAGAAGCACTAATTAAAATTCTTACAATCTCTCCTAATAATCTAGAAGCAAAAAATTTACTAGAAGAATTAAAAAAAAGCAACAACAAACCTTGACATTCAATTTATAAAAACTTATTCTTATTGTTAGCAAATTAATAAACTGGGCTGCTAGCTCAAGTGGTAGAGCATCGGACTCTTAATCCGCTGGTTACAGGTTCAAGTCCTGTGCAGCTCAAATTGTTAAATACATTTTTGGTATAAATTATTAATTTTATGCCAATTTAACTTGACATTATTGGAAAATAAATATATTATTACTTCCGATGGTCATAAAATGACTTTTGGGCTCATAGCTCAGGTGGTAGAGCAGCGCCCTTTTAAGGCGTTTGTCGTAGGTTCGAGTCCTACTGAGCTCACTTTTGTCCTCTTCGTCTATCGGTTAGGACTCCAGGTTTTCATCCTGGCAAGAGGGGTTCGATTCCCCTAGAGGATGTCTTGCTAATAAAAATGGGCTAAACATTCTTGCTTTCTAGCAAACCCAGAAAACAAGAATGTTTTTTAAGTAAACACAAGCTATTCAGGTATTAGCAATATTTCTGCTTTTTCATCAAGATTAATTTTCTTAAAAAATTCATTTATTAAATCTTTGTTTAAGTTTGTCTCTATAAACTTAACACCAAAATTATTTTTAAATACTCCATACCATGATAATGACGCCAATATATTTGAAATCCAATAACCATTATTCTCTGAATTTATTTTTGTATTTTTAACATAATTCTTCTTAACATAAGAAAAATCTTTATCATTAAAATCTATTTTTTGTCTTTCGGTCATATAGCGATTAATAGAATTTAAAACATTATCTAGCTCCTTAGGCTCGGTAGTAAAAAAAATAGACAAAATACCATCGGAATCTACATTTTTCCTTAAATTGGAGTCAAAAGAAGCTTGAATTGCATAAACACTAGACATTTTTTCTCTAATATTTTTTATAAGCCCATCCGTTAAAAGATCCGCTAAAGCATTTAAATTTAACGAGGTCTCTGCTAAATAATTAAATTTAAAAGGATAAATTACATAGGCAAAACTAGTTGAATTTTTTCCCTTCCTTACAACTATTTTATTAAAATTTTTACTGTAAGAGTAATCTAAATCTTTATACTCGTTTATTTCTTTGAAGTTAAGATTGCCTAAATATTTCTTTGAATAAGCCTTTATTGTCTGAATATCTGAGTCTCCAGCAAAGACAAACTTAAAATTATTTGCATAAGTAAACCTTTTCTTATAAAAAGACAAAATATTTTCTTTTGTAAAATATTGTAAATCACTATCTTTTGTATCTTCAAATCTAGGATCATTATTATTTAAAAATTTACTAATAGCTTTTTTAAAATGATAATTAGAACTATTTTCATTACTCTTTATTAATGCTTTTATATTATTAATAGCATTTTGCAAAAAAACATCATCTATTTTGGGTTCCTTAAAAGTAAAATATATAAGCTGAAAAAGAATTTCAAGATCTTTTTTATCTGAACTTCCATAAATATATGATTCTTGAGCTCCAACCCCAACTCTTAAAGAAACAGCTTTATCTGATAAATATTTTTCAATCTGTAATGCAGAATAATCACCGTAACCCGAACCAGATACTACTCCGGGAGCAAAAGATAAAACAGGAATAAGTCTTAAATCTTCATTAATTAAACCTCCCCAAGAAGTTGCACTAAAATCAATTACACCCTTTTTTTGATCATTATATTTAAAATAAACTTCAACCCCATTTTCAAGAACAAATGACGAAATTTCATTTTCAAACTCATTTTCTCTAATAATATCTTTATCATCTAAAGACTTCTTAAAAAATTTACCTTCAATTAAAGAATTCTCATAAGGCCTTAACTCTCTTTCTAAAGCTATCTTTTGAAGATTGTCAATATCTTCAAGAGTTAGAACAGGATGCACTCTTCCATGGTAAGAATAAAAAATTGCACAATTTTTTACATCAAACTCTCTTCCTACAAGATTGTTTATTGTTTTTAAATCAATCTTTTCCAAATATTGAACAGAAAGATCGCAATATTCATTCATATCAAATTTATTAGAACCATCAATAACAATTTCTATTAAATCCTGAAAAATAGCCCATGAATTTGTTTTATTTATATTCTTTTTCCTTAATTCTAAAGATTTGTAAAACTGAGATCTAACTTTTTCAAACTCACCTTGGGTAAATCCAAATTTTCTTATCCTCTCAAGCTCATAAAAAAAGTCTTGTATTCCTTCGTTCAAATGATCTGGATTAAAGTTTAAAGAAATCGATTTTGCAACAATATTATTGTTATCTGATTTAAATGAAAAAAAATCTTTATTTGAAACATTTTTAAATTGCTTTACCCCAGCGGTCTTTAATTCAGAAAATCTATTTTCAAAAAGAGCAGCCAATAAAGACCTTTTAATATCATTTAAAAGGTCATCTTTGGTCTTTACAAAGTTAATAATTTCCTTTTTAAAGAACATTAAACTAGGCTCTCCAACTTCCAAATCTTCTAAAAGTAAAAATTTATCTTTAAGCTCTACATCTAAACTTACTTTTACTTCTTTAATTTTATCGGTTGGCTTTTTCCAAGAAATAAATTGCTTCTTTATCTTCTCTTCAATTTCTATAGGATCAATATCTCCCACCACAATAACACTTGCAAGTTCTGGTCTATACCACTTTCTATAAAATTTTTTAAAATCCTCTGGCTGAAAAGATAAAATCTGCTTTTCAAGTCCAATAGGACTTCTAAATTCATAAAGACTTCCGCTTGTCAAAAACTTATACATTTTCTCATACATTCTTCCAGGATAAGTCTCACCAAGCTTTTTTTCCTCAACAATAATATTTCGCTCTAGATCTATTTCTTCTTTCATAAAACTGATTTGAGAAGCCCAGTTTCTCAAAATATTTATAGATTCATCAATTTCATCTTTATTATTGCCATCTGACAAATCAAGTCTATAATAAGTGAAATCAAAACTAGTAGCGGCATTAATGTCAGCACCAAATTGCATTCCAAATTTTTTAAGAACATCAACTATGGAATTTCCTGGATAATCTTTTGTCCCATTAAAAGCCATGTGTTCAAGATAATGCGCTATTCCCCTCTCATTATCTTCTTCATTAAGAGAGCCCACATTAAAAACAATTCCCATATTAACGGCATTCTTTGGGGTTTGATTTTTATAAATATAATACCTTAGCCCATTGACAAGTTTTCCTTTTACCAAACTTTGATCTAACTTTAACTCATTAGAAACACAGGAAAACAAAAAAAATAGAAAAACGCTTGTAAATTTACAATAATTCTTAATTCTTTGATAATTCATTTGCACTCCCCCTTATTGAATTTATTTTTTCAGAATAAATTTTATTCAATGCTTTTGAAATAGATGAAAATCCAAAATCATTCCAATCTTTTAAACTCTTTAGCTTAGAAACTGGAAATAGTTCATAAAATAAAAACAACAACTCTTCTTTGCTTAATTTTGGAATATCATTTAAGTAAACGTTTTTATTAAAATCTTCAAGATAAATAAAAGGATTTAAGCGCTTATCTAGAAGAAATTTATTTAAATTGGGCATTAAAATGCTTTTATTATAAATTTCAATAGTAGTATATTCGCTTGGAACATCATCATAAAAATCGTTATTCAAAAAAGAATCTAAAATAATAAATTTATTGTCCTTAACCCCTACATTTCTCCCATCTAAAGTCTTTAAAAGACCATCTTTGCCAATATGAACCAAAGTATTTAAATCCTTTGTGGCATTAAAGATAAGCCTTGCATTGTTATATGCCTTGGATTGCACTAAGTGCTCGGTATTATTATCTGCCGCTAATTCTTTGTCATTTTTTAATAATAAATTTATATTCTTTTCTTTTAATGCCTTATAGGCTAATTCAATATACTCTAAAGCGCAACTATTTTCCAAAACAAGTTGCTCCCTCTTTAATAAATTAATAAAAAATATCAATTCTTCCTTTTCAAGACTACGGTAAAAATCAAAATCATTTAAAGCAATTCCAAAACTAAAATTAACAATAAATATTAAATAAAAAATTACAATGTTTTTTTTCAATCTAGCCTCTCCCCTTTAGCTAACTACATCAGCCAACTCTAAAAAAACAGGGCAATGATCACTTCCCATTACTTTGTCTAAAATTAGAGATTTTTCAACATTTCTCTTGAAAAATTCATTAACAATAAAATAATCAATTCTCCACCCCATATTTCTCTCTCTAGCTCTTGTTCTATAGCTCCACCAAGTATAATAACCAGGATCCTTATTAAATATCCTAAATGTATCCACATATCCTTTGTTTAAAAAATCATCTAACCAAGTAGTCTCTTCAATATAATATCCTGGAGACTCTCTATTAGAATCGGGGCTTATAAGGTCAATCTCGGTATGAGCAATATTAAAATCACCACAAATTACTACATTTTTACCATCACATACAAGAGAATCTGCAAGATTTTCAACATAAGATAAAAAATCAAGTTTATACCCAAGTCTTCTTCTTAAAACTTGAGAATTAGGAAAATAACCGTTAACCAATATAAAATCGTCGTAGCATGCTACAAGCCCCCTACCCTCATTGTCAAAAATTTCTTCTCCAAGCAGCCTTACAGAGATAGGCTCAACTTTTGAATAAATGCAAACACCACTATAACCTTTAATCTTTGACTTTGAAAAATAAGAATAATAATTTTCAAGAATTAAATCCTTTGGTAACTGTTCTCTTAGAGCTTTAGTTTCTTGAATACATAAAATATCTGGGGTATATTCTTTTACAAACTCAAGAAAACCTTTCTTTAAAACAGCTCTAATTCCATTTACATTCCATGAAATTAATTTCATAAATCCTCTCTAACTAAAGTTAAATCAAATATAAATCTTTAATCCATCATAAGCTAAATAGATATTATCTTTTTCTAAATAATCAAATTCTTCATGCATTATATCGTGTGCAATATGTGTAAAGTAAGAAATTTTAGGATTGATCTTTTTAATTACACAAAAAGCCTCTGAAAAATTTAAATGCGCAGGATGAGGCTTAATCCTCATAGCATCTATTATGAGTAGATCTAAATTTTTTAAATAATCATAAGACGCTTCGGGAATAAATTTAACATCAGTAAGATACGCTAAATTGCCTACCCTATAACCCAAACTAATTATATCCCCATGAATCAAAGGAATTGGCACTATCTTTAGACTTTTAAAAAAAAAGGGCTCAAAATCCCTAATAACATTGGCAATAATGTCTGCCTTTCCACTTAAAGAGGGTTTGGATGTAAAATTATGCGGAAAAGCATTCCTTATGTGAGCCATGGCAGTATCTCTAGCATAAATGTTTAAAGGGGCACATCGTGTATAGAACTTAATATCATCAAAACCCATAATATGATCATAATGTTCATGCGTGTAAAGCACTAAATCAAGCTTATCTATTTTCTCTCTTAAAAGTTGCTGTCTAATATCAGGACCTGTATCAATCAACAATTTGATGCCAGAAGATGACTCAAGAAAAAAAGAACTTCTCAATCTTTTATTTTTACTATAACTTGAAGTACAGACTTTACAGCTACAATTTAACATAGGAACACCACTTGAAGCCCCCGTTCCTAAAAAGGTTCCAACCATATGTTACTACCTTTCGCCTGTAAACATAATCTATTTTAACACAACATTTTATATTAAACAAAAATAAACTCTCTTAATCAAACAACTCTTCTTAAATCTAAAATTAGATTAACACTATTTAATAATCAATTCTGTAAACTATTTTGGAAAAATTGCTTTTATGCTTATAATTATTTAAGGAAAAATTATTTTTATGGATACGCAAATTTATGAACTCATTTTCTTAACCAGTTTTAGCATATTTTTAATAGTAAATTTATTTAATTTTAAAAAAGAATTCACTTATGAAGACTACTTCATAATATTTCCAGGTACGTTTTTTGTAATAACTTTATATTTTACAGAAATTAGACCGTTAATGTTATATATTGGCAGTATATTCTTAATCTTTATGATAATAATCTTCTTTAAAAACATCAAAACAATAGTAAATAGTAGAAGAAAAATCAACAACGGGTCTGCAAAACAATCAAAAGGAATATTTCTTTCAATTTTGCTAAAAACAATACTTGTAATGCCCGCTATTTTAACAGTTATTATTGCAACTATTTTTTCATACTTAGCACTTTTTATAAATTATCCCAAAGATGAAAACAATAGCTATCAACTTGGCTTCGCAAGAATTAAAGATCACAAAAATGATTTAAACTTATCGATTTGGTACCCTGTAAGCTCAACATTGGGCCTTAAAAAACAAAATCCATTTCTTTTGTACGAATTTAATCCTTTTTTCATAAACGAAATGAATTATTTATCAAAACAGAATAACATATATAAAAAAGCCCTTATTAGCAATAACCAAAAACTATATGATTCTGTTTTACTCATACTTCCTTATTATTCTCACGATTCAATGTTCAAATCTCTAGTTAGCAGGCTTGTTAAGAAAGGAAAAATTGTTTATTTATATTCACCAAAATATAAACATATGAAAAGCTACGATTTTATTAAAAATAGCCATAAAAGTATATTTAGCTATGTAATCAATAAAAGCATTAGCTATTTAATTGAGCCTGCCAATATCCTTAATGAAAAAGCTGATATTGCATCTACTGAAACTGAAATTCAAAATATTATTGAACTAGCAAAATCAAGCCAAAATTTGGAATTTTTAAATTCAAAAATGAACCTCAATAAACTAACGTTAATTACACTAGGAAATCAAGCAAATATTGCTAATTTTATCCTTGCAAAAAACACAAACATAGCAAAATATATCAATATAGGGGGAGAGCCGCAAACAATAAGAAATTTAAAAAACTTACAACTAATTCTAAAAGAAAATGAAAAGAACCTCCACACAAAAGTTGCTAATACAAACTCCATAAAGCTAACAGACATAAGCAATATTGCAGAAATTTCTGATCTTATTTTTAGCAGAAGCTATTTAAAAAGTTTTAATTTCTTAAAAAACAAAAAATCAATGTTATCAAAATTTAATTCTATAGTTAATGAAATTAATAAATTTATTGAAGAGGAAAAATAATAATGATAAAAAAATTCTTGCTATTTGCAATGCTCAACATCTTTTTAACAAATAAAGCTCATAGTAATGAAGAGATAATCGAAATAAGTACTGAAATACAAAAGGAAAAATATATTCCCTTTTTAATAAGCAGAGGAAAAACTCAGCTAGAAGACCTTGTAAAATATACTCTAGAAATAAATCCAGAGCTTGACAAAAACTATGTAAATACTGTTGCTAAAACCTATATAGACGAATCTTTGATCGAAGGGGTTAATTATGACATTGCCTATGCTCAAATGCTATTAGAAACAGGGGCTCTAAAATTCAATGGAATAGTTTCAAAAGAGCAACACAATTTTTCAGGAATAGGCGCTACTAATAATCTTACAAAAGGAAATTCTTTTTCCAATATTACAGAAGGAATTAAAGCTCACATTCAACATTTAAAAGCTTATGCTTCAAAACAAAATATCAAATCAAATATGGTTGATCCTAGATTTTACCTTGTTAAAAGAGGATCTGCTCCAACAATATATGATTTGACTGGGAAATGGGCAAAAGACAAATTTTACGACAAAAAACTTAAAAAAATATTATTAGAACTATTAGAATATAATAATGCAAATAAAAGCTAAAAGCTCGCTATATGATTTTCTAGAAAAAATATATTCAAAATACAATAAAAAAAAATTTATACATCCTGATCCTTTAGAATTTCTATACAGGTATAAAGAAAAAGAAGACATTGAACTTGTAGGCCTAATTAGTTCTTCATTGTCCCTTGGAAGAGTAGAAAAAATTTTAGAAGCAATTGAGACAATACTCAAACCACTTGGCAAATCCCCTTCTGAGAGCCTTAAGCTAGCAAATGAAAAAGACTTAAAAGAAATATTTAAAGGATTCGTTTATAGATTTTTCAAAGGAGAAGATATTGTAAGGCTACTGTGCACCCTTAAGATAATAAAAGAACAGCACCATACGCTTGAAAATCTTCTTTACAGTATTTATTATAAAAACCAAGATTTTATACTTAGCATAGATGAATTAATAAAGCATATGGAAAAAATAAATGGGAGAGAATTTGGCATGCTACTCCCAAAGCCTTCAAAGGGAAGTTCTTGTAAAAGGCTTTTTTTATTCTTAAGATGGATGATACGCAAAGATGAGGTCGATTTAGGTATTTGGAATAAATTCAATCCCAATAAGCTTATAGTGCCAATGGATACTCATATGACAAGCATTGCTTCAAAACTATTTAAAATCAAAGAAATAAAAAACGTAAATCTTAAACAAGCAATAAAAATTACAAGCTATTTTTCAAAAGAAAATAATGAAGATCCTGTAAAATACGATTTCTCTTTAACCAGATTTGGAATAAATAGAGATTTTAATAAAGAAAAATTGCTAAAAAATATTAACAAACTATAAAATTTTATTTATAAAACTTTTAAAATAAGACATACTTAAATCATCATTAAAACAAAAATACCAATTTATCGTAAAATAAAAAGGAGAATCTGTGAATAATCTTAAAGAAAAGATAAATACTTATAGCAAATTAATTTTAGGGTCTTGGCAATTCGGAGGAGGATATTTTAAGCAAGTCGAAAAAGAAACTGCTAAAAAAATATTAAAAAAAGCATATGATCACGGGATCAGAAATATTGACACTGCAAGAGCTTATGGAAATGGAATTTCAGAAAAAATAATTGGCGAAATAATAGAAAAAGATCCAACAATAAGAGAAAATATTTTAATTGCAAGTAAATGCTACCCAATGGAAATTTCAGAATATAGAGAGAACTTTAATGAAAGTCTTAAAAATTTAAAAACTGATTATATAGATATTTACTATATACACTGGCCTAAAAACGATTTTGACCTAAGACCAATCGCATCATTTCTTGAAGAAATGAGAGCAAAAGGAAGAATAAAATATGTAGGTGTAAGTAATTTTGAAATATCACACATGGAAAGCATAAAAAAAGTTTGCAAAATTGACGTAAACCAAATAGGATACAACCCCTTATTTAGAAATAAAGAAAAAGATGTAATTCCTTACTGTGAAGACAATAATATTGCCACCATATCATATTCAACAATTGCTCAAGGACTTTTATCTAAAGCTAATATAAAAGACAAAAACAAATTTAATGATATTAGAACAGAAAAATTGATACTTTTCAAAAAAGAAATTTGGCCTTATACTTTGAAAACCATAAATAAACTTGAGGAGATAGCAAAGATAAATAACTTAACAATTTTAGAATTAACATATTCATGGCTTAAAAAAACAAAATTAAGTGGATTTATAGTGGGCTTTAGCAAGGAAAATTATGTAGAATCAAACGTGAATTCATTTAAAGCAGAAATTAATGAGAAAATATATGAAGAGATTACATCAATTTTAGATAATTTTAATCACCAAACAAAAAACTTCCCAAATTTATTTAACAAAAAAATTTAAAACTTCAAAAACAAATATTTCAATTAACAAACTTAAAGTCAATAGAATTTCCTAAAATTCTAACGCCTTCTACAGTTAAATGAATATTAAAAATAAACTCTATCTCAATTAATGACAAAATTAGGTTCGCATTACCCCCAGTAATTATTAAATTAAATTCTTTTTTATACATCTGCTTAATATCACGATAAACACCTTCTATTAAATACTTATATTGATAAAATAAACCGCTGTTTACACTCCCAGATGTAGTTCTCTCTAAAAGATTATTTGGAGTGCTAATGGAGAATTTTTTGATAAGATAGGCATTGTCTAATAAAGAATTAAAATTTATCAAAGGACCAGAATTTATAAGACCACCAAGTATTCCATCTTGCCTGCTAACAGCAAAAATGGTGCAAGCTGTTCCAAGATCTACTACTAAAACATTTTCAAATGAATAATTTTCAATGGCTGCAACAAGATTGGCAAAAACGTCTGAGCCTAGCAAAAATTTATCGCTTTTGTAAGGATTAAATGTCAAATCATAATTCAAATCAAAACCAATAAACAAAGGCTTTATCTTAAAAAAAGAAAAAATGACATTTTCAAATGTTTCATTAAGAACAGGAACAACGCTGCTTATAAAAACTTTATTTACATTAAAATCAAAATTTTCTTCAAAAAAGCTATAAACCTCATCATACCTTAACATAAGATTTGTTTTCATTTTAATAAATAAATTAACTTGATTATCTTTAAATAGGGCAAAAGCAATGCTGGTATTTCCAATATCAATTATCAATTCTGATAATAAAGGTTTATTCATAAATATTTATTTTTTTTGCAATTTTGTCAAATCTCAATAAAAGATTAAAAGTTCTCTTTTTCTTGGGCGTTGCTTTAATAACCAAAATTTTGTTTAAAGGATAATACTTCCAACCATCAGAATATACGTAAAACTTATAATCTGTAAACCAATCAATTTCTCTAAATCTAACTAAAGTTGGATTTAAAATGTTTCCAAAAAATATATAGCTTGAATAATTAATCTCTTGATCAAAATCAATTGCAACTTTAGTATCAGTAATTTCACGATTTAAAACCCTAGAAGCAGCATATATCCACCTGATAGATCCATAGCTAGAAATAAAGATAAATTGGGGCATATATTGATTATCAATAATATCAGAATAATAGCTTTCATAAGGAATTCCTTTGGCATAATCACTCCTCATTAAAGAATAATAAATTGCATTCAATGAAAGCTTTAATATTAGGCTATCTTTTAAATAAGATGCCATTCTTTTAAGAACCCCAGAAATCTTTAATGCATGCTCAACAATATCAGATGAATTAATGCTATTATTTAAAATATACATTTTTCCTTCATCTGTAACGCCAAATAAAGTAAATATAAATTTATAAAGCTCCTTTTTAAAACTTAAATAAAAAGAATCGTCAACTCTAATCTTAAGAAAAGTAAGATAATTAGATAAAATGTTGTAGGCTTGGCTAAAATTAAAATTAGAACTTAATATTTTTTTAGGATCTTTGAGAAGATTTAAAGCACCATTTAATTTAGAACCGTTTTCTGATAAAAAAATTTTTTCCAAAAGACGAGGATCTTCCTTTAAATAAACCACAAGCCTGTCTTCTTCAAGAGAATCAATAAAAGTTTTATTCCTTGATAAATAAGAAAAAAATTTATCAAATTGATATGAATTAGCATAATAACATAAACTTAAATAAGTCAACTTATGTTCATTTTTGGCTAATAAAGAATCTAATTTTAAAAATATTGACTCGTGATCCCCTCTGATTAAAGATTCTGCTAAAAAACAAACCATTAAATTTTCATCAAAGCTATAAACACCGTATTTAAGCCATCCTCCCTTTGAAGCATTAAAATTAACAGAATTGTTCCAAGAATCATAAGCATTTTGTCTAAAATTGCTTAAAGCATCATTAAAAATCTTATTATCCACCTCTTTAATTTTTGAATGCATAATAGAATAATCTAATATATTACTTTTATTAGTTTGGTTGCCCTCTATAATGGAATTTGGAATATTTTTCTTTGGTGAATCGATATAAATAGCATTGCCAATTCTAAATGCTGCTTGAGGAGAAATCAAAATATCTTTTTCTCTTATCTTTACATTTTCTCCTAAAAAGATTTTATATTCCAAATTCTCCCCTTGTCTTATTGAAATAATAGGCTTATCTAATAAAACCTTATAATGATCTTCAACTTCATAACTTAACAAAAAGCTCTTAGAGAGATTTGATTCAATGCTAAAATTATTTTCCGAATCAAGCAAAAATCCGAGAAAAATATTATTCTCAAAATAAACATAAATACCCATGTCTTGCACTTTATAAGAGATGGGCAAAAGATTTAAACCTGTTTCTAAAACAACAAGTGGATTAAACTTGGACAAAAATATCCTAAGTCCCCTAACATTAACAACAAGATCATTTAAAGTATATTCACTATTTAAAACCTTATTATTTACTTCTAATTTTATATCTTTTAAAAAAAATATATTTAAGTTTAAATTCCTAAATTGTAAAAAAATAACAACAAACAATATTAAAGCACCAAGCAATAAATTAAAAGCCCCTGCCCTTAAAAACTCCTTCATATGATGATTCTAATCATAAAAAATCAAAATATCAATATTGATTGCATAAAAACAAAAAAAATAATAAAATTATAGGTTAGCTAGTTAAATAGGAGTAAAATATATGAAAATTCCTAAAAATTATATTCCAGGAACAAACCCTTACAAGTCTCTACCTAAAAAACCTATTATTGAAAACAAGAAAAAAATTACCAAAAAACAAGAACAAATTAATTCAGAAATTATGAAATCTCAAGAGCGTATTTTGAAGCTATATATGAGGCGCCTACAAAAAAAAGATCAAATAACTCTTCAAAATTTTATTCTAGAAGGACATAAAATAGGCTCCAAAATTTTCAATAATTTACCAAAAACACTAAAAGAAATAATAGCTTTAATGAATATAGAATCGTTAAAAGTGTTAAAGAAAAATACAAAAAATCCATTTAAAATGCTTTACATAAAATTTTCAAGCTGGACCTTAAACAAGCTAATCAAAACACTCGACATTGAATCTAATAACAACAAAACCGCAAAACATAAATAATAATTTTGAATTTTTTTTATACATTACTTATTGATTTTTTTATTTGCGCCTTTCCTTACAATGTCTATTGTTGATTTATTATCAGAATAAATAAAAAAATCTTTCAAGAACCATCTTTTATGATTATTAGGCTCTAAAATATACATTGAATCTAAGATATCTAATGTCATTTTATTACCACAATAAAATTCGCCAACCATGCCCAATTTATCACCAATAGCTAAACACGCTGCAATATCCCAAAGTCCTACAAAAGAAAAGTAGGCCTTATAAGAACCTGTAAAAAGTTTAGCAAAAGAATAGACACAAGAACCATTAATATGAATATGAGAAGAAATATCAAGATTAAATGCCCTTATAATAGACCTTGAAACTGCAAGTAAACTATGAATATTGTAACATTTAGAATTATCAAAAATAAATTTATTAAAATCCTTTTTTAAAGGATAACTACCAATGTTTTTTTTAGCATAAAATACATTATCTTTAGAAGTAATAAAAAACTCTCCGCTTAAAGGAAGAGAAATAGCTCCTTCAATAATTTTGCCGCCACTAGCATACGCTATCGATATTCCATATGAAGGAAGACCTGCTACAAAAGAAGAAGTTCCATCAATAGGATCAATAATAAAAGTACTCTCTGATATTAAAGCATCTTTGATGCACTCTTCTTCATAAGTAGATATTGTCTCTTCTCCAAGAACAAAATTTCCAGGCTTTTTGATCTCCTTGAATAAGAATTGCTCAATTTGCTTATCAACCTGAGTTACAATAGACCCATCGGATTTAAAATCTAAAATCAATTTAGTACAACCACTTAATGCAAGCCTAGTTGATTCATTTAATAAAAATATAATTTTTTCAAAATCCCAATCCATTTTTATCTTGATTCTCTTATTAATAATAAATTCTAAAATTGAAAAATAATCTTTAAAAGCATTATACTTTGATAAATTAAATATTTTTCAATAAAGCATCTCTAAAAATGCACTAAATTAGAATAGCGTTTACTAAACATAGTATAAAAATCATAAATATCCATACTCACATTTTTTTATTTTCAATCTCACAGATTCTATTAAATATCAAAAGCTAAGAAAATTTATCAAACACAAACTCTTTTTTCTAATAGAAATACATAGATCCCAATTAAAAACAATGTCCTTTGTTCAAGTTCTAAAATCCCATAAATCCCATTAAAATTAAAAAACTGAAGTAAAAGCATTGGGACAAATCTCATTTTTATAATTTTTACATTCAAAATTCTATACAACAATGGAATATACATATTACTTCTAAATTCAATAAATAATTATTGACATAGTTTAACACTTAAAAAGGACTTGTGTTATTTAAGCTATCACAACATAAAAATTAATAATATTAATACACTAAGAAATAAAAAAGCAAATCCTATACTATTACCAGATATGTCTATTAAATAGATTTAAAGGGATAAAATTTAATTTGAACTTAAAAAGCTATTTTCCAATTTTTTCCAGTAAAAAATATTATTAATAAAATTTAAAAAAGAAAAGAATTTCAAAACCCAAACTCCAATCATAATTTCAAATCATATTATTTAAAATAGGCATTGAAAGCTCAAAACCAAAAGTTTTTTTAGAAACTTTAACTATAGGAGCTCCCTGCTTTCTTTTGTATTCATTTTTAAAATAAAGATTTAAAACTTTATCAACTATACCTTTTTCAAAATTAAGATAAATTGAATCTACAGATTCATTGCCAATCAAATATCTATTTAAAATAACATCAAGAACTTCATATTTTGGAAGATAATCACTATCTTTTTGATCAAACCTTAACTCAGCCGAAGGCTCCTTTAAAATAATATTAACAGGAATAATGCATTGGTCAAATTTTGCATTAATGTAATTTACAAGATCATAAATCTCAGTCTTAAAAAGATCTCCGATCAAAGAAAGTCCTCCGCAAGTATCCCCATAAAGGGTACAATAACCAACTGCAATTTCGCTTTTGTTACCAGTATTTAAAAGCAAAGAATTTTGAGAATTACTGTAAGACATTAATAAAAGCCCTCTTAACCGCGCTTGCAAATTTTCTCCAGTAATACCTTTAACATCAAAATATCTTTCAAAAAATCTACTACTTACCTCAAATAAATCTTTTATTGGCATTTCAATCAATTTAAAACCTAATTTTCTAGAAAGTTCTTTAGCATCAGAAATAGAACCTGCTGATGAAAATTTACTAGGCATAGAAATCCCAACAACATTCTCAGCGCCCAAAGCAAAACATGCAAGATACGCAACAAGAGAAGAATCAATACCCCCAGATACCCCCAAATGAACTTTGGAAAATCCCGAAAAAGAAACATATTTTCTTAAAACAAAAGATATTGCTAAAATAATTTTTTCAAAAAGCTCGTTAGATGTATCAAATTTTAAATCTTGGAATGTATCATTAGATATAAAATCAAATTCAAATCCTTTGGCTTGCTTTATCTTGCCAAAACTATTAATAAAAAAGCTACACCCATCATAAACTGCAGAATCTTCAACTCCATAAAAATTCGAATAAATAACATCTAGATTATTCTCAATAGCAACTCTTTGAAAGAATTTTAACCTAAGATTATTCTTCTCCTTAGTGAAGTAAGATTTGGACGGTATTATTAAATACTGCGCCTTCTTTAAATCCTCACCCAATTTGGGAATTAATTCTTTAAATAACAAAGCATCCTCAAAATTTAATATAGCAAATAAATTGTCCTTATAACTAAAAAAACCAGGCAAATTGCATTGTGATACAGTTAGAATAACTTTATGATTACTGATGACAGAAATAACATCTACAAATTTACCACCCTCATAAACACTATGACCAAAAACAATTAAAGTGTTATCATTAACCTGCTCTTTCATAAATTCAATGAACTTACATATATTTTGAGAATATTTAGAAAGCCCAAAAAACTCACCATACTTAGTATTGCCTAAAAACATAGAAGGAAAAACTAAAACGTCTGATCCCCTTAGCAAAGCTTCATCATAATTAATTTTAAAATCAGCAATACATTTATCAAAATCTAAAGCTCTGTATTTTGTTTGAGCAATGCTTATTTTCATAGGTAAATAATAAGTAATAATACATTAAATTACAATAAAAAAAATTAACAGCTTGGCAAAGCTAATACTCACCCACATTTTAACAATACCCTAATATTAAGGATGTCTAAAAGCACTAAAAACACAACAAAATCAAAAAATGATACCAAAAATATTCTTATAAATAAAAAAATAAAATTTTTTATTTTGACAAAAAAATACACACGAACATTTTACTAAATAACAATATGTATCAATACAACACTATTACTGAAAGCTTAAGAAAAATATACATCTTGCAAATGATCAAAATGAATCAATTTTATTAAATTTCAAGAAAGAAAAAAATTTGTAAAATATTTTTTTTAAAGATAAAATGCTTTATCAAAGGAGGAAAAATGGAAAAAAAAGAAACAAAAAGCGAATCTGAAAAAACCAACAAACAAGATAATAAAAATACAAAATCTCAAAAAAAAGAAAACTTAAATTTAGTAAATTCTGATAAAAAAATTACTGAACTTGAAAATGAAATCTCCAATCTTAAAGATTTGTATTTAAGAAAACAAGCAGAATTTGAAAACTTCAGAAAAAGATTAGAAAAAGAAAAAGACAATTTTGTTAAATTTGCAAATGAAACCATAATGAAAGATGTCGTTAATTTTCTTGATAACTTAGAACGAGCTATTAACTCTTCAAAAAAATCCAAAGATTTTGACAACTTATTAACAGGAATAAGTATGATTGAAAATGAAATACTATCAATCTTTGATAAAAAATATAATTTAAAAAAATTTGGAGAAAATGGCGAAAATTTTGACCCAAGTCGTCATGAAGCAATAAGCATTGAAGAGAAAGAGGGTCTTAAAAATCCAGAAATAGTAGAAGTATACCAAAAAGGATATTGCTACAACGACAGAATATTAAGAACAGCGAAAGTTAAAGTTGCTCAAAGCAAAAATTAATTAGAAAAAAGGAGGTTTATAATATGGGCAAAATAATAGGTATTGACCTAGGAACAACAAACTCATGCGTAGCTATAATGGAGCATGGAAAACCAGTTGTAATACAAAATTCAGAAGGGGGAAGAACTACTCCATCTATTGTTGCTTACACAAATAAAGGCGAAAGACTTGTGGGGCAAGTCGCAAAAAACCAAATGGTTACAAACCCTGAAAACACAATTTATTCTATTAAAAGATTTATGGGAAGAAGATTTGAAGAGGTTGCAAGCGAAATAAAAATGGTTCCTTATAAAATAGAAAAGGGGCTAAATGGCGACGCACGAGTAAACATTTCCAATATAAAAAAGCAAATGTCACCGCCTGAGATCTCAGCAGCAACTCTTACAAAAATGAAAGAAACAGCAGAGGCTTACTTAGGTGAAAAAGTTACAGAGGCTGTCATTACAGTTCCTGCTTACTTCAATGATGCTCAAAGACAAGCCACAAAAGATGCTGGCAAAATAGCAGGTCTTGAAGTAAAAAGAATTGTTAATGAGCCAACTGCTGCTGCTCTTGCTTATGGAATTGAAAAAAAACACGAAGAGATTGTTGCTGTTTACGATCTTGGTGGAGGAACATTTGACATTTCAATATTGGAACTTGGAGATGGTGTTTTTGAAGTAAAGTCAACCAATGGAGACACACATCTTGGTGGTGACAATTTTGACGACGAAATAATAAAACATTTAATTTCAGAATTCAAAAAAGAAAGTGCTATTGATTTGTCAAACGACAAAATGGCTCTTCAAAGACTCAAAGAAGCAGCCGAAAAAGCTAAAATAGAACTCTCGGGCGCTCAAGAAGCTTCAATAAATCTTCCATTTATTACAGCAGATGCAAATGGTCCAAAACACTTACAACATACTCTAACAAGAGCAAAATTTGAACAAATGGTAGACCACTTAGTTCAAAAAACAAAAGAACCATGCCTTAAGGCTATTAAAGATGCTGGACTTAAAGCTTCTGATATTAATGAAGTAATACTTGTGGGTGGATCAACAAGAATTCCTGCTATTCAAAAAATTGTAAAAGATATATTTGGACAAGATCCTAACAAGGGAGTAAATCCAGATGAAGCTGTAGCAATTGGAGCTGCTATTCAGGGTGGTATTCTAACAGGAGAAACTAAAGACATGGTACTCCTTGACGTTACTCCACTCTCACTAGGAATAGAAACACTAGGCGGGGTTATGACTAAACTTATTGAACGAAACACCACAATTCCTACAAAAAAAAGTCAAGTATTCTCCACAGCTGCTGACAATCAAACCTCTGTTGATATTAAAGTCCTTCAAGGTGAACGTGAAATGGCAGCACAAAATAGAATACTTGGTAATTTTATACTTGATGGAATACCAGCAGCACCAAGAGGAGTACCTCAAATTGAAGTCAGCTTTGACATTGATGCTAATGGAATAGTTCATGTGTCTGCAAAAGATATGGGAACGGGCAAAGAACAAAAAATTAGAATTGAATCATCATCAGGACTCTCTGAATCAGAAATAGATCGAATGGTAAAAGATGCAGAAGCTCATGCGGAAGAAGATAAAAAATTAAAAGAAAATATTGAAGCAAAAAATACAGCTAATTCTTTAATTTATCAAACAGAAAAATCATTAAAAGAATATTCTGAAAAAATTTCAAGCGAAGACAAAGAAGCTATTGAAAGTAAAATAAAAGAATTAAAAGAAAGTCTTGAAAAAGAAGACATTTCACTTATAAAATCTAGAACAGAAGAACTTCAAAAAGCTTCTTACAAAATAGCTGAGATGATGTATAAAGATTCTTCCCAGCAAAATGCAAGCAGCCAACAAGAAAATGGCCCACAAAGCAATACAAGCGAAGAGGGTAAAGAGGCTGATTATGAGGTTGTTGACGAGGATAAAAAATAGTGAAAAAAGATTATTATGAAATTTTGGGGCTCTCAAAAGGAGCCTCAAAAGATGAGATAAAAAAAGCTTATAGAAAAATAGCAATTAAATATCACCCAGACAGAAATCAAGGGAATGAAGAAGCCGCCTCTATCTTTAAAGAAGCTACTCAGGCTTACGAAATTTTAATAGATGATAATAAAAAAGCTAAATACGACAGATTTGGGCATTCCGCTTTTGAAGGAGGGGGATTTGAAGGATTTTCAGGTGGATTTAGTGGATTTTCAGACATCTTTGAAGATTTTGGCGATATTTTTGATTCATTTTTCACTGGAAACAAAGGACAAGAAAGAAATAGAAAACATGCAAAAGGTGAAGACTTGGGATATAACATAGAAATATCTCTTGAAGATGCATACTTTGGGTACAAAAATAATATAAGCATAACAAGACAAATGCTCTGTGATTCTTGTCTCGGGAAAAAATCCGAAAAAGATACAAATCCTTCGATATGTAACATGTGTAACGGCAGCGGAAGAGTAGTACAAGGCGGAGGATTTTTCAGAGTTACAACAACATGTTCTAAATGTTACGGAGAAGGTAAAATAATATCAAGCCCTTGTAAATCCTGTAAAGGAAAAGGGAGTCTTGCAAAGCAAGAAACTATTCAATTAAACATTCCCCCAGGCATTGATAATAACCAACAAATAAAAATGAAAGGCAAGGGGAATGTTAATCCAGACAATCAAGAATATGGTGATCTTTATGTAAAAATATTGATAAGATCTCATAAAGTATTCAAAAGAAATGGTAAAGATCTCTATGCAATGCTTCCAATAAGCTTTACTCAAGCAGCGCTTGGAAAAGAAGTGAAAATAAAAACAATTGCTTCAAAAGAGATCAAAATACACATTCCAAAAGGAATAAACAATGAAGAACAAATTTTAATTAAAAACGCAGGTATGCCAATTCTTCAAACCGAAAAGCTTGGAAACTTAATATTAATCACCAAAATAAAAACACCTAAAAATTTAAATTCTAATGCTATTAAACTTTTTGAAAACTTGGGCAAAGAATTAAAAGATGATGATGAAATAGATTTACTCAAAGCATAATATGTATATAACTCATGCCAATTCAATAATTGAAAGCATAAAAAATAATAAAGGATTTGAACTTTATATATCAAAAAAAAGTCCAAAAACTAAAGAAATTGAACAGCTAGCTAAAACACAAAATATAAAAATAATAAGAATAAATACAAATGAACTTGACAAAATTCTTAAAAACAAAGACCACAGAGGATTTGCATTAAAATTAAAACTTGAAAAAAATAAAAATGTAAAAACACAAACCAAAGATTTTGAAAACTTACTAGAAACATTTAAAAAAAAAGAAAATGCTTTCATTTTACTTCTAGATGAAATAGAAGATCCCCAAAACTTTGGAGCAATCCTTAGAACAGCAGAACAGTTTAGTATAGATCTTGTAATTACTACTCAAAAACGCAGCGCAAAAGACAATTCAACAGTTTTGCGCACTAGCTCTGGCGCAAGTCAATATGTAAAAAAAATGACAGTGACAAACATAAACAACACAATAAATCTTTTAAAAAATTATGGCTTTTGGATATATGCTGGTGATATTAAAGGACAAGATATAAACAAAATCAAAATAAACGATAAAAAAATTGCACTTATTTTAGGAAATGAAGGAAAAGGTGTACATAAGCTAATAAAAGAAAATTCTGATTTTTTAATAAGGATACCAACCAGCGGAAAAATAGACTCACTTAATGTTTCTGTATCTACAGGTATTTTAATTTTTGAAATCAAAAGACAATTAAATCTACTCTAAAACATTAAATTATATAAAAACTTCATTTTAAAAAACAAAAACATCTTAATAAAAACTATTTTAAAAAATTTCCCAACTCAACAGATGCAATAAACCCCTCAGCAGCAGCAGTAATGGCTTGAGCATAAAGTTTATTGCTAACATCTCCACATGAAAAAACACCATCAACGCTTGTTTTAACAACATCTTTAGTGATAATAAATCCTTCTTTGTCCAAATCCAAAAATCCCTTTAAAAATTCTGTATTTGGCTTATAGCCAACAGCCATAAATACAGCACTCACTTCTAATTCATAAACAACATTATCTTTTTTATTAAAAATCTTAACCAAAGAAACAGAAGATTTGCCATCTACTTCTATGGCTTCTGAATTATACAAAATTTCAATATTAGGCAACTTAGCAACACTATCTCTTAACATAGCAATAGCTCTAAGATTATCTTTTCTCACAATAAGATAAACCTTGTCCACCAATTTGCTTAAATAAATTGATTCTGAAAGGGCAGTGTTGCCTCCACCAATTACTGCAACCCTTTTCCCTTTAAAAAGATGTCCATCACAAATAGCGCAAACCGAAATACCTTTATTCCAAAATAAACCCGAATTTTTAAGAGTTTCAAGTTTTTTGGGTTTTGATCCCACAGCAATAATAACAGCTTTACTTTTATAAATATAATTTTCTGTATAAAGGTAAAAAATATTACCCTTCCTTTTTATAGAAAAAACGGTTTCGGGAAAAGTTTTAGCCCCAAGATTTACTACTTGCTCCCTCATATTTAACATCAAATTTCTACCACTTATTCCATTTTTAAAGCCAGGATAATTGTAAACTTCTGTGGTTGTAGTAAGCTGTCCCCCAGGTTCAGGACCTTCCAAAATAGCAGCCTTATAATTACTCATAACAGAATAAATCCCAGCTGTTAGTCCAGCCGGGCCAGATCCTACAATTATTACATCTTCAATAAAATCTACCTCTTTTTGAGATAGATTTTTCTTCTTGGTTAGATTTATATCAATAGTTTCAAATTCTAACATATCTAAACTTCAGGCCTCTCTTAAAAATTTGAATATTAATCTTAACGTTGCTAAAACTAATATTCAATGCTTAAGATCGACTCATAAGTTTGTTTATATTAACCTCAAAAACAGAACATGGAATAAAAATACCAAAATTATTTAACACATAAGGTGAAATTTCGCCAAAACTACCTATATTAAAACCTTCAATTAAAATATCCGCTCCCCTACCATTAATATAAAAAGTGGTTTTTGATTCTATTAAATTAATCTCAATATTTAAATAATAAAAAAGTGTTGCAACAATTGAATTAATCTCATTAAAAGAAATTTCTTTACCAGACATTAAAAAAGCTAAATTAGTAAAAGTACTTGTTCCTTCGGTAGTATCCAGATTCTTTAAAGCCACCTTACCAATTTCAAAAATTTTATGTGGATAAGGAAAATTAGAGCTAACACTTTCTGATTTTAATAAATTAGGAATTATTGATGCTCTAATATATTCATAATTCTCTGTCATTGGATTAGATACTTTTAAAAAATTTTGATCATTAATATTCATTCTGTCAATAAAATCTTTCCTAGAACCCATATAATTATAAATCATCTCTTGAAATCCCATACCCACCATTAAATTTCTAACATTCCTTGAAAACTCCTCTAAAGGACTAAGCTTTCCCACTGCAAAAGCCTTGGGAAGCTCCGGATTAAAACTTGAAAGACCTTCCCCTATCATTACATCTTCAATTACATCAACCTCATGAAGAAAGTCGTTTCTATAAAAAGGTGGAATAATATGGTTCTTAAAATCTTTGGAATAAGAATTTACTCCCATTTTTTTTAAACTAAGGCAAATACGCTCTAATGTTAAATTGCTTCCAAGCAGTCTATTAATATTTTCAACATTAAACTCCACTTCTTCTTGAAAATAATAAGGACATACTAATTCTTTAAAATCTAAATTAAAAGGCTCTCTAAACACAGTTTTTACAGGCAAAATTTCAAAACCCATATCATAAAAATCACAAGCTGCTATAGATAACGCTAACAAAGTTGCTTCAAAATCAATACCTGTAACCTCAACAAATAAATCAGTATCACCAACCTTTAAAGATCCAATATTGTTAGAATTAATTATTGGAGGATAAGAGACTACATTATTATTATCATCTAATAATAACGGAAACTTATCAAAATTTTTAATAATATGTGAATATTCCAATCCTTTGGGATGCTTTTCATTTATCTCTAAAAGAGAAAGCTCATAATCCATTCCCAAGGGAACAAACTTGTGATTAGGAGATGAGGCAATATAACTTATTGGAAATTTAATAAAATTAGAATTATACATCCCCATTGCAATTCTTCTTCTCTTTTGTCCATAATTCTGACAAAGTTTTTCTTGAAATTGAATTAGTGTCTCAAGCATTTTATCATTAATAACCAATCCTTTTGCTAAAAATCCAAAAATAAAGGGTCTGATTTGAGACATTTTGCCATCTACTAAAATTTCACCATAAAACTTCTTAAAATCTCCCTTTTTTGAAAAAAAATCATAATAGGGCATTTCTCCAAAAAAATACGTTTTTATCTGACGAGCAAGTCCTAAATAAGACCACAAATCTGGCCTATTTGTATCATTAAATTCTATTTTGATTTTTCCCGAACTCTCATCAAACCCATCAAATTCTGCCTTAAATGGTTCAAGTAATTTCGAAATCTCTAAATTTGTAAAATTTTTTCCTATTTTATCTAAAAAAAGATTTTTATAAATTTCTAACTTTGGCATCTATCTTTCCTCGTCTTAAAATAACATCACCAATATCATAAGTAAATAGATCTCTTAAATCATTTAGACCCAAGTGCATTAAAGCCATTCTATCTATTCCAATTCCCCAAGCAATAACAGGTAGATCAATGCCTAAAGGCTTTGTAACTTCTGGTCTAAAAATTCCACTTCCTCCAAGTTCAAACCAACCAAGAACAGGATGCTTTACATGTATCTCAATCGAAGGTTCAGTAAAGGGAAAATATGCGGGAACATATTTAATTTCTGTAGCGCCTGCAAGCTCTTTGGCAAAAATTTCAAGAAGGCCAAGCAAAGTTTTAATACTAACACCATCCTCAATAACAATCCCTTCGGTTTGATAAAAATCTACTCCGTGAGTTGCATCTACTTGATCATACCTAAAACATCTAATAACTCCAAAATATCTGCTTGGATTTTTGGCATTAACTAATTGTTTTGCAGAAAGAACGGTACCATGGGTTCTTAAAACCAATCTCTTAGAGAGATCTTCACTAAAACTATATCTCCAGCCCCTTGAACCTGTTGCATATCCTGTTTCATGGGCTAATTTTACATTAGAAAAATAAGGTTCTGGCAAAGATTCTTGCATACTAGGATCTGAAATGTAATAAACATCCTTAATATCACGAGAAGGATGAAATTGGGGCATAAAAAGAGCATCGTTGTTAAAAAATTCTGTTTCTACCAAAGGACCATCAAACTCTTGAAAGCCAAGACCTACTAATTTGTCTTTAATTTTAGAAATATAATCTAAATAAGAATTGGCACGCCCAATAAAAGTCTTAGCTGATGGAATATGAATATTGTAAGCTCTAAATTTTTTATTCTCATACGTTTTATTTTTTAAAATTTCGGGAGTAAGCTTAGTAAGCTCATCTCCAGTTAATTTGCTTTTCATTAAAAAATTTTTAACTTCCAATCCAAAACTAGATAATCTAAACCTTAAATCAAATTTTTCTATTATTTTAAAAAATACAGAGTCTGCTCCTTTTTTCTTGGCAAAATTTGATATTAATAAAAGCTCTTCGGTTGTCAAACTTTCTCTAAGAAGATCGCTATTTTTTGCTCTTTCCAACAAAACACGTACTTTTTGATAATTAGCCTCTATGCCATCATCTAGGCAATTTATAATAATCTGTTTATCTAAATCAAGAGAAAGAATGCCCTCTTTTAACAAATTGCCAAAGGCTTTTCTTACTTCTTTAACATCAATATCAAGCTCTAAAACTAAATTTGAAGCCAACACTGCTTTTTGAGATACTAAATTTATTATTTTTTCTTCAACAAAACCATCTCTTAAAGCGCCAAGACCCCTTTCTGTTGCTTTATAAAATACATTTAATTTCCTATAAATCTCTTCAATAATCCCTTTAGAATTTAACCATTCAATTGTTTTATTTGCTTGACCTTCATTAAACCCCAATTTTTCAATAATAATTGAAGCAGAAATATTATCCTCTTCTTCATTGTTTGCAATTACTTTTATCTCAAGAGGATGTAATGTTTTTATTAAATTTAAATCTGCCTTCATAAATATAACCTTCAATCACCTTTATTACTTATACCAAGCTCTAAAATAAGCTCAACTTCCCCAATAGATAATTTGGTAGCTCTAGAAATTTCTTCAGCACTCCATCCCTGCCTCATTAATTTTATTACAGAATTCCTAACAGTTTCATTATTAAGACCAACATTATCTTGATATTTAGAATCAGTTTTGACAAGAATACCAAGAGTTTTTATTCTCTCTTCTGCTGCAATATTTAAATTCTCCAACCTTGTCTCAGATTTCACCACCTTCTCTCTCATAGTCATAGTATTTTTCAACTTATTTTCAATATCTAATAGCATTTCTTTTAAATTTTGAGCATTAATCAACACTTCTTCTGACAACCCTTTGTTTAATAAGAGACTTGAAACAACATTTTCCATATCCTTGAGATTGTCTTGAAACTTAGAACTCTCTTTACTTAAATTATTAAATCTTTTCTCCACTTCATTTATTAAATCAAAATTTTTATCAACAGACTCTATAGTACTCTTTAATATGCTCTCTTTATTGCTAATTCTTTCATAATTATCAAGAATAGTTCTCTGCTCGTCAGCTATCTCTTTTATTTTAGCTTTATATATCTGCATTTCATCATAAGATTCAATTAAACTCTTATATCTACTATCAAATGAAGAGTAAAATTCAAAAAATCTATTAAAATCATTTTTAATAGATTTAATTGATTCTTGTTCTGACTTTAGCTCATTAAAAATTTCAATAATACCTAATGTTTCTTTTTGAATATTATAAAATTCTTTGTTAACGTTTTCAAAATTATTTTTATATTCCTGAGCAAGATCTATCTCATTTTTTAAAGTTTCCCATAATTTTTCCAACTTGTCCTTAAGAGAATAAGCCTCCAAAAATATTGAATTATTCTTTTCAAGTTCAGAATCCAATTTTTTAAAATTTTCAATTTGATTTTCGATTTGAAAATTTATTTTATCATAACTATCTTCAAATTCTGCTCTCAAATCAGATTTGTATTCAACTAAATTGTCTTTAATCTCACTAATAAATTTGTTAAATTGAATATCACAATTTAATATTTTAGATTCAAGTTCTAAAATATTATTATCAACTTCTTTTAATAATTCTTTATGATTTTTCTTAAATTCAACCTCAAATTTATCAATTTGTTCTTGCAAACCACTCTTTATGGTTTCAATCTCTGATGTTGAATGTTTTAAACTTTTTTTAAGCTCATCTTCAAGTAAACCAAGATCTGATTTTATAGATTTAGAAAACGAATTATATTCATTCTCAATTGATGTCTCAATATTATTTCTGTATAAACTAATTTTCTCAGAAAATTCTGAAATATTTTTATTAATTAATTCAATTTGCCCTTCAAAGCTTTCTTTATCACTAGAAATTACATCAACCATTTCCCGCCTTACTTTATCAAGATTAGAAGACAAGGTTGTAAATTCATGCTCTAATTTCTGATTAAGATCAAAAATCTTATCTTCAAGATCCTTTTGCTGAGTTAAAAATTTCACCTCTGCTTGAATTAAGATATCTTCTGTTTTTTTATTAACCTTTTCGTCTATCTTTTCTACTTTAAAATCAACAAATTTTTCAAGATCTAAAACTTTAAGATTTAATGACTCGCCAATATTTTTAAAATCAAGATGAACTGATTGTTCAATTTTTTTAGCCTCGTTTTGCAAATTGTTAAAAATCTCTTCAGCCTTAATCTCAAAACCATCTTTAAAAGACTCTAAACCAATCTTAACATTAAAAATATCATTCTCAAATGATTTAATTCCAAGCTCAGCAAGATTTATTCTCTTTTCTATTGTGCTATAAGATTTTTCTTGCCAATCTTTTACATCATCTTTAATATTCAAAAACCAAGAATCAATAATACTTTGCTTATTATTTACAAAATCAACAAATTCATCTACTTTCCCAGTAATATTGGTTTCCATTAAAGCTATCTCACTCTGCATATCTTTTTTTTTAGAAGAAAATTCTTTAGTAAAATCCAAATAAAAATTCTCTTTATCATGTTTCATTTTTTGTTCAATATCTAAACGGAAACTTTGAATAAGTTCTGTTTTGTTTTCTAAATTTTTAGACAAATCATATTCTAAATTTTGAATTTTATCATTATATGAGGCAATAAAGTTTTCTAAAGAATATTTAAGCTCTTCGCCTCTAATTTTTAAATCTTTAAAAAAGTCTTCTTCTAATAGTTTAAGATGTGATGAAACATTGTGATAAGATTCTTCCTTTAATCTAATAACATCCTTTTCAACATTATTTAAATCAGATTCAAGATTTTTAAGATTTTTCAGTTGAGATTCAAGTTCAAAAATCATCTCTTTATTCGAACTCTTAAACTCTTCGCTTAAAGTTGCAATATAAGAATTTAATCTCTCTGAAAACTCATCGTACATATCAGCATACTTTTTCTCAAGTCCATCATATTGACTTAAAGCTAAATTATCAATGGCTTTAATTTTGTTGTCAATTTTATTCTCTAAATTTAATTGCCCTTCATTACACCTTTCTTCCAGTTCAATATACTTAAGATTAAAATCATTAGCTATTTTATCAATACACCCACTCACCTTATCATTTAAATTTTTCTCTATGCTATCAAAAGTACTCTCAATCGATTTTAAAGAATCAATTCTCTTGTGAATTTCATTTTCATACTTTACAATGTCATCATCAATCAAGGTATTTACCTTTTTTATACAAACATCAAAATGATTTTTTATATTCTCTTCAACACCTGCCTTAATCTCTCCAAATTGAGAATTTATAAAACCGTAACAATCTTTAATTTTATCTTGCAATTCTTTTTCAAATTCTAAAATATCTTTTGATCTTTGCTCTATTATCTCAAAATTTTGATCCATTTCAGAAATCTTAATTTGCAAATTTTCATCATTGCTTGTAAGTGTTTTATAGATTTCATCTCTAATTTTTGAAATAGCTCCCTCACTTTCAATTAAAAATGTAGAATATCTCTCTTCAAAATTACTCTCAATAAGTTTAAATCTTTCCTTATAAAGATCGTTTAAAAACTCAGACTTACTCTCAATATTATTTTTAAGCTCATTTGTTATCTCCCCAAATCTCTCTTTTGCTTGCATAATATCGCTATCAATCGTTCTTCTATAATCAATTGCTTCTTCTAATCTAGATTTATAATACTGTTCGATCTCTTTAACAAGCTCGTTAATTTTTGCCTCTCCATCATCTGTTAAATCTTTAACTTTCAATTCAAATTTTTCAACTTGATATTTTGATACATCAAAAGATTCCTTAAGTTTTTGAAGATTTTCATCCATACCTTTGCTAAGACTGTCTATTCTATCTGTCAATCTTCTGCTTAGATTTTCAATCTCATGCATTATTTCATTTTCAAGTTTACTAGAAATATTCTCTGAATACCCCCTATAATTAGATATCACCTCATTGTATTTTCCATTAATTTCTTTGTTTATATCATTAAACTTCACATTAAGAGAATCAAGAGTAATATCTATATTAGCCTGAAAAGAAGCAATATCGCTTCTTTTGTCCTGCAATAAACTATCAACCTCTTTAACAAATTCCTCTGAATTATTTAAAACTGCAGCAAATTTTTTTGATAAATTTTCCTCAAGTTCTCTAGTCTCTTTATTAAAATGGTTCATTATGTCTTGCAAAAGCTCATCAGAGTATATGGCACCTTGATTTCTAAACTCATCTATTTTCTCAAGATAATAACTCTCAAGACTTTCTATAGAAAATTTAAGCTCTTTAATTTTTGTAGCCACCTCAGAATCTATTAAATCCAGATCAACTTTACCTGAAGACAATAAATTTTCAATTTTAACAGTTATTTCATTTAATTTACTTTGCCAATCACTAAGCTTACTATCTACTTCATTGTTAATTGAATCTTTCCTGTTTAAAATATCTTTAGAAATTCTATCTAAAAAATCATCAATTTGCTTTTGATTGTCCGATTTTATATTAGAGACAATTTGTAGTTTTGACTCAATAAATTCATTAAGATCAGACTTAAAATTATTTAAAATATCTTCTGATTCAATCTTGAAATCTTTTAATTTATAATCACATTCTTCAATCTTGCTTATAACAAAATTATTCTTATCATCAAATTTTTTATTCAAATCCTCAAGCATAAATATGCTTTTATCTTTAATTATTTCTGTTTGTCTATTAATAAACTCTTTAATTCCTAATATAGCCTCATCACTTTGTGAATATGACATATCTTTTAATTCTTTGTATTTTTCTATCACTAAGCTCTCAATATCGCCTGTTTTTAATAAAACATATTCCATTCTATCGTTAACATCTTTTTCTAAACTTTCTATTTTTAAAGTAGCAGATGAAAGTAGCTCTTCACTAGAGACCTTAATATCAAGCAAAGATTTATTTAAAGCAATAAGCTCATCTTTCCAACTACCATGCATATCAATAGCTTTTTTTTGAATATGATCTGACAGATCATTAAAAACGCTCTCACTAAGCTCTATTCCTTTGTCTTTTTGAATCTGAATTAAACTTAAAAATTCTTCATTTGTTTTATTTATTTGAGATTCAATATTTTTTAAATTAGAATCCATTTCACCTTGCCACTTTGAATATTGAAGCTTGCTTTCTTCTAACTGAGTAACAAAAATATTTACCTCATCATAATAACGATCTTTAAACTCTACTATATTTTTACCAATTTCATCTTTAATATTAATTAAACTAGCATTAAAATCTACCTTTAAAGTCTCTTGGGTTTTTTCAAACATATTATAAAAAGATTCAATTTCATTTTCTAATTTTTTGTTTAAATCTTGAAATTCTTGATAATTACTGGTCGCCTCTTGAGAGAGTGTCTCAAATTTCTCACCATACATTAAAGAAAATTCATCCATTCCTGCTGTTAATTTATCTGTAAAGCTCTTATATTTAGATTCCATTTGATCTTCAAATTTAGAGCTGCTAGAATCCAAAGATTCAAAAAGAGCTGTGTACTTGGCATTTATATTATTATTTAAATTTGAGTAATTATTATTAAACCTACCATTAATTTCTTCAAAATTAGAAATCAAATTATCATTAAGCTCAATAAGCTTTTCTTGAATATTTGAATCAACATCTAAGAGTTGGGATTCTAACTGCATCTTAAGTTGATTAATATCACCTTTAAAACTTTCACTAAATACTTCAATATCTGCCCCAAACTTACCTTTAAATTCAAGATATATTCCATTAGAATCATCTTCAAGCCTCTTTATTAAATCAATAGCACCTGACTGAACACTTTCCATTTTAGAATTCAAATCTAACAAACTAAGCTCTACCCTTTCTCTAATGTTATTATCAACTTGACTTATTTTATCTTCATAATCCTCATAAATATTTTTAAGATTCAACTCAACTTGAGATCTAAATTTATCAAAAACATCATCAACTTGCTCTTCATACTTTCCCATCTCTATTCGCATTGACTCCTCAAGTGAATTAATTCTTGAATAAACATTGTCTTTAAAAGAAGAACTCATAGAAGAAATTTCATTGTCCACTAAAACCAATTTATCTTCAAGCTTATCTTTAATTTCCTTAGAGCGATCATCAACATATGCAAAGATATCCTTAAATTTATTTTGCAATTCTTCATTCAGTCTATTTAAAATAAAATCTTCTTTTTCATTAATTTTATTCTTCACACTCTCCATAATAAGCTCTATAGAATTTTCTATTAACTTATATTTGTTTTCATAAAAATTAAAAGAACTTTCAATCTCTTTGCTATATTTGCCAATATTAAATTCGACCTTTTCAAGAAAATCGCTAAATTCTAAATCTAATTTCTCATTACCCTTAACTAAAATATCATTTTTTCTCTCTTCAATATTTGCTAAATCTTTTTCATAAAGACTAATCTCTTTATTTAAATTATCCATTTTAAAAACAAGTTCTTTAATATTAGTGTCAAACTTTTCCCAACTAGCAATTTTAATAGACTCGAGATTTTCTTTATTAGTCTTGTCAAATTTTTCTAACACTGAATTCAAATTTGATTCAACCGAATCAATCTGAGTATTAAATCCTTTTAAAGTTTTTGAAAGTTTATCTACTATTTTCCCGTCAACTTGCAATCTTTGTATATTCTCTTGAACTTTAAAAGTCATTTCATCAAGATCCTTAAGCATAGAATCATGATAGGCTATCTTTTTTTCAACCTCTGCAAAATCATTGCTTTTATTTTTAATCTTTCGCTGAACTTCCTCAATCTTTTTTATTATTTCTATACTAGATCTTTGATAAGCTTCCATATCAACAGCAAGATCATTAATCTCTTTTGTCTTATCTTCAATAAAATCTTCAAGATTAACCTTTGTAAGATCAACGAACTTTTTAATTTTATCTAATGCTCTAGAACGTTTATCGTATTGCCTATAAACAAATAAAACTATTGAAACCAAAAAAAGGTTAACTAAAATAGTCGCAAAATCTATCATAAAATATTTTACCCATATTCTATATATTCAAACGTATATATTCTCTTAAGTCTTTATAATCATGAAAAATAAAGTCAATCATTTCCTTGTGATTTATATTCTTTTTTGAAAAAAAAGCTGCTTTCATTGAAACATTTCTAGCACCTAAAATGTCATATTCATAAGAATTCCCTACATACAAAATATTATTACTCCTTAAATTCAAATCCTCAATAACTTTTAAAAAAGGTGCCTTATGGGGCTTTAAATATCCAGTATCTTCTGAAGAATAAAGAATATCCCAAAAACTGTCTTGAATGCCTAATAAATTTTTGACACGACCTAAAATAGGAAAGTCTGACATTACACCTAATTTTATTCCTTTGAATTTAAGCCAATAGATTAAATCTTGAACTCCAAGATAGGGCTTGAGTTTTTTAAACTTATCGCTAAAAATTTGACTATAATATATTTTATTTAACAAAAAAGCACACCGATTCTCATCAAGATTTAAATACTCAGAAAGCATTTTAACCTGAAGAGAAAAGAGTTCATCCCTGTTTGAGGGTGAAAATTGATTGCTTTGTAAAATTCGTATTTTTTTCCTAATCTGTTTAAAAGCTAAAAAAAACTTAACATTAGTTAAAAATTCAAAAAACATTAGCTTATTTCTATCCGCCTCAGGATACAAGGTGCCATCTAAATCAAATACTACAGCTTTAATCATGATGATTGATTATTTGCCTTTATAGGTATAGACACTATTGGTAAACTTTCGGGAACCTTAACCCTAACTAAATGAATATAAGATTTTGGATATCTTTTCTGGAGAGACTTGATTGAAGTTTCAGCATTAACTTCGTTAACAGAAACCCTAAAAATCCTATTTTCATCAAGAAATGGAAGAAACAAAACAACATGTTTATGAAGCACCATGCTTGATAAATTGTTAACACCCGTGCTAATAGATCCTAAATAAATATATCCAGGCTCATCTAAAGCCAGACTATATAATAAAAACTCTAAATTTTCAATTTTATAACCACGATTGTCAATATAATCAAAAAACTTAATATTATTGACATCATTTTCCTTGATTTTAGATAAATTTAAATCTATATTAATATTATTTATCTTATAAGCAATATTACGAATCCAATCAAGACCAAAAAAAGGATCCTTATTAAATTCCTGACTTCTAGTAAAACCACTGCCTCTAACGCCAATATGTCTAAGCTTAAGATCATCAATTTTTAAAAGCCGTCCCGTCATTGATTTATAAATCGAATCCGCTACCCATTTAACAAATCCTGAGCAATTAAACCCCACAGGATCTTTTTGCAATAACCCAGTTTCTATATGCACCATTTTACCATATTCATCCATTGCACCATCAGCAATCTCAGCAATGGGAAAAGATCCAAGAGATTTTCTTAAACTAATTAGCATATTAGAAATATTTTTATAAATATTAAAATATTCAGGAATAAAATATCTAAAATCAATAACCTTGCCAATATAATTTATTATATTAGCAAGAGAAATTACCGCAATGTCTTCAATCTTAAAGGGCAATTTAACGTCTTTATAAATCAAAGTATTTACTAAATAAAAATCAGCAATAGAAGAAAATTTTGAAGACTTTATTCTAATAAACGTATCCCCTCTGTTTATAAAAAATATTTTTATCTGCTCAATACCCTCTTTGCCCACTTTAATCACGTAAGACCCTGGAAAAATATAATCCACATTCTTTTTTTTATTAAAAAAAGAATAATAAACATACTCAGAAGAAATTTCACTTGAAACTTCAATGTAATAATCTTCTGTAATAAAATGTTTTATTGGACTTATTTTTTTTTGCGCATAGCTTGAACTAAAATATTTTGAATATTTAGTCCTTACATCAAAATCATAAAAAAAACTCTCAAGCGCAAAAAGATTTAGACTCTTAAATATTAAGAATAAAAATATATATCTCACTTTAAATCTCTTATTTTTTCCTTTAATTCTACTAAAATTGGAATATTTCTATATCCAATTTTACGCAAATTATTTACTAAATAATTATAGTAAGAATTTGGAAAATTCTTTATTTTATTTGCAAAAAGAAGAAACTTAACAGGATTCGTACTAACTTGTGTAATATATTTGATTTTATGAGAAATATTTAAATGATAATCTTTGATCCATAAATTTAGCATTTTATTTAGATCTGGAGTACTGGTTTTAAGCTCAAGCTGATCTTTTAACTTAAAAGATTCTTTAAAAAGAGAATCTAGACCTATCTTTTTATGAACAGAAATTCTAAATATAGGAGCAAAATTTAAAATAGGGAAAAAAAACTTCACACGGCTCTTTAATGCTTCAAAATAACCTTTAGACTCATCCACAAGATCCCATTTGCTAAACACAATAATAATTCCTTTTCCCTTTTTAGTAACATAATGAGCAATTTTTTTATCCTGAGAAGTCAATTCTTCTTTAACATCAATCAACAAAAACACAATATCTACCATGTCAATTACTTTTAGCGCCCTATTAACAGAATAATATTCAACAATTTCATTTACTCTTGCCCTTCGCCTTATCCCAGCTGTATCAACAACCTCAAAAACTTTCCCATTTCTAGTAAACTTAGTTTTAATAAAATCTCTAGTAGTACCAGGTTGGTCAGAAACAATTGCAATTTCATTTCCAGATAAATAATTAATAAGGGTAGATTTGCCTGAATTAGGCTTACCTATAATCCCAACCTTAATATCAGCGCTACTCTCAATGCCAGCTTCACCAACTTCTACTTTTAAAAAATCTCTAAGCTTAGTAATGCCTCGACAATGGGCTGCACTAACCAGAAAATAGTGCTTGAATCCTAAATTATGAAATTCGTGAGCTAAACATTCCTTATCTTTAGTATCCACTTTGTTTAAAACCAAAACCACCTTACTACTATATTTTCTCAGTCTTTCAATAATCTGATAATCTTCAAGTAAAATTTCATTAATATCTAAAACCAATAAAATTAAATCAACTTTTTTTAAAGAGCTTAAAACCTTTTGCACAACAATTTTGCTAATCTCATCTTTCAAGATAGTAAACCCACCAGTATCGATTAATTTAAACTTAAAAGAATCAACCTTACAAACCTCTTCAACTAAATCCCTAGTAACACCGTAAGTACTCTCAGTAATACTTCTTTTTGTATCTAAAATTCGATTAAATAAAGCAGATTTACCAACATTTGGCCTACCAACAATAAGAACCTTTTTATAACTAAGCAAAGCAAATACACCTCTTTATTTATTCCGATATTTCCATTATAATAGCAAATATTAGTATTTATGCCAATTACACATGAGTGTTTGTGTTGAAAAGAAAAAAAAGTTCAAGCTCAGCCAAGTCAGACATACTTTTAATTTTAATTGCTATTGTTTTAACAATAATTAGTGTGCTATTAATAATCAAAAATTCACTTATTATGCATATTTTTAAAGAAAAAAATTATGATAACAGTTTATTCGAATCAAGTCAAACACAAGATAATAAATTAATTGAAGCTAAAAAAAACACCAATAAAAATACAAATATAAAAATACTTAAAAATGAAAGTTTTTTAATCCAGCCACCAGAAATAAAAAAACTTGAAGAAGAGTTCAAGCAAAACCAAAGAAATAATAACCTTAAAAACAAAAAATTTATTAAACTTTATTTTATAAAAGTAACCCCAGAAGGTTATTTTTTAAGACAAACTGTAAAAAGAGCTATATATTACGACAAAAATATTCTTGAAGAAACACTAAAATCTTTAATCAAAGGACCAAATGAATACGAGCTAAAAAATAATTTTTTAAGTTTAATCCCTATAAAAACCAAGCTTTTAAATTTAAGCCTAAGCGAAGGAATTGCTAAAATAAACTTATCTAAAGAATTTTATGAAAATAGTTTTGGAATTGAAGGAATAATTAATCAAATCGCTCAAATAACCTTAACATGTCTTGAAATTAAAGGAATTGATGGAATAATTTTAACAATAGAAAATAATCCAATAATACTTGAAGAATTAAACTTAAAGTTCTCAGGAATATTAAATAAAAAGACTTTGGACAAATATTAAAATTCAATATTGCTAAGCAATTGCATAGAACTTGCAATTCTTAAAACACTTGCCCTAACAACTAAAAACATGAATTCTTGATTGCCTTTTTTACCTTTAGTTTTTAACTTTAATATCTTTTTAACTTGTAATTTATTTTTATAGAACTTTTCAATTACGCTTTGCAAAATTATCTTCAAATACTCACCACTCACAACACCATTAAAATTTTTTATATCTAAATTTAAACTTTTAAACTCAAACTGAGGTTTAATCAAAACTATAATAAAATTATCAGAAAGTTTATCTATTAAATTTACACATATACTTATTGATGATCTAAAAGAAACATCTACAACGGCAAAATTGGGAACAATCTTAAATTCTGTAACATCAAAAATATTAGTTCTTTCTAAAACTTTAACTCTTGGATCAATTCTTAATTTATAAGAAAGTTGATTAATGCCTACATCAATTGAATAAACAAAATTGGCACCACACTGCAATAGACAATCGGTAAAACCACCAGTTGAAGAGCCAATATCAACACAAATTTTATTTTTAACTTCGATTTCAAAATCTTTAAGAGCCTCTAAAAGCTTGTAACCTCCTCTTGATACAAATGTTTGACAAGTATTCTCAACTAAATCTATTTTACTTGTTTTGTTTATTAACATTTTAGGATTTTTTTCTTTATGAGAATTTACATATATATTGCCTTTTAGAATTAAGATCATTAATTCTTTTCGTGTTTTTTCTGGATACCTTTTACAAAGTATATTTAATAAATTATTTCTGAATCCTTTCAATTTTTAAAGCGCGGCCTGTCTTTAAATTAGAAGTAATAATAACTCCTTGTAAAATTGTGTCATCTTCTACAACTTCAGCTCTCAAGGGGGTATATTCAAGCAAGCCCTTAAGAGAAATATTGGGATTAAATCCTATTACAGAATTTAATCCACCTGTCATCCCAATATCACTAATATAGGCTGTCCCCTTTGACAATATTCTTTCATCTTGAGTCATAACATGGGTATGAGTACCAACCACACCTGTTACAAAACCATTTAAAAAATATCCAAAACTTTCTTTTTCATAATTACTTTCAGCATGAAAATCTACAAAAATGGTTCTAGCCTTATTACTCAGCATATTAACCAATTTTTTTGTATTATCAAAAGGATTCTTTACAATAAAATTCATATTTAAAACCCCTTGAACATTAACAACAGCAACCTTTTCATCTCTAATAGTTAAAAAACAATAACCATGCCCATCTAACAAATCTGAAAAATTATTTGGCCTTAAGATATATGTTTGCTTATTTAGGTAATAATTTATTTTGTAATTAGAATACACATGATTACCGGTAGTAATAACATTAACCCCCGATCTAAAAAGATTATTTGCTATTTCTGGAGTTATTCCAAAACCATTTGAAGAATTTTCTCCATTAGCAATTACCAAATCTATTCTATATTTATTCTTGATGTTTTTAAGATTAAAAAAAACTTTTTTTAATCCACCCTCGCCTATTATATCCCCAATTATCAAGGTTTTAATAGTGCTATCTTGCATATTCAATAACTCTGGTTTCGCGAATAATTGTAACTTTAATTTTTCCAGGATATCTCATTTCAGCTTCTATCTTCTTAGCAATATCTCTTGCAAGTAAAATTGACTTTTCATCATTAATCAAAGCATTGTCAACAATAATTCTAACTTCACGACCTGCCTGAATAGCATAACATTTTTGAACACCCTCAAAACTATACGCAATGTCTTCAAGTCTTTTAAGTCTATTTATATAGTTATTTAAACTTTCCCTTCTTGCTCCAGGACGAGATGCTGAAATGGCATCTGCTATTTGAACCACAATAGCCTCAAGACTCTCGGGTTTCACCTCATTATGATGCGCAGCAATAGCATTAACAACAATTTCGCTCTCTCCGCAACTTTGAGCAAGTTCAGCGCCGGTAATAGCATGTCCCTCGCTATTATCAGAAATACTTTCCATCCCTTTCCCAATATCATGCAAAAGGCATGCTCTTTTTACTACAACAGGATCTAATTTCATCTCTTTAGCCAAAATTTCTCCTATTATAGCCGTTTCTTTAGAATGGCTTAAAACATTTTGACCATAACTACTTCTAAAGTAAAGCCTTCCCAACCCCCTAATAAGCCTCTTATCAAGCCCATGTATATTAAGGTCAAAAACTACCTTCTCACCCTCTTCTTGAATAATGCTATTTATCTCATTGGTAACATTATACACAACTTCTTCAATCCTAGCAGGATGAATTCTGCCATCTGTAACAAGCCTTTCTAAAGTCCTCTTGGCAAGCTCTTTTCTTATTGGATCAAAGCAAGATATAACAACAGCTTCAGGCGTATCATCAATAATGATATCTGCTCCTATTAAAGTCTCAAGAGCCCTAATATTGCGCCCTTCTTTACCTATAATCCTACCTTTCATCTCATCATTAGGCAGCTCAACAGAAGCCACTGTAAACTCAGAACTCACCTCCGTAACAATACGTTGCATAGTAGATACTAAAATATCTTTTGCAACCTTATCTGCTAATAGCTGTGCTTCCTGCTCACTTTTATTGATAATAACTTGAGCATCTCTCTTAGACTCATGCTCAACTTTTTCAATTACAATTTTTCTTGCATCTTCTCTTGTAAGACCAGAAATATTTTCCAATCTTTTAACAAGATCAGCCTCTTTTTCTCTTATTACTTTTTCTTTTTGTTCAAATTCTTTAATTTTAAAATCAACCCTAGACTGCTGTTTGTCAAGAGCAGATATTCTCTTATCTAAGGTTTCTTCTCTTTGTAATAATCTTTTTTCTAAATTAACAATCTCATTTTTCCGATCTCTTATATCCCTATCTTGCTGGTTTTTTTCTTTAAGCATTTGAGATTTTGCATTAGCAATAATTTGCCTTCTTTCATTTTCTATCTCTAATTGTGATTCTACTCTTACTTTTTTCAGATTTTTTTCTAAATCCAATAAAGACAATCTACCTAAAAAAACTCTTACTAAAAATCCTAATATAAAGCCAGCAAAAATAGAAGAAAAAATAATATATATCATATCATTTAACTCCTATGCTGTTTAAAAGCAATTTAAAATTTAATCTTTAAAACAGTGCCCTCAAATTATTAATTATTCAACTTTTAAAGGCTTTTCAACTAATTCTAGGATAGCCATTTCAGCCGCATCTCCATATCTTTTTCCTAATTTAATTATCCGAGTATACCCACCACTTCTTTGTCTAAAAACAGGAGAAATTTTGGTAAATAGCTTATTTAAAATATGCTTATCATTTATAAATTTTGATAATTCTCGCCTATTATGCACAGTATCAACTTTTGCCCTTGTAATCAATCTTTCAGCAAATCTTTTAACTTCGAACAATTTTGTCTTAGTGGAAGAAATTTTTTCATGCTTAAAAAAAGAAATTACCATATTTTTTAAAAGCGCTCTCCTGTGACTAGACTTCCTACTTAATCTATTAAAACCCAATTTTGTTTTCATGAAACAGCCTAAACTCTCCTTTTATTCAGATATTTTAACATTCTTACTCAATACAGATAGAGCATCTTCTTTAGACATTCCTAAATATAATCGATAAGAGCCAAGTTTTTCGATTATCTCTTCTAAACTTTTTTTCCCAAAATTTCTAGCTTTAGAAAGCTCTTCTGCGTTTTTACTAATAAGTTCTCCTAAAGTCCTAACATTTTCTTTGGCCAAACAATTTAAAGATCTGACTGACAAATTCAATTTCTCAATACTCATATCAAGCAAGTTAGAACTTTCTGATTTTGATTTCTCAAAAGATGTATTAACATTGTCTTCAAAATCAACAAGAGGAAACAAAAACTCTCTTACTATTGATGCAGCCTTTTTTATTGCATCTTTGGCAGAAATCACACCTGTAGTCCAAATTTCCATTACAAGCTTGTCATAATCTGACCTTTGACCAACCCTAGTATCTTCTACAGAATACGAAACTTTCTCTATAGGAGAAAATATAGAATCTAAAGCAATAACATTAACTTCTTCTAAATACTTAGAATTTTGCTCAGAAGACACATAACCCCTACCATAATTAATTTGAAATTCAAGATCCAAATTAACATCACGTGATAAAGTGGCTATAACTAAATCTTTATTAAAAACCTCAACTCCATCTCTTTCAAAATGAGAAGCTTTTAAAACATTGGTATCTTTGCCGCTAACACTAAAGCTTATTGTCTTTTTTTGCTCTCCTTCTCCAAGTTTCAAATGAATATTTTTAATATTAGCAATAACCTCAAGAGTATCTTCAGAAACTCCAGGAATCAAATCAAATTCACTTGAAACAACCTTTGATGAAGAGTCTTTATTGTTGGACTGAACCCTCATAGCAGTAATCGCATACCCTTCAATAGAAGAAAGTAAAACACGTCTTAAAGTATTACCTATAGTAATCCCAAAGCCTCTTTCAAAAGGATATATTGTAAATTTACCATAAGACCCATCACCTTGGCTTTTCAAAAATTCAATTTTTTCAGGTATAGTGAAATCTTTCAAAAAATTTTCCACAGGCATCATAACTCCTTCTAGCTAAACTCGTCTGGTTTTTTTCGGTCTGCATCCATTATGAGGAATAGGCGTAATATCTGAAATTGATTTTACAGTCATACCAATCGAACCAATAGCTCTTATTGCAGATTCTCTACCAATGCCTGGCCCTTTTATATACACATGAACATAATTAATTCCAAAATCTCTCACTTTATTTAAAGCAGACTCTGCTGTTATTTGAGCAGCATATGGGGTCGACTTTTTAGCCCCTTTAAAACCCATTCCACCAGCACTTGCCCAAGCTAAAGCATTCCCCTTTATATCAGATACAGTAACTATGGTATTATTAAAAGTAGCTTGTATATAAACGTTTCCTTCTCCGATATTTCTTTTAATTTTTTTTTTACTATTAGTTGATAATTTTGCGCTCAACTCGCCCTCCAAATCTTAAAAACTATTTTATTTGCTAGCTATTTTCTTATTAGCTACAGTCTTTCTTTTTCCTTTTCTAGTTCTTGCATTCGTTTTAGTTCTCTGTCCTCTCAAAGGCAATCCTTTTCTATGCCTAACGCCCCTATAACACGCTATATCCATAAGTCTTTTAATAGACATTGCAACTTCACTTCTAAGTTTTCCTTCTACAACATAATCGCTCTCAATTACCTTCCTAAGTCGATTAACTTCATCATTATCTAAATCTTTAGCAACTTTGCTTGGAGAAATACTTGATTTATTGCAAACTTCCAAAGCTCTTGTTCTACCTATACCATAAATAGAAGTAAGCGCTATTTTTAATTGTTTATTATTTGGTAAATCTATTCCCGATATTCTAGCCATTTTATTTCCTCTAATTTTTACTTTTGTCTTTGTTTATGCTTTAAATTATCACAAATAATTCTTAATACACCTTTTCTTTTTATAACCTTACATTTTTCACAAATTGGCCTTACACTCACTCTAACTTTCATAATCAAACACTCCTAAATTTTTTGCAAAAATGCATAATTCTTTTTATTTCCATGAGAAAATCCTTGAGTTTTTAAATAAGCATCAATATGAATTAATGTATCAAGAGCAACCCCTACCATAATAAGCAAAGAAGACCCCCCCATTATTCTAGAAACATCGTGTGGAAATCTAAAAATATTTTGCACTAAAAATGGAATAATTGCAATAATTGACAAAAAAACAGATCCTGAAAATAGGGTTTTATTCATAATTTCATCTAAATATTTTTCCATCTCATCAGACTTTATTCCCGGAATAGCGCCCCCATTCTTACGAATATTATTACTTATGTCTTTAGGGCTTAACTGAATCTTAGAATAAAAATACGTAAATCCAATTATCAAAATTACATTCAAAAAAGTATAATAAAAACCATTGGGCCTTAAATAAGATAAAATTTGTCTGGCTATGGAAGAAGTTTCTGCAAAACCACTTAAAATTTGTAAAGGTAGAGTAATTAAAACAGAGGCAAAAATAACAGGCAAAACGCCCGATGGATTCAACTTGATTGGCAAATATGAACTAACTGTACTATTAGAATTTGCTCTAGCATAATGAATGGCAATTCGCATTTGAGCCTTATATTCATATATAATCAATATAACAACTAAAATAAATATACTTATAATAAGTATAACAAAAACAGGATTAACATTTTGAGAAGGATCCTGCATGCTTTGGAATAAGTTAAACAAAGCCGCTTGAAGTCTAACCACTATGCCAGAAAAAATTATCAAAGATGTTCCATTACCTACACCTCTTTGATTAATTTGCTCTCCAAACCACAAAAGGATAAATGTCCCCGTAGTAACCGTTAAAATAGCAATAAATATATATCTATAAAAGGGAATGGTAACGGCACCCGGAATACCTTTAGCATAAAGGCTTGTTGCGTATCCTTGAACTACGGCTGCAACCATTGTTAAATATTTTGTATATTTTTTAGTCTTTTGTCTTCCGCCGTCACCTTCTTGCATTTTTTTCAAAGAAGGAAAAGAATAAACAAGAAGCTGAACAATAATAGATGCCGAAATGTAAGGCCCTATACTAAGCATAAATATAGAAAAATTACTAAAAGCTCCCCCTGAAAAAAAATCAAAATAATTGGCAATTGAAAAATCTGATTGCGACTTGAAATAACTTTTAAGCGCTACAGAATCTATTCCTGGTATCGGCAAATATGAACCAACTCTAAAAAGAAAAAGAACAAATAAAGTAAACAAGAACTTATTTCTCAAATCCTTAACAGTAAATAAACTTAAAAACAATTCTTTCATCTTTATTCCACTTTAAACTAATTTAATAGTACAACCAATTTTTATTACAAGGCTTTCAGCCGATTTAGAAATTTTAGAAACCTCAAAAGAAACTTTTTTCGTAAGCTTACCATTAGACAAAATTTTAATTTTTTTATTTTTCTTTTTTATAAGTTTATTTTCAAGCAAAGTATCATAATTGACAACTTGTCCATCCTTAAATTTTTTATCTATATCTCCAAGATTAACAATTGCATATTCCAATTTATAATCACTATTAGAAAAACCTTTCCTTGGCAATCTTCTATAAAGAGGAGTCTGCCCACCTTCAAACCCAAGTCTTGGCGAAGTATTTCTTGCTTTTTGCCCTTTTTGACCTCTCCCAGAAGTTTTGCCAAGTCCTGAACCTGGACCTCTGCCAACAATTTTACGTCGCTTGCTCGCTCCCTTAGGCTTTAACAAGTTAAACATTACATTACCTCGCTTAATAAAATCATATTAATAGTCTCGTTAAGCATACCCTTAATAGATTCATTTAAAAAATGTACCTTTTTATCGCCTATTTTATTTAAACCTAATGCTTTTAAAACTTTGACCTTTTTATTTAATTTCCCAATAAGACTTCTTACAAGAAAAACTTGCACATTAATATTGTTTTTAGAAATAATTTTTCTATTATTTTCCATTCTTCTAATAAAACATTTATTCTTAGATCTAGACCTTGAAGCATTAAACCTAGCTTTCTTTAGTTGTAATCTTAATTTCCTTTTAATCATACATTAACCCCATAAAGTTTTCAAAGTTTTTCCTCGCATTTCTGCTACTTTTTCAGCATTCAAAACTAAATCAAATGCCTTAAAAGTCGCCTTTACTACATTCATAGAATTATTAGAACCAAGAGATTTGCTCAAAATATCATGCACTCCTAAAGCCTCCATTACAGCACGAACAGGGCCCCCTGCAATAACACCAGTACCATGAGTAGCTGGTTTGATTAAAACCTTAGCTTTTTTAAAGCAACCAATAACCTCATGTGGCAATGTTCCTTTTCGAATAGGAACAAATCTTAAATTCTTCCTAGCACTTGTTAAACTTTTTTTTATTGCATCACTAGCATCATTAGCTTTACCAAAGCCCCAACCAACATGTCCTTCTCCATCTCCAACAACCATGAAAGCAGCAAAAGAGAATCTTCTTCCGCCCTTAACAACCTTAGTAACTCTGTTGAGTGATATTAATTTTTCTATCTGCTTTCTTTGAACCTGAACATCTACCATAAATACACTCCCTTAAATATTAATACCAAACTCTCTCAAAGAAGTTGCAAAACTTGCAATAAGTCCATGATACTTATAACCATTTCTGTCAAAAATAAGATTATTTATATTTTTCTCCTTAAGCCTTTTAGCAAGAACTTCTCCAAGTTTTTTTACATCATCAATATTTTTGCCTAAATTAAGACTTTTTTCAATAGTAGAAATACTTGCAACAGTATGTCCCTTACTATCATCTATAACTTGCGCATAAAAATACCTATTAGATTTAAATATAGTAATTCGTGGCCTACTGGCTACTCCGCGCCCTATTTTGTCCTTTATTCTTTTTTTACGTCTAAGCTTTCTCTGTTCTGCTTCTTTTATTTTTTTCATAATTATTAACCTAAAATTTATTTTTTTACACCAGATTTTCCAACTTTTCTTCTAATAACTTCATTATCATACTTAATGCCCTTTCCTTTATACGGCTCTGGTTTTTTTAAACTTCTAATCTCAGCAGCAACCTGACCAACCTTAAACTTGTCTATTCCTTCAACAGAAATTTTAGTATTCCCGTCAAGCTTTACACTAATACCATCTGGAATAACATATTCAAACTGAGTTGAATAACCAAGGCTTAAAAAAAGGCTATTGCCTTGTTGCTCTACTCTATATCCTATACCATTTATAGTAAGAGACTTAGAAAATCCTTCAGTCACTCCTTTTACCATGTTAAAAATTAAACTTCTGTAAAGACCGTGGTAGGCTTTTGCTTTTTTATCATTTAAAACTCGAACAATAATAACACTACCATTCTCAACTTTAACATTAATACTGTCTTTTATATCTTGAACTAATCTTCCCCTAACACCTTCAACTATCACTAAGTTGTCTTTAACATCAACCTTAACAGCATCTGGAATCTTTATCGGAAGTCTTCCAATACGTGACATACATCCCCCTATTAAACTACCAAACTGAGCAAATCAACTCACCACCTATTTTTTTATCTTTAGCTTCCTTGCCAGTAATAACACCTTGAGAAGAAGATATAATTAATATTCCATATCCATTCTTTATTCTTGGCATATTTTTATATGAAGAATAAATTTTTCTACCAGGAGTAGAAATAGCATCTATTTTATTTATAACAGGATTTCTTTTGCTGTCATACTTTAGCAAAACCCTAATAAAAGCAATCCCTTCCTTTTCTAAAAAATTAAAATCCTTAATATAACCCTCTTCTTTAAGAATGTTTAATATTGATTTATTCATATTAGACATCTTTAAATCTACAGATCCATGCCCAACTCTGCTTGCATTTCTTAATTTAGTTAGCATGTCTCCTACTGAATAAGTAATCGCCATAAAATTCCCTTACCAACTTGATTTTGAAACGCCAGGAATTAATCCTTCAGACGCATACTTTCTAAAACATATTCGACACATACAAAAATCCCTTAAATATCCTCTTGGACGACCACACAATTTACATCTATTATTTTGCCTTGTTTTATACTTAGGCTTTCTTAAAGCCCTAATAATCATTGATTTTTTTGCCATATACCTTATAAATCCCCTAATTACTAAACGGCATTCCAAATTTCAAAAGCAAAGATTTACTTTCTTTATCATTTGAAGCTGTTGTCACAATTGTAATATTCAAACCAGATATTCTCTCTATTTTATCATAGTCTATTTCAGAAAATATTATTTGTTCCGTTATCCCAAAAGAATAATTTCCATTACCATCAAAAGCATCCCCATTGATTCCCCTAAAATCCTTAACTCTTGGCAATGCCAAATGAATAAGCTTATATAAAAATTCATACATTGCATTACCCCTAAGTGTAACTTTAGCGCCTATTTCTTGTCCTTGCCTAATTTTAAACCCGGCTATTGCTTTTTTTGCTTTTGTCTTTACAGCTTTCTGACCCGTGATCTGAGCAAGCTCTAAAACAGCAGAATCTAATAACTTCTTATTCCTAACAGCCTCCCCAACACCTACAGAAATCACTATCTTCTCAAGCTTGGGAACTTGCATTATAGATTTATATTCAAATTCCTTAACAAGCTCTTTTATAACACTATCTTTATAATATTTCTTCAATTCAGGAACATAATTCATAAACTCTATATCCTCTGTCCATTTTTTTTAAGATACCTTATTTTTTCATTATTTTCAAATCTAATGCCTAATCTTGAAGAAGTTCCCTTGACAAATATCATCACATTTGAAATATCTATAGCGGCCTCCTTATCTATTATTCGACCTTTTTCTTGGGGTGTCCTAGCTTTAATGACTTTTTTAACCATATTGCAAGATTCAACAATAACTTTATTTTTTTTTCTATTTATACTAGCAATCTTACCTATTCTACCCCTATCTTTTCCAGAAAGAATTTTTACGCTATCACCTATCTTCAACTTTGTCTTCACAAAACCCCCTTTTACTATATAACCTCTGAAGCCAATGATACTACTTTCATAAAATTAGCATCCCTAAGTTCTCTTGCAACAGGCCCAAATACCCTTTTGCCCCTAGGACTTAAATTAGCATCAAGTATCACACAAGCATTATCATCAAACCTAACATAAGTTCCGTTTTTACGTCTTACTTCTTTAGAAGTCCTAACAATTACAGCTTTATAAACATCTCCTTTTTTAACAGAAGAATTAGGAATTGCTTGTTTTACTACAATGGTTATTATATCCCCAATTTTGGCATAACGCCTTTTACTGCCACCAAGCACCTTAATACATTGAGCCACCTTGCCACCAGTATTATCCGCAATTGTTAAATAAGTTTGCATCTGAATCATAATCAACCTCCTTTAGAAAAATTAAAACTATTTTAATTTTTCTAAAACCTCAACAAGAGACCATCTTTTATCTTTGCTAATAGGTCGAACTTCAATAATTTTTACCTTATCGCCAACCTTTGAAACTTCTTTTTCATCATGTGCTTTAACTTTTTTACTAACCTTTAAATACTTATGATAAATTGGATGCATCTTTCTTTGAACAATTTCTACTACTATAGTCTTAGACATTTTATCACTAACAACTTTGCCAATTAATTCTTTTTTATTTTCTCTTGCCATATCTAAACCTTTCTAATACCTAATTCATATTCACAAATCATTGTATTAAGCCTTGCAATATCACGTCTAATCTCTCTTTTCTTTAAAGGATTTTCAACATGACCAACAACAGATTTAAATCTTAAATCTAAATATTCTTTCTTTAATTCTAGCCTTTTAGCCTTCATGTCCTCAAGAGTAAAATTTTTGAAATTTTTCAACATAATTACCTCAAATCTCGCCTTACAACAAACATGGTTTTTACTGGAAGCTTAGAGCTTGCAAGCGACATAGCCTCTTGAGCAAGTTCCTCAACAACCCCCGACATTTCAAACATAACAGTGCCAAGCTTAACAGAAGCATTCCAATGATCAACACCCCCTTTGCCCTTACCCATTCTAGTTTCAGCTGGTTTTTTAGTATAAGGAATATCAGGAAATATTCTTATCCAAACCCTTCCGCCTCTTTTTATTTTACGAGTCATTGCAATACGAGCAGCCTCAATTTGACGAGCAGTAATAAAATTTGTTTCCAAAGAAACAAGTCCATATTCACCAAAAGAAATTTTATTGCCCTTCTGAGCCTCTCCAGACAATCTTCCTCTCTGCTTCTTTCTATATTTAACCTTTTTTGGACTTAACATCTAATTATCCTCCAATATCCTGCTCATTAGAATCGCCTCTTTCTTTAGAAAAAGACGCACTAAGTTTTTTTTTGTTTAAAAGATCTACTTCATCTTTAGATGGCCCATCTTTTTTATCCAAAAGCCTAGTTTGCTTTTCATTAGTCTTTTCTCTATTATTTAAAGTTTTATCAAAATTTTTAACAGCATCGCCTCTTTCCCTAAAAGACTTTTTATTTATTACCTGGCCAGCATCAGAATTGGTTTGTCTCCCTAAAACTTCACCCTTAAATAACCAAACCTTAACTCCAATAATGCCATAAGTAGTTTGAGCCTCAGAAAATCCATAATCTATATTGGCTCTAAGAGTGTGCAAAGGAACCCGACCTTCCTTAACCTCAAAGCTTCGAGCAATCTCCGCACCACCAAGTCTACCAGCAATCTTAATTTTTAACCCTTGAGCACCTTTTAACATAGAGGTAGAAAGAGATGATTTTAAAACTTTCCTATAAGACGCTCTATTTTCTATTTGCTTTGCAATCCCATTAGCAATAATTTGAGCATCAAGCTCTGGTCTTTTAACCTCTTTAATCTTAATGCTAATCTTTTTAGAAATTTTTTTAGTTAACAATTGACCAATCTTTTCAAGATTAGAACCTTTAAGCCCTATCACAGAACCAGGCCTTGGAGTAACAATTACTACTGTTACTTTTTGGGGATTATTTCTAATTATTTCTATATCAGAAATATCAAATTTAATCCCTTTAAGAAACTTCATAATTTCTCGCCTTATTAAAAAGTCTTCATGAAGAATTGCAGAATACAATTTTTTATCAAAATACCATTTTGATTTCCAATCCTTATTAATTTTTACCCTTAAGCTATATGGATGTACTTTTTGGCCCATGCTTTATCCTTTAATATCTTTTTTTTCATCAACTTCAACAAAAATATGACAATTTCTATTAACAAGCCTATCAGCTCTACCCCTAGCTCTAGGCCAAATCTTTTTACGACGACGCCCATCATCAACCATAACTGTTTTAATAAATATCATGTCCTCGGAAAGATTTTTATTGTGATACATAGCATTTGATGCTGCCGACTTAACAACCTTTTCTAAAAGCTTAGCTCCTTTATTAGGCATAGAACAAAGCACTGCAATAGCCTTAATATAAGACTCTCCCCGTATATTGTCAGCTATTGGCCTAACTTTTTTTGGAGAAGAGGGTAAATTTTTGCCCTTTGCTGTATATCTTCTATTTACCAACATAACTACTTACTTCCTTCCCTTTTTATCTGACTTAGCATGCCCTCTAAAAATCCTTGTAGGTGAAAACTCGCCAAGCTTATGCCCCACAAGATCCTCAGTAATATAAATAGGTATAAAAGCTTTGCCATTGTAAACAGATATAGTAAGGCTTACCATTTCAGGAATTATTGTTGAAGATCTGGAATAGGTTTTAATAACAACCCTCTTCTCACTTCCAAAAGATGATAAAACTTTTTGATAAAGACTCTTTTCTATAAAAGGTCCTTTTTTAATAGATCTTGCCACTATACTCTCCTATTTATTTCTTCTTTTAATAATAAATTTATCCGAATATCTCTTTTTCTTGCGAGTCTTATAACCTTTAGTAGGCTGTCCCCAAGGAGACACAGGATGACGACCTCCAGAAGTTTTTCCTTCACCACCACCATGTGGATGGTCAACAGGATTCATAGCAACACCTCTAACCTTAGGCCTTCTACCAAGCCACCTGCTTTTACCAGCTTTCCCTATAGAAATATTGGCATAATCTTCATTTCCAATTTCACCAATTGTTGCAATACATTTTTTAAAAATCAATCTCATCTCACCAGATGATAATTTTACAGTGACATAATTCCCGTCAGAAGCAAGTATCATAGCATATCCACCAGCACTTCTTATAAGCTGTCCACCCTTTCCAACATTAAGCTCAATATTGTGAACAGTTCTTCCAATAGGAATATTTTCAAGAGGTAAGGCATTGCCAATTTTAATTGGAGCATTAGGACCGCTTTCCAAAACATCTCCAACCTTAATGCCTTTAGGAGAAATAATATACCTTTTTTCTCCATCTTTATAAACAAGCAAAGCTATATTAGCACTTCTATTAGGATCATATTCAATAGAAGCAACTCGAGCAGGAATGCTAAATTTATCTCTTCGATTAAAATCAATCAACCTATACTTTCTCTTATGCCCACCACCTCTTCTTCTAATACTAATCCTACCAGAAGAATCTCTGCCCGATTTAAATTTTTTACCTTTTGTTAAAGACTTCAAAGGATCATTACCTTTGCTCAAATCATCAAAAGATAAAGTCGTCTTATAGCGCAAAGAAGAAGTTTTTGGCTTATAAGTCTTAATACCCATATTTATTTTTCTCCAAAACCACTAAAAAATATCTATTTTATCTTCCTTTTTGAGATAAACATATGCCTTCTTCCATGAAGAAGTTTTTCCCTTACCTATAGGGTACCCTTTTCGAGACACCACAACCTTGGCTTTACTTTTAATATTGAGCAAATTACACGATACTGGAGTAACATTAAAAAGTTCTTTTATTGCTGCACCAACCTCTTTTTTATTTGCTCTCCTATTAACTTTAAAAACATAAACATTAATACTTTCCCTTTGAGTATTAGTTTTTTCAGTAAGCATAGGTGAAACTATTATATCATAAGCCTTCATACTTATCCTCAACATCCTTTTTATTTAATGTAAAACTCATTAAGCTTGTTAACAGCGGATTCTAGAGCTATTAAATTCTTAGCATAAAATAAATCAACAACCCTAAGTTTATCAAAAGATAAAATCTTTAAATCTCTTATATTTTTACCAGCCCTTTTTATCATCTGATCATCATTGCCCAAAAGAATAACCACCTTACCATTAAAACTTGCAAAATTTTTTATTATTAAAGCAAGATCTTTCGTTTTTCCAGATTCAACATTAAAATTCTCAATAACTTTAAAACTATTTTCATCAGCAGCGCGCAAACTTAATACAGACTTAAATGCAAGCTTCTTTACCTTTTTGGGCAATCTATAGCTATAATCCCTAGGCTTTGGCCCTAATGCTATACCTCCGCCAATCCAAACTGGATTTCGCTTTGTACCAACCCTAGCTCTACCGGTTCCTTTTTGCTTCCAAGGCTTTTTAGAACTACCTCTAACCTCTGATCTGGTTTTAGTTGAAGATGTTCCAACCCTAAGATTAGACAATTCATTTTTTATAGCATTATAAATAGACCCATGACTAATTTCTATATTAAAAACTCTATCATCTAAATTTATGGTTCCAATCTCTTTCCCATCTTTAGAAAAAACTTTTCTTTCCATACTAAATACCTACTTTTTAGATTTCTTAACAACAACAAAAGAACCCTTAGCGCCAGGCACAGCCCCTTTTACTAGAAGGGCTCTTTTTTCTTCATCGATTAAAACAACTTCAAGATTTTGAATAGTTTGTTGATTTCCCCCCATTCTACCAGCCATTTTGGTCCCTTTAAATGTTCTTGCAGGAGTAGTGGCTTGTCCTGTTCCACCAAGATGTCTGTGGAATTTTGATCCATGAGAAGATGGCCCACCACTAAAATTATGCCTTTTCATAGCCCCTTGAAAACCCTTGCCTTTAGTGGTCCCTGTAACATCTACATACTTAACTGACTTAAAAACATCAACCTTAATCTCATCACCAGCATCATACCCGTCAAGCCCCTTAAGCTCTATCACATATCTTTTAGGTTCAATATCTTTTAAACCTTTATATTGACCTTTTATGGGCTTTGAAACTTTAGAGCTCTTAAGATCAACAGAACCTGCTATAAGAGCGCTATAACCATCTCTATCGACTGTTTTCTTCCCTATAATATAATTGGGCTGAAACTCTATAACAGTAACAGGAACCACAATGCCATTTTTCTGAAATATCTGAGTCATGCCAACTTTTTTTCCAATCAATCCCAACATTAAAATACCTCAAATTCATATACTTAAAATATCATTTACTGTTTAATATCTACCTCAACACCTGCTGGAAGCTCTAATTTCATTAAAGAGTCCATTAAAGCAGAAGTAGGCTCTAAGATATCAATAAGCCTTTTATGAGTTCTCATCTCAAATTGCTCTCTTGATTTTTTATTGACATGAGGAGAACGTAAAACAGTATATTTTTTTATTTTTGTCGGCAAAGGGATTGGACCCTTAATCTGAGCCTTAGCCTTCTGAACAGCTTTAACAATAGATTCGGCACTCTGGTCTAATATTTTAACATCAAAACTAAATAATCTTACGCGTATCTTATCTTTAGCAATCAATTTATTCTCCTAAACTTTAGAGAGTATTAAATATATCCTTAAAGTCTTAACCTATTCCAATATCTCAAGAATTCTTCCTGAAGCAACGGTTCTTCCACCTTCTCGAACAGCAAATTCTACATTCTTATCCATAGCTATTGAAGAGATCAGCTCAACAATAATATCAACATTATCACCAGGCATAACCATTTCTTTGCCCTCTAAAGCAACAACTCCAGTAACATCGGTTGTTCTAAAAAAGAACTGTGGTCTATATCCTGGAAAAAATGGCTTGTGCCTACCGCCTTCTTCTTTGGTCAAACAATAAATTGAAGCTTTAAATTTCTTGTGTGGAGTAATTGTACCTGGAGCTGACAAAACTTGTCCCCGCTCAATGTCTTTTTTATCAACGCCTCTTAAAAGAAGACCAACATTATCCCCTGCTTGACCTTGCTCAAGAATTTTCTGGAACATTTCAACACCAGTAACAGTGGTTTTTCTAGTTTCTTTAATTCCAACTATTTCAACTTCTTGACCAACTTTAATAATACCTCTTTCAATACGCCCAGTAGCAACAGTGCCTCTTCCTGAAATAGAAAATACATCTTCAACAGCAAGCAAAAATGGTTTGTCAATATCTCTTTCTGGAAGATCAAAATAATTATCCATAGATTCAAGAAGTTCTTTAACGCATTTTGTAGATTCAGGATCTTCTGGATTTGACATAGCCCCAAAAGCTGAACCTTTGATTATTGGAGTATCAGCTGAAAAGCCATATTTTTCAACAAGTTCTAAAACTTCAACTTCAACAAGCTCAACAAGTTCAGGATCTGCTAAGTCCAATTTATTTAAAAAAACTATTATTTTCTTTATTCCCATTCTTTGAGCAAGAAGCAAATGCTCTTTTGTTTGAGGCTCAGCACCACTATCAGCAGCAACTAAAAGTATCGCTGCATCCATTTGAGCTGCTCCTGTAATCATATTTTTTATATAATCGGCATGGCCTGGACAATCTACATGAGCATAATGTCTATTAGCTGTTTCGTACTCAATATGCCTAGCATTAATTGTTATTCCTCTTGCTTTCTCTTCGGGTGCATTATCAATATCTTCATACTTTAATGCTTTTGCATCTTTATTTAATTTTGAACAATAAATACTAATAGCCGCTGTTAGTGTTGTTTTACCATGATCAACATGCCCTATTGTTCCAACATTCATGTGCGGCTTTGTTCTTTGAAAAACTTCTTTTGCCATGACTAACCTCCTAAATTTCACATTCTAAATAGCTACTTACATTTAATCTCTTTAAAAAATTTTTAACAAATTTATTCTTATTAAAATAAGAAAATAGCTACAAATAATCAAAAAAATAAAAAAATCAATTTTTTAGAAATTGACCCGAACTACGTGTTTTTCTAAAAAATTTTAATAGCTTTAAAATTCTACACATTTTATAAAATATAGTCAATACGCTTAAACTTTTAAACTCAATTCACTACACATATAATGGTATTAAAAATTAATATAAACTTTACATTAATTAAAGAAAAACACAAAATGTTGAAAAATAAAGCTTTAAAAGCAACCACTTAAAATAAGCGATACTCAACACATTCAAAAACATGAAATTTAACACAATAGTAAATACTTTTTGAAATCTAGTCACTATTTAAAATTGATCAAAAACCTTTATTTTATCAAAAAGGCTAACACTTTCCCTAGTAAAAAAATATAATAAAAATGATGAAAGCTCAAAAATTTAAGCTTAAATTATTGCCAATACTTGCAATTTCTAGCATTTCAATTGTTTTTATGTCTTGCATAAAAACAAGCACAATAAAATCAAAAGAAAATGCAAAAGAAATTACCTATCTTATTAGCACTATAAAAACCAACAAAAAAGTAGAAATAATAAACTACAAATCCGACAGCAAAAATAATCTAATAATTACCCTTAAAAACAAAAGCACAGAAGATATAAATGCAAATTCATTGGCAATTTTTAAAGAAGGTAGCAAAACAGGTGAATTAATAAAAGAAAAACTTAATGGGCTTGAAACAAAAACTTTTCATTTAAAAACTAAAATCAATACTAAAAGAAAAAACACATTATATATTTTTGAAAAACAATAACAAATAGAAATGATTTAAAACCTAAAATTATTAAAATTAATTCTACTTAAAAAGCTTTATTGCAAACAAACAATTACACTTAAAAATAGATTAACAAAGAATCTAAAATCTATTTTTAAGGCCAAAGACATTAAATTTATTAAAAACAAATCAGCCATTTTTTGGCAAAATGCAAATATAAAATAAATCTTAATTACTATTTGTATTTTTTAATTAAAATAGGCTTAGCCCAATAACGAGTGCAAGTAAAAACAATTAAAATTATAATTGCCAAATAATTTGAAATTATAAAAGCATAACCCAAAGAATTTTCAATTATGCCAAAATATTGAAAAAGAAAAACTACTGGAAGACGAATAAGCCACAGCCTAATAAAAATAACAATCATTGCAATTTTTGTCCTACCAGACCCAATAAGTCCCCCAAAAAATACTTGTTGGAGTCCATATCCAAAAGTACCAATAGTTGTTAACAATAAATAATTATTAGCATAATTTAAAACTTCTAAATCATTTGTAAATAACCTTAGTATAAACTGTTTATTAAAAATAACAATCGAATTTATTATCAATAAAATTGCTAAAGAAATAAAAAACCCTTTTTTCAAAACTTCTCCCACCCTATTGACCTTCTTAGCACCAAGATTTTGACCAACAATTGAAATAATCCCAGTACCAATTCCCATAGCAGGAAGAAATAAAAAAGAAATAATGGTGTTTGTAAGTCCATAAGCCGCCAAAAATTTTGGACTAATCTCAATAACTATATAATTGAAAATAAAAAAAGACAACGAAACCATTATTTGCCCAAAAGTCGAAGGCAATCCAAGATTAACAATTTCTTTAATGGATCTTACATCTATCACTAAATCCTTCAGATGAATTTTTAATCCATAATTTAGCCTGTAAGTCAAAAATAAATAAAAGACAACTGTTAACAATTTTGAAAATAAAGTGGCCCAAGCAGCTCCAGCAATGCCCATATTAAAACTAAATATTAAAATTGGATCAAGAATAAAATTAACAATATTGGCAAATAAAACTATTGTCATTGAAAGGATAGTTTCTCCTTGAGCATTTAAAACATATGTAATTGAAATGCTTAAAAACATAATAGGTATTGCAAAAATTGTCACATAAAAATAAACTCTTGAGAGTTCTTTAAGCTCCCCTTTTACACCCAACAAATCTAAAAGATGATCAATTAAAAAAAAAACACAAATAGTAACAAATAAGGATAAAACAAAGTTTAAAACAATAAGTTGCCCTGCATATCTTGAAAAACGAGAAAAATTTCCCTCTCCTATGCATTTTGACATCAAAGAAATGCTTCCTGTAGCCATTCCCATAGCAATAGCTATAATAAAAAAATTTACAGGACCAGCAAGTGAAAGCGCTGACAAAGGCATGGCTCCAAGTTTACCAACATAAAACATATCAGTAAGATCATAAAAAGCTTGAATAATATTGGTTATAACAATAGGAAAACTTATTAAAAAAAGAACCTTGTATAAATTGCCATTTAATATTAATTCCCTAGTCTTGCTCTTATCTGTAGACATAAAATTTTATCCCCATCTAAAACATTTTTTATAAAAAATCTAAAATCAAATTTATTCATCAGTAATAAACAAGTATTTAATTTTTAATTTCAAAAATTAAAAATTAATATACAATGTCAAAACAATTAATAGTCAACATGTTATGCATTAAATGACCAAGATATAAATAAAATCTATTAATCTGCCACAACAAAAAAATCATAACCAAAAACAGAAAAATTAAAACCAGATATAATAAATAATAAAAATTTAATAATTCTGATATTAATCATAAATAAACAGTAATTAATAAAATTAAAACCATTCTTACGAATTAAAGCAGAGAAATAAATACTTTATTTAAAAGAATAATTAATATTATAAAAATAAAAATTCAAAATCAGAAATACCTCTCTGCAAATTTTTATCAATCTTTCAATATTATTTTTTACACTAAGATCTTTAAACTATAAAATAAAAAAATTAATAATATTAGATAAAAATACTAAAACCCTAATAATACTTCAAATTACGGACTAACTAAATAAAATAAAAAAAAATCTCAACAATAAAAATTAATGTAATATATTTTCATTCATAATTCAACCTCTTAATACCTTATCTTTACCTTTTATTAAAAACATTTTCCATAAATCATACATATAATAAAGCTCAACACTAAGCTATTGACTTTTAACTTTCTTGATTTTTGCACCCAAATTAATTAATTTGTTAGCTACATCTTCGTATCCTCTTTCAATTTGATAAACATTTTGAATCTCGCTGCGACCTTCAGCAACAAAAGCAGCAATAAGAAGAGACATTCCCGCTCGTACATCCGGAGAAGACAAAACATTACCTTTAAGAGAAGATTTACCCGTAACTACTACGCGGTGTGGATCACAAAGCACAATTCGAGCACCCATTTTTATTAATTTATCTACAAAAAACATCCTAGATTCAAACATCTTCTCAAAAACTAAAACTGTGCCTTCTACTTGCGTTGCAGTAACTACAATAATACTCATAAGGTCTGTTGGAAAGGCTGGCCATGGGCCATCATCAATTTTTGGAATGTGCCCACCAAAATCTAACTTAACTTTTAATTCTTGCTTATCTCTTACATATACATTTTCCCTGTCATATTCAAAATTAATGCCAAGTCTTAAATATACATGCCTAATTAATCTGAAATGCTGGGGATCTGCTTTTTTAATTTCTAGCTCGCCCCCTGTTAATGCAGCAAGGCTAATTAAAGAACCAACTTGCATAAAATCGGCTCCTATTCTAAATACGGTCCCACTTAATTTTTTTACACCCTTTATTTCTAAAACATTTGAACCAATTCCTAAAATATTAGCACCCATTGAATTCAACATATTGCATAAATCTTGAACATGTGGCTCACAAGCAGCGTTCATAATAACGGTATTTCCTTCAGCAAGAACTGCAGCCATAATGATATTTTCTGTGGCTGTAACAGAAGCTTCATCTAAAAACATTTCAGCGCCAACAAGCTTGTTAGCCTTTAAAACAATCCTTCTATCTTTTGTGCTTAACTTGGCCCCCAGCTTGCAAAGCCCGTAAAAATGAGTATCAAGCCTCCTCTTTCCAATCACATCTCCTCCTGGAAGCGCCATATCTATTTCCCCAAACCTAGAAACAAAAGGTCCTAACAAAAGTATGGAAGCCCTAATTAAATCTGTAAAAGAAGAATCTATTTCTGTTTTTACAATATTTAAAACTTTTATTTTTAAAGTATTTCTCTCTCTTGCAATATCTGCTCCTATATCATTTAAAATATCTAAAACAACTTTTACATCATTAATATTAGGAATATTTTCTAAAATAACCTCTTCATCGGTAAGCAAAGCAGCCAAAATACAAGGTAAAGCAGCGTTCTTATTCCCACTAGCTGTAATTTGACCACCTATCTTATAGCCACCTTCTACAATATAACTATGCATAATCCATCCTCCTATATATAAAAACTTAATAAAATTAAATCACACAGATAAGATTATTAAAATTTAAAGAATATCTAAAGATATGAATATCAAACAATATCCATATCTTTTAAACTTGATTTACAATCTATATATTCTCTAACAGTCTCTACAGAAAAAGAATGGCCATTCTCATCGATATCAATTAAAACACCGTTAAAACCAAGGCCTTCCCAAGATTCATTAAATTTCTGATTTAAAAATCCTTTCAAAAATTTATCCACCTCTAAATCGGGAGAATATCCAATAACACTGTCTAAACTCCCAACTCTCCCCAAATCAGTTATAATAGCAGTATTATCTAAAATTCTCAAATCAGCTGTTAAAATCCTTTTCCCAGTTCCAAGACAAGCACTAACTCTTGATTTTAGATAAAAAAACAAAGCATTAACCTCAGCTGTAGTATTTGAATCAAAAAGAACAATAATATTATTTGTTTGCATTTTGATTCTTTGATAAAAAAAATCAAAACTATAAAAAGGATGATTAAATTTATATTTGGTTATTCCTGTTTGACCTACAATTCTAATCACAGCCAATTTTTTGCCATTAATATTATAAATAAAATAAGAATATCCCTTTAATTTTGCAGGACAATTTAAAGGTTTTAAAATAAAATTATACTTATCAAGATCATCAGATAAATCAGGCCTTGCAAAAGCATTTTCACCTAAAGTTAAAACATCAATTCCATACTTTTTTAATAAAAAGGCATGCTTTTTTCCAAGACCTCTTAAGCCTGTAGTAAAATTATTGCCAGATATTACAAAATCAATCTTTTTTTCCACCTTAAAGGATGATAAAAAAGATTTTATAACAATAATCCCAGCTTTACCGACAACCTCGCCGGTAATTAAAATCCTTAAAGACACAAAGCCTCTCTTTTTATTAATCTAGTTCAAACAACCTAATAAGCAAACTTCTTACAATAAAAATTGACACAAAATACCCCACCAAAACAGCGAAAACAATCATCATAAAAATCAATATAAATTGCAAATAAGGCTTTACAATAATGCTAAATTTAACAACTAAAAAAAACTCTAAAAAGAAAACTAGAAACATTAATGACAAGTTCATTAACATACATAAAATAAAACTCAAAATTTTCATTTATTAAGCGCTTTTCTTTTTATAAAAAAATCATAAACTAAAAATAAAATCATACCTATAACAACATAGCTATCTGCAAAATTAAAAGTAGGCCATCTATCAAGTCCAAAAATTCCATAAAATTTCAAATCTAAAAAATCTACAACCCCAGAAGGCCTAAACAATCTATCAATAACATTTCCCACTCCCCCTGAAAAAATTAATAAAAGTGAAATTCTGGCAATACAATTTCTTTCTTTCAAAGAAAGATAAAAAACAAATATTAAAATGAAAATGGGCATTGCAAGAAAAAAAAATTTTTTCAAGCTATAATGGATATTAGAGCCCATAGAAAATAAAATACCTGTGTTTCTTACATGTATTATCCTAAAAAAATCATCAAAAAAGGAAAAATATATTGAGCCTAATTTAACATACTTTGCAACCAAATACTTAGAAAGTTGATCAAAAAAAATCAAACTAATAATAAATACAAAAATATTGAAATATTGCTTACTTTTAGCGCTCATACAAAAATCCTTATAAATTAGTATTTTTACAAATAAATTTAACCTCTAAATCTTCTTGAATTTTGAAATCTTCCATTAATTTAATTAAACCAAAAGTTTCAGTAAAATAATGACCTGCAAAAATTAAGTTCACACCGAATTCTTCTGCCAAAGAATATATTTGATGAGAAGTGTCGCCGGTTATAAACAAATCTACATCATGACATAAAGCTTCTTCAAAAAAAGAGTATCCAGAACCACTAACAATTGCAACCTTATTCACCGATTCTTTGAACTTTTTCGAAAAAAGAATATGTTTATTTTCCTTTTTGATTTTTTCTAAAATTTCAGAAAAGCTAAAAACAGAATCAGCAATAATTCCTAGATTAAACCCTCCATAATTTGCAAAAGCAAAAGGATTTTTTAATCCTAAAAAATCTGAAAACACTTTGCTGTGCGAATAAACAGAATGAGCATCCATAGGCAAATGCACCGAATATAGAGCTAAATTATTTTCAATTAAAAATTTTGTTTTATCATACATATTAGAAACAATGCGCTCTTTTTTTGACCAAAAAATACCGTGATGGGTAATTAAAAAATCATTTCCTTTTGCTTCTTTTAAGGTTGAAAAGCTAGCGTCAACAGCAAAGGCAACCTTGTTAACCTTAGCATTAATATTCCCCACTTGAAGCCCATTTAAATTTTTATCAATATGCTCATACTTATTTATATCAAAAATTGAATTAAGCCTAAAAGACAAATCTCTTACATTCAAATTAAATTCTCCAAATTAAAGCATAACTTTGACTTTCTCTTAATCTTCTATAAGAATAAAGATTTTTCAAACAATACGTACAAAGCTTTGAATTATAAATATTTAAATTAAAACTAGAAAGTAAATTTAAATTAAAACTAGCATTATCAAAGTATATTTTACCATCTCTTGTAACAAAAGAAGCATTTAATAAATCTTTGCTAAATTTATTACTTACTTCTTTTAAGAAAATTTCAGAAACTTCATAACAACAAGATCTATTATAAGGCCCAAAAACAATTTTCAAATCCTTAAAAGCTGATCCCATTTTTTCAAACATAAATAACATTTTTAAAATAATCAAATTAAAGCTTCCCTTATATCCACTGTGAATAAGTCCTATAATTTTTTTCACCGAATCATAAAAGTATATTGGAAGACAATCTGCAAAGTAAGCAACAAGGGCTACATCTAAAGAGCTAGATATAAGACCATCTCCTTCTTGAAAATTAACAAAATCATCTTCAACTTTATAAATAATATCTGTATGCAATTGCTTTAAATATTTTATTTTCTTAGACCTAGGAACAAAGTTAAAATTATCATTACTAAGTTCTTTTAATTTTAGATTAAAAGGCTTTTTAGTATAAATCATTTTGACATCATCAGCTATCCTAAATTCATAATAAAGTTCATGATCTATTGTTTTCATAATCTAAATTCTTCTCCCAAATAAAGCTTTTTGGCTTTCTCGCTGCTTATTATATAATCAACATCGCCCTCATCAAGCACTTGCCCCTGATAAACAATATAAGCTCTGTCGATTATATCAAAAGCATCTCTTACATTATGATCAGTAATAAGAACTCCTATGTTTTTCTCTTTTAAAATTTTTATTATATTCTTTATATCCCCAATCGCAATAGGATCAATACCGGCAAAAGGTTCATCTAAGAGTAAAAAATAGGGATTTACAGCCAAAGCTCTTGCTATCTCTGCTCGCCTTCTCTCTCCACCAGAAAGAGTATACGCTTTTTGGCTTTGTATTCTTTTTATCTCAAATTCTTTAAGCAAATTCACAAGCTCTATTTTGCGCTCAGCTTTAGATAGATCTTCTCTTCTCTCTAAAGCAACCATGATATTCTCTTCAACTGTAAGTTCTCTAAAAATTGAAGCATCTTGGGGAAGATATACAATTCCTATTCGTGCGCGCTCATACATATTAAGAGATGAAATGTTATAATCATTTATTAAAACCTTGCCTGCATTAGGCTTAATAAAGCCTACAATAGTATAAAATGTTGTTGTTTTGCCTGCTCCATTTGGACCAAGAAGCCCCACAACCTCACCTTTATGAATGCTAATTGTAATACCATTAACAGCAAGCTTTTCACCATACTTTTTAATAATGTTGTCTGCTTTTAAGACAACATTATTGACAGAATCAAGGTTAAGGCTTTCCTTAATCTCTTTTATTTTATTTTTTTTCTTCAGAAACATCATTTTCAACTTGAGTAAATTCTCCTTCAACACTTCCCTCAAGTTTATACCTATTGGTTTTTGTATTGAAAATTATTCTTGAAGCAGAATAATAGTTGTCTTTCTGGTAAATTACTGGAACCCCCTCAAGAATCATTTCTTTTTCTTCTTTATTATAAGTCCCATTTTCAGCTCTTGCAAAAGTATCATCCTTATATATTTTAACAGAATATTGCATAATATAAACATTAGTTTTATTACTGCCTTCAATTCTTTCTGCTTTAACAATCATATTGTTTTCTAAGTCTTCAAGCTCAACCCCTTTTTGAAGATAAAAATTATCCAACTTTCTATTAAAAAACAAAAACTGAGCTTTAACATTCATTTTATTCTTATAATCTTTATAAAAAACATTGCCTCTAGCTTCAAGATAAGAGCCATTTTCTCCATAAATTTCAATTTCATCTGCTCTAAGATTAAAATCGGAGGAAATAACCTCTGAATTCCCTTTTAAAACAATTTTTTTATAAAAAGAAGACACTACTCCTTGTGCAAAATCTGACTTAAAGGTAAAATTGGTGCTTTTCTCATCACTTTCCTTAATCCTTTCAGATTTAAGGCTGGATTCTATTTGTGTTGCTTGAATATTGTTAATAAAAATAATAAAAATCCATATTAAAATTAAATCTCTCAATTCATGATTCCTTCAACTCCAGAATCAAAATAAAAAACATTGCTCTTTAAAAAATAAGAAAATCCTCTTCCGTTTATTTTGCTATCATTAAATCTAATTAATACTAGCTCATTTGGGGGAGATTGCAACTTCTTGTCTTTATTCTTCCATAAAAGCCTATTTGAATTAAGTAAATAATAATTATTTTTATCTTCTATTTTAAATTCTACAGAATCCCTCATATCCAAATCCTTTGTAATATAAGAACCTTCCAAATTATTAAACTTCCCTGAAATTTCATTATCTAGGGAATGATATAAAAACCTTCCATTCTCTGCCTTATAAATTTTATAGTCATTGAAATAACTAAAGCTTAAAGAATTTAAAACAGTTTGCTCTTTATTGTATACAACATCATAATACTTGATTCCTAATATTTGTATTGAAGGAAACTTTTTGGCCACATCAGATCTACTAGAATACTCATCATAATCGAAAGTACAAGCAAAAAACAAAAACAACAAATAAAGTCTAAGTATTTTCATAAACATTTTTCACAAGACTAGAAATTTTTTCTATTTCAATTGACAATCTACCAAACATAACAACACAACATCAAAAACTTTATCAAACAAAATTTATTTATATAATCAATTATAATGTAAAACATAAAATCAAGGTAAAAACACTATTCTTAAGAACAATTTTCTATATAAGAATTCTCCTAAAATACAAAAATTCAAACAAAAGTACAAAAATTGCTCTTATTTCGGGCTAACACAAAGGTAATTTACAGCTTATTCCTTTTAAGAGATAGACTTATAAAAATTAACAATAATAATGCTCACATTCATCATCTCTTTTGTAGTTTAAAATTTCATTGTCTTTAAACCAAATTGGTATTTCGCGCATCGCATCTGCCTCATTTGCAGATGCATGAATCACATTGTAAATTGAAAAACCTTTTTCATTTGAATACTTAAAACTATGATAAGAAAAATCTCCCCGTATTGTTCCAGGAATAGCCAATTTTGGCTCAGTAGCACCACAAAGCTTCCTCACAACCTCAATGCTTTCAACCCCTTCAACAACAAATGCAAAAACAGGGGAATTTGAAATAAATTTAATTAAAGAATTCCAAACAGCCTCACTATGTCTAAAGACAATATCATTGTATAAATAATGTTTTTTTGCCAAACTCTCATCAACAATAAGCATTTTAGCAGCTACCATCTTTAAACCTGCCCTTTCAAATCTAGAAATTACATCGCCAATTAAACCTCTTCTAACTCCATCTGGCTTAACAATACATAAAGTTTTTTGCAATAACATTGACATAAATCCTCCTAAAATTTAGGATATATATTAAAAAATAATTAAATAAATAAAAATACTTATTCAATACAAAAATTATATCTGATTAATTACATTTATATGGAATAATACAAATTATAAAGCACTTAACATTGTATTGAAAAATTCAAGTATAACTTTTACAAAATTAAAAACTACATTCCAAAAGGAAGAACTCCCATGGTTTTTAATTTTATCTCTTCTTTAACCTTAGAGACAGCATCATTTAAAGCAGATTTAACCATTTGTTCAAAAGCATCATTGTCTAAATCATCAAAAAATTCCTTATTGATTGAAACTTTTTTAACATTAAATTCGCCATCCATCTCAATAGTAACAATATTGCTACCTGCTTTACCACAAACCGTAATTTTAGAAATTTCCTTTTTAATATTGTCAATATTATTCTTAACACTAGACATATTTTTCAAAAAATCTAACGGATTTACTGCCATATTTTTATCCCTCCAGAACTTCACTTGCTCCAAAAATATTTTTTACAGTTTCTATTTTTTCAAAATCCTTTTCAAGGTTTTTAAAATTTTTCTGAAACACAATGCTTAAATTGGGGAATTCTTTATAAAATTCAGATCTTATCTCACCTTTATAATTTTGAAGCTCATTATATTCAAACTCACTAAAAACCTTATAATAAAGAACATTGTCGTCAATAACAACTTCTCCCGAATGAACTAAAGTTTGAACATATCTTGAAACAATATAAATAAGCTTATCTCTTATATCAATAAAATCATTTGAATTACTCGAATTATCATCTTCAATAAAAATCTCATCAATCTCGTCAATACTATTGGTCTCTAAAATATTTTTATCAATTTTTGTTGACAAATTTTCATCACGATCAGCTTCCTCTTTTTCTAAAGATTTGATTTCGGGAAATTCACATTTTAAGTTAGATTTTGATGGAATAAAAGCCAAATCATCTTCGCTCTTATTATTTGATAAAACATCAAAATTGCTTGAATCTGCAGCAATATTTTCTAACAAATTGTCTTCAAGATTTTGAATTTGCTTTATTAAAACATGATTTGGAACATAACTTTTAAGTCTTAAAATTTTAATAAAATTAATCTCAAGCTCATATCTTGGATTAACCGAAAATTGCAAATCCCTGTAAGTTTCAAGCAAAACAACAATAATTCTCTCAAGATAGTTCAAATCAAACTCAAGTAATTTCTTTTTCAAATCCTCAGATTTAATTCCAATAAACTCAAAATTTTTAATACCTATCTTTAAAAATAATGCCTCTCTAAAAAATTCGATTGAATCTAAAAGAAATTGCTCATAAGACACTCCAGATGAAAAAATAGAATCAAGAACACAAATTAACTCTTTCACATCTTCACCAAGAATGCTAACTGACAACTTTTCCAAAAATTCATCGTTGGTTAAGCCCATCTTAGATCTTATTTGATCTAATTTAATGTTAGAATCAGTAAAAGAAACTATCTGATCAAAAAGAGTATAAGCATCTCTTACGCTACCACTACTTTTATACGCAATCCATTTTAAAGCTTCATCTTCATATTTAATATCATCCTCTAAACAAACTTTCTTAAGCATATTATAAATCTTTTCTAAAGATAAAAGTTTAAAACTAAAATGTTGACATCTGCTTTTTATTGTCTCTGGAAGCTTGTGTGACTCTGTAGTGGCAAAAATAAAAACAATATAATTTGGAGGCTCTTCAATTGTCTTTAAAAGAGCATTAAAAGCAGAATTGGAAAGCATATGAACTTCATCAATAATATATATTCTATATTTAGAAATTGCAGGAGGAAACATTATCTCTTCTTTAATTTGTCTAATATCTTGAACCGAGGTGTTTGAAGCACCATCAATTTCAACAACATCAAGGCTGCTATCATTCTCAATAGATTTACAATTGCTGCATTCCCCACATGGCATAACTGTTGGACCATTCCTGCAATTTAAGCATCTGGCAAAAGCTCTGGCTGATGAAGTTTTGCCAACGCCTCTTGGCCCTGAAAAGATATAAGCATTGGCTATTTTATTTTTCTCTATAGAATGCTTTAGAGTTTCAATAACAAAGTCTTGCCCTTCAAGAGAGTTGAAATCTCTGGGGCGTTTCTTAAGAGCAGTGCCTCTTGAAGACGCCATTAACTTTTTACCTCCCTATGCTTTAATAAGTAAAATATTAGTAAATATATACTATACAACATATTTATATCTCAGAACTATTACTTTAAAAGAATTTTATGAAACATAAAAAATATAATAAAATTGAAAGTCGCAAAAAGACAAATCCATATCTTAACATAAAGCAAAACATTGCATTTGGGTTCAAAATTAAACCTAAGACTTACGTACTCATCAAAAAAATCACTTACCGCTGCTACTTTCCAGTCCTGACGGGATTCGGCAATACTTGATAGTACGGGTCCTAGGAATCGGAGAGAATGGGATTCGAACCCATGATACATTTTACTGTATACACGCTTTCCAAGCGTGCGCCTTAAGCCACTCGGCCATCTCTCCAAACTAACAAACTTTTCGTGTCCAAGAGGACTTGAACCTCCGACCTTAAGAATCGCAATCTAACGCTCTATCCAACTGAGCTATGGACACAAATAATTAGTTTTTATTGTAATAAAAATTACTATTTATTACAATAAAAACATTCAATAGAAAATGGAGAAATTGTGAAAACTAAACTAATCATTTTTCTTTCAATATTATCTATTCTATCATGCTCTAAATCAGTCTCAAGTAAAGTCAATTCCGAATTTGAAATTAAAACTAAAAATATCAAAGAAAATGAAATACTAAAAAACAATAATATTCTCCACATAGATGCAAAAATTCCTTTTATGGAAAATGCAAGCTTTGAATTTGAAAATCTTATAAAAAAATGGAAAAAAGACATCGAAAATAAAATATCAAAACCCAAAAACTCAAAAAATGAATATTTTTATTTTTCCAATTTTACAATATTTAAAAATGAAAATATTGGCATTACATCTATTTTATACAAAGAATCTTTCAGAGAAAAAGAATCAAGCACTTTCTTGAAATATTATTCTTTAAACTTAAAAGGAAACAAAAAAATAGAAATTTCAGAAATAATATCAAAAGATCAGCTAGACTCTCTAATAAACGTATTAAAAGAACAGCTAAATAGCAGAATTAAAGATTTTTATGTTAAAGGCAAACACAGTCAAAAAGAATTGGAAAAAAAATTCACAACAATCTTTCCAAGATATAAATATTATTTTAAAAATAACCAAATTATAGTTTTTTACAATCCATTCTCAAATGATTGTAATGGCTGCGATAAAATTGAGTTTCAATTCCCCATACATGAAAACACAGAAAATGAATATCAACCAAACAAAAACCTTCACCCCCAATCTTAATACTTAAAATTAAATGATAATTACGGAGAGGGTGAGATTCGAACTCACGGTAGGCTCACACCTACAACGGTTTTCAAGACCGTAGCATTAAACCACTCTGCCACCTCTCCAGAGTTAAAACAAATTTTAATAAATAAAATACACGCTGTCAATATTTAAATAATTACGGAGAGAATGGGATTCGAACCCATGGTCCCCTTTTAAAAGGACAACTTCTTAGCAGGAAGCCCCATTCGGCCACTCTGGCATCTCTCCTATAACATTAATACATATTATCTTAGAGATATTATTATTGTCAACCAAATAAATTATAAATTATTAGTAATTTATTCTAAACTCTTTATAAGCTTCTATTAAATTTTGAAAATCCCCAATAGAAATGTCAATTTCGGGCAAAATACATTCTTCATGCAAGATTTCTTGAACCATTTTTTCCTCATTGTTGCTAAATTTTAATTCAATGCACTCATCTTTAATTCTCCAAATATACGTATTTACTCTTATATTGTGATCAAAAACAAAAATAGGATCTCTCAAATTCAAAGAATTGTCAATAAAAAATAAATACTCTAAATACCAATTTACTCTTAAAGATACTGCAAATTCTTCAAGCAGAGTTTCAATTAACATATCCTCGCTGGACTCAAGCAATTTTAAAAATTTTGAATAAGGTTCTGGATTAAGCTCACAAAGTTTTTTCATATAAAAATAGGCATCCTCAAGATCACGATTTCTAAGAAAAAATAAGGTTGCATATAAATATATCAAATCTAAGTTGGAATAATCATTAACCATTCTCTCAATAGACTTTTTAGGAGAAAATTTTAAAAGCTCAACTGTTGCAATATGCATATTGTAGATCGTATAAATATTGGGAAAATTTAAAATGGCTTTAACATAAGATGTTGTGGCTTGAGTCATGTTGCCTATTTTATGAAAAATAGTTGCCCTATTGTGCCAAATATATTTAGAATAATGAGAGTCTGTTAAAAATTTCTCAGAAAGCCTAATTGCTCTGCTTATTTCCCCAATAGAATAGAAATAATACATTAAATAATTAACAACAAGAGCAAGATTGGCATCAAAAAAAATTTTATCTACTTTTAAAAAGTTTGCTGCTTGAAGAGATTCACTATTTTTTAAAATCCAAATATTAAGCTTAACTAGAGAATTGTTTTGATCCAAATCTCTAGCCTCAAAAAATAATTTTAAAGCCTTGTCTTTGTTACCCAACATTTCAAATAAAACAGCACTATTGTTTAAAGCTTGTACAAAATCAGATTTTTGCTCTTTAGCTTTTAAAAAACAACTTAAAGCAAGTTCATATTCTTTTAAATTAAAATAAAAAACACCTAAATTATAATTCTCAAAAGGACCTAAATCATCTTTATTTTTTTCAATTTTGCCATAATCTATAAGTTTAACTAAAAAATTATATTCGCTCAAAACAACAGGATAAGTATTTAAAACATATAAAAGAGCCTTATAATCCTTTTTCTTGAAATAAATAAGCGCTTTAAGTGCAAGAGAATCAAAATTCTCATCAAAAACATCTAAATTATCAAGAGAGCTTTTAAAATCACCATTTTTATAAAAATTTAAAGCCTTCTCAAAACTAAAGTTATTCATATTTTTTAAAAATCTCCATAGGCCTTACAGAAATTTCCTTTGAAAAAGAAGTCTTATTAACACTTTTATCCAAATTGTAAGCAGCAATACTAATATAGTAAAGTCTTCCATCTTCAAGTCCTGTAATCTTAAAAGAAGTTTGATTTCCAACATCAATAGGAGAAGTTAAAACACCGCCGGTTTTTCCATGATAATTACCAGAAACAACACCAATATAAATGTAATACCCCTCAACACTGCTATTAACAACAGGAATCCATTCAATAAAAACTTCCCTGGAGCCTGGAATAACTTTTGTTATCACAGGAGGAAATGGAGCTGCTTCAGGAACGTAAGTAATTGACATACTATAAAGAGAAGGACTGCTTACAGAATCCCCACTAGGATAAAATTCAACTTTTATTTGAATATATTTTGATATCTTTGAATCTGGAAAATCTTTTTTAGGATCAAAATGAATCCATGCCCCAGTTAAATTTTTTTTAATATTCCCATGACTATCTGTATCATAAAATACCTTATTATCTAATCTGTAATAATAAACAATCTCTGTATCCTTAGGAACATTGGAATCAACATCAAAGGATAATACTTGAGAATAATATTTAGAAAGCTTAATAGGCTCTGTAATAATGTATCCCATATTCTTTGAGAAAAAAGCATTACTAACCTCTTCAAAGCTTTTATGTATTTCCAAATTCTCAACCGCACCAGTAAAATAAGTTCCTAAGGTAAAATCAATAAAATTACCAATACTTAATAAATATCCTGATCCTTCCTTCTTATCATCTGTTATATATTCTATTGCCTGAGGTTTAGAATCTATCAAATATTCAAGTATGCCGTCCTTTTGCCTATATCTTAAAATATGCAAATGCCATTCCTTTGGAATAAAATCATCATTGCTTTTCATTCTAATTTTGATAGGATTTTTATTGTCTTTTAAAAATACATTGTTTAAAACCCAAACAAAATTTCCCTCATCGCTTTCCAATCTAATAGACTGATCTACCCACGAATTATTAATCTTTTTATAACCATCCCAACTAAAAATAATTTCTCCTGTAACAGACGTTGTTCGATATACCCAAAACTTAATAGTAAAATCAGAAACAGTATTGCCTGAAAAAAAGAACGCCTTCTTTGTAAGTGGCTTAAACTTAACAGGATTTTGATTTGAATAAAAAATTAAAGAGCCATTAGAAACATTACGAAATTCATTTGAAACTCTCAAACTTTTTGCACTAACTAAATAATTTGAAGATGTGTCTTTTAATTTATTATCCCTTCCTATTTCTAAGCGCAAATCAATATTATTTAAATCTAAAACAGCTTTATATCTATCCAAATAAATACCAAGCAAACCCCTCATATCCCTTTCAAAAGTAACATTGCTAGAATCTTGAATAAATTTAAAATTTTTTTTCGAATCAAGTATCAACTTCAATTCTTGAGATAACAGAGTAGAAAAGCACAAAAAAGATAGCAAGAGTATTAAAATTAATCTCATTTTTGACCTTTTATTTGTTATTACCCATATTTTTAAATACCCCAAAACATAAAACAAACTGCCTTATGATACAATATTATATCATAAGATGATTTTTAAAATCTAAAAACTGCCTGACATTATGAAAGAGAGCCTAACAAATTTATTCGAAAAAGTAATAAAATTACCAACCACAAGCGGTTGCTATAAGATGCTAAATGAAAATAAAAAAATACTCTATATTGGAAAAGCAAAAAATCTAAGATCAAGAGTAAAAAGTTATTTTTTAGAAAAAAATAGCCTCAAAATCAAAATATTAATGAAAAATGTAAAATCAATAGAAGTTATTACAACAAACAGCGAATACGAAGCATTGCTTCTAGAGTGCAATCTAATTAAAACCCACAAACCTGATTACAATGTAAAATTAAAAGATGGAAAAGGTTATCCCATGGTAAGGATAACCCATGAAAAATATCCAAGAATTTTCAAAACTAGAAAAATAATTAATGACAAAAGCGAATATTTTGGACCATTTACCAATGTAAAAAAATTAGACCAAGTACTAGATTTTATTAACAAAACATTTAAGATTAGAAAGTGTAAAAAAAAATCCAATGCTCCTTGCCTATATTACCATATGGGGCAATGCCTTGGAGTATGCCACAAAGAAAACCTTGAAAAAGAATATCAAAAAGAACTAGATAAGGCAAAATCCATACTAAATGGAAATATATCCGAAATATTAAGTCAAATTGATATCAAATTAAAACTTGCCATACAAAAAGAAGATTTTGAAACCGCTATCAAATTAAAAGAAATTAAAAATTCTTTAATAGAAATCAATCAAATCCAAATCGTTACAAAAACCAACAATTTAAACATAGACTATGTACATGTTCATCCAGGAGAAAATGTAAATACAATAATAGTATTAAAATATAGAAATGGAAAATTAGTTGAAAGAGATGCAAACTTTGATGAGAGTATATGCAAAGAAAATGAGCTGATTTTACAATTTTTGACTCAATATTACACATCTATTAATATGATAGTACCAGACAAAATTCATATTTTTCTCAAAGATATTGACACCAAAAATGTTGAAAAACTAATAAATGAAATTAAAAATACAAAAACAGAAATTATTTACAAAGAAACAGAAGAAATTTTAAAAATAATGGAAATGGCCATATCTAATGCTGAATTATCTTTAAGAGAATATGAAAACAAAAGCAACAAAGCGCTTGAGAGTCTAAAAATTTTGCTAGAAATGAACAAACTTCCCAAAATAATCGAAGGATTTGATATTGCTCATCTTAAAGGTCAAGAAACAGTAGCTTCTATGGTTACTTTTAAAATGGGAATACCTTTTAAAAAAAACTACAGGCTTTACAAACTAAATTCGCTATTAAAAGGAGAAATTGACGACTTTAAGGCAATAAAAGAAGTAATCTCAAGAAGATATTCGGAAATAATTAATAACAATTTAGAACTGCCAAATTTAATTTTAATTGACGGGGGCAAAGGGCAATTAAATGCTGCTATTTCTATCTTAAAGGGCTTAAAAATAGAAAACAAAGTTAAAGTCTGCTCGTTGGCAAAAAAACAAGAAACAATATTCTTAACAACCAACAAAAAGGGAATAAATCTACCCCACGGACATCCTGCCCTTAGGATACTGCAAAATGTAAGAGACGAAGCACACAGAAAGGCCAACGGATTTAACAAAAAAAGCAGAGAAAAAATAACCCTATTGTATACAAAAATACACGGAATTGGAGAAAAAACAGCCCAAAAAATATTAAAATCAATTGGAACCTATAAGGATATATTTCCTTTAAGTGAAAACGAAATTTCAGAAAAAATAAAAGTAAACGTGCAACTTGCAAAAAGAATAAAAGAATTTGCAATAAAAGAAAACTCAATAAAAAATAATAATCAAGATAAATAAATTTTAAACTAGATTATTATTTATTAACATTTTTTAAAATAAAACAATATTTTAAATTCCAGGCGATAAAACCAAAAAAAGATCATTAATAAGCTTATTTCTAGACTGTATATTTAAAACATCTCCCAAAAGCTCTATTTTATAATTTTCAGAAGAACTCTTAACTACTCTAAAAAAATGAACAATCTCGGTGTAATCAAAATCATTCAACTCTCCAATAACTTCATTTATTAAATTGTCAAATATTTTTTTACGCTCTTTTTTTTCTAAATTTTTAATATTTAAAGATCTCCCTTCAATTTTATTTAATTTAACCAAAAATTTTTCTATACCGCTTTGAAAGTTAATATTTTTAATAATAACTTCAAATTCAAAGCCCTTAGAAATATTTTTCCTACCTATTATCTCATATCTTAGATTGTTAAAAAACAAAGGATAAAAAATGAAATCGTCCTTTGCCTGAGATTTTAAGCCACGAATTTTTGCCTTCAGGTCATCATCACTTGGAATATTTAAATAATTAAAAAACATTTCAGGATTGCTTTGAAAATTTTTAATAGAATCAAAAAACCCTATTAAAACATTTTCAGCCAATCTAGATTCAAATCTACAAGACAAAAAACAAAATAATAAAATCCAACTTAATTTTTGCTTCATACATTAAAAATTAAACTTTGATTCTGTAGAATAATGCATTAAAAAATTATTATTAAGCTTTAAAATTGAGAATATTAAAAAATATGACAAATTTTGATGAATATTTTTAGAATAAATTCTCAAATATAAATCAAATTTATATAAAATTTTCAAAACAATTTTAATTTCTGGAATTGAATAATTTTTAATTCCTGCTCTATAAATTTTATTTAATGAAAAAAAGATTTTATTTTTATTCAATGCACTCTGTAAGCTCCCACATGCATTATAATCTATTTGCACCTTTAATAATCTTTTAAATTGCCAAATAAGACTCATTAAAATATTAAGCAAATCTTCTCCCTGGTCCAAAATAGACTTAATCTTGATCAAAGACTGAGTCATATCTTTTCTCAAAATTGAATTAAATAAGGAAAAGGTGTTTTCAAAGCGAATAAAACTAATCCAAGAAGTTATATCTTCCTCATCAATGGTATTATTCTTGGCAAAAAGCGCAAAAGAATCTATATAAAATTTCAAAATTTTAGTATCTGAATTTAACATTAAAAGCATTAAATTTATTGCAGAATCTGTAATTTTAATATTAAGATTAAAAAAATTTCTTTTTACAAATGTAAATTTATCATCATCAGGAATCTCATAAAAAACTTTTTTTATAAACTTAAGCTTATTCTTAAAATCAATGTTACATGTATTGCTATTAGAAACAAAAATAACAGTTTTATTGTTAGACTTCAAAATTGCATTACACACCAGCTCTAAATCTTTTCCTGCTTTTAAAAGTTCAGACTCATAAACAATAAAAATTTCTTTTTTTGAAAAAAAAGAATTGGAAAATAATTTCTCAGCAAATCCTACAGCTGAGAGTTCTGACAAAAAAACTTTAGTAACTGAAACTTCGGATTTAAAAGCATCCATTTTGATTAAAAGCTCTTTTAAATAAGCTTCTTTTAAACCTTGCTCATTACCCAATAATAAATAAACCGCTTGCATCAAGGTAAATTATAATCCAAGTAGCAAATATATTATACTTAAGCTAGGAGGAGAATATGAAAGTCGCAATATTTACAGATACGTATATCCCAGAAAAAAATGGAGTAGCAACATCAATAAAACAAATTAAAGAAGGATTTGAAAAAAATGGCTATGAAGTTTACATATTTTGCCCAAAATCCAAAAAATCTTTAAACGAAAAAAACGTTTACAGATGCCCATCTATTCAAATAAATAAAAAACTTGATGCTGTAATAGCTTTTCCCAACAAAAGAAAAATATCCAAAATAATACAAAGCTATAAACCAGACATCATTCATACTCACTCCGAATTTTCTATGGGAAAAATTGGAAAACAAATTGCATTAAAACACAACATACCAATAGTTCATACAAGCCATACAATGTGGGATTATTATTTGCATTACTTAGGAATTTTTAAATATTTTATCAAACCCGACAAAATGATGCGAAAACATTATAATAAAATAAAACATTTTATTTACCCATCAAGTAAAGCAAAAGAGAGATATTTCCGACTTTCAAATAATTCTTCTAACTATAAAATAATTCCAAATGGAGTTGATAGAAAGCTTTTTATAAAAACTCTAAGCAAAGAAAAAAAAAATGAAATTTTGAAAAAGCACAATATAAAGCAAACAGACAAAATAATAATATTTGTTGGAAGAATAAATAAAGAAAAAAACATAAATTTATTAGTAACACACTTAAAAGATCTTTTAATACAAAACAATAATTATAAACTTATACTTATTGGCAAAGGAAGTGAAGAAAAGGAAATAAAAAATTTTAGCATCAAACATGGGCTTGAAAAACAAATATTGTTAATAGGAACAATTCCATGGGAAGAAATATACTATTACTACAAAATTTCTGATATCTTTGCTAGCCTATCAAAAAGTGAAGTATATCCAATGACAGTAATAGAAGCATTAACCGCTGGAATACCTGCTATTTTAATAAATGATTATATATATAAAGACGTAATAAAAGAGGGGGTAAACGGATTCTTAATAAAAAAATATGAAAACTTATCTCGGTACATAGACAAAGTAATGAAAGATGATGAAATACTAAAAAAATTTAAAGAAAATGCAAAAAAACACTCCACTAAATTTTCAAGCTATTTTTTCACAAAAAAAATTGAAAACTATTACTCAGAAATTATTGCAAGAAAAAATCATTAATACAGCTTATCAAAAGGCACAAAACAAATTGGAACCTTAATTTTCATATCCAATAAAACATTTTGAATAGACTCCCCAACAAAATATTGAAAATCCCAAAAAACCTCTGTATTAACAAAAAATCGAACTTGCAAAACCATATAATAAGGAGTGTATTTTTTAACAATAAGAGTAGGAGCGCAAAGCTCAACATTAAATTTCTTATTATTAAAAATCATTAAATCCTCTATTTTATCCTTTAATAAACCAATATTCGTATCATAGGGAACTTGAAAAGAAAACACAACTCTTCTTCTAGGACATGCCGAAAAATTAACAACAAAATTGGATGTAAGCTTACTGTTTGGAATTTTAATAATTTCTTTGTTAAATGTTTCAAGTGTAGTAAAAAAAATCTGGACATCCGCAACCAAACCTTCAACATCTCCGCATTGAATATGATCTCCACACTTAAAAAACTTAGAATTCAAAACAATAAATCCACTAACAAAATTAGATAAAATATTCTGAGCAGCAAGCCCAACGGCAAGCCCTAATGATCCAAATACAGCAAGAATAGATGTTGTGGGCACCCCAAGATATGGCAATATTATTAAAACAATAACAAAGTCTGTTAATATTTTAAAAAAAGATTTTAAAAAGTTAAAAACTGTAACCTCTAACTTCTCCTCTAATCTGGACTTTTCTAAAGTTTTAAATAAAATTTTTCCCATTTTATTAACTATTAACTTTAAAAAATACCATAGCACTATAGCAATCGAAACTTTTAGACCATAACCTACCACGCCCTCAATAATATAATTAAAATAATCTTGAAATATAAAAAACTCCTTAAACAAATTAAACTTTCTTTCCAGGCTTCACATAAATTAATTGAATTATAGCACAAAAAACAAACAAGCCTTCCAATAAAAACCCCAATTAAAACAATGGCTCAGTGCTTTAAAGCCACAATAAAGCATGTTTTCATTACTGCCACTCAACAACAAAATGAACATTACAACAATATTTGTGATAAAATTAGTATCCAAAGGTTTTTACTAAATTTGACAAAACAAATGTATAAAAAGAAACAAAAAAAAATATGTGAAATTCTGGACTTGTTTTTACTTGTCTTTAAAACAACAACACTTACAATTGGCGGAGGATTAATAATTATATCTGAGCTTAAAAAAATATTTGTAAAAAAAAGAAAAATAATATCTGAGGACGATTTTAACAAAATACTAGCAACATCAAATGTTATTCCTGGAGTTACAGCGATTAATTTTGTGTTCCTAGTAGGAAGAAAATTTGGAGGTTTCCCATGCGCACTTTTGCTCGTTGTTGCAGGAATTTTACCTTCCATTATTGCAATAATAATGGTTTTCCTTTACCTAAAATTAGTACCAGATAGCATACATGTTAAAAAATTTCTCGAAGGTGCAAAAATATCTTCAATTATCATAATGATAACCGTTGTTTTAAAATTTTCCAAAAAAATGTTAAATGATTCTATAATAAAATGGACAATATGTTTTTTTGTAATTTTTGCAATTTTTAAATTAAAAATAAAAATATCATACATATTGTTAATTTTCTTTTTAGTATACACATTTAAATATATAACAATAAAAAAAATATTAACTAAATAGAAAAAGGGTATCGGTTGATTTTAATAAATTTATTCATTACATTCTTAAAAATCGGATTATTAAATTTCGGAGGCGGTAATGGAATTGCAGCAATAATAAACAACGAAATAATTAATAATAAACATTGGATAACAAAAGAAGAATTTGTCAATATGATTACAATATCAAGAATAACCCCTGGGCCTATTGCAACAAACATAGCAACATACGTTGGAATGAAAACTGCAGGAATTGCAGGAGCAATAATTGCTACAGTAGCATTAATAACAGCCCCAATAATAATAATGATTATAATCCTCCTAATACTACATAAAATCGGTTTTTTAAATTATTGCCTAGAAAATCTAAAACCTATTATTGTTGCGCTGTGGATAATTACAATAATCATTCTACTTGAAAATACATATTTAAAAATAGAAAACAACAAAACAGAACTTTTGAGAACTCTGGCTATTGTAGGAATTAATTTTTTTATTTTATTTTTTTATAATAAAATAAGTCCAGCATTAGTAATTATGCTTAGTGGATTTTTTTATACATTAATATAAATATGATTAAACAAAAATTAAAAATATCTCAAAATTTAAACTCAATTCAAATACAAACAATAAAAATATTAGGCCTTAATCAAAAAGAATTAACAAAGCTTATACTAGAAGAAATCGAAAATAATGAATGCCTAAAAATAGACTCAAATAAAATATTTTTTGAAACATTGAAAACATATAGGTTTAAAAAAGTTTTTTATAAAGAAGATGATATGATAAAAAATCAACACGACATAGCTCTTGAAAAAACACAAACAAATACTTCTTTAAAAGAACACCTTTTACTGCAACTAAGAATTCAAAGAATAAATGAAGATGAAATTAAAATAGGCGAAATACTAATAAACAATCTAAACAGCAAAGGTTTTCATATAATAAACCCTTACGATCTTTTTAAAAAGGAAGAAAAAGAAAAAGTAAAAAAAATAATTGAACTTATTCAAAAATTTGATCCAATTGGAATTTGTGTCCCCAACATAATAGAATCGTTAATTTTGCAAGCAAAGCATCATAAATTAGAAACTAATATTATTAAAATTCTTGAAAAAGCAGAGCTTCTTGAAAAAACTCAAGAAAAGTTAAAAGAAGAGCTTAAAATAAGAAGCAAAGAATTTAACAAAGCTTTAGAAATTATCAGACAAAAACTTAACCCCAACCCAACACTTGAATTTAAAGACCCAGACGACACTAATTTTTATGTTGATCCAGATATATTAATAATAAATCACAATAATAAATTTAAAATTAAAATCAAAGAAGTTAATATCTTTAAAAAAGAACTTAAAAGGACAAGTGAAAATCCCCAAAAACAAAAAAAAGCAAAGTGGTTAATCGAATCCCTACGATACAGAGACGAAATACTTGCAAAAATAGGGATAGCTATATATACATTGCAAAAAGAATTTCTAAGAAGAGGATTTAAAAGCTTAAGGCCAATGAACTTGAGCATTTTATCAGAAAAAATTAGTGTATCAAAATCAACAATATCAAGAGCAATAAAAAATAAATACTTAAAATGCAAATGGGGTACAATATTAATCAAAGAGCTTTTTAGCTCTGTTGGTGGAGCAAAAACAAATGAATTTTCAAAATTAAGCATCAAAATAACAGTAAAAAAGTTGTTAGAAGCAAATAAAAAGATGTCAGACAAAGCGATTTCTGTTATACTGAAATCCAAAGGAATCTCTATTTCTAGAAGAACAGTAAACAAGTACAGAAATGAATTGAAATCTGAAAAAGGGAGAACATATTATGGAACCTAAAATTCAAACGGTTAATTACAGCTTAAATGAGAATGAAAAAAATTTTATTCTCAAAAAGCTAGAAAAATTTGATACTCATATCAAAAAACATATTGATAATTTAAAAATTACAATTAAAAAAGAACATGAGCTTTTTGAATTAGACGCACATATTCACTTTAATTGGGGGAAAATAATACATATAAGAGAAGATGGGAAAATACTTCTTAATCTTATTGATAGCGCAATAGCAAGACTTTACAAAACAGCAACCAAAGAGAAAGAGAAAAAAAACAACAAATAAGATAAGCAAAAAATGCAAGAAGTAGAAATTGAGATAATAAATAAAGATGGAATACATTCAAGGTCGGCAAACATCATTGCTGAATTCGCAAATAAACATTCTTCCTGCGACATAAAAATAACAACAAAAGATGGTAGAAAAGCTGACGCAAAGTCCATAATAGAAATTATCATATTGGGAATAATATACAAAGAAAAAATAAAAATAACAGTCGTAGGAAAAAAAGAAAAACTAGCAATTAAAAATTTATTAAACTTGCTAAAATATAATTTTTCAAAAGAGCTTTAAAAATGAACAAAAAAATTTTTTACACAACAATACTGCTGCACTTACCTAATCTTCTATTTTCATACTCAACAAGATACGACATTGAGGTAAAAATGTCTGCTTTTGTCATGAGTCTGGCAATCATTGTAATCTCATCTATTTCAATAGGAAATCTAGTAGCTAAAATAGGAATTCCAAAAGTAATAGGGCAAATAACAGCAGGAATAATTCTAAGTCCGAATGCCTTTGGGAAAATTAAAATACCTTTATTATTCCCATTGGGAATAACTCAAATTGGAGAAAATTATTTAATAAATGAAAAAATATTTGCAATCTCTACCATAGCTTCAATAATATTGCTTTTCACAGCAGGACTTGAAACTGACCTAAAATTGTTTATCAAATTTTTGCCACGCGGAGGAATTATTGGAATAACAGAGGTTGTTGGAACCTTCACAAGTTTTGTACTAATGGCAAGCATAATTTTTAACGTTCCCCTAATAAGCCCAACCTCACTTTTTATTGGAATAATTGGAACCCCAACATCAGCGGGAATAGCAGCAAGCATACTCTCGGCAAAGAAAAAAATGAGCACCTCAGAAGGAGTGACAATAATCTCAACTTCAATTATTGATGATGTGCTTTCAATGCTTATGCTTACAAGTGTAATAACTATATCAAGATCTATATCAGATCTTGATATAGCAAGCTCAATAAAAGCCATAGTTCAAAACATAGTAATTTGGCTATGCTTAACTTTCTCTTTAATATATATATCAGAAACACTCTCAAGACTGTTAAAAAAATTAAACAGTGTCACCTTAGCAACCGTAATAACGCTCTCTCTAGCCCTTACTATTGCAAGCATTTTCCAAAATTTAGGAATGTCTTTTGTTGTTGGGGCTTATGTATTTGGACTTGCCATGTCAAAAACAGACATTGTATACGTAATTCAAGACAAACTAACAATCTTTGAAAGATTTTTTATCCCGATCTTTTTTACATCAATCGGACTTATGTCAGATATTAATGAAATACTCTCAAAGGAAGTTCTTATTTTAGGATTAGCAATTAGCGCAATGGCAATAATTACTAAAAGTATATTTTGCTTTATCCCAGCACTCTTTTTAGGATTTAATAAACTTGGAGCCTTAAAAATTGCAACCGGAATGGTTCCAAGAGGAGAAGTTTCACTTATTATGGCAAATGTAGCATTATCTTCAGGATTTATTAGCCAAAAAATATTTGGAATCATAATAATAATGGTGTTTTTGCCAACAATCATTGCAACACCCATAATAAACTTTTTATTTAAAATAAATAAAAGCGGACTTAAAAAAGAACTCCCAATAGATAAAAATACACACATATGCGTATCATTTGAATATGATAATTTAGCCAAAATTCTTATATGGGACTTTAAAAATGAGTTAAGAAAAGAAGGATTTTTTACACAACAAATTAAAAATGATTCTTCACAATATATTAATGCAAGAAAAAACAATATATCCTTCTCAATAAAACGAGAAGGTAGCAAAATCACATTTGAATGCCCAAATAATCATTTAATTATAATACAAGATCTTTTTAGAGAAACAATCTTAAACCTAGAAAAAATAACCAAAGAAGTTGAAACAGTTTCTTTAAGAGCAAAAAAACTAGATTACTCAATAAATTACGATAAAATCCTTAGTAATATCAACCTAAATAAAAGAATAAAAAAGGAAAACATTATTCTAGAATTAAAATCAAGCAATAAGGCTGATGTAATAAGAGAACTTCTAAGCGTAATAAACATTGAAATTGATAAAGAAAGAATATTCCAAGATTTAATGGAAAGAGAAAAGTTGATTACTACTGCACTAAAAGAAGGCTTTGCCATTCCCCATTTAAAAACAAATTTAATATCAAAAATACATATTGCAATAGGAATAAGCCATGAGGGAATTGACTTTAATGCTCTTGACAAGAACTTAAGTCATGTTTTTATATTAATACTGTGCCCAGCAAAAGATTACGTTAGCTATCCTAGAATTTTAGCATCTGTTGTGGGCAAAGTTGATCTGTACAAAAAAGAAATTTTAAATGCAAAAACAGATAAAGAAATTTATAATATAATAGTGAGCTGAATTATGTTTAAAGTTATCAAATGTAATGAATTGAATGAAAAATTGATAGACAAAAAAGTTGAAATAAATGCTTGGGTAAAAAAAATTAGACACCACGGAAAATTTATCTTTCTAAACATAAGAGACAGATATGAAAAAGCTCAAGTTCTGGTAAATGAAGAAAAGCTTCTAAAGATCGCAGAAAAAATAAAACTTGAATATTGCATTAAAATTCAAGGACTGTTGATCAAAAGACCCCCTAACATGATAAATGCAAATATGAAAACGGGACATTTTGAAATATTGGCAAAAAACATTGAAATTATCTCAAAGTGCAATGAATTGCCATTTATGATAGAAGATAACAATAATGCAAGTGAAAACTCAAAACTCGAATACAGATACTTAGATTTAAGAAAAGATTCCTTGAAAAATAAAATTATTTTAAGATGTCAGGCTACTCATCTTATTAGAAATTTTTTAATAAAAAGAAAATTTTTAGAGCTAGAAACTCCAACTTTTGTAAAATCAACACCAGAAGGTGCAAGAGATTTTGTAGTCCCATCAAGGATTCACAAAGGATCTTTTTATGCACTACCTCAATCTCCACAACTTTACAAACAACTCATAATGATAGCAGGATTTGACAAATACTTTCAAATAGCCCGCTGCTATAGGGACGAAGATTCAAGAGGAGACAGGCAACCAGAGTTCACCCAGCTCGATCTTGAAATGAGCTTTGTCAAAAAAGAAAATATTTTTAAATTAATAGAAAATATGCTTTTTTTAATATTCAAAAATTGCATCAATATTAACCTACCTAAAAAATTCAAAAAAATAACATACAAAAAGGCAATGAACAAATATGGAAGCGATAAACCAGATACTAGATTTGAACTTGAATTACAAGATATAAGTCGCAATCTAAAAAATTCAGAATTTAATATATTCAAAGATACTCTAAAAAACAAAGGTTCAATTAAAATTTTAATAGTAAAAGATAAAGCTGACAAGTTTTCAAGAACAAAAATAAACAATTTAGAAGAAATTGCAAAGCTTTACAAGGCACAAGGGCTTTATTTTACAAAAATTGAAAACAATAAATTTTCCGGGGGAATTGCAAAATTTTTAAAAACAGAAGAACAGGAATTAATGAAAACCTATTCTTTAGAAAATAATGACATAATTTTATTTACAGCTAATAATAACTGGGAAACTGCATGTAAAGCAATGGGTCAAATTAGAATAAAAATTGCAAATGATCTTGGACTAATAGATGAAAATAAATTTGAATTTCTATGGGTCTATGATTTTCCACTATTTGAATATGATGAAAATACAAAAACCTATTCACCAGCTCACCACATGTTCTCGCTTCCCAAAAAGCAATATATTGCTAATTTAGAAAAAAATCCAAAAAAAACTATAGGTGAAATTTACGACCTTGTTTTAAATGGTGTAGAACTTGGCTCAGGTTCAATTAGAATACATAACAAAGAACTTCAACAAAGAATTTTCAACATAATAGGATTTCAAAAAGAAAAATCAGAAGATAGATTTGGATTTTTTCTAAAAGCATTAGAATATGGAGCTCCTAATCATGGTGGCATTGCTATTGGCATTGATAGACTAATAATGTTGATGACAAAATCAACTTCAATAAAAGATGTAATACTGTTTCCTAAGAATTCTTTTGCAGCAAGCCCTCTTGATAATTCCCCCTCTAAAATCTCAAATGAACAACTCAAAGAACTGGGAATTAATATTGTTGATGGTGATACTTAATCCATAATGCACTCTCTAACTATGTACCTTTAAAATTATAAAAATCAGCTAATCCACATTCCTTGGAATTTTTCAAGATAATCCTATTCTTTCAAGAAATTAAGTCTCAAATCTCAAGGTTTAATTTTTCAAAAACAAAAAACACTATAAAAACGCATAAAATCAATCTAAAACAAAATGCTTTTTTAAAATTTTAAAAAAAATCTTATTAATTAATTACTTCTTCAATCAAAACAGCCTCATAAACACAGAATTTAATAATAATTTTAAAAATAAATTAATCTATTATTCGGGTTTTGAAAAAATAAACAAAAATAACAAAAAAAGATACCCAATAAATAGTAAAAAATATATATCAAACAATCAATAATTTTATAAATATCTAAAATATAATTAGAATAATAAAAAAGCCGCTCAAAAAGCAGCTTGCAAATAAAAATTAGTGAATTTTTATTTAATTCCTATTAATATTATTAAGGTTTTTGCATGCAATCTTCACACGGTCTTTCATAGAAACCTCAGCTTCTCTTAACCAAACTCTTGGATCATAAAATTTCTTATTTGGAATATCAATATCCTTGCCATCTCCTAATTGACCTTGTAAACGACTTTCATTTTTTTTGTAATAATTTAAAACACCCTCCCAGGCAGCCCACTGTGTGTCTGTATCAATATTCATCTTTACAACGCCATAAGAAAGTGCCTCATTAATCTCATCAATTGTAGATCCAGACCCCCCATGAAAAACATAAGAAACTGGCTTAGCAATATTTACTCCTGTTTTTGATATGACATAATCTTGACCATCTTTTAAAACTTTTGGAGTAAGCTTAACATTCCCCGGTTTATATACTCCATGAACATTTCCAAAAGCTGCTGCAATCTGAAAATTTGGGCTAACTTTTAAAAGTTCTGAATATCCATAATAAATATCCTCAGGAGTAGAAAATAGTTCATGCAAAGCTCTATCTGAATTGTCAACTCCATCCTCTTCCCCACCCGTAATTCCAAGCTCTATTTCCAAAAACATTTCAATTTTTGCCATTCTTTCTAAGAATTTTTTAGAAATTTCAATATTTTCTTTAATAGGTTCTTCTGATAAATCTAACATATGTGAAGAAAATAATGGTTTTTTGTGCTGACTATAGTATTTCTCTCCATATTCTAAAAGGCCTTCAACCCAAGGGAGCAAATTTTTAGCACAGTGATCAGTATGAAGAACAACAGGAACACCATAATGCTCTGCCATTAAATGAACATGCATAGCACCAGAAATAGCTCCAACTATTGAAACTCCTTGTGGTTTTTCCATCTTTAATCCTTTTCCAGAAATAAAAGCAGAGCCACTATTAGAAAATTGTATCATAATAGGAGAATTAATTTCTTTTGCTGCCTCCAAAACTGCATTAATAGAATTTGTTCCTATACAATTAATAGAAGGAATAGCAAATCCTTCCTTTTTACATATTTCATATAAAAAATGCAGTTCCTTCCCATAAACTACACCTGGTTTAATCTTATCTAAAACACCCATTTATATCACTCCTTTCCATTTTATTTTTTCTTTTATCAAATGCCTATAATAAATTATACACCTAAGAAGTTGAATTGAATTTAAATCAAAAAATAAATAATTATTAAATCAAACCCAAACATAAAATTTATTATTTTGCATAAAAAAGTTTAAAATCAAGCCTTCTTGGTAGACTCTAACATTTTATACCACTGTGAAAATTCTTTTATTCCTTCTTGAATAGAAACTTTAGCCTCATACCCAACATCATTTTTAAGCTTTAAAATATCACAACAACTTTCCACAACATCTGCTTTTTGCATAGGCATATAATTTTTTAAGGCCTTTTTATCAAAATTTGCTTCAAGCTCACTAATAAAATCTAGCAGCTTAGTTGCGTGTCCGGTTCCTATATTATATATTCTGTAAGGAAAAGAAGAAGTTGACGAATTTGGATTTTTAACGTCAAAATTACAATCACTCTTAGCCGGATTTTTCAAAACCTTGTAAACACCGTCTGCAATGTCACTCACATATGTAAAATCTCTAGCCATATTCCCATTATTAAAAATATTAATAGCCTTGCCATTTTTAATTCCATCTGAAAATAAATATAAAGCCATATCGGGTCTTCCATAAGTCCCATAAACTGTGAAAAATCTAAGCCCTGTTGTGGGAATATTAAAAGATGCACTATAAGCATGCGCCATCATCTCATTAGATTTTTTGCTAGCTGCATATAAATTTAAAGGGTGATCCGTAATAGAATCTTCACTAGACGGCATATTTTCATTTATGCCATAAACCGATGAAGTTGAAGCATAAACAAAATGCTCGATGTTTTCTTTATAAACTCTACATACATCTAAAACATTAAAAAACCCAACAATATTTATTGAAACATAGCTATCAGGATTTTCAAGACTATCTCTAATGCCCGCTTGAGCAGCCAAATGGCAAACATGTGTAAACTTATGATCTTTAAAAAGTTCTAGCAGTTTATCCTTATTTAGGATATCAAGATAAGCAAAAGATAAATTATTATATTTTTCACTCTTAATAATCTTATGCGTTTTAACATCCTTAGAACAAAGCCCTAAAGCTTCTAATCTTTCATGCTTAAATTTGAGTTCATAATAATTATTTAATACGTCTATTCCCAAAACTTCATGACCTTTTTCTACAAGCTTTTTAGCTACATGAAATCCAATAAACCCTGCAATTCCGGTTAAAAAAATCTTCATACTATTATTCCTCTTTAAAATTCAATACAAAGCAAGCCCATTAATCTATTTTTTAAAACCAATATCTCTTTTCTGATAACCACGGGAATTGTTGATACCATACCTATTATTTCTAACATAAGAGACTCTTATTCTTTTTATATTTCCATCTCCCTCACTTTCAGTTTTTATGTCACTATAACGATTTAAAGTTGTATGAACAATCCTTCTTTCAAAAGGATTCATTGACGGCAACAAAATAGAGCGCCTGGTTCTTTTGACTTTATGAAAAGAATTTATTGCTAAATTAATAAACCTAGATTTAAACCGTTCTCTATAATCTCCAATATCCAATATAACCCTATTAAAAGCCCCATTTTCACCAATAAGCTTAGAGGCATAAACATTTGTTAAAAGCTGCAAAGAGTCTAAATTTTTACCCTCTCGTCCAATCAAAATATTTGGACTATCTGTTTCAATAGAAATCTTAACATATCCCCCTTCTTTGGGCTCTATTGTCAAATGCACAGAATATCCCATTTTAATTAGCATTTCTTTTACAAATTCTAAAATTTTATCACAAATTTCATTACCAATTTTAATTTCAAAACCGTCTTTTTTAACCTCCTTTACATGAGGAGAAACCCTTATTTTAATCATTTCTTTCTTAAATAAAAATCCAACCCTTTCTTTATCTAAAATTTCTACATCAAACTCGCCTTCTTTTAATTCTAGATCTCTCATTGCTTTCTTTATTGCTTCTTGTTCGGTTTTTCCGTAAAATTCATAGCTCATATTATTATTCCCCCTTTAAGACAAATGCATCTTTATATAGTATTGCTGCAAAATAGTAAAAATATTTGTTGTAATCCAATATATCAAAAGCCCTGATGGCATATTGTAAAGTATGAAAAAAAACATAATAGGCATTCCAAAATATAAAAACTTCTGCTGCGCCCCAAGATTTTTTAAATCCATATTAGAACTAACAATTGTAGATCCCAATTGAGTAAACATCATAATAAAAGGCAAAATTCTAATATCGGTCCAAGAAACAAAATAAAGCTTATATCCAAAATGATATACACTGTCACCGATAGATAAATCATCAATCCATCCTGGAATAAAACTAGCTCCTCTTAATAAAAATAAATTATTTACAAGTGAATAAAGAGCAAAAAATATAGGAAGCTGCAAAATTACAGGAAGACACCCCCCAAGAGGATTAACTCCTTCTTCTTTATAAAGCCTTCCCATCTCTTCATTTAACTTTTTAGGATCATGCTTAAACTTTACTTGAAGCTCTTTCATTCTAGGTTGAAGCTTGGAAAGCTCCGCAGTAGCTCTAAATCCCTTAAATGTCAAAGGAAAGATAAGCACTCTAACAACAATTGTCAAAAAAATAATTGAAAGCCCCCAATTAGGTATAACGTCATAAAAAACTTGCATTACCATTTGCATAGGAACTTGAATCAAATGCCAAAAACTCTTTTCCACTGACATTCCAAAAAAAATATCAAATAAACCAAAGGTATTGTCACCTCTATTGTCAAAAACGTCTAAATATCTATTATCCTTGGGTCCAGCATAAATAAAAAACTCATCGCTAATATTTTTTTTATTTCTAACATTATTAACAATAAACGATTTAAGAATTCCTCTTTCCTTCTTAAATTCAACCTCCATATTTTCTTTAGAAACCAAAACCCCAAAATACTTAGTACTAGAACCAATCCATCTGGGATTGTTAATTCTTAGACCATCTTTACCATATTTAAGCTTATTATCATAATAAATTATTTGAGACAAATAATTATTATATTGTAGCTTTGCTTTATCACTCAACCTTTCAATCTCAGAACTAAAAATAATTTTATAAGAATCAAAATCAAATAAGTCATAATCCTCAAGACCATTTACAGTAACTTTGAATTTCATCAAGTACTCATCTTTTTTCGAAAATGTATACTTCTTTACATATTCATAAGTTTTACCATTATTTTTAAAATAAGCTTTAAATTCATGATTAAAATCATCTATCTTTTTATACAAAAACAAATCATCTACAAAATAGTCAAAACTAACCTCAAAAAAAGTTTCATTTTTGCGATCAATATTAATCAAATCTGTAGGATTTTTTTCCAAATTTAAATGATTTTTAAGCTTTAATGAAACCAAATTTCCTTTAAATGTAGAAAAAGTAGCAACATATATCCCTGTTTCTACAACAATATATTGAGATTTATTAATCAAATTAAAGCCATTGCTCTTAACTGAAAACATCTCATTATCATCAAAACTTTTGTTTAAATCAAACTGCACTTCCTTATCAGAAGACCTGGAACTTAAAATGTTTGAAGAAAAAATATCATTAATAAGCATGAAAAGACCTATTAAAAATAAAGACAAATAAACTGTTCTTAAAATTTTTCTACTTTGATTCACCTATGCCCCTTTCACGCCTTAAAACCAAACCTTTCATAAGAGATTCAATGCTAAAATAAGTCAAAGTTAACTTGCTATAAGAAACTACAAAAATAATATCTAAAGCAATCCCTTCTAATAATTCTAATCTTTTTCTAAAAGCTTCTTTAAAAAGTCTTCTAATACGATTCCTTTTAACAGATCCCCTAAAGCCTTTAGAAAAGGTAACAAGAATTCTAGAATAAGCCAAATGATTTGATTTATAGAACATTTTAAGATTAAGATTGCTAAATCTAATCAGCTTGCCTTCTTTGAAAATTTTTTGAATTTCTATTTTTGATTTTAAACTAATATTTCTTTTTCTCATCAGAAACAGTTAATTTCATTCTTCCTTTTGCCCTTCGCCTTGAAAGAATAAGTCTTCCACCTTTAGTTTTCATTCTAGCTCTAAACCCAAATTTTCTATTTCTTTTAACACGACTGGGTTGATAAGTCCTTTTCAAAACGCTCCTCCATTAAAAACAATTTTATGCTGCCAAGCTACAAATTGAACACTACCATGGTATAGCATATAAATGCAATTGTCAATAATAATTACCTTACCAAAACCTTTATATCTATTATTTTAATACCTGTTAATTCTTTTATTGAATTTATTATCTTCGACTTATTGATTGCTATACTATACAAAATACTTGAATTACTTACTTCAATAAAAAGGATCTGCTCATTTTTAAAATCTAAAAATTTTACATCATCTGATAAAGCCTCAAAGATCTGATTCCATTTATCAGCGATCAATAATTTCGAACTTATTTTTTTATTAACAAGCAAATTGGAATCTAAATAATCCTTAAGAACATTACCTATTTTTTTAAAAGCAGAATCATTCATAGCAATTTTTTATACCACAATACAAAAAACAATATTAAATAAACCTAGAAAAGCTTATTTTAATATTCAAAATAGCATTGATAACTCACTTTAACCTAAAGACATCGGCATTATCAAGTGCGTAAAATTAAAATTTTCAGGTTCGCTCAATTTCAATACATTGCCCGAATTAAATTGTATTTCTATCTTTGAAGTTTCAAAAACATTAATAGCTTCAACGAAATATGAAATATTAATAGCCATAACCTCATCTGCTCCATCATACAGATAATTCGGATCTTTAATAAAAAATTCACCTTTTCTTCCAGTAATCAAATCTTCTCCGAGAAGTTTTAATTGCAACTCAGAAAAAGTTAAAACTAACTTTCTTGATTTATCAACATATAAATTGACTCTTGCAAGTCTATCTTTTAGAATGCCTAGCGAAACTAAAGACTTATTTTTCTGTTCTTTGGGTATAATGCTCTTGTAATCCGGATAATTGCCATTAATTAAGCTGCAAGCTATTTTATAATTATCAAATTCAACATAAAATTTTTTATCCGAAAACTTTATTTTAACCATACCTTCTCCCGACATAAGATGTTTTAAGAAATTAAATATTTTTACAGGAACTATAAAATTCACATCTTCTTCAACCATGACTTCTGTTTTACAAATAGACATTCTGTGACCATTAGTAGAAACAAGCAGCAATTTAGAATCTTCATCTTTTGAAAAATACACACCATTTAATACATTCTTAGATTCGTCAAGATGTGCTGAAAAAGCTATTCTATTTATTACTTTTTTAAAAGATTTTTGTTTTATTTCAATTTCAAAAGTGTAATCTTCATCAACCATATCATAATTGTAATTTTCTATTTCTTCGTATGAAAAAGTGGGCTCTTTTAAATGATCTTCATATTCCTCTTTCTCGTCTTTTAACTCTCCCATAATTTCTAATTTACTATTATTTTTATTAAGAACTATTTTTATTTTCTTATAAAAACCGAATGCTTTTACTGCATCATAAAAATTTGAAGCATTAATTAATACCTTAAAATCTGTTTCTGAAACAATTGAAATTGTGCTTTCAAAAAATATATTCCTGTCTGTTGATTTGATTATGAGATTAGATTTTTTTACCTCTATTAATAATGCACTCCAAATGTCATTCATATTTCTGTTCAATATTATTCCCTTTGCTTTTTCTATCTCATTTATAACTTGATTTGTTTCGCAAATAAAAAATGTGTTATTTAGCATGATGCCTCCTTATATATTTTATTACATTTTATCTTTGTAAGATTTTATAGATTTTGTATTTTTATTTTTTATAGATATATATAGTAGTAATAGTAATAAGCTACTGTTTGATTGTTTAATTGTATGTAATGTAATGTAATGTAATGAAATATCTTGTTGAATTATGGGTTGTTTTTTGTTATTTTTTTTGATAAATTATTTGTTTCAATTGTTTAAAAGAATTTTTGATTTTTCAATTAAGTTTAGTTTTTTTTTATTTTGTTCATAAGTTCTGTTATTAAATTGTTAATTTCTTTGTCATTATTTCTGTCTCTATCTATTTTATTTATCGAATAAAGCACTGTTGAATGGGTTTTCCCCCCAATAATTTTTCCAATTTCAACTGTTGATAGCTCTGTAAAATTCCTTAAAAGGTATGCATAAATATGTCTAGCTTTTGTTATATCTGGTTTTTTACTATGTCCCTCAATATCTTTGTGTGTGATTTTTAGCTCTCTTAAGAGTATTTTTTTTATATTTTCGATATTAATTTTATTGTTTGGTTCATTGGTTGTTTCTTTCTCGTAAATTATTATTTCTTTGATTATTTTTTCAACAATATCAATATCAATTTCTATATTGTCTAAATCTATATATGCTTTTAGTTTTGTTACAGCAGCTTCAAGGTCTCTTATGTTGGTTGTAACTTTTTGAGCAACCAGATTTAGTATATTTTTAGGGACATTTATGCCATCTTCTTCTGCTTTTTTTTCGACAATAGCTGCTCTGAGTTCAAAATTGGGCTTTGATATATCAACATTTAATCCCCTTGTGAATCTGCTTTTTAATCGATCTGTAAAATTTGTAAGTTCAGAAGGAGATCGGTCACATGTGAATACTAGTTGTTTATTGTCTTCATAAAGGGCGTTAAATGTGTGAAAAAGCTCTTCTTGTATGCCTTCTTTTTTTTGTAAGTCGTGGATATCGTCTATAAGTAGCATGTCTAAGTATCTGTATTTTTTTTTAAATTTTTTTGTTTCATGTGTCTTTATGCTTTCTACAAATTCATTTAAAAAATTTTCAGCAGTAACATATAATATCTTAAGGTTATGATGTAATTCTTCTGTTTTGTTTCCTATGCTTTGAAGCAAATGTGTTTTTCCAAGTCCAACTCCACCATAAATTAAACACGGGTTATATTTTTTTCCAGGATTTTTTGAGATTGACAAGCTGGCATTGTATGCAAGTTTATTATTTGGCCCAATGATAAAATTTTCAAATGTATATCTTTTTTTAAGAAAGGGGTTTTTAAAATTTGTGGGCTCTTCTTCTTTTTTGATATACATTTTTATACGGTCTTGAATATTTTGAATTGGTTCTTTGGAGAGTGTTTTTTCTTTGAGCTTGTCGAAACTTGGAAAAGTTTCGTTAAAAGCCGGGTTTTTGCTTTCTTGTTTGTTAAAATGAGTTTTGGACGGTTGATTTGTAAATAAAATGACTACATTATTGTAGCCATTTTTTATAAGGATTTCTTTAATTTTTTTTGTAAATCTTTTTTCTATTTGATTTTTATGAAATAAATTTGGAGTAGATATTTTAATATTGTCACCTATTGATTCTAAAAAGCACAAATTTTCAAACCAAACATAAAATTCTTCTTCTGATAGTTCTTTTTTTATTTCTGTTAAAATCAAGCTCCATATATTTTTTGATTTTTCCATTTTTTTGTCCTTGTTGGTTTTAGCACTATACTTTTAACATTATATAGTATAATGTTAAATTAGGATTCTATCTAAATTGTTTGTGAATTTTTAAAAGTTTTTGGTACTTTCTATGTAATAGATATTATTTTTTTTTTAATGTAGAATTTATCTGTGTCTAGATTTTGATTAAATGAATGGAAGGTTTATGAATTATGTTGCTAGTAACATTCAGGTCTTAAAAGGACTTGAGGCTGTTAGGAAAAGGCCTGGCATGTATATAGGCTCAGTTTCTGTTAATGGGTTGCACCATTTGGTTTATGAGGTGGTTGACAATAGCATTGATGAGGCTTTAGCTGGGTTTTGTGATAGAATAGATGTTATTATCAATTTAGATAATACTATAACTGTAATTGATAATGGGAGAGGTATTCCTACCGATATTCATGAAGAGGAGGGTATTAGCGCCCTTGAACTTGTTTTAACAAAATTACATTCTGGTGGTAAATTTAATAAAGGCACTTATAAAGTTTCTGGAGGACTTCATGGCGTTGGAATTTCGGTTGTAAATGCTCTGTCTTCTTTTTTAGAGGTTTATGTTAATAGGGATGGAAAAATTTTTAGGCAAACTTTTTCAAAAGGTATTCCAACTTCTAAAGTAGAAATTGTGGGGGAATCTTCTATTACGGGGACCAGAGTTACTTTTTTAGCGGATTCTGAAATTTTTGAAACTTTAGATTATAATTTTGATGTTCTTGAAAAAAGGCTTAAAGAGCTTGCTTTTTTAAACGATAAAATATACATTTCAATTGAAGATAGAAGAATTGGTAAAGAAAAATCTTCAAAATTTTATTTTGAAGGTGGGATAAAATCTTTTGTAGATTATTTAACTAATGACAGTAAAGCCTTTCAATCACAACCCTATTATATTGATGGTTTTATTAATGATGTTATTGTTAATGTGGGTCTTAAATGGACTGAAAGCTATTCTGACAACATTCTTTCTTTTGTTAATAACATTAATACAAGAGAAGGGGGAACCCATGTTATGGGATTTAGAAGTGGACTTACTAAGGCCATGAATGAAGCTTTTAAAAATTCAAAAATAAGCAAAAAAGATATTCCAAATCTTACAGGAGATGATTTTAAAGAGGGACTTACAGCTGTTATTTCTGTCAAAGTTCCAGAACCTCAATTTGAAGGTCAAACAAAGAGTAAGCTTGGTAATTCTGAGATAAGAAAAATAGTTGAAGTTGTTGTATATGAACATTTATTGGAAATTATTAATTTAAATCCTTTAGAAATAGATACTATTCTTGGAAAAGCAATAAAAGCTGCTCGTGCTCGTGAAGCTGCAAGAAAAGCAAGAGAATCAGAAAGAAAAAAAAATGCATTTGAAAGCTTGGCATTGCCTGGAAAATTGGCTGATTGTGCTTCTAAAAATCCTTTGGAAAGAGAAATCTATATTGTAGAAGGTGATTCTGCCGGAGGAAGTGCTAAAATGGGTAGAAATAGATTTTTTCAGGCCATTTTGCCACTGTGGGGGAAAATGCTTAATGTTGAGAAAACAAGAGAAGATAAGGTGATTACCAATGATAAGCTTATTCCCATAATTGCATCTCTTGGCGCAGGAGTTGGTAAAACCTTTGATATTACAAAACTTCGTTATCACAAGATCATTATTATGGCAGATGCTGATGTTGATGGATCTCATATTAGAACTTTACTTTTAGCTTTTTTCTTTAGATATATGAGAGATTTAATTGAAAATGGATATATATACATAGCCATGCCTCCTCTTTATAAAATAAAGTATGACAATCGTATTTATTATTTTTATGAAGAGAAAGAAAAAGAAAAATTTTTAGATTCTATTGAAACTAAAAATCGCAATGGTATTTCTCTTCAAAGATATAAAGGGCTTGGGGAGATGAATCCAACGCAGCTTTGGGAAACGACTATGGATCCTGCTAGAAGAAAAATGAGATTGATGAATATAGATGATGCTATTGAAGCTGAAAAAATTTTTGTTACTCTTATGGGAGATTTAGTTGAGCCTAGAAAAGAATTTATTGAGCAGAATGCACTTAATGTAATTAATCTTGATGTGTAATTGGAGCGTTAATGGCAGTTGGAGAAAATAAAGAACAAATATTAAATGTTAAGATAGAAGATGAAATAAAAACGTCTTATTTAAATTATGCAATGTCAGTTATTGTTTCCAGAGCTCTTCCAGATGTAAGAGATGGTCTTAAGCCAGTTCATAGGAGAATACTTTATTCTATGTATGAGATGGGACTTCGTTCTGATAAGGCTTTTAAAAAAGCTGGTAGAATAGTGGGAGATGTTCTTGGAAAATATCATCCCCATGGAGATCAATCAATTTATGATGCTCTTGTAAGACTTGCTCAGAATTTTTCGCTTAGATACCCCGTAATACGGGGACAGGGAAATTTTGGATCTATTGACGGAGATCCCCCTGCTGCTATGCGATATACTGAAGCTAAAATGGAAAAAATAACTGAATATATTGTTAGGGATATAGATAAAGAGACTGTTAATTTTAAGTCTAATTATGACGATTCTTTAAGTGAACCTGAGATTATGCCGTCATCATTTCCATTTCTTTTGGTAAATGGCTCTAGTGGAATTGCTGTTGGAATGGCTACTAATATGGCGCCTCATAATTTAAGAGAAATTTGTGATGCCATTGTTTACATGCTAGATAATGAGAATGCTTCTGTATTTGATTTGCTTAAAATAGTTAAAGGGCCTGATTTCCCAACTTTTGGAGAGATTGTTTATAATGATAATTTAATTAAAGCGTACAAAACTGGCAAGGGAAGTGTTGTTATTAGAGCAAGATATCATATTGAAGAAAGAGCAGAAGATAAAAATGCTATAATTGTTACAGAAATACCTTATACGGTAAATAAATCTGCACTTCTTATGAAAGTTGCGCTTTTGGCAAAAGAAGAAAAGCTAGAAGGACTTTTGGACATAAGAGATGAATCTGATCGAGAAGGCATTAGAATAGTTCTTGAAGTTAAAAGAGGATTTGATCCTCATGTTATTATGAATTTGCTTTATGAATATACTGAATTTAAAAAGCATTTTAGTATAAATAATCTAGCTCTTGTTAATGGTATTCCCAAACAGTTGAATTTGGAAGAATTATTATTTGAATTTATTGAGCATAGAAAAAATATTATCGAAAGACGTATTGAATTTGACTTGAGAAAGGCAAAAGAGAAAGCACATGTTCTTGAGGGTTTAAATATTGCTTTAAATAATATAGATGAGGTTATTAAGATTATTAAATCGTCTAAATTAGCAAAAGATGCAAAGGAGAGACTTGTTTTAAATTTTGGTCTTTCAGAGATTCAGGCCAATTCAGTTCTTGATATGAAGTTACAAAAACTTACAGCCCTTGAGATTTTTAAGCTTGAAGATGAGCTTAAGGTACTTTTAAGCTTAATAAAAGATTATGAAGATATTCTCTTGAATCCAGTAAGGATTATTAATATTATAAGAGAAGAAACTATTAATTTGGGTTTGAAATTTGGCGATGAACGTCGAACTAAAATAATTTATGATGAGGAGGTTTTAAAAACTAGTATGTCGGATTTAATGCAAAAAGAAAATATTGTTGTTATGCTTACAAAGAAAGGTTTCCTTAAAAGACTTTCACAAAATGAGTATAAATTGCAAGGTACGGGAGGAAAAGGTCTTAGCTCGTTTGATCTAAATGATGGAGATGAGATTGTTATTGCTTTGTGTGTCAATACTCATGATTATTTATTTATGATTTCAAATGAAGGAAAGCTTTATTTAATCAATGCCTATGAAATAAAAGATTCTTCAAGAGCTTCAAAAGGCCAAAATATTAGTGAGCTTCTTAATTTAGGAGATCAAGAAGAAATATTAACTATTAAGAATAGTAAGGATTTAACCGATGATGCTTATTTATTACTTACAACTGCAAGTGGAAAGATAGCTAGATTCGAATCTACAGATTTTAAAGCAGTAAAGTCACGAGGTGTTATTGTTATTAAACTGAATGATAAAGATTTTGTTACAAGTGCAGAGATTGTTTTTAAGGATGAAAAAGTAATTTGTCTTTCTAAAAAGGGTAGTGCATTTATATTTAATTCAAGGGATGTTAGGCTTACTAATAGAGGCACTCAAGGTGTTTGTGGAATGAAATTAAAAGAAGGCGATTTGCTTGTTAAAGTTTTAGCGGTTAGAGAAAATCCTTATCTTTTAATTGTTTCTGAAAATGGGTATGGAAAAAGGTTAAACATGTCTAAAATATCTGAGCTTAAAAGAGGAGCCACTGGTTATACTAGTTATAAAAAATCTGATAAAAAAGCGGGTAGTGTTGTTGATGCTATAGCAGTTTCAGAGGATGATGAAATCTTGCTTGTAAGTAAACGTTCAAAAGCTTTAAGAACAGTGGCTGGAAAAGTATCTGAACAGGGCAAAGATGCTAGAGGAATTCAAGTATTATTTCTTGATAGTGACAGCTTGGTTTCTGTTTCAAAATTTATTAAATAAAGAATTGGTTTTTCTTATTTAAGAATGTTCCACGTGGAACATTCTTTTTTTTTATTCTTAAATTGTAATTCAATATTATAACCTGGTAAAATTTTGTGTTATAGGAGGTTCTGACAATATGGATGTAGTTTTTAAAATGATAGATATTCACCTTTTAGATATTGATAATGATCAGCCAAGGAAATCTGTTAGTCTTGTTGAATTAGAAGAACTAAGCATTTCTATAAAAGAAAATGGAATTTTGCAACCTTTAATTGTTTGCAAAGCAAATGATAGATATAAAATAATAGTAGGAGAAAGAAGGTTTAGGGCTGCTAAACTTATTAAGTTGACAAATATTCCTGTCATCGAGGTTGACATAAAAGAATCCTGTAGAGATTTTATGCCTTTGGTTGAAAATATTCAAAGAGAAAATTTTACTCCTGTTGAAGAGGCTTATGCCTATAAAAATGTAATGAATAAATATTCGTTAACTCAAAAGGATTTATCTGAAAAAATTGGTAAAAGTAGGACCTATATTTCAAATTTAGTTAGAATTTTAGATCTTGAGCAAGAAATATTAAATGCAGTACATAGAAAAGAAATTTCTTTTGGGCATGCTAAAGTTATTTTATCCTTAAAAGACAGGCAAGACAGGTATAATCTTTATTTAATGATACTTAAAAAAAATTTTTCTGTAAGAGATACAGAAAAATATGTTAAAAATTTTTCTAAATCCATAGTAAAAAAAAGAGAGCTGGAAGAAGATCCTTTTTTAAACAATATAAAAGAATTTCTATTTGATAAAATCCAAACAAAAATAGATATCAAAGGGAATCAAAATAAAGGTAAAATAGAGATAGAGTATTTTACTGCGGGTGATTTAAAAAGGATTGTTTCCTTTTTTGGGCATAGTAGCTAAATTGTTTTTATAATTTAAAGATTGTAAAATATCTTTTCTTAATTTTATGAGCATTTTTATTTCTAGGTATTTGTCACAATATTTTTTAAGCTTATTTTAAAATTGTTTAGTTTCTATAAAGAAATATTGGGCTTTAAAAAAAGGGCAAAGTTTATATTTTGTTATTTGTAGTTAAATTTAAAAGTAAAAAAAATTAATATTTAAAAAATGAACAATAAGAATATATTTATATATTCTTATTAGTGCAGCTGTAAATTTAAATAGAATTATTTTTAATATATTTTATTTTTTTCTTTATTTCTAAAATAGAATTTAAAAATAATTTTAAGTTTTCTTGTCTTAATTTGTTAAATTCGATATTTTTAAATTCTATTATATTTTTTAATATAAAATCTAATACTTCTTTTATGTCATTTTCATATTTTTCGTTTTTTTTAAGTAATGGTTTGCGCGTATCCTTTAAATCAAAACTTTTTTTATAAACAATTTTAAATTCTTTTAAAGAATTTATTTTGCCATTTAAAACTTCGGTTTTTAAAATAGGGGGACAAGATTTTTTAGATATTTCATATGATAATGATAAAGGTAATTTTTCTATAGTGAGCTGCTTGTCGGAATTTTCGACAAGCAGATTGTATCTTGATATTAAAGCGTAAACCTTGTCTTTTTTAAATCCCATGCTTTTGAACCACTGATAAAAAAGCCCGTTATATTGATTGTTTCCTTTTAATTTGTCTTGTGCGTCTTTAAGTATCTTTCCAATTTTTGTATAAGTGTTGTTGAAAATATTGAAAATTTCATATTGCTTTTTTTTTAAAAAATCAGAAATATCTTTATCTAGCTTATTGTAGTCAAAGTTTTTTCTTTCAATCGAAATAATTTCTTTTTTTTCAGTATTTTCTGAATTGTTTAAAGATGTTTCTAATTTTTTACCCATTAGAAACATTAAAGTTTCTAAATTGTCAGACATGGCTATTCCTTAATTTTGTTTATTATCTCTTTTGAGAGCTCTAAAAAATCTTTTGCAGCATTGCTTTCTTTTTCATATTCATATACAGGCATTTTTGCTTCTTGGGATTTTGAAATAGTTATATTTTTCCTTATTTTTGTATTTAAAAGTTTTTCTTTAAAAACTTTTTTTAGCGAGTTTACATATTTTTCTTTACTTTTGTTCCTTATGTCGTATTTGTTTATAAAAACACCCGCAATCTCTAAATTTTTATTTATTTGCTTTACAGTATTTATTGTATCTATTAGTTGATTTATGCCTTCAAATGCAAAAAATTCCGTTTCAATTGGTATTAACAAGTAATTGCTTGCAATAAGGGCATTTATAGTTAATATTGAAAGTGTGGGGGGGCAGTCGATAATAATAAAATCATATTTATCTTTTTCATACAGTGTTAATGCATTTTTTAAAAAATTTTCTCTTGAAAGTTCATTTATTAATTCTTTTTCAAGCAAAGCTAATTTAATACTAGAAGGAATTATGTCTAATCCAAAATGATTTAAGGGTTTGACCTTTATTTTTTTGTTAATAAGTTCATAGCTTGATTTTTCGGCTATATGCTCCGAGGTATTCGTGCCGCTAGTGGAGTTTCCTTGCGAATCAATATCTATTAGAAGAATTTTTTTATTAAGCAGGGTCATTGAATAAGAAATATTAATGGCGCTTGTGGTTTTTCCTACGCCCCCTTTTTGATTGATTACAGATATTATTTTCATATAAATTTTCTCTTTTTATTTGGTTTTGTTTTTATATTTTAAAACATAAATGATAAAAATAATAATATTTTAAATTAGTTTTTAAATATTTGATTATTTGACATGCATATTATTCTTTATTAAACTTTAAAATTTCTTGAATTAAGCCATTTTCTATAAAAAATTCCGATATTTTTTGTTTATTTTTTGTTTTGAATTTAATTGAAGTGTTTATTTTGTTTGAAAAGTTTGAGTCTATTATTTCTATTTCAAGTTTATTTTTCATTTTTAATAATGAATTGTATTGGTTGTAAGTTAAATTTAAGCTTAAAATTTCTAATTCTTCTTTTTCCATTGTGGATGTATTATTAATGACTTCTTTGGCAGACTTGTAATATGCTTTGATTAATCCCCCTCTACCAAGCAAAGTGCCTCCAAAATATCGCAATGTGATTATTAAAGTATCAGTTAAATTGTTATGTATTATGGCATCCAATGTAGGCTTTCCAGCTGTTAAATTAGGTTCTCGATCATCACTCATTCCATTTAGAAATGAGTTTTTGTTTCCGATTCTAAATCCATAAACTACATGAGTAGCATTTTTAAATTTTATTTTGTATTTTTTAATAGTTTTATTTATATCGTCTTTTTTTTCAATATTAAAAATATATGAAACAAAGATGGACTTCTTTATTTCAATTTTAGAATTACTATTGTTTTTTGGCACAAATATCATATAACGTAAGTATACTATCTTTTTAGATATTGCAGTATTTATTGTTTATGTATATTATTAATAGTGTTTGTTTTTATTATTGATTTTTATAAATATCCAGAAAAGAGGTAAAAATGATATCAGGCTTGAATCCAACATTAAGGTTGTTTAAAGATCATAAAATACTTTATTCTAATATGGAAAGAGGATTGAAGCCTCTTTTAGAAGTAGATAATTTTATCAATAAGTATATCCAGAATAAAGAAGGACTTGAAATTTATGATAAAGTTGTGGGCAAGGCAGCAGCCGTTATTATTTATAATATAGGGCTTCAAAATGTTCAAGCCGGGGTTGTTTCTCAACCTGCAAAGGATTTTTTAGAAAGTAGAGGAATAAAAGTGACTTATAAAAAATTGGTAGAAAAAATAAATGACAGGGCAGAAAGCTTGATTGAAAGCTTAGAAAATCCTGAAGAGGTTTATAAGTATATGATTAAAAGAGGTATTATAGTCAATAATTTATAAATTATGAAAATAATTGAGCCATATTTTAGCTAACTATGTGACTTTGAGTAGACAGTGATAATTAGGGCTATGTTGTATATTAATATTATTAAATTTCCCCAATTTAGGTAAAAATTGCTTTTGTCATAGTTAAAGATCCAAATTCCAGCATAAACACCTAAAAATCCTCCTATAGAAGATGTAAACATGATTAAATTGGGTTCAATTGTATGTTGATTAATTTTGCTTTGATTTTCTTTAACATCAGGCTGTTCGGTAAATTTGCTGTCAATAAAAATCATGGCAAAACCTGCAAGAGTAATGCATAGAAAATAGATCATAAATATTTTTCTAATTAATGCAAACATAAATTTTCCCTTTCTTTTAACTTTTTAATCATTAATACTTAATGATATAACTAAATATAATACAAAAGCAAGTATTTTGATAGACATATAAAATATGGCTTATGCCTTATTCTTGTATTTGGTGAGTAAAAGGTTTTAGATTTTTATCATTAAGAAAAATGCTTTTAATATATTTTATTCATTTTTGGTTTTGGAGGAATTAAAAGGAGCTGTGTTATATATTGTTGGTACGCCAATAGGCAATTTAGAAGATATTACCTATAGAGCAATTGATGTTTTAAAATCGGTAAATGTTATCTTTGCGGAAGATACGAGAGTCACTAGCAAACTTTTGTCTCGATATAAAATTAATAAAAAAATGATTTCTTGTAATGCCGTAACAGAAAGCAAAAAGATAAGCTTGCTATTGGATTATTTGGCAAAAGAAAATTCTGTTGCTTTTGTTAGCGATGCTGGTACTCCGGGGCTTAGTGATCCGGGTAGCTTATTAGTTGCTGCTGCTTTTAGAGGGGGATACAAGGTTTGTCCAATTCCTGGAGTAAGTTCTTTTAATACAATTGTAAGTGTTAATCCTTTTAGAGATAAATCAGTGTTTTTTGAGGGATTTTTGCCTAACAAAGGTCTTAAAAGATTTAAAAGAATTGCTGAGCTATATAAAAGGGGAGATGCTTTTGTTCTGCTTGAATCTGGTCATAGAATTTTGAAATTGCTTGTTGAAATTTCTTCTGTTAGTTTAGATGCAAAGGTTCTTATTGGTCGCGAGATGACAAAAATTTATGAAGAATATCAAATTGGCAAACCTTTAGAATTAAAAAAATATTTTGAATCGAGCAAGGAGAAGGTTAAAGGAGAGTTTACTATTCTAGTCAGCAGAAGTCGTTCATAATAAATGTTTTCTACTTAGATTTTAAAAATTTATTTATTCTTGATTTTACCCGATTGATTTATTGTGTTATACTTGAATTTTGATAGGGGTTTTTATGAAGATTTATTTAGCCTCTCCATTTTTTAAGGAAGAGGAAATTAAACTAAGGGATGAGGTTTTGAAATTTCTTGAAGAGTTTAATTTAGAAGTATTTTCTCCAGAGCATCATGCTGTCAAAAAGATGGGATTGCTTGAGAAGGTTGATTATAAGTTTGCAAATAGAGATATAAGGGAGAAGATAAGAGAAATAGATTTAAAAGAGTTAGTTAGTAGCGATATTGTTTTAGCCTTGGTTAATTATGTTGATTCTGGCACGGCTTATGAGAGAGGATTCGCCTTTGCCAAGAAAATACCAAGTATAGATTTTTTTAAAGATAAACAAGATTCTGATTTTTATAATTTAATGTATAGCGACTGTACTGCTGCTTTTTCCAATTACAAGGATCTTAGGGAAGGAATTTTAACCTTTAAAGAATTGTGGATTAAGTTTAAAGGAGATAATGAAAATTTCAGAACCTTTTTTGATTATTTAAAAGCTAAATTGGGAAATAAATTAAAAAAAATTTTTACAACTTTACCTGCTAATGAAAAGTGTGGCTGTTAATGCTTTTATTGCGGTTTATTAATAAAATTTATTTTTTTACATTTTATATTAATAAAAATAATGCAAAGGTATTGACAATATGATTCTTCTTTTGTTAAAGTATTAAAGGTTGAAATGATTATTGGAAGATGAGAGAAGGGAAGAGTTAAGTAAGGTTAAAAGCCAAAAGAATAAACAAAACCTGTTAATTTTTTTAAATAAAAAAATAAAATAACGAAGAGTTTGATCCTGGCTTAGAACTAACGCTGGCAGTGCGTCTTAAGCATGCAAGTCAAACGGGATGTAGCAATACATTCAGTGGCGAACGGGTGAGTAACGCGTGGATGATCTACCTATGAGATGGGGATAACTATTAGAAATAGTAGCTAATACCGAATAAGGTCAATTAATTTGTTAATTGATGAAAGGAAGCCTTTAAAGCTTCGCTTGTAGATGAGTCTGCGTCTTATTAGCTAGTTGGTAGGGTAAATGCCTACCAAGGCGATGATAAGTAACCGGCCTGAGAGGGTGAACGGTCACACTGGAACTGAGATACGGTCCAGACTCCTACGGGAGGCAGCAGCTAAGAATCTTCCGCAATGGGCGAAAGCCTGACGGAGCGACACTGCGTGAATGAAGAAGGTCGAAAGATTGTAAAATTCTTTTATAAATGAGGAATAAGCTTTGTAGGAAATGACAAAGTGATGACGTTAATTTATGAATAAGCCCCGGCTAATTACGTGCCAGCAGCCGCGGTAATACGTAAGGGGCGAGCGTTGTTCGGGATTATTGGGCGTAAAGGGTGAGTAGGCGGATATATAAGTCTATGCATAAAATACCACAGCTCAACTGTGGACCTATGTTGGAAACTATATGTCTAGAGTCTGATAGAGGAAGTTAGAATTTCTGGTGTAAGGGTGGAATCTGTTGATATCAGAAAGAATACCGGAGGCGAAGGCGAACTTCTGGGTCAAGACTGACGCTGAGTCACGAAAGCGTAGGGAGCAAACAGGATTAGATACCCTGGTAGTCTACGCTGTAAACGATGCACACTTGGTGTTAACTAAAAGTTAGTACCGAAGCTAACGTGTTAAGTGTGCCGCCTGGGGAGTATGCTCGCAAGAGTGAAACTCAAAGGAATTGACGGGGGCCCGCACAAGCGGTGGAGCATGTGGTTTAATTCGATGATACGCGAGGAACCTTACCAGGGCTTGACATATATAGGATATAGTTAGAGATAATTATTCCCCGTTTGGGGTCTATATACAGGTGCTGCATGGTTGTCGTCAGCTCGTGCTGTGAGGTGTTGGGTTAAGTCCCGCAACGAGCGCAACCCTTGTTATCTGTTACCAGCATGTAATGGTGGGGACTCAGATAAGACTGCCGGTGATAAGTCGGAGGAAGGTGAGGATGACGTCAAATCATCATGGCCCTTATGTCCTGGGCTACACACGTGCTACAATGGCCTGTACAAAGCGAAGCGAAACAGTGATGTGAAGCAAAACGCATAAAGCAGGTCTCAGTCCGGATTGAAGTCTGAAACTCGACTTCATGAAGTTGGAATCGCTAGTAATCGTATATCAGAATGATACGGTGAATACGTTCTCGGGCCTTGTACACACCGCCCGTCACACCACCCGAGTTGAGGATACCCGAAGCTATTATTCTAACCCGTAAGGGAGGAAGGTATTTAAGGTATGTTTAGTGAGGGGGGTGAAGTCGTAACAAGGTAGCCGTACTGGAAAGTGCGGCTGGATCACCTCCTTTCTAAGAGAAAGATAAACTAAGGCTAATTCCATTAACTCTTCCCTACTCTTTTCTTTTGATAAGAGAGTTTTTAAAACCAGTGTTATTTCTGTAAGTTTAAGAGAAGTTTATGTATTAAATTTTTTATTGTTGATATTAAATAGCTTTATTAGACTTAGACTTAATTTTAGGTCATTTTGGGGGTTTAGCTCAGTTGGCTAGAGCATCGGCTTTGCAAGCCGAGGGTCAAGGGTTCGAGTCCCTTAACCTCCATTGGGCTTATGCCCTAAATTGTAATTAAGTATGTTTTTAAGTAACTTTGTTAAAGTAATTGTTGGAATGTGAAACAGAGGAAGTTAAAATTTCTGGGTTAAGTTGGGATCTATTGATATTAATAAGAATGTCTAGAAGCGAAAGCAAGCTTTAGATAAAATCCAAAGTTGTTTCACTAAAGCACAAGGATCAAGCAGGATTATATTTTTCAGCAGCCTATTTTATAAACGATCTGCATTTAGTAAATAGTTTTTAGTTAGGAAATAATGTAGATTACTAAGTGTGATGTCTGAGAGAAGGACAAGTATTGTAGCGAGCCAAAGCCCTTGTTATCGTTGTCAGTATTTAGTGGTAGGGATTCGGATAAGACTGCCAGTTATAAGTTGAAGGAAGATAAGAGTTACATTAAATCGTCATCGCTCTTATGTTTTAGGTTACAAGTTTGCAGCAATAACCCAAAAAAGCTAAGCAAAATACTATAAAACAGATTTCAGTTTGGATTTGCCCGACACTCAGTGCTATAAAGTTGGAATCGTTAGTAATCTTATATTCCTTAATATAGAAATTGAATAAATTTTTGTCTTTCTTATTAATTATAGCTTAAAGCAGTACTGCCGCCCTTAAAACAATGGAATACATTGGGACCAGGATGAGTTGAACATCCGACCTCAGGTTTATCAGACCTGCGCTCTAACCACCTGAGCTATGATCCCCTAAGCATATCAATTCTTTACAAATTTTATTTAAATCTTATGATTTTGTCAATATCTCTTATATCTTTTCAAGATATAAGAGATATTGCATATAGTTTATAATTTTTTATATATTTGTCAATGTTCGATATTTTATATTTTAGATTAGCATTTTCATATAAGCTGATTTAAGTTAAACTAGTTCAACTTCTTAAATTTTTTTGATTTTTAATCAAAAAAATTTATTAACTAACCAAGAATTTATTAAAATATGTATTTATTGGGTGATTAAATGATTTTAGTTTTTATTTTTATTCTGGGCAATATGTTTTTATGTTTTACATGTGTGTTTTGGTAATTATTATTATTATCTTGTTTTAAAATTGAGTTTATGGATCGATATTTTTTTTTGCAAGATGCTACTACCGTTGCAAAGTTATTGCTTGGTAATTTGTTGATCAGAAAGATCGACAAAGAGGAAATAGTTACCAGAATTGTTGAAACGGAAGCTTATATGGGGATAAAAGATAGCGCTTGTCATTCTTATGGCGGCAAGATAACAAATCGCACGAATGCTATGTATAGAATAGGGGGATATTTTTATGTGTATATAATATATGGTATACATTATATGTTTAACGTTGTGACTTCAGATAAAAATAATCCTCAAGCTGTTTTAATCAGAAGTGTAGAGCCTATTTCTCCATTATTGGGAGAGAAAAGCATTTTTACTAATGGTCCTGGAAAACTTACAAAATTTTTAAACATTGATTTAACTTTTAATAAAGTTGATCTTATTGGGAATAATGAGCTTTTTTTACAAAGAGGTTTGAATCTAGATTTTAATATAGTTTGTTCAAAAAGAATTAATATTGATTATGCACAAGAGAGTGATATAAACAAGCTTTGGAGGTTTTATATCAAAGATAACAAATTTGTTTCAAGGCGTTGATTTTCATTTAATTATATTTTTTTAAAAATATAATATTATTAAATTTTATTATTTTATGCTTTAAGAATAATTTATTAAGAATAAATTATTTGTGATAGTATATCTTAAAAGAGAGATTTATATATGAATTCTAATTATAAAAGATATAAAATGCTGGTTTTTGACCTTGATGGCACTTTGTTGAATAATAACCATGAGATTGCCTTTTTAACCCTTGAGGTTTTTTTGGCTTTGAAGAAAGATTTTAAAATAATTATTGCAACCGGTAGAAGATTGAGTGAAGTTAAAAATATAAGGAGCCAATTAAAAGAAATTGGTATTAATGAAAATTATCTTGTAACGGCGAATGGGGCTGAAGTGTTTTTGCAAGAAAATTTAATTTTTAGATATGCAATGAATTATGACTTAGCAAAAGAAATTCTCAAGATACATACAGATAATGTTGATGTTAATCTTTATACTTTTGACACTTGGTATTCTAATGCAGATGTTAAAAGCCCCATTATGAAACATTTTATTAAGGATTTGGGCTTAAATGTTATTATTGGAGATTTGACTAAATTAAACGTTGATTCTGTTTCTAAGATTGTTTATTATTGTGACGATTTGGTAATTCTTAATAAACTTGACAATGAGATTAAAAGTAAAGATTTTCAGGACACAAGAGTGTTTTTTTCTTCTAAAGATTTATTAGAGGTTACCAATATTAATGCTAACAAATATAATGCTATTAAAAATATTGCTTTTCTTGAAAGCATTCCATTGTGTGATGTTTTAGCTTTTGGAGATAATAATAATGATTATGAAATGCTTAAAAATCTTGGTAAAGGGGTTTTAATGAAAAATGCCAATGAATTTCTTAAAATTAATTTAGCAAAGAATGAAATAACAAGATTTAGTAATAATGAGGATGGTGTTGCTAGGTTTTTAATTGATTTTTTTGAGCTTAATATTAAATATTAATAATTTATATTTAAATGTTTAATCCATTTAATTTATTTTTAGTAGGATTTTCTATTTAAAATATAAATTTTTTACTTATAATGTATTTTTGAAAATTTATTTATTAAAATATTGTAATAAGTATTGACATGGATTAAACAAAGATATATATTATTTTATGTTGCATAAACAAATTGGCAAAATAGAGATGGAAGATAAAAATATGGTCAAAGTAATAAGAGTCTATGGTGAATGCCTAGGAGCTTTAAGGCGAAGAAGGTCGTGGTAAGCTGCGAAAAGCTTGGGGGAGAAGCAAACATTTATTGATCCCAAGATTACCGAATGGAGTAATCCAGCTAGCAAGATGCTAGCTATCTATTATTTAGATAATAGAGGCGATACCAGGGGAAGTGAACCATCTAAGTACCCTGAGGAAAAGAAATCAAAGAGATTCCCTTAGTAGTGGCGAGCGAAAAGGGAGTAGCCCAAACTTTAAATGTGTCAAGCTGCAGAGCGTTGCATTTATGGGGTTGTAGGACGTTTAAGCTTAGTCTGTAATAAGCAAAAAAGTTACAAAATATTTATATAGAAGAATAATCTGGAAAGTTTAACCAAAGAAGGTGATAGTCCTGTAATTTAAATGTAAATATCTTTTTAAAATGTTCCTGAGTAGGACGAGGCACGAGAAACCTTGTTTGAAGCTGGGGAGACCACTCTCCAAGGCTAAATACTAGAAAGCTACCGATAGAGAAGAGTACCGTGAGGGAAAGGTGAAAAGAACCCCGGGAGGGGAGTGAAATAGAACTGAAACCGTAGACTTACAAGCAGTCAAAGCCGTAATTTATTGCGGTGATGGCGTGCCTTTTGCATAATGAACCTGCGAGTTATCATGTCTAGCAAGATTAAAGCATAGAAGTGCTGGAGTCGAAGCGAAAGCGAGTCTTAAAAGGGCGATTTAGTTAGATGTGGTAGACCCGAAGCCGAGTGATCTATTTATGGCCAGGCTGAAGCTTGGGTAAAACCAAGTGGAGGGCCGAACTCTAGTCTGTTTAAAAAGGCAGGGATGAGCTGTGAATAGGAGTGAAAGGCTAAACAAACTCGGAGATAGCTGGTTCTCCCCGAAATGGATTTAAGTTCAGCCTTATTTTAGTTTAATAGAGGTAGAGCACTAATTGAGCTAGGGCCTGTCAAAGGGTACCAAACTCAGTTAAACTCCGAATGCTATTAAATGATGAATAGGAGTGAGACTATGGGCGATAAGGTTCATAGTCGAGAGGGAAACAACCCAGACCAACAGCTAAGGTCTCAAAAATGTGTTAAGTGGAAAAGGAGGTTTAGGTACGTAAACAGCCAGGAGGTTGGCTTAGAAGCAGCCATACCTTTAAAGAGTGCGTAATAGCTCACTGGTCGAGTACTTAAGCGCCGATAATGTAACGGGGCTAAACACATTACCGAAGCTTTGGATCTTAACGAAAGTTAAGATGGTAGGGGAGCGTTCTGTAAGCCAGAGAAGTTAAGCTGGAAAGTTTGATGGAGGTATCAGAAGTGAGAATGCAGGTATGAGTAACGAAAAAATGGGTGAGATTCCCATTCGCCGAAAACCTAAGGTTTCCTGGGTAAAGGTCGTCTTCCCAGGGTTAGTCGGCCCCTAAGGCAAAGCTGAAAAGTGTAGTCGATGGGAAACGGGTTAATATTCCCGTACCTCTTATAGTTTCGATGGAGTGACGCATGAGGTTAACTACTGCTAGGCGATGGTTGTCCTAGTTTAAGCATTAAGGCGATGATCTTAATAGGAAAATCCGTTAAGAGAGCTAAGATGTGATAATGAGTGCTATTTAGGTAGCATGAAATGTAGGTAGTCAAGGTGCCAAGAAATAGCTTCTAAGGTTAGGCTATAAGGGACCGTACCGCAAACCGACACAGGTAGGTGGGATGAAAATTCTAAGGCGCGCGAGAGAATCCACGTTAAGGAACTCTGCAAAATACGTACGTAACTTCGGGATAAGTACGACCTAAGCAATTAGGTAGCATAAAAATGGTCCAAACGACTGTTTACCAAAAACACAGGTCTCTGCAAATCTGTAAAGAGAAGTATAGGGACTGACACCTGCCCGGTGCTGGAAGGTTAAGAGGAGATGTTAGTTTATGCGAAGCATTGAATTTAAGCCCCAGTAAACGGCGGCCGTAACTATAACGGTCCTAAGGTAGCGAAATTCCTTGTCGGGTAAGTTCCGACCCGCACGAATGGTGTAACGATTTGGACGCTGTCTCAACGTGGAGCTCGGTGAAATTGAAGTATCGGTGAAGATGCCGATTACTTGTGGTTAGACGGAAAGACCCCGTGAACCTTTACTATAGCTTGGTATTGAGATTTGATTAAATATGTGTAGGATAGGTGGGAGACTTTGAAGCTATCTCGTTAGGGGTAGTGGAGTCAATCTTGAAATACCACCCTTGTTTAATTAGGTTTCTAACTTATAGAAATATGAGGAGAGTGCCAGGTGGGTAGTTTGACTGGGGCGGTCGCCTCCTAAAGAGTAACGGAGGTGCGCAAAGGTTACCTTAGAGTGGTTGGAAATCACTCTGTAAGTGTAAAGGCATAAGGTAGCTTAACTGTAAGACTGACAAGTCGAACAGATACGAAAGTAGGTCTTAGTGATCTGGCGGTGGCAAGTGGAAGCGCCGTCACTTAACGAATAAAAGGTACTCCGGGGATAACAGGCTTATCCTTCCCAAGAGTTCACATCGACGGAAGGGTTTGGCACCTCGATGTCGGCTCATCGCATCCTAGGGCTGGAGCAGGTCCTAAGGGTATGGCTGTTCGCCATTTAAAGCGGTACGCGAGCTGGGTTCAGAACGTCGTGAGACAGTTTGGTCCCTATCTGCCACAAGCGTTGGATATTTGAGAGGAGCTATCTTTAGTACGAGAGGACCGAGATGGACGAACCTCTAGTGTACCAGTTATCCTGCCAAGGGTAAGTGCTGGGTAGCTACGTTCGGAAAGGATAACCGCTGAAAGCATCTAAGTGGGAAGCCTTCCTCAAGATGAGATATCCTTTAAGGGTCCTGGAAGAATACCAGGTTGATAGGTTAGAAGTGTAAGTATAGCAATATATTAAGCTGACTAATACTAATTACCCGTATCTTTGGCCATATTTTTGTCTTCCTTATAAAAACCCTGGTGGTTAAAGAAAAGAGGAAACACCTGTTATCATTCCGAACACAGAAGTTAAGCTCTTATTCGCTGATGGTACTGCGAGTTCGCGGGAGAGTAGGTTATTGCCAGGGTTTTTGTTTTTATGCTTTTAACTTTGATTTTATTTTTGCGTTTTTAAATATTAGTGTTTTTGAATGTGTTATTTAAATAACATAAAAAATGAAATATATATTGACATGTATTAAACAAAGATATATATTACTTTATGTTGCATAAACAAATTGGCAAAATAGAGATGGAAGATAAAAATATGGTCAAAGTAATAAGAGTCTATGGTGAATGCCTAGGAGCTTTAAGGCGAAGAAGGTCGTGGTAAGCTGCGAAAAGCTTGGGGGAGAAGCAAACATTTATTGATCCCAAGATTACCGAATGGAGTAATCCAGCTAGCAAGATGCTAGCTATCTATTATTTAGATAATAGAGGCGATACCAGGGGAAGTGAACCATCTAAGTACCCTGAGGAAAAGAAATCAAAGAGATTCCCTTAGTAGTGGCGAGCGAAAAGGGAGTAGCCCAAACTTTAAATGTGTCAAGCTGCAGAGCGTTGCATTTATGGGGTTGTAGGACGTTTAAGCTTAGTCTGTAATAAGCAAAAAAGTTACAAAATGTTTATATAGAAGAATAATCTGGAAAGTTTAACCAAAGAAGGTGATAGTCCTGTAATTTAAATGTAAATATCTTTTTAAAATGTTCCTGAGTAGGACGAGGCACGAGAAACCTTGTTTGAAGCTGGGGAGACCACTCTCCAAGGCTAAATACTAGAAAGCTACCGATAGAGAAGAGTACCGTGAGGGAAAGGTGAAAAGAACCCCGGGAGGGGAGTGAAATAGAACTGAAACCGTAGACTTACAAGCAGTCAAAGCCGTAATTTATTGCGGTGATGGCGTGCCTTTTGCATAATGAACCTGCGAGTTATCATGTCTAGCAAGATTAAAGCATAGAAGTGCTGGAGTCGAAGCGAAAGCGAGTCTTAAAAGGGCGATTTAGTTAGATGTGGTAGACCCGAAGCCGAGTGATCTATTTATGGCCAGGCTGAAGCTTGGGTAAAGCCAAGTGGAGGGCCGAACTCTAGTCTGTTTAAAAAGGCAGGGATGAGCTGTGAATAGGAGTGAAAGGCTAAACAAACTCGGAGATAGCTGGTTCTCCCCGAAATGGATTTAAGTTCAGCCTTATTTTAGTTTAATAGAGGTAGAGCACTAATTGAGCTAGGGCCTGTCAAAGGGTACCAAACTCAGTTAAACTCCGAATGCTATTAAATGATGAATAGGAGTGAGACTATGGGCGATAAGGTTCATAGTCGAGAGGGAAACAACCCAGACCAACAGCTAAGGTCTCAAAAATGTGTTAAGTGGAAAAGGAGGTTTAGGTACGTAAACAGCCAGGAGGTTGGCTTAGAAGCAGCCATACCTTTAAAGAGTGCGTAATAGCTCACTGGTCGAGTACTTAAGCGCCGATAATGTAACGGGGCTAAACACATTACCGAAGCTTTGGATCTTAACGAAAGTTAAGATGGTAGGGGAGCGTTCTGTAAGCCAGAGAAGTTAAGCTGGAAAGTTTGATGGAGGTATCAGAAGTGAGAATGCAGGTATGAGTAACGAAAAAATGGGTGAGATTCCCATTCGCCGAAAACCTAAGGTTTCCTGGGTAAAGGTCGTCTTCCCAGGGTTAGTCGGCCCCTAAGGCAAAGCTGAAAAGTGTAGTCGATGGGAAACGGGTTAATATTCCCGTACCTCTTATAGTTTCGATGGAGTGACGCATGAGGTTAACTACTGCTAGGCGATGGTTGTCCTAGTTTAAGCATTAAGGCGATGATCTTAATAGGAAAATCCGTTAAGAGAGCTAAGATGTGATAATGAGTGCTATTTAGGTAGCATGAAATGTAGGTAGTCAAGGTGCCAAGAAATAGCTTCTAAGGTTAGGCTATAAGGGACCGTACCGCAAACCGACACAGGTAGGTGGGATGAAAATTCTAAGGCGCGCGAGAGAATCCACGTTAAGGAACTCTGCAAAATACGTACGTAACTTCGGGATAAGTACGACCTAAGCAATTAGGTAGCATAAAAATGGTCCAAACGACTGTTTACCAAAAACACAGGTCTCTGCAAATCTGTAAAGAGAAGTATAGGGACTGACACCTGCCCGGTGCTGGAAGGTTAAGAGGAGATGTTAGTTTATGCGAAGCATTGAATTTAAGCCCCAGTAAACGGCGGCCGTAACTATAACGGTCCTAAGGTAGCGAAATTCCTTGTCGGGTAAGTTCCGACCCGCACGAATGGTGTAACGATTTGGACGCTGTCTCAACGTGGAGCTCGGTGAAATTGAAGTATCGGTGAAGATGCCGATTACTTGTGGTTAGACGGAAAGACCCCGTGAACCTTTACTATAGCTTGGTATTGAGATTTGATTAAATATGTGTAGGATAGGTGGGAGACTTTGAAGCTATCTCGTTAGGGGTAGTGGAGTCAATCTTGAAATACCACCCTTGTTTAATTAGGTTTCTAACTTATAGAAATATGAGGAGAGTGCCAGGTGGGTAGTTTGACTGGGGCGGTCGCCTCCTAAAGAGTAACGGAGGTGCGCAAAGGTTACCTTAGAGTGGTTGGAAATCACTCTGTAAGTGTAAAGGCATAAGGTAGCTTAACTGTAAGACTGACAAGTCGAACAGATACGAAAGTAGGTCTTAGTGATCTGGCGGTGGCAAGTGGAAGCGCCGTCACTTAACGAATAAAAGGTACTCCGGGGATAACAGGCTTATCCTTCCCAAGAGTTCACATCGACGGAAGGGTTTGGCACCTCGATGTCGGCTCATCGCATCCTAGGGCTGGAGCAGGTCCTAAGGGTATGGCTGTTCGCCATTTAAAGCGGTACGCGAGCTGGGTTCAGAACGTCGTGAGACAGTTTGGTCCCTATCTGCCACAAGCGTTGGATATTTGAGAGGAGCTATCTTTAGTACGAGAGGACCGAGATGGACGAACCTCTAGTGTACCAGTTATCCTGCCAAGGGTAAGTGCTGGGTAGCTACGTTCGGAAAGGATAACCGCTGAAAGCATCTAAGTGGGAAGCCTTCCTCAAGATGAGATATCCTTTAAGGGTCCTGGAAGAATACCAGGTCGATAGGTTAGAAGTGTAAGTATAGTAATATATTAAGCTGACTAATACTAATTACCCATATCTTTGGCCATATTTTTGTCTTCCTTGTAAAAACCCTGGTGGTTAAAGAAAAGAGGAAACACCTGTTATCATTCCGAACACAGAAGTTAAGCTCTTATTCGCTGATGGTACTGCGAGTTCGCGGGAGAGTAAGTTATTGCCAGGGTTTTTATTTTTATGCTTTAAATCTTAAATTTATTATGTATATTTGTTTTTACACAGTGATAAAACTATTGTATTTTAATAAGGGAATTTTAAAATAACATGAAAAAAGCAAACTTTTTAAGTACTAATTTTTTAATTTTACTTTTGGTTTGTTTTGTCAACGTCAATTTATTTTCTAAGGATATTTTCAAGTTTAAGCTTGTAGATCAGTTTTTTCCTTTTTACTACAAGAATAATAAAGGAGAATATGAAGGGCTTATTTTTTCTATTTTAGATAAATGGGCAAAAGATAATAATGCTGATATTAGGGTTGAACATATTGATAATTTAAATGAAAGTGAAATTGAAGACGAAGCAATATATTTAGGATTGACTTATAATGCAAAATTAAATGATTTTTTTTATTTTAAAAGTGAGCTTGCTAGGAGTATTTCAATTTTATTTTTTAAAAACTCTAATAAAAAATATAAAAATACTCATTCAACATTTTTGTCCAATTTTAATATAGGAGTTATTAAAAATACAATATATGAAGATATCTTAAGGTTAAAAAGCGTTAACACCATTTTTTTGGCTGATAATTCTCAAGATTTAGTATTAGCTTTAAAAAACGATAAAGTTGATTATATATATGGTGATTGCAAGACTTTACATTATATTGCAAATCATTTTTTAAGCGAAGATCTTGTGATTTTTACTGGGGATGTTTTTTATAGTATCAAAAATAGAGTAGCTATTAGTAGAAATGCTCCTGAGATAGTAAAGAATTTGAATTTAGATTTGTTTTCATATTTAATGAAAATGCCTGAGGAACTTGTTTTTTCTTTTTTAGATAGCAATGCTAAGGGAAGTTTTGTTGATGTTGGTTTATATAATGATTATCCTCCTTTAAGTTTTATTAATTCACAGGGGAAATTGTCTGGCATTTTAGTGGATTTATGGAATCTTCTCTCAAGACAACATATCTTTAAACCTATTTTTAAGGGATTTTCCAAAGAGGATATTAAGAAATCATTAGATGGAAAATCAGTAGGTATTTTTGGAGGAATTATTAGCAATGATAGTGTATTGGAAAATGTTAATTATGTAGTAAGTAAGCCAATATATCCTCTTAATTTTAAATTTTATTCTAAAGACCTAAGCAATGATGCTGGTCCAATAAATTCTCAGTTTATTGATTTTAATTTTAATAATATTCAATTAAACAAGAATAAAGATATTGTTAACAACTTTATAGATATTGTTAATAATTCATATGGGTTTATAGAAAATTCAATAACAACAAAATATTTATTAAAATTAAATGGATATAACGGTAGATTAAAATCTTACGATTCGATTTTTAATAAAAATAGGTTTTTAGTATTAGCTATTGATAATAGGATTTATAAGGTTATTAAATATATTCTCAATTCTATATTTGATGATATTTCATTTGAATCTTTGCTTCAAATAGATAAAAATTGGTTGGATAAAGAAGAGATTAATAGTTCTAGAATAAATAGTTATAAAATTATGAATAAGGTTAAATTTAATATAGAAGAAAAAATTTGGTTATCAAAAAATAATAAATTAAATCTTGCTGTTAAAAATTGGTATCCAATAGATTATGTTGAAGCAAATAATTATAAAGGAATAAATCAATTTTTGCTTGATAAGATTAGAATGTTTTCAGGTTTGGGATTTAACGTAATTAAAGCACACAGCAGTTTAGATCTTAAAAAATTAATCAAATCTGGAAAAATCGATATGCTAAGTACTAATGCAACCGATTCAAATTTAGATAATGTTTTCAACATAAAATTAAATTCTCGAATTCCACTTTATATTTTTTCAAATAAGAAAAGGGTGCTTCCATCTAGATCTTTAGAAAAGTTTGCTATACCTGATTTCTTATATAGTAAAAATTTGGCTTCTAATATTAAATCAAAGCTTATTCTGGTAAGCAGCTTTAAAGAAGCTTTGCTTCTTCTTTATAAGGGAAAGGTAGATGGGATTATTAGCGATGAGTATACAGCTGCTGCTGTTTTTGAGGAATTAAATATTGATGATGTTGAAAAAATTCCTACTTTTAGAGATTTGGCTTTTGATTTGAGTCTTGCTATTTATAATCAGGATTATATCTTGAAAGAAATTATTCAAAAAGTTGTTATGCGTTCAAATGTTGACGGTCAGATGTATTTAAATGATTGGAAATTTGATATTTATTATAAATCCAAAAGTATCAGGTTTAAAAATTTCAAATTTTTAGTGATAACATTCATTATATTTTATTTTACTTTTTTAGGATTTGTAATTATATTTATGTCCAGATTATCATTTGAGCAGAAAAGAAGATATTCTTTTGTGATGAATGAAAAAAAGATTGCGGAAGCTGCTAATGCTGCTAAAACCATTTTTATAGCCAATGTCAGTCATGATATTCGTACCCCTATTAACGGAATAATGGCGGCTACTGAGCTTTTGGATACAACTATTCTTACAGATGTTCAAAAAGATTATGTTAGGATGATAAATTATTCATCTGATTCTTTGCTTTCTTTAATTGATGATATATTGTATTTGTCTAAAATAGATGTCAATGAATTATATGTTGAGAGTCAAGAGATTGATTTAGAGAATGAAATGGAAATGGTTTTAAAAGCTTTTCAATCTCAATGTGCAAAGAAAAATATTGATTTATTCTCTTATTCCAAATCTATTTTTAAGAATTATATAAAGGGTGATATTGTAAAAATTAAACAAGTTTTAATTAATTTAATAGGAAATGCTTTTAAGTTTACAGATGATGGTGTTATTGTTTTAAACTATGAAGAAGTATGTAGGACAAGAACTAATGGTAATAGGGTTTTAGTTACAGTTGAATTTAAGGTAATAGATACAGGCAAGGGGATTGAAAAAGAAAATTTTTCCAAGATATTTGAAATATTCAAACAAGAGGATGATTCTTCTTCAAGGGTTCATGAGGGTGCAGGATTGGGATTGTCAATATCTAGAGAGCTTGTAAGACTAATGGGTGGTCTTGGCATTGCTGTTGATAGTAAGGTGGGAGAGGGCACAACTTTTTCATTTATGTTGCCCTTTTTATTGGGTAGTGAGCTTAAAAGTAAAAAATTGTCAATCAATAGATTTCAGATAAATAGTGATAATAAAGTATTAAATGTGCTTTTAAGTCAAAAATCTATTAAAATTTTTGAGCGCTGTTCGATTTTATTGGGATGCTCTTCTAATGTGCGCTATGTAGCGTCTTTTGAGGATGCTTATAAAGTCTTCAAGAAATACCCTTCTTATAATTTTGTTTATGTAAATGTAAATAACGATAATATTCAGGAGGGTATTCGATTTGCCAATAATATTGAAAGACTAAATTCTGATGTACAAATTATTTTTTTATTTTATTATTTAGATAATAAAGCTCTAAAAAATTTAAAATATGGTTATGTTAAAAAGCCTTTAATGGGACTTGGTATATGCTCTATTCTTTATAAAAAAGAGTTTAACCCAGAAATGGATTTTGAGGATTTGGTTCCAATAGATAGTGCTTTAAGGATAAAAGAGCCCATTAATGTTTTAATAGCTGAAGATAATCAGGTAAATCAAAAAGTGTTGAAAGATATTCTTGTTGTAATCGGCATTAATGAAAATTTTATTGATGTTGTAGATGATGGAGTAAAGGCTTTAAAATCTTTAAAAGATAAAAAATATGCTATCTCTTTTATTGATATACGAATGCCAAGATATGATGGATTTTCGGTGGCTAAGGAAATTAGAAAATTTGAAAAGGCAAAGAATTTAAAGCCTTGTGTTTTGGTTGCTGTAACAGCGCATGCTTTGCAAGAGTATAAAGATAAGTGTTTTGCAAGTGGTATGAATGATTGCATCTCAAAACCAATACACATAAGTTCAATTAAAACTATATTAAAAAAATACTTACAGTTTGAAGTTGATGATATTGGGGAGAATGAAGATTTGAATCAACCTGTTAAGTTTCCTAATTTAGATGTTAATAGGGCTTTAAAAGAATTAAATCTTTCATATGCATCATATTCTGAATTATGTAGAGGGCTTGTTGATTTTATCTCTATTAATATTATTGATTTGGAAAAAGCTTTTGATGAGGAAAATTTGTCTTTAATTAAGGATATATCTCATTCAATATCCGGAGCTCTTTCTAATATGCGTAGCGAATTATATAAAGATTTTCAAAAAATTGAAACAAGTGAAGATTCAATTTCTGAGTTGAAAAAAATGTATTCTTTTGTAAAAGATGATTTATTTCGACTAATAAGCGACATAAAGGAAAATATTTTGTTTGAGTCTGAGATTGTTAGTGAGAACAAGCTATGCTTTAAAAATAATGATCAATTTTTAAACCTTCTCCATAAACTTTTAATTGGTATTAAGACTAGAAAGCCAAGAGAATACAAAGAAATTCTTGAGAACATTGACAAGTATGTTTTAGACGATAATATTCAGGTGTTATTTAGTGATCTTCGCAGAAATTTAAGATTGTATAGATTTGCTGAGAGCTCTAAGATTCTTGAAGAGATTATTGAAATGCTTAATAATAAGAGATATTAGCAGTGGAAATGATAATTAAAGATAAAGCTTTTGAAGCAGAGAATCAGAAGCTTTTAATTGTGGATGATTCTCCCAACAATTTAGATTTATTGGTAAATATATTGCAAGGTGCTTACGAGATTGAGGTTGCAACAAATGGACTTGATGCTTTAAAACAAGTTGAAAAAGATAGTCCTGATCTTGTACTTCTTGACGTAGGTCTTCCAGATATTAATGGTTATGAGGTATGCAGAAAGCTAAAAAGCGATCCTGATACTAAAGAGATTCCTGTAATTTTCATTAGTTCAAGAAGTTCCACAGATGCCCAACTTGAAGGATTTAACGTTGGTGGAGTAGATTATATTTTAAAGCCTTTTAATAGTCGAATAATTGATGCTAGAGTTAAGACGCATCTTGAATTAAAAAGGTTAAGAGATTATTTTAAAAGCTTGTCTAGAATTGATGGGCTTACTCAAATTCCAAACAGAAGATTTTTTATGGATAAATTTTCTAAGTCGTGGATGAAAGCTTTAGAAAGTAAAGAAATAATAATTGTTGGGATGTTAGATATTGATAATTTTAAAAATTACAATGATAATTATGGCCATACCAATGGTGATGAATGTCTTAAATTGATTGCTAAAGCCTTATATAAGGTTTCCTTAAAATATAAAATAGATGTTGCTCGATATGGAGGAGAAGAATTTATTTTTTTTTCTGTCAACAAAAGTCTAAATGAAATGATTAGCATTATTAAAACAATGATTAATGATATAAAACGCTTAAGAATAGTTCATGAGCACAGTAGCGTTTCCAGCATTGTTACTGTTTCAATTGGGCTTGCTCAAGAAGTTCCTATTGATAACAATTTTACTAATATCATAAAGCTTGCTGATCGCAAGCTTTATGAGGCTAAAGTTTCTGGAAGAAATCAGTTTAGATATTAAATTTATATTTAATAGACTTTAGTATTTATAAGTTATAGACATTCCAATAGAATCGTAATAAAAATAAGAATTGCCAGTTGCTATTCTTTTTGAAATATCAGCCAGTCCGGCTGTGTTACTTGTGTATGTGGGATTTGTAGATAATTTAAATTGAAGGCCAAGTGTTAAAGGTTTGATAATTTCAAAATTAGCAACAATAGAAATGTTGTGATAAAAAATATCACTTCCCCAGCCTTTGTTTTTCCAAGAGCTTATGTTTCTTTCTTTGCCAATTTGTGTTTTTCCTTCATAAAGTATGCCAATGGTGTTAAGAGGTATTGGCATTTTGTAAGCCAAAAGAGCGTAGGGTTTTATTAGCATGCCATTTATATTTTTACCATCATCTGCTTTATATTTCCAAAGTTGATCTTTTTTTGCATGGGGATTGATTAAGTATGTAAAATCATTTCCAATAACTGTAATAATGTGTGTCCATTCTCCTTGAAAAATAGCGTTTAGGTCAAATTGAAATCGCCCCCCTACTGTTATTTCTGAATAAAATTCAACAGCATTTGAATATTTCCCATTTTCAATGTGTACGCCTACTCCTTTAAATCCAAAAGCTTGCCAACCTATGCCAAGTTCATTTGATGCATATAAATTTAAAAAAGCAGTAGGAGTAAAGCTTACTGTGCTTTTAAATGAGACAATTACAGGAGACAATCCAATATTTAAATCTATGTCTATACCATTATTTTTAAAAAATATAGAATTGGGATTGTTTAAAGCTTTAAAATTTTTATAGTAGCCCAAATATGATATTAGTTTTATCCCTCCCCAATAATTGACTGGAATTTTTAAACTTGGGTCAATATTTTGGAAGTTAGGATGTTTAAAGCTTTGTGAAAAGCCATTTCCATTTGTACCCAGCTCGTGGGGAGGATAATAAGCAGATTGAAAATTAAAATAAAAATATTCATTATTAAATTCTAAGTTCTGTTGATCTTGGGAAAGAATTATTTTTGCTTGCAAAAGTAACAAGCAAAAGCAAATTTTTTTTATTAACATTTTATTTAAAATACCTTTTCCATTTAATTTTTTTTTAACATTATTTTAATTATCTTTTTTTTTATTTCATCAATTTTAACAGATGCATCAACATTGTTAAGTCTAGAGCATTTTGAGTAAAATTCTATTAGCGGTTTTGTTTGTAATTTATATTCTTTGAGTCTTGTTTTTAAGCATTCTTCTTTATCATCTTCTCGTTGATAAAGATCTCCTCCGCAAACGTCGCAAATACCATTTTTTTTTGTTGCTAGGGTATATATATTGAAAATATTATTGCAAGATTTGCAAATTCTTCTTCCCGAGAGTCTTTTTATCACTAACTCTTCATCAATTAAAAAGTTTATTATTTTTACATTTGGCAAAAATTTGTCAAGAGCTTCGGCTTGACAAATATTGCGCGGAAATCCATCTAAAATAAAATCCTTGTTCTTTTTAATAGCTTTAATTTTATCTTCTACTATTTTGATTGTAATTAGGTCGGGGACCAGTTCTCCCCTTTCAACAATTTTTTTTATTTCTTGCCCAAGAGCCGTAGAATTTAAAATATTTTCTCTAAATAAGTCTCCTGTTGAAATGTGTTGATATTTAAATTCATTAGAAATAATTTTTGAAATAGTCCCCTTTCCAGAACCTGGAGGACCTAAAAATACAAGTCCCATATATACTCCTGTTTAAATATTTGTTATTTTAAGGGTTTATTTGAAAACATTTAATAAAAATTTAAGTCCTACAATTGTTCCAATTGTAGATCCAAGGTTTACAAAAAGCACTATTAATAGAATTCTTGTAACTTTGTTTTTGAAATATCCTTTTATTGTCGACAATTCTTCTTGTAGATTTTCAAAATCTTTGACTTTTGGTTTGTTTATGTAAGCTTCAACAAGCCCTGCTACCATACCTGTTCCTATGAATGGTATTAAAGAGAATATTGGAGAACCTATAATAGCTGTTAAAATTGTTAAGGGATGAGATTTTAGTAAAATCGATGCGATGCCTGAAAAAAGAGAGTTAGATATTATCCAAAGCTTTAAATTTTTGTAAGCAAAGTCAAATCCTTTAAAGTAAAAAGAGCTTACTATTAGTAAAATGATTGAAATTGCAATCAAGCAAGATAGCACTTTGCTAAATGAAAAATGTTTTTTGGGTATTTTCTCAAGTTCTTCAACGTTTATTATTTTTTTATTTTGACTTATTTCTTTTAAAGTTCTCATTATTCCGCTTACATGACCTGCACCCACAACAGCAAGAATAATGCCTGTTCCTTCAAGTATTTTGTTTGTAATGAATTCGTCTCTTTCGTCAATTAAAACTTTTTTTACTTTGGGTATTTCTTTGGAAAGTTCTTCCATTATTTTTGAAAGAGCGTCCTGTTCTTTGAGTTTTTCAATTTCATCTTTTGTAATTTTTGCATCTGTTAGGGAAAAAAGGCTTGAGATTATTTTTACTTTTTCAAATATTGGAATAGATATCCAAGCTCTTTTTAGTGTTGTTTCAATTTTTCTGTCAGCAAGAATTAGTGGAATATTATGTTTTTTAGCTTTTAAAATGGCTGTTTTCATTTCTTCACCAGGTTTTATTCCCTGTTCTTTTGCTAATTTTTTTTGAAAATTACTAAGAATTATGTTTATTATGAGAAAGAAAGCTTTTCCTTGTTTTAATGCTTTATCTATATCTAAGTTTCTCCATTTTTCATTTTCATTGGTATTTAAGATCGAATGATAGCGAGCTTCATCAAGTTCAACGGCAATATAGTCTGGTTTTAAGATTTCTATTAAATTTGCAGTATCTTCTGAGCTTTTTTTTGACACGTGAGCAGTTCCGAGTATATATATTGTTTTATTGTGTATATTAAATTTACTTACATGAGAAAAACAGTCTTCTGTTTCGGTGTTTTCTTTTTTATTGTCCAAAAAATATTCCTTGTTTAAAAAAATTTAGCTATTAATTAGTATAGCTTTTAATAATTTTACCATATGGCTTAGTGGAACTATATAGTCTATATTGTTTTCCTTTATTGCTATTTTTGGCATTCCAAAAACCATAGAACTTTCTTTATCTTGCGCAATAGTTAGTCCTCCAGCTTTTTTTATATCTCCAATTTCTCTTGATCCATCATTTCCCATTCCAGTCATTATTATGGCAATTGCTTTATCTTTTGCAATCTCTGCAATAGATTGAAATAATACTCCAATAGATGGTTTGTGACCATTTATATGTTTGCCATCGAGAGTTTTTATTTGATAGTTACCATCGATTTTTTTGATTTTTGTATGATATCCACCCGAGCTAATGTATGCATATCCTTGCTTTAATATTTCGTTATTGGTGGTTTCTTTTACGCTTATTTTGCATAGATTATTAAGATTTTTAGCAAATTCTTCTGTAAATCCTTTAGGCATGTGTTGAACAATTATTATTGGCGGAAAGCTTTCAGGTATTTCTGGTAATATTGATTTCAAGGCTACAGGCCCTCCCGCTGATACTCCAATTGCTATTATGTCAAATTTTCTCAGTTTAAGTTTTTTTATTTCTTTTTCATTTAATGTTTTTTCTTTTGCATGTTCTTCAAGTTGATTTAATGAAGAAATGTCATTTTTGTGATTTAAAATAAAATTAGCTCTTTCGTAGTTTTTTGTTTTCATGTCCTTATTGCAGGCAATTTTATTTTTTATAGATATCGATCCATAGGCCAAAAGAGAATTAATAATTTGTTCTTTTTTGATTTCATGTGATTTTTTGTTTTTAGATACTAATATAAGATCATCGGCGCCCTTTAAAGCAGCAATATTTATTAGGTTTTGATTTGAAGATGTGACGACAATTGGTATTGTTTTGTTTAAACTGTTTTTTTCCTCCAAAAATAGAATATCTTTAATATTGTTCTCTTCTAAATTCATTAATATTACTTCGGGTTTATGTTTTTTAAGTTTATTTGTCGCAAATTTGCTGTTAGAAGCAGTTGCAATGACTTGGAGTTTTGGAGATGAATTGATAAGGTCTGATATAAGTTTTCTCTTTACAGCAAAGTATTCTATGATAAGTACAGAAATTTTTGTTTCCACCGTTACTTTTTTCCCATTTTATTCTTGTTAAATTATAACTTATATTTATTTTGTGATTTGAATTTTTCTTTTTGACAGCCAGTATCTTTTTTTTCATATATTATTGCCCAAGGTGTTTTTAAAAATTTAAAAGGAAGGTTGAGCCCAAAAAGTGATTCTGAGTGTCCTATAAATAAATAGCTGTTTTTAGACATATTGTTGTAAAATTTTTTAAGTACTTTTATTTTTGATTTTTCATCAAAGTATATCAAAACATTTCTGCAAAAAACAACATCAATTTCTGAAAAATTACTTTCAAAGTTTAGGTTATGATAATCAAATCTTATGTGATTTTTAATTTCATGTTTAATTTTGTATCCGTTTGAATGAGAATATATGTAGTGTCGGTATTCTTTAGGAATATTTTCACATTTATTTGATGAGTAATATCCTTCTTTTGCTATCATCAAAGATTTTAAGCTTAAATCAGAAGCAATAATAACAAAATCTATTTCTTTTGGAAGCTTTGATTTGAGCACAAATGCTAATGAATAAGGCTCTTCTCCTGTTGAACATCCCGCAGACCAGATGATAATCCTATTTTTTTTTTCTATGTTTTTAATATTAATTAAATTAGGAATTACAAATTTTTCAAAAGTTTGAAAATGTAGCGAATTTCTAAAAAATCTTGTTAAATTTGTTGTGACCAAATCCAAGAAATATTCTTTTTTTAATTTTTCACTAATTATTAAATTATAAAGTTGTGATGGGTTTTCAAGAGCAAGAGCTCGTACTGCGTCATTCACTCTGCTTTGAAGAACAAATTTATTTTTTTTATCAAAACGAATTCCACTGTTGTTATATATAAAATCACAAAATTTTAAAAATAGTTTATCTTCAATTTCTAGCATTTTTGGGAACCTGCTTAATTCTTCTCTTTATAAATAAGTATTACCTATTTATAATAAATCTCTAGGTAAGAATATTTTTTTTGAAAAAAAATTGTAAAATTAATATAAGTAATTTTATTATAAGACATAGGTTTATAAAAAGGTTTTTGTTTATTTTAATTTATTTGCAGTAATAAATGAGGAATTTAATGAGTGTTGGAAAAAATTTTTTCAAATGTCGATTTAATATGTATTTAAAAAAGATCAAATGATGTTTGATGGGTTTAAAAGAACAATTCTTAGAGAAGATATTAAGTATGAAATTTTTAGAAAATTTTTTCATATTTTTAGCTTAATAGTTTTGGTTTTTTATAAAATAAATTTTTGGATAGGGCTTTTTTCTAATATACTTTTTATGATTTTATACTTAAGTTCTGAAATTTTTAGAATTACTGAAAAAAAAATACTTTTATTTAAAAATATTTCAAACATAATATTAAAATCAAGAAAAATATTGCCCAATAAAGTATCTTTTTCTCCTGTCTTTTTGTTTTTAGGCATATTGATATCATATTGTTTATCTATGCATCCTTTTAATTATATTGGAATATTTTCGGTATGTCTTGGTGATGGATTTGCAAGTCTTATTGGAAAGTTAATTCCTTCTTTTAAGCTTGTAAACGATAAAACGATTTCTGGTAGCTTTGTTGTATTTTGTGTTACTTTTTTTTCATATTATTATTTTTTCCCTTATTTAACAGTAGCTTTAATTCTTGGAATTTTAGCAGTATTGGTAGAACTTTTTGATGCTGCTAATTATGACAATTTATTTTTACCGCTTGTTGTTTCAGCTTCTTCCTATTTTTTAACTTCTTTTTTTTTATAACCAGTAAAAGAAAATTTTTCCTGATTTTTTTAAGTAGATTGGTATGCCAATTGAGATTGGGAGAAAGGCATAAGGCATTTTTAGCAAATTCAAGTAAATTCCACTTAATATTAAAAGCATTGAAACAAAAAGGAAAAAATAGTCAAAGCTTTTTTTTCTTAAAAAGGCTACTATAAAGTTTGTTAAAATAAGTAGCAAGAATGCGTCTATGTAAAATTTTGTATTTTCGATTTTAAGAATTCCGTGGTTTTGGCTATTTTCGTACGAATTAATAGGCATTGTGTAACTATATATGCAGGCAAAGATCAAAATAATGTAAATTGTATAATGTATTGATTTTATTTTGAAATCGCATATATATAAACTGAGAAAAAATAAATTTAATAATGAAAAAGTATTTACAAAAAGGATAAATTTTGTAAATAAATAATAACTTGAATTTAGATTGTTTTTTAAAAAAAAATCTTCAGAGATTAAAATAGGGTCTAATGTATATGAGCTAATAAAGCAATAGAAAAATATAAATTGTATATTGTTGGTTCTTTTGTAGTTAATGTATGACCACAGCGAACCTATGATCCCAGCAATAAAGATTGTTAATTTATTAACCAATATTATAAAATTATTATTGTAAATTTCTAGAATATAATTTTGATAATTTTCATTATATTTTATTTTATAAGAGAAAGTCAGTATAACTATTGTTGCCAAAATAAAAATTATAAAAAGAAAGAGATTAATAGAAGCGTTTAACTTTGCAAATATTGATTTCATTTAAATTTCCAAGAATGCGTGTTTTTTATTTTTTTAATATTTTTTTTAATTTTTGAATCAAGTTTTTCAAAAAAATCTATCTTTGTTTTTTTTTCAATTGAGTCAACGCTAACAGCATAATTTTCCAAATTTAAGTCTTTTGCTTTTTCATTTGGGATAATAAAAGAGATTATGTCATAATAATTGTTATTATTAATTGCCAGTACTATTTTATAAAAATTTTTAGGTATCAAAATTTTGTTTTTACCAATGAATCCTTTATTTTCTGTTAAAATCCCAGCGCTAATGATATATATATATCTTTTTGAGATTGCCCATTCTCTTACTAATTTTTCAAGTTTTAGCCAAATTCCAGAATTAAATTCGCTTTTTTGAGGTGACATATTTGATAAAAAATATGTATCTTTCATTGCATTTTCAGAAAAAGACATGTCTGCAGAACTTACTATGTGTCCTCTGTCATAACCGCTTTTAAAGTAATCTTCAAGTTTTGGAAAAGCGCCCTTAATGTTGGTGTCTTCAAAGAATTTGGTGCTCCTTTTAATTTTTTTTGATTTTAACAAAGTTAATGCTAGTTCTACCATTTCTCTTTTAAGCGGATAAGCAGCCCATTCAGATTGTCTTGCGCTTTCAGCATATCCTAAGGTATAGTGTTTTTTGCTTATTATTTGGGTAGTAAGATATCCTTTTGGGATTAATTGGGATTCTTTTATTGGAATAGATTTTGTAATGTCAATGTATTTATTTTCTATTATTTCTAAATAATCATAAATTTTGTGTTTAATTTGTTTTAGGGCTTTTGGATTTAAGGAAAAAAATAAAAATCCTGTTAGGCATAAAATATAGCAGTAAAGAAAAAATTTCGACCTTTTTTTCATGTTTCCATCTCGTTTTCGTCCTTAAAATTATATCTAATAGTGAAATTAAAAGAAATGTTAAATGTATCTAAAAATAAAAAATCAATTTTAAAGTCTAGTCCCATTAAAGGAATTGCCTTTTTAGAAGAAATTTCAATAAACATGTAAGGCTCTATTACATAAGGCAATTTTTCATAAAATCGAATGTCTCCTATAAAGTTTGTAGATAGGTAAAAACGGCCACCTATGCCAATGGTGGCGGAAAAATATTTTGTTTTTTTAATTAAGTTTGCAATGTGCCAGTTTATTCCTCCTCCAATATAAGATTTAAAGTATTGCATTTTTTTGGGGATATTAAGGCTTTCTTTTGTTAATATCATAGCAACGATTAAAAAATCAAAAGTATTATTGGAGAATGTATAATAAGGTCTAAAAATAAGGTGCTTAATATTTGAATTTAGGAAAAATCCAACCCCAATCCCAATTCCTGTTGAATATGTGAATCCTCTTTCTGGGCTAAAAAAATTAGAGATTTGTTTAGGTTGATCATTTTTTTCATTAGTATTGCCTTCTTCATTTGCAAGTGCATTTAAATTGGAAATGATAAGCAATGTTAAGAAAATACAAGTGTTTGGAGTTTTTTTCATAAACTGATTATTTTAAATAATATAAAAATTGTTTTACCTTTTCAATATTACAATATGTATTTAGATAAAATTTCCCTGTTTAGTTTAAAAAATATTTTTTATATTAGGTGGCTGTGGTATGCTATTTTATTGTATATTATACAATATGTTTAATTGCTAGGAGACCACATTTATGTTTTTTAATTTTTTAAAAAAAGATCTTGTATTTGTTTTACCAGAAGTAAATTCAAAAGAAGGTGTAATTGATTTTTTAATTGAAAAAATCAATGATAAGGGATATATAGATAATAAAAAAGATTTTCTTCAAGGAATTCTTGATAGAGAAAAGATAGGTGACACTTCTTGGGAAAATGGGGTTGCAATTCCTCATTTTATAGGAGATGTTGTTAAGACTAGTTTTATTTCATTGCTTTACATTAAAGGTTCTGGGGTTAAGTGGTCTGAAGAAAACCCTCCTGTTAATTTAATATTTTTGATTTGTATGTCAAAAAAACAACAAGGCAATGAACACCTTAAGGCGATTGCTTTTATAGCTAAACTATTTGAAGATGATGCTTTTCAAAATGCTTTACGTGGGTTTGTTACTACCGATGACATTTATTATTACATTGAAAATGTTCAAAGAAAAGCTAAAGAAGAGGTTTTTGGAGCTACAAAAGCAGAAAAAATAGTGGCTGTAACTGCTTGTCCTGTTGGAGTTGCTCATACGTATATTGCAGCAAAGAAAATTGAAAATGAAGCTAAAAAGCAGGGTTATAGCATTAGAGTAGAAACTCAAGGATCTATTGGCATTGAAAATGCCTTAACAGAAGAGGAAATTAAGAATGCGTCCGTTGTAATACTTGCTGTTGATAAGGATATTGATGAAAAGAGATTTGAAGGTAAGAGAGTTTATAAAGTTTCAACTGTAAAAGCTATAAACAATACAGAAAATATTATTAAGGAGTCTTTTAATGCTCCGGTATTTAAAAGCAAAGACTCCGGTGCTAATGGCGCTCCTAAAGCTTCGGTTGCAACAGGCAAAGGTAGTTTTTATAAATATTTAATGAGTGGGGTATCTCCAATGATTCCCGTTGTTGCAAGTGGAGGAATTTTAATTGCTCTTAGCATTGCTTTTGTTGGAATTGGACCTGATGGGCCTAATTTTGCTGAGCATCCATTTTATAAGCAGATTGCAGATATTGGTTCTATAGCTTTCGGCATGATGTTGCCCGTGCTTGCTGGTTTTATTGCAATGGCAATTGCTGATAAGCCTGGTCTTACCCCTGGTCTTGTTGGTGGAGTAATGTCTGGGAATGTAAAAGCTGGTTTCTTGGGCGCAATATTTGCAGGCTTTCTTGCAGGTTATGTTGCAAGGTTTTTAGCAAGAAGATCTGTTCCTGAGTGGTTAAGACCTGTGATGCCTATATTTGTAATTCCGCTAATAAGCACCATTATTGTCGGCTTTTTTATGCTGTATTTTGGCGTTTATATTGGAGAATTTATGGGGGTGCTTGAGAGTGGGCTTAAATCTTTACAGAGTAATTCAGAAACTTTTGGTGTGTTGGGTAAAATTTTCCTAGGCTTAGTACTGGGTTCAATGATTACTGTTGATATGGGCGGGCCTTTTAATAAAGTGGCATTTCTTTTTGGTGTGGGGCTAATTCCTCAAGTGCCAGAAATAATGGGAATGGTAGCAGCAGCAATTCCTGTTCCTCCTATGGCTATGGGACTTGCAACCTTTTTAGCACCTAAATTATTTGAAAATGAAGAAAAAGAATCTGGTAAAATAGCCTTTTTAATTTCATTTATTGGTATTAGCGAAGGAGCAATTCCTTTTGCTGCTAGTGATCCCGGACGGGTAATTCCTTCGATAGTGGTAGGAGGAGCTGTATCAAGCATTATTGCTGCTTTTTTGGGTGTTGCTAATCATGCTCCACACGGAGGACCAATAGTACTTCCTGTTATTGATAATAAATTTGGGTTTATTATTGCAATTGCTGTTGGAGTTGCAGTTGCAACAGCTTTGGTAATTTTTTTGAAATCTTTAAAATTAAAGGAATCTGAATGAATAATGAAGATAATATTTTTTTAATGAAAAATAATATTAAAGAATATGATTGGGGCGGAATTAATTTTATTCCCAATCTTTTGGGTGATAAGATTGATGGAAAGCCCAAGGCTGAAATGTGGCTTGGAGCACACAAGACATTTTCTAGTAAGATTTTGTATAAAAATGAATATGTGCTTTTAAGCGATTTTTTAGAAGATCATAAAGAGCTTTTAGGCTGTAATGACGAATTTCCTTTTTTGTTTAAGGTATTGTCTGCAAATAAGCCTTTGTCTATTCAAATTCATCCTTCTAAAGATATTGCCTTAAAAGGGTATGAATCAGAGAATAATAAAGGGATAGACATTAATGATCCCAAAAGGACATACAAAGACAAAAACCCCAAAATTGAACTTATTTATGCTCTTAGTGATTTTTATGCTCTTAAGGGCTTTTTACCCTTAGATGAGATTAAAAAAATTTGTGAAATTTTGGAATTAAATTTCGACTTTCAATCACATAAAGACTTTGTAAAGACTATTTTTGATTTACAAATGTATGAACTTGAGAAGATTATTGAAAAAATTTTAAAAAATTTGGATCTTATTGATAATTTTAGGGGCTATTGGTTTAATGAAATTTATAATATTTATGGTATAGATGTGGGCCTTTTGGTGTTTTTGGGCATGAATATTTTAAAACTAAAACCAGGAGAAGTTGTTTATACAAATAGTCGGGAGGTGCATGCATATCTTAAGGGAGACTGCATTGAGCTTATGACTAATTCCGACAATGTTATTAGGGCTGGGCTTACTACAAAGTATATTAATAAAGACGAGATGTTAAGAGTTGGTCAATTTGAGGAAGGAAAGTTGTCATTTTTAAATCCCGATTTTCAAGATAATTTTAGCGTATTTAGACTTCCAAATACTAATTTGAAATTGATTCAAAAAAAAATAAATGAGAACATTTGTATTAATAGAAATAGTGCAATGGTCTTGCTAGTTTTAGATGGGTGCGTGAGTGTAAATAAATCCTTAAATCTTAAGAAAGGTGAGAGCATATTTATAGGTAGAAAAGCAGAAAACTTGTTTATTGATGGGGATGGTGAAGCTTTTATTGCCGGTTTTAATTAAAATTAAGCTTGCTTATGCGAGCTTAATTTTAATTACCTTAATTATTTGGTTAATTAAATGCAAATTTTATGAATCCAAATCCAAAAAAATTGAATTTAATTCCTTCAAATAAAATGCTTGGTTTTGTTAGTAATATTGTTGGCCCTACTGCAGGATAAATTTTGAATCCTATGGATAAATTTTTTGCAAAATTATATTCCATTATAAAAGGAATTCTTATAACAGCACCTATTCTCTCATAATCAGTTTCTTTCTCTTCATTAGGAGGTATAAGGGATGTTTTTGACCAATCTGCACCTATTCCAATGCCGCCTCCAATTTTCATATATTGTCCAATTTGCTTTTTAAAAATAACGTCTATTCCACCATTTAGATAATTTTCAAAATTGTTCGATTTAAGGCCAATAAAACCTCCATATCCAAAATCAATATTTACATAGGGAATTGTAATTATAATATTTGCAATAGGATCTCCTATTCCAATGCCCATTGAAAATAAGTCATAATTTTTCTTTTCTTTTATTTCTTTAAGCTTTGCGATACAGGTGGTTGAATCTTCTTCCTTGCTGCATCTGACCATATAATTGTCAGATGCAAAAGAAAGGTGTGCCATACCCAATACTAATGTTAAAATGTGTATTTTTTTAAAAATTTTTATCATTTATTCTCCATTATATATATATTTTTATAAAGCCTGTGCCTAAGAAATTAAATCTAGCTCCTTCAAATGACATTGGGCTGCCAAGTAGCATGGTTGTTCCAATAGTAGCAACAGCTTTAAATCCAATCACAATATTTTTAAGAAAGCTGTACTCTATTACCAAAGGCAATCTTATCACAACCCCTATTCTATTTTGAAGAGAAGCCACTTGTTGTGCTTCATTTTCTTCCTCTTCTTCAAGTTTTTCATTTGATTTTTCAGGACTTCCTTTTGACCAATCTGCACCTATTCCAATGCCGCCAGAAATCATAGTGTTTTTGTGTATTTCATCTTTAAATAGAAGATCTACACCCATCACAACATAGGGCAAGAAATTGTTGGGTTTAAGCCCTACGAATCCTCCGTACCCAAGGTCTATGTCTACATATGGAACAGATATTGTAATGTTTGCAAGTGGATATCCAACTCCAAAACCTATGCCAAATAAACGGCGCACAGATTCTTCTTTTGCAAGAAGTTTATCAAAATCAAAGTCATCTTCAGTCATACTTTTGCTTTTGGATTGGGCAGTTAATAAACCCGTTGTTAATATAAGTATTATTGTTACTAATAGCATTCTCATTGAAATTCTCCTTTTTTCTTTTCAATTTTAGAAATTATTTTTACAATATTTTTAATAAAGCATAAAAAATTAAAAATATCGATATTTATTTGCTTATTTTGATAGCAAAACTTTATTGTTGAATTTTTTATCGCTTTGTTTATCAAGGTTTTAGTTATCAAAAAATTTTTAATCACAAATACAGCTATTATTATACTACTTGACTGTATATTGATGTTAATCTTGTTTGTTTGTAAAGGATTTTTGGGAAGATATTTTTGTGTTGATTTTTTGGCCTTTGAAAAAAATATAAATTTATGAATATGCAATAAATAAGTTTTTTTGCAATGTTGTATTATAAAACTATGGCAAAAAAACTTTATTTGCCTCAAGCTTTTTGAAGCTAACTTTAGGCCATTAATTCTTTTTTTCAAAAATTTATCCCAAAAATTTAAATATTAAGTTTTTAATCTATAAACAAATAGTATATCAAAGTTTTGAATTTGAAATGCTGTTTTGATATTATTTTAAGTAAGGCTAAATTAATTATAAATAAGATTTAGTACATAATTTATTGTTATTAAACTTATACAAAGCTTATGATTAAACTATATATCGTTTTTTTTTATTTTTTTACTTTTTTATTGGGGTTTCCAGAAAATATTTTTTTTAAAAATTTAGGATTTTCTAATAATGATCGGTATTTTATGTTTGGCGAATATGGTTTTGAAAATGGATATTATTACTCTGCTGTGTACTTTGTTGATGTTTTTAAAAATAATTTTGCAAACTCTGGAGTACATTCTAAGACTTTTAAGGAGCATATTGAGTATTCAGACAGCTATGATAAAAGTCTTTATGAGCTTTTAAAGATGATTAATTTTAAAGTTAAAGAATTTAAAATTAATCATTTAAGAAGAGGACGCGAAATTTATTTTTATGTAAAGAGTGAAATTCCAGAAACAGATTTTTTAAATTTTGTTGATTTTAAAACGGGAAACGAATATCAAGTTTTTATAAATAAGGATATTAATTCTCAAGAACTTTCTTCTTCTTTTAATATTTTTTTATCTGTCAGATATTGTAATTCAACTCTAGAAAAGCATTTGACTGTTGGAAGAGGAAATTATTATAGAAAGAATGTTATTGATTACAGAATAAGAGAGATTGTTTTATTCCCAAATGAAGATGGAATTGTTTTTGTTTTGGAAAAAATCATGTTAAATTCTTATGGAAATAAGTATAAACGGTTTATGGTTGAAGTTAAAAAATATTGAATATAATTATTTAGTTTTTTAAAGAAGTGAAATGCTTTATTAAGGATAATTTATGAGTGATTTTATAGCATCAAAAAAAGATGATTATTCTAAATGGTATTTAGATATAGTTCAGAAAGCAAAACTTGCTGATTACAGCCCTGTAAAAGGATGTATGGTAATTATGCCTTATGGGTATTCTATTTGGAGTAAAATTCAGAGTATACTTGATAAAAAATTTAAAGAGACAGGACACGAGAATGCATATTTTCCTATGCTTATTCCTTATAGTTTTTTAGAAAGAGAAAAGGATCATGTTGATGGATTTTCACCCGAGTTTGCTATTATTAAGGATGCTGGTGGGGAGAGTTTGGCAGAGCCTTTGGTTTTAAGGCCTACTTCTGAGACAATTATTTGGAATATGTATAGCAAATGGATTAAGTCTTACAGGGATCTTCCTCTTAAAATTAATCAATGGGCAAATGTTGTTCGCTGGGAAAAGAGAACAAGGCCTTTTTTGCGCACTACCGAATTTCTATGGCAAGAAGGACATACTGCTCATGCTACCGAAGAGGAGGCATTAGAAGAAACTTTACTTATTTTAGATGTATATAAAAGATTCATAGAAGAGTATTTGGCCATTCCGGTTTTTTGTGGTAAAAAATCTGAAAAGGAAAAATTTGCGGGGGCTGTTTCCACTTATTCAATTGAGGCATTAATGCAAGATAAAAAAGCGCTTCAAGCCGCTACATCCCATTATTTAGGTTTAAATTTTGCAAAGGCATTTGATGTAAAATTTCAAGACAAAGATGGCAAGATGCGGCATGTATTTGCTAGTAGCTGGGGTGTTTCTACCAGATTGATTGGTGCTTTGATTATGGTTCATTCTGATGAGAAAGGTTTAGTTTTACCGCCTCGCATTGCTCCCATAGAAATTATTGTTATTCCTATTTTTAAAAAAGAAGATGAGATTAATAAAAAAATTTTAGATTATTCTGATTGTGTTGTGGATACTTTAAAAAAAGCAGAATTTAGGGTTGAAATTGATAAGGACATTAGAAACTCTCCAGGATTTAGATTTTCATCTGCCGAGTTTAAAGGAATTCCAATACGTCTTGAAGTGGGGATAAATGATGTCCTTTTAAATTCTGTTACTATTTCAAGAAGAGATAAAGATAGAAAATTTAAGTATCAAATATCACTTGATTCTCTTGTAAGCAAGGTTAAGGTAGAGCTTGATTTGATGCAAAAAGCTTTATTTAAAAGAGCATTAAATTTTAGGACTTTGAATACTAAGGAGATTTTTAGAAGCAGTAAGGATAGTTATGAGACATTCAAGGCCTATGTGAATGATTATTCTGGATTTGTGCTTTCTTGTTGGTGTGGCAGTTTGAATTGTGAAAATATTATTAAAAATGAAACTAAAGCCACAATAAGATGTATTCCCGATGATTTTAAAGCCAGAGATTTAACAGGTATGACTTGTATTTATTGTTCGTCTAAAGCCAAATATTTTGTTTTATTTGCCAAATCCTATTAATTTGTTTAGCTTTAATTAATTTTTTCTTGATCTTTTAATTCTTTGAAGTTTATTATATGAATGATTGCAATATTAAAAGCAAAGTCGATTAGTAAAGCCAAAGAGATTAATATCGGCAGCATTGGTGTTATGTTAGAAACATTTAGCTCTATTCCTTTTGTATATGTAGAGCAAAGCATTGTAATTATATAAATTAAACTATTTGGTATATGAGGAAATGCAAAGACAAAAAAAAATGATAAAGTGCTCATATAGCTTATTTCATAAATAGAAATGGGTAAGCTAGAATATGATTTTAAAATTATAAAAAATGATATTACTGAAACAAAAATAGTACCAAATTTAGATACAAAATTTATTAAAGGTATGTTTATAATTATGGATTTTTTTATATTTATTCTTTCATTTTTAATATCTTCTATTAATATCACATAAGGGGAATAAGAATCTTTTGCAAGTCCTGAAAATATTATGTTTTGAAATGATACAAAAATGCCTTTATATATCATTTTAAAACTTTTTGTTAATCTATAACTAATTGTTGGCAATATTACGAATAAAATTATAATTGTCCATGCCAAAAAGAATGTTATGCTGTTTGTATAATTTGGGTAATCTTTGAAGTTTTTTAAGTTTGCAGCGTAATTTGCTGTTATAAAAATGATTCCTATATTTAATATGTTTACAATAAACCCGTTTGCATGATAAAAAAGATTGGATGCGCTTAGCATCAGTTCTCTAGCTATTCTGCCTTTTTGTTTTGCATAATAAAAACTTGTGCCTATTATTATTGAAATCATGTAGATGCTTAGTAGATTTGGATTGCTAGATGTAAATATTTTGAAAATATTTTTTGGAAAAAATGTTTCTAGTAAAGCTTCTTTTTCAAAAAAACATGTATTTTGTATTGTTTTTTCTAGTATTGGAATTCTTTGCGGAAGATATATTGTTGCGGCTATTATTGATACAGCAACTCCAGATAGGTTAGTTAAAATTCCATAATAAATTGTTTTACTAAAAAGTTTTTTAAAGTTTTTATTTTCAATAATATTTTCAATTCCTAATGGAATTGAAAATATTAAAAAGGGAATAAGAGATAAGTAGGATAATCTTATAAAGGCATGTGATAAGGAGCTATAAATCTCAAGAGGAAAAAACAATCCTAAAAAGATTCCAATAGGCAGAGTGAAAAAAAAATTGATTTTTATATTCATATGACTTCCCCTTTCAGAGATTTAAGGTACACTGTGTATAATAAATAGTACTAAATTTTTTTGTAAATATAAACTTTAGAGTTACAATTATGCTTGTGTCGCTATATTGCTTGTGGGTGTTTTTGGGGGTAGTTTGTATAAGTATCCTGATTCTGTAGATACAGATTTAAATTCGAGATTGCCAAATATTTTAACTTTAGAGGAGCATGATAAGCAATTTTTTACTAAAGATTTTTATAAAAATCTTATTTCAAGCAGTAAACAAATTGGCTTTAAGCTTCATAAAGTTTTGGTAGACTATTTAAATCCGCAGTCAGAAGAGGTTGATAGGGTTTTAAAATATAATCAAGTTATTAACATTTATTGGTCTTTTCTCAGATCAATTGCAAAAAACATTTCAAAATTGACCTTGGAGCAAAAAATTTTATTTAGATTTGCTGCCCTTATTCCAAATGCACTTGGATCTGAAATTCAGCTATTAATTTCAAAAACTATTTGGGACAATCATTATAATGAGTCTTTTATTTATTTTGATGAATGGCTTTATGGGGTTAATAATTTTAAGCTTAGTAGATTAGCAACCGATTTGCCAACGGATAATTTTAAAGAAGAAGATATGGAAAAAGTTTTACTTAATAAGAAAGAAAAACTTTTAGCAAATATTGATTTTGCAAAAAGTAGCCTTAAGAGAACTGATAAGATCAGAGAAGAGGCTCTTAGTAAGTTAAGAAGCATGTTTGAATTTTTATTTTCAAATAATAGTCAAAGCGATTTAACTTATATGACTGAATACGGAGTGCAGAGTTCTTATCCTAATTCGATTTTAAAGCCTTTAAATTTTGCCAGTAATTATGTTGATGATCTTATTAAATCAAATCGGGATATTAATGTTTTTATTAATAAAATTGAAGATGCTAACAGAGAGCTTTTTGAAATTCAAAATAAAATGAATAATATTGGGATGTCTACTGAATCAACTATTGCATATGATGAAGTTGAAGTTATCAGAAGCGCCAATAAACTTGCAATAGGGCCAAGAGGCAATCATTTTCCTATACTTTTGAAAAATAATGTAGTTGCTAACCCTCAATTTTTTGGAAGTAGAGAAAGAATTATGCAGCTTGTTTGGGAAATCGAAGATATTCAGCCCAGACTTTTTCAAAAAGCGTATAGAGGAGATTTGCTCAGAGTAGTTCCTTATTTTATATTAATACCTTCTTATGGTGATAAAGGAATTTGTTGGGAATCAATTGATGTTAAAAACAGAGCAAATGGCAGGGGTAAAATATTAATACCTATGTATGCTAAAAACTTAAGAAGGGCGGTTATTTTGGGTATTGGTGATTTTGTTTGGGAACTTGCAAAAGAGCAAGCTTCTTTTAGGTGGATGGAAACAGGAATTACAGGTCAATATTACGATTATTATGTTAAATTTATTAAAAAAGGAAATGTTAAAAATTTTTTTCTAGAAGATTATTTTCTTTGGATAGAAAAAGAAAGTAAAGGAATTCAAAAACTTGAGAAATTAGTACGTGGAATAATGTGGAGGAATTTACCCTTTTCTAAAAATTTAAAAGAGACGCTTGCTAAAAAATCTTTTATATACAAGGATCTTATTGATAAAGATAAAAATATCCAAGCATCTGATGGGTATTAAATTTATTTTCTATTTTGCGAAAATTCGAACTATTTCTTTGTTTTTAAGCCTTTTAAGTTCTTTTTTGAAAGTGTCGTCAATGTAAATTTTTTTCTTTTCTAGAGATTTAATTAGTTTTATATTTTCTGTTTCTATTGCGGCTTGCATTGGTGTTTTTCTATTTTTAAGTGTGAAACTTAAATCAGCTCCGCTTTCTTTTAAAAATTCAAATATTTTTTCGTTATTAGTATATATTGCCCAAAATATTGGAGAATAACCAGTATCATCTATTTGATTAAGGCTTATTCCGTAATCTACCAATATTTTTGTGATTTCAAATTCATTGTTTATTATTGAAATTGAAATTGGAGATATTTTATATTTAAAGTTTATTTCTGCTCCAAGATTTAGTGCAATTAAAACTCCCTTTTTATTGTTGAAAAAAACAGATATTATAAAAAGCTCATTTTTAATTTTTGCTAAATTTTGTAAGATTTCTTTGTCGTTTATATTTATTGAATTTATAAATTCATTTAAAGTGTCTTTATCTTTTTGATATTCTTTGCTATTGAAAACATATAAATTTTTTTGCAATTCTTTTACTATTGAAGCACTTGTATTAGTATTTATTGAGTTTAAATTCATTATTGTTTGCAATAACAGTAAAAGCATAATGAATTCTTTTTTCATGTTTTGTGAGTTTTATATTCCTTTAATAAAGTGTTTAATTTTAGGCGATTGCTTTTTAAATAGGTATTAAATTAACATTTATTATAGGTCATTGTAAGATTATTTTTCAACATTTTTGTGGTCATAATTGTCAGGTATGAAATGATTTTTACTATTTTTTAATATTGGAGTTTTATACTAAATTTTAAATTTAGGCTTTAGTTCTGTTGTTTTAATATTTTTAGATTGGCGTTAATGTAAAATGTGGTCATGTTAAGTTAGTATTTATAAAAATTTTGACAACTTTTCAAATTGAGGTGTGCATTTTATTATGTGTAGTTTATATTGTAAAATACTCTTATGAATCTATTGGTCAAAATTGCTAAATTTATTTTGATTTTATTTTTATTTACTTCTTGCAACCAAAAGCAAAGCGAGATTCAAAATCTTACACATCTTTTAAAATCTTCTAATAAAAATAGATTAGATAAATTTCTTATTATTGATAGGGTTGTTAACATATATATTGCAAATAAAAATTATAAAGATGCTTTAGAAATTGTAAATAGTGGAATTATTGATGATGAATCTAGAGAATATTATCCTTTGTATCTTTATTTAATGGGCAATATTTATGATTCCATGGGAGAAGATTTTGTAGCTTTTAGTATTTACAAGCGTGTTGTTGATAATTTCGATGATTATGTTTATGAAAACTATTCAATGAAAACAAGGGTGGCTAAAAAGATTGTCAATTTAAATATTGATTCAATCGATAAAATCAATTATTACAAATTTATATTAAATACGGGGATTGATAATTTAAATAATGAGGAAAAGGGTAATTATTTTTATAATCTTGCGCTAAGCTTGGAAGATGTTCAAGATTATGATGAATCTTATTTTTATTATAAAAAATTTCTTTCAATTCCAAGGGCACATTTAAAAATAGATTCTAGAGACTATTTTAATGTTGTTACAAAAATTAATTACTTTAATAATCCAGAGTTTGTTGTTTATAGAAATTTAGGAGATTTAATTCAGGATGTTAAAAATTTTGTTCTTTCTGGGAATACTTCTAAATTGCTTAATATAAGAGATAAGAATAATTTTTTTATTCAAAGCTGGGATCAAAAGGGCGGAAAGAGCAATTCTATTAATACCAATAGCTTTTTAACCACGATGATTAGGCTTGGAGGGAGAAGAAAAAACGGAATACAATTTGCAAATCATCTTGAGGCGGATTCTAGTGACGATATATCTTATCTTGAGTCAAGGGGCTGGGACCATATTCGTGAATGGTATTTTGTTTTTAAAAGAATTGTTTATCCTAAAGATCCAGAAATTAATAATGGTTGGACTTGGATAGGTGTGTATTTAGGTAAAAAATAATAGGAAGGAGATAATGCATTTTCTTAAGTTTCTTTTTAGTTATTTATTTCTACTTTATTCTAATGTTTCCATAATAAAAGATGAAGCTACTGAAACAAGTGTGCACAGAATAATCGATTGGGATAGGAAGGTTATTTGTTTTGACATTGTTAAGGAAATTAATGAAAATGAATTTAGACCAGTGGGTTTAAATACAGCGTCTAAATTAATAGCAACCATTAATGATTTTAAAGATACGTTAATAAGAGAATCTCTTTTTAAGATAATTATGGATTCTGAAAATACCTTTAAGAATTATTTTGACCTGAATCCCAGCTTGATACTTAATTTTTCAGGGCCTAATAGTATTTTGAAAAGGTCTTATATAAAATATTCAGAAGATTTAAGAAGTCTTACTGTTAGGTATGAGCTTAGTCTTTTTCCCGATTTTATAAATTTATTTTTTTCACATGAAACTCCTTATAAAGCTTTTTATCCATTGGTAAATTCTGATGTTGATAAAACCGATTATACAGGAATTGTGATTTATGTAGGCGAAGTCTACAATAATACTTCTGGTTCTAAAAAATTAGAAGACTCTTTTTTTATCAAAATTTATGATGAAAACATTAGGTCATATTTTGATAAGAGAATGGTTTCTTCAGAGGCTTTGAAAAAATGGGGAATGCTTGAGTATAGCAATGATGTTCTTTATAATAATAAAAATAGGGTTGGACATCGTCCTTTGAAATTAGTTGCCAAAAGTATTTATGGTAAAAATAATACAGATATTATACTTGATGAGTATTCTATTAATAAGTTGTTTTCAAATAGTAACAACATTAAACTTCTGCAAGATGGAAAACTTGTTGTAATAAAGTAAGAAAATTAAATTTAGTACTTGTTTTTTTCTAAACAATCAACTAAGATAATAAAGAGTTTTATAGGGAATTAGTGCCCTTATAGCTCAGTTGGTAGAGCACCACCATGGTAAGGTGGGGGTCGTCGGTTCAAGTCCGATTGAGGGCTTTTATTGGTAGTTAGGAGTTTTGTTATATGGGTAAAAAGAAGGGCAAAGGGGCTGTTGAGCTTATATCTTTGATTTGTGAAGAGACAGGAATTAGAAATTATACCACTGCTAAGAATAGACGTAATAAGCAAGAAAAGTTAGAATTGATGAAATATTGTCCAAAATTACGAAAACACACTCTTCATAAAGAGGGAAAAATAAAATAATAAATAATAGGTCAGTAGTTCCAACGGTAGAACGACAGTCTCCAAAACTGTATGCTGGGGGTTCGAATCCCTCCTGACCTGTTGTTAGAATTAAAGTGAGGCTTTAAAGTGTTTAGGTTTATCAAAGATAGTATCTTGGAGCTTAAGAAGGTAACGTGGCCTAAGTATAATGAAGTTGTTGGAAATGGAAAGCAAGTTTTTTGGCTGGTATTATTTGTTTCAATTTTCTTGGGTATAGTCGATTATCTCATGTTTCTTGTTGTAACTTATGTATTTTAGTTTTGTTATAAGAAGGATAAATTATGTCTAGAGCTTGGTATGTAGTTCAAACTTATTCTCAATATGAGAAAAAGATAGAGCAGGACATAAGGCTTTTAATAAATGAAGGTGTTTTTGGTGGTGTGGTATTAGATGTTAAGGCTCCTGTTGAAAAAGTAGAAGAGATAAGAAATGGCAAGAAAAGAATAAGAGAGAGAAAAATTTGGCCAGGCTATATTCTTATTGAGCTAGATCTTCCAGAAGTAGGCTGGAAAGATATTGTTGCTAATATCATCAAAGTTCAAGGTGTTATTAATTTTGTTGGTGTTAGTAAGGGGCAAAGGCCTATTCCTATTAATGATGAAGAAGTAAAAAGTGTTTTTATGCTTACTGGTGAGATTAAAGCAAATAAATCTATTTTTATGCTTTATGACTTTGAAGAAGGGGAAAGAGTTAGAATTAAGGGTGGACCTTTTGACTCCTTTGAAGGACTTATTAGTTCTATTGATTATGAAAGAAAGAAATTAAAAGTTGCAGTTCAAATTTTTGGAAGATCAACGCCTGTTGAAGTTGATTTCCAACATATAGAAAAGATTTAAAATTTAATACTAATGGGAGCTTTTAAGGCGTTATTACCATAAGGAGATTATATGGCAAAAAAAAAAGCAATTTCTTGGATTAAATTGCAGGTTCCAGCTGCTCAAGCGGCTCCAGGAGCTAAAATAGGGCAAGCGCTTGGACCTCATGGAGTTAGTGGTCCTCAGTTTGTAAAGGAATTTAATGAGAGGACCGCAAAGATGGATCCCGGCATTGTGGTTCCTGTTATTATTACTGTTTATAGTGATAAAAGTTTTTCTTTTATTGTAAAGACTCCCCCAGCTTCGATTTTAATTAAAAAGGCTATTGGGATAGAATTAGGATCTAAAAAATCTAATACAGACAAAGTTGGAACCATATCAAAAGAAAAGTTGATGGAGATAGCAAGAATTAAAATGCCTGATTTAAATGCAAAGTCAGAATCGGCAGCGTTTAAAATTATTGCAGGAAGTGCGCGTTCAATGGGTGTTGAGGTGGAGAAATAATGTCAAAAAAGGGTAAAAAATATATTGAAGCTTTTTCTAAAGTGGATAAGAATAAATTTTATAACATTGAAGATGCAATTTTGCTGTTAAAAGAAATTAAATTTGCCAAATTTGATGAAACTATAGATATATCTATTAACCTTAATTTAAAAAAGAATCATACTGTTAGAGACACTATAGTTTTGCCAAATCAGTTTATGAAGCCAAAAAGAATACTTGTTTTTGCAAAAGGTGATCGAGCAGATGAAGCCAGGGCTTTTGGTGCAACTTATGTTGGCGATGATGATCTTATAAATAAGATTAAAAGCGGTTGGGATGAATTTGATGTTGTTGTTGCAACTCCTGATATGATGAAAGATGTTGGAAGACTTGGTCCTATTTTAGGAAAAAGGGGTTTAATGCCCAATCCAAAGACTCAAACAGTTACAAATAATCTTAAAGATGCAATCAATAGTCTTAAAAGGGGTCGAACAGAATTTAGGGCAAATAAAAATGGTGTAATAAGCTTTTCTTTTGGTAAATCTTCTATGGACAATGAAAAGATAAAAGAAAATTATGAGGAATTTATCAAGGAAGTTGTTAAAAAAAGGCCGAGTGACTTAAAAGGAGCTTTTATAGATAGTATTTATATTTCATCTACTATGGGGCCTTCTATAAAAGTTAATTTTGTTTGGAGGTAACATTATGAGCGCAAAGATAAATTCTAAAAAGTTGGAAATGTTTGATTTATTAAAACAGTTTATAGATAGCAAACAAAATCTTTTTTTCTTAGATTATAGAGGTTTAAATGTAGCTAAGTTGACGGAACTTCGAAATAAAATAGAAGGCGAACATGGAGCATTAAAAGTTGTTAAAAACAATATAATGAAGATGGTTTTAAAAGAAAAGAATATTAATGTTGTTGATTCTTGTTTGGTTGGCCCTACAGTTGTTGTTACTGCATTAGAAGAAGCTAATGTAATAGCAAAAATTTTTTATGATTTTGTAAAAAGTAGTACTTTAAAAGTAAAGGGCGGTTTTGTATTAGGAGAGTTTTATGATGAGGCTAAAGTTCAAGCTTACAGCAAACTTCCTGCCAAAAAAGAGTCTATTTCTTTATTTGCTAGCGTGTTAAAAGCGCCAGTTTCTAAGCTTGCAAGAACATTGAAAGCTTTGGCTGATGTTAAAAATTAACATGGCAGTGTTAGTCTTAATTTTTGAGTGCATGCTATCACTGTGAAATGAAAATATATAAGGAGTTAATATGGCACTAAATAAAGAAGATATTTTAACCTGGCTTGAAGGTGCAAAAACTATGGAAGTTGTTGACCTTGTAACAGCTATTGAGGAAAAGTTTGGAGTAACTGCCGCTGTTGCTGCTGGTGTAGGGGGGGCTGTTTCAGCAGGTTCGGCTGATTCTGAAGAACAAACCGAATTTGATGTAATTCTTATGTCTTTTGGTGATAGCAAAATAAATGTTATAAAAGAAGTGAGAGCTATTACAGGGCTTGGTCTTGGAGAAGCTAAGGCGTTGGTTGAAGCTGCTCCTAAAGCTATTAAAGAAGGTCTTTCTAAGTCAGATGCTGAAGAATTAAAAAAGAAGCTTGAGGCAGTTGGCGCAAAAGTTGAAGTTAAATAAAAAATTAAAAATATATCAAAGTTGTTATTCCGCATGTCGTTATGATGTGCGGCTTGTTATGTCTTAAAAAAGGAGTCTTTTAATGATAAAAAGAGTTCATCTGGGACAAGGAAGAGCTGATGAGATTTTAGACCTACCTAACCTGATAGAAATACAATTAAATTCTTATGAAAAATTTTTACAACTTGATAAATTAAAAAGTAAAAAACCTTTACTTAATGAGGGCCTTGAGTCTGTTTTTAGAAATATATTTCCCATTAAAAGTGGAAATGGTGATGTTGCTCTTGAATATGAAAGATACTATATAGAAAATGATGTCCTTAATTTTACAGAAAAAGAATGTAAAAGAAAGGGGCAAAGTTATGAGGCTGTTTTAAAAGTAAGACTGAATTTGCAATTTTTGACTACTGGGGAAATAAGGCAAAAAGACGTATACATGGGAACTATTCCTTTAATGACAGAAAGAGGCACTTTTATTATTAATGGGGCTGAGAGGGTTGTTGTTTCTCAGATTCACAGATCCCCAGGAGTTGTTTTTTATAAAGAAAAAGATTTGTATTCTGCTAGAATAATTCCTTATCGTGGCTCTTGGTTAGAATTTGAGATTGATTCAAAAAAAGATTATCTTTATGTAAAAATAGATAGAAAAAAAAGAATACTCATAACTCTTTTTTTAAGAGCTTTGGGGTTTGATACGAGAGAAAAAATAATAGAAACTTTTTACAACATTAAAAAAATTAAAGTTGAAGACGGTACAAAAAGAGATCTTCCAGGGCAATATTTAGCTAAGAGTATTAACATAAGAGAGAATATGTATTATCGAGCAGGAGATAAAATTACTCTGCAAGATGTTGAAGATTTTTTACAAAATGGAGTAAATGAAATAGAGCTTGTTGATTTTGATGGTTATGATGATATTTCTGGAAAGCGCTTTGTAAGTTCGAATGTTATTCTAAATTGTCTTGAAAAAGAGGATGCTTTTTTTGCTTTAAAGGATGGCTCTAAAGAGCTTCCAAAAGAATCAGTTATGCTGGCTGTTTATGGATCTCTTTTTCCTGGTGAGCCAATATCAATTGATAATGCTGAAAACGATTTAAAAACCATATTCTTTTCTGAAAGAAGATATGATCTTGGACGTGTGGGGCGCTATAAACTTTCTAAAAAATTTGGATTTGATGATTTAACCACATCGGTTTTAACTATGGATGATATTGTTAACACCATATCTCATCTTTTAAGAATATATGAAGGTCATGATATTCTTGATGATATTGACCATTTAGGAAATAGAAGGGTTCGTTCTGTTGGCGAGCTTCTTATTAATATATATAAAGGCGCGATGTCAAGAGTTGAAAAAATTGCTAAAGATAGAATGTCTAACAAAGAAGTTTTTAATCTAAAGCCTCAAGAATTAATAAGCGTTAAACCTATTGTATCTGCTGTTAAAGAATTTTTTGCAACCAGCCAGCTTTCACAGTTTATGGATCAGGTCAACCCTTTGGCTGAGCTTACTCACAAAAGGCGTCTTAATGCTCTTGGACCAGGAGGACTTTCAAGGGATAGGGCAGGATTTGAAGTAAGAGACGTGCATTATACTCATTATGGTAGAATGTGTCCTATTGAAACTCCTGAAGGGCCAAATATTGGACTTATTGTTTCTTTGGCTACTTATTCTAGAGTTAATGATTATGGTTTTTTAGAAACTCCTTATAGGAAAGTTGTTAATGGAGAGGTGACTGACCAATTAGAATATTTATCTGCTATTGACGAAGAGAAAAAGTGCATTGCTCAGGCCAATGCTGCTTTTAATTCTAATGGAAAGTATCTTGAAGATTTAGTTTCTGTTAGAATTTCTGGTGATTATACTACAACAAGTCCCACAAATATAGACTATATGGACGTTTCTCCTAGGCAGCTAATTTCAGTATCTTCGGCGTTAATTCCTTTTCTTGAGCACAATGATGCAAATCGAGCTCTTATGGGTTCTAATATGCAAAGACAAGCAGTACCTTTGCTTTTCCCTAAGCCTCCTATTGTTGGTACGGGTATGGAAAGCGTTGTTGCAAAGGATTCAGGAGTAGTTGTTAAAGCTAAAAGAAGTGGGGAAGTTGTTCTTGCAACAAGTAGTAAGATAGTTGTTAAACCTTTTGAGGCAGAGAATGTTAAAGATTTAGATGAATATCATATTGTTAAGTATGAAAGGACAAATCAAGATACTTGTTTTAATCAATCCGTTTTAGTTAAAGAGGGTCAAAAAGTTGAAAGGGGCGAGATAATAGCTGACGGTCCTGCTACTAGATATGGAGAACTTGCTCTTGGTAATAATTTATTGCTAGGAGTTATTCCTTGGAATGGATTTAATTATGAGGATGCTATATTAATTTCTGATAGAATTGTAAAGGAAGATCTTTATACATCTATTCATATCAAAGAATTTAGCATAGAGGTAAGAGAAACTAAACTTGGTCCTGAGAAAGTTACAGGAGATATACCTAATGTTAGCGAAAAGATACTAAATAAATTGGATGAAAATGGGATTATACGGATAGGAACTTATGTAAAGCCTGGTGATATTCTGGTTGGTAAAGTTACTCCAAAGTCAGAAGGAGATATTACTCCTGAATTTAGGCTGTTAACTTCCATTTTTGGAGAAAAAGCAAAAGATGTTAAAAATAATTCATTAAAAGTTCCTCATGGTACTGAAGGTACAGTTATTGATGTTCAAAGGATTACTAAAGAGGATGTTGGCAATCTTTCTCCTGGAGTTGAGGAGATACTTAAAGTTTATGTTGCCAAAAAAAGGAAGCTTAAAGAGGGCGACAAAATGGCTGGACGACATGGCAATAAGGGTGTTGTTGCAAAGATTCTTCCTGTTGAAGATATGCCTTATCTTGCAGATGGAACTCCTCTTGATATATGCTTAAATCCTTTGGGAGTTCCATCTAGAATGAATATCGGACAGTTAATGGAATCTCAATTGGGTCTTGCTGGTAAATATCTTGGCGAATCTTATAATGTTCCTGTTTTTGAATCTGCTACAAATGAACAAATTCAGGAAAAATTAAAAACAGCTGGATTTAATCCAACTTCTAAAGAAATTTTATATGATGGTTATACAGGAGAGCCGTTCGAAAATGAAGTAATGGTTGGGGTGATTTACATGCTTAAACTACACCACCTTGTTGATGATAAAATGCACGCAAGATCAACAGGCCCATATTCTCTTGTTTCTCAGCAACCTCTTGGAGGAAAAGCTCAATTTGGTGGGCAAAGACTTGGAGAAATGGAGGTTTGGGCTCTTGAAGCTTATGGCGCGGCGCACACTCTTCAAGAACTTTTAACAGTTAAATCTGATGATATGTCAGGCAGAGTCAAAATATATGAAAATATAGTAAAAGGCGTTCCTACTAATGTATCAGGGATCCCCGAGTCTTTTAATGTGCTAATGCAAGAGCTTAGAGGGCTTGGACTTGATTTGTCAATTTATGATGATGCTGGGAATCAGGTTCCTTTGACAGAAAAAGAAGAAGAATTGATTAATAAAAGCTAGGTTTTTGGAGTTTTTATGAAAGAGATAAAAGATTTTGAAAGAATAAAAATTAAAATAGCGTCTCCCGACCAAATTAGAAATTGGTCTTATGGAGAGGTTAAAAAGTCCGAGACTATTAATTATAGAACTTTAAGACCCGAAAAAGATGGGCTTTTTTGTGAAAGGATTTTTGGTACTACAAAGGAATGGGAATGTTATTGTGGTAAATTTAAATCGATCAGATATAAAGGTATTATTTGTGATCGTTGTAATGTAGAGGTTACCCATTTTAAGGTTAGACGTGAAAGAATGGGGCATATTGAGCTAGCAGCCCCAGTTGCTCATATTTGGTATTACAAATATATACCCTCTAGGATTGGGCTTTTACTTGATATTACGGCATCTAGTTTGAATTCTATTCTTTATTATGAAAAATATGTAGTAATTGAACCGGGCGATACTGATCTTAAAAAAATGCAGCTTTTAAATGAAGATGAGTACATAGAAGCTAGAGAGCGATATGGTATGTCTTTTAATGCTTCAATGGGAGCTGAGGCTATTAAAACTCTTCTTGAAAATCTTGATCTTGATGAGCTTTCGTCTAAGCTTAGAATTCAAATGATAGATAAAGATGATAAAACCGATAAGAAACTCTTAAGACGTCTTGAAATTATTGAGAATTTTAAAATTTCTGGCAATAAGCCAGAATGGATGATTATGGAAGTTCTTCCTGTTATTCCTCCAGAGATTAGGCCAATGGTTCAGCTTGATGGGGGGCGCTTTGCAACATCTGATCTTAATGATCTTTATAGAAGAGTCATAAATAGAAATAATCGTTTAAGGAAGTTGCTTCTTCTTAATGCGCCAGAGATTATTGTGAGAAACGAAAAAAGAATGCTTCAAGAATCAGTAGACTCTCTTTTTGACAATTCTCATAAAAGAAAGGTTGTCAAGGGTTCGTCTAGTAGGCCTCTCAAGTCGCTTTCCGATGCATTAAAAGGTAAGCAGGGAAGGTTTAGACAAAATCTTCTTGGTAAAAGAGTAGATTATTCTGGTCGTTCTGTTATTGTTGTTGGACCTGAGCTTAAGCTACATCAATGTGGATTGCCTGCAAAAATGGCCCTTGAGCTTTTTAAGCCTTTTGTGATAAGGAGATTGATTGGGAGTGAAGCTGTTTTTAATATCAAAAGGGCAAAGAATTTAATAGAGCAAGAAGTAGATGAGGTGTGGCAAATTTTAGATATTGTTATTAAAGAGCATCCCATTCTTTTAAATAGGGCGCCCACTCTTCATAGACTTGGAATTCAAGCTTTTGAACCTGTGTTAGTTGAGGGTAAGGCAATAAAATTACATCCTCTTGTTTGTCATGCATACAATGCCGATTTTGATGGTGATCAAATGGCAGTACATGTGCCTCTTACTCCGGCAGCACAAGCTGAAAGTTGGGCTTTAATGCTTTCAACAAATAATCTTTTAAATCCTGCCAATGGGCATCCTATTGTTTTTCCATCCCAAGATATTGTTTTGGGCCTATATTATTTAACTATGGAAAAAAAGAATGTTGTTGGAGAGGGTAAAAAGTTTTTAAACTTTAGCAATGTTATTCTTGCTATAAATAATAGGAGTCTGGATTACAATGCTTCTATTTATGTAAAAATTGATGGTGAGTACAAAAAAACTACAGCTGGTAGGGTTATATTTAATGAGGCTTTGCCCAAGGGAATTGAATTTGTAAATAAAACTCTTAGTGATTTGGAGCTACAAATTTTAATATCAAAGGTTTATGTAGTTCATGGTTCTTCTACCGTAATTGAAATGCTTGACATCATCAAGGAGCTTGGTTTTAGGTATGCCACTAAGTTTGGATGCACAATTAGTATGAGCGATATTATTGTTCCTGATGAAAAAAAAACTTATGTAGAAAGGGCTAATAAAGAAATCGCCAAGATTCAAAATGATTATGCCAAAGGTGTTATTACTGGCGAAGAGCGTTATAACAATGTAGTTTCTGTTTGGTTAAAGACTAATGAAGAACTTACTAATAAGATGATGGAAATTTTAAAGAAAGATAGAGATGGATTTAATGTTATATATATGATGGCAGATTCTGGTGCTAGGGGTAGTAGAAATCAAATAAGACAACTTGCTGGCATGAGAGGATTGATGGCAAAAACTTCTGGGGATATTATTGAGCTTCCAATTATTTCTAACTTTAAAGAAGGTCTTTCTGTGATAGAGTTTTTTATATCTACAAATGGAGCAAGAAAAGGTCTAGCAGATACTGCTCTTAAGACTGCTGATGCTGGATATTTAACTCGAAGATTAGTAGACATTGCTCAAGATGTTGTTGTTCGAATAGAGGATTGTGGAACTATAAACGGAATAAAAGTTGAGACTGTAAAAAATGGTGAAGAAATATTAGAATCTTTAAAAGAAAAAGCTGTTGGGAGTTATTCTATTGAAAGAATAAAGAATCCAATTACTGGTGAGATTGTTTTAGATGCAAATGAAGAAATCTCAGAAGCCAAAATAGAATTATTAGAAAAAATTGGTATTGAAAAACTTGTGATTAGATCTGTTTTAACGTGTGAAGCTGAGCATGGCGTTTGTCAAAAATGTTATGGTAGAGACTTTTCTAAGAACAAACCTGTTAACATTGGGGAGGCTGTGGGAATAATTGCTGCCCAGTCCATAGGTCAACCGGGTACTCAATTAACCATGAGAACTTTTCATATTGGTGGAGTTGCTCAGGCTGGCAGCGAGGATGATAAAATATCTTTAAAGAATGCCTTCATACTCAATGGCATAGAAGGTTTTAATGTTAGAGTTGATAATGGAATTCTTTTCACAAGAAAAGGAACTTTAAAAATAATCAATGTTTTTTATGAGGAAAAAATTAAGAACATAAAAGAGATTAAAGTTTTAGATTCTCAAAGAGTAATAAAAGGAATTCCTTTGTTTATTGATAAAAAGGGCGCAGAGATTCTCTCTTCTTACATTGGTTATGTTAAATTAAGAGACGATAATTTTTTCATAGTGTCAGAAGAGCAAGAAGTTTCCTTGAAAGCGGGTACAAAGCTTGAAATAGAGGTTGGTGATTATGTTGAATCAGGCAAGGTTATTGGTACATTTGATCCATTCGCAGAGCCTATTATTGCAGAGGTTAAGGGTAAAATTAAATTTAAGGATATTATTTTAGGAACCACTCTTAAAGAGGAAATAAATACTGAAACAGGGAATGTTGAAAAAAGAATTACAGATAATGTTTTTGAATCTCTTGATCCTAGAATTTTTATTATTGATAGTAGTGGTATGGAGGTTGCATCTTATGTATTACCAGGCGATGCTTATCTTCAAGTTGAAGATGGCCAGAGTATTAACATAGGAGATGTTATTGCTAAACTTTCTAAAGGTTCTGAAAAAACACAAGATATTACAGGGGGATTGCCCCGTGTTAATGATCTTTTTGAAACAAGAATTCCCAAGAATTTAACTGAAATGGCTAAAGTAAGCGGAATTGTTCAATTTAAATCAATTCAAAAAGGTAAAAGGCTTATTAATATTTTAGATGAGTATGGGGTTGAACATAAGCATTATATTCCAGCCGGAAAACATCTTTTGGTTAGAGATGGAGATGTTGTAAAAGCAGGGGATATGCTTTGTGATGGTAGAATTAATCCTCATGATGTGCTTGAAATTTTAGGTGGGATTAGTTTACAAGAATTTCTGTTGGCAGAAATTCAGGATGTTTATCGAAAACAGGGTGTTAGCATTAATGACAAACATATTGGTGTGATAATCAAGCAAATGATGAAAAAAGTTAAGATTGTTGCAGTTGGTGATACTAATTTTGTTTATGGTCAAAAGGTAGATAAGCACACTTTTTATGAGCAAAATAGAAAAGTAATCGAACAGGGCGGTGAGCCAGCAATAGCAAGTCCAATTCTTATAGGAGTAACTAAAACGTCTCTTAATATAGATTCTTTTATTTCCGCAGCTTCTTTCCAGGAAACAACAAAAGTATTAACAGATGCTTCTATTGCTGGAAAAATAGATGATCTTAGGGGATTAAAAGAAAATGTTGTAATTGGACATTTAATTCCTACTGGAACTGGTATGGGTCTTTATAAAAAAATTAAAGTTAGTGAAAATATCGATTCTGAAGTTTAACTTGAAAATAAGTGATATATTTGCTACCATTTTATTAATAGTTTCAAGAAAAGGAGAGCGTTGATAAATGCCTACAATTAATCAGTTAATTAGAAAGCCTAGAAAAAGTCAAACGGAGAAGACCGCATCTCCTGCGCTTCAAAATTGTCCTCAAAGAAGAGGAATTTGTACGCGTGTAATGACTGTAACTCCCAAAAAGCCTAATTCAGCTTTAAGAAAAGTAGCGCGTGTTAGACTTTCAAATGGATTTGAAGTAACAGCATATATTCCAGGAATTGGACACAATTTACAAGAACACTCTGTGGTTCTAATTAGAGGTGGTCGAGTTAAGGATTTGCCTGGAGTAAGGTATCATATTGTTAGAGGAGCTAAGGATACCCTTGGTGTTAATAATAGGAAAAAGGGTAGATCTAAGTATGGAACAAAAAAGCCTAAAGCTTAATTGAAAGGTGGGTTAATATTAAATATGTCAAGAAAAAATAAAAAAATCAAAAAGAAAGTTTTTGTTGATATCAGGTATAATTCTAGAATTGTTGCAAAGTTTGCAAATAGAATGATGTATGATGGGAAAAAATCAATAAGTGAAAGTATACTTTATAGTTCAATTGATTTACTTGCCGATAAGCTTGAAGAAAGCGACAAGATGGCTGTTTTTTATAAAGCCTTAGATAATATTAAGCCATTGGTAGAAGTAAGAAGTAGACGAGTGGGTGGTGCTACATATCAAGTTCCTGTTGAAGTTAGAGAAGAGAGAAGAGAAGCTTTGGCTATGAAATGGATTATTTTTGCTGCTAGAAAGTCTAGCGGTAGGTCTATGAAAGAAAAGTTGTCAAACGAACTTTTAAATGCATATAATTCTACTGGAGCTGCTTTCAAGAAGAAAGAAGATACTCATAGAATGGCTGAAGCAAATAAAGCTTTTACTCATTATAGATGGTAAAAAGACACCTTAAAAAGGTGTCTTTTTTTGTTTATATGTCGTGTATTATGAGAACTATTTTTTATATTTTTTTATTAAAAGCAAGGAGGATATTTTTGTGTTAAAAAAAGTTTATTATTTTTTAATTTTTTTATTTATTGTTGCTTGTTCTAGTTCTGATGATGGTAAGTCGGGGGCAAAAACAGTTTCGCTTATAGTTGATGGCGCTTTTGATGATAAAGGATTTAATGAAAGTTCTTCTAAGGCGATAAGAAAATTAAAGGCAGATTTAAATATAAATATAATTGAAAAAGCATCTACAGGTAATTCTTATTTAGGAGATATTGCAAACTTAGAAGATGGTAATTCAAATTTGATTTGGGGGGTTGGATTTAGATTATCAGACATTCTTTTTCAAAGAGCTAGCGAGAATGTTTCTGTTAATTATGCAATCATAGAAGGAGTTTATGATGAAATTCAAATACCCAAAAATCTTCTTAATATTAGTTTTAGATCCGAAGAGGTGGCTTTTTTAGCAGGATACTTTGCGTCAAAGGCTTCTAAAACGGGTAAGATTGGATTTGTTGGAGGGGTGAGGGGAAAAGTTTTAGAATCTTTTATGTACGGATATGAAGCTGGTGCTAAGTATGCAAACTCTAATATTAAAGTGGTCTCTCAATACGTTGGTACATTTGGAGATTTTGGACTTGGTCGTTCAACGGCATCTAATATGTATCGAGATGGGGTTGATATCATATTTGCAGCTGCAGGGCTTTCTGGTATAGGGGTAATTGAGGCCGCAAAAGAGTTGGGGCCCGATCATTATATTATTGGAGTCGATCAGGATCAATCATATCTTGCTCCTAATAATGTTATTGTTTCTGCTGTAAAGAAAGTTGATTCATTGATGTATAGTTTAACAAAAAAGTATTTAGAAACTGGAGTTTTGGATGGTGGCAAGACTATGTTTTTAGGGCTTAAAGAAGATGGTCTTGGTTTAGTTTTAAATGAAAACTTAAAATCAAATTATTCTGAGATTTATAACAAATCATTGAAAATTGGGCAAAGTATAATTAATGGTATAATAAAAGCACCTTATGATAAGGCATCTTATGATAACTTTGTTTTGCAAATGGGAAATTAATTTGATTTTTATTGAGCTGATTTGTGAAAAATCTTTTTAATTCTTTAAAGATATTTTAAAGGGTTTTTTAATTGTTGTAAGTTTTGAATTTAAATTAATCTTGCAAAAGGGTTTAAATTTGGATATTATGGTGATGTAGGAAAAATTATTTTTCCTACTACTGTGTTTTATTAATGCTAGAAGTATTTTTTTAAAAGGGATTATTAAAATTTTATTTTATAAATAAAGAATACTACTTGTTAGTAAAATAAAGTTAATATTTTGATTTTTAAAAAATTTAGAATTTTTTAAATAAATTTTGCAAGGAGAGGATTAATTTTGTTTAAAAGGTTTATTTTTATTACTTTATCTTTATTGGTATTTGCTTGTTTTAAATCTAATAAAAAGTCTATTAAATCTGACAGAGTTGTTGTAGGTGTTTTGGCTCATGGTAGCTTTTATGATAAAGGCTATAATCAAAGCGTTCATGATGGTGTTGTAAAACTTAGGGATAATTTTGGAATAAAGCTTATAACTAAATCTTTAAGACCCTATCCTATTGAGGGTAAAAGACTTCTTACTGTTGATGAGGCAATGGCTGAGGATGCTTATGAGGTTCAAAAAAATCCTTTAAATCTTTTTTGGTTGATTGGATACCAATTTTCTGACTTGTCAGTTAAGCTTTCCTATGAACGTCCAGATATTTATTATGGTATTATAGATGCTTTTGATTATGGTGATATTCAAGTTCCCAAGAATTCCTTGGCTATTAAGTTTAGAAATGAAGAGGTTGCATTTTTGGCTGGGTATATTGCTGCTAAGATGAGCAGAAAAGAAAGGATTGGATTTTTAACAGGTCCTATGAGTGAGCATTTAAAAGATTTTAAGTTTGGTTTTAAGGCTGGAATTTTTTATGCTAATCCTAAATTAAGATTAGTTTCAAAAAAAGCACCTTCTCTTTTTGATAAGGAGAAAGGCAAAGCAATGGCTCTATTCATGTATAAAGAAGATAAAGTAGGCGTTATTTTTCCAATAGCCGGTATAACTGGTCTTGGAGTTTATGACGCTGCTAAGGAGCTTGGACCTAAATATTATGTTATCGGTTTAAATCAAGATCAATCATATATTGCACCTCAAAATGTTATTACTTCAATAATTAAGGATATTGGTAAGGTTATTTATTCTATTTCATCAGAGTATATTAATAATGGAGTTTTTAAGGGTGGAATTGTTATTGATCGGGGGCTAAAGGAAGGAGTAATAGAAATTGTTAAGGATCCTGATGTTTTAAATAATAGGTTAGTTGATGAAGTTATTGATCTAGAAAATAAAATAATAAGTGGAGAAATTATTGTTCCTGATAGTGAATATGCATTTGATTTATTTAAATCAAAGTTATAAACTACTTAGGTATAGCTTTATTTGTAAAGGGGGAATAGTTTATGAATAAAATATTGTTGTTGATCTTGCTTGAGAGTATTATTTTTTTATCTTGTAGTGGTAAAGGTAGTCTTGGGAGCGAAATTCCTAAGGTGTCTTTAATAATTGATGGAACTTTTGATGATAAATCTTTTAATGAGAGTGCTTTAAATGGCGTAAAAAAAGTTAAAGAAGAATTTAAGATTGATCTTGTTTTAAAAGAATCCTCATCAAATTCTTATTTATCTGATCTTGAAGGGCTTAAGGATGCGGGTTCAAATTTAATTTGGCTTATTGGGTATAGATTTAGCGATGTGGCCAAAGCAGCTTCTCTTCAAAATTCCGGTATGAAATATGCAATTATTGATCCTGTTTATTCTAACGATCCTATTCCTGCAAATTTGGTGGGCATGACCTTTAGAGCTCAAGAGGGCGCATTTTTAACGGGTTATATTGCTGCAAAACTTTCTAAAACAGGTAAAATTGGATTTTTAGGGGGAATAGAAGGCGAGATAGTAGATGCTTTCAGGTATGGGTATGAGGCTGGTGCTAAGTATGCTAATAAAGATATAAAGATATCTACTCAGTATATTGGTAGTTTTGCTGACATTGAAGCTGGTAGAAGCGTTGCAACTAGAATGTATTCTGATGAGATAGATATTATTCATCATGCTGCAGGCCTTGGAGGAATTGGGGCTATTGAGGTTGCAAAAGAACTTGGTTCTGGGCATTACATTATTGGAGTTGATGAAGATCAATCATATCTTGCTCCTGACAATTTAATAACATCTACAACTAAAGATGTTGGTAGAGCTTTAAATATTTTTACATCTAACTATTTAAAAACTAATACTTTCGAAGGTGGCAAATTAATAAATTATGGCCTTAAAGAAGGAGTTGTGGGGTTTGTAAGAAATCCTAAAATGATTCCCTTTGAACTTGAAAAAGAAATTGACAATCTTTCTAGCAAAATAATCAACAAAGAAATTATTGTTCCATCTAATAAAGAAAGTTATGAGAAGTTTCTTAAAGAATTTATTTAAATAAAGAATCAATTTATATATTTTATTTTTAAGTATAGAAAACACATTGGTTTTGTTTGAATAATGGAAATGGAGAAGTGCTTTATATGAGAATTGTAATTTTTATATTCGGTATTTTGTTGACTTCTTGCTTTAGTAAAAATGGAATAGAATCTAGTTCAAAAAAAATTAAGATATCTATGTTGGTAGATGGTGTTCTTGATGACAAATCTTTTAATTCTAGTGCTAATGAGGCTTTATTACGCTTGAAAAAAGATTTTTCAGAAAACATTGAAAAAGTTTTTTCTTGTGCTATTTCTGGAGTTTATTCTAGTTATGTTTCAGATCTTGATAATTTAAAAAGGAATGGCTCAGACTTGATTTGGCTTGTAGGGTACATGCTTACGGACGCATCTTTATTGGTTTCATCGGAGAATCCAAAAATTAGCTATGGAATAATAGATCCTATTTATGGTGATGATGTTCAGATTCCTAAAAATTTGATTGCTGTTGTTTTCAGAGTAGAGCAAGGTGCTTTTTTAGCTGGCTATATTGCAGCTAAAAAAAGCTTTTCTGGCAAAATAGGTTTTATAGGGGGAGTGAAGGGCAATATAGTAGATGCATTTCGCTATGGTTATGAAGCTGGAGCAAAGTATGCTAATAAAGATATAGAGATTATAAGTGAATATTCCAATTCTTTTTCCGATGTTGATATTGGTAGAGCCATAGCTAGTAAAATGTATTCTAAAGGGATAGATGTAATTCATTTTGCAGCTGGTTTAGCAGGAATTGGTGTTATTGAGGCAGCAAAAAATCTTGGCGATGGTTACTATGTTATTGGAGCCGATCAGGATCAATCATATCTTGCTCCTAAAAATTTTATTACTTCTGTTATAAAAAACATTGGAGACGCATTGTATTTGATTACTAGCGAATATATTAAAAATAATAATGTTTGGGAAGGTGGAAAAGTTGTTCAAATGGGATTAAGAGATGGTGTTATTGGGTTGCCTAATGCGAATGAATTTGAATACATAAAAGTTCTTGAGAGAAAAATAATCAATAAAGAGATCATTGTTCCTTGCAATCAGGAGGAATATGAAATTTTTATAAAACAAATATTAAAGTTATAAACTTTTGAAATAGAAAGATTTTAATTTTCCAGTTTTTAATTTTTTAATTATGTTATATTTATTGTGTTATAATAAATAGAAGTACATTTCTGTTGTTTTAGAGGATTTAGCATTGAATAAAAAAATGTTTCCCAAAATTTACTATTATGATCAAGACTTTATTGATATTTATAATAAAAGTTTATCTTGGATTCAAGATAAGGTGATTTTGCAAAAAGTTGCTGATAGGGGTAAAAAAGATAAAAATTATTATTCGGAAAATTGTGATTATATAGATCAGATGCAAGCTTGTATGTCAAGCTTTTTTCTTGTCTATAGTAATGGGGAATATTCATCTACATCTGCAATTGATAAATTTTATCAATTGCAGGAAGAATCTGGTGCAATCAGGGCTAGATATGACAACAACAATGCTATTATTGATCTTGATGAGAATGAAGAAAATATTGGATTTCCTATTTTTGCATGGGCTGAATATAACTTATATCATAAGACAGGAAATAAAAAGAGAATTTCTGAAGTTTTACCAATTCTTGATAAGTATTATAAATGGATAGAGAGCAAATTTTTAAAGGAAAATGGCCTTTATTCGATTGATGTAAATAAAATTTTTTATAAGAACTCCCCAAGAGTAGATGCATACTATCCTATAGATTTTAATTCATTGCAAGTTCATAGTGCATATTGTATTTCTAAATTGGCAGACATTTTAAATGATAAAAATTTATCGCTTGAATACAAAAAACGATTTTTTTCCCTTAAGGTCAAAATTAATTCTTTAATGTGGAGCGAAAAAGATGGATTTTATTATGATCTTGATGTTAATGAAAATATTCTTGAAATTAAGACAATAGTAGGGTTTTTCCCAATGCTTTCTGAGATTCCCAGTGAGGACAGAATAGAAAGAATGATTTTTTATTTAAAAAGCACTAATCATTTTGGGACTCCAAATCCTTTTCCAACACTTTCTGTTAGTGAGCCAGGTTTTAGTGAGGATGGCAATGGATATTATGGTTCAGTTTATACTTATATGAATTTTTTTGTAATCAAAGGTCTTGAATATTGTGGTCGTGCAAATATTGCAAGAGAATTTACTATAAGACATTTGTATTATATATTAGACACTTTAATGCCTTTTAATAAAATTAAAGGGCACATTTGGGAAGCTTATAGACCTATGCAAGAAGGACCTGCATATTTTGATTCTAATAAAAAAACTTATACTGAGAAAGGTCTTATTTGTTATCTTGCACTTTTTAGTATTAGCTTAATGATAGAAAATATTATTGGGCTTACAATTAGTTTGCCTGATAAAACTGTATATTGGAACATACCCACTCTTGAAATTATGGGGATAGAATGCTTATCTCTTAAAAAGAATCAAACTACAATAATTTGCAATAAAGGGAAAAGAGGTTGGGAAATAAAAATGGAATCTGAAAAACTTTATTATTTTACAATAAATATATTAAATAAAAAAGAAAAAACCCTTCCTATTCCTTCAGGAAGATGTTCTATGTTATTGGATAAGCTTTGATGAATTAGATTCATTAAATGTCTTGTAAAATTTAAATTTTTGGAGGCCTTTTAATGATAGATATTGATGAGTTGAGAATTTTTCTTAAAGAGAAGAGCTATTCTAAAATTAAAGAAAAATTTTTAAAGCATGATTCCTTTGATATTGCTGAGGCTCTTAAAAGACTTAATGGAACTGAATTGATTTTACTCTACAGATTTTTGCCCAAAAAAATAGCAGTTGAAACTTTTTCTAATTTTGACCAATCTACAAAAAATAAATTAGCAAATTCTTTTACCAATAAAGAAATAAGTGAAATGATTGATGAGCTAAATCTTGATGATGTTATTGACCTTTTGGAAGAGGTTCCTGCAAATGTTGTTCAGAGATTTTTGGCAAGTTCTACAGAAGAGAATAGAGAAATTATTAATAAATTTTTGTCTTACAGTGATGACTCTGCAGGCTCGATCGTAACAATTGAGTATGTTGAGCTTAAAGAAGATTTCACAGTTGGCAAAGCTCTTGATTATATTAGAAGGGTAGCTAAAACCAAAGAAGATATTTACACTTATTATATTACAGATGATGAAAAGCATTTAAAAGGAGTTATAAAAATTGAAGATTTAATATTGGCTAAAGATGATGTTATTCTCTCGTCAATAATGAGAAGTAGTGGGTTTTATATTGTGGGGGTTAATGATGAGAAAGAAGATGTCGCACTTCTTTTTCAAAAACATGATATTACTAGTGTTCCTGTTGTTGATAATGAGGGGAGAATGATAGGGGTTATTATTATTGATGACATTTTAGAGGTTATTCAATCTGTAAATACTGAAGATTTTCAAATGATTGCAGCTGTTAAGCCTTTAGATACATCTTATCTTGATACTTCTATTTTAGTTATGACAAAAAATAGGATAATTTGGCTTTTAGTTCTTATGGTGTCTTCTACTTTTACAGCTACAATCATTTCAAATTATCAAAATTTAATGTTGTCTTTAGTGGTTTTAGCTAGTTTTATTCCCCTTTTAATGGATACTTCAGGCAATGCCGGCTCTCAGGCATCTGCGTTAATAATTCGTGAGCTTGCTCTTGGTACTGTCAAGGTAAAAGATTTTTTTAAAGTGTTTTTAAAGGAAATATGTGTTAGTATTCTAGTGGGAGCAATTCTTGCTGGTGTTAATTTTTTAAGAATTGTATTTTTTGTAGCTCCGCACCATTCTGATAAGATGAAAATAGCTTTTGTAGTTTCATCTTGCTTGATGGTAAGTTTGACAGTGGCAAAGATATTGGGAGGTCTTTTACCCATTGTTGCTAAAATTTTAAAGTTGGATCCAGCACTTATGGCAGGCCCTTTAATCACTACAATTGCAGATGCTATTACTTTAATAGCTTATTTTAATATAGCAAAATGGGTTTTAGTTAGCTATGCTGTTTAAATTTCGTTTAAATATGTTGATTGCTATTTTTTTATAATAGGATATTTTTAATGTACGATTGTATTTTTTGTAAAATAATAAACAAAGAGCTTCCTAGTTATAAAGTTTATGAGGACGATTTAGTTTTAGCATTTTTAGATATTAATCCTTTAACTGTTGGGCATACTCTTGTTATTCCCAAAGAACATAGTGAGAGTTTATTAAACATGGATGATAAATTTAACGAAAGAGTTTTAAAGGTATGTAAAAAAATTTCAAATGCTTTAAAAAGAATAAACTCAAGCATTTATGGTGGAATAAATATTTATTCTGCTTTGGGGGCTGGCGCAGGGCAAGAGGTTTTTCATACTCATTTTCATGTAATTCCAAGATTTAAAAACGATGGTTTTGGTTTTAAGAGAGGCAATAAACTTAATCTTGAAGTTGAAAAATTTAAAGAGTTGTCTATGCAAATAAGTATGAATATTTAATTTTATTTTGCCCAAAAGGATTCTTTATGAGAAGAAACTTTTTATTCTTTTTTGTTTTTATGCTTAATACATTTAGAATTTATTCAGGAATTCCTGGATATCTTAATGTATACAGTGGAGTTGGGTTTGGTGTTGACAATTTTACTCAAGATTTATTCTTTTATGAAAGACTTAAGTATCAATTTTTCAGTGGAGTTGGTGTTAATGTTTCTCAAAATTTAGCATTTGGTGGAGAATTTAATTTAGATATTAAATTTTTACCAAGCCATACTCCTTACACCAATGAGATTATATTTATGTTGGATGATCAAGCATATTTGAAGCATTCTCTAAATTATTTCATAATAAAAGACGTTTCATTTTCACTGAGAATGTATGGTAATTATTTCTTTTTACCCTATACACCAATGTTTAGTTTAATCTTTTTTACAGGTTTAAAATTTTCATACATTGGTGCAAAAATTTGTTTTGTAGATTCGCGTGATTGGGTGTTATTGGATAATTTTGTTTTGGGAATAGACATTGGAGCTAGAATTAATGTAGATTTTATTTTTTTGGAATATACAATCTTTCCAATTTTTTATAACAAACCTTTACTTTTAAATCAAATGCATAAAATAACATTAGGATTTATTTTTCAGTTTGATGTAGCAACAAAAAATGAAAGCGAAATACTTTCTATTTTGTAAATTTTATGAGCTAAGGATATTTTAAATTTTCTTCTTTAATATTGTTTAATATTTGTAAGTATTTAGAAGATTCATATTTGGCCATATCAAGGTTATGTTCTTTGTAATTTCCGCATTCCTTATCACTTGCGCCTGGGATAGGTTCTGAAAAATTTACGATTTCGGAAAAAAGCCATGAGACTAAGTCAACAAGATCTTTACTTTCATAGTCTCCAAAAATTATTAAGTAAAAGCCAGTTCTGCATCCCATAGGGCCAAAATATACTATTTTTTCGGTCCAAACTTCATTGCTTCTAAGTAAAGTAGCTACTATGTGCTCTATTGTATGTATTGCTGCGTTTTCAATTATTGGTTCGATGTTGGGAGCTTTGATTCTAATGTCTATTGTAGTAAATATTACATTTTCAAAGGTATCTTTTCTTGAGACATATATGCCAGGGTTGAGTTTTGTATGATCTATTGTAAAGCTTGTTATTTTTTTCATTTTTTTAGCGCTGTTTGTATTTTTTTTACAAAATCTAATTTTTCCCATTCAAATTCATTTTTTCCAAAATGACCATAAGTGCAAGTTTTAAGATATATGGGTTGTTTTAGTTTTAATTTTTCAATTATGCCGTTGGGAGTTAAATCGAAGTTATTAACAATAAAATTTAATATTTTGTTTGCATATTTAGGATCATTTATTCCCCCAGTTATTTGAACAGATATTGGGTTTTCAATGCCAATTGCATATGCGAGCTGTAGTTCAAATTCTTTAGAAATTCCGGCTGCCACCATATTTTTTGCGATATATCTTGCCATGTAGGCAGCTGATCTATCTACTTTTGTGGCATCTTTTCCGCTGTATGCCCCCCCTCCGTGTCTTGCAAATCCTCCATAGCTATCTGCAATAATTTTTCTTCCTGTAAGCCCAGTGTCTCCGGTAGGGCCTCCAATTACAAAATTTCCAGAAGGATTAATGCAATAAGCAGTATTTTCATCAAGCATTGATTTGTCTTGAACAGTAGGCTTGATAATTTCTTCAATTATTGTTTGTTGTATTAGTTTTTGTGAGATGTTTGGATGGTGTTGATGAGAGACTATAATATTTTTTATTTTTACAGGGTTTCTGTTTTTATCGTATTCTATGGTAACTTGAGATTTTGAGTCAGGTCTTAACCATTTTATTGCTCCTGATTTTCTAAGATTGCTAGCTTTTTTTAGAATTGAATTGGCTAGTTCATAAGGAGCAGGTAAAAAATTTTTTGTTTCATCGCAGGCATATCCAAATATTATTCCTTGATCCCCTGCTCCAAGGGCATTGGATCCTTTTTTTTCAATTGCGTTTATAATGTCACGTGATTGATTGCCAATAGCGTCTATTACCGTTATTGTTTTGTAATCAAGCCCATAATCAATATTTGTATAGCCTATATCTTTGATGATATTCTTAGCAACCTCTTTTATATCTATGTTTTTTTTTACAGGACTATTTATTTCTCCTGCTATTACTACTAAATTTTGTGCAATTATGACCTCGCAAGCTACTTTTGCATTTTTATCTTCTTTTAGTATTTCGTCAAGGATGGCATCAGAGATTTGATCTGCAATTTTGTCTGGATGTCCTTCAGATACAGCCTCAGAAGTTAAAGTTTGGTTCGCTGCTATTATTTTACTCATATTAGCCTAATAAGTTCCTTTGTCATTTTGCTTGAATTTATTGATGATGTTTTTAAAAATTTATTAAAATCTATATGGTTGTCTTTATTGTTTGGTAGATCAGAAATTGAACGAATTATTATGAATGGTATTTTAAATATATGTGCTACTTGAGCTATTGCAGCTCCTTCCATATCTACAGCTAAAGCATCCTTGAAATTTTTTTTAATTGTTTCAAGATTTTTTTCATTGTCAACAAATTGATCTCCTGTTAGTATTAAGCCAATATGGATATCAATTTTTAAAAGCTTGTTGTCAACAATATTGGCTACTTTTTTAAGTAGCTCTTCATCTGCTTTAAACTTTTGTGGCAAATTAGGGACTTGTCCTATTTTGTGTCCAAACTTGGTTAAGTCAAAGTCATAGTATGCTGTTTCTGAGGATACTATAATGTCTGATATTTTAAGGTTAGAGTTTTCTTTTATCCCCCCAGAACTTCCAGAGTTTATTATATGAGTGATTTTATACTTAGATATAATTTGACTACTCCAAGTTGCTGCGTTAACTTTTCCAATTCCTGTAGTTAAAGATATTACATCTTTTCCTAGAATTTTTCCTTTATAAATCTTTTTATTTTCTAAGTAGTCGTTTAATACAATTTCTTCTTTGTTGTCAAGTATTTTATTTATTTCTTCTGATTCTTCTTGCATAGCTGATATTATCAAAATCATATTTTTTCTCCTTTTAAGCGTCTTATATAATATCTATTAAAGAATGTTTATTTTTAATTAGCTCTATTTCATTTTGATTGAGTATTTTTTTTATTCCTGTATTTGTATTTGGTATAGATTGAACACTAGATTGTTCATTTTTGTCTATAACTTTTCCATTTTTTATTATGTAGTTGATGTATGGGAGATTTGGGTTAGACTCATCTGTATCTACTATTTTGGCTATAGAATTGTCATTAAGTTCTACAATAAAGTCTAAAGGACAAGAAGATATTGCATTGATTATTAACTTCAAAACCCTTTTGTCAAATTTTTTGTCAGCATCTTTGATTAATTCAATAATAGATGCTCCAGAATTAAAAGATTTTTTGTATGCCTTATCTAAAATGATAGCAGAATAGGCGCTAGCAGCGCCTATTATATTTGATTCTATGCTGATATTTTCACTTGTTAATCCTTTAGGATAGCCAGTTCCGTCTAGATTTTCTTTATGTGTTAAAAGTGTCAAACATATTGATCGTGACAAGTTGCTTGTTGAAGCTATTTTGTAGCTTATTATGGGATATTTTTTTATTATTTCTAGTTCTTCTTCCGTTAATGCTTCTTTTTTTTCGCTGATTTTTGATGGAATAAATAAAAATCCTATTTTATGTAAAAGAGCAATACTGCAAAGTTCTACTGTTTTATAGTTATTTAGTCCCATTTCATTGCCAAGGGCTACTGTTAGGATAGCTGTATTTACTGAATGAATAATGTGATAGTTTGCAGAAAGCTTGGGAATTCTAAAATATTTGATAAAAATTTTCTTCTGTTTCTTGTAAAATTCTATTACTTTTTTTACAGTAGGCATAATATCTTGGTAATATATTTTTTTATTTCTTTTGCAATTTTCATAAATTTCTTCTAAATTGCTTATTATTACATGATAACTAGAAATAGCCTCTTCGTTGAATTTTTTGTGTATTTCTTCATATTCTCTTTTAACAGAATCGTCACTGAAAAAATTTTTCCTCTCTTTAATGTATGACTTTAGATTCCATTTTTCAATAAGCTCAATGTTTTTGTCTCCAATAAATGCATTCTCAGGCCAAACTAAAAATTCCTTGTCTATTAAATATGATGAATTTTTTATGTTTTTGATAATGCTTTCAGAATTTTGCATTTATTCCCTTGAAATTAAGCTCTATTAACCATGTATATCATATTATTTATTAATTGTCTATCTATTAGTATAATGTATTTATTATATCTCAATTTTTGAATTAAGCTTTTTTGAAGAGATTTTTATGGTAGAAAAAATACGCTTAGGTTTTAATATTATTTTTCTTGGATTATTTATTTATTTTCTGGCAATTTTAAGATTTCAAATGAAATTAAGCTTCATTTTGCTTAATTACCAATTTATTGTAGTTTATTTTTTATTAGTGATTGTTTTTAATGTTATTTATTCCCAGTATTTTTTTTCAAGATTGTATTTTATTTTAAATGGGATGGAAGATACATTCACTTTTTTGAAGCTTAAAATGGTTCGCAAAAAGCTTAAAAGTGTTTTTGAAATATCTATTCTTCTTAGGTTTATTTTAATAAAACAAGATAAAAAAAGCCTTGATGAGCTTTATTTTTATTTAAAAGACACTAGATTAAGACATAAAACAATAATAGAGCTTTATTCTGTTCTTATTAGCTTTAGAGAAAAAGAAAAGGCTTCTAGTTTAATTTTAAATTACAAGTACAGTAGAAATAAGTGGGTGAAATATTGTGAGGCTCTTAGTATGTTGTCATTTGAAGAGCACTCAAAGCTAAAAGAGTTGGTAAATTTTTTAGATAAGTTTTTTTTGAAAAATGATATTTTTACTATTTATTTCTATTATTTATTGCGAAAATCAAAAATATCTTTTGATTTGCTTGAAAGCAAGAAAGTTGAGATTAGAAATCGATACTATAAATTTAAAAACAGGATAGATTCTAAGCATACAAAGCTACTTGGTTCGAATTTATTTTTTGTTGTTTTTTATTATATTTATGATTTTTCTAAAAAAGATGTTTTTTATTAAAGGAGTTGTGTTTTGAGTATGAGAGTTCGTTATGCGCCTTCTCCAACAGGTTTGCAACATATTGGTGGGATTAGAACAGCTTTGTTTAATTATTTTTTTGCAAAGTCTTGCGGAGGTAAATTTTTGCTTAGGATTGAGGATACAGATCAGAGCAGGTATTCTCTAGAAGCTGAAAATGATCTTTATTTAAGTCTTAAATGGCTTGGCATTTCTTTTGATGAAGGCCCTGTTGTAGGGGGTGATTATGCGCCTTATGTTCAGTCTCAAAGAAGTGCAATATATAAGCAATATGCTAAATATTTAATTGAATCTGGGCATGCTTATTATTGTTATTGCAGTCCCGAAAGGCTTGAAAGGATTAAGAAAATTCAAAATATTAATAAGATGTCACCCGGATATGATAGGCATTGCAGGAATTTAAGTAATGAAGAGGTTGAGAATGCGATAATTAAAAAAATCAAGCCCGTTGTCAGATTTAAAATTCCTTTAGAAGGAGATACCAGCTTTGATGATATTTTACTTGGAAGGATTACATGGGCGAATAAAGACATTAGTCCTGATCCTGTAATTCTCAAGTCAGATGGATTGCCGACTTATCATCTTGCCAATGTTGTTGATGATTATTTAATGAAAATTACCCATGTATTAAGGGCTCAAGAATGGGTTTCTTCAGGTCCATTGCACGTACTTCTTTATAAGGCTTTTAAATGGAAACCTCCTATTTATTGTCACCTTCCAATGGTTATGGGAAATGATGGTCAAAAATTAAGCAAAAGACATGGTTCAACAGCTTTAAGACAGTTTATTGAAGATGGGTATCTTCCAGAGGCTATTATTAATTATGTTACTTTGCTTGGCTGGTCTTACGATGATAAGAGAGAATTTTTTTCAAAAAATGATCTTGAGCAATTTTTTTCAATTGAGAAGATCAATAAATCCCCCGCTATTTTTGATTATCATAAGTTGGATTTTTTCAATAGCTACTATATTAGAGAAAAAAAAGATGAAGATTTATTTAATCTTTTACTCCCTTTTTTCCAAAAAAAAGGGTATGTTTCTAAGCCTAGTACTTTGGAAGAAAATCAAAAATTAAAGTTATTAATTCCTCTTATAAAGAGTAGAATTAAAAAATTAAGTGATGCTTTAAATATGACTAAATTTTTTTATGAGGACATTAAATCTTGGAATTTAGATGAGTTTTTAAGTAGAAAAAAAACAGCTAAAGAAGTTTGTTCTATTTTAGAATTAATAAAGCCTATTTTAGAAGGATTTGAAGAAAGATCGTCAGAAGAAAATGATAAAATTTTTTATGATTTTGCTGAGAGTAATGGTTTTAAATTGGGAGAAATTCTTCTTCCTATTAGAATTGCAGCGCTTGGCAGCAAAGTCTCTCCGCCGCTTTTTGATTCTTTAAAATTGATAGGCAAGTCTAAAGTTTTTGAAAGAATAAAATTAGCACAGGAATTTTTAAGAATAAATGAATAGCTATTAAGGATATTTTTATGGTTAGAATGGAAGATATTATTTCTCTTGCAAAAAGAAAAGGATTTGTATTTCAGTCTTCAGAGGTTTACGGGGGCCTTTCAGGAGCTTGGGACTATGGTCCTTTGGGTGTTGAACTTAAAAAGAATATAAAGAAAGAGTGGTGGAAGAGCATGGTGTATTTGCATGAAAATATTGTAGGTTTAGATAGCGCTATTTTTATGCGCCCTGAAATTTGGAGAGCATCTGGCCATGTTGATGGTTTTTCGGATTCTATGGTTGATTGCAAAGATTGTAAAAGTAGATTTAGAGCTGATTTTGTTGATTTGTCAAAAAATTGTCCGAATTGCAAAGTTGGAAATAATTTTACCTCCCCAAGAAGTTTTAATTTAATGTTTAAGACCCATATTGGAGTAGTGGAGGATAGTTCTAGTGAAGTTTATTTAAGGCCTGAGACAGCACAAGGAATTTTTGTTAATTTTAGAAATGTTTTGGATTCTTCAAGGCTTAAGATTCCTTTTGGGATTGCTCAGGTAGGTAAAGCGTTTAGAAATGAGATAGTTACTAAAAATTTTATATTTAGAACTTGTGAGTTTGAGCAAATGGAAATGCAGTTTTTTGTTCATCCCAAGCAAATAGACGAGTGGTTTTGTTATTGGCAGCAAAATAGAATGAATTTTTTTATAGAAACTCTTAAAATTAGTCCCGATAGATTAAGATTTAAGGCGCATGATTCAACGCAGCTTGCTCATTATGCAAAAGCTGCATTTGATATTGAGTATGAATTTCCGTTTGGATTTCAGGAAGTAGAAGGCATTCATAATAGAGGTAATTATGATTTAACTCAGCACGCTAAATTTTCCAACAAGCCCAAAGTATTTGAGTATCATGATTTGTTGACAAAAGAGAAATATGTGCCTTATGTTATTGAGACTTCTGCTGGTCTTACAAGGTCTGTTTTAATGACTCTTTGTGATGCTTATTCTGAGGAAGAGCTCTCAGATGGAGATAAGCGTATTGTTTTGCGCTTACATCCCAAGCTGGCTCCTTACAAGATTGCTATATTTCCTCTTGTTAAAAAAGTTGAGCTTACTGAGATTGCTAGAAGGATTTATATGGAGCTTTGCGATGATTTTCATATATTTTACGATGATAGTGGAACAATAGGTAAAAGGTATAGACGTCAAGACGAAATAGGAACTCCTTATTGCGTAACAATAGATTACAATACGATTGAGGATGAGACAGTTACTGTTAGAGAAAGAAATAGCATGACTCAGAAGAGAATTTTTATTAATGATTTATATTCATACATTAAAACAGAGATTTTAAATTACAAAGAGGATTTTAATAAATGCATCTTGCTTTAAGTCTTTTACATAAACGCGGATTTTTAAAGCAATGTACATCTTTAAAAGTTTTAAGTGATTTAATGGATAGGGAAAAAATAGTTTTTTATGCAGGAGTTGATGCGACATCTAGTTCTCTTCATATTGGTCATTTGATTCCCTTTTTAGCAATGATGCATCTTAGGCAACACGGGCACATACCAATTGTTTTGATTGGAGATTCTACAGCAAAAATAGGCGATCCTTCTGGAAAAAGTGAGATGAGAAAGATTTTATCTTCAGAAGAGATTGGCAATAATGCTTTGTTGATAAAAAATCAACTTCAAAGAATAACTAAGTTTACTTCAGAATGCTTTATTCATAATTCAAATTGGTTAGATAATCTCAATTATATTGAATTTTTAAGAGATATTGGCATGCATTTTTCTGTTAATCGTATGTTAAGCTTTGAAACTTATAAAAGAAGGTTAGATTTTGGACTTTCATTTATTGAGTTTAATTATCAACTTTTGCAGTCTTATGATTATTATATGCTTAATAAAATTAAAAATTGCCGACTTCAAATTGGTGGTGATGATCAATGGGGGAATATTATTTCAGGGGTTGACCTAATTAGAAAAAAAAATAGATCAGAAACTTTTGGGCTTACGTTTCCATTAATTACAAGAAGTGATGGGAAAAAGATGGGCAAAACAGAAAAAGGTGCTGTTTATCTTGATTCTAATCTTTTTAGTATTTATGATTTTTATCAGTATTTTAGAAATACTTCAGATTCTGATGTGAAAACTTTTTTATATCTTTTTACTTTTTTAGAAGAAGATGAGATTGAATTAATTTCAAATTTTAAGAGGAATTCTTTAAATAAGGCCAAAGAGATTTTGGCTTTTGAGATAACTAAAATTGTTCACGGAGAAGCAGAAGCCTTGAAAGTTCAAGAGGCATCTTTTGCTGCGTTTAGGGGAGGTGGAGATAGGAGTAATATTCCATTTTTTAAATTTAGCTTTTCTAGCCCAAAAGAAGAGATATTATTGGTTGATTTAATGTTAGATTCAAAAATTGTGCCCAGCAAATCAGAAGGCAGAAGATTGATTGATTCTGGAGGTGTTTATATTAATGGTAAAAGGGTAGAAAGTCAGAGCCACCTTCTTACTAAAAAGGATTTTAATAACAATGAAGTTGAATTAAGAGTAGGTAAAAAAAAATTTTTACGAATTGTTTTATAGTTGATTTTGGATGTATGATAGAAGAGCTTTAAATTGTTTATTTTTTAACGTCTTTTTGTTTTTCATGGAATCTAGGCACCTTGTGTTTACAGAAGAGCACATTTTTTATGGGCTTATTAAAAGTGATAAAGTTAAAGAACTGCTTAATTTGTGTGCAATTGACTTTTATAAACTTAATAAACAGCTAGAAGAATTTTTTAGCAAACTTCCCTTAAGAGGCAATTATATCCCAGACTATGTTTCTAGTATGGATTATTTGTATGATGATATAATTAGTGTTCTTTTTTTTTATAAAAAACCTTATAAAATACAAGAAAAAGATTTATTATGGGTGCTTGTCAAAAAAAGAAAAAATAGTATTTTAGATGCGCTGCTTAGTTCGGGTTTTAATTTGACTATTTTTGACAAACTTATTGAAGTTCATGATTATTTAGCTGTAAATACTAAATCTGCCTTAGGCAACAGTGAATTAATTGCAGAATATATTCATAATGCGCCAAAAATGAAAGGAGGCTTTCATATTTTTGATGATAAGCGTGATAAGTTGGATCAAAATAATATTTTCTTAGAAAGTAAAGGCTCTATTGGCAATTTTTTAACAAACGTTATTGATACTTTGGATTTAAAATACAATCCTTTAATTGGTAGAAATCAAGAATTGTCTCGGTTAATCCAGGTGATACTTAGGAAGCATAAAAGTAATCCTATTTTATTTGGAGAGCCTGGTGTTGGAAAAACAGTATTAATTCAAGGTCTTGCATATAAAATAAAAATAGAGAATGTTCCAAAGGATTTAATAGGGTATGAAATCTATTCTCTTGATATTGGCAGGCTTGTTTCTGGTACTAAATATAGGGGGGATCTTGAGAGTAGAGTGAATAGGGTTTTAGATTTTTTAAGCTCAAGAAAAAAAGTTATGCTTTTTATTGATGAAATCCACATGATAGTAGGGGCAGGAGCTACTTCATTTGGTAGTATGGATATTTCCAATTTGTTAAAGCCCATTCTCACTTTAGGAAAAATTAAATTTATTGGAGCTACTACAGAATATGAATATAGAAAATTTTTTTTAAAAGATAAGGCCTTAATGAGAAGGTTTCAGAGTATAGAGCTCAAAGAGCCTAATTTTGAAGACGCTTATAATATTTTGCAGGAGATTAAAAAAGATTATGAGAAATATCATAATGTGGAATATACAGACGAGGCAATACAAGCTTGCATTCTCATGTCTCAAAAATATATTAAAGATAGATTTCTTCCAGACAAAGCTTTTGATATTTTAGATGAATTAGGCTCTAAGTTTAAGCTTGAAAAAATAAAAAGGATTATAACAAAAGATGATGTTTGTAATCTGATTAAATCTATTGTTGGTTCTAATATTTTTAATTTTGAAGAGTATGATGATGAATTGCTAATTAATTTAGAAAATAGAATAAAAAAAGAACTTATTATACATGATAACTTGGTACTTGATTTGATATTAAATATTAAATTATTAAAATTTAATTTGCTTGCCAATAGAAGTACTATTGGAATATTTGCCTTTATTGGTGTTTCTGGGTCAGGAAAATGCAAATTGATGGATATTTTATCAGAAGAGTTTAAAATTCCGAAATTTAGTCTTAACATGGGTGAGTATGGTGATTTTAATTCTCTTGATAGATTGATTGGGCCTGTTTTAAGTAATGAAGGATATTATGAATCTACCAGATTTTTTAAATTTTTGAACAAATCTTCTAATTCTATTATTTTCTTATCAGATTTTGACAAATGTAATAAAAGGGTTTTAGATTTTTTTTTAGAGGGGTTTAAAACAGGTAAACTTTTTGATGGTCTTGGGAAAAAGGTAAGTTTATCAGAAAGTTTAATAGTAATAAGTATCAATGCTGAGAGCAAAGAGCTTAATAGCATTGGTTTTAAAAACAAAATGGCGGGGGAAAATGATTTTAACTTTATATTAAAGAAGAGATTACCCAATGAGTTTTTAGAGTTAATAGATCATGTGTTTGTATTTAAATCTATTGATGAGTTAGATTTTGAAAAAATCATTTTTAATGAACTTAATTATTTTGGAAGGATATTAAGAGATAGAAAATTTGATGTTTTTTTTGAAAAAAGTGTTGTTGATTATATTCGAGAAAAGATTTATGGAAAGGGGTACAGCTTAAAAAGTGTTAGAAAATTTATATTCAAAGAATTGGGAAAGCTTTTAATAGATGAAATTCTTTTTAAGAAAATTGAAAATTCTGGTAAAATAAAAATCTATTTGGATGAAACAATAAAATATGAGTTTTTATAAGGTTATAGGGAGTATTTATGAAAATATCAGTAATAGGGGCAGGTGCTTGGGGAACAGCTATTGCAAAATCTTTGGCAGATAAATTTGATTTTAATATTTTTTTATGGGCCTTTGAAGAAGATGTTAAGAATGATATTAATAATGATAATTTTAATACTAAATATTTAAAGGGAATTAAATTGCCAAAAAATTTAGTTGCAAGTTCAGATTTATTTGAAGTTGTAACAATGTCCGATTATATTTTCATTGCAACACCTTCTCTTTTTACTGTTGATATTTTAAAAAAAATGGATCAATTTTTACATTCTCTGGAGATAAAACCAAAGCTAGCAATCCTTACAAAAGGGTTTATTACTTTTAATGGTAAAACTCAGGCAGTTATTGAAGCTGCCGAGAGAGTTATGAAAGGATATAAAGACGAAATTACTTATATTGTTGGTCCAAGCCATGCTGAGGAAGTTGGGCTTGGTGTGATAACAGGACTTGTTGCGGCTAGCAATAACAGAGAAAATGCATATTTGTTTATTAATTTATTTAGTAAAACCCCAATTTCTTTATTTTATAGCAACGATGTTTTTGGGGTGCAAATAGCAGCAGCTTTAAAAAATGTGTTTGCTATTGCATTTGGAATTTTGGATGCTTATAAATTGAATTATCCTAATTTAATAGGTAATAATACAGAATCATTTTTATTTTCAATATCCTTAAATAATATAAAAGATATTGCAATGGAGCTTGGGGGAAGAAATATTGAAACGTTTTTATTTTTGTCTGGTTCTGGCGATTTAGATGTTACTTGTAGAAGCATGTTTGGAAGAAATAGACGATTTGGCAATGAAATTGTTAGCAAAAACATTTTAGAAAGCTTTTTAAGTATAGATGATTTGATAAGTAATATTGAAAAAATTGGATATTTGCCAGAGGGAGTTTTGGCTGCTAAATCAATTTTTTCCTTTTTTAAACAATTAAATCGTGATCTCAATCCTAATAGTTTGTTAAGCGTTATATATAAAATTTTGAATAAAGAGTTGGAGCCCAAATCTATTATTGAGTATATGAGAGATGTTAGACAATAAAATAAAGCCTCTGCAGAGGCTTTATTGTTTTTGCTCATTCATCATATATAAAATTTTATTATGAACATCTTCGATTATTTCAAAATTCATTACAACTTCTGTAAGTTCATTAGATTTAATAGTTCCTATTATGTTGTCATTTTTTGTTAAATCGCCTCTTTTGACTAAAGAATTGCTGTCTACTAAAATTTTTATTCTTGTTAGGTCTTTGTTTATGTTTTTGATATTTTTAATTCCTCCAAAGCATTCTACAATATGCTCTGCTACTTTAATTTTATTTGTTTTTTCTAAATCTATCATAGTAATTTTATTCTCTGTAGAAAGCTTTATATGCTAAATAAGCATTGTATAAATCAAATTTAGAAGTTATTTCCATTGGAGAATGCATACTTATAACAGCAGGCCCCATGTCTATTGTTCTTATTCCATAGCTAGCTAAGAATTTAGCAACAGTTCCTCCTCCTCCTTCTTCTACTTTTCCGAGTGTTGCTACTTGCCAGGCTATATTGTTTTTATTTAATAATTGTCTAATATAAGAAACAAGCTCAGCATCAGCATCGCTAGCCATACTTTTTCCACCATGTCCTGTGTATTTCATTATAGGTATTCCATAGCCAAGTTGGGGAGCGTTTTGTTCGTCATGGACTGAACTAAATAGTGGGTTTATTGCTGCGCAAACATCAGCAGAAATGCTTTTTGAATTCCACAAAGCTTTTTGGACGTGAAGATTGTTGTATTCTGATTTTTTAATTTTGAAGATCATGTCAGAAACAAAATATTCAAGATATCTTGAATCTAGTCCGGTTGAACCTGTTGAACCAATTTCTTCTTTGTCTACAAGAAAGCAAATGGCTGTTTTGTTTGGAGTCTCTTCAAGATCAAATATGGATTCTAGTGAAGTGAAAACGCATATTTTGTCATCTTGTCCGTAAGCCCCAATTAACGCTTTGTCAAATCCAACGTCTTTTGCTGTTCCTGCAGGCACTATTTCAATTTCTGATGATACAAAGTCCTCTTCTTCTATTTTGTATTTTTCTTTTATTATTTGCAAAGTTGCCAGTTTAACTTTATTTTTTTCTTCTGTTTCGATTGGTAGGCTTCCAATTAAAATTTTTAGATTTTCCCCCTCAATAATTTCATCTGATTTTTTATTTCTTTGTATTTTTCTATCAAGATGAGGCAAAATGTCGGGAATTACAAATACAGGATCGTTTTCATTGTCCCCAATGTTGATTTCAACCTTTTCTCCATTTTTTAAAAATACCACACCTCTTATTGAAAGGGGTGTAGATAGCCATTGATACTTTTTTATTCCCCCATAATAGTTGGTTTTAATAAATGTAAGTTCATTTTCTTCAGAGATTGGTGAGGGTTTTGCATCAAGTCTTGGTGAATCTGTGTGAGAAACAATAAAATTCATTCCATCTTCAATGGGATTTTTGCCAATAATAGCAAAAGCAACAGATTTTTCTCTACAGGTATAAAAAATTTTGTCACCTGGCATTAAATTTTTTTTTTCTTCAGCGTTAATAAACCCCAATTTTTTTGCTTTATCTAGGGCATAGGCTGTAACTTCTCTTTCTGTTTTGAATTTGCTTATAAATTTTTTGTAACTTTCAGAAAAATTGAAAATTTGATTTTTTTCTTCTTCATTTAAATATATCCATGGATTTTGTTTTTTCATATTAATAAGACCTCCTGTTTCATTTTAACATTTTAATTGTTTTTAAAGTGTGTACAAAATAAATTATTTATTGTAAACTTACTTTTAATTTTAATATAATTAATAAATTATAAGGGAGAATTTTTATGTATAAAAATGGTTTTTTTAAAAACTATTTGTCATTGCTTTTAATTTTTTTAGTAATTGCTTGTACTTCAAAAGACAGCTCAAATGAATATGTTGAGGAGCAAGAAGCGGAGAACTCTTCTAAGCCTGATGATTCTAAAATAGATGAACATACTATTGGGCACGTTTTTCATGCTATGGGAGTAGTTCATTCAAAAAAGGATCGAAAAAGTTTGGGGAAAAATATAAAGGTTTTTTATTTTTCTGAAGAAGATGGACATTTTCGAACAATACCCTCAAAAGAAAATGCAAAGTTAATAGTTTATTTTTATGACAATATTTATGCAGGAGAGGCTCCAATTAGTATCTCTGGAAAAGAAGCCTTTATTTTTGTTGGGATTACCCCTGACTTTAAAAAGATTATAAATAGTAATTTACATGGTGTTCGAAGTGATCTTATTGGTACTTTTAAAGATCTTAATATTAAAAATTCAAAATTGGAAATTACAGTTGATGAGAATAATTCAGATGCCAAGACTTTCCTTGAATCTGTTAATTACATTATCGACGGTGTTGAAAAAATTTCACCTATGTTAACGAATTAATTTATATTTTTGATTTTATAGGCTTTAATCTAAATTAAAGCCTATTTTAAAATTAAGCTCTCAAGTCCTTTTATTAAAATTTCTGCTGTTTTTACGTTGGTTGCAAGCGGTATTTTATGTACATCGCAAAGCCTAATAAGAGCTGACACATCTGGTTCGTGAGGCTGGCTTGTTAGGGGATCTCTAAAGAAAAATATAGCTAAAATATTTCCTTCGGCTACTTCAGCTCCAATTTGCTGATCTCCTCCCATAGGGCCTGATTTATATTTAAAAATCGTAAGATCGGTAGCTTGTTGGATTTTAGACCCTGTTGTTCCTGTTGCAATAAGCTTGAATTTGGATAAGAAGAGATAGTTTTGTTTGACAAAATTTACCAAATCTTCCTTTTTTTTATCATGTGCAATTAATGCTATTTTTTTTTCCATTAATTTTATTCCTTTTTCAATGTAAAATAATTTTTGTTGAAATTTAATAAAATTTAGGCATAAGTATATTTTTAGATTTCACTTTTTTAGAATTTATATTGGTTCTGGTTTGTGCCATAAAAATCCTTGCCCATAGTCTATTTCTAGTTCAATTATTTTTTTTAATATTTCCTCATTATACACAAATTCGGCAATAATTTTTATATTTTTTGTATCTGCTATTTTTTTAATAGATTTTATTATTACAAAATCTATTTCACTAGAGTTTATTGCTTTTATGAAAGATCCGTCTATTTTAAGTAAGTCTATTGGTAGTGTTTTAATATATGAGAGTGATGTATGTCCGCTTCCAAAGTCATCAAGTGCTAGCTTGATTCCAAAACTTTTTAATTCTTGAAAATATTTGTTTATTATCTCAAAGTTTTCAAGAATTCCAGTTTCTGTTATTTCCAAGCATATATTTTGAAGCGGGATTTGGCTTTTCAATAAAGTATCTCTTAAAAAGATTCGAAAGTTTTGTGATTTTAGTGAATAAGGAGATATGTTAATTGAGAAAATGTGAATTCCATTTTTTGATACAAAGCTTTTGTATTCTCTTAAAGCCTTTTTAACCACCAATGTATCAACCTCAACAGTTAAATTATATTTGTCTATTAATTTAAAAATTTGATTGTTTGGAATTGATTTGCCCATGTGGTCAAAAAGTCTTGTCAAGATTTCTATTTTGGGCTTTAAGTTCTTTTTAAGAGGATTTATTTTTTGATAATAAAGAGTAAAAAAATCATTTTTTATTGCTTTGAGTATATATTGAAAAATTTTGTTTTGATTTTTTAAAATCACCGCCTCTGGTAGTTCTTCTTTGTATATAGTGGGATTAGATTCTTTGTATTCCGATGATATTTTTGTAGCCATCATTAATTTAGGGATTTTGAATTCTAAGTTTTCTTTTAAATTTACCTCTATTATTCCAATATTGAATTTGAATATAATAATATCTTCTTTTTTAAATGCCAGAGCAATTGTTTTTTTGATTTTTTTGGCAATTGAGATTATTCGCTTTTCTCCGCCACTTGTGCTTATGATTACTATTAAATTGTTGTGTTTTAACTTAAAAATATATTCAGAGTATAATGACATTATTTTTGAATACATTATTTTAAGTATTTTTGCATTAAGCTTTTCTTGATCTTCTTTGTATTCATATTCTGCTGTTAGGGATACGTCTAAATTAAGCAAATATATTCTTTTTTTTTTGTAAATATCCATATGGTTTACTAGTAATTTTTCAATTTCTTTGGCATTTTGAATCTCGTCTTGCGAATCAATAATTTCTAGATATTTATAGTTTTCTATTTTATTAGAGTTTGATATTTCTTTAATCGTTATTAATTTATCGATATTGTTTTGAGCAATTGTGCTAATAAATATATCCACATGCAGTTTTTTGTTATTTTTTAAAATTAAAAGACAATCAGTTATTAATATATTTTTAAATTCAGGAATAGAATTTGTGTGATAACTTAAATTTATTTTTTCTAACTTTTCCCAATCTCTGATATCTATGTCGGTTACTTTGATTATATTTCCAGAAGTTTTCATTGGAAGATTAAGATTTTTACTACCTTTTTCATTGATATAAATAATTTCATTTTTGGTGTTTGTGATGATTACTATTTCTTTTATGAGTTCTGATAAATTTAAAAAGAAATCCAGAGTTGTGTTTTTATTGTCGCAAAATAATTTTTTTTGATGTATTAAACTTTGCTTATATTCTAATTCGCTTATATCTTTTATTATTTCTATGTGATCAAGTTTTAAATATTCCTCATCAAATTTTTCTTTGCTAATTATAATAGAATGTATTTTGTTTGCATTTTTTAATTCGTTTGCAACGTTTATTGAAAAATCTATTGGTTTTTCATAATTATAAATAATAGCGAATTTAATATTATTTTGTTTTACATATTCGCTGTATAAAGCTTTTTCAGATTTTACGATTTGAATTAAGTTGAAAATAGATTTAAGCTTTATGAGATCTCTAAGTTCAACTTCTTTTTTAGAGATTATAACTGAATTTATATTTTGATAATTATTGACTTCGTTCATTTTATTGGCTTGCTCTTATTTTAATTTTTGTATGCCAAGTTGGTGTTGTTTTTTATTTTTTTATCTCCAATTTTTTTGGTGACTATTATCCAGATTAATCCTGAGAGCATCAGCGTTAGCGAGAGAATTTGTCCCATTGATATGTTTAAAAAAGAAAATTCGGACAGGCTTGTAATTGGTTTGTAGGTTATTATAAATCCAAGTTCTTTGTCCGGTTCTCTTAAATATTCAATAAAGAATCTGAAAAAAGCGTAAAGCATTACATATGTACCAAAAATAAATCCATCATATTTTTTAATTTTTTTAAATAAAAACCATAGCAACAGAAAAGTTACAGGTCCTTCGAAAAATCCTTCAATAAGTTGAGAAGGTATTCTTGGAAGGTTGATTAGCAGGTCATGAGGCGAAATTTCAAGCCCTACTGATGATGCAAATTCTTTTACACCTGGTATATTTGTGTCAAATGGTTCTGCATTGGGAAATATTATTCCCCCTTTCATTGCTCTTCCATAAAGTTCTGCATTTGCGAAATTAGCAAGTCTTCCAAGTATGTAGCCAGAAGAAAAAGCTATTGATCCATAGTCTGTTAGTTTTAGAAAATATTTTTGAACATTTGTATTTTTGAGCTTTGTATTTATTGTTATTAGAGGAGCAATTATTGCCCCCAAAAAACCACCATGGATGGCCATGCCTCTAAAGCCTGTAAAATTCCAATGCTGGTCGAATGGCAAAAGGATTAGCCAAGGATTAGAATAATAAATTCCCGATTTGTCGTAAACTAAGGTAGATGCTAATCTGCCTCCTAAAATTGCTCCAAGTACAAGTGAGAACATAAATATTTCATAATCTTCTTTTTTGATATCAACGTTGTCTGATTGTATTTGATACCAAATAAACTTATAAGAGATTAGTATGATTAAAATATAAGATAGGCTATACCATGTAATTGGTATACCTTGAATTACTTCAGGATGCAACCAACTTGGGTAATTTATGTAATTTGGCATTAGACCTCCTTAGCCTTTTCAAGCTTTTCAACAAGCTTTTTTTTAAATAGCATATTTTGCTTTCTTAAGGTTTCGATTTCTCTTTTCTGAGATTTTATTATATCAATAATTTCACTACTTTCTATTGTTTTGTTTTTTATCAACGATTCAAGGTATTCAATTTTTTCAATATATTCTTCTTGAGCTTCTCTTAGTACAAAATCATAACTTTCATTTAAATCTTCTTCGTTTAAAAGCTCGGCATCATTTGTTAAATCTTCAATTTCGATTAATTTTTTTGCAATTTTTTTTATACTTTTAGAAGTTGAGCTTGTAGGTTTGTATATAGTGATGGGTATTTTGCTGTTTAAAGCCTGATCAACTATTTCATCTTTATAGATTGCTCCAATACTTTGTAAATTTATGCTTAAATAGTTTTTTGCTGATTTTATTATTTTTTCGGTTTTTTCAATGTCTTTGGGAGCTTTGAGCATATTAAATATCATGAAAGGGCTAATTGTCTTAAACAATTTGTTAAATTTAGAATAATTTTCAGGATCTTCGCTTTCAAGTTTTAACAGCAAATTAGGTATATAAACCCTTTGAAGATCGATTGAATTTTGTTTTATTGTTCTGAGAATTTCATTTCCTTTTGTCCCTCTTTTAAACACACTTGATAACAGCCTAAATATTATATTTTTAAGAAATAAATATGCATTCATTGTAGCTGTTACTGTTGGTGTTGTTACTATTACTCCTCTTTTTGACATTAAAAAAAAGTCTATAATATTAAAAGCTGTTCCTGCTCCAAGATCAATCACTAAGTAATCATATTTTAAAGATTTTAAATTTTTTATTATGATTTTTTTTTGAGAAGCAGCTATATTAGCAAGTTCTGGAATGTCAGAATCTCCTGCAATGAAGTTTAGATTTTTAATTCCAGATTGAATAATAATGTCTGAGAAATTAATCCTTGTTTTTAAAAATGTCCCTATACTTTTTTTAGGTATAATGTTTAACATTGAGTGCAAATTAGATGCTCCAAGGTCAAGATCAACAAGCAATACGCTTTTTCCTTCGTTTGCCAGGCAAATTGCTATGTTTGTTGAAAAAAGGGATTTGCCAACTCCCCCCTTACCACTGGCTACAGGAATAATAATCAAGCTTTACTCCAGGTTTTTTATTTTTGCTTTAATTAGCGCTAATATTGTTGCATTAAATGCTAGGTAAACTACTGTAATTCCTAAAAGTATAGCTAGAGAGGTTTGATAGACGTATATTTTAAAAATAAATCCCAAGATGAATAATAATAATGTTAATATTATTTGGAATAATTTAGTTATTACTATAATGCTGTGAAGAATTTTGAATTTTTCGTAGATAAAGTAATAGATTGTTAAATTGGCCATGAAAAATTCAGGTGAGTATAAGATAAATGTTAACATAAACTTTATGGAGTAATTATTAATGAAAATTAATTTATTAATGGCTTGGTATAATAAGGCTAAGATTAAAAGGCTTTCAGTAATTTGTAAAACAATAAGTCCTGCTCTGTAAAGGCTTTGTTTTTTTTTAGGATGTGAGTTTAACATAGTTTTAAAATATTATATTATGGAAATAAAATCAAGTTTTAATTTTTGCATTAGGAATGAATAAATGAAAAATAAATTTTTAATATGTGTATATTTTTTATTGACTCTGGGTATAAGCTCTTTAGTAATTGTTGAATCCATTTTTGCTTTTGATGAATCTAATAATAAGTTGTCAAGATCAAATTATGAGCAGATGATGATTCAAGCTTTTGAATTTGTAAAAGAAAATTATGTTGATCCCGTAAGCGATGAAGTAATTTTTGAAGGCGCTTTAAAAGGAATATTTCAATCTCTAGGCGATCCTTATTCTCAATATTTGACAAAAAAAGATTTAGAAGAAATTTCAAAAACAACAGTAGGAGATTATGTTGGCATTGGAATTTCTATAATAAAAAAAATGCATTCCCAAGATAAGCAAGACAAGGCAAAAGATTTTGATCCTAATAGTGCTTGCGTTTCTATTGTTACGCCTTTTGAAGGAGGTCCGGCTTATAAGGCTGGAATTAAATCTGGAGATTGTATTACCGCTGTTGATGGCAAGAGTGTTTATTCTATGGAAGTAGATCAAGTTGTTGATCTTTTAAAAGGTAAAGAAGGCACAAAAGTTAAAGTATCTATTCTTAGGGGAAAAAATTTAACATTGGATTTTGAACTTACAAGAGAGAAGATAGAAATACAAACAATCAAGTATGACATTATTAATTCAGATATTGGTTATATAAGAATAGTAAGTTTTAATCCACACACCTCTGTAGATTTTAGAAAAGCTTTAGATAATCTTAAGAATAAAAATATTAAATCTTTAATTTTAGATTTAAGGCTTAATACCGGAGGATATTTTCAGGCAGCTATAAAAATGGCGGATGATATTTTATCTAAAGGAATTATTGTTTCCACAAAATCAAGAAATTCTAGCAAGCCTATTGATTATAAGGCAAGCTCAAAACAAGTTTTGCCTTCAGATATAAAAATTGTTGCTTTAATAGATAGATCATCAGCCTCAGCATCAGAGGTTTTTGTAGGAGCCTTAAAAGACAATAAGAGAGCATACATTATAGGGGAAAAGTCTTATGGCAAGGGGCTTATTCAGCATGTAGTTCCTTTTTATACTGGTGGATTTAAAATTACAAGCTCAAAGTATTATACTCCATCTGGAAAGAGTATTCATAAGGTTGGAATTGAGCCTGATTTGGAAATAAAATCTCCAGATTTTTCTGAGGAAGAAGCATTAATATATAAAGAAATTTTTGATAAAAAGCTGATAGAAGATTTTTTGAAGGGTAAAAAATCCATTACCGAACAAGAGATTGATTTTTTTGTTGAGAATCTTGTAAAAGAAAATCCAAAATATAAAATTGATAAAGAATTTTTAGGCAAGTATGTGTTTTTTAATTACTATCAGGACAATAATAAAGAATTGCCAATTTATAATCTACATTATGACAAAGTTTTAAAAACAGCTTGTGAGTATTTGTCTAAATTAGGTAATTAAATTGTGAAGCAAATTGTTTTGGATGAGAATTGTTTAGCAGGTGATTTTATTATTGTTAAAGATGCAAAAATATATCACCATCTTGTTAATGTAAGACGAATTAAAAAGGGTGATAAGCTGAACATTCTTTTAAAAGATAAAGAATTAAGGGCCTCAGAAATAGTAAAGATTGGTAGTAATTTTATTAAGTTTACTACCAATAAAATAGATAAAATTGAAAAAAATAATTTTGAGATAAGTATTTTTATTTCTAGTTTAAAGGGCAGAAAAATAGATTTGGTGTTAAGACAGGTTGTTGAGATTGGAGTTTCAGAAATCAATATTATTAATGCGGATCGTTCTGTATCGAAAATAGATATAAGCAATGCATCTGCCAAAATTTTAAGATTTTCAAAAATAATAGATGAGGCCTTAAAGCAAAGTGGTAATAAAATTATTCCTAAAATTAATTTTTATAATAATTTTTTTTATTTACCTTATTCTTTTTGTACTACTAAATATTATGTTGCTCATCCAAGCGGAATGCTTTTAAGCAAGAATGAAAGTTTTGGCAATTTTGGCAAAATTGGAATTATAATAGGTCCTGAAGGATGCTTTTCGGAGCCCGAAATTGTCTTTTTCAAGGAGAAAGGCTTTAATTTTGTAAGGTTTAACACTCCAATTTTACGAGCAGATACGGCTATTATTTATTCGCTTGCTTATTTTAAGGCATTATTAGAGGATTATAATGGCTAATTTAAAAGACATATATTCAAAACCAGACAGATTTTATTTTTTAGGTGTGCCTATAGATGTTTTTGATAGTCGTAGCAAGCTTATAAGCAGATTTGTCTATCTTTCAGGGCATCCTTATCATTCAATAGTAATTTTTATCGGGCTTAAAGCTTTTCTAAAGGCTTTGATTTTTAAAAAGTTTAGAAATCATATTAAAAATTCTTCTCTTGTTTTTTTAAATTCTAAGATTGTAAGATTTTTTTATAGGATTTTTAAAAGAGTTAATATTGATTGTTATGATTCAAATACAGTTCTTCTCATTTTAATGGAAATACTAGAAAATGCCCATAAAACATGTTATATTATTGACAAGGATAAAGTGATTTCAAAGAAAAAATTTTTAAGATTGAAAGAATCTCATAAAGAAATTAGTTTTATTGGGTATTATGATTTAAAAGCTGTAAAGAGAAATAAAGAAATGTTTTTTGCAAATATTAATAAACTTACTCCTAGTGTAATAATAAGCTTTTGTAATGATAGATATCTTGAAAATTTATTTTATGAAAATAAATTTAATATTAGAACCAATTTAAGTGTTTTTTTATGAACTTTTAAATTTTAACTATCTATATTTTATGAGGTAAGTATGGCATTTTTGCTAAATCAATCAGTAGTTTATCCAATGCATGGAGTAGGGACGATTAAGGATATTAGGACTAAAGAGTTTAATGGTGAGATTATTGATTATTATGAAATACATTTTCCATTTAATGATATGATTTTTATGGTTCCTGTTGCCAAAGTTGATGATTTTGGAATTAGAGCTTTGGTTAGCAAGGAAAAGGTGGAAGAAGTTTTTGATGTTATTAAAGAGTTTGAAGGTCAAATAGATTCAAAAAAAATAAAAGATGGTGGTCATGAATTTTATAAAAAAAGCGATATTCTAGATACAGCAAAGTTATATAAGTTTTTATATAAAAAATCTACTCAAAAAGAACTTCCTTTTTACGAAAAAAGGATTTTGAATGATTTTGAGTTAATATTGGAGCACGAGATTAGCTTAGCTTTGCAAATTAGCTTTGAAGAGGTTAAGAAGAAGATTAAAAATATTTTGGTCGATAACAAAAAGGCTTAAAGTTTTTTCAATTTTCGAGGGGGGAGGATTTGCTGTGTTTGATTCTTTAAGATTGATCTTTTTAATAATTTGTAGGTTTATCTTAATATTTTGCCTTTTTTCTTTAATGTTTATATGTACATTTTATTTAAAATATAAGTTTTTGTATTTTAATTTTTCTATTTTTAGCTATAGTCTTTATTACAATGCTTATATTTATTCTTTTCCTTTGTCCCTTGTTGTTGCTTTTATGAGAATATCTTGTCCCTTTTATGGAATAGTTTTAAAGTCATCTAGAGAGTCTTTCTATTTTTATTGTATTATCTTTGTTCTTATTTTATTGTTTTCTTATTTAGGATTTTTAGTTAGTCATAGTTTTCATTCTTACTATATTAATAGCAATAGAAATGATAATTTTATCCCTAAAGATGAGGTTGTGCATTTTTTAAATGATAAGATAATATTTTCTAGCAATAGGCCTAGACTTTATGGTTTTAATGGAGTTTTAATCGTTTCAGAGAATGGCAAAGGGGATAAAGGTTTTTCTTGCCAATCAAATATTTCTAATTCTAGTAAAATTGATTTTGTTGAGAACAATTTTTTAGAGCAAAAGATTTATAATAATTTTGTTGATTTTCTTTTCAGAGATTTAAAAATTTTGAATAATTTTCTACTCTCGCTAAATTATTTAAATTTAATTTTTAATATATTGGGAATTTCTTTATTATTATTTGCTTTTTCTTATGTTTTTAATCTTATTTTTTCAAATAGTTTTGCAATATTTCTTTATCCTATTTTTATTATATTTTTTTTAAAAATTTATAATGTCTATTCAATTGAGTTTCCCAAGATTTACAATGTAATAATAGGAAAGAGTATGATCTCCGATTTTATTCCTTTTATTTTTTGTGTTTTAACTTTTTTTTCTACCTATTTATTTGGTTTTGTTTCAGAATATATTAAAATCAGCAAAGATTTGGATAATAATTTATATAAGGGTAGTTAATTCTTAAAGCTTATGAAAAGAGAAATATATGCATTTTTGAGCAATTTTATTATTTTTATGTGTTTTTTTCTAGGTTTGCTCTTTAGTTATTCATATTTTTTTGGAGAAAATTTTTTAGAAAAGCATAAATTAATAGCAACTTTTTTTGATTCTATTTTGCTTTTTTATAAGTATTTTTTTGGGTTTTTTATTTTTATTGTTTGCATTTACTTTGCTTTTTTTGTTCAGCAAGAAATAAAGATTCATTTAAAATCGCATAATGGATATTTGTTTTCTAGGCTTTATGCATTTTTACTATTATTTTTTATTATAGGACTCTTTTTTACTTTTATATTTAATTTAATTTTGCCTTATATAATTGCTCAGAGAAATGAGTATAAGTTTAGTTACGACAGATATAATCTTCTTGAAAGTGAAGCAAATGAAATATCTCTTAAAATCAAACATATAGATATAAGTTTGTCTGCAAATAGATTTTTTTTATCTTCTGATTTGGCAGATTCAATGAAGCAAAAGAGAAAGCATCTTGAAAATTTGATTAGAATATATGATAAAATGCGAGTTATTTATGTAAATAATGAAGAGCTTTTAACAAATTATTATTTAGTGAAATCTGAATATAGTAAAATTCCAAGTTATGACGTTGATTTAGAAAAGGTTAAAAAAACTTTTTCTAAATATCCTTTACAAAGTCTTAAAAAGCAAGATTTTTTTAATATTGTCAATGAATTTATTTCTCAAAATGATTATTATACAGCCAATTATTTTGCTTATATTGCTTATGTTGCAACAAAAGACGATAATTTTGTTGTGCTTTTAAATTTGACTTTAAAGTTTATTAATGAAAACAGGAATTTTGAAAAAGAAAAAATGCAGTTGATTTCCGAAGAAAAACAAAAAAATTTTTTATTTCTTAATACTGAAAAATTTAAATTAGCTTATTACGGGTTTTCGAATCTTCATAAGTTATTGCCCAGTGATAATGAAATTTTGAATTATAAAAATAAATCTCTTGAAAAGCTTAGGAAAAGATATCTTTTTTTTGATGAGATTGAAAAATATTTTGAATATTACGGAATAAACGATGTATTTTTACTGCAACCAGATTCTAAGAGAGGTTTTTATGATTATATTTACATGCAAAAAGTTGTCGCCTTTAACAATCATTCTAAAATAATAAAAAATTTTGAACTTATTAGATTTAATAATACGGGGAATGTTATATTACATATTAAAATTCCATTTGCTACTTTGAAGGGTAATTCTGTGTATCAAAATGTTTTAGATAAAGACAATGAGCAGAGCGAAATTACTCTTACTAAGGTCTTTGTGTCTATGGATAGCTTTGATACAAATGTTTTAGAGGTTGTCAAAATTAATGAGAATGTAGAAAATTTAGCTTTATTTTCAAATTTTACTGAGTTTGGATTTTTTTTAAAAATCCAAAATTTGCCAAGTGCTTTTCATAGGGTTGCTATATTAAATTTGAAATTAATTAATACTTTTTCCTTAAGTTTGGTTTTACTGATTTCTCCTATTTCGCTAGTTTTAATAGGGGCATTTTTTATCTCTTTGTTTTCTAAAATAGAATTTAATTTCAATTCCAAGTCTATGATTTTTCTAGTTTCATTAATGATAGCCATTTTCTCGGGGATTACTTGTCTTTTTGTAAATTATTTTCTAATTGTTTTTACCTCTCTTCTTATATATGTTTTTAATAGCGTGTACGTATCTTTAGCTATTCTTTCTGCATTATTGTTTTTTCTTATTTTTAAAATAATTACTTTGAATTACAAAGAAAAACATATTTAATTTTTATTTTTTTTTAGATTATTAGCTTTAGAGAAAAACCATTCATTTATTAGTAAGTTTTCTTTTCCAATTGTTTTTTTGCTTAATACATAGGAATGGCTATTGATTTGAGTTTCGTCAATAATAAAAGGAGATATTCCATCAATTGAATGTTTTATTTTTAGATTTAATTCTTTGTAAGGAGTAAAGCCATCGGCAAATCCAAAACATATATTTGATTGGGATTGATTGTTAAATCCAATTAGGGTTTTTTGGGTTTTTTTATCCAATATCCAGTTGATAAATTTTTTAGTTAAAACAGATGTTTCTAAAATGCCAATAAAATTTGGGTTTGAGATAACAATTTCATTGTTATCGTTTATTAAATAAGAAAATTTTATTTGTGACTTCTCTTGTTCGCTTAAGCTATTGTAGAAGGTTATATCGCTCAATCCTGCTATTAAAAGAGATTTTTTATTAAGTAATATTTTATTTAACTTTAAGTAGCCGTATTTATTAAAGAAATCTTTTTGCAAGTCCATTTGTTTTGTATTTAAAAATGATGAGAAATATTCTAGCATTTTTAAAATTTGATTCTCATTATAATTTAATTTATTTTTTTCAAAAGAAAATCTCACATTATTTATTTGAGAAATCACATAAAATAAATTTTCAGAAACATAAGGCGATATAAAAAATTTTCCATCTTTAATGAAATTTTCGTATTTTTCTTTTAAATATTTAGTGTTTATGTATTTTTTAATATGATGTGTATTTTTATAGATTAAAATAGGAATGTCAAAGCCCAATGGAATAATTTTGTAGTTAAATTGCTTGAAAATATGCTTTAAGATGGGATAATCTGGATTATAATTGATTTTTACAGATTTAAAATGGTTGGCAATATTTGTGTTACCAATGTTTTTAGAAATAATTATTTGTGCATTTTCTTTTTCTATTGTTTGCAGGTCAATATTATTTCTAAACTTAATTATAAAATTTGCTTTATTTTCTATATTAAATTGATTTATATAAAATGGTATTGTTTTATTGTCAGTTAGTACAACGATGTTCTTATTTGTTGAACAGCTAGGGCTAATTAATAAAATTGCTATTAGTATTAAATTTTTTATTCTCATAAAATTATTCAAGTTTTTTCTTTTATTTTACAATAAATTATGTATAATTTTTATAGTTATATTAATTTCCATGCTTAATTGGAAATTAGAGTAAGGCGGCTTAAGAGCTTTTAGGGGGATGATGAATTTGGGTTTATTTGATTTTATACTTTCTATGTTTAGTATTAATAAAGAACTTACTTCTGAGCAAATAAAGCAAAAAAGGTTAAAAGAAGTTAAAGTTAGTTTGGGCAGAGTAAGTAATTTTTTTAATGCTTCAAAAATTCAGGCTTTACCTCAATTTTCTAGATTTCTTTATAATTTTTATAAAATTTTTTCTCCCTTAAGGCCATTTGCGCAAAGATATAAAAATTCTAATAAAATTGTTCATTTTGTTGTTGAAAAATACTTAAATGAAAGCCAGAAGAAGTCTTTAGATTATATTTATTCTTTTTCTGCAAGCGATAACATAAATTTTGCTTCAGATCTTCCTAAAAATTTACATAGTAATTTATCTTATTTGTTTAAAAACATAACTCAAGAACAAATTAAATTGATAGATGAAACTTATGAAGCTTTGCATAATTTTTTTGATTTAGTCTTATATCAATATCATTTGGTTCTTAAAAATTTTGACAACTTACTCCCAGAAGATGATTTTGTGTATAGGCCTAGATTCAGCTCTATAGGTTGTGGAGTTATTATAGATGATCTTAAAGATTTGTTAGAATGTATTTCTTGCATTAAGAATATTTCTATTTGGAAAAACCTTTATGACATTATTTTAGAAATTTATGGAAATAAAGAACATTTTCCTATTAAATCTAATGTCTGGATTAAGATTATTTCTTCTATTTTGGATATAAATAAGAGTAAGGAAATTTTATATCTAATAAGATATGTTAGCGGGGATCCAGATTATTTCCCTATTTCTGTTGGTCAAAAGCCCAATCCAATAGCAAGAATATTTTTTAATGATCTTACCAAGCATGTTGCCACTGAAATTGAAAAGATTAAAGTTTTGCAAAAAAATAATAAATCTAAAATATTAGCTGAACAGCTTTTCCCAGGAATATCTTTTTTAAATTTGGATAATTATAATGAAAAAATGAATGAAAAGATTGTATCTAAAATTATGAGCACTACGGGTTATATTTATTGCGAACTTTTAGTTTATTTGAGAACATATACTATTTATTTTGTTAAAAAAGATCTTAATGATATTATTAATTTGCTTATTATTAAAGGACAATGGAAGCTTATAGAGCTTTCAAGAGAAATGTCTAACGACATGCATGCTTTGATTAATATTTATGCAAGTCTTATTGATTTTGATTCTAATTTGGGGGAACAAGGCGGTTATGGCAATAGAATAAATGCATTGTTGCACAGAGCTTCTTTGGGGGATAAATCTTCGGAGAAATTGTTGTTAAATATAATAGCAGATGTTAATAAAAAGGCGTTTGCTATATCAAGCGAATATTATTCCAAAATATATTCTATTGAGCAGCGTTTGCAAGATTGTCTTTCAGACTATTCAAAAGTCTCTTTGGAAAGAGAGCTGATTTATAATTGGAAAGAGCTTGATATGGATCTTGCTAAAAGCTATGGAAACAATTTAAACTTTGGAGGTATAATGAAAAATATTTTGGGTAGTTTAGCTTTATTTTTAAAGTTAATGGATTTATATTTGGAGAAAAAATCTTAATTTGAAGGAGTGTTAAAATGTCTAGGAAGTGTGAGATAACAGGAAAAAAAACTATGTTTGGAAACAATGTTCCAAGGAAGGGGCTTGCCAAGAAAAAAGGTGGAGCTGGACAACATATTGGAGTAAAAACCAAAAGAACCTTTAAGGTTAATTTAATAAATAAAAAATTTTTTATTCCAAATCTTGGAAGAAGTGTTAGCATTAAAGTTTCTGCTAATGCGCTAAGAAGTATTTCAAAGATAGGGCTTGATGCTTTTTTAAAGAAAAACTGCAAAAAAATAGAAAACTTTTTATAAATTTTAATTTTGACAATTTTATCTTATTAGAATACTGCTTGATATTAAGTATTCTAGGGAGTTAAATCTTATTTTTGAGTCTGTAAATTCGAAATGTTTAAAAAGGCTTGAAATGGTCATGATCGCATTTATATTTTCCGGAAATATTTTTTTTGATTTATAGTTTTCTAGTATTAGGTTAAGATTAGGCAATTTTTCTTCAAGAAGGATATGCTTTAAATTTTCTTCAAGCTTTAAGGCTTTTTTTATATTTGTAGATTTTGAAATAAAGCAAGATAGCAAAATAAATGAATTTTCTTCTCTGTTTATAAAAGGTTTTAAAAACTCGCAAAATTTTAGTAAATGTTTATTGCAAGTTTTTCCAAAAATTATTGGAATTATTTTTATGTTTTCCTTTATGTTGCTAATAAAATTCAATGTAATTTCAATTTTGTGATCATTTTCGATTAATTTATCGTCTATATTAATAAAATTTAAGGTTTTTAATGATTTTAATATCTTTAGGTTTACTTTAATATTTTTATTAAAAATTTTCCACACATTGTGATTAGATATATTAATTAAAAAATTGCTTTTGGCTTCAGAGATTATAAATACATTATTAGTTTGATTTGATATTATTTTTTTAAACAAGCATTCATTTTTTAAAAAAAACTCATAGCTTCCATAACTTGTTAGGAGGGCTTTGTGAGTTTTTTTTTCTTCCAATTTAAATGACAAGTCGTTTGTATTATTTGAATAAAATATGTTTTCAACCAAGGAGTTTCTAGCTTGCTTTATATATTTCGTCCTTTGATTGCATCTTCTACTGTGTTTATTTCCATAAATTCTGTTCCTTTTTCAATATTTCTATTTGGATTTCCAGAAATAATTATTACAGTGTCTTTGTCATTAACAATGCCTTGTTCTTTTAACATTTTAAGAGAAGTTACTACAAATTCGGTAGTTCTTTTGAAATTATTGTCTACAAGATTAGAATAAACTCCGTAAGATAATGCTAATTCTCTTGCTAGTCTCTCGCTATTTGTTGTAATGAATAATGGAACACTTGCTCTGTAGGTTGCCATTATTCTTGCGGTTTTGCCTTTTAGAGAATCTACAATAATTGCTTTTACGTCCATAAGTTTTGTGGCATCAATTGCACATTTGATAATATAGTTTCTTGTGATGCTTTTATCGTAAAAAAGTTCATCCTTATATAAGGTCATTTTTCTGTGTTTTTCAACTTTTTTAGCAATGCTTGTCATCATTTTTACAGCTTCAATTGGATATTTCCCGTAGGCGGTTTCTCCGGATAACATAATTGCGTCTGTGCCGTTTAAAATAGCGTTAGCGATGTCAGACACTTCTGCTCTAGTAGGTCTTGGATTTTCAATCATTGTATGAAGCATTTGAGTTGCTGTAATCACCGGTATTCCATACTTTATGCAGGTTTGTGTTATTTTAAGTTGAGCAATGGGTACATCTTCTGCAGGAATTTCAACCCCCATGTCTCCCCTTGCAACCATTATTCCGTAAGAAGCTTTTACAATTTCTTCAATGTTGTCAATTCCTTCTTGATTTTCGATTTTGGATATAATTTTTACATCAGGATTTCCAGAGGCAGTTAAAATTTCTTGAACATCTTGAACGTCTTTGGAATGTCTTACAAACGAATGGGCAATAAAATCAACATTATATTTTGCTGCAAGCTCAATAAATCCTTTGTCTTTTTCGGTTACTGATTGTAGCTTAAGAGAAATTCCGGGGGTGTTGATTGATTTTTTATTTTTAATTTGGCCGTCATTTTTAATTTCACAAATCAATCTGTCAGGCAATTTGGTAACAACAGTCATTTCAAGCTCACCGTCATCAATTAGCACTTTAGATCCTTGGGGTACTTCTTTGACAAATCCATCATAATTGGTTTGAAAGTTATTAGGCTCATTAATAGGCGAGGTTGAAATGATTACCTTGTCTCCAGTTTTTACAATAATAGGATTTTCAATATTTGCTGTTCTAACTTCTGGTCCTTTTGTATCAATCATTAAAGCTATTTTATTTGAAATTTTTCTAACATTGTCTATTACTTTTATTGTATCTTCGTGTGATTGATGGGCAGTATTTAGCCTTATAACATTTACCCCCGCATCGTGCAAATCTTTTATATGTTCTGGTTCGCATCTAAGATCAGATATTGTTGCTACAATTTTTGTTAACTTTGAAATCATAAAGTTCTTCCTCCACTTTTATAAATTTTATGCTTTTTGTCATTGAATAACAATATTTTGCAAAAAATTCAAAACTTTACTTTGCTATAAGCAGTGTTTAGGTTTTATTTTTTTTATTAGATTTTCATCTAGCTTAATATGTAAATTTTTTTCTGCTTTTGGAATTACAAGGCCTAGCTTTTTATTTTTAACTCTTCTTAAATTTTTAACTTGAGTATAGTAAAGATCGGCTTTTCCCGATTTTTTTGCTAATTTTGTGTAAAATACGCATAAATTACCAGCACTCAAAAGGACATCAAGGCTAGGAGTTTTATTTTTTTGATTTTTAATAAAAACATAAGCTCCAGGATAATCTCTTGTATGAAGCCAATAGTCATTTCCTTTAACGCAATGTCTTAAAAGTTCATCGTTTTCTTTTGCGTGTCTTCCAATAAGAATTTCAAATCCACAATAGGTAAAATGCAAGCCTATTTTTGGCGTTTTTTCTTTTTCTTTAGCAGTTTTTTCTTTATTATATTCTTCTTCCGGAATTAAATTTTCGACTTTTAACATTGTTATTTTTGATTGAATTAAATTAAATTTATCTAGATTATCTTTTAATTGATTTTGTATGGTTTTAAAAGAATTTTTACCCTTTTTATATGCTTTAAAATATTGTAAGGCATTTTCTTTTGGTGATAATGATTGGTTTAAGGATATTTTAATTTTTTCTTCTTTATAATTTAATAGGTTTATTTCTTTAATCCCTTTTTGTATTTTATTAATATTTAATAAAATCAATTCGCCTTTTTCCTTTTCGTTTTCAATGTTTTCAAGCAGTTTAATTTGTTGTTTTAAAGAGTCTATTCTTTTTTCTAAAACAATTAACTCTTTTTTATATTTTTCAATAAGCAATTCTTTTGTATTGTTTTTTTTAATTTGATCATTAAGCGATTCGTAGTAATTTTCAAGAAATTCAGAATAAGATGTATAGCTAGTATTATTATATTCTTCCTTTAGTCCCATAATTTTTTTATCAGACATTTTATTGCTTTCATGTATTTCTTTGGCTTTTAAAAAGATTTCACCTGTTGTTTCTTTTATTTTCGGCCTTCTGTAATATGCATCTAGTATTTTAAAGTTTGAATTTGTAGCTATTATATTGGGCGAGGATGGCCACAATTTAATAAATAAGATAATTATGTCCTTTTGTAAAATCTCAAGAGAAATGATTCTTTCATTTTTCATTTGGAAAGCTTTTATAATTTTTCCATTTTGAATTTTTGATTTTAAGAAGTCAGAAAATCTTAATTTTAAAGCATTCTTTTTGAAATTTTTTTTTGTTATATGGAATCTTGTAGTGTTTGGATTTAAGCAGATTAGTATTTTAAATTTTTTATTGTCAATTTTATTGTAAATCTCTAAAATTAAACTCTTGTAATCCGGTTGTATTATTTTTGTTATTAAAGAGTTTGTGAAAGGAATTTCTTTAATTAAAGTATTTATTTCAGTGTAATTCAAAGACATTTTTATCAAATCCTAATTCTCTCAAGGTGTTTATACCTAAGCTTTAAATTTTTATTTTATGTATTAAACTAGTACTATTAATAATAGTTTATTTCCATGATATGTAGTATTATGGAAATAAAGTTTATTGACAATAAATAGTTTAAATGTAGTTTTGTTAATAGCTTAAGCTTAATAATAAGAGTTCATAGAATGATAAAAACAATGCTTTTATTAGTTTTGTATCCTGTTGCTGTGTTTTCTCAAATATCTGCAAATCAATATTTTGAAGGAATTTATGCTAAATATCAAAATATAGAGGATATGCAAGCAACAATTAATTTTACTTTAAAGGGGTTAAAGCAAACAGGTGTTTTGCTTTATAAGTTTCCAGACAAGTTTATTATTAATTTAGATTCAAATAATCAAGTTTTTGTAAGTGATGGTGAATTTTTGACAGTTTATGTTCCATCTCTTGGGACTTCTTTTAATCAGCAATTATTAAAGGGTAGTAGTGGAGGAGGTCTTATGAAAGTTTTAAATAGTGAGTACAGCGTATCTTATACCAATTCTCCAAATTTAGAAGATCTTGATTCATCTGAGCCTGGAAAATATATTAAATTAACTTTTTTTAGAAAGCTTTACAAGGGGGCTGCTACTATTAATTCTTTTATTATTGCTTTTGCTCCGGATGGAATAATTAGAAGAATTACTGCTTTTCCTACTAGTGGTGGGCGCGAAATAGTTATTGATTTGACTGCTGTGAAGTTCAATGTTGGAATTCTTGATAGCAAATTTAAATATGATCCTCCAAAATCTTCAAATAAGGTAGATAATTTTTTATATGATATTAAAAAAAATTAAGGTTTAAATCTATGGAAGAAAATGATTTTATTAAATTTGGGAGTTACTTGAGAAAAGTTAGAGATAGTAAAAATTTGACTCTTGAAATGGTAGCTGAGGATATTAAAATTTCTATTAAGTATCTTAAGGCTCTTGAAGATTCTAATATTGAAATTTTCCCAAACGAAGTTTTGGCTGTTGGATTTTTAAGAACTTATAGCGAATATTTAGATATTGATTCTAGATTAATATCAACGCTTTTTAAGGATTATAAAAGTAGACTTAATAATAGTTATATTGGGATTAAATCTGAAGATAAAATTTCAAATTTAGGGTTTTTAAGCGACAATAAAGTTTCAGAAAAAAAATTGTTTTTTTTTAGTTTAGAGTCTTTAAGTATTTTTAAAGTCTTTTTAGGCATTGTTGGTGTTCTTTTATTATTGTTTGTGTTTGTATATTTTAGAGAAGTGGAAGGCTATTTTAAAAAATTTTTCAATCTTAGCCAGGATGAAAAGATAATTTCAAATATTCATGAAGTTTCTTTTGATAAAAAGAATTTTTGGAACGTTTCTCTTAAAGAGGGAGATTTTTTATCTTTAACGTATAGTGATGATATTGCAAAATATAGAGCATCGTTTATTGGCGATGATTTAGTTATTGTTGATGAGTTTAAAAAAAGTAAGAATATTTTAAATTTAGGAGAGTTTAAAGAGATAAATCTTGATGATAATATTAGAGTCAAAATTATTTATGAGAATTATTATTATGATAAGTTGAAAATAGCTCATGTAAGTTTAGAGTCTTTTGCCTTAAATGTTAAATATGTATCTGAAACTAATATTGACAATAGATTTAATATTTTAAATTGGCAGTTTGATGTTAAGGGAACTGAAAAATTGCCGAGCAGCAATTATCTTACCCTATATTCTTCTCAAAAACTTTCAAATGTTGATTTGAAAATCGATTTTCTAAATGATACATTTTTTAGATATGCCGATGAAAACAATCTTTATGGCAAGTCTCTTTTTGCATCCAAAGGTATTCCTATTAATTTAGCTTTTGAAAAATCTTTGATACTATTTTTTTCAAGACTTTCTGATGTTAATATCATTCTTAATGACAGAGACATTACTCCTTTTTTAAAAGAGCAGGGAAAAGAAATTTTTGCTGTTCAATTTTTTTGGGTAAAGACCCCCTCAGGGTTTGATCTTAAGGTTTCTGAAGTTTATTAGTGATGGATAAAATAAAAAAATTTTTTTCTAGTTTAAATACTTCTCAAGAAAAAATTGTTTTTAATAAAAGTAAAAATCCAATGCTTGTTTTAGCAGGGCCTGGAAGTGGTAAAACAAGAGTTATAATTGCAAAAATTGTGCATTTAATCAAACATATGAATATAGATCCTAATGAAATTTTGGCTTTAACTTTTACCAATAAAGCTGCAAATGAAATGAATGATAGGATAAATGATCTTTTAAAATTTGATAAAAAACTTCATATTCAAACTTTTCATTCTTTTGGGTCTTGGCTTTTGAGAGTTTACTATAAGGATTTTAACAAAAATTATGATTCAAATTTTACAATTTGGGATACTAATGATGTTGTTAAATTTATTAAACAAATTGATCTTGCTCCAAATCTTGAAATGGCAAAACATATTGCAGCTTTGATTTTAAAAGACAAAGAAAATTTTTTCTTAGAAAAATTTATTGAATTTACAGAAAAGGAATATGAGTATATTAAAATTTATGAGGAAGAGAAAGCCAAAAATAATGCTTTTGATTTCTCAGATCTTATTATTAAGCCTATTTTAATGCTGAGGCAATCTAAATCTTTAAAAGAGTCTATTCAATCTAGATTTAAAGTTATTTTTGTAGATGAATATCAAGATACAAATTATTCACAATTTTTATTTTTAAAAGAACTTTATTTAGATGGTATGTATTTTATGGTCGTAGGAGATGAAGATCAGTCAATATATTCTTTTAGGGGAGCTAGAATTGAAAATATTCTTGAATTTGAAAAAACTTTTGACAATGTTATTAAATTTTATTTAGTTCAAAATTATCGTTCAAATTCAAATATAGTGGGCATTGCAAATGAGGTTATTTCAAAAAATAAAAATAGATACGAAAAGCAAATAACAACTCAAAATAGTTCTAATAAAAGGATGAAATTTTTAGTTTTTCAAAGCACTTCAGATGAAGCTGAATATTTTTCTAATTTGCTTATTTCCAATGATATTCAGACAGCAATACTTTATAGATTTAATTCTCAATCTTTTCATTTTGAAACATCTTTTTTAAAGAAGAATATCCCATACAAGGTTTTAGGATCAATTAAATTTTATGATAGAGAGGAAATAAAAGATATTATTTGTTTGCTTAGGCTTTTTATAAACAAGAAAGATAAAATATCTTTCTTGAGAATGATAAACAAGCCTTCTAGAGGAATTGGAAAAACTACTCTAGGCAAAATAATTAGTTCTTTAAACGATGAAGATGTTAATTTCAATTTGTTTTGTGCTAGTAAAAAGACTTTAGGTTTGCTTAAAAATAGAGCCAAAGAGTCCCTTTTATTATTTTTAAATGTTTATGATGAGCTGGGTAAAAAACTTTTTGAAGATAATTATATTAATTTATCTACTTTTATTGAGGATGTCGTAATTAGGTTTGGTCTTTTAGATTATTATAAAAAATTTGATAAGGATGAAAAATTAAGAAATATTGATGAACTTATTAATAGTGGAATTGAATATTCAGGCACGTTTGAAGGTCTTGCTATATTTTTAGAAAATTCTTCACTTTCTCCTTTAATTTCTGGAGATTTTAAGTCCAATATACTTTTGTCTTCAATTCACGGTGTTAAGGGGCTTGAATTTGATAGAGTTGTAATTTCTGGGCTTGAGAAAGGTCTTTTACCTGCTGAAATTGAAGAATTAACAGAAGATAGACTTGAAGAGGAGAGAAGGCTTTTTTATGTTGCAATCACAAGAGCTAAATCAGAGCTTATTGTTACCTTAAACTTAAGGCGAGCTTTTAGAGGTTCTTATAAGGGCACTTTGCCTTCTGTTTTTTTCCAAGATATTGACAAAAACTCTTATGACATTATCTTTATCCCTGAGTATTTAAAAGAGAATTTTAATAATTTTTTTATTAATAATAAAAGGGATATTGGATTTAATATTGGAGACTATATAATTTATAATGGAGAAAAGGGAATAGTTGTTGATAGCTGGTACCAAAGCAACTTGCAGTTTGTTAAAATTAGCTTGAGAAATGGTAAGAAAGCTATTTTGAGTCCTGAGTATATTAAAAAAATTATCAAAGTTTAGAGGTTTATTTTGAAAGATATACATTTAAAAAATAGCTTAAAATTAAGCTTAGTGACACTTAATAGAGAGAGTGAAGATCAATTTATTTCAAAATTTGAGAAAGTTATTAAATTGGTTAATGAAATTTCAAATTTTGAGGTTCAAATTAATTTTAATGCTAATAAGAAAAAGATTTCTACGTTGCGCGAGGATAAAATAGAATTTTCTCTTTCTATTGAATCAATTAAAAAACTTAGTAATTCGTTTTTAGATGGATATTTTTCATCTCCTAAAATATTGGAGTAAGGATAAGGTGTTGGACTTAAGTAATTTAACTTTAACCAAAATTCAAGAATTAGTTTTAACTAGAAAATGTAAAATTTATGATATTTTGCTTGCTTATAAAAATAATTATGAGCTAAATAAAGATATCAATGGATATATTGAATTTTTTGATGATTCTTTAGAGATTGCAAAAAGGTATGACGATTGTTTAAAAAATTGTGAATTAGAAGATTTGCCGTTAATTGGTATGCTTATTGCAGTTAAAGATAATATTTCAATTAAAGATAAATCTTTAACTTGTGCTTCTGAGATTTTAAAAGGTTATATTTCTCCTTATGATGCGACTGTGATTAAAAGGCTTAAGAATAAAGGAGCAATTTTAATTGGTAGAACCAATATGGATGAATTTGCCATGGGCTCTACTTGTGAATTTTCTTATTACGGCGCAACTTTAAATCCTTTAAATAGAGAATATGTTATAGGTGGTAGTTCTGGAGGCTCTGCAGCTGTAGTTGCAGCTTTTCAAGCGCCTTTTTCGCTTGGTAGTGATACTGGGGGTTCTGTTAGGCTGCCCGCATCTTTTTCAGGAATTTTGGGCTTTAAACCTTCTTATGGAGGTCTTTCTCGCTATGGGCTTGCATCTTATGCTTCGTCTTTTGATCAAATAGGATTTTTTTCTCATTCTATTGAAGATATTGCTTTGATTTTAAAGCATACTTGTGGATCTGATAAAATGGATTCTACTAGCGTAGACATTTTTGATGATTTTTATCCTTTAAAAATTGAATCGTTGCAAAGTAAAAATTTAGCTGTAATCAAAGAGCTTGGCGAAGATCTAATGGACAAAAATGTTGCAAATAGTTTTGCAAAGTTTAAATTAGACCTTTTGTCAAAAGGCATTAATATAAAAGAAGTTTCAATAGAAGAGATTAATTTTATTTTATCAATTTATTATACAATTTCTCCTGTTGAAGCATCCTCCAATCTTGCTCGTTATACTGGACTTTGTTATGGCAAGAGAATCTCTGAAAGCTTGAGTCTTAATGATTTTTATTTTAAACATAGGAGCAATTTCTTTTCAGAAGAAGTTAAAAGGCGTATTGTTCTTGGAAATTATCTGTTATCAGAAGGGTATGATTCTAAATATTATGCAAAAGCTTGTGAAATTCTTCAAAATTTGATTATTCCTAAATTTAACAAGCTTTTTGAAAGTTGTGATTTTATTATTACCCCAACAAGCTTTGTTAAGCCTTTTAGACTTGGTTTGGATTTTGATGATCCTGTTAAAATGTATTATTCAGATATTTGTACTGTTATTGCAAATCTTATTGGAGCTCCTGCTATTTCGCTTCCATATTCTAAGGATGAGGAAGGATTGTCAATTGGGATGCAAATTATTGGGCGTAGCAAGAAGGATTTTGAACTTTTAAGTTTTTCAAAAAATGTGATTAGGGAATTAGGACTTAATGGAATATAAATTAGTTATTGGATTAGAAATTCATGTTCAACTGGGTTTAAAAACAAAGGCTTTTTGTGGATGTAAAAATGAGTTTGGAGGAGTTCCCAACTCTCGTGTTTGTCCAATTTGTCTTGGATTGCCGGGTTCATTACCAAGTGTGAATGTAGAGCTTATTAATAGTGCAATTTTAGCGGGGCATGCCACAAATTCAAAGATTAGAAATGTTGTTAAATTTGATAGAAAGCATTATTATTATCCAGATTTGCCAAAAGGATATCAAATCTCGCAAAATGATAAGCCAATTTGTGAGGGGGGAAGCTTATTGATTGAAACCCCTTCTGGGTCCAAAAAGATTAACATTATTAGAATTCATATGGAAGAAGATTCTGGCAAGAGCCTACATTTACTGGACAGTGAAAATCAAAGCTATGTTGATTTTAATCGTTCGGGTGCTCCTTTGCTTGAGATTGTTTCTGCTCCAGATATTAGCAGTGGGGATGAGGCAGTTGCTTTTTTAAGCTCTTTAAGAGAAATTTTTAGGTATCTTGATTTGTCCGAATGTAATATGGAGAATGGTTCTTTTAGATGTGATGTAAATGTTAATTTAATTGTTAAAGAGAATGGTGTTGAGTATAAAACTCCTATAGCTGAAATAAAGAATTTAAATTCTTTTAAATCTATTAAAGTGGCCATTGAATATGAAGAATTAAGGCAGCAACAGGAGTGGGTTCAATTTAAGAAAACTCTTGATAGTTGTGGTAAGCACACTAGAGGATTTGATTATAAGAGTGGAGCAACGGTTATTCAAAGAAATAAAGAGACAGTATCTGATTATCGCTATTTTCAAGAGCCCGACCTGCCTTTAATAGAGATTGATGATTCTTATATTGATAATATTAAAAATTTAAAGTTAATTGAACTTCCATTTCATGCAAGAATTAGGCTTAAGGGCCAATATGGGTTAAGTGATTTTGATGTTATTACTTTAACAGCAGATAAGCACCTGCTTAAATATTTTGAAGAGGCTGTTATTAATTCAAGCGATCCTAAAAAAGTAGCTAATTGGATATTGTCTGAAGTTTTAAGCGTTCTTAATGATAAAGGAATTAGTGTTCTTGAATTTAATTTGCTTCCAAGCTATATTACAGAGCTTGTTGAATTTATTGTTGCTGGCAAAATAAGTGGCAAAATGGCAAAAAGGGTATTTTCAGAGATGATGACCAGAGGAGTTTCTGCCTCTGTTGTTATAAGTGAAAATCAATTAGAGCAAGTAAGTGATAAGTTTGTTATTAAGCAGATTGTGCTTGAAGTTTTAGATGAAAATCCTAAATCAATTGAACTTTACAAAAAGGGTAAAGATCATGCTATCAAATTTATGATGGGGCAAATAATGAAAAAATCTTCAGGAAAGATTAATCCTATACTTGCAAATGAAATTCTTTTAGAAAGTTTATCAAATGTATGATTTGCCTTTAATAGACAATTTACCAGTGATTAAAAGGGCAAGATTTTTTTATCTTTACGATATTCATGGTAAGAGATATTTGGATTTATATTTAAATGGTGGAAAAAATTTTTTAGGTTATAGGGTTCAAGGTTTAAATCGTCTTTTTAAACAAACTATGTCAAGGTGTTTGATATCTCCTTATCCTTCTGTTTTTAAAAATCAGTTTATCAATTTGGTATTTACTTTTTTTAAAGAGGCCGGGTCTGTTTATATTTTTAAGCTAGAAAAAGATGCAAAAGAATTTTTATTATCTTTAACTGGTAAAAATAAATTTTTTATGCCCTGGGAAAAAGAAGAAGGAATATATGAGTTTAGAGTAGGATTTAGTAATATTAAATATCCCATGATTTTTAATATTCCTTTGCCCGATTTTATGTCTGTTAGCATTGTTGTTATGGATAATCTTTCTAGAAAAATAGAATTTAAAGATAATTTTGATGCTGTAACTTTATCTTTAGCTAGACATACATTAAGCAAGCTTTTATTTTATAAGAAAAATATCGATATTGATTTTAATTCTTTTGCCACACCTTTGTTTAGAATAACCGATAGGTATATGCTTCCTCTTTATGATGCTTGTTATCATGCTGAAATTTTTAATGAATTTCTCAAATTTGGGTATTTAATTAGTCCAAATTTTAGTATTCCATCTATTGTTCCCTTGAAGTTCTCTAAAGGAGATCTGGATAATTTTAAAAAACTTTGTTTTGCTCTTAAAAATAAGTTTATTGATGGACTTGACAGTGATCCTTACAAATAATACAATGAATGAGATTTATACATAAAATTATAAAGGGTATAGCGCTATTATGAATAAAATAACCAATAATGATACGATTTGGATCAAGCCAAAGACTGTTGAGAAAAAATGGTATGTAATTGATGCAGCAGATAGAATTTTAGGCAAAGTTGCTGTGGATGTTGTTAAAATTTTAAGAGGCAAACATAAGGCTTATTATACTCCCCATCAAGATTTAGGTGACAATGTTATTATTATTAATGCTTCTAAAGTTAAGCTGACGGGAAAAAAATATCAACAAAAACTTTATTATAGGCATTCAAGATATCCTGGAGGTCTTTATTCTGACACTTTTAGAACATTGTCAGAGAGAAAGCCTTGTGCTCCTCTTGAAATTGCTATTAAGGGTATGTTGCCAAAAGGCCCTTTGGGGCGTAATCTTTTTAGAAATTTAAAAGTCTTTTCTGGTTCAGAGCATACTCTTAAAGCTCAAAGTCCTATAAAGCTGTAAGCTAATTTAGAGAGGTAAAATGAAAAAATCAAATTTTAGCAATGTTAATTTATCAATGGGAACTGGTAGGAGAAAATCTTCTGTTGCTAGAGTTTACATTAGAGAGGGTAGTGGCAATATCAAGGTAAATAATAGAGACTTTGACTCTTACATCCAACTTGAAAATTTAAGAACAATGGCTTTATCGCCTTTGGTTTTGACAAATACACTTGGGAAATATGATCTTTATATTAATGTTTATGGGGGAGGGATTTCAGGTCAATCAGGGGCAATAAGGCACGGCATTTCAAGAGCTCTTTTTGAACTTGATGAATCTAATAAGATGATTTTGAGATCTAATGGTTTTTTAACAAGAGATTCAAGGAAGGTTGAACGTAAAAAATTTGGGCAGAAAAAAGCACGAAAAAGTTTCCAATTTTCCAAAAGATAATTTTATTTTTTTATACATTTTACATTTTTATTTAATTAAAAAAATCCCTGTAAAAGGGATTTGATTTATTTTTGTTTAATGGAGTAAAAGACGCTTTTACCGTGGTATTCAGCAGTTGTTTCCAATTCTTCCTCTATTCTTATGAGTTGATTGTATTTTGCTATTCTGTCTGTTCTTGAGAGTGAACCAGTTTTGATTTGTCCTGTTCCAAGAGCTACTACAAGATCAGCTATTGTTGTATCTTCTGTTTCTCCCGATCTGTGAGAGACTATTGCCGTGTAACCTGCTTTTTTAGCCATTTCTACAGCTTCAAATGTTTCTGTTAGTGTTCCAATTTGATTGACCTTAATAAGGATTGAATTAGCAACTCCCATTTCAATTCCTTTTTTAAGAAACGAGGTATTTGTTACAAACAAATCATCTCCAACAAGTTGTATTTTGTTTCCAATTTTGTCTGTAAGTTTTTTCCATCCATCCCAATCTTCTTCAGCCATTCCATCTTCAATTGAAATAATTGGATATTTTTCTATCCACTTTGCCCAATATTCAACCATTTGTTCGGAAGTAAGTTCTTCTTTTGTTGACCATTTAAGTACGTATTTTTTTATTTTTGGATCATAAAGCTCAGATGTTGCGGGATCAAGAGCTATTGCAATGTCTTTTCCAGGCTCATATCCTGCCTTCTTTATTGCCTCTATAATCACTTCACAGGCTTCTTCATTTGATTTCAAATTTGGAGCAAATCCTCCTTCATCTCCAACAGAAGTTGCATACCCTTTGCCACTTAGAATGCCCTTTAGCGTATGAAAAACCTCTGCTGCCATTCTTATTGCTTCACTGAATGTTTTTGCTCCTATTGGCATTATCATGAACTCCTGAAAGTCAACAGAGTTGTCAGAGTGGGCGCCGCCATTAATAATATTGCACATAGGTGTAGGCAAAATGTTGGCTTTGTACGCTCCAAGATATTGATAAGGCTTAAGTCCAAGGTACTTTGCAGCAGCTTTAGCTGTAGCTATTGAAACTGCTAAAATTGCATTAGCACCAAGCTTTTCTTTTGTAGGGGTGCCATCAAGTTCAAGCATTTTTCTGTCGATTGCAACCTGATTTAAGGCGTTCATACCTTCAAGTTCTGGGGCAATTATGTTTTTTATATTTTCAATTGCCTTTAAAACCCCTTTTCCCATATATACAGACTTATCACCATCTCTAAGCTCAACAGCCTCGTTAATTCCTGTTGATGCACCTGATGGTACGGCAGCTCTTCCGTAAGTTCCATCTTCTAAAATGACATCAGCTTCAACTGTTGGATTGCCTCTAGAATCAATGATTTGTCTGGCTTTGATTTCATAAATGTGAAAACCCATTTTTTGTACTCCTCGTATTATTTACTTTAATGTATGTTTTTAGTATAATGTTAAAAAGTTTAAATGTGTAGTATTTTGCCAAAAGAATTATTATTGTGAGCTTTGTGTATAATCTATGAAAGAAAGGTGTTTGTATTTATTGGTTTTTGTAGCTTTATGTGTTAACAATCTTTTTTCAGATGATTATTTAATTTATGATTTTGATTTAAGTTTGAATGAATTTCTAGAAGTTTCAACAAGAAAAGACAATCTTGAGCCTATGGTTGATTCCAATCGTATATTATTGTTTTATCCTCCCAATAAGGAAATTAGAAAAATTTTTGCTGCCTTTGACTTTGATCAGTATTCTAAGAAATATTTATTCAAAAAAAATGAGCATGGAGTTTTTTTTGTTAAAGTTAATATTCCTCATGGCACAAGCAGTATAAAATATAGGCTTATTGTAGACGGTGTTTGGACTAATGACGAGTATAATAAAAATGTAGTTTATAATGAGGATTTAATCCCATTTTCTAAAATTGAGGTCTCTAAAGAGAAGTCCAGCTATATTTCTTTAAGAAATCCAATACAATCATATGATAACAATGAAATTGAAATTTTTTATATAGGTCGTCCTGGACAAATAGTTACAATAGCTGGTAGTTTTAATAATTTTAATCCTTTTTTAAATAGGCTTATTGAGAAAGAGGACAATAAGGGAATTTATACTATTAAGCTTAAAAATTTACCCAAGGATAGAATTTATTATTATTTTATTGATTCTGGTAACAAAGTAATAGATAAAAATAATGTTAATAGAATTAATTTATACTTTGTTGAGGGAATTGATAATAAAATAGATTTCGAAGTTTCCTATTTTGATCATAAGTAAGCTTTTAATTATTTATCTATTCATCTCATCAAAAAGATATTTAGATACAAAGTGATCTTTTTCTACTTCTTCGAGCTTTGGATGTACTTGGGTTGATAAATGAATTTTTCTAATGTTTGCTAGAGTTTGCTCGTCTAGTTTTATATTTTTATTTTTTCTTTTTTCGGGGTTGATTTCAGGAATTGATGCTATTAGCATTTTAGTATATGGATGAATTGGGTTTGAAAATAGCGTTTCTCTAGGTGCAAGTTCCAGGATAACTCCAAGGTACATTACAGCAATTTTATCACTCATATATTTTACTACGGCAAGATCGTGAGAAATAAATAAATAAGACAAATTGAATTCTTTTTGCAGAGCTTTTAGAAGATTTAAAATTTGAGCTCTGATTGATACATCAAGCGCAGAAACGGCTTCGTCTAAAAGCAAAAGCTTAGGATTTAAAGCTAGTGCTCTAGCAATTCCTATTCTTTGTCTTTGTCCTCCTGAAAATTCATGAGGATATCTGGTTAACATATTTTTATGTAGTCCAACAATATCTGTTAGTTCGTTTACCCTTTTTTCTATTTCTTGTTTTGTTTTTGGAAGAATTTTGTTTTCATTGTATATTTCTAGTGGTTCTGCTATTATTTCTTTTATTGTCATTCTTGGGTCAAGCGAAGTATGAGGATCTTGGAATACCATTTGCATATCTTTTTTTGTTTTTAAGAGTTCTTTTTTTGAAAGTTTAGTTATGTTTTTTCCGTTAAAGTAAATATTTCCAGAAGTTGGCGTGTAAAGCTGCATTATTGAGCGAAGAGTAGTAGATTTGCCGCAACCAGATTCTCCTACGAGTCCTAAAGTTTTATTTTTTTCAACTTCAAAGCTAACATTGTTTACCGCATTTACTTTTTGTTTGTTTTTCCAGAATAAAAAATCTTCTCCTGTTGTGAATGTTTGCATTAAGTTTTCTACTTTAAGAATTATTTCTTTTTTACTGCTCATTTAAAACTCCTCGGTGCTGGTTTTTGTGATCTTTATAGGGTTTTCTTTTATTGAATAAAGCTTTTTATTTGGATCGTGTTCTAGCGTAAGAATTGATTTTAAAAGCCCAATGGTGTAAGGATGCTTAGGATTGTTAAATATTTCCTCTACTGTTCCTTCTTCTACAATTTTTCCTTGATACATTACAGATACCGTATCACAAATTTCAGCAACAACCGCAAGATCATGAGTTATAAATATGGTAGAGGTATTGAATTTTTTAGATAGGTTTTTGATTAATAATAATATTTGCTCTTGGATTGTAACATCAAGTGCTGTTGTCGGTTCATCTGCTATTAATAAGGATGGATGACAGCTAAGAGCCATGGCAATCATAACTCTTTGTCTCATTCCTCCTGAAAATTGATGTGGGAAATGTTTTATTCTCTCTTCTGCATTTACAACGCCAACAGTTTTTAACATTTCTATTGCTTTTTCTTTGGCTTCTTTTTTCCCTAATCCTTGGTGCAAGATTATTGTTTCTTCAAGTTGAGTTGATATTCTTAAAAATGGGTTTAATGAAGTCATTGGGTCTTGAAATATCATTGATATTTTATTCCCTCTGATTTTTAAAAGTTCTTTTTCGCTAAGTTTTAGCAAATCTTGATTTTCAAATAGTATTTCTCCACTTTTATATACCGTTGTAAGTTCTGGTAATAATTTTAAAATAGCCATACTTGTTACGGATTTTCCACTTCCGGATTCTCCAACAATAGCTCTAATTTCTCCTCTTTTTACAGATAGGTTAACATTGCTTACGGGATGAATTGTCGTATGTTTTAATCTAAATTCAACTGTTAAATTTTTTATTTCCAATATATTTTCTTTTTCCATTCAATTTCTCCTTAGATGCTATCTTTTGGATCAAAAGCATCTCTTAGCCCGTCACCTAAAAAGTTCATAAATAATAGAAATATTGTCATAACTATAGCTGGAATAAAAACTTTCCATGGATATTCAACAAATGTAGCAATTCCATTTTGCACTAATTCTCCCCAGCTTGTCATTGGAGCTGAAATTCCAAGTCCTAAAAAGGATAAAAATGCTTCAGCCATAATAAAGCTTGGAACCCTTATTGTTGTGAATATAACGATCATTCCAATGCTATTAGGGATTAGGTGTTTTAAGATTATTCTTTGATTTGTTGCGCCAAGCGTTTTGGCTGCTTGTATAAATTCTGAACTTGATAGTGATTGTACTTGACCTCGTACAACTCGAGCTACTGTTAGCCACGACACAAATGCAAGTGCTATGAATAATCCTATTATACTTCTTTCCATTATTGCCATTAGTATTATTACAATAAGCAGATAGGGTAGTACATAAAGAATTTCGATTATTTTAGTTATTATTTTATCAGGCAATCCCCCAAAAAATCCCGCTATGGATCCCAGGATAGTTCCTATTATCATAGACAAAAAAGCCCCAATAAATCCTACAGAAAGAGAAATTTGACTGCCTTGTATTAATCTTGCAAGCAAATCTCTTCCAAGATTGTCTGTACCAAGCAAATATACTCTTTTATGTATTTTTACTTCCCTTTTATCTATTATTTGAACTTCATTTTCTATTTTTCTTTTTATGTCTTCGAGTTTTTTTAGCTCTTCTTCGTTTATTTCTCTTTTTTCTTTTTTTGCTAATTTTTCAATAAATTTTTTTTCTTTATTGTACCAGAGTTCTCCAGCGGCCTGGAAAGATGGTGGCAAATCAGAATGCTCTACTATTTGAGTATGGTATTTATATATTGGCAATATTGGTTGTAAAATGGCAATTAAGATATAAAATCCAATTACAAAAAGACTGCCAAATGCAAGCTTATTTTCTTTAAATCTTGACCAAGCTCTTCTTTCAAGTTTAGAATTGTTTTCTTCGTTTTGTTTTTTAAGGCTATTCATTTTGATTTCCCCTTATACTCTTGGATCTAACATTTTATATATAATATCTGATATTAATATGGAAATAAGCAGGATTATTGAATATACTAATAGTCCTCCCATTAATACGGGATAATCTCTGTTTAGTGCGGATTCTGTTATAAACATTCCCATTCCAGCAATTCTAAATATTTTTTCAATAACTACGCTTCCAGATATTATAGCAGCAAATGCTGGGCCTATATAGCTTACTACAGGCAACATTGCTCCTCTTAACATGTGCTTTATAACTATTGTTTTGAAGCTTAGCCCTTTTGCACGTGCAGTTCTTATAAAGTCACTCTGTATTATTTCTAGCATTGATCCTCTGATTATTCTTGCGAAAATAGCTACATTAGGCATGCTAAGAGTTATTATGGGTAGAATTAAATTTGAAAATCCTCCTCTTTCTGTAATCCATCCAGAGGTATAAAGCAAGCCCCATTTAATTGCAAAAAAGTATTGCAAAATTGGCCCTATTACGAATAATGGTATTGAAATCCCCAATATTGCTATTGATGTTATTATATAATCCACATAAGTATTTTTATAAATGGCAGCTAATATACCTATTGGTATTCCTATTGATAGTGATATAATAAGGGATATTACTCCTAGTGTAAGTGATTTTGGAAATCCTAATTTTATGTATTGATTGACTGTAAGGTCTTTCTTTTTTAAAGAAGGCCCCAAGTCTCCTTTGAGAGCATTTGAAATGTAATAAAAAGCTTGAATATAAAAAGGTTTGTCAAGGTGATATTTTTCCATCAATCTTGCTTTTACTTGAGGATCAATAGGTTTTTCAGAATCAAATGGACTTCCAGGAGCCATTCTCATTACAAAAAAGCATAAAAAAATTATTACCAGTAAAGTTGGTATTATTCCTAATATTTTCTTTAAAGTAAACTTTAACATTTTTGCTCCTTTGTAAATAGATGTTGATAACTTACGTATTAGTCAATTATATCATATAGTCTTTATTGTTTTTCAAGCTATAGTTGATAATTTTTGATAGAATAGGGGGTTTTTTGTATTATAATGATTAATTTAATTTTCAATAAAATGTATTTTTTGTTTTTTATTTTTTAATTTAAAATTTTATTGTCTTGATTTGAGAAGAATTTTTTTGTGTAAGATTCTAAGTAAAATTATCATAGAATCTTACACATTATTTATGTATTTTTGTTTTAAATAAAGCTACTGTCTTAAGCTTAGTCAGCTTTTCTTTTAGGCTTAAATATTGGTTTTAATTTATATTAAAATCCTTTTAAAATTAATTATGTTTTGCATTTTTAATTGGTTTTAATTCAGAAAGATAATAAACCTCTGATACATTAGGACTCCATCCAGTCCATTTATCGTTTCTAAAAAGATAATGCCCAGAATATATGTATATTGGTGCAGCAGGAAAATCTTTTTCAATTATTATTGATTCTGCTTTTCTGAGTAATTGTTTTCTTTTTATAGGATCTTTTTCAAGATCTGATTCTCTGATGAGTTTGTCAAATTCTAGGTTTGAATATCCGTATGATGCAAGTTGTGAATTTTCTTTTGTGAATATAGTAAAGTATGTGTGTGGATCTAAATATTCCCCAATGCGTCCAACTCTTATTATTTCAAAATTGCCAGTATTTCTGCTGTTGGTAAGAACAGGCCAATTTTCGTTAGTAAGCATAAGATTGATATTTAGAATTTTTTTCCATTGGTTTTGAATAAATGCAGCAATTTTTTTGTGAGTTTCGTTTGTATTATATTTTAGTGTTAGCATTGGGAATCCTTTCCCATTAGGATATCCTGCATCCGCCAAAAGCTTTTTAGATTTTTCAGGATCAAATAAAGCCAATTTTTTACCATAATTGTAATTTTCAAGATCAGGAGTTATTTCTCTTGTAGGAACTGTGCCATCATTTAGCACTTTGTAAGTTAAAGTTTCTCTGTCAATAGCCAAGGTTAAAGCTTCTCTAACTCTAGCATCATCAAGGGGTTTTATTTTTGTATTAAATGAATATAAATAAATTGCATTACTTTTGTGTTGGTAATAGTCCTTTTGTAGTTTTATTTCATTTACAATGTCCGGCGGGATGCTGTTAAAAATAGCATCAATTTCGTTGTTTTTGTACATATTGTACACAGTAAGATCATTGTCAGACGTAATGTAGACAAGCTCATCAAGTTCTACTTCTTTTGCATTATAATAACGTTCATTTTTTTCAAAGATAATTTTTTCATTAGGTAATCTTTTTTTTAATTTAAAAGGACCGCTAGTAACCATGTTTTCAGGGCTTGTCCAATTTCCCTTATACTTTTCAATCACATGAATAGGTACTGGCATGAATGCGTAATGTAGAAGCAGCTCAAGAAAATATGGCTTTGGAGCCGTAAGTGTTATTTCCAGCGTTTTACTATCAATTGCCTTGATTCCAAGTTCAGAATCGGATACTTTCCCGTCAAAATACTCTTGTCCATTTTTTATTATTGATTTGAGCATGTCAACGTTTGTAGATCCTGTTTCTTTATTTAGAATTCTTAAAAAAGATTTTCTTATCCCTTCAGCAGTAATTTCAACTCCATCGCTCCAAAAAAGGTTGTCTCTTAGATAAAATTGATATGTTTTTTTATCTTTTGAGGCTTCCCAATTTTTAGCAAGTCCGGGCTTTAGCTTTCCTGTTTTGGTATTTAATGTCAAAAGCCCTGAGAATATTTGTTCTAAAATTCTTGCTCCTATTGTCTCATCTACCAAATGAGGGTCAAGCGATGAGGGCGCTCCCCCTATGTATACTTTAAATGCTAATTTTTCTTTTTCTGAATTATTATTGCATGCAATTAAAGACACGGCAAGCATAAGCAGTGTTACTATTTTAATTTTTTTACCGATTTTTTTAGTTTTATTAAAATTCATATTAACCTTTTCCCCAAATTAAAACTATTTATTTATAAGTTTTAAGCTATCTTTTTTCTATAAGAAAGTCAATAAAAATCGTCCATAAGGAATAAAATAATAGACGATTTTTATTTGATTAAATTAAATATTAATTATTTATTTTTTAATTTTAGTTGAGATAAATCAAATCTTTCTAAAATATTGGTATTCCATCCTGTCCATTTGTCATTTCTGAAAAGGTAACTGTTCCCATATATGTATATTGGTGCTATTGGAAAATCTTTTTCAATAATTATCTCTTCTGCTTGTCTTAAAATGTCTTGTCTTTTTATTGGATCAAGCTCAAGGTCGGATTTCTTTATAAGTTCGTTGTATTCTGGGTTTGAGTAATTATGAGATGAGAATTGTGTGTATCCTTGTGTGAATATGCTTAAAAATGTCAAAGGATCAGCATAATCGCCTATCCATCCTGCTCTTGCTATTTCATAATTTCCATTTGCCTTAGTGTTTAAGTATGTTGTCCATTCTTCGTTTTCAAGCTCCACATCAATATTTAAATTTTTTTTCCATTGGTTTTGAATAAATTCACAAATTTTTTTATTTGCTTCGTTTGTATTGTATTTTAATTTTAAAATTGGAAATCCATTGCCATTAGGATACCCAGCTTCAGCTAGAAGAGTTTTTGCAATTTCAGGATTAAATAATTCTAAACTTTTTGCATAAGAATATGAACTAAAGTTGGGAGTTGCTCTTCTTGTAGGGGTAGTCCCGTTGTCAAGAACTTTATATGTAAGCGTTTCTCTGTCAATAGCAAGAGTTAAGGCTTTTCTAATTTTAACGTTGTCAAGTGGTTTAATGTGTGTATTGAATGCGTAAAAGTATATGGCATTAACAGCTGATGAGTAATAGTCGCTTCTTAATTTTAGATCTTTGATTAGATCTGGAGGTATGGAACCAAAAATTGCATCTAGCTCTTCATTTTCATACATTTTATACGCTGTTGAGTTGTCATTTGTTGTGTAAAATGTAATCTCTTCTAATTCTACTTCATTTGAGTCGTAGTATTTGTTATTTTTTTCAAAGACATATTTTTCGTTAGGAATTCTTTCTTTTAATTTAAAAGGACCACTTGTCACCATGTTTTCAGGGCTTGTCCAACTTTGTCCGTACTTTTCGGTAACATGAACTGGTACTGGAATAAATGATTGGTGTACTAACATATCAATAAAATAAGGTTTTGGTGATTCTAGTGTTATTTCTAATGTTTTTTCATCAATCGCTCTAATTCCAAGTTCAGAGTCAGACACTTGTCCATCAAAATATTTTTGACCATTTTTAATTACCGATTTAACCATTTCAACGTACTTTGAGCCAGTTTCTTTATTTAAAATTCTAAGATAAGATTTTCTAATTCCTTCTGCAGTGATCGCAACTCCGTCACTCCAAGTGATTTTTTCTCTTAGATTAAATGTGTAAACTGTTCCGTCAGAAGAAATATCCCACCCTTTTGCAAGTCCTGGTTTATTTCCCCCTGTATTAGGATCTCCTGTGACAATCCCTCTAAACATTGTGTCTAGCATTTTTGATGCGACATTATCGTCTGCTAATTGGGGGTCAAGACTGCTTGGCTCTGCCCCCAAACTTATTTTAAATGATACTCCTTCTTTTCTTTCCTCGTTATTACAACAAAGAAAAGTTAGAAAAAATATTATTAAAAATAATGACTTTTGTAATTTCATAATTTTTTATACCTCCATTTTAAAGTTTGTTTTAAAATTTAACTTTAATTTCATAATTTTCCTTCCGTAGATATTAATTTTAAATCTTAATTTTAAAATTACTTATTTTACTTAATTTTATTATTTTTTAGTTTTAATATCTTCATATAAATAGCTTTCTGCGATATTTGGTACCCACCCCGTCCATTTATCATTTCTGAAAAGATAATGAGATTTGGGTATATATAAAGGTGCCATAGGAAAGTCTTTTTCTGCTATTATTTCTTCAGCTTGTCTTAAAATGTCTTGTCTTTTTATTGGATCAAGTTCAAAATTAGATTTTTTTATTAAAGCATCATACTCTTTGTTTGAATATTTGTACGCTCCGAAAAAATGATTTTCTGTTGTAAATAAGCTGTCTAAGAATGTTAAGGGATCAAAATAGTCTCCTATCCACCCCACGCTTGACATTTGGTAATTTCCAGTTCTTCTGCTTCCTAAAAATGTTGTCCATTCTTCATTTTCGATTTCTAAGTTAATGTTTAGTATTTTTTTAAATTGTTCTTGTAAGAATTCTGCTGTTGTTGGTCTTCCCCCTGATATTTTAAATTTTAATGTGGGAAATCCTTTTCCATCCGGATATCCAGCTTCAACCAAAAGTTTTTTTGCATTCTCAGGATCAAATAGTATTAAATTTTTCCCATAAGAATAATCATCAAATTTTGGAGTTAGGTTTCTTGTTGGATCTGAACTTCCCTTTAAAACTACTTTAGTTAAAGTTTCTCTGTCAATAGCAAGGGAGATGGCTTGTCTAACTTTTAAATTATCTAGTGGTTTTATTGTTGTATTGAATGCTATGTATGCCATTCCGTTTTTTAATCCGGAGTAATAATCATCTCTTATTTTAATTTCTTCCAAGTTATTCTTTTCTGCTCCTTGTAGAAAATCGATTTCACCGTTTATGTACATATTGTAGGCCACGTTACCTTCTGTTGGGTAAAATATTACTTCATCAATTTCTACATTTTTTGCATTATAGTATTTATCATTTTTTTCTATTACGATTTTATCGTTAATTGATCTTTCTTTAAGTTTGTATGCGCCACTAACAACTATATTTTCAGGATTTGTCCAATTTTCTCCATATTTTTCAACAATATGCATAGGAACTGGTATGTATGCTGTGTTTGTTAGCATATCGGGAAAATAAGGCTTTGGAGATGTTAATGTTATCTCTAGGGTTTTGCTGTCAATAGCCTTTATGCCAAGCTCAGATTCAGGCACTGTCTCATCGAAATATTCTTGTGCATTTTTTATTGTAGATTTTATTAAATTAGCATACATTGCAGCTGTTTTTTTATTTAAAATTCTTAGATATGATTTTTTTATCTCCTCAGCAGTAATGGCAATTCCATCGCTCCAAACTATATCTTCTCTTAGGTTAAATGTGTAAATAATTCCATCTTCAGAAATATTCCAACTTTTCGCAAGTCCTGGTTTATATTTTCCAGTTTGAGAATCTTTTACCGCTAGGCCTAAGAATAGGTTTGTAATAATGTTGCTACCGTAAAGGTCTGTTGAGAGTTGAGGATCAAGTGATGATGGCTCGCTTAAGTTTGATACTCTGAAAACTATTTTTTCTTTTTTAGCATTACTAATACATGCTATTAAAGAAAAAATTATTAGCATTAAGGCTATTTTTGTATATTTCATGGGATTTTCCTTTTTCAATATTTTATATATTTTTTGTTCTCATTCTTTATTAATCTTTTTTAATAAATTTTAATAAAGAATATTTATTTTGTTTTAATTTTAAATATGTATGCCTCCAGTACTTTGATTTGTCTTGCTTTGATTTGTCTCGTATTTAAATTTTACTTTAATTCTTGCAATAAAAAAAGTCTAATAATTTTAAATAGTTTTTAGTATTATTTGTCTATTGTTGCAAGCTAAAATTTTACTTTAATTTGTATAGTAAATAAGGTATAATGGTGTGAAATGTTTTCAAAAATGTATGCTTGTTTAATATTAGTTATTTATTGTTAGTCTTATAGAGCTTTTTGTCTTTAGTAAATAAAATATAACTAATGGTTAAGTGGCAACATGGAATGCTTTAAAGGGTGCTGGTTTTATGTTTGTACAAAATGAAAGTTTTGATAAATATTTTAAAGACATGGAAAGCGACTTTGTAAGTCAATTTAAGTCTGTTGAAAATGTTAATTATTTGGATAAGTCTTATCGAAATGCAGATTCTAATAGTAGAAGATTGGCAGATAGAATGATAGAGAGACTTCTTGAGAGTGGATCTACCATTGTTGGTATACAAAATATTTTAGAACTTTACCAAAAGACTAAATCTGGCAAGTCTTCAATTATATTAATGGAGCATTATAGTAATTTTGATTTTCCTTGTTTCCAATTTTTACTTTACAAAATGGGTTATCATGATATTGCAGATCATATTATTCCAATAGCTGGAGTTAAGCTTTTCAGGGATAATTTATTTGTTAAGACTCTTTCTTTGGGATACAATGCAATATTAGTGTATCCACCGCACGCATTTGTTGGGGTTGGTTTAGAACATGCTAGGCAAAGGCGTGTTTTTAATGCTAATTCTATGAAGTATATTTATGAAAAGAAAAATAGTGGGTACATTATACTTATTTTTCCTACTGCTACTAGGTATAGAAAAGGAAGACCTGAAACAAAAAAAATAATTTTAGAAATTGGCAATTATTTTAAAATTTTTGATTATTATTTGATGATTGGAGTCAATGGAAATGTTTTAGAAGTTTCTGAGGATGGAGATATGTCTCACGATGTTTTTAAAAGAGATTCACTTATATATAATGCTGACAAGGTTATAAGTATTGCTGAGTATAGGGATGAAATTTTAAACACCTTGAAAGATTCTCAGGCTGAGATTACAAAGGAAGTTTTGGGGTTAAAAATTGCTGAAGATTTAGAAAATCGCTTTAATGTTCTTCATGCAGAAGGTCATAAATTTTATAAAAAAAGCTTTTTATGAGCTAGGAACTTGATTACAATATGCCTGATGTAGATAAGATAATACAATTTAAAAGAGAAATATTAGATAATCTTTCTAATGAAAGATTATCTAAAGAATCTTTTGGCGTAAGCATGGATGTTAAGCTCCCTGAGCCTGGAGAGAGTATTGTTCCTTGGATAGGCGAAGATCTTGCCTTAGGTGAAACCGATGATGAACTTGATTTAAATTTTATGCTTGATGCTCTTGAGAATGAGGATAAATTGTCCTATTCTGACATTTTTAATGACAATTTGCCTTTAAGTGGTTCTGACTTGAGGGTTGATGTGGATTCAGAGCTTTCAACTTTAAATAATGATTTTGACGTTTCTTCTAGCGATTCTTTTGAGAATAATATTGACAAAGTTCTTGATGATAATTCTATTGATTTAGAAATTGCTTCTAAGCTTGATTTTGATAATTTAATCAATTCCCCAGAATTAAGTTCTGAGGAATTGATTAACAATCAAGGCAATAATAATTTTTTTGAAGCCAATAATGATTCTTCTGTTTCAGGGGATAGTAATTTTTTACAGTCTAATGAATTTAATGAATCTAATGAATTTAATGAATCTAATGAATTTAATATTGCTGATGCGGTAAATGGCAAAAACCAAACAGATGAACAATCAGAGATGTTTGTTGGAGACAGTTTAAATTTAAGTGCTGATGAGGATGATTTTGAAAACGTTGTAGATGATTTTAAATTTTTAGAGTATGAGCAAAATGCAAATTTTAAACGTTTTGAATTTAAGGTTAATTACCCATTATTTTTAAAGCATTTAAATTCCTATCCTAGAAATTTAAGAATTGCAATTGCTGAAGCTTTAACTAAGGAAAATGTTTCAAGGTTTAAGCTTGAAGCGCTAATTGATCTTGTTGAAAAAAATAAAAAAAGGTTGAAATTTATTGCTAAATTTGTAGGAGATATTGTTGGGCGATCTATTAAATTGCCTGTAATTTATTTCAAGGCGGAAGAATTTAGCAAGCTTCAGCAAAAGTTGAGCTACAGAGTTTCAAGGGCTTTGCTACCTTTGATAAAAATAGCCTCTATTTTTGTTGTTTTAGTTTTAGTTTCTTTGTACCTTATAGTAGATGTAATATTTTTTTATGTTGCCTCTGAGAGCAAGTATAAAGAGGGCATAGAATCTATATATGCGAATAAAAGAGATCTTGCCAAATCCATCTTTAGAGATGCTTATTATATTAGGCCTGATGATAAATGGTTTATTAATTATGCTAAGGCGTTTGAAGACGTTAGAGATTTTGATAGTGCTGAAGAGAAGTATGAGGAATTGTTTACTATTGAGCCTTTTTCTAAAAATTCTACAAACAGAAGACGAAAAAAGTTTAATAAGGAAGGATATATTTCATATGCTGCCATGAAAATTGGTCTTGGAGAGCACTCTGAGGCTAATTCAATACTTGATGAGGTTATATCTTATGATCTTTACGATTATGATGCTTTAGTATTAAAGGGAGATAATTATTTTAAATGGGCTAAAACAAATTCTAACTACTATAAAGATAGTATTAATAGCTATACGGTTGTGCTTTCTAAATATGGACAAAAGAAGGAAATTTTATTTAAACTTTTCAATGCTTATATTGAAGCTAATTTAGATACCGAGTCCGACAATGTTAATAATTTTATTAAGTCAAATGAAATTCTAGATATTGATGAAGTTGTTTACACAAAATATGCTAAAAAGCTTGTAGATAAGTATGTCTCTTTTGTGACTTATAATCAAAGAGCAAATAATCTTGCTATAAATTTAAATTATCTTAATGGGCAAACAAATTTATTGAATAAGGAATTTTCTGATTTTAAAAGAAATGATGGCAGAACTATTTTTAAGCTTGACAATAATGTTAATATGAATTCAGAGATTGAATACATTCTCAGAAAAATATTAAGTAAAAATCCTAATTACGACAAGGCACTTTTTGAAAGTGGAAGATATTCGTATTACATAGGAGATTTTAAGAAGGCCGAAGTTTATTTGCTTAAAGCGTTAAATAGTTTTAGGCATAAAAATTCAATTGAAGATGCTGGGGACAAGATATTGGCTTATAAAATTTTAGCGGACATTTATGAAAAATCTCGAGATTCTCTTAGGGCTAGTAATATTATTGGTTTAGCCTTGAGTGATTATTCTTTTTATAAAAAACATAATCTTATAAAAGGATCTAAGGAGATTTCTTCAATTTATGAAAAGCAAGGAGATATTCTTAGATCTTTAAATGACTTTAAGTCTGCGATATCTTCTTACAAATTGGCAATAAATGAGGGCGTTGATTATCCAGATGTTTACTATAAAGTTGGGCTACTTAGTTACAGAGAAAATAATTATGATGATGCATTGAAATATTTATTTAAAGTAGGGAGCATGGCGGGGTTTTCAAGTAGTAACGAAGTTTTAAATACTATTGCCCTAACTCTTTATAAAATAGGTGATTTTTTAGCTTCTAGAAGCTATTATTTAAGGGTTATGCAAAATTTAGAACTAGAGAAGGCTAATGTTTTGAATTTTAATCCCAAAGAAAATGATTATCATAAAACTCTTTTATTAAAAGAAATTGAGACTTATAATAATCTTGGGGTTGTAGAAGTAATGGCTTCTTTTTCATCTATAAGAGATACTAAACTTTTTAATTCTGGAGTTAGCAATTTAAGCGAGTCAGCCAAGATTTTTGATATATTAAATAGGGATGAAGATATGGTAAAGAGTGTTAAAAAAGATCTTGCTAGTTTAAATCTCAGGAATATTTTTAAGAATAGTTTTTCTAAGTCTAATGTTTTATTTTATGAAAATTTATCCGAAAAACTTTAATTATAGATCTTATTCATTGTTTTTGAGTTATTTATGAGGGTGGTTTCCTTATGAAGAAAATTTTTTTATTTCTTTTTATTAGCTTTTATTTGTTTGGATTTGAAGATAGTTCTTTGAAAATAGGTATTGATGATGTTTATGTTGAGGCTCATGAAGAGGGATTTCATCTTTTTATTAGAAAAAAACCTGCAATCAAATCAGTAATATTGACAGAGTCTTTTGAAATTCCTGATAAGAAAAAAGATGTGGCCACTTATTCATTTCGTACATTAAGTTATAATAAGGTTAATGGAGATGAAATTCGTATTTTAAATGGAAGAGTTATTAAGAATAAAGAACTTTTATCATTGACATCTTCCACCCCTGTTCCTAATAAAAAGTTTGGAGAAGCTTTTCATATATTGATTCCAAAAAAATTAAAATATGGATTTCCAAATTTTTCAACAAGAAGTGGTGATATTGACTTAGAAGTATTAAAAAACAAAAAAGAACCCTTTTGGTTTTCTATAAGATCTTTTGAGAAAAAATATAATGATTATTTGGGCAGATATCAAGACAATGCTTATGAATTGCTTTTCAAGGATGATCAAAATCAGGGAAAAATTGAATTTAATGAATTAAAAGATACTTTTACAAAATTTTCAGATGAGGTTGTTATTGCTAATAATGGCATTGATATTGTTGATAAAATAAACAAAATTTTAAAAAACCCAGAAGATTCAGTTTATGATTTAGATTTAGTTCTTGTTGTTGACGTTACTGATAGTATGAAAAGTAATATTGAAATTCTAAAAGAGCATTTGTTTTCAATAATAGAACCTCAACTTCAAAAGTTCAAATCCTACAGAATAGGCCTTGTTTTTTATAAAGACTATCTTGAAGATTTTTTAACCAAAGCTTTTGATTTTAATACTATTCCTTATTTAAATAATATTCTTAAGTATGTTAATGTTGGTGGCGGTGGGGATTATCCAGAAGCTGTCTTTGAGGGGATTGATGCTGCTGTGACTCAGTTTGATTGGCGGGCAGAAAGAAGATTTATTATTGTTATAGGAGATGCACCTCCTCATGAGTATCCAAGAGGGTCTGTTGTTTATAAAGATGTTATCAATTCTGCAAAGGAAAAAGATATTACAATTTATGGAATAATATTCCAGTAAAAATTTTTATTTCTTAAATTATTATTTTTTATTATTTTCTATTTTATTTAATATTTTTTTAGCTAAAGGCTTAATCCATTTAGGCATTTCCATATTATTTCCTATTAACCCTTCAAAGATTTTTTTTGCTTTTTCTGTTTTGTTTGTTGTATAGTATATGAATGCAATTTCATATTTGCCAGTAGCAACTATATTTGAATTGTGAGCGAAATTTTGAATCATTTTTTCGTATGCTTTTAAAGCAGAGTTATAATCATTAACATTGACAGCTTTTTGAGCTTCTCTGAGATAAACTCCATAAGGAGTTTCTTTTGTTAATTTTTCTAAGTTGATCGTATAGCAGGAAATAAATATTAAGTTTAGTAATATTAGCTTTTTCATTTCTGTCTCTTTTAGAATGTTTTTATTATTTAATTTTATTAGATATAAAATAAGAAAGCAAGGCTTTTAAGCCTTGCTTTATGATTGTTTTTGCTTATTTGGCAGGAATTATTATCTTCCAGTTAGAATGAATTAGATCCGGATTTTGTATTTTTTGTCTGTTGGCAAACCAAATTTTTGGCCACAAGTAAGGATCGTTGTATAATTTTTTGGAAATGCCCCATAGGGTATTGCCTATTTTTATTACGTAAAGCTCGCTGCTTGCATTGCTTTGATAAGCTTCAAGGTATCTTGCAGATTCTAAAAATAGTTCATTGGCAAGTCTAAAGTTTTTTACATTTTTAGCTTCAACCCCTTTTTCCCACAATGTTCTAGATCGCTCAATAAGTTCTAGTGTTTTGAATTGTTCTTGAGGTTTGGAGTTTTTTGCTATTTCTATCTTTTCTTCGTATGCGAGTACTATTGGAATTGAAGCTTCTGCTTCTCCAAGAAGATAAGTGTCTTTATTGGTATTTAAAAGGTTTAAGTGACTGTTTCTTTCTTTAATGAATGCTCTACCATTCCATGGGGATGGCTTTATAAGTTTATTATTGCTATAAATTGGCAAGTTGGAAGCCGCTTCAAGTGCTTTTAATTGTTTGTACATTCTCTCATCAGTTTCTTTTAAAGCTTTAGCTTCTTTGGCATTTTTTGCTGCTTGTTGTGCTCTGTTAAAGGCCTTGCTATACATGTCAAGGGCATTGTCAAGATCGTAATTTTTATATTTTCTTGTTGCTTCAAAATATAAATTATTTACTTCGTCAATTTCCAGTGGGATCCATATGTATGCTTCATTTGCTTCTGCATCGTTTAGATACTTTTCAATATTTTCTTTAAGGTAATTTGTTTTTTCTTTTTTTTCCCTCGTTTCTCTTATTATTGTTTTGTATCTTTCAAGTACTTTTAGAGCAATTTCATTTCCCTCTATTGCTTTTTTTTTGGAAAAACTTTGTTTCATTGCTTCTTCTAATCTTTCAGCTTCATTAAACTCTTTAGAATAAAAAAGATGTCCCCGTTCTCTTATTAGTTCATTTTTAATGCCTTTTATATCTCTTAATTGAAAATTTTTGTTATCTGGTTGTGCAATTTTAGCATTTTTACTCTCTCTTGATTCTGGAGGCGTTTTGCATGCGATAAAAGAGATTGCTACTACAATTAGCAGCAGCGATATTAATTTATTCTTTATATTCATAAATACACCCTTCTAATAACTTGGCTTCTATTAATCTTTAAAGTAAGAACCTATAAATATTGAAGTTCTTACTTTTACTATTTTTATTAGTATAGCAATTATAGTATGTCAATAAAAACTTAATATTTTTAATTCTTAAATTAAATTATACTTCTTTTTTATCATTGTTCAAAGTGTAATAAATTTATGTAAAACAAGGTATAATTAAATTTATGAGTTTTTAAAAGATCAGGAGAACTATATTTTTAGAATATATCATTTTATACTTTTAATATTGCTTTCAAGTAGAGCTTTATTTTCTCAAGTGGCAGTTGTAAAAGAAATAGAAGGTAGAGTTAGTGTTGTTAGAAATACATTTCTTGTTAAGTTAGATTTAGATGACGAAATTTTTGAATATGATTTTATTGAGGTTGGAGAAAATTCAAAGCTTAAAATAAATTTATATGAAATAAATGGTATTTCTGCAGATTTAATTTTTTATTCCAATACAAATAGTTTTGTGTTTTATTCTTCTCTTAAAGATTTGCAAGACGCAAAAATATATTTATTTAGAGGAAGTGTTGATGCTATAGTTCATAACATTGTTAAAGGATCTTCATTTTCTGTTATAATAGATAATAACCTGTTTAAAGCCGAAAATACTTCAAAATTTTATGTCAATAGCGATTATTTTAATAATTGTTTTATTAATGTTTACAAGGGTAGCATCAGGCATATTAATAAAACTGAATATTTAATTTTTCCCAATACCAGTCTTTTGCTTTTTAATGGAAATTCTTTTTTACACAAAGTTAATGAAGGCACTTTAAAGGGTGTTAATCAAAATTTTATAAGGATGGCTAAAGATAATTTTATGTCTTTAAATAAGGGGTTTTTATATTTTTTTATTTTAAAATATATTGAGGATAGTTTTAGATTCAACTTTATGTATAATTATTTAATGAAAGATTTTAAATTTAATTCTATATATTCAAAATGGAGCCTGGAAGATAAAAATTATAAATTTGGTAACAGGGTTGATATGATTAAAAATGTTAATTATTTAAAGGGTAGAATCGGAGTGCTTTTTAATAATTTTGTTGATTTGGCTAATAGGTTTTATTTTGTAGATGATGTTTTGAAATATTTTCCCGCTTTTTTCGACAATTCAATAACTGTTAACGGGCCCATTTCAAAATTTTTAAAAGATTACAAAGCTAATAAAAATCTTTTAAAAAATAAGTTTTTTAAAACAATCCATTCTCTAAAGATGTATTTAAGACGCTCAAATGATGATATTACTAGTAATTTAAATGTTGATGAATTGTATTTATTGCGCCCTAGAGAGTTTTGATTTTTATATATTTAGCTTTATGTTAAAGTTATTTGTTAGATGACATGATATATTCTTTGAAAATTCAAATTGAAGAAGAAATTAACATATTTGTTTTTATTAGCTGTTTAAAACTATTAATATCAGCCATTTTTAAAAAAAATGAAAAATTTTCAAGTTTTATTATATTATTCAGCGGAATTTAAAATTCACATTCATAATTTGCTTAATATTTTATTAAATTTGGGTTGAGAATTTTTTTGCCAAAATTTTATCGTAAGGGGGAAAAATGCTTTCTTCAGTTGTTCGGACAATTAATTTTTTAATTAGTTTTGGCGGTTTTATTTTTTATAGCTTGTTATTGATTTTTTATTTGACTTTTATGGCATTAAAGTGAATTTAATAATAATTAATAAAAGGATGTTTTATTTTTATGAGTAAAAAGGCGTTTTTTAAAGGGTTTTGGATTTTATTTACGATATTTCATTTATATTTATTTGTTTGTTTAATTTTTTTCAAGAAGCGAAAGGTTGATATTTCTAACAAAACTAATATTGCTTTATTTATTCCCGGGGTTATTTCAGGATCTCCATCTTATAAAGAAATGTATGATTCTTTGTTTGAATTTAAAAAAAATCACGAAAATCTTGAAATTAAAGTTTTAGAAGCTGGATTTAATCAAAGCGAGTGGATAGAAATGCTTGAAAAACTATTAACTTCAAAAAAATATGATTTTTTAATAACTACAAATAATGCTATGCAAGACATTGTTGACAGTGTTTCAAGTAATTATCCTAATACTAAGTTTCTCATTTTTGATTCTTTGGTTAAAAATACCAATAAGCAGGTTTATTCAGTTTCTTATAATGTAGCAGAAGAGGCATATATTTTAGGATATTATGTAGGACTTTTTTTAAAGGAATTTATTAAATCTGGCTTTGGAAATGCTGCTTTGATTGCAGGTCAAAACTATCCCGTTATGAATGATTATATTTATCGTTATTTCAAGAAAGGCATTCTTGATACTGGTATGAGATCTGAAGTTTATTATCGAGTTTTGGGCAATTGGCATGATAGCAATTTAGCTAAATTGTTATCAGACTCTTTGATTAAGGATTCGGGGGCTTTGGTAATACTTCCTATTGTGGGGCCTGCTGTTGAAGGAGTGCTTTCTTCTGTTAGAGAGAATAATATCTCTGCGGTTCTTTTTGATAGCGAAGATTATTTGGATAATAAAGAAAATATTATTGGTTCAGGAATTACAAATCAAAAATATTATGTTTCACATATTTTAGATAAGGCCCTTAAGTCAGAGATTAACTATGGAAATTCTGATATTTTTGGCATAAAACATAGAGGAGTTTTGTTTAATGTTTCGAATGTTTTTTATTTAGAGCGAACCAGTCAAAAGTTAAAAGAAGATCTTTTTAAAAAAATAGAAGAGGTTAGTGCAAATGGTATAAAAATTAATTTGGAACAAAATTAATGGTAGAGTTTAAAAACATAGTTAAGTATTTTCCAGATATTGACAAGCCTATTTTGGACAGTATTAATTTAAAAATTGGGGAAGTTAAAATTTTTACAGTAGTTGGTAAAAATGGAGAAGGGAAGAGCACTCTAGCCAAGATTATTGCCGGATTTATTGAATTTGATGAGGGTGAAATATTAGTAAATAGTATTAAGCAAAAAAATTGGAATGTAGATAAAGCTAAAAATAATGGTATTTATCTTGTTTCTCAAGTTCCTAATTTAAAAATGAATTTAAGAGTATGGGAATATTTGAGTATCTATTGGTTTGGTTATGAATTTTTCATGCCGATGAATAAATCTAAGACCTACAAATATTATAGATGGCTTATGCAATTTTATAAAATTTCTTTTGATTTAGATAAGAAAATTAAAGATTTAAATATTAAAGAGATTTATTTTTTACTTATTATTGCTGCTCTTAAAGAGAATGCAAAAATAATTATTTTTGATGAGAGTGCTGCTTATTTTTCTCAAAAAGAAGCGCAAGCTTTTATAAAATTGCTTATATTGCTTAAGAAATCGGGAGTTGCGTCTCTTTTTATTACCCACAGTGAGATTACAGATGCTGTAAAATTTAGCGATGAGTTTATTATTTTAAAAGATGGAAAGTGTTTTAGAACAGTAAACAAAGAATCAATTTTGAGTAAACTTGAATCCTCTAGTGACAAAGCATTTGTTGCAAACATTAATTGCAACAAATTTGAAAAAGATCCTATTAAATTTAATTTGTTTTTTGAAGATTTTTGGAAGTACGATGTTAGTTTTTCTTTAAATAAAAGGGGTGTTTTAGGAATAATTGGTGAAGAAGCTGTAATTAAAACTTGGGAAAAATTATTCTTAGGAGAGCTTCTTTTTGTTGGGTGCATAAAAATTGATGGCATTAGATATGAGCGAATAAATATTTTTGAGTGTAAAGCGGGATTTTTACCCTTAGGTATTGGTAATTTATTCCCCGATAATAGCAGCATATTAGATAATTTTTTGGCCAAATTTATGAATTTTGAAAATAAAATTTTTATTAGGCAATCTTACATTAATCAAATTAAAGATTTTTTTAAAAAAAAAATGGAATTTTATAGCGAAGAGAAAATATATAGAATTCTTTATTCAAAATCTTTGGCATTTTCTGGAGGAACTTTGAAGAAATTTGCTCTTTACAGAGAGATGTATATTGCAAAAAGTTTTTTAATTTGTTTTTCTCCTTTGAGCAATTTAGATCACAAAGCTTATAATGAAATGTCTGTTGCTATTCGTAATTATTCAAAAGAAAAGCCAGTTCTTTTGATTACTTCCAATTTAGATGAATTGCTTTTGCTCTCTGATAACATTTTAGCAATGAAAATGGGAGAAGTTTTGTTAAACGTATCTAGAGAAAAGATTAGTAAAGAAAAATTAAAGGAATTGCTATTTTTATGATCTTTTTTAGAAATAGCTTTATGGCATTAATTTTTTCTTTTTCAATATTAAGTATTAGCTATTTTTTCGGTGATTTTTTTCAATTTTCTTATATTAAGATGATATCTTGGCGCTTTATTTTATTTTTAATCATGGCTACGGGGATTGCTACTTGTGCCAAGAGTAATTCATTAAATCTTGGGAATGAAGGTCAGATTTATTTTGGGGCATTTTTAGTTTATATATTTTCAAGTTTTTTTGGATTAACCTATTTTAATTTTGTATTTTTGATACTTTTAAGTTCTTTTTTTGTAGGACTTTTAGGGCTTATTCCTTTTTTTATTACTTTTTTCTTCGGATTAAATAAAGCCTTAACAGCTCTTTTAATATCTTATGGAAATCAAAGATTGGTTGATGGATTTATTTTAAATATGTTAAAAACAGGTAGTTTTTCTAATCAGACAAAAAGGATTAATAGTTTGTTTGCTTTAGATTCATCACTTATTTACTTATTTTTGTTTGGTGTATCAGTTTGGCTTTTTTATGTTTTTATTCACAAAAAAACTATTTATGGTCTTCAGCTTGAAATATTAAGCAATAAAAAAAAGATAGACATTTTTTTCAATATAAATGAATTTAAATATAAGTTTTTCGCTGTATTTGGCAGTGCTTTTTTAAATGGTCTTGCAGGCTCTATGTTTGTAGTGTTTTTTAGACCATATTTGGTTTTAGGGCTAACTTCAGGACTTGGTTGGAGCAGTCTAATTGTTGCTGTAATTTCAGGATTTAATTATGTTTATGTATTATTTTTTAGCCTATTGTTTTCAATATTAATTGAATTTAATAATTTTCTTAATATAAATTATGACTTTAAGTATGAATTTATTGGGCTTTGTCAATCAATTGCTATTTTTATCTCTTTATTTTTGATTAAAGCTAGGAAAAGGTAGATGTTTAGTATTTTTGAGCAGGCTATTATATTTTCGTATTTAGCACTTGGGGTTCTTTATACAGAGAAAATAGGATTTTTAAATGTATCTATTGAGGGCATTTCGTATCTTTCAATATTTTTAACATCTTTTTTTATCTATTTGGGATATGGAATTTTTATGTCAACCATTTTTACTCTTTTTATTAGTTTTTTGTTTGGATTTTTTTTATCTTTTGTAGTAAAAAAAAAATATGATATTTTTATAGCAGGAATAGGTATTAATATTTTTTGTTATTTTTTTGTTGATTATTTAATGAAGAGTAATTTTAATTTTATTCCTGGTTTTACTTTAAATTTATCTGGAAATTTTGAGATTTTTGTTTTTATTACTATTTTTTTCATTTTTTTATTTATTACCGTTTATGTTATAAGTTATTCAAGAATTAGAGCAGTATTTGAATTTATCTCTTCGGGGAATTATGAAGACATTTTGGGTGAGAAAATAAGCAGTCGTTTCAAATCTTTTGCAATTTTTGTATCAATTTTCACAGCAAGTCTTGCTGGCTCATTTATTGCGGTAAGTCTTAATGCTTACTCTTATAATTTAGGATTAAACAATGGTTGGCTTGCTATTTGCATTCTTTATATTGCATTTTCAAATCCTTTATTAATTTTCCCAATTTCTTTTTTGATAGTTTTTTTTGAATATCAATTTTTTCGTACTCAAGAGTATGTAAATTCTTATTTTTCTCTTTCTTTTCAATTTTATGTAGCAATAATAATAAACATATTGGTTTCGTTGATTAAGAGAAAAGATAGATCTTAGTTTAAGTTCTGCAAGTTGTGTTTTGAATTGTTTTTAGAGTGCTGATTTGTAGATATAATTCTTCTAATTTTTTTCTATTAAAATGATAGAAGGGTATTTGTTTTATTATTTCTAAATTATTTAAAAAAATTATAAACAATGTGTCGTCATTGAGTGCTAATTGAAACGTTGAAGATAATATTGTATTGAATGCTGCATTTTCATTGTTTATAAAATGATAAATACTTTTTTTAAAAAGGGCATCAATTGCTATAAATATGTTTTCTCTGAACAATTCTTTACCGCTTTGGAAAAATTTAATTATATAGTCCATTGAATTTTTAACTTCTCCTATTAAAAAGTATGCCCAAGAGATATCTAAAAAGTTCTTTTTATCTTTAAAGTCTATTATTTTTAAGTAATCTTGAGATTTAATAATTGCTTTTTTCCAGTTTTTATTTAAATATTCTAATTCTGAGAGCAAAAGATGAGCATCAGCTTGATTTTTATCCATGTTAATTATTTTTGTTAGACTTTCTATTGCTTTATTATATTTTTTTGAATCTTTTAGCAACATTGATTTTTGGTAAAGTTTTTCTATTGTATATTTGTTTGCTTTTTCATCAAGTTTTAATATTGATGTTGTTGTAGTAGGGCAAATATTTATAATCAAGCCATAGAAAAGTATTATTATTATTTTTTTCATTATATTCCTTCTTTTATTTGCTCAATAGTATCTATTAGTAGATTTTTATATCTATTTGTTAGTGGATATAAATTGAGTTCGTTTTTAAACTCGTTTAAGTATTTTAAGGCAACAATAGTTGAATTTTTTATTGATTTTGATGAGTTTATCATTTCTGTTAGTTTAAATATTTCTTTTCTTGCTTTAGTAGTTTTGGTATTTTTTATTTTATTGAATTTTGAAATAATTTTTGGTTCAAACTTTTTTTCTTGTAAAAAATAAATTATTGGCAAGCTTTTTTTTCCTTCAAGTAAATCATCTCCGAATTCTTTACCATTAATTTTATTTTTAATGTTTTTAATATCGTCTATTATTTGGAAATAAACACCAAGCTTTAAAAATGTACTGTAAATTTTTTTAGCTTTGTCTTCATTATTTGTGAGTATTGCAGCTAGAAAACTGGCCATTCCAAAAAGTGAAGCTGTTTTTAATTCTACTAAAGAGATGTATTCTTTAATACTTGGGATGTATGACTCATTGTGAAATTTAATATCAATTCCTTGTCCTAGGTGGAGATTTGAAAGAGTTGTAAAGAAATTTTCATAAATTAGTAATTTTTGATTTTCTTTTAAATTTGATCTTTCTATTAATTTTGCAGGTAAAAAATAAATTAAATTGCCAGCATTTATACTGTTATCTATTCCGTAGATTAAATGTATTGCTGATTCACCGCGTCTTTTTAGTGAATTGTCTTCAATGTCATCAATAATCAAGCTTCCAGAATGAGGAAGTTCAAGCAACAAGCTTAATTTATATATTAGTTTGGTATTTTTTTCTTTTAAACCTAATGCATATGCTAAAAGAATCATTATCATTGGTCTTATTCGTTTTCCGCCCCTATTAACAATTTCAATTGCTGGTGCTTTAATATAATCAAGGGTTTTCTTTTTTATTTTAAAAGTAAATTTTAAATCGTTATCTTTGAATAAATTTAGAAAATTAGTTGTTGAAAAGATTTTATTAATATTTTTTTCAATTTTTTTTAAAAATAGTTTATTTTGCATAATAAGAATTATAATGAAAAAGTATAATAAAGTGTATTAAAGGGATTGATGTGTATCGCTTGGATGATGAGTATTCTAAAAAAGCCAAAAGAGAAGGATATTTGGCAAGGTCTGTATACAAGTTGATAGAAATTAATGAAAAATTTTCTTTATTTTCTTCTGGCAATGTTTTAGATATTGGTGCATCACCTGGCAGCTTTTCTCAGTATGCTTATAAAAAGCTTAAAAGAGGAATTCTAGTGTCTGTTGATATTAATGATATTGGTCTTAGATATGATGATAATTTTTATTTTATAAAGGGAGATATCTTTTCAGATGATACAGTTTTTAAAATTAATACGTTTAGACCCTATAGTCTTGTAATTAGCGATGTGGCTCCCAAGACTACTGGAAATAGACTTGTAGATACCAGCAATTCTTTTAATTTAAGCATGAGAATAATAGATTTATCACTTGAAGTTTTACTTAAAAAAGGGAATTTACTTGTTAAAGTTTTTCAGGGAGGAGACGAGATGCAAATTTTTAAAAAGTTTGAAAAATATTTTAAATTTGTAAAAAAAATTAGACCCAAAGCTGTAAGGAAAAATTCTTTTGAAATTTATTTTTTAGGCAAAAGTTTTGGCAAGTAGCAAATTAATCAAATTGTTATAAACAAATTTAAAGGTATAAAATATGTTTAGAAAAGAAAGTTCTAAAGACAGCAGATCACAGCTTCAAGTTGCAGGTTTTAAAATAGGAAAAGAAAGCTATGGGGTGTCAATAGAGCACATTAGAGAAATTATTAAAGTTCCATCAGAAGGAGTTTATGCTATACCAAATGTTCCTGAATATATTATAGGTATTTATAATCTTAGAGGCAGTATTATTCCTTTAATTAATTTAAATATTAAATTTGGAGTTCCTTCTATTTCGGTAACAGAAGAAGATATGCTTTTAACAGGATACTTAATAGTTAAGATTAAAAATAAGCTTTTAGGCATTTTTGTTGATAGAGTTCTTAAAGTTATTAGTTTTGATGATTCTAGGATTCAAGAACCTCCCGCTACTTTACAAACTTTAGATAGAAAATATATATCTGGAGTTGTAAAGCTTGACGAGGCTGATAATCTTGAGAGTGAATACTTAGTATTAATTGATATAGCAAAAATTTTTGATAAATGCGAATTTGACGACATTCCCTATAAAGATCAACATGAAGAATAAAGTTCTTCTTTGCATTAATACTTTAAAGTCGGGAGCTAGTATTTTAGGCAATGATGTTAAAGTTTATTTAGAAACTAAGTATTTTGTTGAGGTAGTGTTAATAGATGTTGGCAGACCTTTATTTTCTTTTCCAAAAGAAAATTTTCTTTTTTTGATAACTTTAGGAGGAGATGGTACGGTTCTTTTGGCTGTTAATTTGCTTCTTGAAAATGAAAATATTGATATTCCAATTATTTCAATTAATATGGGCAATGTGGGATTTTTAGCAGATATTAAGATTGAAGATTTTAAAAAAGTCATAGATAGATTTTTTAATAATTCTTTGGTTATTAATAAAAAATTTTTGCTTCATGTAGCAGCTTCTCAACATGGTAAAGATTTAATTTCTAAATATGCTTTAAACGATATTATTATTCGCTCAAGCGTTCTTAATAAAATGATTTATGTAGATCTTATGGTTAATTCTGAGAGTTTTTTATCGTACAAAAGTGATGGGATAATTGTGTCTACTCCAACAGGCTCAACAGGGTATTCTTTCTCAGCAGGGGGTCCTATTTTAGAAGCAGATCTTGAGGGATTTTTACTTACGCCTATTTCTCCACATTCTGTTTATAATCGTTCTTTTGTGTTCTCTAAATTAAGTAAACTTTCTATTTCTTTTTCAAAGGAATATTTTATAGCAGCAGCATCAATTTTTTTGGATGGAATTAATTTTGGTTCTTTCGGGGTTGACGTTGTTTTTGAATTTAAAATTTCTTCTCAAAGCTTGAATTTTGTTTCATTTTGTACGGATACTTTTGTTAAGAGATTAAAAAACAAATTATTGTAAGTTCAATGTTTTTTAAACAGTGTTCTTTTTAATAAAATTTTTCTTGGTTGTTATTTGAATGTTTGGTTTAATCTAATCTTTAATAAGGCTAGAGGATTTTACATGTTTTATTATAAGGATTTTAATGTTTTGTTTGTTCGCAGAGTTAATTTTTAAAGGGTGTTTTTTATAAATTTATAACTTGTTAAAATATTTAATATATTTTTTGCTAAAATCAATATATTAGATAGCTGATAAATCACCCTTTTATGAGTTTTAGGCAGGTGTTTATGGATTTAATTGATAATGAAAATTATAAAAAAATAGTGTACATTAATAATCTTGTTTTAAGGACTTTAAATGATATAGCAGCTATAAAAGAGACTGGCGAATTTACATCAAATGCTAAACTTTCATTTAATCTTATTGATTTCAATTTAAATGTTTTAAGTTATATTTCTTCTTTAAATTATTTTTATACTAGGCCTAGATTGAAAGTAAATTATTCTATAAAAAAAATTTTGTCTGGGTTGATTTCTGATTTTAGTTTAGTTATTAGCCCTGTTCTTAGTATTACCCCAAGAGAGTTGATTGAAATGCCTCAGGCTCTTAATTTAAATCCAGAAGAGAGGTTTTTAATTATTAAAAAATTAGGCTATTTAATTGATTTGGCTAAAATTTTTAGCAAAAAAGATTCTAAAACGCTTGTTTTTCTTGAGGATATGTATCTCAAATTTATTGTTTTTTCTAAAAATATTATTGATTTTAGAGATTTTTCTAAGAATTTAAAACTTGAGAGTCCTTATTATAAATTTCAATTTGAACACCTTATTAAAGTGTTGGAGCTTTTAGAAGAAGGAGCTTTTATTTTAAGGGGCAAATATGAGATTAGTGGATCTCATGAATTTGGACTGCATTCTCTTGGTTATCTTGAAGCTGGAAGGGCTTTGGCTACCATAGCCTCTCAAAAAGAAGCTGCTGAAAAATTTTCAAGGTTTCATGGAGTTTGGTCTTCAAAGTTTAGTTCAGACTTAATTAAAGTAAAATAGATAAATTAAAGTGGGGGAGAAAGTAGTTATATTGAGTTTTAATGTAGAAGAGGGCACTATTAAATTCAAAAAATTAAAATTTTTTTTGATTCTAAGTTTGTTTTTATTATTTATAATTTTGATTGATTTTTTTATAAGATCCACTATGAATGTATCTAATTTTTATGATTTTAAGAATTTTGAAAATAAATCTGATTGTGAAAATATAAATTTAAGCAAGAATGTTTTTGTATCAAATAAGGTTTTAAGTCTTAATTTTGGGGAATCTTGTTATTCCCTTTTAAGTGATAACTTAATAAGTTATTCAGACTATTATTATGTTCTTTTTAATTCCGGTGAGGATTATTCTGTTTTTTCTGTTAAAGACAATAAATTTTTATTTACACTCAAGCTAAAGGATTTTGTTTTTGCAATAAATAATTTAATTTTTACTTTCAACAATTTATATAAAACTTTAGAAGTTTATGATTCTAGTGGAAATAATATACTAATGTTCAATTTTTTGTCCTCAATTTTAAGTGTGGACTATAATAATGAGGTTTTGGTTTTGGGACTTTCTAATGGTGAGATTTATATATATAAACAGGGTAAGATAATTTATATGGAAAATTTTTTAGAGAGAAAATTTCCAACATGTTTTGTTAAATTAAGTTCCGATAATAAATATTTGGTTTCACTAAAAGGTAATTCTGAGTATTTTTTAGAAATAATTGATTTAGAGAATAATTATAAAAAAATTTTAGAATTAAACAATTTAACTATTAATAGTTTTGAGACTTTTATAAAAATAGATGATTATCATAATTTGTTTATTGAGGCCAAAAATTCACTTGCGGTGATAAATATTAAAAGTGGTAAAATATTTAAGGTTGAAAATAAAAATTCTATTTTAAGAGCGTCATATGATTATTTTCAAAATATTTATAGAGTATATTTTTATTCTGAGAGTGAAAAAATCATTAATATAAAAACTTATTCTGCAAATTCTTTTAAATTGTTTGATAATATTTTTATTAAAGATGAAATAAGCTCTTTTGTTGAATTTGGAAAAGGACTTTTGTATTTTAATAGTAATAATGATTTAAAATACTTGGGATTGGCTCAGTGATTTTAATTGTTTTTATATTTTTCTTTAATATTTTAAATTTATATTCATTTTTGGAATTTAGAAATGATGAAAAGTTTGCTTTAATTAAAGATTTTGGTGTGTTGGATAATAATAAATTGAATATTGGCCTAAGGTTAAGGCCCTTGGAAAAAACTGTATCTGTTTTTTCCAATAATTATAAAATTTTATATTCAAAAAATAGTTTAAATAGGGATGGCAGTATTTTAATTATTTTTGATAATGATTTAAATCTAAATTTAGAGGTTTTTGGGAGCTTTTTTTATAAGCTTGGAAAAATTTTTTTAAAAGATGAAAAGAGTGTTATTGATTTGGTAGTTAATGATCCTAGTGCTAAAAAAATTATCAATCCTTTGTTTATTATCAAAAATAGGAATAATGTGGTTGCTGAGACAGTTTATACATTGGATAGGGTTTTTTTAAAAGGAAAGGGTGATGATGAAAGATTGGAATTATCAAAAAATATAAATTTAAATGTCGATTCTGGTCAATACAGTCTTTTGTTATATTTTCATACTCAAAAAGTAGAATCTTTTGAAAATTCTCTTAAAGGAATTTATTATTTTGAAGCTATTTTGAATAATAAAAGTATTCTTCGTTCAGATTTTCAAAATATTTTTTTGATTAATAATACACATACCTTAGCTCAAGAGAAAAATTATGGGTTAGATATTTTGAATATTAAAAAAGATGGGGGATGCCTTAAGATAAATGATCTTAATTTTGTTAAGGGTAAGAATGAGCTTAAAATAAAATATGGCGATGTTTATGGAAATGAAAAAAAAATAATTTATAGGTTTAAATTAAATGAATGATAATGCTTTTCATTTTCCAGTGCTTCTTGATGCAATTTGTAAGCTTATAGAAGATTTGCCCGTAAAAAGTGATTTAATATACATTGATTCTACTCTTGGAGAAGGTGTTCATGCAAAAGCTATTCTTGAGAAATATGACTTTTTAAGTTTGGTTGGAATTGAAAGAGATCCTCAAATTTTAGAAAGAGCAAAGCATTTTCTTTCTATTTTTGAAGAGAGAATTACATATTTTAATGATTGGTTTGATAATTTTTTCGTCAATTATCCTTTAAATGTCAAAGCCAATTTTATTTTGGTTGATCTTGGTATTTCTATGTTTCATTACAAGGGCAGTAAAAAAGGATTTTCTTTTCTTGAAGATGAGCCTTTAGATATGAGACTTTGTTCTTCTTCTTGCAAAATTAGTGCGTCTGAGATTGTAAACACTTTTAGTAAATATGACCTTGAAGCTTTAATTTATGATTTAAGCAATGAACATTATTCTAGAAGAATTTCTAAAGCTATTATAGAATATAGAAAAATTAAAAAAATAGAAACCACAAAAGAGCTGCAATCCATAATAAGCAAAGTTTATCCTTTTTCAAAAGTTAAAATAAATCCAGCTACAAAAACTTTTCAAGCGTTAAGAATTTATGTGAATGATGAGCTTGCTCGGCTTAAAAGGAGCTTGCCTTTTTGGGTAGAAAATTTAGCCAAAGATGGAATTTTAGCCATTATTACGTTTCATTCAATAGAGGACCGTATTGTAAAAGATTTTTTTGGAGGCTTGAGCTGTGATTTGTATGCTAAGATCTCAAAAAAGCCCATTATGCCAAGTTTTGATGAGATTAAAAAAAACAAACCTTCAAGGAGTGCAAAACTTAGAGTTATAAAAAAATTATGAACAGCATAAGTAAGATTGAATTTAAAGTTTATTGTATTTTAGTTTTGATACTAACAGTTATATTGTGTTTTAATATTTATTTAAATTTCAGATATGTTGTAAAGCTTAGGGAATTTAATCGCTTAGACAATGAACAGGAAAATATTATTGATGATAATTTAAGGTTGCTGACGGTAATATATGAGCTTGAAAATATTGATAGAATAGAGAGTTTTTGTTTTGGAGAATTAAATTTGGAAAAAAAAGCTAATGAAGATATAAATATTTTTGTTGAGTAAAAGATTTTAGAATGAGGTTTGAGTGCGTATAAAGATTAAGGATATTTTAATCTCTTCTAAAGATGTGAAATTTGTGGGGAATATAAAAAATATTGAAAGAGTAGTGTCTTTTTATTCGTTAGATAGTCGTGAAATAAAGGATGATAATATCAATGATAGTCTTTATTTTGCGTATAAGGGAAATAAAGTAGATGGATTTTCTTTTGTTAAATATTTAATTGATCTGGGTGTTAAATGTTTTGTATGTTCAAGAGAGCATGAATCTGAGTGTATTAAATATTTAAATGACAATGAAGAGTTAGTTTTTTTGCTTACAAGTAATGTAATAAAACTTCTTCAAACTTTGGCATCGTTTTTAATTGAAAAAACAAGCTTTAAAAGAATTGCTATTACGGGTAGCAATGGCAAAACCACAACTAAAGAGATGCTTTATAGTATACTTTCAAAGAAATACAAAACTTACAAAACTTGGGGCAATTTAAATTCTGACATTGGACTTCCTCTTAGTATTTTAAGGGTAGAGGGTAATGAAGAATATGCTGTTTTTGAAGTTGGAGTTAGTTATGTTGGAGAAATGGATCTTTTATCCCAAATTTTAAAACCAGAAATTGTTATTATTACGAATATAAGCTATGCACATATGCAAGCTTTCAAGGAGTTACAAACTATTGCTTTTGAAAAAAGCAAAATAATTGGCAAAAACATTGAAATCTTTGTTGTAAATGAAATGAATGATTATTGTGTTTATCTTGAAAAAAGAGCAAAAATCGCAAATCCAAATGTTAAAATCGTTTATTTTGATTTTGAAAATCTTAGTATTAAATCATTTTCTTTTTTGGAGGGGAAATTCTCTTTTGATTTTGTTTACAAAGGGTTTGAATACTCTATTTTATTGCTGGGTCGGCATAATATTTTTAATGCAATAGGGTGTATTAATTTGGCCTTATTTTTAGGAATGAGAGAAAAAGAAATAAAAGAGGGCCTTATTGAAACTGCTTTTCAAAAAGGTAGAGCAGAAATTTTGACAAAAAATGGATATTTGATTTTAAACGACTCTTATAATGGTAATATGGGTTCTTTTATGGCCTTAAAAAATATGATTTTGGATCTTAATATTCAAAACAAAAAGTTTATAGTTCTTGGGTCTTTTAAAGAGCTTGGGGAATTGGCATACAAAACTCACAAAGATTTAATCCAAGAGGCTGTTTCAATGAATTTTGATAAAATTTTTCTAATTGGCGAAGAATTTTTAGATGTTAGGGATTCTGAGAATTTAGTTGAAAAGTGTTTATATTACTTTAGCGAGTTTGATAAATTTATTGATTTTTTTTTAAAAAGCTTGGAACCTTCAGTTTTTATTGTCATTAAGGGCTCAAGGTTTAACAGGCTTGAGAGAATTTTAAATTATATTTAGATGATAGTGGGGTTTTTATGTTTTACCTTTTAGGTTTGCGTTTGCTCAAATATATTACCTTTAGAATGGCTTATGCTACAATTTTTGCATTTTTACTTTCTTTGATTGTGGGTCCTTATATTATTTTAAAGTTAAAAAAATTAAGAGCTGATCAGATTTTAAGAGAAGATGGCCCTAAAAGACATTTGAGTGAAAAAGCAGGAATTCCTACCATGGGGGGCATTCTTATTTTTTTTTGTGTTTTTATCTCTTTAGTATTTTGGAGCAATATTTTAAATGTTTATTTTTTGATTATGGTTTTTGTTATGCTGGGATTTGCTTTTTTGGGCTTTATAGATGATTTTTTAAAAATCAAAAAGAAAACCTCAGATGGACTTAAAGCTCGATTTAAGATTTATGGACAAATAATATTTTCTTTTTTTTCTGTTGGCATTCTATATTATTTTGGTGGTGAGCATGTTAGTGTAATCTATTTTCCTTTTATTAAGTCTTTTCAAATAGATTTGGGGTTATTTTACATTCCTTTTGGCATGTTTATTTTAATTTCTGCTTCTAATTCTTTCAATCTAACAGATGGGCTTGATGGACTTGCAATTGGATTGAGTATAGTTATAACAGGGGCTTTAATAATAATAGCTTACCTTACAAGTAGAGCTGATTTTGCAGCTTATTTACATATTCCAAATATTAAAGGTTCTGAAGAGCTTGTAATATTTCTTGGGGCCTTGCTTGGGGGTAGTTTTGGATTTTTATGGTTTAATGCCTATCCTGCTAAAATTATGATGGGAGATACAGGTAGTCTGGCTTTGGGGGCCATTCTCGGGATGGCAGCTTTGATTTTAAAAAGTGAAATACTTTTTTCAATTCTTGCGGGTGTTTTTATTATTGAAACTATGTCTGTAATTATTCAAGTTTTGGTTTACAAAAAAACCAAAAAAAGAGTATTTAAAATGGCTCCACTTCACCATCATTTTGAAGAACTTGGGTGGTCTGAAATGCAAGTTGTTATTAGATTTTGGATAATAGGGTTAATATTTGCTATAATTGCTTTAAGCACGATAAAAATCAGATAATTTATTATGGTTGTAGAGATAAATTCACTTAGGACATGTTATTTGCTTGTTTTGCTGCTATTAGTAGCCTATGGCCTTGTAGTTTTTTATACTTCTTCCTTTTTCCTAAGCTTAGAATTGACAGGTAATCCAAATTTTTTATTTTTCACAAGACTTAATTATCTTTTTTTAAGTTTTATAGTTTTTCTTGTTTTTGAAAGGATTTCTTTAAATTTTTTAAAAAAATCAATATTTCCTGTATTGATTATAACTCTTTTTTTAATTATGGCAACTTTTTTATCTCCAAGTATTTCTGGAGCAAAGAGATGGATATTCTTTCAAGGTGTTAGCATTCAACCTTCTGAGATTTTTAAAATATCTTTTACTATTTATCTTTCAGCTTATTTGAGTAAGTTTGACCCAAGAAAAAACAATGGTATTGCATACTGGATAAAGCCAATGTTAATTTTTGCAATTTTTTGGGTGTTAATAATTTTGCAAAACGATTATTCAACAGCTATTTATTTTGCCATTCTTTTTTTTATTGTTTTGTTTGTTTCTAATATGGCATTTAGCTATGTTTTTGCTATTGTGGTTACTTTTTTACCAGTTTCTGCTATATTCTTGATGCTTGAACCTTATAGGGTTTCTAGAATTTTTGCCTTTCTCAATCCTTACGATGATCCTTCTGGCAAAGGTTACCAGATAATAGCATCTCTTAATGCTTTAAAAAGTGGGGGAATTTTAGGTAAAGGGCTTGGAATGGGAGAGGTAAAACTTGGAAAATTACCAGAGGCTAATTCGGATTTTATTTTTTCAGTTCTTGGAGAAGAATTAGGATTTTTGGGTGTTTTGTTTGCCATAAGCTTGTTTTTTTTGTTTTTTTACTTTGGTTATTTTATAGCTATTCATTCTAATAGTAGGTTTAAATTTTTTATTGCATTTATTTCAAGTCTTGCAATTTTTCTTCAAAGCATGATGAATATTTTAATTGCAATCGGTCTTTTGCCTCCCACAGGGATAAATTTACCATTTTTTTCATCTGGGGGATCTTCTATTATTGTTACCATGGCACTGTCTGGCCTTATTTCAAATGTTTCAAAAAATTTAAGTAATAATTGATTGGATTTTTTTAGTAGTGTAAATTGAGTTAGGTTATGATTTTTGAGAGAAAATTTTTAATTAAGTATATATATTTCTTGACGTCTTTAATTTTTTTTGAAATAATAATTATCATTTTTGCATCTCCTTATTTTTTGATTAGGTATATTAGTATCAATAATGATATTTCTCTTTCTAAAGAGGATATAATCAAGATTTCAGGAATCAAGCCCAATACGTATTATCATAATGCTAATGTTAGAATATATGAGGAGAATCTTAAAAAAGATTTAAGGGTAAAGGATGTTAAAGTTGATCTTAAGTTTCCCAATAAAATTAATATTAAAATAGAAAAAAGAATACCGATTGCTGTTGCTTTAGAAAACGCAAATGGTAATATTACTTATTATTGTATTGCATCAGATGGTGTAATTTTGGAAAAGAGTAAGCATTTAATTTATGATTTACCCGTAATTAGCGGATTAGTTTTAAATGACAACAATGTAGGAGATTTTCTAGAGGATAGAATGCTTAATATTGTAAGAGGCCTTGATTATCTTAAAATAAATCAAAAATATTTGTATAATTTAATATCAGAGGTCAATTTTTTAAAATTGAATTTCTATGATTATAATGTAATTTTGTATATTAAAAGTATATATAATAAAATATTGATAACAGTTGATATGAATTTAATGGATGTGATGCATAAAGTGTTTCTTGCGGTTAATTTACTTAAAGGAAAACCCGGCGTTATAGATTTAAGAAGCGGTGATATCATTTTGTTAGGAGAAAGTTAGTGTCTAGGAATTTGATAGTAGGTTTAGATGTTGGAACTTCAAAAATTTGTACTGTTGTTGCCGAGGTAAATTTAAATGATCAATTAGAAATAGTTGGAATAGGCACTAGTATATCAAGAGGAGTTAGGAAGGGAGTTTTAATAAATATTGAGGCGGCTCTTGATTCAATATCTAATTCTATTGAGGCTGCAGAGCTCATCTCAGGATGTGACATTACATCACTTTCAGTTTCTATGTCTGGAAGCAGTGTTGAGGGGACTAATTCACGTGGTGTTGTTGCAATAAATTCAAAAACAAGAGAGATTAACGAAGAAGATGTTGAAAGGGTGATTGAAGCAGCAAAGGCAATTGTTATTCCAATGGATAGAGAAATTCTTCATGTTATTCCTCAAGAATTTATTGTAGATGGAATACCTCATATAAAAAATCCAATAGACATGATGGGTATTCGTCTTGAAGGAGAGGTGCACATTATTACGGGCTCTAGTTCTTCTAGTCAGAATTTAGTCAGATGCGTAAATCGAGCTGGCTTTGCTGTTGATGAGGTTGTTCTTGGAAGCCTAGCTTCATCTTATGCAACTCTTTCCAAAGAAGAGCGTGAGATGGGAGTTTTATTTATTGATATGGGCAAAGGGACAACGGATATTATTCTTTATGTTGATGGATCTCCTTATTATACGGGTGTAATTCCCATTGGTGTTAATAGAGTGACTCTTGATATTGCGCAAGTTTGGAAGGTTCCTGAGGATGTTGCTGAAAATATTAAAATAACAGCTGGTATTGCTCATCCGTCTATTCTTGAGAGTCAAATGGAAACTGTAATTATTCCAAATCTTGGAACTCGACCTCCTCAAGAGAAAAGTAGGAAAGAGTTGTCTGTAATAATTAATTCAAGACTGAGAGAAATTTTTGAAATGATGAAAGCGGAAATACTTAAGCGCGGACTTTATAATAAAATTAATGGTGGAATAGTTTTAACAGGTGGAGGAGCTTTATTCCCAGGCATTTCTAATTTAATAGAAGAAGTATTTAATTATCCTGCAAGAATAGGTTTACCAATGAGTATTAATGGAATTGGAGAAGAGCATATAGATCCCAAGTTTTCTTCAGCTCTTGGTCTTGTTCTTTATAAGCATGAGCAACAAAAATTCAATAAATTAAAGAAGGTAAGCAGTAAAGTTAAAAGAAAAAATAAAATATCTTCAAAGTTGAAAGGTTGGTTTTTGAAAGAATGGTTTTGACCAATCATGGAGGAAGCGTTAATGAAAGATTATAATATGATTGATAGCCATACAAGAAGATTTGATTCTACTACAAATCCTACAATTCTTAAGGTGATTGGTGCGGGCGGAGGAGGTAGTAATGCTGTTAATCGTATGATTGAATATGGAGTAAGAGATGTTGAATTTATTGTGGCTAATACTGATCTTCAGGCTCTCCAAACCTCTATTGCTCCCATAAAAATTGCCCTTGGAGCAAAAGTTACAGCAGGGCTTGGTGCTGGGGGAAAGCCTGAGATTGGGCAAGCTGCAGCAGAGGAGGACATAGATGTTATACGCAACCATCTTTCTGGTGCCGATATGGTGTTTATTACTGCTGGTATGGGGGGCGGGACAGGAACCGGAGCAGCTCCAGTTATTGCGCAAGTTGCAAAAGAGCTTGGTATTTTAACAGTTGGAGTTGTAACAAAGCCTTTTAAGTTTGAAGGTCCTAAGAAGTTGAGACTTGCTGAGCAGGGAATAAATAACTTAAGAAAGTCTGTAGATACATTGATTATTATTCCAAATCAAAAGCTTTTAACTGTTGTTGACAAAAGAACCACCATTAAAGATGCTTTTAAGCGTGCAGACGATGTTCTTAGAATGGGCGTTCAAGGCATTGCAGGGCTTATTATTGAGCATGGAGAGGTTAATATTGATTTTGCCGATGTTAAAAGCATTATGCAAGGTCAAGGCGATGCTTTAATGGGAATAGGATATGGCAAGGGCGAAAACAGAGCTGTTGATGCTGCAACTTCTGCTATTAGTAATCCATTACTTGAGGAAGTTCGTATTGAAGGGTCTAAGGGGCTTCTTGTTAATGTTACTGGCGGAGATGATTTTTCATTGCTTGAACTTGAAGAGATTATGGGGATAATCACAGTTAGTGTTGATGATGAGGCTACTGTAATATATGGGCATGCTATTAATTCGAATCTTGAAGATGAAATTTACGTTACAGTTGTTGCTACAGGTTTTGCATCTAAAAAGCAAAAAGAAATATCTAGCGCCCCAGAAAATAATACTTTAAGTTCCAAAGAGTTTGATACTTTAATGTCAGGCAATCAAAATGCTCCTTCTGGATCTTATGAGCAACAAGATTCTTCTTTTTCGGCAAAGTCCAAAAATGTTAATTATTTTGATGATGACATTGATGTTCCAACATTTCTTAGAAATTTAAATAAAAAAAGTAGCGATGATTAGGTGAAAATTTTGTGGTTAATAATTCTTGTTAATTTATTTTTATCTTGTGGTAATGAATCTAAAGAAAAATCAAATCTTGGGCTTAGATTAAGAGATTTGGAAATTTCAGGTGGTGGATCTGAATCTAAGATTGAAGTTTATAAAGAATTTATTGAAAAAGAAGATAAAAATATTTTAAAGATAGTTAATTCCATTGATAAGAAAGCCAGATTTTTTAATTTAATTGGTCTTGAATTTTTTAAGCTTGGTCAGTACGGACCTGCTATTGAATATTTTGCTAAAAATTTAGAAATCAATCCCAATAATTATTTATCTCATTTTTATATAGGTGTTGCTTCTTATAATTTAGCTAAAAATTTAAGAGTAAAAGATGAAGTTGAAAAATACATAATTCTTGCTGAAAATTCTTTTTTAAAATCACTTTCAATTAGAGATGATTTTAAAGATTCTCTTTTTGCCATTTCTAATATGTACGTATATGATCTTGATAAACAACTTGAAGCTAAAAATTATTTAAATAAACTTGGCGATATGGGTGAGGACTATTTTGAGTTTTTAATGTTAAGAGGTGCAAATTATTATTCGCTGGGCGATCTTGGTAATGCTATATTGTTTTATGATAAAGCTAGTAAAAAGGCTTCAACTGAAGAGCAAAAAGAAGGTGTTTCTAGGATCATGAGTAATTTGAAGTAATTATTTATGATGAAATTGCTTTATATTGATAATTTGAAATTTTTAAAAGGCAAAGAAAAATTAAAACTTTTTAATAATTTTGATTTTAATAATGTTATTAAATTGACCCAGAAGGACATTGAGTCTTATTTTCTAAAGTCATTTAGAAGATTGTTTAGGTTGCCCGATCTAAAATTAGTAGAATTGCAAGAAAAAGTTATTCAAAGGACCAAGGCCAAAGTTGCTATTCTGGGGTCTAAGTTTTATCCTAATAAGCTTAAAAGAATTTATGACCCTCCTTTTGCTATTTACTACAAGGGCAATTTACCAGATTGTTCTTTATTGTCTTGGGCTGTTGTTGGTTCTAGAAAAATTAGTAAAACTCTTGCTGAGAGAACAAGGGAATTTTCTTCACATCTTGCAAAAAATGGTGTAGAGATTATTTCTGGATTTGCAATTGGGGCAGATATTGAGGCTCATATAGCGGCAATAAATGAGAATAAGAGAACATTTGCTGTTATTCCAACAGATATTGATAATATTTATCCTAAGCAAAATCGAAAATATGTTTTCAAGCTTTTAGAACAAGGTGGAGGAATAATTACTGAGACTTTGCCATTTGATAAAATTCAAAATTATTTTTTTGCCAAAAGAAATAGATTGGTCTCAGGCTTGTCTGATGCTATTTTTATAACATATGCGCCCTTGAAATCAGGAGCTTTAATTACAGCTGAGCTTGGTCTTGACTTAGGACTTGATGTTTATGTTTATGATTTAGATTTTTGTGGTGATGGAGCTGTAAAATTGCATGATTTTGGTGCGCAAGAAATAAAAACCGTTAAGGATCTTTATGCTTTATTAAATATTAAATATGTAGATTCCAATAATATTGAAGATGATTCTAAAGAGTGTTGTGATTGTAAAAATGTATCTGATGTTCTTATTGGGGAACTTTTAAAAGAGGTATATAAATAGGGGGTAATATGAGCTTTAAAGGAACCACAGTTATTGCAATAAAAAAAAATGGTAAGACTGTGGTGGCAGCAGATGGACAAGTAACTTTTGGACATACTGTTTTAAAGAGTAATGCTATTAAAATACGAAAATTGCTTAATGGGAAAATTTTGGCAGGATTTGCAGGTTCAACATCTGATGCAATTACTCTTTTTGAAAAATTTGAAGAAAAAATCAAAGCAAAAGGCGATGGTTTGATTGACATTAAAAGGGCGGCTGTTGACCTTGCAAAAGATTGGCGTTCTGACAAAATACTTCATAAGCTTGAGGCTATGATGCTTGTTGCTGATTCTAACAATATTCTTTTGATTTCTGGTACTGGTGATGTTGTTGAGCCTGAAGAGGATGTTATTTCAATTGGCAGTGGTGGCAATTATGCATATTCAGCAGCTCTTGCTTACATGGAGAACAAAAAATTAAGTGCTTTTGAGGTTGCGCTTAGATCTTTAAAAATAGCAGCAAGAGTGTGTATATATACTAATTCTAATATTGTGCTTGAGGAGATTGAAAATGAATAAATTAGAAGAGCACTATATAGTTCCCAAAGATGTAGTTGCAGAACTTGATAAATATGTAATAGGTCAAGACGAGGCTAAAAAATTAGTATCAATTGCCCTTGTTAATAGATATATAAGGTCTAGGCTTCCAAAAGAAATAAAAGATGAGGTAATGCCTAAAAACATTATTATGATTGGATCAACTGGCATTGGGAAGACTGAGATTGCAAGAAGACTTTCTAAATTAATTAAAGCTCCTTTTATTAAAGTTGAGGCTACAAAATATACTGAGGTTGGTTATGTTGGTCGTGATGTTGAATCTATGGTTAGAGATTTAATGGGCATTGCAGTTAATATGGTAAAAGAAGAGATGTATAGTACTGTAAGAGATGATGCTTTAGTAAGAACAGAGGAGAGAATAGTTGATAGTCTTTTTAAGGGATCTAGTAATTCTGAGAATATGGATCCAAATGAAATAAAGGCGGAAGAAAAGGTAAAAGAGAAGCTTAGAAAAAAGCTTAGAGCAGGTGAGCTTGATGATACTACTATTGAAATACAAATTTCTAGTAAAATGCCATTTTCTACAATAGAAATATTTACGGGTGGTAATTTTGAAGAGATTGATATGGGAATTGGCGGTTTGCTGGGCAATATATTTGATAGAAAAAAGAAAAGAGAATTGAAGATTAAAAAAGCAAAGGAAATAATATTGGCAGAAGAGCTTGAGAAATTGGTCGATCACGAAAACATTTCAGATATTGCAAAATCTAAAGTTGAAAATATGGGAATTATTTTTATTGATGAGATCGATAAAATAGCTGCTAAGAATAGGAGTGGCAATGATGTGTCCAGAGAAGGTGTTCAAAGAGATATTTTGCCAATTATTGAAGGTTCTAAAGTTAATACAAAATATGGAATAGTTGATACTTCTCATATTTTATTTATTGCAGCAGGAGCATTTAATTTAGCCAAACCCTCTGATTTAATACCCGAGCTTCAAGGAAGATTTCCTATTAAGGTTGAACTTAAGAGTTTAAGCATAGACGATTTGAAAAAAATTTTAAAACAAACAAAAAATTCTTTAATAAAACAATATGTTGCGATGTTTAAGGTTTATGATTTAGATTTAAAGTTTAGTGAGGAGGCTATAGATAGAATTGCAGAGCTTACTTTTAATATGAATCTTGAGAGTGAAAATCTTGGTGCCAGAAGACTTCATGGTGTTATGGAAATAGTGCTTGCAGATCTTTTTTTTGAAGTGCCCGGCAGTAAGTTGAAAAAATTTGAAATAAACTTGGACTATGTTAATAAAAAAATACAAATTAACGAACAAAAAGATTTGAATTATTATATAATTTAGTTAAAAGCAATTTTAAATGAGGGAGGTTTCAATTTGAATGATTTTGAAAGATCTGTAGATTTTTCACATAGGTATTTAGATGTTTTGAGTTTAAGGCAAAGCGTTATTTCTGACAATATAGCAAATGTAGATACTCCAAATTTTAAAAGAAGCAAAATTTCTTTTGAATCAGAGCTTGAAAAGGCTTTTTTAAATGAAGATAAAAATAATTTAAACTTAATTAAATCTAGTGATAAGCACCTGTCTGGGTTTAAAAATCTAAAGTATTCAGATGTCAAGCCTCACAGAGTTCTTGACCATTTTTCAACTATGAATAATAATGGCAATAATGTTGATATTGATTCTGAGGTTAAGGCACTTGTGCAAAACCAAATGATGTATCATCTTATGACTAATGTTCAGGCGCATTATTTTAAAAGTATAAATATTGTATTAAAATAAATTAATATCTTAAGGAATGTAAAATGGGATTGTTTTCAAGCATTAATGTAGCTTCAACGGGATTAGCAGCACAAAGGTTAAGGATTGATGTTATTTCTAATAACATTGCAAATGTTTCCACTTCTAGAACTCCTGATGGTGGACCTTATAGAAGGCAAAGGATTATTTTTGCACCAAGGGTTAATAATCCTTATTGGAAAGGGCCTTTTATTCCGGATTATCTTGATAATGGCATTGGTCAAGGAGTTAGGGTTGCTAGCATTGAAAAAGATAAATCTCCATTAAAGTTAAAATATGATCCAACTCATCCTGATTCAATAAGTTCTGGAGATAAAAAAGGTTATGTGGAGCTTCCCAATGTTAATTTAGTTGAAGAAATGGTAGATATGATTTCAGCTTCTCGTGCTTATGAGGCAAATTCTACTGTCATCAATAGTAGTAAGTCTATGTTTAGAAGTGCGTTAGCTATACTTCAAGGCTAAAGGAGAGATCATTGGTGAGAACAGATGCTTTTTTTACAGAAAATAATATTAATTTGGTTAAAAAAAATCCTTTGCATTTTGATGTGAATCTTTTTAGTTCTAAAAGTAATGCCAAAGACAATGATATTAAAACTTTTAAGGATGTTTTAATAAATTCGATTACTGATGTCAACAAAAGCCAATTAAATGTTTCTAAGGTTACAGAACAAGCTATTCTTAAGCCTAGTAGCATTGATGTTCATGATGTTGTAATAGCGATGTCTAAGGCGAATATGAATTTAAGCATTTTAAAGGCCGTTGTTGAGAGAGGTGTGAAGGCTTATCAAGATATAATCAATATTCGTTAAGGAGCCATAAGATTTTGAGCAAATTTTTTACTAATTTTTTTGTTTCAGCAAAAGGAATCTTCAAAAAAGCTAGTACGGTTCAGAAAATAGCCTTAGGATTGATTATTTTTTTTGTGATTCTTGCGCTTGTTTTTTTAATAGGGTTTTCTACTAAAAGTCAAAGCATTGCTCTTTTTGGGGTTGAAATTAAAGATCAATATCTCTTAGATAGGATATCGCAAAGACTTGATAGAGAAAATGTTAAGTATTTTTTGAGTTCTGATGGAAGAATTTATTTAGATGATGAAAAGCTTGCAAAAAAAATGAGAGCAATTCTTGTTAGAGAAGAGCTTGTGCCCGTTCATATGGATCCATGGGCTTTGTTTGATATTGATAGGTGGACTATTACTGATTTTGAAAGAAGCATTAATCTTAGAAGATCTATTACAAGAGCGGTTGAACAGCATATTGTAGCTTTAGATGATGTTGATGCTGTTAGTGTGAATCTTGTTATGCCCGAGAAAGCTCTTTTTAAAGAGTCTCAAGAGCCTGTTAAGGCATCTGTTAGAATTACCCCAAGGCCCGGTTCTGATATTATTACCAATAGAAAAAAAGTTGAAGGACTTGTTAAACTTATTCAGTATGCCATTGAAGGTCTTGAATCTGACAATATTGCTATTGTTGATAATAGGGGAACTATTTTAAATGATTTTTCTAATTTAGATGGGATAGATAGAATAGACTTAGCAGAAAAAGAGCGTAAGTTAAAGCTTAAGTATGAAGCTATGCTTAGGGGTGAAATCGATTCTGCATTAAGTAAGGTTTTGTCTGTTGATAGATTTATGATAGCAAGAGTAAATGTAAAGCTTGATACTTCAAAAGAAACTACAGAGTCTAAAGAGTATGCCCCTATTGAGCTTCAATCTCAAGATCCAAAAGCTTCTTATAACACTAGGAAAGTAAGCGATTCAACTATTATATCTTCTCAGACTCAAAAAAAAGAATATCAGGGTCAGGGATATAGCCCCTGGGGACCTCCTGGGCAGGAAGGCAATACTCCTCCTGAATATCAGGATTTAAGTGATATTACTGGTAAATATAATGAGTCTCAAGAGATCAAAAATGTTGCTTTGAATGAAAAAAAATCTACAAGCGAAAAAGAGCCCGCTAGGATTGTAGGTGTTTCTCTTGGTATTTTCGTAGATGGTATTTGGAATTTTGTGTACGATGAGAAGGGAGATTTCGTAATAGAAAATGGAATGAGAAAAAGAGAATATAAGCCTATGGCATTAGAAGAAATAAAAAATATTGAAGATGTTTTGCAAAGTTCTTTTGAATATAAGCCAGAAAGAGGCGATTCAATAACGGTTAGAAATATATCTTTTGATCGTATGAATGAATTTAGAGAAATAGATGAAAATTATTTTGCAAGTGAAAGGTTTAAATATTTCTTATTTATTGCAAGTATAGTATTTTCATTATTAATTTTAGTATTTACGATATTTTTTGCTATTTCTAGAGAACTTGAGAGACGAAGACGTCTTAGAGAAGAGGAATTAGCAAAGCAAGCACACTTGAGACGTCAACAAGCCTTAATGGATGGTGGTGACGATATTGGCGTTGACGATGTTGTTGGTGGGATTAGAGAAGGCGATGAGCTTCAAAGCAATGCTGAGCTTTTAGCCAGAGAAAAGCCAGAAGATGTTGCTAAGCTTATAAGAACATGGCTTTTGAAAAACGCGTAAAAGGTAGTAATTGATATGGAAGAAAAAAAAGAAAAGGAGATTCTGGATGTTTCTGCTTTAACAGGCAAGCAAAAGGCTGCTATTTTGTTGGTTTCAATAGGTTCTGAAATCTCTTCTAAAGTGTTTAAGTATCTTTCTCAAGAAGAGATAGAGTCTTTGACATTTGAGATAGCAAAGCTTGAGACAATTACTTCTGAGCTTAAAGATAATGTTCTTTTAGAGTTTAAAGAATTAATGATGGCTCAAGAATTTATTCAAAAAGGTGGAATTGATTATGCAAGAGAGCTTCTTGAAAAATCTCTTGGGACTCAAAAAGCAGTTGATATTATTAATAATTTGGGTTCTGCTTTACAGTCTAGACCCTTTGAATTTGTAAGAAGAGCAGATCCTGCGAATATTTTAAACTTTATTCAGCAAGAACATCCCCAAACAATTGCTTTAATTCTTTCATATCTTGATCCTCAAAAGGCTTCTTTTATTCTCTCTAGTTTGCCCACAGAGGTACAAACCAATGTTGCAAGAAGAATTGCATTAATGGATAGAACTTCTCCTGAGGTTGTAAGAGAGGTTGAGAGAGTTCTTGAAAAAAAACTAGCTTCTCTTTCTTCAGAAGATTATACATCAGCAGGGGGAGTTGACAATGTTGTTGAGATAATTAATATGGCTGATAGAAAAACGGAGAAGTTTATTATTGAATCTCTTGAAGAAGAAGATCCAGAGCTTGCAGAAGAGATTAAGAAGAAAATGTTTGTGTTTGAGGATATAGTTTTGCTTGATGACAGATCTATACAAAGAGTTTTAAGAGAAATAGATGGTCAAGAGTTAGCAAAAGCTTTAAAATCTGTAGATATTCCTGTCCAAGAAAAAATTTTCAAAAACATGTCAAAAAGAGCGGCTTCAATGCTTAAGGAAGACATGGAATTTTTGGGACCTACTAGGCGAAAAGATGTTGAGGAATCTCAGCAAAAAATTGTTTCTCTTATTAGAAAATTAGAAGAACAGGGAGAAATAGTTATTTCAAGGGGTGGTGAAGAAGATGTGCTTGTCTGATAAAGGAGTTTTGTTTGCCTAAGGTTTTATATAAATCATCAGAAGTTGATAATTTAGTAAAGTTTGAGTTTGTTGAGATAGCAAAGCCTGTTTTTGAATCTTTGGAAATCAAGGAGAAGGAAGGCAAGGTTTACGACATAGAAAGTCAAATCTCCAATCTTAAAGAAGAGTTGCAGCTTTTAAAAGATGAAAAATTACGACTTGAGGAAGAGCTTGCTAAAAGGCAAGAACTTGCCAAAGAGGAAGTTCAAATTGAATCTAAGCGGCTTATTGAAGAGGCTAAGGCAAAGGCCAATGAAGTATTAGAAGCAGCCAAACAAGAAGCAGATCTTTTACAAAAGGAAGCTATTTACAAGAAAGAATCTATTGAGACTGAATCTAATGCCGAGATTGAAAGATTAGCAAGAGAGTATGAAGAAAAATTAAAAACAGATCTTGAGATAGCAACAGCTAAAGGCAGGGAAGAGGGATATAGCAAAGGTTATGAAAGTGGTTTTGAAGATTTTGACAAAGTTATGAGAAAATTACATGCTATAATAGCATCTCTGATTGCTGAAAGGAAAGGTATTCTTGAATCTTCGAGTGGCCAGATAGTAAGTCTTGTTATGCAAATTGCAATTAAGGTTATTAAGAGGATTACAGATTCTCAAAAAGATATTGTTTTGGAAAATGTTAATGAGATTTTGAAAAGGGTAAAAGATAAAACACAGATTACCATTCGTGTAAATCTTGATGATTTAGATATTGTTAGACATAAAAAGAGTGATTTTATTTCTAGATTTGATATTATAGAAAATTTAGAGATCATAGAAGATCCCAACATAGGCAAAGGCGGTTGTATAATTGAAACTAATTTTGGAGAGATTGATGCGCGCATTTCTTCTCAACTTGATAAAATAGAGGAAAAGTTTAAAAATTTTTCGTTATTAAGTTAAGTATCTAAAGGAATTTTAGTGAGCAATTTTTTTGAAAATTATTTAAGACAAGTAGATGATATTGAAACTGTTTCTTTTGTTGGCAGGGTGCAAAAAATAAAAGGTCTTTTAGTTGAGAGTTTAGGGCCTCAGTGTGCTATTGGAGATTTGTGTTTAATTGATCAAAGAAATGGTAAAAAGGTGTGCGCAGAGGTTTTAGGATTTAATGGTCCTTATGTTAGCCTTATGGCCTATGAAGGATTTAGCGGGATTGAAGTTGGAAATAAAGTTTATTCTTTAAACAAAGGGCTAGAAATAAATCTTAGTGATGAGCTTTTGGGAAGAGTTATTGATTCTCTTGGCAGACCCATTGATAATAAAGGGTCATTTTTGAACAATAGTTATAAAGAGTTAATTTTTGAAAAAATTAATCCAATTAATAGAAGTATTTTTGAAGATCAAATATTAACGGGAGTTAAAGTTCTTGATGGGTTTTTGCCAGTTGCAAAAGGACAAAGAGTTGGTATTTTTTCTGGTTCTGGTGTTGGTAAATCTACTTTGCTTGGCATGATTGCAAAAAATTCAAATGCAGATGTAAACGTTATTGCTTTTATTGGGGAAAGGGGCCGAGAGCTTAATGAGTTTATTGAACATGAGCTTGGTGAAGAGCGTTTAAAAAAAAGTGTTTTAGTTGTTTCAACTTCTGATGAATCTCCCATTTCAAGGTATAAGGGAGCTTATGTTGCTACCATGATAGCAGAATACTTTAGGGAGCAAGGCAAAGATGTGGCTTTGCTTTTTGATTCTATTACCAGGTTTGCAAATGCTAAAAGAGAGATGTCTCTTTCTTTAGGAGAGCCTCCGGTAGCTAAAGGTTATCCGCCTTCTGTTTTTGTTGAAATTCCAATTTTGCTTGAGAGATCGGGCTTTAATGGTAATGGGGGAAGTGTTACTGGGTTTTATACTGTTCTTGTTGAGGGGGATGATTTTACAGAGCCTGTAGCCGATAATATTAAAGCTGTTTTGGATGGTCATATTATTTTAGACAGAGATTTGTTTGACAGGGGAATTTATCCTTCAATAAATGTTTTAAGTTCAACTTCAAGATCTATTCATAGAATAATGAGCCTAGAAAAACAAAAATTAATAATGAAAGCCAGAAATTTATTGTCTATTTATAAAGATTATGAAGATCTTATTAGAACAGGAATTTATCTCAAAGGATCCAATAAGGATGTTGATTTTGCAATTTCCAAGTATCCTAAGATTATTGATTTTATTTCTCAAGGAATAAACGAAACATTTGATTTTGAAAATTTAGAAGATGAAATAAAGGAAATATTATCTTGAATGATTTAAACTTTAGAAAGCAAAAGCTTAATAGAATATTGACGATTAGAACCTACTTTAGAAAGCTAAGCGAGAGAGACTTAATGAATATAAATAAGAAAATTTCAAAAATAAATCAGTCTTCAGATGGAATTCCTAATATTTTAAAAAACTTGAATGGTTTTGATGATCTTTACATAAGAGGTTATATAGACTGTTTAAATTATAAAAAAACCCAAAATTTTAAAATTCTTGAAGAGCTTAGAAAGCAGTATAACAAATGTTATGATATTTATGTAGATAAATATAGGCAAGAAAAAAAGATTAAGATATTAATAAAAAATTTAAATAATTCTATAATTAAAAATAGAGAAAAAAAGGAAAGCTTGCTGCTAGATGAGCATGTAAATTATAAAGTTTGTCAAAATCTAAGGAATGAAAGTGAATAATTTTTTATCGTTCTTTTTTAGGGCATTTTTTTTGTTATTTTTAATTGTTATTTTATTTTTCTTTGTATTATTCTTTATTGATTTTATTGGAATGTATAATACTAAAAGATATTTTCCCGAATTTGTAAGAACCAAGTTGTTAGGAGAAACTTCTCTGGTCTTTGATCATAATTCTAATATAATTCTTGATGAAGCTAGACTTGTTAAGGAAAGAGAAGCTATTGATATTAAGAATCAGCAGATTGAAAAGCTTAAAGAAGATCTAAAGTTAAAAGAAGACAGCTTAAATAAGCTTGAATTTGAGCTTAAACAAAAGCAGAAAGATTTAGATTTAAAACAAAAAGTAATAGATGATATTATAAATAAATATAATGATGAGGAAGCAAATATTTTGCAAACAGCTGTATATTTAATGAATATGCCTCCAGAAGATGCTGTTAAGCGGCTTGAGGATTTAAATCCCGAGCTTGCAATATCTTATATGCGGAAAATTGAAGAGCTTTCCAAAAAAGAAGGTCGTTTATCAATTGTTCCCTATTGGTTGTCTCTTATGGATTCTAAAAAAGCTGCTATGTTGATTAGAAAAATGTCTGTTAGTTCATTGGAGTAGTGTGTATATGAATAATTTATTAAATTTAAGTAAAGCTTATGGGAATAAATTAAATCTCCTAAATACAATTAAGGGGTTAAATTTAAATGTTTCTAAGGTGGAATCTAAAGGGAATGCGAGCTCTTTTTTAAATGTTATGTCTTCTGAATCTAAAAAATTAGCTAAAGCAAAATTTATGATATTTGATTTTTTAAATTTTTTTAAAGACAATGGACTTATTGCTAAAAATTTAAAAAAATCACCTTTAAATAAATCCTTTTTTTTAAAAAAACTTGAAAATGAAGATTTTGTTTCCGATTTGAAATCCTTAATTGCTAGAATGAATGTATTTTTAGATTTTAAAGGTTTAAATAGCATTAAAGAAGATTTATCATCCAATTTTGATTTTTTAGGTAAAGAAAAATTTTTTGAAAAAATCGAAAAACTTTGTTTAGCTTTTAATGATTTGAGTTCTTTTTTGGGTTTCGATTTTTTAACTGCTTTGATTGATGATCATTATAATCAGATAAGCTTGAATGATAAAAAGGAAGAAAAGAATGTTATTAACATTGATGTAAAAAACTTCAAAAAGAATAATAGTGATCATAATGATTTTGTTTTTTCAAAGTTTAGCTTAAATGCAATTGATGGTCAAAATTTTGTTGATAGGTATAAAGTTAAAGAAATATCAAACGATTCTTTAAAAGGCTTTGTTGAAGAATTTGCTAATTATAATATAAAAAGCTCCAAAGATGTTGGAGGCTTTGATTTTGTCAGCAGTTTAAAGCCAGAGTGGAATCTTAAGATTAATAAAAATATTGTGGATAAAGCTAAAGTTGTGTTAAAATCGAATAATACAGGAGAGATTAAGTTGGTTTTAAAGCCCAAAGAGCTTGGTAGTATACGAATTAATTTAAACCTTGATTCAAATAATAATTTATTGGGAAAGATTGTAGTGGATAATCAAAATGTTAAAATGCTTTTTGACCAAAATATGCATTCATTAAATAAAATGCTTGGTGAGAGTGGTTTTAATGCCAGCTTAAATCTTTTTCTTGCAGGTGAGAATTTAAATTCTTTTACTGGAGATTTTAAAGATGACCCTAAGGATCAAAATTTTCATTTTGGTTATAATAAATTTTTTCAAATTGAAGAAGAAGTTGAATTTTCTTACGATGTAGATAAAAATGTTAATTTAATTGTTTAGAGGGTGGAGCTAAATGAATAAAATGAACGGTGTTGAAAATGTTTTTAATTTAAATATTAGTAATAAAGTTAAAAAAAAACCAGATTTTAATGTTGACAATATATCTAATAAGGTTAATCTTGGCAAGGATGATTTTTTAAAGTTACTCATTACTCAACTTAGGTATCAAGACCCTACAAATCCAATGAAGGATAAAGAATTTATTGCACAAATGGCGCAATTTTCGGCTCTTGAGCAAATGGCTAATATGAGTAGATCGTTTGAAAAACTTTCATCTTCTTTAGAAATAAGAAAAGATTTGGATTTATTAGGCAAAGTAATTAAATTTCAGCATGGTGATGGGGAGATTGTTGAAGGTCGTGTCACAAACATTAAGACAGGCGCAATACCTCAAGTTATGGTTAATGGTAATTATTATGTATATAAAAACATATTATCGGTAGGTTTGGAGGAATAATTATATGATGAGGTCTTTATATTCTGGTGTTTCTGGGCTTCAGAATCATCAAACAAGAATGGATGTTGTTGGTAACAATATCGCCAATGTAAATACAATTGGCTTTAAAAAGGGAAGAGTAAATTTTCAAGATATGATATCGCAATCTATTTCTGGAGCTTCTCGCCCTACTGATGCTCGTGGTGGGACTAATCCCAAGCAAGTTGGATTAGGCATGAATGTTGCCTCAATTGACACTATTCACACTCAAGGAGCTTTTCAAAGCACCCAAAAAGCATCTGATCTTGGGGTTAGCGGCAACGGATTTTTTATTTTAAAAGAAGGTAAAAATTTGTTTTATACAAGAGCCGGCGCTTTTGATGTGGACTCTGATCGACATCTTGTAAATCCTGCAAATGGAATGCGAATTCAAGGTTGGATGGCAAGAGATTTAGAAGGTAAAAAGGTTATAAATACAGCTTCTGATATTGAGGATCTGATTATTCCGATTGGAGATAAAGAGGGAGCAAGGTCTACCAAAAATGTTACTTTTGCTTGTAATCTTGATAAGAGATTGCCCTTAATTCAAGAAGGTGCAAGTCCTGCAGATATTGCACGTGGAACTTGGGTTGTCAATAAATCATTGTATGACAGTTTTGGAAATGTTAGTGTTCTTGAGCTTAGAGTTGTAAAAGATCTAAATACGCCTAATTTATGGAATGCAACAGTGTTAATAAATGGTGAGCAAAATTCAAATTTTACACTTGGGTTTGACAATGAAGGAGCATTAGCGTCTTTAAATGGTCAACCAGGCCAAAAAGGAGATATTCTTCAAATTCCTATAACATTTAATGTTTTGGGCGCAAATGTAGGTGAAGCTGGTGAGCAGCAAACTGTAAATTTAAAATTGGGAACAGTTGGAAGCTACACCGATTCAGTTACTCAGTTTGCTGATTCTAGTAGTACAAAGGCCATTATTCAAGATGGATATGGCATGGGATATATGGAAAATTATGAAATTGATCAAAATGGTGTTATAGTTGGCATTTATTCAAATGGCATAAGACGAGAACTTGGCAAGATTGCTCTTGCTTCTTTTATGAATCCCGGAGGACTTGCAAAATCAGGGGATACTAATTTTGTAGAAACAAGCAATTCAGGTCAAGTTAGAATAGGCGAAACTGGACTTGCTGGACTTGGTGATATTAGATCTGGTGTTTTAGAAATGGCTAATGTTGATCTTGCAGAGCAGTTTACAGACATGATAGTGACCCAAAGAGGATTTCAGGCAAATGCCAAAACCATTACCACTTCTGATCAATTATTACAAGAACTTGTAAGATTGAAAAATTAATCTAAGATTGTTTTTTAGTATATGATTTTTGTAACTAAGCTTAATGGTGATGGATATTATTTAAATCCTTATCATATTGAAAGTATTGAGGCTAATCCTGATACTACAATTCTTCTTATGAATGGTAAGAAGTTAATTGTTAGAGAAAAAGTTGAAGAGGTGATCAGTAGGATTAAGTTGTATAGGAAAGAAGTTGCTTCTTTAGAAAAAATTTTAGGAGAAGGAAATGGGGGCGTTGAATTATGAATTTAGCTAGTATAATTGGGTGGGGAGTTGGATTTGGAGCTATTTTAATTTCTATGGCATTTACTCCTACAGGACTTGGTGTTTTTTGGGATTTAAGCTCTGTTTTTATTACTGTTGTTGGATCTTTTTCTGCTCTTATGGCTTCTTCAGAAGTTGTTGCTGTAAAAAAAATTCCAACGTATTTGGGATTTTTCTTTAGAAGAAATTCATATGCTAAGGTTTCTATTATAAAAATATTAGTAGAGCTTTCTGAAAAGGCTAGAAAAGAAGGTCTTTTATCTCTTGATGATGAGCTTGAACAAATTAATGATCCATTTTTTAAGTCAGGAATGAGGCTTGTTGTTGATGGTGCAGATCCTGAGGTAATTAGAACTATGCTTTATTTAGAGCTTGATCAAATGCAAGAAAGGCATAAGGTTGGTTCAGATCTTTTTAAAACTTGGGCAAAGCTTGCTCCAGCTTTTGGTATGACGGGTACTCTTATTGGGCTTGTAGCTCTTCTTGGCAATCTAGAGGATAAATCTGCGCTTGGTTCTTCTATGGCTGTTGCTCTTATTACAACTCTTTATGGAACTATAATGGCAAATTTAATGTTTACTCCTGTTCAACTTAAGTTGGAAAAAATTGATACTGAAGAGGCTGCAGTAAAGACAATGATAATTGAGGGTGTTTTATCAATTCAGTCTGGAGATAATCCTAGAATTTTAGAGCAAAAATTAATGACGTTTTTAACCCCCAAAGATCGAAGTCAGCTTAATAGCAGTATTGGTGGTGAATAATGGCTTTGCGAATTAAGAAACCTTCAAAATGTGATGAAGGGTCTCCAGATTATATGTTGACTTATGGAGACATGGTTACTTTGCTGCTGGTGTTTTTTGTTACAATGTTTTCATTAAATGATATTATTTTTCAAGAAAATGTGATAAGAATAATGTCTGCTTCTTTCACGGGTGCGGGATTTTTCAAGGGCGGTAAAACTTTAGATTTTAGTAAATTATCTTATTTGAGTAATAGTTTTATGTCTTTACCTTCTACTGTGCGCAATAAACAAGCATCTCAGACTGCTAAAAATAAATCTATGATTGAATTTATTGAGAAGATTCAGTCTAAAAATATTGTAGTTAGGCAAGAAGAAAGAGGTATTGTAATATCTCTTGCAGCAGATGCATTTTTTGATTCTGCTAGTGCAGATGTTAAGCTTGAAGAGAATAGAGATTCTATTCAAAAAATAGCATCTTTTATTGGCTTTTTAAGTCCTAGAGGCTATAATTTTAAAATAGAAGGGCATACAGATAATATTGATACTGATATAAATGGACCTTGGAAAAGCAATTGGGAACTTTCGGTTGCTAGATCTGTTAATATGCTGGAGCATATTTTGAACTATTTAGATCAATCTGATGTTAAAAGAATTGAAAATAGTTTTGAAGTATCTGGTTTTGGTGGAAGTAGGCCTATTGCAACAGACGATACCCCTGAGGGTAGGGCTTATAATAGAAGAATTGATATATTAATTACTACAGATGCATCTTTAAGTTTCCCTAAGGAAATTAAGCAGTAAGTAATTCTTTTTAACTTTAAAAAAGAAATTAATGGGAGGAATTTTATTATGCCTAATAAAGACGATGACAATTTAGATATGGGGGATTCCAATGTTAGTAGAAAAGGCGGTTTATTGCCTGATATTATAATAAAAATTTTACAAATACTTGCAATAGGAATATTTACTGTTGCAATAATGATAATTGTTTCTTATTTTGTGTCTAAAATGGTGGTAAGTCAAAGTGGAGCTCCTAGTGATTTTCCAGTTTTTTCTAATGAATACTTAGGAAAGCCACCTATGCTTATATGGTATGAAAGTATAGATGAGATTAGAGGTAACACCTTAGATGTTCCTCCAAAAACTTTTGTTGTAAAGCTTGCTTTAGGGTATGCAGAGAATAATGTTAATATTCTTAATGAGCTTGGAAGACAGAAGGTGCGCTTAAAAGACATTATTAGAGAATATTTTAGCCAAAGAACTGGTCAAGAAATAAAGAATGAAAGTCAAATAAAAGCAGAAATTAAGGCAAGAATTAATAGCATTCTTAGAAATGGAGAAATAAAAGAAATAGCATTAACCCAAATTGATATTTTTGATATGTAATAAATTTAAAAGAATTTTAAATTTAAAGGAATTTTAAATGGCAAACAATCCAGGAGCTTTATCTCAAGATGATATAGATAGTCTTTTAGAGTCTATTAACTCGTCTGAAAGTTTATCCTTAGACGAATCTCTTTCTAATGTTATCTCTAGCCCTACAGGCAAAAAGCAGAAAGTTAAGGTTTATGACTTTAAAAGGCCAGATAAATTTTCAAAAGAGCAGGTTAGAACAGTTTCAAGTTTTCATGAGGCATTTGCCAGGTATACTACAACTTCACTTTCTGCTCTTTTAAGAAAAATGGTTCATGTTCACGTAGCCTCAGTTGATCAATTAACCTATGAAGAGTTTATTAGGTCAATACCCAACCCCACAACTTTAGCAATAATAAATATGGACCCTCTTAAAGGATCTGCTATTTTTGAAGTTGATCCAACAATAGCATTTGCTATTGTAGATAGGCTTTTTGGGGGTGATGGAGATACGATTAAAGATAAAAGTAGAGATTTAACAGAAATTGAGCAGTCTGTTATGGAAAGTGTTATTATTCGTATACTTGCTAATATGAGAGAGGCTTGGTCTCAAGTGGTTGATTTAAGACCAAGATTTGGTCATATTGAGGTCAATCCACAGTTTGCTCAAATAGTTCCCCCCACAGAAATGATTATTTTAGTAACTCTTGAGGTTAAAATAGGAAAAGTAGAAGGGCTTATGAATTTTTGTTTACCGTATATTACCATAGAGCCTATTGTTTCAAAATTATCAACAAGATATTGGCATTCTTTGATTGGGGTTGGAACTACTAGCGAGAATCTTGATGCTTTGCGTGAAAAGTTGGAAAATACAGCGATGCCTTTGGTAGCAGAAATAGGGGAAGTTAAACTTAAAGTAAGAGAAATTTTATCGCTTGACAAAGGTGATGTTTTAAATCTTGAATCTTCTCTAATAAATAAAGATTTAACTTTGAAAGTTGGCACCAAAGAAAAGTTTAAATGTAGAATGGGTTTAATGGGAAATAAAGTTTCAGTGCAAATTACAGAAAAAATTGGAGATATAAAAGGTTTTGATTTATTAAAAGAGCTTACAGAAGAGGTTGAGTGATAGTTATTTTATTTATTAAAACTTAAATTATTAAGAGGTTGAATTATGAGCGTAGATGAAAAAAGTGATAATGGAGAAAAGCCAGAAATAAAGGGGGTTAAGCTTCCCGATTTAATTGATACTTTACCAGAGGGGGTTGATCCTAGTAATTTTGGGCTTTTAATGGATGTTTCTATGCAGCTTACTGTAGAACTTGGAAGAACAGAGCGCAAGATAAAAGACATACTTGGCATGTCTGAAGGGACTATTATTACTCTTGACAAACTTGCCGGTGAGCCTGTGGATATTTTAGTAAACGGTAAAATAGTTGCCAAGGGAGAAGTAGTTGTAATTGATGAAAATTTTGGAGTTAGAATTACTGAGATAATTAAAACTAAAAATGAATAATAAATTTTTATTTTTAGTTTTTTTAGCGTTTTTTAATGTTTTTACATATGCTAATTCACAAGAGCAGGTAAATTCAGCATCTACCGATTTAGGAAATGAATCTAACTTGCCAATCTTTGAAGAGGATAAGGCAAATTTTGCTAACAATGATAGTACTCAGCCAGTTTCTCTTTTCAATATTTCGGATTTGCTTAAGATAGTTTTATTTTTACTTATTGCTTTTTTTATCTTTTTCTTATTAAAGAAGTTAATTTTTTATTCAAAAAAAGCAAATATGAACAAAATTCTAATTTAATTAAGAGCTTGTTTTTACGAGATAGATGTTAAAACTCAATAGAATCATAAACATATTAGAGAATGTTTATATATTTTTAGTTTCTAGTAATTCTTTTACTTTACTCAAAGAGATTAAATCGGAAGAAGAGTTGGAAGATTTAAAACTTAGGCTTAGCAAAATTAATGATTCTGTCAAGAAAGATTCTTTCCAGTCAATCTTTAAGAAAATGTTGCTCAAAAAAGAAGAGATTCCTTTTTCTGGGAATGATTATGTTAAACTTGAGGAGAAAATTGAGACTTCACTTAAGGATAAACAAGATAGATTAAAAAAATTTTAGAGGGTTTATTTTGAGAAAGTGTTTTAATTTTTTTTTATTTTTTAGTGTAACAAGTTTATCTTTTGCTCAAACAAAATCTTTGCAGACTACTAATGGTCTTAATTTTCCGTTTTTAAATTTTGACAGTATTGGTGGTTCAGAGATAGCTTTTTCTTTGCAGCTTTTGATTCTATTAACCATTATTACCCTTTCTCCAGCTTTTTTAGTTTTAATGACTTCGTTTTTGCGAATATCCATAGTTTTGGATTTTATTAGGCGTGCTTTATCTCTTCAACAATCTCCTCCTACTCAGATAGTAATGGGATTAGCTTTATTTTTAACCATTTTTACTATGTGGCCAACTTTTAATTCTATGTATGAACAAGCTTATTTGCCCCTTAAAGAGTCAAAAATAAATTTTAATGAATTTTATAACAAAGGAATTGCTCCTCTTAGAATTTTTATGTATAAGCAGATGTCTGATGGGCGTCATGAAGAGATTAGATTATTTATGAGTATGAGTAATTATGATCGACCAAAAAATTTTAGCGAAGTGCCAACGCATGTTTTAATTGCAGCCTTTATTTTACATGAGCTTAAAGTGGCTTTCAAGATGGGAATTTTAATATTTTTGCCTTTTATAGTTTTAGATATTATTGTTGCTTCTGTTTTAATGGCTATGGGTATGATAATGTTGCCCCCTGTGATGATATCTTTGCCCTTTAAGCTTATTCTTTTTGTAATGGTAGATGGCTGGACTTTAATTACTAGTGGTCTTATTAAAAGTTTTATGTAAGGTTATATATGACTGCAGGACACATTCTTTATTTGATTAGAATTTCTATTGAAAACATTATTATTTTATCAGCTCCAATGTTGATTATAGCTCTTATAGTTGGTCTTTTGATTTCAATTTTTCAGGCTATTACTTCAATTCAAGATCAAACTTTGAGTTTTATTCCAAAGATTATTGTTATACTTTTAACTATTGTGATTTTTGGTCCTTGGATTTTGAATAAGCTTATGCGGTTTACCTATATTATTTTTAGTCAATTGCAAAATGTTTAATTTATGACTAATTGTACTATTGGGATGAAATTTTGAATTTAAATTTTTTGGTTTTAAAATCTTTTACAATTTTACCTGTGTTGGTTAGAATTTTTATGTTTTTAAAATTTTCTCCATTTTTTTCAACAATAAAAATTGGATATTTTAATTTTTTCTTTTCTTTGATTCTCTCCGTAATTGTTGTTGAAAAGATTAAAATTATTTATCCTTTAGACAATATGCTTTCTTTTGCGTTAATTTTATTAGGAGAAGCTATTTTAGGCCTTATTCAGGCATTTTTTGTTAATATAATTTTTAATGTTTTTCATTTAGTTGGATTTTTCTTTTCTAATCAAATTGGGCTTGCTTATGCAAATATTTTTGATGTTTTTTCAGAAGAAGATAGCATGATTATTTCACAAATTTTTGCTTATTTGTTTTTGCTTTTGTTCTTATCAAGCGATTTTTTACTTCGGTTTTTTGTGATTGGCATACATGATTCTGTTTTGAACATTAGGGTTGAACATTTGGTCAATATGAGAAATTCAGAATTTGTCAAGCTTTTGCTTATGTCTTTTGGTTTTCTTTTTGAAAAAGCTTTATTAATTTCGTTTCCAATATTGTCTTTGCTTTTACTTTTTTATCTGGTATTGGGAATACTTTCAAAGTCATCGCCTCAGATTAATTTATTAATAATTAGTTTTTCAACCTCGCTATTTTTAGGGTTGTTAATTTTATATATTGGATTTCCAAGCTTAGCAATATCTTCAAAAAGAGTGATTGAACTTTCACTAGATTCTCTTGATAGTTTTTTAAAATTGTTTTCTAGAGTTTTAAAATAATGATAAAAGATGAATTTTTGATTAAAAGTTGGTATATTCCCCTTGATTTTTTTTCTGCAGATGATGAGGGAAGAACTGAATTACCTACTGACCAGAAAAAGCAAAAAGCAAGAGAAGAAGGACGGGTATTAAAGTCTACTGAAATTAATACTGCCGTTAGTCTTTTATTGTTATTTGCATTGTTTTTTTTCATGCTTTCTTATTTTGCTTTAGATTTAATAGCTGTTTTTAAAGAGCAGGCCATCAAGCTTCCTGAAGTTATGCGTATGAGTGTTTATACTATGGGTTTTGCATATATTAGATCTATCATGGGGTATGTCGTTTTGTTTTTTTTAGCATCTTTAGCTGTTAATTTTTTTGTCAATATTATTCAAGTAGGCTTTTTTATTACTTTTAAATCTTTGGAGCCAAGGTGGGATAAAATTAGTTTTAATTTTTCCAGATGGGCAAAAAATTCTTTTTTTTCAGCAGGGGCTTTTTTCAATTTGTTTAAAAGTTTGTTAAAAGTTGTTATAATATGCTTGATATATTATTTTATTATAGAAAACAATATAGGCAAAATTTCTAAGCTTTCGGAGTATACACTTCAGTCTGGAATTTCTATTGTGTTAGTGCTTGCCTATAAGATATGTTTTTTTTCAGTAATGTTTTTGGCAATTGTAGGGGTGTTTGATTATTTGTTTCAAAGATCTCAGTACATTGAGAGTTTGAAAATGACAAAAGAAGAAGTAAAGCAGGAAAGAAAGGAAATGGAAGGTGATCCTTTGCTTCGATCTAGAATAAAAGAGAGAATGAGGGTTATTTTAAGTACCAATTTAAGAGTAGCTATTCCTCAAGCAGATGTAGTAATTACAAATCCAGAACATTTTGCAGTTGCTATTAAATGGGATAGCGAAACAATGCTAGCTCCAAGGGTGCTTGCAAAAGGTCAAGATGAAATAGCTCTCACAATTAAAAAAATTGCAAGAGAAAATAATGTTCCTTTAATGGAAAATAAGCTCCTTGCAAGAGCTCTTTATGCTAATGTTAAGGTTAACGAAGAGATTCCAAGAGAATATTGGGAGATTGTTTCAAAAATTCTTGTGAGAGTATATTCTATTACTAAAAAGTTTAATTAGAGGTTCTATTGTTGGATGCTAGAAAAAATTCTATATTAGGGTATTTGGGGCTTAATAATAAGTCTGATTTAATAATTTCGGTCGGTTTGATATTTGTTGTTGCCGGATTTATTTTGCCTCTTCCTGCAGTTATTTTGGATGTTTTGATTACGGTTAATTTAGTAATAAGCCTTTTAATTATTTTAATTGTTCTTTATTCTAAGAGATCTCTAGATTTCTCTGTTTTTCCTACATTGCTGCTTGTGATGACTATTTTTGGACTCGTTCTTAATATTTCTTCTACTAGGTTAATTTTAACCAAAGGTATAAATTTTGATGGACAAATGATAAGAACATTTGGGACATTTGTTGTGGGTAGTTCTGGAATTCAAGGACTTGTTATTGGATTTATAATATTTATAATAATCATTGCTGTTCAATTTATTGTAATTACCAAGGGAGCAACAAGGGTAGCTGAAGTTGCAGCTCGGTTTGCTCTTGATGCACTTCCTGGTAAGCAAATGGCGATTGATTCTGCCTACAGTTCTGGAAATTTGACAGAAGAAGAGGCTACAAGGCAAAAAAACGATTTACAATCAGAAGTCAATTTTTATGGTGCAATGGATGGAGCTTCTAAATTTGTATCAGGAAATGTTAAGGTTGGATTTTTAATAACTCTTATAAATATTCTTGGTGGCTTGTTAGTGGGAATAACTTTGCAAGGTCTTAACTTTAACGAAGCTCTTAACAATTATGTTTCATTGACAGTTGGTGATGGGCTTGTGTCTCAATTGCCATCTCTTTTAATTTCAACGGCTACAGGCTTGATTGTTACTAGGTCGATTTCAAAAAATAGTTTTGGTGGCGAGATTTTTGAGCAATTCACAAATCATTTAGGAATTTATTGGATTGTTTCCGGGTTTTTGTTTTTTTTAGCTTTTCTTCCAGGATTTCCAACCCTAATTCTTATGTTTTTAAGTTTGTCAATTGCATTTTTAGCTTATTCTCTTTCAGGAATAAGACAAAAAGAAGAAATAGATAAAAAAATGAAACTTGAAGAAGAGCAGGCGTCAATTTATTCAGACAAAGATGTTGCTCCTGTTGTTCCGCTTGATCCATTAGCTCTTGAGATTGGATATAATCTTGTTCCAATAGTTGATGATACAAAAACTTCTGAGCTGCTTGATCGTATTGTTAAGATAAGGCGTGAGATTGCATTTGAATTTGGAATAGTTGTGCCCAAGATTAGAATAGTTGATAATATGCGACTTGAGCCCAATGCTTATTCTTTTAAGCTAAGAGGAGTTGAAGTTGGGCGGGGCGAGATTAAGCTTGGCAAATTTTTAGTGATAAATGTTGGAATTGATTCTGGAATAGATGGAGATCTTGTTAAAGATCCTTCGTTTGGACTTCCTTCTCTTTGGGTAAATGATGATGGGCGAGAAACTGCTGAAAAATTAGGATATACAGTTGTAGATCCTCCTTCAATTATTGCTACTCATATGACAGAACTTATTAAAAGACATTCTTATGAAATTTTGACTCGTCAAGATGTTCAAAATACTCTTGATGTTTTTAAAAAAGATTATGGAGCTATTGTTGAAGAGGTTCTTAAGAATTTTTCGGTTGGTGAGATTCAAAGGGTTTTACAAGGTCTTTTAAAAGAACAGGTTTCAATTCGCAATTTGGTTACAATTTTTGAAACAATTGCAGATTTCACAAGTATTACTAAGGATATATTTTTCTTGATTGAGAAATGTAGGCAATCGGTTGGCAGGCAAATAACTAGTGGATATTTAGATTTAAATTCTGAGCTTAATGTAATAACTTTAAACCCCAGTTTTGAGCAAATGATAATTGATTCTCGTGTAGAATCCAATCATGATATTATAAGTTCAATTGATCCTAATTTAAAAACTAAATTTATTTATGAACTTTTCAAAATTGTAAACGAAGTTCAAGCAGAAGGGTTTTATCCAGTTGTTCTCTCAAGCGAATCGTCAAGACCTATAATAAAAGTGATAACAAGTAGAGAGATTCCAGATCTTGTTGTTATGTCTGTTTTAGAGGTTCCCCAAAATATTAAAGTTAATGTTCTTAAAACAGTAGAGGTTGAAGAATAATATATGGTTCAATATTTTACAGAAAAAGGTCCAACTTATAATGAAGTCATAGAAATAATTAGGAAAAAATATGGTAAGAATGCTAGGGTTATGACTTATAAAACTGTTCCCCATGGGGGGATTTTAGGTTTATTTAGCAAAGATTGGGTTGAAGTTTCAGGTTATGTTAGATATGACATTGGCAATCAACAAATTAATGTTGAAGATGAAAAGCGAAAGATTCTTCAAAGCATTAAAAGAGAAGAAAATTCTTCAATTGAAGATGTGCTTAAAGAAGTTAAGTCTCTTAAAACAGAACTTGCTCATAAAAAAGAAAATATTAATCATCCAACAATTACAAAAATTGGAGACATTTTAAGAGAAAATGATTTTTCTGAAAATTATATTAAAGACATTAATGAGTTTATTAAGAGAGAATTTAGCTTGTCAGATCTTGATGATTATGAGAGGGTTAGAGAGGATGTTGTTTTATATATTGCAAAGACAATTAAATGTTCAGGATCTATTATTGATAATCTTAAGAAAAGGGTTTTTATTTTAGTTGGTCCAACAGGTGTTGGAAAAACTACCACAATTGCAAAACTTGCAGCAATTTATGGTATTAATGGAGAATCTAAGAGCTTAAATATTAAAATTATTACTATTGATAATTATCGTATTGGAGCTAAAAAACAAATTCAAACTTATGGTGATATTATGGGTATTCCGGTTAGAGCAATTGAGTCTTTTAAAGATTTAAAAGATGAAATTACTGATTCAAAGGATTTTGATCTTATACTTGTTGATACAATTGGTAAAAGTCCCAAAGATTTCATGAAGCTTGCTGAGATGAAGGAGCTTCTTAATGCTTGTGGAAGGGATGCCGAATTTCATTTGGCTGTCAGTTCTACTACAAAAACATCAGATGTCAAAGAAATATTTCACCAATTCTCTCCTTTTAATTATAAAACTGTGATTTTTACCAAAGTGGATGAAACCACTTGTGTTGGAAATTTGATAAGTTTGATTTATGAAATGAAGAAGGTAGTTTCTTATGTTACGGATGGGCAAATTGTTCCTCATAATATCAGCGTTGCAGAACCACTTACTTTTATTAGAAGAATAAATGGCTACAGAATAAGCGATGATTCAGAGTTTATTAAGAAGATAAAAAGTAAATCTTATTATTAAGGAAAGTTATAATGGAAGATCAAGCTCAAAGTTTAAGAGATATGATGAGATTAAATGGTAAATTTAATTTTTCAGTTGATGAGAAAGTTCAAAACAGCAAAACAAGATTTATTGCTGTTAGTAGTGGCAAAGGTGGTGTTGGTAAAAGCAATATTGCAATTGGACTTGCTCTTAAATATTCTGAGCTTGGTAAAAAGGTGTTAATACTTGATGCTGATATTGGAATGGCTAATGTTAATATTTTGCTTGGAGTTATTCCCAAGTATAGTATATATCATATGATTGCTCAAAGTCGTGACATCAGAGAAGTAATAACAAAGACCGAGTACAATATTGATCTTTTGGCCGGTGCTTCTGGTACAATGGAGCTTTTAGATCTCTCTGATGTTGATGTTAATAAATTTATAAAAGAATTATTAAAAATATATGAATATGATATAGTTGTAATAGATACTAGTGCCGGAATTTCAAGACAAGTTATTTCGTTTTTGCTTTCTAGTGACGATGTTGTTATTGTTACTACTCCAGAACCCACTTCGATTACTGATGCTTATGGAATAATAAAGGTTTTGTCTTATAAGATGGAGAATTTGAAAAATTTAAGGCTTATTGTTAATAGAGTAGCTAATGTTAGTGAGGCCAAGGGAGTTGCTAAAAAGGTTATAGATATTTCAGGGCAATTTTTAAATTTAAATATTGATTATTTGGGTCATATTTATGAGGATCAAAACATTAGAAGCTCTGTTTTTAAGCAAAAACCTTTTGTTTTGGTAAATCCAAATAGCAAAGCTAGCTATTGTCTTGATTCTATTGTTGCCACCCTTGAGGAGGTTTCTCTAGATAATAGAAAAAGAAGAGGGGTTATAGGTTTTATATTAAGATTTTTTGGTGTGGAATAAGACATTATGTTTGTAAGCAGAGAATTGAAGTATATTTTATTAGCTAGTGTGTCAGCACTGTTTATTTCAGCAGTTTTAGGATTGTTTTGTGGTTTATCATTTTTTACAATCTTAATGAGATCTTTGTTACAGTTTTTATTTTTTTTTGTTATTGGACTTTTAATTGAATATATCTTTAAGAAATATTTGTCGAATCTTTTTTCAACAGAATTGTCTGGCAATATGGAAAATAAGCTTCAAGATGATAAGAAGAGTGATAAAGATTTTAAAGAGAATCTTGATTTTCAAAATAAAAATTCTCTTTATGAGAATTCTCAAAATATCAGTAGTAGTGTTGATTTTATAGAAGAAGTTAAAAAGTATAAATTTGAGACGGAAGACATGATTGGGGGGAGTGACAAAAATAAAAAAATGTCATTTATTGAAGATAATGATCCAAAAGTTGTTGCAGATGCTATTAAAACTTTAATGAGCAAGAAGGAATAAATATGGATGACAGGGCTATAAATTTTTCTGAACTTTGTGATAAGATGCGATCTTACTTAGAAAGAGAAAGTCATGTTGACTTGATGGAAATAGAAGCCGATACTCTTGAAGAGGCCTTAAATGATGCTTCTTTGGAGCTTTCGGTGCCTTATAAAGAATTAGACTATGAGATTTTGTTAAAAGGTAGTAATGGTATATTGGGATATGGGAAGAAAAAATGGAAAATAGTTGCCTATAGGAATTCTTCTAGCAAGCCTAAAGTGTCTCTTGATTCAAAAAATGATTCAGGAGAAAAAGAAGTTATTTCATCAGATGGTGAATTTTTTATCAGGAAATCTTCAAAAGGCGTATTTCTAAAGGTTATCTCACCAAAAGGACAAGGAATCCCTATTAAGTATCAAGATGTTATTTTTAAATTAGAATTGCATAGCAATATTGAAAATTTCAACAAAGATATTGTGAAAGGTATAGTTGAGAATGCTAGTGGATATTATGAAAAAATTGCTGATTTTGAATCTGATCCTTCTGAAAATGTTACAATGATGGTTCAAATATCAGAAAATTCAATGTCAGTTACCATTGAATTTACCGCGCCTGGAATTAATGGAGCTGAAATTTTTGCACAAGATATTTTCAATATTCTTAGAAAATATGGAGTAATAGATATTGCAATACTTAAGGATAAAGTAGCAAAATTTGTGGATTATCCTGTTTATGGCGAGCCTGTTGAACTTGCAAGGGGTCTAGAGCCAGTAAAGGGCAAGGATTCTTATATTGATTTTATTGTTGATGAAAATAATAGGTTTGATGAGTATGAGGTTTCAAGCATAGGATTTAGAAATGTAATTGAAGGCGAGGAATTGGCCAGAATTATTCCTTTTGGCAAAGGTGTAGATGGTTATACCGTTTTTGGCAAAGTGTTAAAATCAGAGAGTGGGCAGGATATTGATTTTATTTTGGGCGAGAATACTTTTAGAGATGGTTATAAAATTCGGGCAAAATGTAATGGGTATATGTCTGTTTCAGATGGTGTAATATCCGTTCATAATATTTATTTGGTCAAAGGTGATGTTGGACCTGCTACTGGAGATATAGTAAACAATGGAATGGTTCTTGTGCAGGGCAATGTTTTGGATGGATACAATATTATGGCTAAAAGTGGAATAGAAGTGAAAGGATTGGTGGGTCGGTGCAATTTAAAAACGGATGGGGCTATTATTTTTCATAGTGGTGTGAATGGTAAGGGTGATTCTAAAATTTATGCGCGGGGTAATGTTAGGGCTAAGTTTTTAGAAAATGTCACCTTAAATTGTGGTGGGGAAGTTGAAGTTTTAAGGGGCATTGTTAATTCTTCAGTTTCTTCTAAAAAGAGAGTTCTTTGTATTGGTAAAAAATCAAAAATAGTTGGTTCTAATGTTTGTGCAAAAGAAGAGGTTAGGGCTTATTCTATAGGCTCTGATAGAAGTTGTGAAACCTGCATTGATGTTGGCTATGATCCTGAAATTAAAGATTTACTAACTAGGTTTACTAGTCATCTTGAAAAGATTGAAAAGCGATTAGAAGTTTTAACTAAAGACATTGTTGCTTTAAAAAAGAATATTGTGCTCATTACAGATAAGGCAGAAAAATCCTTAAAGATTGATAGTTACAATGAATTTGTTAATGAGAGTAAAATTCTTAGAATGGAAATAAAAATGATAGAGGCCAAGCGAATTAATTTGCAAAATGATCTTGAAAATACTAAGATAGAGGGTAAAATTTCTGTTGAAAATATAGCTTGTTCAGGCGTTAAGCTTTATATTAAGAATGCTTTCTATGAGCTTTCAAAAGATTATAACAACGTTACTTTTATAGAGGATGATAATTATATTAAAGTTATGACCTATATTCCTTTTAAGTCTAGGTGAATGATCTTTAATATAAGGATTTGTATATGGATACATTTGAAGTTTTTAAAATGTCTGTTGTTGGATCTTTTAAAGCTAGACAATTTTTAAGTGAAAGTGAAAAGCGCAAAAGATTAAAAATTAATCAAAATGCTAGATTTAGATTTTTAAGGGATTGTCATACTGATTCTGAGGTTGGTAATGTATGTGTAGTTAATAAAGTCGAGGATAATTATTTACTTTCGTTTCCAGTTAAAAAAAATAAAAATGAAGAGAAGGTAATGCTTAGTTTATATTCTGATAAGTTTGAAGATCCTAAAATTGGTAAAAATGTTAATATTAAGAGATAAAATGTTTTAGGGCTTTTATATGTTTATTGTTTTTTATCTTATTTTAATTATATTTATTTTTATATATTTTCATGTGTATATTAATTTGAAAATAAAATCTAATAGCATACTTAGAAAGTTCAAAAGTGAGGTAGATAAAACAATTATTGAAATTAATCAGGCTACGGATAGAAATATAAATATTATTGAAATAAAAATTGAAAGTTTAAATAGAATCATCAAAGAGGTTGACGAGAGAATTGAAATTCTTGACCAGAGGTTGTTAGGATTTAACAACAGCTCTATTCCTGGCAATAGTCCTTCTAGTTTTGGATCGAAAAGTGATGGAATTTATAAAAGTAATTTGGATTATTCTATGCCTACTGTTGAAAAAAATATAATAAAAGAAAGTTATAATGTTCGCAATCAGATTATTTTACTTCATGAACAAGGTATGTCTTTTGAAGCTATTGCTAAAAAGTTTAAGTTAGATTTAGGTGAGGTTGAGTTGATTATTTCAATACATAGGGGAGGTATTCATGAAAAAATGGATAGGTATTGATCTTGGAACCACAAATACTGTTGCATCGTATTTTGATGTTAGTTCTAAGATAATATTAAATGAAAGGGGTGAGCGAATAACTCCTTCTATTGTTTCTTTCTCAGATAAGGATGTTCTTGTTGGAAGTGCCGCTAAAAATCAAATATTAGTTAACCCTCAAAAAACATTTTATAATTTTAAGACCAATATAGGCTCTAATAATTTTTATAAAGTAGATGGTGAATTTTATAAAGCAGAATATATTTCAGCACATTTGCTTGCTAGTGTTAAAAGGAACGCTGAAAAATTTTTAGATGAAGAAATTGAAAATGCTGTAATAACAGTTCCTGCCTATTTTTCTGAGATTCAAAGAAGATGTGTTGTTGAGGCTGCAAATTTTGCTGGTTTGAATTGTAAGGCCATACTTAATGAACCAACCGCAGCTGCCATTGCTTATGCCTTTGAAAGACAGATTGATGGAATTTTTCTTATTTATGATCTTGGGGGTGGAACTTTTGATGTAACTCTTATGGAGAAACGAGGCGACACCTATACTGTTCTTTCGGTTAAAGGGCAAAGTCGACTTGGAGGTAATGACTTTAATAAAATCATTGAAAAGTATGTTTTAGATAGTTTTAAAAATAAATATCCTGATTTTAATCTAGAAGATATTTTTCTTCTAGAGCAGTTAAGAGAGCGAATTGAAGAGGGTAAAAAAAATCTATCTGTTATGGAAGAGGTCGACATTACTTTGCTTTTTCTTGATGGTAAGCATTTAAATTATAATCTTAAAAGGGATGAATTTAATTCAATGATAAGTGAATATATTGACAAAACTATTCAGTTATCTATGGAATGTATTGCTGATTCTGGGATTGATATTAGTAGTGTTTCAAAAATCATACTTTCTGGTGGTTCAACAAGGATACCCTTGATTGAAAAAGTTTTAAAGGAATCCTTTCCTTCTGCTACAATTTTAGATGCTTTAAATCAAGATGAAGTTGTAGCTATTGGTGCAGGTATTCATGCTTTTAGTCTTTCTAGAAATGACCCTGTTATCAAGTTTAAGGATGTGACTCCTTATTCTCTTGGACTTGAGATAAAGGATAATGAATTTTTTACTCTAATAAAGAGAAATACTTCTTTGCCAATTTCTAGGAGCAAACTATTTACGACTACCAATGATTATCAAGATGAAATTGAGATTCACATACTTCAAGGCGAATATAAAAAAGCCTCTTTGAATTATTCTATAGGTAGGTTTTCCTTTGGCAATATTCAAAAAGCTTTAAAAGGAATTCCCAAAATAGAGGTACTTTTTACTTTAAATGAAAGTGGTATTTTGAGTGTTAATGCTAAAGATTTAGAGACCAATTCTTCTAATTTTATTGAAATAAAAATTACAAGTTCATCTGACAATGTAGCAAAAGAGAGTCTTTCAAACACTTTTGCAAATATTATTGATTAAAAACTCAAAGAAGCAAAAATATTTTTTAAAAGTAATAAATTATTTTTCCCAATATATTATCAATTTTTATAAATCCGTAATCTCTTGAGTCTAATGAGATCTGTCTGTTTTCTCCTATAACTAAATAGTGGTCTTCGGGAATTTTTTTAGTATTTTTTTTTAAAATATTTTCATCTATTTTAAAGTTTAAATTATGTATGCATATTTTATTTTTTTCTATTTGTTTAAATTTTTCTCCTGGAATTGCAAAAATTTTTTTAATGGCAATTTTGTTTGTTATGGGATCTTTAATAAGCACCATTTCATTTTTTTTGGGGTTTTTCCATAATAAAAGGTATTTTTGCTGCTTTTTAATCCTAAGTCCATATGCAAACTTGTGATTTACAATCCAATTTTTTTCAAATATTGCTGGAGTCATTGATTCGCCTTTTACTATGTAAAATGATAAGAATAGTTTTATTAAGGTTATTAAAAATAAGCAAGCGGCTAAAATCGACGCTAGTTCATATTTGTGAGCTTTAAATATTCTCATAACTTTTAAACGATGCTTTCATTCAAATGCAATTTTCTATTGTATAATGAAATAGCATGTTATGATTATACCAAAAAAAAAGCAAAGGGTAGAAAAACGTAAAAAAAATTTTTTATTCAATAGCAAAAAGAGTGTTAATTTTGAATTAAAAGATTTTGCAAATATTTCTAATATTGGTAAAAGAAGAAAAAAAGTTTTTAAGATTAAGAACTTCTTTAAAAAAAAAATCAATTTTTTTAAAAAAGTTTCTTTATTTTTCTATAAGCTTAAAATACAAAATATTAATCATTATGAATATAAATATTATTACAAGAGCTTGAGAGATAAAGTTTTTGATATCTTTAGTGTAAGATTAGATTATAAATTTGTTTTTAAGCTTAATGCAATAATCTTTATTTTTATATTAACATTTTATATTAACATTTTTTCTTATTATGGTTCGTATGTTTTTTTAAATAGGCTTTCTTTGCCCAAAGATTATTTTATTGATACATTTTTATATTATAGTGATCAAGATATAGCTCAAATTAGTAGTTATTTACCTGAATCTAATATTTCTGCAAATGTTCCTGGATTTAAAAAAAATTTTGTATTAAAGGTATTTGATCATAAAATTAAGCCTGGAGAAACGCTTTCGCATGTTGCAGCTAGATATCAAATAACCAGTGAAACTTTAATTTCTTTTAATGAAATTAAAGATGTGAGAAATATTAAGCCAAATTCAGTTATTAAAGTTCCCAATATGAAAGGAATTGTTTATGTTGTTAAAAAAAATGACTCTATTTCATCTATAGCTAGTGCTTATAATGTTCCCAAGGTTGATATTTTAGATTCTAATAATCTTGATAATGAAGTTTTATTTTTAGGGCAAAAGTTGTTTATTCCTGGGGGAAGATTGCCCAAAGATTTTTTAAAAGAGGTATTAGGCGAGACTTTTATTTATCCTGTGCAGGGTGTTATTACTTCGGGGTATGGCTATCGACCAGATCCGTTTACAGGAGTTATTAGTTTTCACAATGGAATAGATATTGCAAATTTAGCTAATACGCCTATTAAAGCTTCAAGAGAAGGTATTGTTGTAACTGCTGGATTTAATGCGGGGGGGTATGGAAAATATATTGTCATTTCTCACAGCAATGGATTCCAAACTTTATATGCACATTTGAATTCTTTTGCCGTTAAGGTTGGAAAAAAAGTTTCAAGGGGAGCGGTAATAGGTTATATGGGAAGTACTGGTTATAGTACGGGCAATCATCTGCATTTTACCATTTTTAAAAATGGTAAAACTGAAAATCCTATGAAATATTTAAGATAATGTTTTTCATGTGTATTTGGATATGTTAATTTTTTTAAGTATTTGAGTTAGTTTTTTGCCTTCTACTAGATCAATAAGTCTTCCTTCAATCATTTGTTTAGCCTTTAAAGAGAATTTTGATGGAGCAATACAGAGTCCTTTTGTTTTATTTTCTTTTATTTTTGAAATGAAATCTTTTAAGAATAATTCACCAAAAGTATCTTGTTCAGTTCTTACAAAACGCACTATTAAATTTTCTTCCCATTGATTGTTAGCTAAGTGAAAGTTTATATCAATAAATTGTGTTGTTACTTCGTTTATTTTAGAATCTCTTATTTGAAATTTATTTAAATATAGTTTTAAAATAATCTCATTTGCTATTTTTTCAAAATTTTCTTTTGAACTGCGCAAATATATTCTTAGGGCTATGTTTTCGTTTAACCTTTTGCTGAATTCCAATTTTTCTTTAATATTTTTGTAATTTGGATCAATCTCTTCAACCTTGGTAAAAGCTTCTGTAGCTTTTTGATAATTTTCAGCAGAGATTTGAAGTTCTCCAAGATTATAAAATAATTCAAGGAAAGTTTTTTTAGGCAAGTCGGGTTTTACTTTTATTATTTCTTTAATATTTTGTTCTAATTTTTCTAATTCTTTATTTTTTGAATGAATCTCAGATGTAATCAATAAAGCCTCATAAATCATTCCATCTTTTTGTTTTATTTTGTTGGCAATCTCTAGTGCTAGATGATCTTGATTCATTTTTGACAAAGACTTAGCATATGCCAAAAGAGCTTCAATGTCGCCTTGTATATTTTTTTTTATATTGTTAAATATTATAACAGCTTGTCTGTAGCTTTCTAAATTAAATAAAGTTATTCCCAGGTGTTTTAGGATATCTTTATTATTTTTATTAAAATTGTGGACTTTTTTAAGATAGTATAGAGCCTCTTTATACATTTCGTTTTTTAAGAATGCTATACCAAGATAATAATTTGCATCTTCATCTGTTTTTTTAATCAGAAAAGCTTTTCTTAAATATTCTAAGGCTTCTCTGTTAAAATTTCTTTTAAGATTATAAAATCCATAACTTAAAAAAGCTTTAAATGTGTTTATTTCTTGGCTTATTGGGTTATCTTCTATTAATTGACATAATTTTTTTGCATATTTTATGCCATTTTCATGGTCTTTGTTTTTATAGTAGTAATTATTTAAAATTTCAAGGGCGCCTATTTCATTTGGATTTGTTTTTAATAGGGAAATTGCTCTTTCGATTAATTTTCGCGTTCTCTCATCATCTTTTTTGATTTTCCCTATATTTTTACCTATTGTAAGTTTTAATGCTATTTTAAAAAATAAAAACACTAAAATAAATACTGTCAATGAAGAGATTACTATAAATAGTGACAACACTCGTATTGCTCCTAAATTAAAAATATCCCATTAATTTGCATCATCATAGTTACTTTTAATAAAAGTTATTTACTTAAAATAAAAGTAATTTGTAAGTTGAATATCACATTATTTATATTATATTATAGTTATAATAATAATGATAACTATAATTAGTGCGTAAGTTTAGTTTCAATAAAATTAGCAAAGCAAAGAGGTTATGATTTTTGAAAGGGTTTTTAGCGATAAAATTATCTAATAATGAGTATTATTCGGTTTTAAATTTAGATGATAGTTCTGTTAAGAGAATAATATTGGGCAAGGTTGCAGGTGATACCAGTATTAATTTGAATTTTTATGTTAGTGAATATGAAGATTTTTTAGATCCTTTTTTGGTTGGTTCTTTTTTCTTAGATAATTTAAAAAAGGAAAGCTTGAGTGTCAATGTTTATTTTAAAGTTGTGGATGAAATACTTTATGTTTATGGTGAATCTGATGGGATTAAAGATAAATCGAAGTTTGATTTAGGCCTTGTAGATTTTAATCAAAATTTTAAAGGATCTAATAGGGGCAACCCTTTAAATGATTTTAAAAGTGGCATTGGCAGTGATTTGTCTGTTGAAAATTTGGGTTCTGAATTTGATTTAAATTTTAAAGAAAAAGATGATTTTGTCAAAAAAGATGTTTCTGATATAAGTATGCCTACTATTAATTCTTTAGATTTAAAAACCGAAGAAGACCAAAAAATTGAGACAAATGCTTCAGATTTTGATGATAATTATGACGATAGCTATGTTGATTCTAAAAAGCTTAATTTAGAAAATAAAAAAGTTGAGTATATTGACGAGAAGTCTTTAAATCTTAATAATTTTGAGCTTCAAAAATTAGAAGAATCTTCTTTAGAAGAAGAAGATTTGCATGATTTAAGCGTTGAAGACATTATTGCAGATATTGATAAAGAGTTAATAGATACTTCAGATGAAGATGTTGAACTAGATCTTAGAGAAGATTTTGAGAATGATATGGTAAAAAACAATTTTAAATTAAATTCAAGTGAGGGGATGGTTCATTCTCCTATGTTGTATTTGAGTCTTATTTCTCTTTTTCTTTTGATATTTTTTTCTTTGTTTTTAGTTTTTTCAAAAATTTTAAAACCTAGAGATTTTGTTTCATATTACTTTGAATATGATAAAGATAGAATTAAGAGATATGAAAAAGATCAATATGTTTAATAGAAGTTCTTGTGTATTACAAAATTTTCTTTTTCTTTTTTTATTTTTAAGTTTAGTTTCTTGCTTTGCAAAAAAAGAAATCTCAGGCAATGATTTTATTAAGGCGCATTCAAAAGAGTTTGATTTAAATAATTTAAATTGGTTATGGAATTTTGATTATTCAAAAAAAAATTTTGATAAGCATTTTAACATAGATCCAAGTTCTTACATATATGTTGCCTATTTATTTAAAAAAATAGGATTTGAAGAGAAATTTGTAGAGTATATGAAAAAGGCCATAGCTAATGGAGATAGCATTGCATCCCAGTTTGCTGGGATTAAGCTTATTGAATATTTTAACTCAATAAAAGAGTATTTTGCATCTGAATTGATTGGAGAGAAGCTTTATAAAAAATACGAAAATAATAAATTCATTATACTGGGGTACTTTAAAAGTCTTTATTGGCAAAAGAAAAACGATAAGGCACTTAGTCTTTTAAATAAGCTTGATAAGATGAAATTTTCTGATTATCAGGAAAATGAAAATATTTTATTAAAAGCAGCTCTTTATCTTAATCTTTCTAATGTAAGTGAGTCAAAAATTTATTTTAATGAACTTTTTGAGAATTTACCTGCAAATTATTTACATGTAAGAGCTTATGATTATTTTATTATTGAAAATAAGTCTAAGTATTTTGGTGCAAATTTTTTAAATCTTGTTAGATTTAAGTATGAAGTGGCAAATGGTAATTTTAATGGTGCAATAAATATATTAAATAAAAATGGTTTAAATGATTATTATGATAATAATATTGTATTAAGTGATGTTTATAAGGCTTTTATTAGTTCTGGCAAAGTTTCAAGTGCTTTAACATTTTTTAGCAAAATAAAGAGCAAATATAAAAATTATTATTTAGGCATTCTAAACCTTAGAGAAAAAAATAATTTAGGACTTCTTCTTTTAAAAGAATATTTTGAAGGTTTAAATCTTATCAATGAGATTAACAGGCTAGATTTGCTTAATACTGCTTTTAGCAATTTAATTTTTACTAAGAGCGCAAGGGATTATTTTGCAGAAAGTGTGGCCAAGTTTTATACTGAGAGCGATAAAAAAAATTCTACTTTTATTAAGATTTTAGAAGAGTATATTTTAGAATCAATTCAGCTTGAAGACTATGGTAATCTTTATAAGCTTTATTCTAATGCTCAAAAAGTTATTTCTAATTCTGTTTTATCTAAGCTTGCTTTTATTAATGCAAGGCTTATATATCATAAATTAATTAAACCTAACGTAAGCGGAGAATACAAGAGTCTTTTGCATTCTGCTGTTAATTATGATAAATGGTCTTATTCTTCATTTATGAGTAGGTATTTATTAGATCAAAATATTGATGAATTTTTTACAGGTGGGTCTGATATTAAGTATGAGCAATCCGATTATGAGATTTTTTTGGAAGGGTTTTTAAAATTCAATCTTTGTAATTATGTTAGAGGGTTTATTTCTGAGGATTTTAGGAATGGATATAAATTTTCACTCGATTTTTATCGAAAAGTATACGATGAACTTTTAAAGAGTGAAAATTATTACGATGCAACCCTTGTGATTAATTATCTTGTAAACCAAGATGAATCTGCTTTAATGGAGAATGACTATAAAAGACTTTATCCTTATTTGTATGGATCTTTGATAGAATATTGGGCTAAAAGGAGAGGGCTTGAAGCTAGTGTTGTATTTTCTTTAATAAAAGCAGAGAGCAGCTTTGAGAAAAATGCTGTCTCAAAACCGGGTGCTGTTGGCCTTATGCAGGTTATGCCATCAACAGCAAATGATATTTCCAAAGAACTTAAGTATTTTAACTATGATTTAAAGATCCCAAAAGATAATATAATAATTGGAACATATTATTTAAAAAAAAGAATATCTACAACCGGCAGTCTTTATAAGGCTCTTGCGTCCTACAATGGGGGTATTGGTAATGTTAGAAAGTGGGAGAAAAGTTACGGACATTTGTCAAAAGAGCTTTTTATTGAGGCAATTCCTTTTAGTCAAACTAGAAATTATATTAAAAAAATATTAGTTTATTCGGTATTTTATGATGCTTTGTATGAAAAGAAGGGAATAGATTCGGTAATAGTTAAAATTATGGGCGAATTTCCAAAAAATTAATATTGGAGCATTTAATGACAAATATTTTAAGTGCAATTATTTTGGGCATTATTCAAGGCATTACAGAGTTTCTACCAATATCTAGTTCGGGACATTTATTACTTTTTAGGCATTTTATAAATTTAAAGCTCTCAATAATATTTGATATTTATTTACATCTTGCAACAGTTTTGGTGATTATTATTTACTATCGTAAAAGGATTTTAGAACTTTTTTTAACTTTTATTAGATTTTCTTTAAGAAAAGCTGTTAAATCTGATTTAACAAACTTAAAATTAATATTGCTAATATTAATAATAACCATTGTTACCGGAGTTGTTGGGACTTTTATTTCAAAATACGAGAGAATTTTTACATTGCCTTTCGTTTTAATTAATTTTATTATAACAGGGATTTTAATCTTGATGCTAGAATTTAATTTTTTAAAAATTGATTTTAAAGGTAATATTTTGTTAGCAGGAATTTTTATGGGTCTGATGCAAGGCTTGGGTGCGCTTCCAGGAATCTCTCGTTCAGGAATTACGATCTTTTCGGCTTCGGTTATTGGATTTAATAGAAAAAGTGCATTTGAAATTTCATTTTTATCTTTAATTCCAATAGTTTTTGGAGCGATTTTGTTAAAACATAAAGAATTTTATGATATTTTTATGGTTTTAAATTTTTTTGAAATAAACTTAGGAGCATTGGTTGCTTTTGTTGTTGGTATTTTCTCAATAAATTTCTTTTTTAAAATGCTTAATAACAAAAAACTGTATTATTTTTCGATATATTTATTTGCACTTTCAATTATAGTTTGTTATTTTTTTTAGAATATGAAAGATTTTTATCAGTATTTTCAATTTTTGTTTTTTTTCATGCTTTCGGTTATTTCTTTTTCTCTTTTTGTAGCATTAACCCCTTTGAGCAATGTATTTGTATTTTTTGTTTTCAATTTACTAGGACAAATACTTCTTAATGTTTTTTCATTTTTGTCATTTTATTTAATAGTATATCCAATTGTTAATTGGTGCGCCTATAAAAAACATATTTTTACTAAACGATTTATATTTAATTGGAATTATACCGTAATATTGTTTTTTACTTTTCTATTTTTAATAAAAATTAATTCTAATGTTGAAAAATCTTATTTTATTAAGATATTTCTTATTAATTTTGGTATAGTATTGGGAAATTTTTTTATTTTTACTCTTTTAATTTTAGAATTTGTTGTGTGGATTTACTTGAATTATGTCTTTTTCAAGGATGTTAATTTTATTTTAGATACTTTTAAATTTTTAGAGTTTAAGATTAAAATTTTGTTTGAAAATATATTAAGTTATTTTCCCTTTTCAAATTCATTGGATGTAAAAAAAGATATTAAAGTTTATGGAGATTCTGTAGATGATCTTAAAGATTCTCAAGTTTTTGATGAGAAAAAGAATATTATTAATGATGAAGAATATCAGGCTTTATGGTCATTTAGTGCTTTTTTAAGAAACAATAAAAAGCCTTCCAATATTAATTTAGACAAGACTGTTTTTGAAGGCTCAGATCTCAAAGAAGCAAGCTCTTTAAATAAGGATATTTTAAATGAGAATGCTTTAAATTCAGATGAAAATGTAGATGAAATTAATGAGTCTTGTGAGTATAAATATTTAGACAATCTTGAGAATAATAAGTTAATTATTAGCGGAAAGGTTAAAGCCTGTGAGATAAGGACTAAGGGCATAATTAGTCAGGTCGCTATTTCTCATGTTTATAACGAAGATGTAGCTTTGAATGAAAAAAGTGATTCTTACGTTATTGATATTTCAGTTTTTGACCAGAAAGAGATTAAAAATGATGTAGAGGATATTGAATACGATAAAGGAATTCAAAAGCAATCAATGATTCTCCAGGAGACATTAAAAGAGTTTAATATTAATGCCAAATTAATTGATATTATTAAAGGCCCTGTTGTGACGATGTATGCTGTTCGTCCGGATAAGGGAATTAAGCTTTCTAAGATTACTTCTATTTCTGATAATATTGCCTTAAGGCTTGCGGCTATTAGGGTTAGGATTATTGCTCCAATTCCTGGCAGAGAAGCTGTAGGAATCGAAATCCCTAATAAAAGGCGTGAGTTTATTTTAATTTCAGAGATAATAGACAGTAAGGAATTCAGAGGTGATTTTAGAATTCCTTTTGCTCTTGGAAAAGAGATTAGTGGCGAAAATATTGTTTTTGACCTTGTTAATTCTCCACATTTATTAATAGCTGGTGCAACTGGGGCAGGTAAATCTGTTTGTGTGAATTCTTTAATTGCTTCAATTATTTTTTCAAAATCTCCAGATGAAGTGAAATTAATTATGGTAGATCCCAAAATAGTTGAGCTTAAACTTTTTAATGATATTCCTCATTTATTAACTCCAGTTATTACAGATGTAAAGAGAGCCTTAGAGGCTCTTAGATGGTGTCTTGATGAAATGGAGAGAAGGTATGTGCTTCTTGATAATTTATTGGTAAGAGATATTTCTTCTTATAATAAAAAAATAAAAGATGAGAATTTGAATTTAATGATTTTGCCATATCTTGTAATAATTATTGATGAATTTGCAGATCTTATTCTTTCTGCAAGAAAGGATTTGGAAAATTTAATTTCTAGACTTGCTGCAATGGCTAGAGCTGTGGGGATTCATTTGGTTCTTGCGACCCAAAGACCTTCAGTTGATGTTATTACGGGGGTAATAAAAGCCAATTTTCCTTCAAGGATTTCTTTCATGGTGGCCAGTTCTATGGATTCGAGAATAATTCTTGGATCTTCTGGTGCTGAAAAACTTTTAGGAAAGGGGGATATGCTTTATATTAGCTCTTTAAATCCTTTTCCTCAAAGAATTCAGGGTGGATTTTTAAAGGAAAGAGAAGTTTACAGGCTTGTTGAAGAGGTTAAAAAATTTGGTTCTCCAAATTATATTGATGATGAAATATTTATTGATAGTGTAAAAGAGCCAGATTTGGTTGCTCTTGGACCTTCTGATGAGCCAATGTTTGATGAAGCTCTTGAGATTGTTAAAACCACAAGAAAAGCCTCAGCATCTTATCTGCAAAGAAGGTTGAAGATAGGTTACAATAGAGCAGCTAGAATTATTGAAATTATGGAAGATATGGGATATGTAGGACCTGTTAATGGATCAAAACCAAGAGAGGTGTTAATTTAAAATAAAGAGATATCCATTTGAACATCTCTTGTGCGATCTATCTATTAGTTTTTTGTTTTAATTTTCTTACTTTTTTTGCCTGTTTTCTTTTAAAAGCTTTTTCCTTTTTTACACGTATTGTGGATGGTTTTTCATAGTATTCTCTTCTTTTCCATTCGCGAATAATTGCTTCTTTTTCAATCATTCTTTTAAAACGTTTCAATGCTTTTTCAAGATTTTCATTTTTGTCCACAGTTACTGTTACCAAAAAATCACCCCCTTTTATTCTATTCTTTTAATATTATTTATTATTTTATTTTTGTCAATAAGCATGCCATTTAAAAGGAAATCTGGATTTATTGCTATGCCATTAATTCTTGCTTCAAAGTGTAAATGAGGGCCTGTTGAAAGGCCTGTATTTCCAGTATGTCCAATATATTCCCCAGCACTAACTATTTTATTTTCACTTATTCCCAATTTTGAGAGGTGAAGATAAATTGTAAATACTCCCGGTAAATGTTGTATTATAAGGGTATTGCCCGTTAGCTCTCTATTTTGTGCAAACACAACTTTTCCTTTGCCGGCAGCAAAAATCGGAGTATTTTCTCTTTTGAATGGGGCATAATCAATTCCATTGTGCATTGTATAATTTGAAATTTTTTTGTCACCTTGCATGTAAAGCCTTAAATCTCCGTATAGGCTTGTTACAATGTATTGATCTTTTATTGGTTTGACTAAAGCATCGTAGTGGTATATTGTTGTGTCTCCAGTATTGCCAATAATATTCCACAAAACCAAAGCCTGTTCTTTTTGTTTTGTTGATTTTTTTTGGGTGATAAGCTTGGCCTTTTCTTTATTAAAACTAATTTTTGTTTTTTTGAAGTGAAATTTTTTTATTTCTATTTCTTTGATGTAGCTTTTATTTTCAAATTCTATTTGAATTTTTCTTTTACCTTCTTTTATCATTGGTGTAATTCCCATAAATGCTATGTAGTAAATTTTACTTCCTACTGTAAATTTAAACGGAGAAGAGCTTATGATTGGATTTTTATTTGTGCTTAAAAGTGATAAACTTTTAAAGTTTTGATTACTTGCAAAGTATATGTAATCTCCTTGAAATGCCTCTTTTTTATATTGGACTTTAGGAATAGTATTTATTATTTCTGAATTTATATTTTCTATTCCTAGGATACACAGTATAAGTAGGGCTTTTTGTATTCTATACATTGATTTGAGCATTCTTTTTTATGTCTATGATTTTCAAAATTTTTTCTCTAGGATAATAAAAATCTTCATTAACTGTAAAAATGATATCTAAGTATTGATCTTCTTTTATATCCAATTCTTCTATTTTTTTTGTTCCGTTAAAAAAAATAGCTTTATAGTATTCGTTTTGTGATTTAATTCGCATATTTATATGTTTTGAGCTATGATTTTTGTCAATTATTTTGAGTTCTTGAAGGTAAGCATTTTTCATCAATAATATTGGCTCTCTAAATTCATAGCCATAAGGTTCAAATATTTCTATTGTTTTGAAAAGAGAATCTTTTGTTAAATTTTTTGGAAGAATAGCATCTATTGGTATTGATTCGTTTTCATTAGTAGTTTCATATTCAACTTTTGTAGTTGTATATTCTAATTCTTTAATAAAGTCTTCGAGTAAATTTTCATGCAGCGTAAATCCAGCTGCAGCTTTATGACCCCCCGAATTTATTACTAAATGGGAAGGTATTATTGATATTAGTGTTTTTGAATTGATTTTATTGTTTGATCTAATTGATCCTTTAATAATGTTATCTTGCTTTGTTAAAAAAATAGCAACTTTTTGGTAGTAAGAAGAAAGTCTAGTTGCAATTCTAGAACTTATTCCTTTTGGAGTATTGTTATCATAGCAAACTATGAATTTATCATTTTTAAAAATAGTATTTTTATTATGAGAATTCCAAGCTTTTTCTTCTTTGTATTTTCTCAGTTCGTTGATTTCTTTTATTTCTTTAAATTTGTTCTCTATTTGATTAATGTCATTAGTTAGTAAAAAATTTATTGCAATATCTGCTTTTTCAAGTCTTCCTGTTGAGTTTAGTATTGGTGCAATTTTATATGCAATATCTGTTGAAGTTATATTTGGTTTTGTTAATATGTTTGCATCTTTTAATAGATAATTAATAGACATTCTCTCTCTTAGTGCGATTTCTTTAAGTCCTACTTTTAGGATTATTCTGTTTTCATTAATAATGGGCATATTGTCTGCTATTGTTCCTATTGCAACAAAGCTAAGTCTTTTTAGGCATTTTTGGAGCAAATTTCTGTTAGTTTCAAAAATTACGTTGTAAAATATGTAGTAAAGCTTGTCTTTAATCTCAACTTCTTTGTATTTGAAATATTTGGTTGCTTGGATTAAGTCTGTTAATGTTTTTTTTCTAAAGTTTGGGTATTTTTTTATAAAATTTTCACCAATATCAATTGTGTTTATGTTTATGCTTTTTGCAAAGTGTTTATTTAATAATTCATTTTGATCTTCTTTGTTAAAGATTATTATACATTTGTTTTGTACAAATTTTTCTAGTTTGTTTGAGTTAATTAAGGGATCATTTTTATTATTTAATCTTAGATATTGTTTTAGAATGTAGTTGTTTATTTCTATTGCGTGAAGAATAATCTCATTTTTTGTTTTTTCTAAAAATAAAAATACAAGGTTTTTAGAATAAAGGTCTGTAAAGGACATGCTAAGAGCAAGGCAAGCTTTAAAGCTTACACAACATCCTGCTATTTCTTTGAATGGATATTTGTCATCTTTTAGGTGAGGATTTATAACTATGTTTTCAGTTTTAAAATTTTCGCCTGGAAGATGATGGTCTGTTATTATTATTTCTATTCCTTTTGAATTTGCATAATTTATTTCTTCAATGCTAGAAATCCCATTATCAACAGTTATTATTAAAGAGATTTTTTTTTCTAAGGCTGTGTCGATTAATTCGTTTGAAAGTCCATAAAACTCTCCATTTGAAGGTATTTTATAGCTCACATTAAGTCCAAAATCTTTAAGAGTTTCGTACATTATTATTGTCGCTGTGATTCCATCAGCATCTTTATCTCCAAAGATTAATATGTTTTCATTATTTTTGATTGCTTTATTAATTCTGTTTATAAATTTATCTATATTTTTTAATAAAAATGGGTTGTGCAATAAATTTACGCTGTCTTCAAGGAAAAACATAAAATCTTCTTCTTTGATTTCTCGATTTATAAGTAAAGTTGCCGCAAAGGTATTGATATTATATTGCTTAGCAATGCGAGTTAATTCTTGGGCCTGTATATTAGTTTCTTTTTGTTTCCAAATTTTCATTTACTTCTCTAGAATTCATTTTTAATCGATTTTTCAAGGATTATTCTTTACTAACTTCACCATAGATTAATTAATTTTAAGTAGTAGTTATTATGTTTATTATCGAATGGTATAGTTTTAGCGGATTGTAATTTTTACTATAATCCAAATTAATGGTCATAATTTTAACTGTTAAAATTCTCATTTTATTATTTTATAATAAAAAAAATTATTATTAAATGAATTTCCATAAAATATTTGTTTTGTTATAATTAGCTTAGGAGATTTCAAATTTTATGGATGAATCTAAAAAAGCTAGGTCAGGAGATAAAAAAAAAGAAAAAGCCGTAGCTGGGATTTTACCTCATTCTAATAAACCCGCAAGAGTGCCTTTAATAGCGGTTCCTTCTCATCCAGTTTTTCCAGGGATGTTTATTCCGATTGTTTTAATCTCTGATTCTGATATGAAAGCAATCGATTATGCTATGAAAGGCAATGGGATCATTGCCTTATTTGTTTTGAATGATAAATTTTTAGAAAAAAACAACAATAATGCTCAACAGAAATTAATTATTGATTATAGTAAAGATATTTATTCTGTTGGAGTTACTGGAAAGATAATAAAAAAAATTAATCTTCCGGATGGTGGTTACAATATATTTGTTTCAACTTTTGATAGGATAAAATTTGTTAAAGTTGTTCTTAATGATAAGTTTCCCATAATTGAGATTGATTATTTAAAGCAAATTCCAGTTAGAAAAGATGATATTCAATCAAAGGCAGTTTACGGTAGTATTTTGCTTAGAACTAAAGAAATATTTGCACATAGGAAAATGCCGGAAGTTCAATTAAATATGGTTAATATTGAGGATAAGGGGAAACTATGTGATATTGTGGCCAGCACTATTTCATCTTCAAAAAATGATCATCAAATAGTTCTTGAAACTTTGAATGTAAAAGATAGGCTTAAAAAAGTTTTAGAACTGATTTATGAAGAGCTTAATTTAATTGAAATTCAAAATAAAATTGCCAAGGGCATTCAAGAGAGATTAGAGAAACAGCAAAAAGAGTTTTTTTTAAAAGAACAGCTTAAGGCTATTAAAGCTGAACTTGGCATAGGAGATAAAAAAAACAGCGATTTAGAAAAGCTTAAAACTAAGCTAAAGGCTTTAGAGTTGAAGGGTGAGCCTTTGGAGGTAGTTGAAAAAGAGTTAGAAAAATTTTCGCTTCTTGAAACAAGTTCGGCTGAATACATTGTTGTTAGAAATTATCTTGAACTTATTACTGAGCTTCCTTGGCGAGATTTGAAAATTAATTTTGATAAATTAGATTTGCAAAAATCTAAAAAAATTTTAGATAAAACTCATTACGGAATGAACGAAGTTAAGGATAGAATTATTGAATATATTTCTGTTCTTAAATTAAGAAAGACTCAAAAGGGGGCTATTATTCTTTTGGTGGGACCTCCTGGTGTGGGAAAAACTTCTATTGGGGCAGCTATTGCAAAGGTTTTGCGTACCAAGTTTTTTAGGTTTTCTGTTGGTGGAATGCGCGATGAGTCGGAGATTAAGGGACACAGAAGAACTTATGTTGGTGCTTTGCCTGGAAAAATTATTCAGGGCTTAAGAATTACCAAGACAAATTCTCCTGTTTTTTTAATTGATGAGGTGGATAAGATTTCTGCTTCAAGTTATGGGGATCCTTTTTCGGTTCTTCTTGAAGTTTTAGATCCTGAACAGAATGTTAGGTTTAGAGATCATTATCTTGATCTTCCTTTTGATATTTCGAATGTATTTTTTATTTTAACTGCTAATTCTGTTGAAACAATACCAAGACCTTTGTTAAATAGAATGGAGATTATTGAAATTTCTGGATATATTGATAACGAAAAAATAGAGATTGCAAGAAAGTATTTAATTCCCAAAGTTTTAAGTGAAAACGGAGTTGATAAAGATTCTTTAAAATTTCAAAGTTCATCTCTTGTTCAAATTGCCCAAGAGTATGCAAGAGATAATGGAGTGAGAAATTTTGAAAAATATTTAAACAAAATTGTAAGAAAGGTTGCTAGAAAGCTTATTGAGAATACTGAGGTTAAATCTTATCAAATTTCCAATGACAATTTAGAAGAATATGTTGGTGTTCCTGTTTTTAGAAAAGAAAGCATGCCTAATGCTATATATTCAGGGATGGTAATGGGCCTTGCTTGGACAAATTATGGAGGTTCAACTTTGATGATTGAGACTGTAAAGACGGAATCCAAGGTAGGTGGAATTAAATTAACAGGTAGACTTGGAGATGTTATGAAAGAATCTGCTAATATTGCCTATACTTATGTTAATAGTATTAAAGGAGATTTAAGTATTAGTAAATCTTTTTTTGAAAAAAATATTATTCATTTACATATTCCAGAAGGAGCTACCCCAAAAGATGGGCCTTCTGCAGGAATTACAATAGCTAGTGCTTTTATCTCTCTTGCTCTTAATAAGGTTGTTAGACCCCATTTGGCTATGACTGGAGAACTTTCTCTTACTGGGAATGTAATGATGATAGGGGGCCTTAAAGAAAAAATAATTGCAGCAAAGCGCAGTGGCGTGGAGCATATTATTGTTCCTAAGGCAAATAGAGTGGATTTAGAAGAGATTCCTACTAACATTAAGAGCGGAATTAATTTTTATCTTGTAGATAATATGCGCGAGGTCATTAAATTATTGTTTTAATTTTTTAAAATTGTTGTTTGAGACTAGTTTTACTCTAGGTTTAAATAAATAAATTAATAATGGAAGAAGAGTTAGCGATGCAAGAGATGTCGTTAGCATTGTAAAAGCAATTATTGCTCCAAGAGTTGATATTATTTTATAAGACGAAAATGTTAGAGTTAAAAATCCTATTCCAACGGAAATAGAATTTGCAAATATTCCATTAAATACGTTGGGTATTGATTCAAGAAGTGCGGTTTTGTAGATTTGATTTTTTTGGTATTGTAAAATAAACGTATTGAAAAAATGAATTGAATAATCTACCCCTACTCCCATGCTTACAGATGCAATTGTTGCCGTTGCTGGGTTTAAGGTTATTCCAAATAATCTCATTACAGCAAAGTTTAAAAACACTGACCATGCTACTGGGATTGCAATAATTATTCCGGTTTTTATAGATTTAAAGAAAAACATAAGTAGTAGTGTTATTGATCCAAGAGTTGTTATAATGTTTATAACCTGTTCTTTTACCATTGTTTTAGCTATTAATACCTTATCATAAACACCTGAGAAATGATATTTATTATTTTTCATATATTCATTAATTGTTTTAATAGCATATTTTTCAAATTTTTTTATTCCTTCGGTTGAGTTGTCTTCAATTCTTACTATGATAGATATTAATGACCAGTCATCGTTAATGTACATTCTTTTATTGTCCTTGGTCCAATCGCTTTTATCTATCAAATTTATCAGTTTGTTTAGTATAATTTTGTTTTCAGGCAGTTTATACTCTAGTGGGGATTCTTTTTTAATTTTAAAATTTGTAAATTTTAAAATGCCATTAATAGAACTAGATTGAGTTTTTGCAGAAAATGCATCAAGCTTATCTGTAATTAAGTCTAATATTCGCATTGCTTTAGCATTTTTAAATTCACCGGGCTTGCCTTCAATTTCTATTTTGAAAATCGATATTCCCCCCATTTCTTTTTGCATTAGGTTTAATGTTTTTTTTACACTTGTGCTTTCTTTAAAGTAATCTTTTTCATCAAAATTGATTTCGATCTTTAAAAGACCTACAAAAGAAATTCCCAGTATGATGAGGACCATTATAGAGGATGTATATTTTCTTTTTAATATAGATTTTGTTATTTGTGTATTTAGTTTGGCAAGTCTTTCAAGGAAGAATATTTTATTTTGTTTATTTTCTTTTTCTTTTTCAAAAGACTTTTTTTTTGCAAATGGGATTAATGTTATTATTCCAGGTAAAACGGTTAATGAAATTATCATTGAGATAATTACTCCAATTGACATAAAAATACCCATTGTTTTGTAGGCATTAATTGAAGAGGTTGTAAGAGATAAAAATCCAAATGCAGTTGTAAAAGATGTTAGCAGGATGGGTGTTTTAAGTTTTTTAATTGTTTCTTTTATGGATTCTTTTGAGAGTTGTTCTTTTTTTATTAATTTAAATATTTCATTTATTATATGTACAGCATTGGCGCATCCGATTGAAATAAGTAAAACAATCATTGAAGTTTCTGGCACTGTAATAGGGGATTGTACAAGTCCTTTAATTCCAAAAGTCCAAATCAATGATAATAATGCAATAAAAATAGGAATTAATGCGCCAATTAGATTTTTTATAATAAGATAGAGTGAAATTATTACTACAAAAGTAGCAAGAGGCCCTAAGATTTTGAAGTCTTCAACCATGTAGTTTAAAATTTTTTCTCTTACTATTAAATCTCCTGTAAGATACAACTTTAAATCGTCAGTTTCATATTTTTTAATTGTTTTTTCCATCTCATCAAGTTCGGTTTTTAAATTTCTACTGAAGTTTATTTGGTCACTCTCTGATGGGATTATTATGAAGTATATTAAATTTTCTGAGCTGCCTAAGAATGTGTTTTTTACAAATGGAGTTGCCTTTATTATATTTTTTATTTCTTCTATATCTTTATCTGTGTAGATTTCTTTTTGAAATTGTGGGAAATAAGAAAATATGCTTGTAACGGCATTTGGAGATACTTTTAAAATTTTGGTTATTTCATTGATTACGCTGTTTATTGTTTCAAAATTTTTTTTATTGAAGATATTTTTTTTATCTTGAAATATTACTATTGTAGATAAAAGTGAATTACTTTTGTCAATGTCTATTAAGCTTTCAGTTTCTTTGGTCTTGGGTATAAGCTTTAAGATGTTTGCATCGAATTTAAGATTTTTTAAAAAAAATCCTAAAAAAATAGTAATTAAGATAAATATTGTGAATATAATTCCTTTATATCTAATGCTTAGACCTTCAAAGTCCATATAATGCCTCTTTTTTACTTTATCACTATGTTAACAAGCTTGTTTTTAATTACAATTATTTTTACTATTTTTTTATTGAATAAGTTTGATTTTATTTTGCTATTTCTCATTGCTATTTCTTTTAGTTCTTCTTCGTCTGTTTCTTTGTTTAATAAAATTTTGTCTTTTATTTTTCCATTTATTTGCAAGACGATTTCTTTTTTATCTTTAATGATAAGGCTTTCATCAAATTTTGGCCATTTTGAATTTTTAAATAAACTAGGAAGCTCTCCAATATATTCCCACAACTCTTCTGCTAAATGGGGTGCATAGGGAGATAAAATAATGATAAACGGTTTAAATATGTTTAAATAATTTTTTTCATACTTTAGAAGTTCATTTATAAATATCATCATTGCGGAGATTGCTGTGTTAAAATTTAGTTTTTCTGTGTCTTCTGTGACTTTTTTTATTGCTTTATGTAGTTCAGATATTATTTCCTTTGGAGGATTGTCTTTTGACAGTTCTTTTTCTCTTAAGTTCCAAATTTTGTTTAAAAATCGAAAAACACCAATAATTCCTTTAGTGTTCCAAGGTTTAGAATCTGTTAGTGGCCCCATAAACATTTCATAAATTCTCATTGAGTCTGCTCCAAATTCCTTAATAATGTCGTCTGGGTTTATTACATTTTTTAAAGATTTTGACATTTTGGCAATTACTTGGGTTACTTCTTTGTTATCTTTTTTATCAAAAAATTTATTGTCTTTTTCTATAACTTGGTCATTGGGTATTAAAACCCCATTTTCTTTTTGATAAGAAAATGACGTTATTATGCCTTGATTTATTAGCTTTTTAAAAGGTTCTTTGGTATTTACGTATCCTAGATCATAAAGAACTTTGTGCCAAAATCTTGAGTAAAGCAGATGTAATACTGTATGTTCAGCTCCACCTATGTATAGATCAACCGGCATCCAATATTCAATTTTTTTTTTGTTTGCAAACTCTTTTGAGTTTTTGGGGTCTAAGTATCTTAAATAATACCAACAAGAGCCTGCCCATTGAGGCATTGTGTTTGTTTCTCTTATAAGGTCCATATCTTTTACGTTTACCCAATCTTTAATTCTTGATAAAGGAGATTCACCTGTTCCAGAAGGTTTATAGTTTGCAATTTCTGGAAGCTTTAAGGGAAGATTATTTTCCTCCAAAGGTATTGCATTCCCAAGCTTATCAAACAAAATGGGTATAGGCTCTCCCCAGTATCTTTGTCTTGAAAAAATCCAATCTCTAAGCTTGTAGGTAACTTTTTCTTTCCCTTTTTTGTTTTTAGTAAGCCATTTTATTACTTTGTCTTTTACTTCAGAATTTTTAAGATTATTAAATTCATTGGGAGAATTTATTGAAATTCCATCATCAACAAATGCTTTTTCTAATATTTCATTTTTCCCCGATTTTGATATCACGGGTAAAATTTTTAATTGATACTTTGTAGCAAATTGAAAGTCTCTTTCATCATGTGCTGGAACACCCATTACAGCTCCGGTTCCGTAAGTTCCTAGTACGTAGCTTCCAACCCAAATTGGAATTTTTTCATTTGTTATTGGATGAAATGCGTAAGATCCTGTGAAAACTCCCGATTTATCCTTTTCAAGAGAAGTCCTATTGAGATCGCTTTTGAGTTCTTCGCGCTTTACATATTTTAAAACATTTTGTTTAAAGTTGTTCTTTGTTATTTTTTCTATTAGTTTATTTTCTGGTGCGATCACTAAATATGTGATGCCAAAGATTGTGTCTGGCCTTGTTGTAAAGACTTTAATTTTATCGTTGTGGCCTTCAATTTCAAAGTCAATTTCAACTCCTGTTGATTTGCCAATCCAATTTCGCTGCATTTCTTTTATAGATTCAGGCCATTCTAATTCTTCAAGGTCGTCTAGCAATCTTTCAGCATACTTTGTAATTTTTAAAACCCACTGTCTTAAATATTTTTTTTCGACGTTGTAAGATCCTCTCTCAGATTTTGGTCCATCTGAAGTTTGAATAATCTCTTCATTTGCTAGTACCGTTCCAAGCTCGGGGCAGTACCATACAGGCATTTCTTTTACATAAGCTAGCCCTTTTTTATATAATTGCAGGAAAATCCACTGTGTCCATTTATAGTAATTTTCCTCATGTGTTCTAATTTCTCGATCCCAATCATAGGCAAACCCCAAAGCTTTTATTTGTTTTTTAAACTTATTAATATTTTCTTCTGTACTTTTTTGAGGGTGAGTTCCTGTTTGTATTGCGTAATTTTCAGCAGGAAGTCCAAAACTATCAAATCCTATTGGGTGAAGTACATGAAATCCATTCAAAAGCTTGTATCTTCCAAATATGTCTGTTGCTGTGTATCCTTCTGGATGACCAACATGAAGCCCGTTGGCAGAAGGATAGGGGAACATGTCAAGTATATACAATCTTTTTTCCTTAGGAATACTTGGATCTTCTTCTACTTTGTATGTTTTATTATTATCCCAAAATTCTTGCCATTTTTTTTCAATTTTTATGAATTCGTATTTAGACATTTATCCTCTTGAAAATTAACCCACAACAACTTATTCTCTAATATTCTTTTAGATCGCATTTTTGTTAATTTTATTTAATAATTTGCTAACAATTTTGATGCTGTGAACTGGACTTGAACCAGCACGGGCTTGCGCCCACTAGCCCCTCAAGCTAGCGTGTCTACCACTTCCACCACCACAGCACTATTAATTATTATATTTTTTATTTTAAATTTTTGTCAACTTTTTTATTTTTTTAATTACGTAGATTATTATTGTTGTTGCTATTACAGTGATAAATATTGCAAATATAATTATTTTTATTTTTGAAAATATTATTTCAAATGATTGGCCTAGTTTAAAGCTTAGAGTAAAATAAACAACTATTGAGAGCAAAGTTGCAAAAAAGTCAGAAACAATAAATAGATTAGATTTCATATTTCCCATTCCTGCCGATATAAATATTGCGTTTCTAACTCCAAAGGGTATAAACCTTCCTATAAATAAAGTTAGTACCCCATATTGACCATAATAGTAATTTATTTTGTCAAGAAGGTTATTGTCTTTTTTGTTTTTAAATAATTTATTTCCCATTAATTTTCCAATGTAAAAAGATATTATGTCTCCAAGATAGGCTCCCCAAAAAATTCCTAAAAATATTAATACAGTATATTCATTTTTTCGACTAGATAAAATTCCACCCATTAGCACTATTGCATCCTCAGAAATAGGAACATTAAGTCCTGCTAAAATTAGTAAAGAAAAAAATACTATTGGGGAATAAGCTATGTTTGAATCAATATATTCTATTATTGTGTTTATATACATTTTTGTCATCTATTTCTTGTTTTATAAGTTAAATATATGCTTGCTAAAGTTAAATATGCAAAGTAAAGGATAAGAACTGTTTTTGCCATTTTTAACGCTGTTGTGGACAGCTCTGAAAATATTGATACAACAAATATTAGGCAACTTATTATTGTTATTGGTATTGTAATTTTCCTTAATTCTTTGGTTTTTGATGGGTAAATAAATTTTATTGGAATAAAGCTTGTTATAATGCATATTGACATTGTAATAAGATTTGTTATTTGTTCCATTTTAAATATTATGTTTAATATCACAAAGAGATTCCATAGAGAAGGAAATCCCCTAAAGTAGTTGTCATTTGTTTTGGCGTCTGTTCTTGAGAATTGGTATGCTGATGAGAGTAAAATTCCGATGCAAATGGCGACTTTATATTTTTCTTCAATAAATTCTCCTAAATAAAAAAATATAACGGGTATGAATGTATAGTTTATATAGTCTGTAATATTATCAAGCAGAGTGCCATCAATTTCAGGTATTAATTCTTTAACTTTAAGTTTTCTTGCCATAGTTCCGTCAATTCCATCTATGATAAGCCCTATTGCTGTTAGTTTTAAAAGAAGAGAATAATCACCATTTACAATTGAAATTATTGAGTAAAGTCCTACAATCAAGCCAGATGCTGTAAAAATATGTACAAGCCAAGCTAAAATCAAATTGATATTTTTCACAGTAAATCTCCTTTTATTGGAATATTTTCTTTATCTCTTCAAGTCTGCATTTGAAAATGTTAATAGTGTTTTCTATTGTTGCTTTTTTTGTTAAATCTACTCCGGTAATATTTAAGGAATCTAGTGGATATTTAGAACCCCCTGTTTTTAAAAATTTTATATAATTTTCTACTGCATCTTTTTTATTTTCTTTAATGCCTTTATATATTGACAGAGCAGCTGCAATGCCTGTAGCATATTGATACACATAAAAGGGTGAATAAAAGTGGGGAATTCTAAGGCATTCAAGGGGACTTAATTCATCAAATTTTAGACTAGGTCCAAAGTATTTTTTTAACAAATTCATATAAGTTTCTGTTAGTGTTTCTTTTACTACAGGCTCTTCTTTACTAATCATTTCATGAATAATGTACTCAAATTCAGCAAACATTGTTTGTCTAAAGAATGTTGAAATCATGTCATCAATTTGTGTTAGTTTTATATATTTTATTTTGTTAGTATCGGTTTCGTTTTTAAGCAAATATTCTGCCAATATTTGTTCATTGATTATTGATGCTATTTCTGCTTCAAAAACGGAATAATTATAGTGCGGGAATGGGTTGTTTTTTATGCTAAAGTAAGAGTGCATTGAATGTCCTGCTTCATGTGCAAGCGTAAACATATCTCTTATTGATTCGTCTTTGTAATTAAGAAGTATATAAGGCTTTCCGTTGTATGATCCAGCGCTAAAAGCCCCCGATCTTTTTCCAGTATTCTCGTATTTATCAACCCATCTTTCTTTTAAAAGACCGTTTCTTAAGATTTTTGTATATTCATTTCCTAGTACCTCTAAAGATTTTAATATTTTCTTACAAGCTTCTTCAAATGAATTTTTAAATGTTATTCCTTTTGTTAATGGTACGTAAACATCGTAGTGATATAAATATTCTTGGTTTAAGACTTTTTTTCTAAACTCATAATAGTCGTTAAGCACAGATAAATTTTCATTGACAGTTTCGATTAAATTTGTATAAACTTTTTTATCAATATTGTTTGAAAAGAGTTGCATTGAAAAAGTATTTTGAAACTTTCTTGTCTTTGCAATAAAGTGATTTTTCTTAAAGTCTGAAATAATAAGATTAGCAAGTGTATTTTCATTATTTTTGTATTTTTGATAAAATCTTAAAAAGGCTTCTTTTCGTATTTTTTGATCTTCGTTTTGTAAAAATAGTGTGTAGGTAGAATTGGTTAAAGGCTGTTTATTAATTTCTCCAAATTCCATATCAGCATTTGTTAATGCTGAGAATATGCTTTGATAAGATGAGTAAAGAGGGGTGTAGTTAGCAAGTATTTTTTCTTCTTGTTCGCTTAAAATATGTTTTTTTTCTCTTAGTATTTTTTCAATTGCAATTTTTTTATCCTTAAGCTCTGGATCATTTATCCAGGCTTGAACTTTTTTTTCATCTGTTTTTAGTATTTTAGGCATAAAGTATGATGTAGTATTAGATACTTTTGTAGCTATATTGACACATATAGAATATATTTTATTTGAATCTTTATTGGTTACATCTGTTTCTAATTGAAGCATTGCATAGTAAGAGACTTTCTCTAAATCTTCTATGATTTCGTAGTATTTGTTTAAAATTTCTTTAAATAAATCAAAATTTAATTCCAGTTTTTCATATTTTTTAAATTCTTTGGTTTTAATTTCAATAGCATTGATTGCTTTTGCATATTCTTCTTCATTTGCAAATAGAAAAGATAAATCCCATTTATCATTCTCATTGATTTCATTTCTATTTATCACTAAATCCTCCTCTTCCTTTTTTTATTGTTTGAAAAGAAATAATAAGTTGAAATTTTATAAACATTGTGCTTTTTATTTTACAATAAAGTCTAAACTTTATATATAAAAAGCCTTTAAGTTTAACTATTGAATAAAGATTTTAGTAAAAATTTTTTAAATTTTAAAAATGCTATTCCTCTGTGGGATATTTTGTTTTTTTCTTCAAGTGTTAGGTCACTAAGCTTTTTATTATTTTTAGTTAAAAATATTGAATCATACCCAAATCCATAGTTTTTCTTGTCATTTAAGCTTAAGGCAATTTTTCCCTTAATAATTCCTTCAAAATTTAATATTTGCCCATTTTTTGATATATAGCTTATGTTGCATATAAAATATGCTTTTCTGGTTTTTTCATTTTTCATTAAGTCTAAAATTAGTTGATTTTTTTCATTAGTGCTTAATTTTTTACATAGCTTATAAGTGTCATATCTTTTAGAGTAAATTCCCGGTTCCAAGTTTAGTGCCTCAATGCACAGCCCAGAATCTTCTCCGAAAACATTTTGATTGTTATTTAAAATTTCAAACAGTGCTTTTGCTTTAAGTAAAGAATTTTCTTTAAATGTTTTTCCTGTTTCTTTTATGTTAAAATTTTGAGGGACTATTAAGTTTAAATTAGGTATATCTAATATGTTTTTTACTTCATTTATTTTATTTTCATTTGTTGTTGCAAAAAATAGTGTTTTCATCTATATAATAATAAAGTATTTATGAGTTTAATTGTATAATTATATTGGTTTTAAGTATTATTCTCTTTAATTTTGTGTATTTGTTAAGTATTTTTTTACTAGGTTTTTATCGAAAAAATTTGGATTTTTGTCTAAGGTGTTAAAATAAATTTTTAATTTTCTTGTTTGATCATAGTAATTTTTAGTAAGGTTTGTTATGAAGAAAAGAATTAGATTTAAGATTATTTTGGGTTTTAAAGGAATTTTAAAGTTTTTTTTAGCTATTTATAATTCTTTGTTTATAGCCCTTAAAGTTATACATTCTTTTTTTAAGCAAAATATTAGTTTTATTGTTATTCCCCATGTTAAAGGGAATGTTAAAAATATTAAAATTTCTTTTTTGACTTTATTTTTCTTTTCTACTTTTTTTTTAGGCGGTTTTATAGGGTTTGTTTTACTTGCTGTTAATTATGTTACTCTCTCATCAATTGTGAAGTCTACAGAGAAAAATTACTCTTTAGCAGAATCTGAGATTGAAGATTTTAGAAATACAGTTGTAGAAATTAATTCTGTTGCAAAAAATTTTTCTAAAGTTTTAGATGAGCTTAAAACTTCTTTAAAAATCAATTCTAATGGTGTTGATTTAAATAAAAATAAACTAGATGGAGATCTTTCTGATTTTATTGATTTGCAAATTTTAGAAGCTAATTCAATAAAAGAGCTTAGTGATCTTAAAAATATTAAAAGCAAAATAGAAAGTTCAATTCCTCCTCTTAAAAGCATAGTTAAAGTCTTGCACGCCCAAGACAAGCTTTTAAATGATATTCCTTCTCTTTGGCCTCTTGCGGGTGGATCTGGAATTATTACTTTGCATTTTGGTCCTGCTATTGAGCCTTTTACTAGGCAATGGTATATTCACAAAGGCATAGATCTTGGGGGAGTTAGAATTGGAACTCCTATTGTTGCAACTGCTGATGGGGAGGTTGTTAGGGCAAGTTATCAGTCAGCAGGCTATGGTAATTTTGTTCAAATTAAGCATAAGTATGGACTTGCAACCCTTTATGCGCATATGTCGCGGCTTAATACTTCTAAAGGGTCTTATGTTAAAAAGGGGCAGATAATTGGATTTATGGGGCAGACAGGTTATGCAACAGGTCCTCATGTTCATTATGAGGTTCGTGTAGGCTCTCAAGTTATTAATCCCGATATGTATTTAAATTTAGCAACAGGAGCTTCAAAATAGATGTTAAATTTTTTGACTGTAAAAAAAGAAAGAAAAGCCCCATCTTTGTTTATTTTTGATGAAATAAAAACAATAGTGGGCGTTGGGGATTTTTTTAAAGGAGACTTAGTTTCAAATAATTTTATTCGGCTTGATGGTGATTTTATAGGCACCATTAGCTCTACTAAAAGGGTAATTATTGGGGAGAGTGGTAGGGTTAAATCTAGCATTGATGCTAATGAACTTGTTATTTCTGGAATGGTTGTGGGCAATATTTATGCTAAAAGCAAGATTAAAATATTTGCATCAGGGTGTGTTATTGGAAATATTTCTTGTAAGTCAATTGAAGTTGAAGAGGGCGCTATTATTGATGGGTATATGGATATTGGCGCTGAGTATCTTAGAGCTCCTGAAAGAAATACATTTTTTTATACTGGTTCTTACAAGGTTAATGAAGATCTTTTAATTGAAATCAATAAGGTGCATCAAGAAGAAAAAAAGTCTTTTCAACTTTTAGAAGGTAAAGATGATAAATATTTTTCAAGCGTTGTGAACAAAATAGATGAAAGTAAATAATTTAATTGCTGGGGCATTAAATCTTAATTCAAAAGATTATAAAAAAAGTGGCAAAAAGGTATCTTTTGATAAGAACAATCTTTTTTCTTCGATGTTTCAGGCTGAAAGTGTCAAAGAGGATAAGCATTTTATTTTACTTGAAAATGGAGAATTTAATCTTGATTTAATTAAAAGTATGTTAGATGGAATTAATGAGACTGGTGAGAGACTCTTGAGTGAGCCTTCCAGACAAAATGTTATTTTTTACAAAAAAGTTATTTCAGAGTTTATATCCATTATTATATCATCTTCTGTTTGTTTGAAAGAGCAAAAAGGGGGAAATTTGGGAGATCCCAAGCGTCCCAAGTATAGAATTATTAAGATTATTAACGACAAGTTAGACAAACTTGCTTATTCTGTTTTACAAAATCAAATGACTCAGATTAAACTTTTGGATAGCATTGAAGAGATTCAGGGTTTGCTTGTGAATTTGCTAATGTGAATTGGGTTTAAGACTTTTTAATGTTTTAGGTTTTAAAATTAAAAGGGATTGTTAAACAATCCCTTTGTTTAATATAAAAATTAATTTTAAATTAAATATTTTTTACTTATTTCTAAAAAGTTTTTTATTTGTTCATTTTTCCACTCTTCAGATTTATTTAATTTTTCCATCATTATTTCAGCAACTCTTGGAGCAGCCTCAATTGTAGCTTGAGGATTTAAAGGCAGTGATCTTGTTCTTCTTGCTAAAACATCCTCAATAGTTTTGGCTTGTTCAAATTTAATTGAAAAATCTATTTGTGCTTCATTTAAATCCAAGTTTTCGTGTATTTTTTTGTCAAAACCCTCCATATTTTTTAAAATTTCAAAGTCGCTGCCATAAGCTCTAAAAGGTTCAGGAATTTTCATTGCCTCTTCTTTTTTAAGATAGCCGTGCAACTTTAAATCTTCTGTAGTTGGTGCACAATTTGGTATTAAATTTTGTTCTATGGCCTTAAGCAAGGTTTTTTCTGCCATTTTTCTATATGTGGTATATTTCCCCCCCGCTATTGTAATAAGATTTGAATCTGATATAAATATTTTTTCGTTTCTTGAGATTTTTGAAGTGTTTCCTTGAGCTTTTGGATCCATTATTAATGGCCTTATTCCGGTATATACACTTTTTACATCTGATTTTTCTATTTTAATATTTAAATAGTTATTTAAATTATTTATTATAAAGTCAATCTCTTCTTCAAATCTTTTAGGTTCTTCTTCTATCTCTTTTATTGGAATATCAGTGCTTCCACAAACAACACTATCATGCCAAGGAATAGCGAATAAAATCCTATTATCACTAGTTTTAGGTATTAGTATTGCATGATTTTTGGGAAATTTGTCTTTTTTGACTATTAAATGGCTACCTTGGGAAGGTTTAATGATGTTTAAGGCTTTTTCATCATCCAACCTTCTTATTTCATCTGAAAATATTCCTGTTGCGTTTATTATGCATTTGCTTTTTAATGAAATTTGTTCTTTTGACAATTTATTTTGTATTAGAACCCCCGAAAGCTTTCCGTTTTCTTTGTTGAATTTTTTAAGTTCTGTATAGTTAAGGGCAATGCCTCCTTTTTCGGTAAAGGTTCTTAACAATGTTATTGCCATTCTAGCATCATCGAATGAATCATCGTAATATAGAACAGAGCATTTAAGGCCCTCTGTTTTAATATTGGGAGCTTTTTCAATGGTAGATTTTTTGGATAGTAATTTAGTTTTGTATTTGGTAGTTTTTTCTTTACCCATAAGATTGTGGTAGTAACTTAATCCAAAATAATAATAAGGTATTTCTAAAACATTATAAATAGGCGTGATAAGTGCACATTCGTTAATTAAATGGGGTGCATTTTTCTCAAGAATGGCTTTTTCGTGCAAAGCTTCTTTAACTAAAGAAATATTCCATTGGGCTAAATATCTTACTCCACCGTGAATTAATTTGCTTGATCTAGAGGAAGTTCCTTTTGCATAATCAAATTTTTCTATAAGTATTGCTTTATACCCCCTTGTAATTGCGTCCACCGCAATGCCAAGACCTGTTGCGCCTCCTCCAATTATTATAAGATCAAATTCTTGATTTTCAAGATCTTTTAATTTTGTTTCTTTGTTATTATTCATGAAATTTAAATATTCCTCCATTTTGGTTAATTTCTTTTCTTTTTAGTTAAATACTAGATTGAAGAAATTCGAAAAGTCCATTTGTTTTAATTTTATTGAATAGCACTATAGACCAATTGCGCTGGTAAATTTTTCAATTTTTTGTGATTTTTCTTTAGATTTAATATATTATTAATCATTTTTTGTATTGTTCCAATGAATTTTACCTTTTTGAAAGGATTAGACAGTTTATTTTTTGAATACATGCACAATATTAATAGATATCGATGAAAAAATTTAATTAAGAGCCGTTTGTATAATTGATTTATTTGCTTGCCAAACATTTTTATTATATGTTGTTTTAGTTTTAAAAAATCAAATAAATTATGCATAATTTTGTTACCAGTATATTTTTGTTATAATCTTAAAGCTCTGTTTTAAACTTTTATGAACTATGAGAATTCTGTATCCAGGATTTTGCTTTCCCAACTGCTTTGTTCCAATTCTCAAGAAGCTTTTCTTTTTGATTTTTTGGCATTGAAGGTTCGAATATCTTGTCTACTTGCCAAAGGCTTATGATTTCTTCGGCACTTTGCCAATAACCTGTTGCAAGTCCTGCAAGATAAGCAGCGCCAAGAGCGGTTGTTTCTGTCATTTTTGGTCTTACAACTTTGCATTCTAAAAGATCAGCTTGAAATTGCATTAATAGATTGTTTTGACTTGCTCCCCCGTCTACTCTTAATTCTTGAATTTCAAAGTTGGGAATGGATTTTTTCATGGTATTTAGTATATCAAAGCTTTGAAATGCGATACTCTCAAGAGCAGCTCTTGTAATGTGAGCTTTTGTTGAGCCTCTTGTTATTCCGATGATTGTTCCTCTTGCATAAGAATCCCAGTGAGGTGCACCAAGCCCAACAAATGCTGGCACAAAATAAACTCCACCATTATCTGAGACAGAGCTTGCCAAAGCTTCTGCATCTGAGCTTTTTCTGAAAAATTCAAGACCATCTCTTAGCCACTGGATTACAGCTCCTCCAATAAAAACACTTCCTTCAAGAACGTAAGTTACAGATTTTTTTCTTCCCCATGCAATTGAAGTTAAAAGCTTGTCGTGGCTAATGATTGGTTCTTTTCCTATATTGACCGTTAAGAAGCAACCAGTTCCATAAGTGTTTTTAGCCATACCCTTTTTAAGGCAGGCTTGTCCAAATGTTGCTGCAAATTGATCTCCAGCAATTCCTGCAATAGGAATTTCTGCTCCAAATAGTGCTTTGTCTGTTTTGCCATATATTGTAGAACTTTCTTTAAGTTCAGGCAAAATTGCTTTTGGAACATTTAATATGCTTAAAAGCTCATCATCCCACTCTAATGTTTTAATGTTTAATAATAATGTTCTTGAAGCATTAGAGTAGTCAGTTGCATGTTCTTTTTTTTGAGTCAGATTCCACAGTATCCATGTATCTATTGTCCCAAAGCATAATTCGCCATTTTCAGCTCTTTGTCTGGCGCCTTCTACATTATCCAATATCCACATTATTTTTGTTCCACTAAAATAAGAATCTAGCACCAAGCCTGTTTTTTCCAAAATAATTTTATCTTTTCCTTCTTTTTTTAATTGGTCACAAATTTTTGCAGTTCTTCTGTCTTGCCATACTATTGCATTATAGATGGGTTTTCCTGTATTTTTTTCCCATATAACCGTAGTTTCTCTTTGATTAGTTATTCCAATAGCATCAACTTCGTTGGGCAAAATTCTTGCATTTGCCATAGCTTCTGTTATAACTCCAAGTTGTGAGCCCCATATTTCTGTAGGATCATGTTCCACCCAACTTGGTTGTGGATAAATTTGAGTAAATTCTTTTTGAGCAAACCCTTTTATGTTTGCATTTTTATCAAATACCATTGCTCTCGAGCTAGTAGTACCTTGATCAATAGATAAAATGTATTTCATAGTTTTTCCTTTTTTCTTTAATAAAGATAAATATTTTTTCTTTTAGTCTTTGTTATTTTTTAGTGTAAATTCGTAAATTGTAGCTCCCAAAATTGCTCCAATTATTGGGCCAATTATTGGTACAATAACTATACTTAGATCGTTAAATCCGTGATTTTTAAATCCAGCAAATAAGAGCAAAATTCTTGGTCCCAGATCCCTTGCAGGATTAATAGCATAGCCGTTCATTCCCCCAAAACTTATTCCTATTGATAAAACCACTGCTCCTACAATAAAAGGAATAAATGGATTGTCGCTGTGTTTTTTTGTAAAATCTCCAACAACAGAAATTAAAAACATTAGCAAAAAAGTTCCAAAAATTTGATCAATAAATCCAGGCAAAAATCCAGGAACAGCAGGGAAAGTTGCCATTATTCCTTGAGTATTTTCTAAGCCAGGATCCATTTCTATCCATTTAGGATAAAATACGACAAGTGTCATCAATGCACCTGTAAAAGCTCCTAATATTTGCGCTACAATGTAATGTAAAAGTTTTAAAACGGGAAACTTTCCAACACTTGCTAATCCTATGCTAACAGCTGGGTTTAGGTGTGCTCCGCTCATTCTTGCTGCTGTGTAAATACCAAACGTTACACCCAATCCCCATCCAAATACTATATTTGTATATCCCCCTTTTATTATTTCTCCTGGTATTTCGGGACTTGAGGAAAATAATACTGTCATTGCAACAGATCCAGTTCCTAGAGCCAATAGGATAAATGTTCCCAAAAATTCCGATATAAATTCTTGGAATTTTGTATAATTCATAATTATATCTCCTTATCTTTATAACTATTTTATTTTTTATTAAGAAGTTTTAATTTTTGATTTTTTAATCCGAATAATATTTAATTTTTTAATTAAATTTTATTTTGTTTTTTGCAAGATGGTTAGAATTTTTTTATTTTAGTCTCTTTTATTAAAAAAAATTAATTTTTCTAATAAAAGCTTTATTAAAATTATATTTAATATCTTATTTTTAATTAAGATTAATGTCAATAATTTAAGAATTTTAATTTTTAAATTATGAATTTCTTTTCTAAAATTTGTTTAAGGATTTTTTATTTTATATTAAAATTTTTACATTGGATTTTTTCATTAATGAAGTTTTGTTCGTTAGTAATTCTTTTTTTAGCTTATATTTGAATTTATTTAAGTTATTTTGGAGGTAGACTTGGTGATTGTAATAGAAGGTTTAATTGGGGTAGGAAAAACTACTCTTGGAAATATTTTATCAAAGGAGTTGGAAGTTCCTTTTTACAGTGAACTGAATAATGATTTTACTTTAGCTGTATTAGACAAATTTTATAAAGATAAATCCAGATGGGCATTTCCAGTTCAAATTAATTTTCTTAATGAGAGATTTAAATTAATAAAAGGTGTATTTAGAACAAAAGGGGGCATATTAGACAGATCTATTTATGGTGATTGTGTGTTTGCGTCTCTTTTAAATTGTGATGGGCATATTTCTGATGAGGAATATAAAATATATATCGATCTTCTTGATAATATGCTTGAACATTCTCAGCGACCAAGTTTGCTTGTTTATCTTGATTGTAGTATTGATGAAGTTGAGCGCAGAATTAAAAATAGAAATAGAAGCTTTGAAATGAATATTCCCAGAGATTATCTTGAGGGTCTTAATAGGAAATATTTAAAGTGGTATGATGAATACAACTTGTCGTCAAAAATAAAATTTTCTTACGATAATATAAATATTTTTAGCGAAGAAGATAGGAATAAAGTGATTTCTTTAATTAGAGATAAACTTGTATTATAATTATTTATAGTAGATTGACATTCTTTTGTTTTATTTTAAGGTTGAGTGTTAATGGAGGTTCTTATGAGAAGATTATTTCTTCTATATATTTTATGTTCTTTTGTTTTTTTGAATTTATTTGCTCAAGGTAGTTCTTCTTATATTGATAAGCAAAAAGAGCTTGCTATTTTTTATTATGAGGTTGGTCAAAGATATATAAACGTTGGTAAAATTAAAAAAGGAAAGCTTTTTCAAGCAAAAGCTTTAAAGATTTATCCAGATTTGAAAAAGGGATTTGATATCAAGCTTGCAGTTAAAGAGCTTGATGCTAGGATTAAAGATGACAATCCTAAGGTTGTTATGCTTGAGGATATTAAGCTTGAGGAAGTACCTGGAATAGTGCACGAAAAAATAGAAATCAATGATTTTACAAATGCTCCTAAAATAGAATATATTGCTCAAAGAGAGAGAAGCAAAAATCAAGATAAAATTATTAAGTTTCAATTTGGAAAGTTTGCAAGAGCTTTAATTTCTAGGAACTTTGACTTGTTTGATTCAGTTATTGCGGATAAAGTTAATGTTATGGGTCAATTTGAATCAAAAAATGATTTTATATCAACTTTGTCAAGTGCTTCATCTAAGGCCGATGTTGATGAGTTAGAGTATCTGTCAGTTGATGATTATTACGATTTAAAGTCTTTAAAAATTTCAAAATCCAACGATACTTCTTTTGCTGTTAATGTTAATGCCAAAAAAAATGATGTTACTAAAAATTTTCCATTTTGGAAAGAACGTCAAACTTTAATTTTTACCACAGAGGATGATAATAATTGGTTTTTGTCTTCCATAAATTGAAATCTTAGTGTTGTGATTAAAAACATCATCACTAATATATGTATAAACGAGTCTCCAATTTTTTCATAAATGGTTGTAAACGTTGGGGACAGTTTTACGGTTGATAATAGGTATCCTTTTTTAAAAGTTTCCAGTTTTTTAATGGTTTCTCCATATTCGTTGATGGTTGCAGTAATTCCTGAGTTTGTAGCTCTAATAGTTTTGATTCCATTTTCAATGCTTCTAAATTTAGCCACAACAAAGTGTTGCCATTCTGCTGAATTTGTTTTTGACCAAGAATCGTTTGAAAAATTTACTAATATATTAGCGCCCTGGGTTTTGTAAAACCTTGAAAGCTCTGGAAATGCATCATCATAACATATTAAAGGAGCAAATTTAAACTTTTTCAATTTTAATATTTCAATTTTATTTCCTTCAATCTGTCCCAAGATTCTAAAGTTTTTTAAAAAAAAGTTTCTTACAAATTTATATTCGTAAAATGGAATTTTTTCTGCAAAAGGGACTAAGAATATTTTGGAATATATGTTTGCAATGTTGAGGTTTGGCTCTATCATATAAATAGAATTTTGTTGAATCCCCATGGCTTTGTCCAAATTTGAGGGAGCCCCAATGGCAAATGGGATTTTGCGTTCTTTTATAAAATTTTTAAGCTCATTGTGCAAATCAGAGCTTTTAAAGTGTTGATCTTCTTTGCTAAAAGGGTAGGTTAGTACCCCTTCGCTCCAGATTACAAATTCTATTTTTGGATTTTCTTTTAAGGCTTGCTCTGTAATTTCAATAGAATCTCTTATTCCTTTTTTGTCATTTCCTGGCAACCATGGATCAGTGTTAAGCTGAATAGCTGCAATGTTTAGACTGTCTATTTCTTTTGCTAATAAGTTTTTTAGCTCAATTTTTTTGATCATTCCGTAAGTAAAAGATGTTGTTATTAGCAATGTTGGAAATGCTATGTTTAGCAAATTTGTTTTGTTTTTGTGGATTAGAAAGTCTGCAATTCCCGAGTTTAAAAAGTAGACTGCAAATGATACAAAAAATACACCAAAAATGTCTGCTACTTGAATTAAATTATTGAAGTTATTTACGGTGAAAGCTGCAAGCCCCCAGGGATATGCTAAAAATCCAATTGATCTTGAGTAATCATAAAATGTAAAAAGCATTGTTATGCTCATCGTTTTATTTTTAAAGCTTTTTAAAGAATAATAAAGGAAATAGCCTAGAGTTAATGAATATGGAATGTACCCTATTATCACTCCAATGAATGTAATCCATCCAAATGCATGAAAAAACCCAAGCCAAAAATTTTGTAGGCTGTTGGCTATTATAAAGTAAAATACCGTCAGTCCCATTAATGTTTTTTTATCTTCTAGTTTGTTTAAGGCTATAAAAAGTGGTACATAAGCAACAAATCCCAGGATTGAATATCCGGTTTCTTTAATCTCATTTGGAATTGCAAGTGTTGTAAGAATTCCTGAAAATGCGGCTAAGCAAAAGCATCTAGTTTTCATTTTTCCTCTTTTTTACTATTATTAGTAACATAATGGTGTAGTATATTTAACATTATCATTAATAATTTTATATGATAGTATTAATTTTTTTGTATTATTTTTTGGAAAAGTTATGCTTATAATAGGTATTTAAAGAGTAAAGGGGATTATGTTAATTTTTGGTTTTATTGGTTTGTTTTTTTTAAATATTTTTAGTTTGCATGCCCAAGGAATAGTTACTAATAAAGATGCTCAGGAAGAGTTTAAATGGGCTCTTAATTCTTATAATAATGGAATTTACGATGATGCTCTTTTATCTTTTAAAAAAATTTTAAGCTTTGATCCTAATAATCTTGATTATCATTTTTGGACTGGCAATGTTTATTATAGACTGGGTTATGTTGAAGAAGCTTTAATGGAATGGAGAAATTTAAAAGATCAAGGCTATAAGGTTCCCTATCTTAGACATTTGATTTCTACTATTGAGCAAAGGAGAGGTATTTTTTCAAATTGTGAACTTAATTTTAAAAAACTTGTAAAAGTTGCTTCTCTTGATAATTCTATTTATAAAAGGCCACATGGGTATCAGATTACATCTTTAAGGGCTGATAAGTACGGCGGATATTACGCTGCTAACTTTGTAGGCAATGAAATATTGTATTTTGATGTTAATAATAATGTTAATGCTTTAGTTAAAGATGGCTTTAGTTATTTAAAATCACCTTATGATGTTATTGAAGCTAATAATCTGCTTTATGTGACTCTTTATTCAAGTGATGAAATTGGTGTTTATGACAAAGTTCTTGGAGTTAAAAGGAAATCTATTGGAAAGAAAGGCACAAAAGATGGCGAATTGCTTGCTCCTCAGTATATGGCTATTGATAAGAGAAACTATATTTATGTAAGTGAATGGGGAAATAAAAGAGTAAGTAAATTTGGACTTGAGGGTGATTTTATTTTGCATTTTGGTTCTGGGACTTCAGGTTATAAGGGCCTTTTAGGCCCCACAGGTGTTACTTATTTGAATGAAAACATTTATGTTGCAGATTCTCTGAGAAATACCATTGAAGTTTTTGATACCAGTGGTAATCATTTGTATTCAGTTTTTACTTCTATTGAGGGAATAGAGGGGCTTAGTAGTGATTTTGTAGGCAACAATGTTATAGTATCCTCAAAAGATGGTGTTTATAAATATAGTATTGCTAAAAAGACAATTACAAAAATTTTAAAAGCAGATAAAATGAATTCTAAAATTTCTTCATCTATTTTGGATGCCAATAATCAGATGATTGTCTCAGATTTTAATAATGCCAAGGTTTCAGTTTACAAGAGTGATGCAAGTCTTTATGACAGTTTAAATGTTGATGTTAGAAGAATAGTTAGGCTTGGAGGGCCTAAAATTTACGTTGAGCTTAATGTTAGCAGTAAAAGCGGATTACCAGTTGTTGGGCTTAAAAGTGAAAATTTTTCAATTTCAAATGAAAATTATTACATTATCAATCCTAAGGTAGCATATAATGTAAATGCTTCAAAAGACATTAATATAGCAGTTGTTTTTGATAAATCTTCTTATATGAAAAAATATGATTTAGATCAAATTGTAGGTTTAAATTCTTTAATAGAGTTGTCAAAAAATAAGAACTTTAGTTTTATAAATGCAACAAGTGTGCCCATTATAGATAATATTGAAAGCTTGACAAATAGCATTAGAAATACAAGTTCTCTTGGTCCTTATAGTACAGATGCTGTAAAAACAGACGTTAGTTTGAAGTTGGCAGGTTCTGGGCTTATGTCAAAAAGCTCAAGAAGAGCAGTAGTTTATTTTAGTGGTGGTATTTTAAATCGTAAAGCTTTTGAAAAGTACTCTTTAGATACAATAGTAAGCTATTATAAAAATAATGATATAAGGTTTTACTTAATACTATTTGGTAATGATCCTATTAATAGCAAGCTTCAGTACTTAGTTAATGAAACCGGTGGCGCCATAATTCCTTTTTCATCTTATGAAGGTGTATCTAAAGTTTATGATTTAATTTTAGAACAAAAAACGGGCACTTATTTGTTGGAATATTATTATCCAGGCCCTCAAGAACCTAATAAATATTTTAATTTATCTGTTGAAGCAAATATAAATCAACAGACAGGAAGAGGGGAGTTTGCATATTTTATTAATTAGATTTATTTTTGATTTTATTAGAGGTTTAAGCTATGAGACTTAATGCGGGGATTGTGGGACTTCCCAATGTGGGTAAATCTACTTTATTTTCATCTTTGACATCATCTAATGTTGAGATCGCGAATTATCCTTTTTGTACCATTGAGCCAAATATAGGAATAGTAGAGATTCCCGATGAAAGGCTTTTAAAAATTTCAGAGTGCATTGTTCCACGCAAAATTATTCCTGCTGTTATGGAATTTGTGGATATTGCAGGCCTTGTCAAGGGAGCATCAACAGGCGAAGGGCTTGGCAATAAATTTTTGGCTAATATTCGCGAAGTTTCTCTTATTGTTCATGTTGTAAGATGTTTTGAAGAAAAAGAGGTTATTCATATTAATGACGATATTAATCCTGAGAAAGATATAACTACAATTAATGTTGAGCTTTGTCTATCTGATCTTGAAACTGTTCAAAAAAGTCTTCAAAAACAAGAAAAAAATGCCAAAAGCACTGATAAGAAAATTAGTGAATCTTCTAAGGCAATTGTTTTAATGCTAAAAAGACTTGAAGACCATTTAAGCAATATGAATCCTGCTGTTGAGTTTAAATTTGATGATTTTGAATACAACTTTATTAGATCATTAAATCTTTTGACTTTTAAAAAAGTTTTGTATGTTTGTAATGTTGATGAAAATTCACTTAGCGGCAATAAATATACAAATATTGTAAAAAATATTGCCTTGAAAGAAGGAAATGATTTTTTAATCTTATGTGCCAAAATTGAAGCTGAACTTGCCCAAATAAAGGATATATCTTATAAAAATGAAATGTTAGAATTATTTGGAATAAATGATAGCGGTCTTGGCAATTTAATTAAAAAAGCCTATTATACTTTGGGCCTTAGAACCTATTTTACAGCAGGTTTACAAGAAGTTAGAGCTTGGACATTCAAGCAGGGCATGAGAGCGCCCAAAGCTGCTGGAATAATTCATAGTGATTTTGAGAGGGGTTTTATTAAAGCAGAAGTTTATTCTTGCGAGGATTTATTTAAATTTCAAAGTGTTCAAAAATTAAAAGAGAAAGGACTTGTTAGAATTGAAGGCAAAGAATATATTGTAAGAGATGGAGATGTAATCTTTTTTAAATTTAATGTGTAGATTTATTTTTATATTATGCGTGATTTATTTTTCAATAATGTAAAATTAATTAGTTTGTTTGTGTTTAATGTTGTGATTTGTTTGCTTTATTTGGATTTTTATGACGTAAGTTTTTTTTACTTTGTTTTAGCACTTCTTTTGGTAAATTTTTTTGTAATTTTTTTTTATTTAAGATATTTTTGTTTTATTTCTTTTAAGGGATCTAAGATTTATTATAAGGGCATTTTTTTAAGTTATAGTTTTGATTTTGGTGATATTATTTCGTTTGAAAAAAGATTATCAGACAATGTTTTGATTTTGCAATTAAAAAATAAAAAAAAGATTAAGGTTTGTTTTTGGACAGGCAATGGTTCAAGTGAATTATTTAAAGAGCTTAAAATTAAGAGAAAAGATCTGTTTGTTCCAAAATTGGAAAATTTTCCAATAAGATATTATTTATCTTATACTTATCTTTTTATGTTTTTAGCTCGCATTATGATTGCTTTATTTGTTTATTACATTTCATTAAGCAATATATTTATTTTTTTATTTATTTGTTTTATTGATATTAAAGTTTTGTTGGGGGATTTTTCAGTTATTAGCAATATAGTGTTATTTTATGAGTTTAGGAAAGATTCAATCTGTGAAAGAAAAATTTTTAAAAGTGAAATTTATTTTTATGAATTTTTTGAAAAAATTTTTATTGCCAGAGAATTTGAATTTAACAATAAAAATTATTTATGCTTTTTATACAAAGAAAATCATCAGACAAAAAAGGTATATATTTTGAATAAAAAAATTTCTTATTCCATGCAAAAGGTTTTTGAATATATTAATCAAAACTATTGTACTGAATTAACTTAAATCTTTGATTGACTATATTTGAATTAGTTGATATATTAAAGCTATTGTTTAATAATATTATTAAGGAGTATAACTTGAGAAAAAATGCATCTGCATTGAAGCGCTCTCGTCAAAATTTAAAAAGAAAGATTAGAAATGTAAGTGTAAAAAGTGAATTAAAAACAATAGAAAAACGCTGTATCAACATGATAAAAGCGGGCAAGAAAGACGAAGCTATTGAATTTTTTAAATTTGTTGCAAAAAAACTAGACACTGCTGCTAGAAAGCGAATAATTCATAAAAATAAGGCTGCTAGAAAAAAATCTCGTTTAAATGTTTTGCTGTTAAAGTAAGGAAATTAGTTTATGTCTTTTTCAAGAAGACCAAAGGTTACTAAGTCAGACATTGTTGATCAAATATCTTTGAATATTAAAAATAATAATCTGAAATTAGAAAAAAAATATATAAGACTTGTAATAGATGCTTTTTTTGAAGAGCTTAAAAGTAATCTTTGTTCGAATAATGTTATTGAGTTTAGATCTTTTGGTACATTTGAAGTTAGAAAAAGAAAGGGACGCTTAAATGCTCGCAATCCTCAAACAGGGGAGTATGTTAAGGTCTTAGATCATCACGTTGCGTATTTTCGTCCAGGCAAAGATTTGAAAGAGAGAGTGTGGGGTATCAAAGGTTAAATGCCGGTTAATATTGTAGATTCTTATAAATGGGATTGTAAGCTGGACTCCAGTTTAACTTTTAGAGGAAAATTAAAATTTGAAGGAACTTTGTATCTTGATTCTTCTTTTGAGGGTGAAATATCTTCAAAAGGGGGTGTGCTTTTTATTGGCAAGAATAGTAAGGTTATTACCAATGTGGTAATTTGTGATACATTGATAGTAGAAGGAATTTTGAAGGGTAATGTAAATGCTGCTAGCAAGGTTTATTTAAACAGCGGTTGTAAAATATATGGGGATATAAAAACAAAAAAAATATTTATTAATGATAATATAATTTTTGATGGTAAGTGTGAAATGATAAAGTCTAATGAAATTGTAGATTTATTTTCTTTCACCGTTTCACAAATAAAAGATACTTTGCAATAGGGTCAGTGTTTTTTATTAATTAATAATAAGTAGATTTTTATAAAATCCTTTCTTAAAAATTTAATTCGTAGAGGAAAATATGGATAAAAAAAATGGTGAATTTGATTTAGAAAGTGAAATAAGGCGGTTGGATGTTTCTAAAGAGTTTAAGATTGAAGATAATTTGAAAAAAAAAGTGGTTAAAGTTGTTGCTAAAAAGGATTTTGCATCTAACGTGACAAAATCTGCAGATTTAAGTGGTGTAAAGGATTCAAATGGGGTAATATTTCCTGATTTTGATTATGATATTCCTTCTTCAGGTTTAGAAAATAATATTAAAACTTTAGAGCAAAGTAATATCATCAAATTTTTTAATGGTAAAGATTATGTAGAGATTGAAAAACTTTATGATAAGCCAATTACAGAGGTTAGGAAAATTGTTGAAGGTCTTGGGACCAATCATACTATTGCTGTAACAATGAAAAAAACCGAATTAATATTTTTATTGGTGAAAATATTAAGTGAGAATAATATTGATGTTTTATTTACAGGAGTGCTTGATGTGCTTAGTGATGGTTATGGGTTTTTGAGAACTGCATCAAATTCTTATCTTTCTGGGGGCAATGATGTTTACGTTTCTCCTTCTCAGATTAGACTTTTTAATTTAAGGACAGGTGATATTTTATATGGCCAAATTAGATCACCTAGAGATGGTGAGAGATTTTTTGCAATGGTTAAAATTAAATCTATTAATGATCAAGATCCTACGTTTGCTCAAAACAGAATACCTTTTGATAATTTAACTCCTCTTTATCCCAATGTGAAATTGAATCTTGAATATGAAAATTGCAATATTTCTACAAGGCTTATTAATCTTTTTTCACCTATAGGTAAGGGGCAAAGGGCTTTAATAGTTTCTCCTCCAAAAGCAGGAAAGACTACCTTGCTTCAAAAAATAGCTAATGCAATAACTACTAATTATTCAGATGTTATTTTAATGATATTGCTTATTGATGAGAGGCCAGAAGAAGTTACAGATATGATTCGTAGCGTTAAAGGCGAAGTAATTGCATCTAATTTTGATGAGCAGGCTAGTAGGCATGTTCAGGTAGCAGAGATGGTTATTGAAAAGGCTAAAAGGCTTGTTGAAAACAAAAAAGATGTTGTTATTTTGCTTGATTCTATTACAAGGCTTGCAAGGGCATATAATCAAACTATGCCAACTTCTGGTAAAATTTTATCGGGTGGGGTAGATTCTAATGCTCTTCATAAGCCAAAGAGGTTTTTTGGGTCTGCTAGAAATATAGAAGAAGGGGGAAGTTTAACTATTATAGCTACTGCTTTGGTTGATACTGGCAGTAAAATGGATGAAGTTATTTTTGAAGAATTTAAAAGTACTGGTAATATGGAATTAATTCTTGATAGAAGTTTGGCAGACAGAAGACTTTTCCCTGCTATTAATATTAAAAAGTCAGGCACCAGAAAAGAAGAATTGCTTCTTAGTGAAGAGGAGCGTTCTAAGATTTTGCTTATTAGAAGAATACTTGGAGGTGTTGATGATTATGAGGGAGTTGAAGTTCTGATAGAAAAGATGAAAAAAAGCAAAAACAATGAAATTTTCTTAAAGACAATGAGCAATGGTAATTAAATAAATTGACATTATTTTTAATGTCAATTAAACTTTATTGAAGATTAAGAGGAAGGTTTTATGAGAAAAGATATACATCCTAAAGATAATTTAGTGGTATTTAAAGACGGATCAAATGGAGCAATGTTTTTGACCAGGTCTACTTTGAATTCAAAGGAAACTATTAAATATATTGATGGAAAGGAATATCCATTGATTACTGTTGAGATTACAAGCAAATCTCATCCTTTTTATACCGGCCAACAAAAGTTTGTTGATGCAGCAGGAAGAATTGATAAATTTAATAAAAGGTATAAAAAGTCCTAAAAATTGGCTTTTTTGTATGAAATTTTGAGAAAATATTAATAAATTTTTTTTAAGCTATATTCTTTTCCTATTAATTTTTCTAGGTTGTTCTTTTCTTCTTCGTATATTTGGTTATTTACCAAAGATGCAATGCTGTTGTGTTGTCTTATTTGTGTTAGAATCTTTGTGGATATTTCTTTAATATCTTGCGGTGTAATTGTAAAGTAGGCATTTCGAATATCTTGTCTTAAGCTGTCACTAATATTTAGCATTTTTCTTCTATAGCTTTGCAAAGCTTCTGTAGCTTTAGTTTTTACATAGATGTTAGTTCCTATTAAGCCTATCAAATAGGTATAAATCTCTTCATCTGTCATTTTATTATTAGCTAATTCTTCTAAAGATTTTTCAAAAGCCTGATAAGTTTTGGTGAAATTAGGATCTCTGTAGGACGCAAAGGAGAAGATTCCATTGGTAATTGATGCGCTTGCTCCGTATGCACCCCCCATTACCCTTATTTTTTCCCAAAAAATTCCACTTCTTAATACATGCTCTAGAAAATTTGCTTTTGGATAATTCGCATCGTTGATTTTGTAACTAGGGAAACATATAGCATTAAAAGCTACTTTTGATTGGATAATTATTATTTCTCTAAATGCTTTGCTGTTTGTATCAAGATTGAGCAACCTATTGTAATGAGTGCTCTCTTCTAGGCTTTCTTTTAGATTGAAAAATTCATTTTCTAAGTTTTTAAGAATGTCGTCAGTATTTCCCATTATTAGTGCAGATAGATTGTTTTTTAAAATTATTTTGTTTTTTAAATTGTCTAATTTATTTGCGATTTCTTTTAAAGATTCTATATCGGTTTTTGCTTTTTGCCAAAACTCTCTACCTGTTATTCCATTTTGCAATTCTTTTAAATATTCATTTAATTTTAGTTTTGATTTGGATCTTAACATTGCCAAAAGATGTCCCTTAGGGATTAATAAGGATTTAAAATCATTTTTCAAGCTTAGTGTTATTTCTTTTAATCTCTCATAATCATGAAAGTTAATATTAATTAAAATTTCTTTTATCAGCTCAAATGATTCTTTAACTTTATTGTTAAAAGACTTAAAGCCAATGTTAAATGAATTTAAAATGTTTCCATCAATATCCTCGTCGTAACTTTCAGATATATTTATTTGCCCTAAAGTATTTTGGATTTTATTGTTAATGTCTATGTAAGAATAATTTTTTGTAGATAAATCTTGAAGAGCTCTTTTGAATAAAGATAGGTATATGTAATCTTCTTTTTCTAAAAAATTTAGTTTAAAAAATAAATTTACATTGAAAATATTGTTACTCTTAAGCTTAAAAGAATGTAGATTTAGCTCTTTTATTTCATTAAGATCCAAACTTTTTTCTATTTGTTTTGGCAAATCTTCTATTTTTAGTAAGGGAAGTTTTGCTATATCTGCTTTAGAATCTTTTTTATTTTGGTATTTTTTAAACTGATTGTAGTCTTTTTTAAATTGTAAAAATTCTTCTGGATTTTGTTTAATTTCAATTTCCCTTGTCATCAATTTTTTTTCAATTTCTTCTTCCATTTTCTTTTCTGTATCGTGTGATGGAATAAAGCTTATTAATGTATAATGATTATTAAGTATTAGATATTTTTCAATTAAATTTTCGAAGTAATAAATTCCTTTTTCCAATTTATTTGTAATTTCATTTATATAGTAGCTTGTTTGTAATGTTTTGATTGGATGTAGTCCATTTAGCCAACCTTTTAAACTTTTTATCATTAAAGCGATAGGAAAATTTTGTCCTTTTTCTTCTTTTAAAGCGAATTCGTAGCCAAAAAGAATTCCTTTTATTAATTCTTTTGGAATTTTATTTTTTACTAAATTTTTAAGCTCGCTGAAAACTAAATTTTTAAATTCTTTTTCTTTGTTTGCAATGACATTTTGGAGTCCAAATGAAAAAATAGATTCTTTTAAATCTGTATTGATTCCGCTAATGTGGGCTATGTCTTCTCCTATCCCACTTTTTAAGATATTAATTATGAATGAACAAGAATCGTCTAAGAGTATTTCTGAGAGAACTTCAAGACCAATGCTGTCTTCAATATTATTAATTTCTGTGCAAAGCCAATTTATTGTGTATACTCCAAGAGAATTATCGTTTTCTTTAGGAATTTTATATGTTAATTTTTTCCCCTTTTCCCATCTTTTAACGTTTTCTATGTCAATATTAACGTTGCTTTTTTCTTTTTTATAAGGCCTTATTATGTATTTTTCAATGAAATTTAGATTTTTTTCAGTTTGAGTGTTGCCGCATAAAAATATTTTGCAGTTTTCAAGTGTATAATATTTTTTATAAAAATCTAAAAAACTTTCATAGGTAAGATCAATAATATTTGTTGGGATTCCGCCTGAATCGTATTTATATGCGCCCTCTTCAAAAAGAGAACTGCTTGCTATTTCATTTATTAGAGAATTTTTATTTGAATAGCTACCCTTCATTTCATTAAAGACAATTCCAGATACTTTAAAATCTTTTGGATTTATATTGTATCCTTCTTGCATAAATGACTCTTTTTTGAGCAATGGGTTAAATATAGAATCGGCATAGATATTAAATAAATTAAAATAGTCTTTTTCAATTGTTGATGCTGCTGGGTAGATGGTTTTGTCTGGGAATGTCATTGCATTTAAAAATGTGTTTAGACTTCCTTTTAATAGGTAAAGAAATGGATCTTTTATTTTATATTTGTTAGAGCCACAAAAAATTGTGTGCTCTAAAACATGTGCAACCCCAGTATTGTTTGAGGGTATTGTCTTGAAAGCTATGCAAAATGCATTTTCTTTAAAAGAATCACTTTTTAAGTGAAATACTTCAAGGCCACTCTCGTGTTTAAAATAATATCCTTCTGCATCATATTCTTCTAAATAAGTTTTTGAAATTAGTTTGAAAATTTTTTTCTTTTTCATTTATGTCTTTAATCCTTATTTTACAAATTGTGCTATTTCACTTTCATTAAATTCAAATATGTTTGGCAGCTCCTCTGTGTCATCTAGTTTAAATGTGTATTCTGGGAATTTAATAATAATTTTTTTGTTTTCAAAGTAAATTACTGCTTGTTGTAAATCAAATAATAATTCGTTAGGTAAAATTTTTTCTTTAATTTTTTTTATAAAAAATGGGAATGCTTCATCTGTTTTAATTATGTCGTCAATATTATGAATATAATTTCCTTTATCTTGAATGTAATAACTTCTGTAATTTGTAATGGGGCTATCATTAATTTTTTGGGTTGCAATAAGTATTATTGTATAAATATTGTGCCCATGGTAAATTTCATAGTCTATTTTTAAGCTGAATTTTTTATTCTCAGGTTTAAGCTCTTTACTAACAATGTCAAGTCTTGCTACAATTTGGCTCACATATTCATTAATCTCATTATTCAATTCTTCAAGATTTCCTTTTTCTTTTCCCTCAATTATTAATTTGGGTATTCTAATATTGTATTCATAAAATTGTGATTCTTCTTTTGAGCTTATTGAATTTATTATTAAAGAATTCATTTTGTTGCTATTTAAGCTAATATCTTTAAAATTGATCTTGGTTAACTTTTTTGTACATCCGTTAAAAATCATTAATGTAGATATTAACATAAAAGTTGTTTTTATTGTTCTTGGATTTAGCATGCGATGATTTCTCCCTGCAATATTTATTCTAATCCTGTTATAAGATATTATATAATAACCTTGATATGAATTAATATTATTTGTAATTTTGTTTAAAAATTTTACTTAAGACATATCTTAGGAGATAGGATGCTTGATCTGAAATTTATTAGAGATAACCTTGATCTTGTTAAGAGAAGTATTAAAGCAAGAGGCCTTGTTTTAGATATTGATAAGTTAATTTATCTTGATTATAAGAGAAAAAAACTAATTACCAAAATTGGTGAGCTTAATGCAAAAAGAAATGAAAATTCTTCTAAAATGCGAGAAAATCTTGACAAGGTTTTAAAAATCTCTTTAATAGAAACCGGAAAGATTTTGAAAAAACAGCTTATTGATCTAGAAGAAGAGCTTGAAAGAGTATCTGTTGATTTTGACCTTGAAAATAAGAAAGTGCCCAATATTTTGTCACCTGATGTGCCTATTGGCAGTAGTGAAGAAGATAATTTTGAAATAAAAAGGGTTGGAGTTGTTCCACAGTTTGATTTTAAGCCAAAAGATCATTTAGAGCTTGGCAGAGATTTAGATCTTTTAGATTTTGACAGAGCACGTGAGATTAGCGGGAGTAAATTTTATTATCTTAAAAATGAAGCAGTTTTTTTAGAAATTGCTCTTATTAATTTCTCTTTAAATAAATTAAGAGAAAAAGGTTTTGATGTTTTTATCACTCCTGATGTTGCAAGAGAGTTTATAGTTGATGGAATTGGTTTTAATCCTCGTGGCAACGAAAGCAATATTTATAAGATTGAAGATACAGATAAATATCTTGTGGGCACTTCTGAAATTACGCTTGGCGGTTATTATTATAATAAAATAATAGATCTCACTTTGCCAATAAGAATGGCAGGGTTTTCACATTGTTTTCGAAAAGAAGCTGGAGCATATGGTCAGCTTTCAAAAGGTCTTTATAGAGTTCATCAGTTTAGCAAGGTGGAGATGTTTTGTTTTTGCAAAGCAGAAGAATCTGGAGTTATTCATGATGAATTTTTAAGTATTCAAGAGCAAATTTTTACCGAGCTTGAAATTCCTTATAGGGTTTTAAATATTTGTTCTTTTGATCTTGGCTCTCCAGCTTATAAAAAATATGATATTGAAGCTTGGATGCCTGGCAGAGACGGAAAAGGTGGTTATGGGGAGATTACTTCAACTTCAAATTGTACAGATTATCAGTCAAGAAGGCTTAAGATTAGATACAAAGATCAAGATGGACAAAATAAATTTGCACACATGGTAAATGGAACAGCAATAGCTACAACAAGGGTTATTATTTCCATACTTGAAAACTTTCAGGATCAAAAGGGAGGAATTAGAATTCCTAAAAGTTTGGTTAAGTATACAGGTTTTGATTATATTCCTTTTAAGAATTAGAATTTAGTATTTTTTCTGGCAATGTTTCTATAGCTTTTAGCAATATTTCATGCTTTTTTAAGTTTTTTGGAAATGGTGCTGTTAAATTTTGTCTAAATTTTTTAGCTCCTTCTTTGGAGAATACTATTCCCATAAGATGCTTGAATAATATATTTATCGACAAATAATTTTCGTATTCTTTAATGTATTCTACCATTTGCATCAATATATCTTTTCTTGTAAGAATTTCATCAGTTTCGTTTAAAAATTCTCTTGAGGCGTTTGCAATAAAGTATGGATTTTCAAATGCACTTCTCCCAATCATGACAGAATCAACAAAAGATAAGTGTTTTTTAATTTGCTCTGAGTTTTTGATTCCTCCATTTATCTCAATAAACAAATTTTTATTCTCTTTTTTCAGATTATATACAAATTCATGTCTTAATTTTGGAATATTCCTATTATTTTTAGGAGAAAATCCTTTTAATATTGCAATCCTTGCATGTATAATAAAATTTTTGATACCAAAATCTGAGATTATTTTGACAAAGTTTTTTACCTCAGAATAACTTTCATTTTTGTAATCACTAGATAAAGGCCTTATACCCAATCTATGTTTAATTGAAATAGGCTTATTTGTGTTTTCTTTCATCGTTTTTAAAATTTCACCTACTTGATTAGCATTGCTCATTAGACAGGCTCCACAATTTGCATTTTGGATTTTTAGAGATGGGCATCCAACATTAAGATTGTATTCGTCAAAATTAAAGTGTTTTTCAAGAATTTGAATAGCTTTAAGGGCATCATTTTTGGAGTTTGTTGCTATTTGAATTGCAATTGGAGATTCTAAGGGGTTTTGCTTTACAATTTTTTTTACATCACCCATAATTATTGACTTTGCAGAAATCATTGGGGTATATAATGTAACTTTTTTTGATAAAAGTCTTATTAAATATCTGAAATGCTCGTCTGTGATGTTTATCATTGGGGCTATTGATATTTTCCGATTCATTAACATTATATAATATGTTAGAATAAACGAGCCGATTTAACAATTATTTGATCTTTTTTAGGAGGAATTGTTATATGCCTGGAAGAAAAGATTTATTTTTTTTAATACTTTTTCTGTCATTTTCAATTATAATTTCTTGCAGAGTAAAAGAAATTGTCATCAAAAATGACAATTGTATTAAGGCTAAGGGCATAAGCGAAAAAGAAATCCTTTTGGCATCTTCGAGTTGTAATTTGCAGGATGATTTGAATGGTGATTCGATTAATGACGGCATTAAAGCAAATAATTTAAATTTATCTAAGATTAAAACTTTTTTATTAAATATGTATGTATGTTGCTTTAATTGCTAATACAATTGATATTGAAAAAATGAAAACATTAGAAAAAAATATTATTGAGTTTTATAATCAAGGCTTGCCAATTAGCAGTAATATAGATTTAAGATATTATTTAAATAGAATTAATTATACAAATTTTCAAATTCTAGCGGGTTCAATAAGAAATGCAGAACTCTCTGCTTTAGAATTTGCGAGACATTTTGGTTCTAAATTAGATAAAATTAAAAATGCAAATCAAGAATACTTTAAATTTTTTCTAGTTGATATAATCTTTGGCAATCCAAAGCTTTGTCCTAAAAAAATATTAAGGATTGCTTCAACTATTTATTATTATTTAGATTAATATGTATTAAGGGAAGTTAGATGGAGTTTTTATATTCTGATGAAGAGAATTATTTAAAAGATAGATTTTTTGATTTTTTTAATATGAATGTAGATAAAGATAAATATACAAGTATTGGAATTTGTGGCGGTCGAAGTATAGTTGGCTTTTTAAGCGTTTTTCTTAAACAAAATTTTTCTTTTAGAAGATCGCATTTTTTTTTAGTTGATGAACGGTGTGTTCCGTTAAATGATGAGAATAGCAATTATAATCTTTTAAATAAAAATTTTTTTTCCAAAATGGTTGATAAAAATTTAATAAGCATTTCCAAATTTCATGCTTTTGTTTATAGCGAAATAGACGAAGCCACAGCTATTCATGACTATAATATTGAATTTAATTCTAGGTTTAATATTTTTGATTTTATTATAGTTTCTGTTGGTGAGGATGGCCACATAGCATCGCTTTTCCCTTCAAGAAAATTGTTGTTTTCAGATGTAGAAGGTTATCAGTATGAATACAATTCTCCCAAATTCCCAAACAAAAGAATAAGCTTAACGCCGAAATCTTTGTTTAGTTCAAAGGCTGTTGTTTTGTTATTTATGGGTGTTGATAAAAAGCGTGCTTTAGAAAATTTTTTAGCTTCTAATAGTTCTATTAATGAATGTCCAGCCAGACTTCTCAAAGAGCATCCCAATTTACTAGTTCTTACAAACATTAAAAGAGATGAAAGTTATGCAGGATCCTAGGCTTTCCAAGTATAAAAATGCTAAAAATTTAAGCAAAAAAACTGTTGAAGAAATTGATGCTTTAAGTTTAAATAAAAATTTTTCCGATTCAGAGATTCAAGGCTCTATGCTTAGATCTTGGATAAGCCTTATTAAGGGTAATAAAAGTAAAGCACCTGTCGAGCCTAAATCCAACAATATTAATGAGTTAAAGCCAGGGTTTATTCGCAAAGAGAGTAAGGTCACAAAGATTGCAAAATATTTTTTGGCTATTGGACTTGAAAAATCTGCTAAGATTATGTCTGAGCTTGATGATTCAGATATAATCTTAATTACCAGAGAAATTTCAAAGATTAGTTATATTGCTCCAGAAGAAAAAGAGCATATTATTAAAGAATTTGAAGAGTTACTAAGAAATCAAAAAAGGTATGTTAAGGTTGATGATAACTTTGCTTATGAGTTATTAAATAAAGCATTAGGAAAATCTAAAGCAAAATCAATTTATAAAAAAGTTACTGGTAATGATATTTTTATTCCTTTTGATTATTTGTCTAAAATTGAGCATGAACAACTTTGGGCATTAATTAAGGATGAGAATATTAAAACGCTTGTTATATTATATAATTATTTAAATAAAGATCAAAAAAAATATGTTTTTTCAATGCTAGAAGAAGAAGATAGAAGAAAATTTGTAAAAGATCTTGCCAAACCAAGGCAATTGAGCATGGAGACAATAGAGGCAATTTCAAATAAGCTTAAGGATAGATTTAAGATGCAAGGGAATCTTAAGACAGATAAACTTGATGGATCTAAGATACTTGTTGATATTTTAAGCTATATGGATTCTAATGAAGAGAAAAATTTGCTTAATAATATTAATATGCGGGATTTAAATCCTGTTGTGGACAGTGAAATTCGAGAAAAAATATTTGATATCAATGTAATATTGAGAATAATGGATAATGACCTTCATAATATTTTAAGAGAGTTTACAGACAAAGAGATTGCAATTATTATTAAGGATAAAGCTGATGAGGTTAGAGATAAAATGCTTTCAAATGTTTCAAAAAGGCGCAAAGAAATTATTTTAGACGAAGAAGCTTTTTTGGGGAAAATAAGTAAAAAAGATTTAAAAACTATGACAACAGCTTTTGTTAATTATATTAAAAATTTAACTTTAAAAGGCGATTTAATAATATATAGAAAAAATGAGGAATTTATTTAATGACACTTAATAAGTTGCGTAAAAAATATATTGATTTTTTTAAATCAAAAAAACATTTTGAAATAATGGGGAAATCATTAGTTCCTGAAAATGATCCTACAGTTCTTTTTAATACAGCCGGCATGCAGCCCCTTATCCCGTATCTTCTTGGAGAAGTACATCCATCAGGAGATATGCTTGTTAATGTTCAAAAATGCCTAAGAACAGGCGACATTGATGAGGTTGGAGATTTAAGCCATTTAACTTTTTTTGAAATGCTTGGAAATTGGTCTCTTGGAGCTTATTTTAAAGAGTATTCTGTAAAGTGTAGTTTTGAATTTTTGACGTCTTCTGATTATTTAAATATTCCAAAAGACAGTCTTTATGTGAGTGTATTTGAAGGCGATCAAGAGATTCCGCGTGATACAGAGACTGCTAAAGTTTGGGAAAGTCTGGGTATTCCCAAAGATAGAATACATTATCTTTCTAAGGATCATAATTTTTGGGGGCCTGTTGGATCTAAAGGGCCTTGTGGACCAGATACTGAAATATATGTGGATACTGGAAAGTCTAAATGTTCTCTTGACTGTAATATTACGTGTTCTTGTGGTAAATATTTTGAAATTTGGAATAATGTTTTTATGCAATACAATAAAGATGAAAATGGCAATTACATAGAATTGGGTCGAAAATGCGTTGATACGGGAATGGGTCTTGAGAGGACAATTGCTTTTTTGCAGGGCAAATCTTCAGTTTATGATACAGATGCATTTATGCCCATAATAAAGAGAATAGAATATATTTCTGGTAAAATTTATGGACAAAAAGAAGATGATGATAGATGTATTAGAATAATTTCTGATCATGTTAAAGCAGCTTGCTTTATTCTTGCTGATAGTTCTGTTGTTTTTCCCTCCAATTTGGGGCAAGGATATGTTTTAAGAAGACTAATAAGGCGATCTATCAGATATGCAAAGAAACTTGGGATAAAATCCCATTTTTTAGCTGATCTTGTTGATTCTGTAGAAGCTATTTATAGATCTTTTTATAATGAGCTAACAGAAAAAAAAGATTTTATCAAAAAGGAATTAAGCAAAGAAGAAGAAAAGTTTTTTAAAACTTTATCTCAAGGAGAGCAAGAATTTATTAAAATAACAAGAAATTTGCCTTCTAAGACTATTCCTGGTGATATCGCTTTTAAACTATACGATACTTATGGTTTTCCATACGAAGTAACAGAAGAGCTTGCTATTGAATATGGCTTTAATGTTGATAAGTTGGGTTTTAATGAGCATTTTAAAAAGCATCAAAAAACTTCAAAGAAAGGGGGTGACAAAGTCTTTAAAGGAGGGCTTGCCGATTATACTTATGAGACCACTAAGCTACATACAGCGACCCATTTACTGCATAAGGCACTTCAATTAGTACTAGGCGATCATGTTAGACAAAAAGGAAGCAATATTACTGCTGAGCGATTAAGGTTTGATTTTGTTCATTCTGAAAAGATGACGGATGATGAGATAAAAAAAGTTGAAGAGATTGTTAATTTACAGATAAAAAATTCTTTGTCTGTAAAAAAAATTATAATGGAATTAAGTGAAGCTCGAGAAAAAGGTGCTATGGCTCTTTTTGGAGAAAAATATGACGATTTGGTGAGCGTTTATGAGATAGATGGATTTTCGCTTGAAGTTTGTGGAGGCCCTCATGTAGAGAATACCAATGAACTTGGTACTTTTAAAATACAAAAAGAACAATCCTCATCTTCGGGTATAAGAAGAATAAAAGCTATTTTGATTGATGAATAAAATTGTTTATTATTTGTTGATTTGTTTTAATAGGAGGCTTTATGATAAAATCAATTTTAGATTATTTATTAACTTTGCATCCTGTATTATTGGGGCTTTTGGGCTCTACTTTCACTTGGTTTACTACAGCTTTTGGAGCAGCAGCAGTTTTTTTCTTTAGAAAGGTAGATAATAAAATAATGGACGCTATGCTTGGTTTTTCAGCTGGTATTATGATAGCGGCCAGTTTTTTTTCACTTATTCAGCCTGCTATAGAAAGAGCTGAAGAGCTTGGATACATTACTTGGGTGCCGGCTGTTTTTGGATTTCTTGTTGGAGCATTTTTTATATATATTGTAGACGTATTTGTTCCAGATCTGGATAAACTTACTTTTATTGATGAAGACTTAACTAAACATGGTAAAAAAGATTTTTTACTCTTTACTGCTGTTACTTTACATAATTTTCCAGAAGGATTAGCTGTTGGAGTTGCTTTTGGAGCCTTGGCGTCTAATCCAGATATTCAAACTTTAGTTGGGGCTATGCTTCTTACGCTTGGTATTGGTATTCAAAATATCCCCGAAGGAGCAGCTATTTCTCTACCTTTAAGAAGAGGTAATGTTGCTTTGGCAAAATGCTTTAACTATGGCCAAATGTCAGGATTGGTAGAAATTGTGGGGGGGCTTATGGGTGCTTATGCGGTTTATTCTTTTACTCGAATTTTACCTTTTGCTTTGGCTTTTTCTGCAGGAGCTATGATTTATGTGTCAATTGAACAATTAATACCTGAAGCTAAGAGAAAAGACATTGACAATAAAGTGCCAAGTATATTTGGTGTTATTGGTTTTACATTAATGATGTTTCTCGATGTTTCATTAGGTTAAAATTATCCAAATTTTCCGCTGATATATTCTTCAGTTTTAGTATTTTTAGGATTGAAGAATAATTCATCAGTTGAACTTTCTTCTTCAATGCATCCATTAAGGAAAAATGCGGTTCTGTCAGATATTCTTCCGGCTTGTTGCATGTTGTGAGTTACAATGATTATTGTGTAACTTTCTTTTAAGTTTATTATTAACTCCTCAATTTTGCCTGTTGATATTGGATCGAGAGCAGAGGTGGGTTCATCCATTAGTATTACATTGGGTTCTATTGCAAGAGTTCTTGCAATGCAGAGCCTTTGCTGTTGGCCTCCTGAGAGACTTAAGGCATTTGTATTAAGTTTGTCTTTGACTTCGTTCCAGAGTGCAGATTTTTTTAATGATTGTTCTACTATTTCGTCTAGCTTTCTTTTATCTTTTGTTCCGTGAATTTTTGGACCATAGCTTATATTGTCATAGATAGACATTAAAAATGGGTTAGGGGTTTGGAATACCATTCCTATTTTTCTTCTAAGCTCCAGGATATCGAAATTATTTGAATAAATGTTTTTCCCTTCATATATTACATTGCCTTCTATTTTAATTCCCTCAACAAGGTCATTCATTCTATTAAGAGTTCTTAAGAATGTTGATTTGCCACAGCCAGATGGGCCTATTAAGGCGGTAATACTATTTTTCAGTATTTTCATGTTTATTTTATTTAAAGCTTTAAAGTCTGTATAAAATAGATTTAGATTTTCCGTTTCTATTATAACTTCATTTTTTGGTGTATCTTTTTCTTTTATCACTTATTTAATCCTATATAATTTGTTTATTAAAAATTTTGATGTTAAATTTATTATGAGTACCATAATAACAAGTATTGAGGCTGTTCCAAATCCTTTGTCCAGGTGTCCTTCTTGAAATAACATTAGTAAGTGTACAGTTAATGTTCTTGAAGGTTCATTTAAATTTGTTGCAAGCCCTAAGTTTGTTCCCATTGTAAAAAGCAATACAGCCGTTTCTCCTAAAGCCCTTCCTATTGCAAGAACTATTCCTGTTAGTATTCCAGGAATAGCTGCTGGAACCATAACCTTAATTATAGTTTCTGTTTTATTTGCCCCTAATGCGAATGAAGCGTATTTGTATGATTTTGGGATTGTTTTAAATGCCTCTTCGGTTGTTTTAACTATCATTGGCAATATCATTAGGGAGCTTGTTATTGCTCCTGAGAGTATTCCTATTCCAAAAATTGGCACAAAAAAAATCAGTCCAAAAAGTCCAAAAATTATTGCGGGAATTGAGGAGAGAATGTCAACGCTCATAGACAGTATTTTGTAAAATATTTTATTAGAAGTGTATTCGGCAAGCATTATGCCAGTTCCTATTCCAATGCATATTGAAATAGCGGTTGTTAATAGTATTACATAAAAAGTATTTAATATTAAATAAGAAATTCCACCATATGTGCCAGAATCTCTTGGAATAGATAATATGAAATTTAAATTTAAAGGGCTGCTTTTGTCAACATAATGCATTTTAATAAAGGGTGCTTTAAAATTTTGAAAATAATGCCAAGGCACAATTGCTAGTGCGCCTTCTGTTTTTTCTATAGATTGTATTATATTTTCTTCTTGATCAAGATATTTTATTATTTCTAATTTAATATCTTTTGATATTAAATTGACCCATTTTTCTTTGCCTTTAATAAGTTTTTCAACTTCATCAACACCTAATGTATTGATTATTTCATTTTCATTTTTTGTTAAAGTTTTTTTACTTATTAGGACAGACATAGTTTTTATTTTTAAAGCTTTAATATTGGGATATAATTTAAAATCTAGGGATTCAAATTCTTCTTTTGTTAAATAGCCTACAGAGCCTATTGTGCTGTTTATGGTTTGAAGTATTTTTTTGGTAGATGGTTCAATTTTTATGTATCTTTTATTAAATGCATTATTTTTGATTAGTGTTTTTAGAATAGCTTTGTTAGATATGCTGTCAATTGAACTTGCAATAGGTATAATGTCAATTCCCTGGTCTGAAATGCTTCCCCAGTGTGAAATTTTATTATTATATATGTTGTGAATGTCTTCTATTGAGATTTTATCTGCGTTGATATTTTTGTTAACAATAAAAGCAATTTGTATTTCTTTGCCGTCTTCTGTTTTAAATGGTACAAAGCTTTGAGTTTTGTTTAAAAATAAAGTTTGTTTTTTTTTGAAATAAAATAAAGAGTTGTATAATACATACGCTATTAGAAAAATTAATACCGCTGTTAAAAAATATGCAATAGAATTGATTATAAAGAAATAGAACTTATTAATTAATTTATTTGTTTGAGTTTTAGTCACTTTTTCTTTAACCCTTTATTGGAAGATAGTATAAAATTTTTGAGTAAATTTGTAATTATTGAAAATAGCAATAACACTAGAGCTGTAGAAAAGAGAGCTTCTCTGTGAACACCCGAGGCGTATCCCATGTCCATAGCAATGTTTACAGTTAGTGTTCTAATAGGGGAAAATATGTTTTTTATAAAAAGAGGAGAGCCTCCTCCGACCATTAATACTGCCACGGTTTCTCCAATAGCTCTTCCTATTGCCAATATTGTTCCTGCTAAAATACCTCGACTAGCTGATGGTATTATTATCTTATATATTGTTTGCCAGTCTGTTGCTGCTAATGCAAGAGATGCAAATTTATATGATTTTGGAACAGCTTTGAGCGATGAATAACAAACGCTAATTATTGTGGGGACTATCATTATGCTTAATATGAGTGATGAGCTTATTAAATTGTATCCCAAATTGTCTTCTCTTTGAAAAATGTTTTTTACTAAAGCTGCAATAAATGTGCTTCCAAAAAATCCGTAAACTACACTGGGGATTCCCGCTAAAAGCTCTATTACTGTTTGTAAAAATTGTCGATAAAATCCTTTTGCTTTTTCAAGCAAATATATAGCAAATCCCAACCCAATTGGTAAAGCAATTAAAATAGAAAAAAGTGTAGTTAAAAATGAATTAATAATGAATGCCAAAATACCATAAGATTTTTGTAAATTGCTAGTAGGATCCCAATTTGTGCTAAATAAAAAGTTTAAAATTTTAATTTTGTTATTAAGAAATGGCATTATTCCGGTTTTTAATATAAATAAACCCAAAAACAATATTGATAGGGAGCTGATTATTGCAGATATAAGAATAAAAGATTTGAAAATAATTTCAATTATTTTTCTTTTTGTCTTTAAGCTTAGATGCATTTTTTAAAAGAATCCCTTAAAGCTCATGCCAGTGTTAAATTGTATTACTTGACTTAAGATTAAGTCAAGTTTTTTTTTCTTTAATTTAATTATGTTTTTATCCCTAAAAAGCCTTGTTCTTCAACAATATCTTGTCCGGTTGAGCTTGTCATGAAATCAATAAATTGAGTTACGCTTTTATCTTCGTATTTATTATTTGTAACTATTATTAAATTTCTTTTAATGGTGTATTTATTGCTATTTATTGTTTCTTTTGTAGGATATGTGCTGTTAACAGAAAGAATATTTAAACCCTTTTCTATTGAATTTTTTGCGTATCCAAGACCTATATATCCTATTGAGTGGGGAGTAAGGCTTGTTTTTTCAATTACCTCTCCATTAGATTTTACCACTATTCCGTCTTGTCTAAATTGAGCTTCTTCGTGAGTTTTGAATATTTTATTAAGAAGTAGGTCTTTTATAGACGAATAAGAACCAGAAGAAGAGTCTCGATTGATAAAGTTGATTTTAGCATCAGGACCTCCCACTTGTTTCCAATTTTGAATTTCTCCATTTAGTATTTTAGCTAGATTTTCTTCTGTAATATTTGTAATTTTTATTTCAGGGCTTGTAATGAAAATTAAAGCATCATAAGCAAATATAGTTTCTTTTGCCCCTTGTTCAATTTCTTCTTTTGTTAAATCTCTTGATGATATTGCTATTTTGTATATTTTGTTAAATAGCCCGTTTATGCCAACACTACTTCCTTGTGCATCGTATGTTACTTTAGTATTATTGTTTATTTTATTATATCTTAAAATCATTTCGTCTAGTATTGGGCTTACAGTTGTAGATCCTCCAATTGATACAATTTTTTCATTGTCTTGATTTTTACAGTTGTATAATAAACTTGTTGATAGCATAAAAATTAAGATAATAACTTTCTTCATCAAGTAAACTCCTTTGTTTAAGTATATAATAGCATTAATTTAAAATAAGTCAATTACAAATTAACTTTATTGATTAAGTTATAATTGAGGAATAATAGCAAATATTTTAATTTTTTGGTATAAATTACTACTAGATTTGTATGTTAAGTTTTGCGAGGTATTTAAATGGCAGTAGTGAAATCTAGTGAGATTGAAAAAGGTTCTTTTTTGCTTATCAAAGGGGCTCCCTATATTGTTCTTGAAAGAGAATTCTCAAAAACAGGTAGGGGAGGGGCGATAGTAAGGTTAAAGCTTAAGAACTTAAAAAACAAATTTGTCATTAGAGAAACTTTAAAAGGGGCAGATACTGCAGAAGCTATTGAAATTTATGAAGTTAGTGCTCAGTATTTATACAAAGATAAAGACGTTTTGGTTTTTATGGATTTAGAAACTTATGATCAAGTTAGTTTGGACTTAAAAGAAAGTGCTAATTTGCAAGATAAAGTGCCTTTTTTGCAGGAGTCTGAAATCTATTCTCTTGTAACTTTTGACAATGTGGTTATTGATATTAAGCTGGCTCCAAAGATTGCTTTTGAAGTTGTAGAAGTTGAGGCGGCTGTTAAAGGTGATACTGTAACAAATGCAATGAAAAACATTACTCTTAATACAGGGCTTGTAGTAAAAGCTCCACTTTTTATTAACGTTGGAGATAAGGTTTTAATTAATTCTGAAACCAAAGAGTATGCAGAGCGGATTAAAAATTAAATTAATATTGTTTTTTTGTTGTTTTGCTTGTTCTTGCGACATAAATTATCCGGAGATAAAAGAGCTTGATTATAAGATAAATTATTATTTTACTGAAAATCGCTTAGATTACTCTATGAGTTTTGATTTTGCAATTAAAGTTATAAATTCAAAAGATGTTTTTAAATTAGCAATAGAGAATAAGAACACTAATGAGTTTATTCAAGTTATTAATAATAATTATAGCTCTTTTTTTATTGATTCTAGCCTTGGAAAGGATATTCTATATTGTAAGGATTTGAGGTTTAATTTTTTTGATAAAACTTTTGAAGATTTTACCTCATGTGTTCGTCTTTTTGATAAGGGCATGAGAGTATACAATAGAGAGCTTGTTATTTCTTTGGGCATGTCAAAATATGATTTAGATGATGTTCACAATTATGTATATAAGTCTAAAGATATGGAAATGTTGAACAAGTTAAGCAATTCCAAAGTATTTTTTGTTAAAACCTATAAAGATAAACTACATCCTGTTTCTTCAGTTGTTAGAATTGATTCAATGGATATTCTAAAGATTGATAAAGCATTTGATAATTACATAAGTTTTTATTATGTCGAAAAAAATTCAAATCTTTTTTTTAAAGTTGGTTGAAAAGATTAAAATGGGCCCACCAGGACTTGAACCTGGGACCTACCGATTATGAGTCGGGTGCTCTAACCAACTGAGCTATGGGCCCTTAGCTTTAATTTATTATATTTATTTTTTATTCATTGTCAAGTTCATTTTGAATAACTTCTATTTTAGAAGTTAATACGTCTAATTTGTTATTAATTTTATTTTTTTCTTTTGTTAGGGCTTGTATCTTTTGTTGAATGTTTTTTATTTCTTCCTGTTTTGTTATTTTTAGTAAATCATTATTTAAGTTTAATATTTTTTGGTTTATTTTTTCTATTTTTTGAATTATTGAGCTGATTGCATTGGTTTTGGCTGTCATTTTATCTTTTTTTGTGATTTCAATAAATTCTTCAGCAATTTTTTTTAAAATGTTTTCTTTGTTTTTTGTAATAACATTGATTTCGTTTTTTATTTTATTCTTTTTGTATATTTTTTCTTTTTTGCTTGTAGATATTATTTCTTTTATTTCTTCTTCTATGTTTTTTATATTTGTTTTGATTTCATTTATTATTTTAAATTCTTTAACAATTGCATTGTTTAACTTTTTATTTAATGAAAATTCATTCATTATGCTTCCAAAGTTTTCAGAAGGGTAATATTTTGTGAATACCTGCTTTTCAAATTCTTTTGATATTTTATATACATTTATCATATTAATAATATTGTTTATTGTTGAGCTAACTTCAAGCATTATTCTTTGTAAATAACTTTTTGTTTTATGATCGCTTGCTAATTCTATTTTTTTATATTTTTCAAGTTTCAATTTAGAAAAATTCATATTGTATTTGGATATTAATTCTAGATTTTGAGGATAAATTTCGATTATTGTTTTAGCAATTTCTTTAAGGTTTTTTTTATATGATTTACTAGTAGATTTATATTCTTTTTTAAGAATATAAATTTTTTTGTTTAAATTTTTTAATATGTTTTCATTTTCTTCTGATTTGCTTAAATTGCTTTTCATTTGATACAATTCTTTTTCTACTAATTTTAAATTGGGATAGTGGTTTAAATTTTTTAATTCTACTATATTATTATTTTTTAATATTTTCCCAAGCTCAATTAAATTTTTGTCTTTTTCTATCTTTAACAAGTTGATTTCTGATTTGATTTTTTTTATCATGGGAACTCTGGTTTTATTTTATGCTCTGTCAACTTTTTTTTCAAGCTCAAATTTAGATATTTTGTAATAAATTTTTCGTCCATGAGGACAATGTTTGATTTCTAGTTTAAAAAATTCATTTATTAAAAATTTACTAAATTCAACGCTTAGCATGTCATTTCTTTTAACAGCCTTTCTGCAGGCAATAGTTGCGTATAAGTCAGATTCAAGAGAATTTATTGTCCTGCTTCTTCTTGATTGAAAAAAGTTAATAAGAGTATTTTCATATTGACTACAAATATTAGGAATAGATTCAAGTTGATATTTTTTAGAGCCTATTTTAGAGATTATAATGTCCATTTGTTTGTATTCTTCAATCTCACTATCTATAATTTCTTCTATGTTTTTATCAACTACTGTGAATTCAATTGGTACTAGAAGTTTTTGAACAATTTTTTTTGAATTTCTAAGTTTTTCATATATTATTTTTTCGTGAACTGCGTGTTGGTCTATGAAGTAAATTTCATTTATTTTTTCAACGATTAAAAATTCAGAGAATATTTGTCCGATATAGTTAAATTTTATTTCTTCTTTTTCATTTTTATTTGGAGGTTCTTCAGATTCTAAAAAGTTGTCAGAGAAAATGTTTCCAATGTTTTCCCTGAGTGTTGGTCTATTCTGTATAATTGAATTATATCTTCTAAGGTCAATATTGCTTTGTGTTATGTTTTTGTTTGGCTCGCTTACATTACCCTCTGTTTCTAAATTATTGTTTTGTGGTATATCATATGTCTTGATTTCATTAAAGTTTTCTGGTTGGTTTGTCATTTCTATTAAATGATCATCTTCTGTTAATTGTCTTTTTATTATTATGTCTTGGTAGTTATTTATGTTTTTATCAAAAAAATTATTAATATTGTCAGATATTAGTTTAAATAAAAATGGAAGATTGTAAAATCTTACTTCTTTTTTTTGAGGGTGTACATTAAAGTCAATATATTCGGGGTTTATTTCTAAAAATAAATAACATATTGGGAAGTTGCCAGGAGAAAGTATTCTTCTGTGTCCATTAGTTATTGCTTCTAAGAGATCTTTTTGATCGATAGGCCTTCTGTTGACGAATGTTTTAATATGTCTTTTACTTTTTTTAGAAAAGTTATCTGGTGCTAAAAATATTTCTATTTTTATATTGTCATGTTCTTTTTTTAAGACCCTAAATTTATTATTTTCTATTACATTTCCATATACATTTTGAACCCTGTCAATTAACGATTCTTTAAAGTAAATTTTTCTTAGCTTTTGATTTAAATTAATTTCGAAATTGATTTCGGGGTGGGTTATTATTTTTTCTTCTAAAACTTTTAGACACATTTTTGTTTCAATGGGTTCTTGCTTTAAGAATCTTTTCCTTGCCGGGAAGTTGTGAAATATTTTTGTGACATCTACTATTGTTCCGTTTATGGCAGGTTGTTTTTTAAAGCATTTTTCAATTCCATTTTCTACTTCTATTTGATAGCTTTCATTGCTAGTTGTTGAGCTTGTTATTGAAATGTTGGAGCAAATTGCAATACTAGAGAGAGCCTCTCCTCTAAAGCCTAGAGTTTCTATTTTTCTTAAATCTTCTTCCGATGATATTTTTGAAGTAGTGTGTGGTAGATAGCAGATTTTTAAATCTTCTTTACTTATTCCGCTTCCATTATCTATTATTAAGATTTTGTGAATTCCCCCTTCTTCAAGAAAAACCTCAATTTTAGTAGCTCCAGAATCTATTGAATTGTCTAGCAATTCCCTTAATATTGAACATGGCCTGTCTATTGATTCTCCTGCTGCTATTTTTTGAACCAAGTATTTATCTAAGAATCTTATTTTGTTCATTGAAATTTATATTCCTATTATTTTTTTAATATTTTCATTTTTTTTGTAATTTGGAAATTTTTTTATAAGCTCTCTTAGTGTTTGATCATTGTTATTCTCATTATATTCTATTATTCCTAGTGCATGTAAGGCTTCTGGATTGTTTGGTTTTAATTTTGTATATTCTATTAGAAGGTCTTTAGCTCTTGTGTTATCATTAATTTCAATTAGAGTGGTTGCAAGATTATATTTTGCTTCAATATCCGAATTGATTATTGCTTTTTCAAAAATTTCAATTGCTTTTTGATAATTTTTTTCTTTTTTGTAAAGTATCCCAAGATTGTTTAAGGCTAATTTATTATTTTTGTTTATTATCTTTTCAAGAGTTGAGATTGCTTGACTTTTATTTCCTGATTTTTCGTATGCTTTTGCTAGGTTTATATAGGCTGAAGTATTTTCAGGGTTTTTTTTAATTACTAAGCTGTAAAGTGGTATAGCATTTTGGTAATTTTCTTTTTTAAGATTTATAGATGCTTTTAAATATAAATATTCACTTTTTTCTGGATTTAAATCGATGGCTTTGTTTATTGTTTCAAGAGATTCTTCAAGTTTATTGTTTTCAAATTTTGCTATTGATAGGTTGTAAATAGCAATTTCATTAGGTTTTTTTGCATTGGCATTAAAAAAATTTAAATACTCTTCACTTTGCTTGAAGTTGCCCAAGTTATTTGATACTATTCCTGCTTTTAATGCATAATTGGGGTTTTTGTAGAGATTATAGGCATTTTTAAAGCTTGCAAATGCTTGTTGCATGTCGCCATTTTTTTCTTCTGCTATTCCTTTTTGGTAGTAGGCAGTGCCATAATTTTTATCAATTTGTATTGCTTTCTCAAAAGATTCTATTGCTTTTTTGTTTTTATTTAGCATCATTAAAGCTATTCCTTTGTTGTGAAGTGCTTTTTTATGTTTTGGGTCGAGCTTTATTGTTTGATCAAATGATTCTATTGAGTGTTCATACTTTTTAAGCTTGAATCTAATGATTCCAAGTTTATAGTGATCTTCTTGGGTATTTGTGAGTTTGGTAATTTTTTCGTATACATTTTCTGCTTTTAGCAAATCTCCATTGTTTTCATAGGCTTGAGCTAAAGTTTTAGAGGCCTGGGCGTCATTGGGATTGTTTTTTAAGAATTCGTTTAAATCCTTAATGGCTTGTTGGCGTGATTTTGTATTTTCAAGATCAATGGGCCTTATTGAATGAACCTTAGATTTAAGGTCCTCTAGGTGCTGTATTTTATTAGCTTGAGCTAAAGTTTTAGAGGCCTGGGCGTCATTGGGATTGTTTTTTAAGAATTCGTTTAGATCCTTAATGGCTTGTTGGCGTGATTTTGTATTTTCAAGATCAATGGGCCTTATTGAATGAACCTTAGATTTAAGGTCCTCTAGGTGCTGTATTTTATTAGCTTGAGCTAAAGTTTTAGAGGCCTGGGCGTCATTGGGATTGTTTTTTAAGAATTCGTTTAGATCCTTAATGGCTTGTTGGCGTGATTTTGTATTTTCAAGATCAATGGGTTTTATTGAATGAACTTTGGATTTAAGGTCCTCCGGGTGCTGAGGCTTCTTGTCTTCTTTATCTAATTGAAAAATTTCTTTTTTGTAAGGATCTTTTGGTATATTGATGAGATTTGGTTCAATATCTTTTTTTATTAAGGTTAATAGTAAATTTGAAGCTTCTTTATTTTTTGAATTTTCAATCAATTCATTTACTTTTTGAAATTTGTTGCTTAGCCCTTTTTTAATTAATTCTTTTAATCTGTTTTTTCCAAGTGTGACTCTCCCCGTATTAATATTGTCTAATATTTCATAGAGCTCTTTTTTTATTAAGTAGCTATATGGCCTGTAAATTTTCCCTATTATTGTTTGACTGGGCGGAGAAAGTTCGCTTTCTTTTTGGGAATTTGAAGGAATTTTTTTTAAAGATGTAGTATTGTTATTGTTTGGATATTTACTGCTGTCTGGAGTTTTTAAAATATTTTCCGAATTTTTTTCTTTGGATAAATTTGTGTTTTGCTTATCATTTTCTATTTTTTGAGAGTTGTTTAAAATATTTTCACTATTTGATTTTTCACTTAATTTTTTTTTTAGTTTTTCCAAATTAAATAAATTTTTTTGGTCATTAACACTCAATTTGGGATTTGGAGATTGTATTATTTGGTCTTCTTCTTTTGGGTTTGTATTTGGTTTTATTTTTTCTGGGATTTTGCTTTTTTTAAATTCAGATATGTCTTCATCTTCAATGCCAACATCATCGTTTCTGTCAGAGTAGTTTTCTGTTATTGTGCTGTCTTTGATGTATCTATTATTAAATGCTATATCAAAATTTTCGTTTACATTTGTTTTTGTATTGTCTTGGCCTTTGATCTTGTCTAAGATTTGATTCGCAGAATCTCTTTGCAAGTCTTTTGATTCAAAAGGACTACTGTTGGCAATTTCTGCTAGTGTATTTGTAAGCATTGCAATGTCTTCGTTTTGGGGGTATTTGTCTTGCAGAAGTTTTGCAACAGAATATGCTTTTTTATAGTTTCGATCTATTACGCTATTTTTAACTTCGTTTAGCATTATTTCTCGATTTTTGTCATTTAATTTGCTTTGATATATATAGTAACCAAAGCCCCCAAATGATAAGATAAGTAAGAAAATTAAAAGCAATAATACCGAAAAATTTGTATGTTTTTTATTCATCTATGTATAACTCCTCTTGCCAATTAAGTTTTTCTAGCTCAATTAAAGAATTTGTTTCTAGGTTGTCTTTAAAACTATCTTTAAGTATTTGATTTTTATCTTCTTTAGCGTATACAATATGCTCGGTTCGCCCCTTCAAACTTTTGTCAAGTTGTTCAAGATTAATTTTTTCATTTCTTAAATAACTTATTATAAGCAAAATGCTATCTTTTTTTTCTGTTTTTGATCTAAGGGTAATAAATTGAGAGTAGTCGTGGATAGCCATAGTATAAGAGTCCCAAGCTTTTTGGTATTCTTTTTCTTTAGAAGTTATTTTGCCCTGTTGAACATAGGCATTAGCTCTGTTTAGTAGCGCGCTGTCATAATTAGGTCTACTTTTAATAGAATTAGAATAATATTTTATTGCTAAAGGATAGTAACCTTCCCCTCTGTTAAACATTATGTTGCCTAATTCATAATATAGTATGTAGTCGATTTCACCCCCTACTGCAATTCCATCAAGCAATGCTCCTTCTGCTTCTGTTAGTTGATTATTTTCTCTGTATGCTATTGATAAAAAGTAATAGCCGAGTTGTACTTTTGGGTATTTTTTAATAGCATCGCTTAGTGTTTCGATTGCTTGAATATAATTTTTGTTTTTCATCTCTTCTTTGCCAATTCTAATTAGCCTTTGAGAATATGCCAATTTTGAATTTAATATTAAAATTAAAAATAAAATAAAAATCTTGTAATTTTTATTTAAAAATAAATAAATCCTCATTCTTTTCCCATTATACTTATTTTAGATTAAATGCCTTTAGCTTTCATAAGCTCTTTTTTAAAATTTATTTTTTGCTTCAATTTTGTTTTGAAAAAAGAAATAAATTCTAAAAAACTATTTTTTTCATTAGATTTTATCTTTCTATTGTTTTTTAATTCTACCAGATTCTCACAATATATTAAATAGCACATTGCAGGTAATAATTTTTTCTCATTTTCATCTTCCAGGTTTTCAATAAGATTAAATCTTATATTTTTGAGAATAATTTTTAAAATCCTTGATCTTGTTTTTAGTGATTTTATTAAAAGATATGATTTTTGGTAATCTAGTTGGCTGGGATTTATTTTTTGTATTTTTATTATTTTTTTGGGTATTGTAATTTTATTTTCGTCAAGGTAGAGTAGTATGTCTGATATAAATTTGAAATGCTTATATTCAATATTTGGGTAAAAGGATAGAAAATATACAAATATTTGATTTTGTATTTCAAAGGTTTTAGATTTGAAAAATTCTTTCATGCGTTGACAAAAAATTTTTTTATCCTTATTATCAGCATAAATATAGAATGCAATCCAGCCATAAGTTTCTATATTCTGAGAATTTTTTTTGACATAATGCATAATAATTTCTAAAAATGCACTCTTAATGTATCTTTCTTTAAAGATTGAGCTTTCGTATGGGTTGAAATTTGTTTTGTCAAAAGATATGAAAAAATCTTCTGTTTGAAATTTTGCAGTTATAATTTCTTTTATTTTTTCTTTTATGTTGATTAATTTATGTTTTTCAATGTATTCAAGCGCATCTATGAAAGATTCCCAATTATTAGATATTTTGTCTTTGAAAAACCAAGTTAAATATTTTTTTGTTATTGTTTTTTCAATTACATATAAATAACACTTTAATGTGTCTTGAAAATCTTTTGGGGCGTATTGTGTAAAATCGCTAAAAAAATAATTAAAGCTAATATTTTTACTCGAACCTTTATAAAAAATTTCATTAAGGCTTAAAGTTTTTAGTGCACGTAAGTAGTTTAAAATTTCATTGTATTTTAGCGCTAGAATTTCTTCTTCCAAGTATTTGTAATGTTTTATTAAAATTTTAATAAAAATGTTTTTACTCAAACACCCAACTGGCCAATATGTAAGTATTAGCATTCTTTTTAATTTTATTAGTCTACTTTCTTTATTGGTTAAGCTTGATTTAAAAACTTTTTGATTTTCTGGTCGATATTTTAAATTTTTATTTAAAATATTTAGTATTTTAATTTTATTTCTGTTTCTTACAGCTACCAGAATATCTATTGTTTGTTCTAGGCTGTCAATGTTAATATTGCTGGAAAAATTTAATATAATTTGCTTGTAAATGTCTTTTTTTTCTTGAGAATAATAAGGGCTATTTTGTATTTCAATTAGTTTTAAAAAGTTGCTAGATTTTAGTTTATATGTTGTTCCTAGTTTTTTGGTGTTGAGATTAGCTTCTTTGTTTATTTGAATAAAATTTTTGCTTCTTACTATTTCTAATATCCATTTTTTAATTGCTTCATTTTTAGTGTTTTTGTAGTAGTATTCTTCAAGTGAAGTGTTAAATGCATTTTTTTCTTTTTCATAATCATTGCTAATTTTTATAAGTTCAATTATTTCAGGTTTTTCTAATTTGTAAAGCTGGGAAGAAATGCCATATTTTAAAACTTTTTCTTCTATATATTCGTTTATATACTTTTTTAATATAGCAAGGAAATCATAAAATTCTGAATCCTTTTTAATCGTTTTCATTTATTCCTTTTTTGATAATTTCCATTAATTTTTTATCTTTTTTGGCAGAATTTATTATTGCCTCTAGATAACCCTCAAGAGTTCCTATGTCAATTCTTTTCCCCTCAATGTTTTTATATAATACTTTTTTTTGATCCATTAGCTTTTTTAAAGCATAAATGTGATAGTATTCACCTTTTTTATGTAGTTTGAATCCTTCTTCTAAATGTTCAAAAAACTCATAATTGTACAAAAATCTTCCAATAGATGCTTTATTGCTAGGCTCACTTCCAATCTTTGGTTTTTCAACAATGTTTTTTACATGGATTTCGTCTTTGTAGAGATCTATTACTCCGTATCTATTTATATTTTCTGGATTTTCAATGATAGATATTATGTTCTTTCCAGTTTTTTCATAAAGTTTGATCAATTGCAAGCTTAATGGTGGATTTCCAATGCAAAGATCGTCAGGGTAAGCTACAACTACAGGTCCTCTATTTATCCAGGGTTTTGCATAAAGTAGGGCATTTCCTGTTCCTAGCATTTCTTTTTGTCTTATGAAGCTTATGTTGATTTTTTTGCTTCTAATCTTTTCTAATTCATCTTTTTTATTTTCTTTTAAAAAAATATTTTCAAGTTCAATTTCTCTGTCAAAATAATCTTCAAGAACTTTTTTTCTTCTTGAGCTTATAAATAAAATATCTTTTATTCCTGAATCAATAAATTCTTGAATAATATAATCTATGGCTGGCTTGTTTAAAATTGGTAGCATTTCTTTTGGAATTGTTTTTGTTATTGGTAAAAATCTTGTTCCATATCCAGCTGCCAGAATAATGCCTTTCATATTTTTCTCTCTTAAAATAAGATTATAGCAAAAATTTAATTTTATATATTCATTGTTTTTTAAAATTGTTTTAAAATTTTTATTTATGTATGTAAGTTCGGGTAAATATAAAGGTAAAAAGATTTTATTTCCCAAGAATGGCTCTGTTCGTCCTGTGATGTCTCTTGTTAGAGAAGCCTTTTTTTCTATTATTTTTAAGGATATTGTTAACTCAAAATTTTTGGATGTTTTTGCAGGGACTGGTATAATGTCTATTGAGGCTCTTAGTAGGGGGGCTAGTCTTACTCATCTTGTTGAATGTAATAGAAAAATTAAAATTACATTAGTTAAGAATTTTAATTTTGTTGAGGAATTTTATAAATTCTTTTTTCAAAGAGCAGAGGATTTTTTGAGTAAAAAAGATCTTTTTTATGATTTTATTTATCTTGATCCTCCGTTTAATTATAAAAATAAGATTAATTTGCTTGAGATTATTTTAAAGGGTAAAATTTTAAATGATAAAGTTAACATCATTATGCATTATCCTTCTAGTGAAGATTTGGAGATAAATACATCAAAATTTTCAGTTTATAATTTAAAAAGGTATGGGGGATCAAAGCTTATTTTTTTGAGAATATTGTAGGATTTATTTTTTTCCATAACTAAAAGGAATGAGTTGAATTTCATTTTTATTTAATTCTGAAATACTGTTTTTTATTACAAAATCATCCACATTGTTTAACGGATTTTTTTTATAATTTCCATTTGCATCTTTTATTAAAATTTCTTTGTTCTCAAGATCCATTATTATTTCTTCTATTTTGTAAGTTTGGTTTTTTTTGTTTATTATAGATAGATTTGGCGTAATGCCCATTTTGTATTCCAGAACAGCAGCTTGAAAAAGATTTTCATTATTATTTTTTTTGTTTACATCTACTATTTGCCCATAATCAAAAGGTGCAAGTATTGTTAAAAAATTTTCAAGCATTTTAATGTCGAATTTTTTGTTTTTTGTTTGCTCTTTTGGCTCTTTTCTGCTCCAGTAGTATTTCCCACTATTTTCTATTAAGAATTTAACAGTCTCTAAAGGGTTAGCACTTTCTTTAATTATGATTGGATTTACCAATTCATCGTAAGTGTCTACTATACAAAAAATTCTAACAAGTTCATGAATAAATTTGTTGATTTTTAGTTGCGGATGCCCAGTGGCATCAAGGTAGTCTTTTTGCCCATTGATTATCATTTTTGTAATAGCTGAAATATCTTCTCTTATTCTAAACAAATTTTTAGCAATGTTAATATTTTTTTCCAAGTGCTCTATTTTTAATTTGTGATGTTCTTTAAAATTCTTGTCTTTAAGGCTTATTTTATTACCCATATTTTCCAATATTGTTATATGCATTAATCCTATTGAGTGTAGCAACGATCCAAGTGCGGCTTGTAGTATCATGTCTTCTGCATAAAAAAATTCTGTAAATTCGGTATATTCAGTTTTATCAAGAAAAAATTTAATGGTTGAACGAGGTGCATTTTTCAAAGACCTTATTTTGTTTAAATTTGCAATTGTAATTAAAAAGTAAATTGTTGTATCGACTGAATGTAGCAGTATTGAATCACCTTCTGTTTTGACTTTTCCTTTAAAAAATTCATAGTCTCTTCTAGCAGAATATAAATATAATTTTTTTAAAGTTTTTTTATCTTTAAGGTTTTCTTTTGTCCTAAGCTTTTTAACATCAAAATAATGATATATTTCTAATAAAATTTTTTGCAAAGATGTTATTTTATGTCTTGGAAGTATTTTAAAGCTTCCTTCCAATATTTCTTTCCAATAAATTTGATTAGGCTCAGTCTCCATCAATGTATTTATTTTCATGAGCGGTTTTTTGCCCTTGGTAATAAATATTGGATCGTCTTCCTTAAAGGGCTTATATACATCTTTTAGATTATCTATTAGCTTTTCTCTTAAATAGTTAAGATCATCATTTAAAATTTCTTCATTTATTTTTTTTATAAGGTCTTCATATGACTCATCTTCTTCTTTTTTAAGTACAGGAATGTATGGTGTATTGCCTTTGGAAAGTATTTTAATGATTTTTTCATTTATTCTTGTGCCAAGTTTTGATAACTTTCCTATTCTTGAAAAAATTATGTCTTGTTCGCTTAGATCTTTTATTTGCTTTATTTCTTTAAGTATCACTTTGAGATCCTTTTAATCTTTAAATAAATGTCGCCGAGGAGAATCGAACTCCTGACACAAGGATTTTCAGTCCTATGCTCTACCAACTGAGCTACAGCGACAATTGTAATTTAAACAAATGTATGCTGCCGAGGAGAATCGAACTCCTGACACAAGGATTTTCAGTCCTATGCTCTACCAACTGAGCTACAGCAGCATTTTTATTCTAGTACCTTAATTTTTTCATAAGTATATATGTTTGTCAACTCTTTTTAAATTTTAGCTTTCAAATTTAGTGCTAAAAAAATGATTCATAGCTAGTTTTTAGGCTTTAAAATGGACAATTCTAAAAATTTAATTAATTTTTCAAGATGTGTAGTAAATTATTTTTTTATGTAAGTTTAAAATATTTTTGTTTGTTTTTTAAAATTTAAATAAAGATTTGCATTACTATTTAATCTATAATAACAGATTTATAATATATATTTTACAGGTATTTAAAGAAAAAATTTATGCTAATAAAATTTCAATTTCTTTTGTGAAGATATTGAAAGAAATCCATGTCTGTTGAGAAAATTTTTCTTTTATCTTTTAATACTGCTTTATAGCTTTCTAATGCCTGCCAGAATTTGTAAAATTCAATATTTTTGCCGTATGCATTTGAATAAATTTTTGCGGCTTCTCTATCCCCTTCGGCTTTTATTTTTGCAGCAGTGGCTTTTGCTTCACTTAATATTTTCAGTTTTTCTTTTTCTATGCTTCCAAGAATTTCTGTTTTTTCAGCTAATCCTATGCTTCTTTGTTCTTCTGCGATTTGTTGTCTTTCTGAGATCATTCTGTTGTTTACAGATTCAATAAGGCTTGGGTCATAAGTAACTTTTCTTATTAGTACGTCTACAATTTCAATTCCAATATCTTTGGTATTGTTGTTTGCTATACGAATTATTTCTTTTTCGATTATCTTTCGTCCTTTTGTTATTTTATAAATACCGTTAATTTTTGTTTCTTGTGGGGTGAGTATTCCATTAGACAAACGTTGAATAGGATCGTTTGAGCTTCTTATAATTTCAAGCAAAGGGTATTTTGCAATAACCCCTCTAACAGCAGGTTCAATTGCTGCATCAATTCTAATGTAAGCTCTACTCATTGTTTTTATTGTTGTGTAAAATTTATTTATGTCTGCAATTTTCCATCTAGCAGTTGTATCAATCCATATTAATTGCTTTTCTTCCCCTCCTGTTGGGATTCTTTGAGGTTCTCCATCCCATCTAAGAATGATTTTGGGAAATATTTGCACATTTTCAATTAATGGGATTTTATATTTAAGTCCAGCTAAATTTTCAGTTCTTTGAATTTTTCCAAGTCGAGTGGTTATTGAAATTTCATTTTCTTTTAAAATATAAATTGGTTGGAAAATAGACAAAATAGTCAAGCAAACTATTACTGTAAAGGTTATAATCTTTATAGCAGATAATAAAAGATTTATTATAAATTTCATTTATTTTACCTCTTTAAATGGTAGAAAATTTTTGAAGTTTTTGTCAATTAATTCAATGTTATCTTTGTTTTCAAGTATTTCTTTCATGGTTTCATTGTAAAGTCTTTCTTTTGTGATATCGGGATTTTTTAAGTAAGCGTCTAATATGGCATTGAAAATTTCTGTGTCTGCTAATGCATTGTTTATTCTGCTTTCTTTGTATCCTCTAGCTTCTTCAATAACCTTTAATGCTTCACCTTTGATTTTGGGAACTATTTGGTTAAATTCTTTTTTCCCTTCGTTTATGTATTTATTTTTGTCTTGAATTGCAATGTTTACATCTTCGAAAGCTTCGTAAACTTTTCCTTTTGGGGGTAGGGCATTTCTAATTTGTACTTGCACTACATCGATGCCTAAATTATAATTATCTATTATTTCATTCATAGAAGATTTTACGCCTTCTGTTATTCCCACTCTGTTATCATTTATTATTTCAAAAATAGTATTATCCCCAATCAATCTATTCATTGATGACTTTGCAATATCTTTAATTGTTGTTTCAGGATCTTCTACTTTAAATTTGAACGAATAAGGATCTCTTATTTTGTATTGCACTAACCATTCAATGTTTATGATATTTAAATCCCCGGTAATAATCCTGCTTTCGTCGTTTGCATTATCATTTTCTCTAATATCGCTTGGAGATATTAGAAATCCAAATTTAATTTCTTGGACTATTTTTACAGGTACGATAAATTTTTCTTCAATTAATGGAATCTTTACGTGTATTCCTGAATCAAGAGTTCTGTTAAGCTTGCCAAGGCGAAGTACAATTGCCTCTTCTGATGGTCCTACTATGAATATGTTTGCAATAACTATTATTGATATTAGTATCAATGTAATAATAATTATTAAATATTCATAAGTTTTATTAAAAATTTGTTTTATGTCAAACATTTGCTTCTCCTAATGTTTTAAATTATTTTTAGTAAGCGAATTTTGTCACTACTTTTTAGATTTGATAAAAGTTATTGTTTCAATTTTATTATTCTGAATTTCCTTAATAAAATATTCTCCATCATTTGTTTTTACGGTTTCGTTTTTTGTTGGTATTTTGTCAAGCAGATCTATTAAGTATCCCCCAATTGTATTTGTATATTCTTTATGTTTAATGGATATCCCAATTGCCTCTTCAATCTCGTCAAAAGTAGTTTCTCCAAGTATTGAGTAAGTATTGTCATTGATTTGGGTAATCAGAGGCTTTTCTTCTTTAATGTCGTATTCGTCAGATATTGCTCCAAAAATTTTTTCTACTATGTCTTCTATTGTAAGTATCCCTGAAAAACCACCATACTCATCGATTACGATTGCCATTATTTTTTGTTTTTTCCTCATAATATCTAGTATGTCTTTTATCCTTTTGTTTTGTTGTACAAATACAGCTGGTTTAATAAATTGAGAAACGTTTTTATTCATATCTTTTTTATTGACTTCTATGAGGTCTTTGGCTATTAAAATCCCAATTATCTGTTCTCTGCTTTGTCCTTTGTATATAGGAATTCTAGAGTATCCTTCTTCTTTGATCAATTTGATTACATCTTTTAGCTTTGATGAGCTTGAGAGTGAAAAAACCCCTGTTCTGTGGGTCATGATTTCAGAAGCTCTTACCTGATCTATATCTAACATTTTTTGCATAAATATTCTAGAGTCATTTTTTAAAATTCCTAAACTTCCTGCTAAAGAGAGCATATTTTTTATGCTCTCTTTAGTCATTTGGGAGCTAGTCTTAACTTTAAAGAGATTTAATATTTTTTTTATGATTTTGTTTATTATATATATTAGTGGAGTAAATATAAAAATTAATGGCTTTAAAAAAAATGAAGTAGATAGGGCAATTATTTCATTATTTAGAATTGCAATTTGTTTTGGAAGTATTTCGGCAAAAATTAGAACGATTATTGTTATTAGGCCCGTTGATATTGCAAGTGCACTGTTTCCGTATTTTTCAAGTACAAATTTTGTTGTAAGTGTGCTTGCTACAATGTTTGATATATTGTTGCCGATAAGAATAGTAGTAATTAATTTTGAGGGAGATTGAACCAAATTGTACACCGATATTCCCGATTTCCCTTTTTTTCTTATGTCTTGTATCTGAATTATGCTTAATGAAGTATAAGCTGTTTCAGATGCTGAGAAAATAGCAGATAATATTATAAATAGTAGTATTATGATTAATTCTAGCATATATGTATTATTTTAATTTATCTTTAATAAAAATGCCTTAAGTTATGTCCTTAAGTATAAAAATATTTTTGACTTGACCTTAGAAGGCGCCGACCGGAATCGAACCGGCGAATCAAAGTTTTGCAGACTTCTCCCTTAGCCACTTGGGTACAGCGCCTTGTAACATTGCTTAGTTTATTAAAAAAATAGAAAATTGTAAATATATTTTCTATTGAAGCATAATTTTGAATTTCTTAGCTATTTTTATTAGTTTTATGTAAAATTTTAATGTATGAATAAAAAACTTAATGAAGTTTTATTAAAGTTAGATCAAGATTTAATAAAATGTGTAAAAGGTTCTCTTGATTTAGAAATATCAGGAGTTACTTATAGTTCTAAATTGGTTTTGCCCAGGTTTGTGTTTTTTGCTCTTCCAGGAATTCATTTTGATGGGCATGATTTTATTGAAATTGCAATTCAAAAGGGTAGTAATGTTATTGTGTGTTCACGAGATGTGGATTTTTACAGCTCTAATGTTACTTATATTAAGGTAGATGACTTTAACATAAGAAAATTTATGTCTAATTTTTCAAATATTTTTTATGATGAGCCTTCAAAAAAATTAAAAGTTATTGGAGTCACTGGCACTGACGGGAAAAGTTCTGTTTGTTATCATATATATCTTCTTTTAAAAAAAAAGGGTGTTAAAGTAGGTTTTATATCGACAGTATTTTTTGATGATGGGAGTGGGAGCTTGATTAAAAATCCTTACAGACAATCAACTCCCGAGTCTACGGAGATACATTCATTTTTAAGCAACATGGTTAAAAATGAAGCTCAATATGCAATTCTTGAATCTACTTCTCATGGGCTTGATCTTGAAACAGCAAGGCTTATTGATGTTAATTATTTTGCAGTTGTTTTTACCAATATTGGACATGAGCATCTTGAATTTCATGGCACAATTCAAAATTATTTGAATGTCAAGCTGGGTCTTTTTCGGTCTGTTAGTGATGATGCTGGTTTTGGGGTTATTAATCTTGATGACTTTTATTCTTCTGATTTTAAGAATGCTGTTAAGAAATCTTTTACTTATAGCTTAAAAAGCAGTAAAGCAGATTTTTTTGTTAGTTTTATTGATGAGAAAACCGATTTTACTAGATTTGAATTTTATCACAAGGGGGTTAAATATTTTGCTAATGTTAACTTGCTGGGGAGTTTTAATGTTGAGAATGTAATGGCTGCTCTTATTTTAGTTTCTCAAATTTTAAATAGCGATATTCAAGATATTGTTGATAAACTTGACTGCATTAAAAGTCTTGATGGGCGTATGGATAGTATTAATTTGGGGCAAAATTTTTCTGTAATAATTGATTATGCTCATACTCCTGGTGCTTTTTCCAAACTTTTTCCTATTTTTAAGAGATTTACTACCAATAGATTAATTTCTGTTTTTGGTTCTGCGGGAGAAAGAGATGTTGAAAAAAGATTTTTGCAAGGGCAAATTGCAGATATTTATTCTGATTTAATAGTACTTTGCGATGAAGATCCAAGAGGCGAGAATAGTATGTGTATAATTAAAGACATTGCAAAAGGAATTGTAAATAAAGTTGAAAATAAGGATTTATTTTTTATTGCTGATAGAAAGCAGGCTATTGAAAAAGCAATAAGTCTTGCAAAGGCAGGAGATTTGGTTGTAGCTTTGGGCAAAGGTCATGAAAGTTCAATAATTTATAAAAATAGAGAAGTTTTTTGGAATGAACAAGAGGTAGTTAAAAATGCTATTTTAAGTTTAGAAAAATCAGAAAAGGAGAAGTGATTTGAAAAAAAATCTTATGTTGATATTTGGTGGTGTTTCTTTTGAGCATGAAATTTCTTGTAAATCCGCTTATAGTATTTATTTAGCCCTTTTAGATTTAAATAAATACAATATTTATCCTGTTTATATTGATAAGTGTACAGGTGTTTGGTATTTATTAGATTCTGTTTCTAATCCTCCAAAGCCCATTAATACAGATGTTTTGCCTATTGTTAGTTTATTGCCAGGTCTTGGAATTTTTTCAAACAATAAAAATCTTGAAATTGATGTTGTTTTTCCCGTTGTTCACGGAAGAACCGGTGAGGATGGCGCTATTCAAGGGGTTTTAAAGGTTATGGACATTCCTTGTGTTGGTGCTGGTATTATAGGGAGCGCTATTTCTAGTAATAAGTATTTTTGCAAACTTTTGCTTAAAAGTTTTGATATCCCTTTGGTTCCTTTTATTGGATTTAGACAGCATGATTATTTTTTAGACAAAGAAGAAATAAAAAGAAATGTAAAGGAGGTTTTAGGCTATCCTGTTATTGTTAAGCCCGCAGTATTAGGGTCTTCAATTGGAATAAATGTGGCTTACAGTGAAAATCAGATTGAATCTTTTATTAAAGAGGCTTTAAGGTATGACCTTGCTATTGTAATAGAGAAGTTTATTGAGGCTAGAGAGATCGAATGTTCTATTATTGGGAATGAAAAGATGAAAATATTTTCTCCTGGGGAAGTTGTTGTTCAAGATTTTATATTTTATGATTATGATGCTAAATATTCTGTTATTCCTGGAAATTCTATTATTTTTAATATTCCTGCACATCTTGAGACAAATCAGTTGTTAAGCATTAAAGAATATGCTTTTCTTGCTTATAAGAATCTAGAACTCAGAGGTATGGCAAGAGTTGATTTTTTTGTTGAAAAAAAATCAGGAACTATTTATCTTAATGAAATAAACACTATTCCAGGATTTACCGATATATCTATGTTTGCTAAAATGTGTAGTAATGATGGTCTTCAGTTTAAAGACCTAGTGGATAATTTAATCGATTATGCTTTTCAAAGTTACATTAATAGGAAAAAAAGGATTGATTTTGAAAATTAATTTAGATTATTAGATTAATTTAATTTTAAATTTTTTAGATTTTCAATCTCTTTATCATCTTTTAGTTTAAAGTATTCAAGATTTTTATATTTTTCTGCTTTAGGCAATATTCCTGAATATTTTATTTTGTAAGAATAATTTATTTTTATATTTTTTTCTTCTGTATTATTAGTTTTATTGTAAATTTTAACTTGATTTTTTTTAATATGAATATTTGCAAATGCCTCATATGCTATGTCATCTTGAGATTTAAGAGTAAATGCAATTGTTGTTTTTTTAGAGTTAATGTTTTTAAGCGTAAAGATAATTTTATTAGCCAATATTTTATAAGGAGTATTGCTTTGATAAATTATTAGTTTAGATGCGTTTTTAAAATGCAGCTCGATTTGATTTGCAATTTTTTGAGTAACTAAATCGATGCTATAAACAGCTCTTTCTGCTATATCTATTTTTTTAAAATCAATATTCATTAGCTCATCATCGACTTCAATGTTGGTTTTTAATATTTTTTCGTTTGCTTGTAAAGTTAGATTAAAGTCGTTTGAAATTATTTGGATAGGATGTTTTTTATCTTTTGGATATTCAATTTTTATTTTATTTATTTTTTCTGGAAAGCTAACCGTTTGTTCTATTTGTATTTCATGCTCTTTTTTATCAATATTGCTAGATATTATAATTGTGATTATTAAAAAAAAAGTTACAAGACCAAAGTTTTCAGCTTTTTTTAAATTTTGTTTAATTTTTGGGAGTTTGGATTTTAAATGTTCTGAGATATTAATAAATATGGTAGAGAAAAGACAAGTTGATATTATATAGCTTAGTGTAAGTGTATTTTTGATTGATGTAGTATTTTGTATTAATGTTATTAATACAAAATTGATTATCCAAATGATTAATATCACTATTTTTCGAATAATAGTATTTTTATTTGGTTTTATTAATAATAAAATGCTTTTTATGATAATTATTAAGATAAATTCTATTTTAATAAACATTAATATTATTAGTTCAATAATAGAGGTTGATATTGCTAGGTATTTAAGTTGCCTGTAATTTAAATATATTGTGAAATTATATGTAAAAAGAGACAAAAGATTATGTATGAGCAAAGTTGCAAAAAAAGTTATTAGATGTTTGGGATTTGTTATGCTGTAAACCGTTGTATTTTCATAGCCTGCAAATATTTTATTTGTAAGCAATAAGGATATGTAAGTGCTTAAAAATAAAGTAAAAAACAATCTTACTAATTTGTAATAATTATTTTTTACTTTTTTCATAACTAGTCCGGCTTCTTTAAATTTTCTAATAAATACAATTATAATTAAGTTATAACAAATGTAAATTAATGCTATTAAAGTAATTTCATTAATTATTATTTTTTTAAAAGGTGTATCAATTACAATATAGTGTGTTTCATCGGTATTTTTACTTTTGTACTCATTAGTTAATGTTTCTTCGATTGATTTGTAAATTTCAAAAATAGTATTTTTATTTTGAGTTAATATAGGGTTTAAATTATTATTTATTATTAAAAGGGGTATAGATTCATCACGATATAGATTGTACAAATTGTTTGATTTTTTTTCAGTTATTTTTGCTGTATTAAAATCAAGTTTATTTTTTTCAAAGGTTTTTATAATAGCTTTTAAAAATCCCAAATTTGTTTTTGAATTTGTTATGAAAGATTCATTTTCTAGGTAAATTTTATTTTTTATTTTATTTTCGTTTAACATTAAGTATATTGTATTTGTATTTTTCCCTAAATACTTATTACTAAGTAAAATTCTGCTACTAATTATTGTATTTTGTTCTAAAGAATCATCCTCAACAAAAAAAAAATTTATGTTGTTTTCAGGATTAGTATTTTTAAGTTTATTTAAAAGCTCAATTGCAATTCCAATTGCTAAATTATTTTTTAAATTATTTTGTATTTTAATTGGAGCAATTATATTATAAGTATTTGCGTTTTTCCCTTTTATTTTAGAATGTATTATTTTTTGTGAATACCCAATAAATCCAATTTCTTGTAAAGAGTATTCCATATATTTAACTTCATTTGTATTAAAATATTTTTTTATATAATTAAAAGTGTTTATTATTTTTTCTTGTCTTTCATTTAGTTGATGAATTTTTCTAATGTGCGTTTTTATGTTCTTTTCAGTTTCTAAGCTTGCAATTTTATTGCTTGAATTGAATGCATTTTTTTCCATTTTATTTGGCACAATGGTAGGGCCTGTTGAACCAAGCAATAACAATAATAACAATATATTAATTGTCATAATTTTTAATGTCTTCTTCTATTTGCATTATTTGTAAGATATTTGGGTTTTCTTTTAAAGCAGAAATAATTTTTGTTATATTTTTAGCATTTGATGAGACTATTATATTTGTTATTCCATGACCATTTCCGCAGTCTTCTATTTTTTCGCTAATAAGTCTTACGTCATTGAGTGTGAAAATGTTTTCAAGATAGCTAAATATTCCTTTAAGCTCTTTTAAAAGTAAAATAATGTGATGCACTTTTCTAGTTGGTGTTGCTTCCCACTCAACTTCAATCAATTGGGTTTTTTTATAGGATTTAAGCTTTTGACAATTTTCATTGTGCACTATTATTTCGTCTTTATGTATTATTCCAATAATATCTTCACCTGTTGTTGGACTACATTCAGGGTCTATTGCAATTCTTTTTATTTTGGTTTTGGTATAAGATTTGAATAAGCTAAAAAGCTTTCTTTGCTCTTTGTTTGCTCCAACAAGATAAGCAATAATATTGTTGTCTACAAAAATTGTGTTGTCATTTTTGTTAAGCCATGATCTAATTTTTGATCGGGCCTTTTTTGTTCTTACGCTGTTTAGCCATATCACATCCGGTTTTGAGTCTTTTGATGTGAATATTTCAACAATTTGTTCGTTTTTAAGCGGTTTTGTGATTGAGCTTATTTTTCCATTTATTTTTGCATAAAGAGCTTGATCTCCAATATCTGTGTGAATTATGTATGCAAAATCAATTGAATTTGATCCAAAAGGAAGTTCTACTACTTCTCCTTCTGGGGTGTAAACATATATGAATGTATTTAACAACTCTTTGTGTATGTCATTCATTGAATATTGACTTTTGTTGGCCGATTCTTGTTGCCATTTTTTTATTCGGTTTATAAATGAAAGATCATCAGCTTTAAGTTCAATTTGTTCTTTATATATCCAGTGGGCTGCAACCCCATAATTAGCAATTCTATCCATTTCTTCTGTTCGAATTTGTATTTCAATAAGCTGGTTATCCTCAGGTATTCTTACGGTAGTGTGTAGTGATTGATATTTATTTTCTTTTGGGCTTGCAATATAGTCTTTAAGTCTTCCCGGGATTGGTTTCCACACCCGGTGAACAATTTCTAATATCTCATAACATTCTTTTTGTTTTTTGCAAATTATTCTTATTCCTAGAGTATCAAAAATTTGAGTAAGTTTGTTTGTTCTTGCTTGCATTTTTCTAAATATTGAATAAAAGTGTTTTGATCTTACTGTAATTTCTGCTTCAATTCCGCTTTTTTGAAGTTCTTTTTCTATTGATAATTTGCCTTTGTATAATTTTTTTTCTCTTTCTATTTTTGTTTCAGATAAAAAATTTTTTATTTCTTTATAATCTTTAGGATAAAGATGCTTAAATGAAAGATCCTCAAGATATGTTTTAAGAGATGAGATCCCAAGGCGTTCTGCTATTGGAACGTAAGTTGAAAGGCAATCTTTTGCAATCCTGTCTTGTCTGTTTTTGGGCAAATAAGAGAGAGTTGTCATATTATGAAGTTTATCTGCCAGTTTTATTATTATTATTCTAATATCATGTGTCATTGCAAAAAACATTTTTGAGATAGTATTAGCCTCTTTTATACTTCTTGTTTTATTATGTAAATCATGAATTTTAGTTACACCGTCGATTAGGCTTAAAATTTCCTCGTCAAATTCTTTTACTATTTCTTCTTTTTCAACATTTGTATCTTCAAGTACGTCATGCAGTAGTCCAGCAATAGTTGCTTTAAAGTCTAGTTGAAATTTGGCAAGAAATAATGAAACCATTATTGGGTGAATAATGTAAGGCTCCCCACTTTCTCTATATTGGCCATAGTGGAGCTGTTCTGCTATTTCTAGAGCTTTGAATATGCTTTTTCGTTCAAATTCATCTTTGTAAGTATTCTCAACAGTTTTTTTAAAAATATTTCTAGCTTTTTCAAGATCATTTATCTTTATTAAATGTGCAATCTCGTATGCTTGTATCATCTCTTTGTCCCAATATCAGCGCCCTTGCTCTCTTTTCAAGATCGTAAATTGTTTTTAAATGTGAAAATCCTTTTTTGATTGCAAAATCTTTCAAGCTTTTTATTTGCCAAGGAGCCGATTCTATTATTATTAGTCCATTTGGGTTAAGCTTTTCTTTTGCTTGGCTTAATATTTTTCTAGAAATATTAAGCCCATCTTTTCCAAATCCCAAAAGAGCTTTTGTGGGTTCTTTTTTTATTTTATTTTTTATTTCTAATTCTTCTTTATTTAAATAAGGAGGATTTGTAATAATTATATCAAGCTTTCCCTTTATACATTTTAGCAAATTAGAGTGAATTATTTCTACAAATTTTTCAAGTTTGAGCTTTTTTGTATTTTTTTCAACTATTTGTAAAGCTTTTGTTGAAATATCTGAGAGTATTACTTTTTTTCTAATGTAATAGGCAATCGAAAGCCCTATGCATCCACTACCGCAGCATAAGTCTAATATTTTTTTAAAACCATTTTGTTGGATTTGAATTAAGGCTTCTTCTGCTAAACATTCTGTATCAAATCTTGGAATTAATACATGCTTGTTTAGGCTAAATTCAATCCCCATAAATTCTTTCTTTTGAAGTATGTAGTGAATAGGAGTTCCTTTTTCTATTTTATCTATTTGATCAAAAAAAAGTTTTTTTTCTTTTTTTGTTAAGCTTTTTTTTATATTTGCAATTAGCAATTCTTTTCTGGTTTTTAAAATTAATTCAAGTATTAGTAGCGCTTCTATTGTATCTAAATTTTTACTTTTAGCATAATTTATAACTTCGTTTATATTCATTGCTATATACTGTTGCTTTTTAATTCTTGTTCTTGAAGTGCTATCATCAAAGGATCAAGAAGTGGATCAAGTTCTCCTTGTATAAATTCTTCTAATTTATAAAGAGTGATGTTTGCTCTATGATCTGTTATTCTATTTTGAGGAAAATTATAGGTTCTAATTCTTTCAGATCTATCTCCTGAGCCGACCTGTTGTTTTCTATTGCTTGATCTTTGCTCTTGTTTTTTGGAATCTTCAAATTCATAAAGCCTTGCTCTTAATATTTTCATTGCTTGATCTTTGTTTTTATGTTGGCTTCTTTCGTTTTGGCACTGTACAACAATTCCTGTTGGTAGGTGCGTTATTCTGACTGCAGAATCAGTTGTATTGACGTGTTGTCCACCAGCTCCAGATGACCTGTAAACATCAATTCTTAAATCTTTTTCATTGATATCAATTTCAGTTTCTTCAATATTAGGTAGCACTGCTACAGTAGCAGCCGAAGTTTGAAGCCTTCCGTTAGACTCTGTTATAGGGATTCTTTGCACCCTATGAACACCGCTTTCATATTTTAATTTTTTAAATACATCTTTTCCTTTAATTTCAAAGATTATTTCTTTAAATCCCCCAAGTTCTGTTTCATTGAAGTTTATAATTTCTGTTTTCCATTTTTTTTTCTCCGAATATTTTATATACATACTATAAAGATTGTTTGCAAAAAGAGCAGCTTCTTCTCCACCTGTTCCAGCTCTAATTTCAATTATTATATTTTTGCTATCATTTTCATCTTGAGGCAAAAGTAGTATTTTTATTTGATGTTCAAGATCTTCTTTTTTTTTGTCCAGATCAATTAATTCTTGTTTTATTAGTTCTTTCATTTCTTGTTGATCTTCTTTTTCTAAGATGGTTTTGGTATCATTGATTTGACTTAGTATTTTTTCGTATTCAATTTTTTTAGTATTTATTTTTTCTAAATATGTATATTCTTTTACTATTTTTGAATATTTTTTTTGATCTTTAATTAGATTTATGTCTTGCAATTTTTCTTCTATCAACTTAATCTTGCTTGTTGCTGAATTTAATTTTTCTAAAAGCATTATGGTTTCTCCTGAAAGATAGTAATAGTTTATATTAATTTTAGATTTTTTTGTTAGACTTTTTAATAAGTTTTGTATGGATGCCCATTTTTATGTTTTATTTTAACATTCTTTTTTAAAACTGCTTTTATTAAATAAATAGAATAAGCGTGATTAAAAAAAATCAATTATATTTTTTCATGTTTTTTTATATAATAAATGTTATTAAGTTGGATATTAAAGTTAAATTAGGTTTTGTTATATTTATAAATAAATTGAGCTTTGCGTATTATTATTTGCGGTGTGTTTGAGGTAGTTGAAGTTATATCTTTGATAAACCGATTTAAAAGGGGTATTTATGTTAAATGAAAAAATTTTGGATTCTTTAGGAGATCTCTCGAGCATTTCTGATGATCAACTTCTTGATGTCACTGAGAAATCAAAAAGAGGGTATCAGTTGATCAAAGAAGAAAGACTTTCTGAAGCAGAAAGTTTATTTTCTGATATCCTTGAAAAGGATAATGAGAATAATTATGCTCTTGTTGGGCTTGGAGACATTGAAAGGAAGAAGAATAATTACGATAAAGCAATAGTTTATTATCAAAAATGTCTTGTAAAGCATCCAAGCAATAATTATGCTCTTTTTGGACTTGGAGATTGTTACAGAAATTTAGATAATTATAAAAAAGCCACAGACATATGGGAAGAATATTTAAAATATGATCCCGAGAATATAACGGTTTTAACAAGAGTTGCGGCATCTTACAGGAAGCTAAATAATTTTCAAAAATCTAAGCAAACTTATCTTAAGGTAATGGAATTAATGCCTGATAATGATTATGCTCTTGTAGGTATTGGCCATTTGTATTATGACTTTAAAGAATATAAAGAGGCTTTAAAGTATTGGCTTAAAATGTATGAATTAAATCAATCTAAAGTTGATGTTAGAGTATTAACTTCAATTGGTAATTGTTATCGCAAGCTAAGGGAATTTACCAGAGGAATTTATTTTTTTAAAAAAGCTTTAGAAATTTCACCTAGCAATTTTTATGCTGTTTTTGGACTTGCTGATTGTTATAGAGGCAATAAGGAGTACAAAGAGGCTTTAAAATATTGGCTTGATATTATCGAAAAAGATCCAAAAAATAATTTGGTTCTTACAAGAGTAGGAGATGCTTATCGCTATTTAAATGATTATGAAAATTCTCAAATTTATTATAAAAAGGCTCTTGATGTTGATTTTGATATGTTTGCCATACTTGGACTTGCTCTTATTCAGAAGGAACAAGGTAAATATGAAGAAGCATTAATAGCTATTAAAAGTTTAATTAAAAACAATCCTAAAAATTCAACATTGTATGTTAATGCTGCTGAATGTTATGAAGCATTAGGGCAGATTGGAAATGCTGTTGATATTTTATCAAGCTTTTTACAGCTTGGTATGAAAAATATTGTTGTTATTGACTACCTTGCGGCTCTTAGGAAAAAAATGGAATGATGGATTCTTTACTTGAAACTGAAAAATCTATTTTTTTTGACAAATTAATAGATACTCATGTTCATTTTTATGAATTAAAGAAAAGATCTTTGGATGTCAATTACATTATTAATGAATGTTTTAAAAACGGCTTTTCTTATTTTCTTGATGTTGGATTGCATCCTAGTGATTTTAATGATAGAAAAGATCTTTTAAGCCCTTATTCTAATGTGTTTTTAACAGCAGGTATTCATCCTTTAAATTTAAGTGATCATTTTAAAGATGATATTAAACAGCTTGAAAAAATTTTGATTAGTGAAAATGTTGTTGCCGTTGGGGAAATGGGTCTTGATTATTTTAAAGCAGATAACAAGAAATTTCAAATTAAAGCTCTTGAAGAGCAATTGTACTTGGCTGATAAATATAAAAAGCCAGTTATTTTACATATAAGAGATGCCTATGATGATGTCTATAATATTGTAAGGTCTTTAAATTTTTTAAATAGGGGTATATTGCATTGTTATTCAGGAACTTATGAGCATGCTAAAAAATTTATTGATTTGGGATTTAAAGTTTCTTTTTCGGGCAATATAACTTTTAAAAATGCACAATCTTTAAGAATTCTTGTTGGCAAATTAAATATCAATGATCTTTTAATAGAAACGGATAGCCCTTTTTTAGCTCCAGTGCCATTGAGAGGCAAAATTAATTCACCTTTGTTTTTAGGATATGTATGTCTTGAGATTGCAAGGATTAAAAATTGCTCTGTTAATGATGTTGCTGTTGCAGTATACAATAGCTTTAAAGATCTTTTATTGCTGTATTAAATTTTATTTATAATTATTTATTTATATGGTTTATTATTAGTTTCAAATTTAATCATTTTTATTGTTTATAAATGTTAAATTCATATTGAAAATCTTTTTCAACATCTTTTGCTATTTTTATCAAATCAGGCTCTTTAAGGGTGATTATATATTTTAGCTTAATAATTTTTAAGTCTTTTCTTGTATTGCCAATTAATACAAATTTTATATTTTTAAAAAAAGGCGAATTTAGTATCTTTTTTAAAATAATATTATTATCCCTTAAAGAGAATAATATTATTGTTTTTATTTGAGAAGTAATGAATGTTTGAATATAGGATATGTTTTTTTCGTTTATTAGAGTAATATTAACATTTTTTTCTTTGCCCTTTTTTTCCAAGTATTCAAGGTCTTCGTTATTTAGAGATTTGTCTCTAAATAGTAATGTTTTTTGCAAATCTATTGATTTTTCGTTAAGCAGGAAATCAATAGATTTTTTTAGAGAAAATTTTATTTTTGATAGATAAAAAATTTTCTCCTTTAGAATTTCGTTATTTAGAATTTCATTATTTGATTTATGAGTTAATAGTATTTTTTTAGTTGTTTTAAGCTTGTCTTTTATAATTTCTAAATTTTTATCATTTATAAATAGTATTTCGTTTTTTATGAATGGAGTTTTTTGAATTTCAAAAAAATATTCAGTTGCATCTGAAAAAATTATTGCATAATTAAATTGTTTTTCAATAATAGAAGTTTCTTTGCATCCTTGTATTGAAATTACTAAGAGCGCTATTATAGCAAGTTTTTTGGGGCCAGACATTTTATTTCTCAGTATATTTATTATTAATAGCCATAGATATTAAAGCCAAGCCAAGTATTATTAGCGCATAGATGCTCATGTTGGTTAGAATTAATGTTTTTAAAGTTGCAATAAATAATCCTAAAAATAGAATAGGAGAAAGAATGATTTTGTATTCTTTTGCCGAGTATTTTTGGCATTTTTTAATTTTCTTTTCAAAAATTATGGCCGAAAAGATTAGCTCTATTGCATTAAGTATTGGTAATTCTATATATTCATAAATTCCAAAAATTTTGCTATTTAGAATTATTATTTCTAAGTTTTTAGAAAATATTAGTCCAAATGTGAAATATATAAGAATTGTTAAATTTTTTTTAAATAAAGAATTTTCATTTAGAGTAAAGAAAAATATAAATATTAATAGTGGGAATATATAGTAGTATAAATGTTCTTTAATAAATATTGAAATCCCCAGGCTTATTCTTGATGTGTAATCTAATTCAAATGATCTGTATAGAATAAATTCTTGAGTTAAATAAAGAAAAGAAAACATTGTTATTGCAAGAAATATTGCTAAAACATGGGCTTGGGTATTTTTTGTTTGACCTTGTTTTAGCCGAATATTTATATAAATTTTTAATATTAGTGGTAGACTTGTTAATAAAAATAAACTCATTGTAAGTACAATTCTACTTTTAAACGTTTTTTAAATCAATTGATTGACTAAAAACTTGTGTGATTTGGATATTTGTTTTATCAATGTTATTGATTTTATTACTTTTTGTAAACATTATTTCTAGAATTTACTTTTTAGTGAATGTATAATAAAATTAAGTATTAATATTAATTATTAATTGATTTAGGAGTATATATTTTTTAGATGATAAATAGAAATGCCAATAGAGATAGGGATAGGTCCAGATCAAATGACAAGGAATTAAAAATTAATTACAGAATTAAGGCTCGCGAAGTAAGAGTTATTTTTGAAAATGGAACACAAGAGGTTTTATCAATTGAAGATGCTATTAAAAAAGCAAAAGAAGCTGGACTTGATTTGGTTGAGGTTTCTCCTAATGTATCTCCTCCGGTTTGCAAGATTATTGATTATGGAAAATATAAATTCCATCAAGAAAAGCGTCAAAAAGAGCAAAAGAAAAATCAAAAAGTAATTAAGCTTAAGGAAGTCAGAATGCAGCCCAAGATAGATGCTCATGACCTTGATTTTAAATCAAAAAACATTTTAGGTTTTTTAAAAGATGGCAATAAGGTTAAAGTTACAATAAGATTTAGAGGGCGTGAACTTGCTCACACATATTTAGGATATGGTATCTTAAATAGCATTCTTGAAAAAGTAGGGGATGTGAATTATGTTTTGGAATCTGCAGCTAAAATGGAAGGCAAAACAATGTTTTTGATTGTAGCGCCTAAGTTTAAAAAATAAATATTAAATTAAAGGGGAAGAAATGGCAAATAAAATGAAAACACGCAAAAGTGCAAAAAAAAGGTATTCTTTTACTGTAAACGGTAAAGTTAAGCATAAAAAACAAAATTTAAGGCATATTTTGACAAAAAAATCTTCTAAGCGCAAGAGAAATTTAAGGAAATCGGGCAATCTTTCTTGTTTTGAAGTTAAAAGAATTAAAACTTTATTACCTTATGGTTAAAATAATTTTAGGAGATAGATATGGCTAGGGCTAAAAACGGCACAGTTCACGTTGCAAGGCGTAAGCGAATTTTAAAAAAAACAAAAGGATTTTGGGGTACAAAAAAGAGCAATTATAAAAAAGCTAAGGATACCTTGAGAAAAGGCATGATGTATGCCACAAGAGATAGAAAGGTTAGAAAAAGAGATTTTAGGCGCTTGTGGATTTCAAGAATTTCGGCTGCTTTAAGTGATACGGGGATTACTTATTCAAGATTTATTGAGGGTTTATTGAAATCTAATATAAAAATTAATAGAAAAATTTTGTCTAATTTGGCAATTGAGGATGTTGAAGCTTTTAAAAAAATTGTTTTAGAAATAAGAAGATGAAAAATCAAAGCTCCTGGGAGGTTTAATTTTAAGAATTAGAGTTATTTTTTTGCGACATCTCATAAAATTTAGGAATTTGAATATTTTTAGTCGATGATAGCCAAAAGCAATTCAGAGGTTAAGAATAAAAATTCCGCCTTGAAAAATAGCGCTAAATAAAAATGTTCTTATGTTGGCTTTTTGGGAGTTTAATTTATTTTAAGGATTATTATTGTGCAGCTTATTTCTCTTAATAATATTGAAAAGCAAGAGAGTTTTATATACTATAGAAATGTATATTTTGCTGATGTTATTTATAAGTATAATGACATCTTAGAAATCAAAAAAGTCAAGTTTGTAATTGAAGCTACACCCTTAGGAGAAAAGCATGTCACTATTGATTTTATAGATCTTTTAAATTATCCTGTTTTAAAACTAATGGTTGCAATTAAAAGGCGTGTAATCGATTTGGAGTTTAAAGGTAAGCTTCCTTGATTTTAGAATTTAAGTCAGAAAAAAAAATGATAAATTTTTCCAAATCTTTTTTTTATCCTTTGCCAATTGGCAAAATATTTGTTTTAAGTGGTGATATGGGATCTGGAAAAACTAGTTTTTTGAAGGGACTTGCCCTTAACCTTGGAATTTCTTATTTTACAAGTCCAACTTATAATATTGTTAATGTTTATGATTTTGTAAATTTTAAATTTTATCATATTGATTTATATCGGGTGTCTTCTTTGGAAGAATTTGAGCTTGTTGGGGGATTGGAAATACTTATGGATCTTGACTCAATTATTGCTATTGAATGGCCACAAATTGCTTTGAGTATTGTTCCAAAAGATAGATTATTTTCTTTAACTTTTAAAATAGTCGGTTCAGGCAGGGTTGTAGAACTTAATGGTTAATACACTTGCATTTGAATATTCATATAAAGCATTAATAGTTTATTGTAGAATTAATAATAATAATTTTTCATTGGTTGAACTTAAATCAAATTTAAATTTTAGTGTTCCAAAAATTTTCAATGATTTTGTAATTAAAAATAATATTGATCTTAATCAAATTGAATTAATTATAAATTCTTGTGGTCCTGGTTCTTTTACTGGTATTAGAATTAGTTTAAGTTTGTCAAGGTCTTGCTTTAGGTCTTTCTATTCCCTTTGTCAATATTTCCACATTAGATGTTTTTGCGAATTTAGTTAAAAATAACCCTAGTGTAATTGTATTAACTTTTACTGCAGGTAAATATTTTCTTGGGAATTATAAAAATTGCAAATTGATAGGGAAGATTTTGAGTTTTTCTAAGGAAGATTTGCTTGAATATTTGAATCAGATTGATCCAAATTCAGTGCTTATTGGGAACAATCTTGAAGATGTTTGCAAAGAGTTCAATTATAAATTTAAAATCATTGAAAATTTAAGTTCGTTTGGAAAAATTTTAACAGAACTTGGGGTAGCTAAATGCTTAAAAAATCGCAAAGGTGATGATATTTTGTCAGGACCTCTTTACATAAGACAAAGTGATGCAGAGATTAATTTTCATTCTTGAAATAATGATTAAAAAGGCTTTTAATTTTGCTTATATTGTGTTTGTCTTTTAGTAGTGATTTTTTATTTTCTTCTATAATAAATTCATAAATTTCAGATCTAAATATTTTAATGTTTTCAGGGGCTTTAATTGCTATTTTAACAGCATCCTTTTTTATTTCTAATATTAAAACCTCAATATCAGAATTTATTTTAATGCTTTCATTTACTTTTCTTGACAATACTAGCATCTTTATTCCTTGAAAACTTTATGGTGTAGTGAGTATTTTTCATTTGTGCATATAGCTTGTTTTCCAAGTAATTTTTTTTTGTTTATTATGATTGGTGCCTTTAGGTTAGCTGTAATGTCTTTATAATCATTGACATGCATATTGATTATGCATAGTATAACTTTTTCATCTTCTTCTTTTGCTTTAATGTCTGACCAATCTTTTTCCTGGATATTTGGTAAGTATTCGCTTAAAAAATTGAAAGGAGATGTCACCAAAAAACTTACGTCTTTATTGATGGATTGCATAATAGAAAAAGGCTTATACTTAGAGTCTTTTATTATGAATTTTTTAATGTTTTCAAATCCAAGTATTCCCTCGGGAAAATCAAATTCTATACTTTTTTCATCTATCATTCTATTTTATAAAATCTAATAAAGTCGTTTGCATTATTTTAGCAGATATTCCTATAGACAGTTGATAAGCTAAGCTTGCCATATTTAAATTAGTTATTGCTTTTGTTACATCAAGATCTGTATATTGAACCATATCTTCTTTCATATCTGCAGCTTCTTTGCTTATTCTTTCATAGCTTCTATCAAGTCTATTTTCTTTTGCTCCAAGATCTGCAACGGATATAAGTAATCTTTTTAAGCTTTCGTCAATTTCTGCCAGGCTTCTACTTCCAACAAGCTCTTCTTTGTTATTGTAAAGTGTGTCTCTAAGCTCAATAAGCGCATCGAAAATAGATCTACTTCTAACTTCTGTGCTGCTAGAAAGGTTGTAAGGAGGTAATTTGGTATCATTGTTTTTGGTAAGTATTCCAAGTGTTTGTAAAACATTTGATTCTTTTTCTTCTGTTATCCAAATTTGGTGTGGAGTTGTGGTTTTAATAGACAATGAGTTTAAAACAGGATCAATGCTTGCTTCAACAGGCGCTGAAGATTCATTGATTTTTGCAACAATGTCAAGAGCAGTATCTCCTGCTGTTAGTCCTATCTCAATATTGTCAATATAAATTTTTGTATTTTCTTTTACGGCAAATCCATTAGTATTTATTGATGAGATAATATTTTGGTTTTGTAAGAAAAATACTACATTTCCAGGATAATTATTTGACATATGAATATCATTGTATACTTCTGTTTTTTTTTCAGCTTGATTGCCATTGTATTCTACTTTGATTATTTGGGGGCCTGCACCGTCTTTGCTTGTTTTGCTTATTTTATTCTCTCTAGTTACCTTAAACGCCTCGCTATCAATTTTAGTCCCCGAGAATATGCTGTATCCATCAGGCCCTTTAGCGTTTGCTATTGCAACTACATCTTCAAGCAAGGCATTTACTTCTTTTGATATCATTTTTTTGTCATCTGATTCATAAGTTCCGCTTGCTCCTTGAATTGCAATTTCTTTAGCTCGTGTTAAAATATTTGTAAGAGATTGTAAATATCCTTCCGTATATTTCAGGTTGCTTTTAGAAGTGCCAATATTTTTTATGTATACATTAAGCTTAAATATATCGTTATCTAGTCTTATTGCGTGAGTAACGCCCGTTGGATCGTTTCTTAGTTTTACAATTCTTTTGCCGCCTTTGTATAAGTTTTCTAAAAGTTTTGTAATTTTAGACTCTTGCTCTGCTGAAGAGGTTTTGAAATTTTCATATGTTAATGGATGACTTACCCTATTTATCATGCTTATACTCCCATTTTATTTATTACTGTGTCTATTAGTTCAACAGAAACAGTGATAAATTTACTTGCTGCAATAAATGCTTGTTGAAATTCGATCATGTTTGCAAGTTCTTCATCTTTGTTTACTCCAGAAATAGACATTCTTAGATCTGTTAAATCTTTTAATATTTGAGATTGGCTTTCTTTTGTGATTTCTGAAATTTGTCCTTTTATTGCTATATTTGATGCTGTATTTGCAAAGTAATCATTTAATGTTAAATTTTTGCCAATCATAATCTGAGAATTTCCAAAAGAGGAGATTCTCAGTGCTGCTTGGTTATCTCCAATAGATATTTCATTTGTTGGATTTTTAATTCCTGATGCTATTTTTGAAGGATCTGAGTCTATTATGTCTGCAACTTTTATCCATGCCGCAGGATTTTTTAGAGGAGAGATTGAATAAGTCGATTTAGGCGCCAATTTTTCTGTTGTGTCAATATTTTTATAATCATAAGCTCCCTCAGGTCCAGATGCATTTAATATTCCTGTATATTTTGTTAGAAATAATCCAGAATCTTCCATATGTTTGATTCTAAATGCTATGTTCTCATTTTCTTGTTCTTTAACTGCTTTGATTTCAAGCTTGCCTTCTGAGTTAATTCTTGCTGTAACTTGTGCGTTGGAATTATTTATTCTATTTATTACATCTTGAACTGTATCTGGAGCATTGTAAGGTATTTCTATAATTTCATTACTATTTGTAGCTTCAAATTTAAGAGTTCCGTAAAATCCCAATTTTTCTTCTGGAAATATTTCGTTTGTGCTGTTAATTTTGAAAATATGAACGGAATCAAACTGGCCATTTCCGTTAGTATCATATCTACCTCGATCATCAGTTAGTTTTAGTTCTTGAGAAAAAAAACTTCTTCCATTTTTTTTATCCATTCCATGTCCTGCTTCATGCATTTCATTGACAATTTCTATAATGTTGGCAGCTATATTATTTAGTTCATTGATTTCGTTTTTAATCTCTTCATCTCTTATGTTAAGCAAAGATCCTAGCTTTCCCGTTTTAAGGTAAGCTTTATCATTATTTGCCCATAAAATGTTCCATCTAGTTCTGGTGGGCCCGTTTGTAGCTTCTAGTTTGAATTCATTTGCAATTGAGCCTTGTACAAGATGTCTTCCTTCTGCGTGGATTAAAAATTCATTGGGATCTTGTTTGTTTTCAATTGATACACTTATTATATTGCCTAATTTTTCAACCATTAAGTCTCTTGCATCCATTAAGTCATTTGGATTGTCTTTCATTGCTTGAGATTTTGAAATTTGTTTATTAAGATTTGCAATGTTCCTAATGTAATTGTTTGCCTCATCTGTTGTAATTTTTATTTCATCGTTTGCCATTATGTAAATTCTTTCAAGCGAATGGAATCTATTTCTTATTCCTTCACAAAAAGATTTGCCTCTTTCTAGAATTATTTTTCTTTCTGCTAAACCTTGTGGTTGATTTGCTAGATCGTGCCAACTTTCCCAAAAATCATTTAATCTTTTCCGTATTGATTGATCCTCAGGTTCGTTATAAACATCTTCTAATATTGATATAAACTTGTCTTGTGAAGTCCAGTATCCTAATCGGTGCGATTCTTCAATGATTCTTGTGTTAAGCAGTTCATCTTTTACTCTGTCTATAGATTGAACCACAATCCCCTGGCCCAATTGTCCTTGTTTTTTGGCTCTGTTTAATTGTGGAGCATAAAGAGGAATTGCGGTTTTCATTGTTACTCTTTGCCTTGAATATCCAGGCTTTGTAGCATTGGATAAATTGTGTCCAACTGTATTCATAGCATCTTTATGTGCAAATAAACTTCTTTTGCCAATTTCTATTCCTGAAAATGTTGAATCCATTCTAAACTCCTTTAAAGTTTTTTATTTATTAAAACGGAAGCTTCGTTTGAGCGTCCAATTTTTGGCCCGTAAGGGTTTTTGTAAGTTACATTCTCTACGCTTTCTTGGATATCTTGAAATATTATTGATAACATGCCAAGGGAGGTGTTTACATAGTTTTGTATTATGTAATTTAAATTTTTAATATTCAGTATACCAATTTTCAATTTGTGTAGATAGTCGTATATTTCTTGTTTGTAAATTGTAGTCAATTTTTCTACAGCTTCGTAAGTTGACTTAAAGTTTTCATTTTTGGTAAATTTTTTCCAAATTTCATCTCTTTTGCTTTCAATTTCTTTAAAACTTTCAAGCAATATTTTTGTTTTGTTTGCAACCTCTTTAAGTCCTATTTCATTTTTATTGTCGATATATTCTTTTATTTTTAAGTATGAATTATATATTTCTTCTACCAAGAGAAGTTCTTTTTTTAAGACTTCTTTTAGTTCAGCTTCAAGTTTTGTTTTCATTTTTATGAAATTAATTATAAGCTATTATAAACATATTTACAAATCAATTTTGTCTTTTTTATTGTGTTATAATACATTAAAGTATGAGTAAGTTTTTTGAGAGAAATGATGATATTGTAGCTCTTGCAACACCTTTTTTAAGTAGTGCTTTATGTGTAATTCGTAGCAGTGGTGCTTCTTCTATATCTAAATTTTCTAAAATCTTTTCAAATCATTCAGCTCTCAATTCAGCATCTGGGAATACGATTCATTACGGTTATATATTAGATAATGAGAATGATTGCAAGGTAGATGAAGTTGTTGTTTGTTTATATAGAGCACCAAAAAGCTTTACAGGACAAGATGCTATTGAAGTTATGGCGCATGGTTCTGTGATTGGAATTAAAAAGATTATAGATTTGTTTTTAAAAAGTGGGTTTAGGATGGCTGAACCTGGTGAATTTACTTTGCGCGCATTTCTTGCTAAGAAAATTGATCTTACAAAGGCAGAGGCAATTCATGAGATTATTTTTGCCAAAACCAATAAAACTTATTCTCTTGCAGTTAATAAACTTTCTGGAGCTTTGTTTGTTAAAATAGATGCAATAAAAAAAAGTATTTTAAATTTTCTATCAGCTGTTAGTGTTTATCTTGATTATGAAGTTGATGATCATGAGATTAGCATTCCTTTTGACTTAATTTTAAGTAGCAAAGCTGAACTTAAAAAATTAATTAATTCTTATAAGGTTTATGAAAAAATTGATCATGGTGTTGCTTTGGTTTTAGCAGGTTCTGTTAATGCTGGAAAGTCTTCGTTATTTAATTTGTTTCTCAAAAAAGATAGATCAATTGTCTCTTCATATCCAGGTACTACAAGAGATTATATTGAAGCAAGTTTTGAGCTTGATGGTATTTTATTTAATCTTTTTGATACAGCAGGACTCAGAGATGCTGACAATTTTGTTGAGAGATTGGGAATTGAGAAAAGTAATTCTTTAATAAAGGAAGCATCTTTAGTAATTTATGTGATTGATGTTAGTTCAAATTTAACAAAAGATGATTTCTTATTTATTGATTCAAATAAATCTAATAGTAAAATATTGTTTGTTTTAAATAAGATAGATTTAAAGATAAATAAGTCCACTGAAGAATTTGTTCGCTCAAAGGTTTTAAATTCTTCAAATTTAATAATGATTAGTACTAAAAATTTAGAAGGAATAGATATCCTTTATGACAAAATAAGGGCTTTAATCTCTTATGAGAGAGTCGAGATTGGACTTGATGATATAATAATATCATCAAGTCGTCAGATGCAACTTTTAGAGAAAGCTTATGCTTTGATTTTAAATTTACTTAGCAAAATTGATCGCCAAGTAAGTTATGATATGTTAGCATTTGATGCTTATGAGATTATCAACTGTTTAGGGGAAATAACAGGAGAAGTTAGTAGTGAAGATGTTCTTGACAATATGTTTAAGAATTTTTGTTTGGGGAAATAAATATGGATTTTGACGCAATTGTTATTGGAGGGGGGCATGCAGGGATTGAAGCTGCTCTTGCTCTTTCAAGGCTGAATTTTAAAACTTTAATGATTACTCAAAATTTAGATACAATAGGTAAGCTTTCTTGTAATCCTGCTATTGGTGGGCTTGCTAAGGGTAATATGGTTAGAGAAATTGATGCTCTTGGTGGTGAAATGGGTCGTATTATTGACTTTAGCATGATTCAGTTTAGAGTTTTAAACAAAAGTCGTGGCCCGGCAGTTCAAGCTCCACGTGCTCAAGCTGATAAATTAATGTACCAAACCAAGGCTAAAGAAACTTTAGAGCGTCAAGACAATCTTGATCTTTTTCAGGATACAGTTGTTGATTTTCTTCTTAATTCTATGAGAAATGAAATTGAAGGTGTTGTTACAGAGAGAGGCAATAAGTTTAGATCAAGCGTTGTGGTACTTACAACAGGGACGTTTCTTCGAGGTAAAATATTTATTGGCGAGTATAGAGCTGATATGGGCAGGCTTGCTGAATTTTCTGCTTATGGGCTTGATAAAACTTTACTTGGTCTTGGATTTGAAATGGGTAGGCTTAAAACGGGCACTCCAGCAAGAATTCATAAGAAAAGTGTTGATTTTTCAAAGACGGAGGTTCAATTTGGAGATTCAGACATTATTCCTTTCTCTTTTTCAAATGGTAAGTTAGATAAATCTCAACTTTCATGTTATGTAACCTATACTAATAAAAAAACTCACGAAATAATTAGCGAGAATATGCACCTATCACCTCTTTATTCTGGTGAGATTGTGGGTAATGGTCCAAGATATTGCCCTTCTATTGAGGATAAAATAGTAAAATTTAAAGATAAAGATAGGCATCAAATTTTTATTGAGCCTGAAGGGTTTAATACTGAAGAAATGTATCTTAATGGTCTTAGCTCTTCTTTGCCTGAAAATATTCAGCAAAAATTGATTAACAGCATTGAAGGCCTTGAGCATGCTGTTATTACAAGGCCCGGTTATGCTGTTGAGTATGATTATATAAATCCAATTGAACTTTACCCAAATCTTGAGAGTAAAAGAGTCAAAGGACTTTTTATAGCGGGGCAGACTAATGGCTCTTCAGGATATGAAGAAGCAGCAGCTCAAGGGTTAATGGCTGGAATTAATGCTGCTCTTAGACTTCAAAATAAAAAGCCAATGATTTTAACAAGAACTAGCTCTTATATTGGAGTTCTTATTGACGATCTTGTTACCAAAGGTACTAAAGAGCCCTACAGAATGTTTACCTCTAGAGCTGAGCACAGACTTAATTTAAGGCATGATACTAGTGATAAGCGCTTGATTAAGATTGGATATGATCTTGGGCTTGTTGATGAGAAGAGATATTCAAGATATCTTTTTAAAGAGAGTAGGGTTGAAGAGATAAAGGAGCTTTTAAAGCAAAGGCGCCTTAGTTTAAAAGATGTTGTTGATGAACAATTAAAAAAACATGTTAGTAAAGATTTTTACCATATTTTAAAAGATCCTTCTATTAGTTTAGATAATCTTATAAAGATTGATCCAAGTTTAGGTGATTCAAAAGTAATTTTAGAGCAAGTTGAATTAGATGTTAAATATGAGGGCTATATTAATAGACAAAAGGATTTAATTAAAAGGCTTGATAATCTAGAGCTTGTCAAGCTACCATTTGATTTTAATTATGAGATTGTTGAAGGCCTTTCAAGAGAAGCTAGAGAGAAATTTTCCAAGATTCAACCAGCTACTCTTGCTCAAGCAAGTCGAATTCCTGGAATAAGAAGTACAGATATTACTGTTTTGTTAATATATTTTTCAAATCCTAAAAATAAGGTAGTTATAAATTTTTCTTTATGATAAGTGATATTGAATTTGCTTTGTCAGAACATAATTTTCAGTTTGCTTACAAAGATCTTCAGAAGGTAAATTTATATATAAAGAGAATTTTACTTTTAAATACTAGATTTAATTTAATTTCAAATAGTAATAGCAATTTTAATTCTATTCTTAATTTGCACGTTATAGATTCTCTTTTAGGATTGTCTACTGTTAAAGAGATTAATCCTTCTGAAGTTCTTGACGTTGGAAGTGGTGCTGGATTTCCGGGCATTATTTTGGCTATTTTTGACACTTCTAGAAAATATTATCTTTTAGAGAGAAGTAAAAAAAAGTCTACTTTTTTAAAAATGATAAAATTAGAACTTGATTTAGAAAATGTAAAAATTTTAGAATATGAGATTGAAAAAGAAAAAAAGAAGTATGAATTTATTACAATTCGAGCTTTTAGAAGTATGAATGAATATGCATTAATTTTAAAAAATCTTTTAAAGGTTGGGGGATTGATTATGGCATATAAGGGTAAATTTGATAGAATTAACCTTGAAGTCAATCAAATTAAAAATTTATTTAGTAAAATAGAAGTAAAGCCTTTAAATTCAAAATTAAGAGTAGATAGAAATTTGGTTTTGCTTTACAGATAATATTATTATCGTTTAAGTTCAATTTATATTTTAGAGTGATTTTGACTAGGAGTATTATGAAGAGTGGTTTTCAGATAGATTCAGAAGTAGAGAATGCATTACATTTGATAAATAAATTTAGAAGAGAGGTTGCAACCAGAGTTCTTGGTCAAAAAGAAATGATAGATGCTATTTTAATGGGTCTTTTAACAGATGGGCATGTTTTACTTGAAGGGGTTCCAGGTCTTGCCAAGACTCTTGCAATTCAAACTGTATCTGATGTTCTTGATCTTGAATTTAAGCGCATACAGTTTACCCCAGATCTTTTGCCATCTGACCTTACTGGTAATATGGTTTATAAAAGTGCTACAGGCACTTTTAAGGTTAGAAAAGGCCCAGTATTTTCAAATGTTATTTTAGCAGATGAAATCAACAGGGCTCCTGCAAAAGTTCAGTCTGCTCTTCTTGAAGCTATGGGAGAAAGACAAGTAACTCTTGGAGACGAAACTCATAGACTTCCAGATCCATTTTTTGTTCTTGCCACTCAAAATCCAATAGAGCAAGAGGGGACTTATAATTTGCCAGAATCCCAACTTGATAGATTTTTATTAAAAGTTAATGTTCATTATCCATCAGTGCAAGATGAAGTAAGGCTTTTGAAAATATTTTCAGTAGATGGGCGTCTTGAGAATATTAAAGTTGCAAAGGTGATGAATGCTTATTCTTTGGCTGATATTAAGAGAACGGTTGGTAGAGTAAAAGTTGATGACAAGATAATGCTTTATATTGTTACTTTAATCTCAGCATCTCGTGAGAGAGATAAAAAAACTTATCCGTTTGCCAAATATATTGAATTTGGAGCATCTCCTAGAGCTTCTCTTAGTTTATTAAAGTGTGCCCGTGTTAATGCTCTTTATGAGGGGCGAATATTTGTTTTACCAGAAGATGTTAAAGCTGTTGCTTACAGCGTATTAAGGCATAGAATTACACCATCTTATGAGGCAGAGGTAGAGGAAATGAGCATTGATGATATTATTGGAATGCTTCTTTCTGCTGTAGCGCTTCCTTAGGAAATAATTTTGAAATGATACAAGATAATGAGATAAGTAGTAGTACTAAAACTAGGATAAAAGCTTTAAAATTCTTTTCAAGGAAAATGCTTTCAGAGCTTAATTTTGGTGGTTATCGTTCAATTTTTAAAGGTCTTGGCCTTGAATTTCATGAATTTAGACCGTATGAGGATTCTGATGATGCTAGATTTATTGATTGGAATGTGAGTTCAAAGGCCGACAGCATTTTTTCAAAGGTTTTCAAAGAGGATAGGGGAATGAATCTTCATCTTCTTGTTGATAATTCACTTTCCATGAGCTTGGGAGACAAGGTAAATAAAAAGGATGTTCAGGATTTGTTGGTTTCGATTTTTGCACATATGGCATTTTTTAATAATGATAAAATAGGTGTTACTTTTTTTTCAAGTGGAACAGACAAGTTTATACCCTCTAGCAAAGGTCATTCACACTTAGGATTAATATTAAGTGAAACAATTAATAGAAATCTTAAGCCGGGTAGCAGCTTGGCCTATATTTTTAAAAATACGGCAGAATATTATAAAAAAAGATCTTTAGTTATAATTATTTCTGATTTTAAGGCGAATGCTTATTTTAAATCTTTAAATGTTTTGAGCAAGAGACACAATGTTATTGCTATAAGAATTTCAGATTTTTTTGATGAAAATTTTCCTAAAATTGGAACTTTGATTTGTGAAGATATTGAAACTGGAGAAAATTTTTTAGTTTCAGGGTTTAGCAAGTCAACATTAAGTGGTTATAAAAACTATTGGACGCTTGATAAAATAAAATGGAAAAAAGAATGTATTAAAAAAAATATTAGTTTTATTGAGATTGATACTAAAGAAGATGTTTTTAAAAAACTTAAAATTCTTCTTAAAAAGGGACAATAGATTTTGAAGAGAGCTATTTCAAATCTTTTTCTTTTTTTAACCCTATCTTTGTATTCTTATGAAATAAAAAATGAAATATTTATGCCGACTCGTTATTATGTAGGTGATTCTGTTGATTTTAAAGTTTCATTAATTTTAAATGGTAGTGAAGAGTTTTTCCCTGTAGATTTTAAAGATATTAATATTAAAGATGAATTTGTTGAAGTAAATTCGATTAGTTTTAATAACACAACAAATGAAATAATAGTTAATTTTGTTTCTTTTTATATTGGAAGTAGCTCTCTTCCCTCTATTTATATTGGTGATGTAATTAGCAATGGTAAGAAAAACAAGGTTATTCTAAAGAATATAAAAATCAATACAGATAAGCTGGTATCTAATAATTCTGATTTTAAAATTAAAAATATAGAAGGCGTTTTATTTATTCCTGGAACAAGCACCTATTTGTTTTTATTCATTTTTGTTTTGTTTTTGATTCCTTATTTAATTATTAAGCTTTTAAAGCTTTTGAATCGGCTTTTGATTTACTTGATAGTTAAGCACGGACTTAAAAAACCTTATAAAGTATTGCAGAGGCAGTTTGTTATTTTGTCTAAATACGTTAGAGATGGTGGGGATCAAAGTGCATTTTATAATTTAATAAATTCTTCTTTAAGAGTTTATTTATCTAAAAAAACAGGTTTTGATTTTAATGCAATCACTACAACAGAAATTTCTATAATTTTGCAAGATCTTAAGGTTCCTTACGAGATTCGCTCAATTTTTATTAATACGTTAAGACTTTCTGATTTTAGTAAATTTAGTGGTGTTGATTTGGTATTTGATGGCTTGTCGTTTGTTTTAGAGGATTTAAGAACGGCAGCATCGAATTTTGAAGAATTTAATAGAGGTGCTAATGTTGACATTTAATGAGCCTTTATATTTGTTTTTATTAGTAATTTTTCCTTTAATAATTTACTTTAATCATTTTTTTAAAAATAGAGGAGGCAAGATAAAGTTTCCAATATCGCTTTACGGCAATTTCAATTCTTTAAAACTTAAGGATTATAGATTAAATTTGATGTATTTTTTTACTTACTTTTTTTTATATTTAGCTGCAATGGTTATGGTGTTTGCTTTAGCAGGTCCTTCAGTTTCAAAAAAGAAGATGATACATCTTAGTGCTGGTGCTGACATTGTCATTGTTCTTGACATATCGCCTAGTATGGGGGCTGTTGAGTTTTCTTCCAAGAATAGACTTGAGTTTTCAAAAGAATTGATTAGAGGTTTTATTTCTCAACGTGAAAATGATAATATTGGTTTAGTAGCTTTTGCAAAAGATGCTTCAATAGTAGTGCCTATAACAACAGATAGGGAATTTTTTAATAAAAAGTTAGATGATATTTATATTATGGATCTTGGCAATGGTTCTGCTTTAGGACTAGGTATTTCTATTGCGCTGTCTCATTTAAAGCATTCTGAGGCCCTTAAAAGATCAATAGTGGTTTTAACAGATGGGGTTGTTAATTCAGATGAGATTTATAAAGATCAAGTGATCAATCTTGCTCAAGGTTTAAATGTTAAGATTTATTCTGTTGGTATTGGAAGTTCTGAGGAATTTAGTGTTGAGTTTAAATTAAGGTCTGGAAAATTTTATCAGGGAAGTTTTAAAGAGGTTTATGATCCTAGTATGCTTGTGGAGATTTCAAATAAAACGGGGGGGCTTTTTTATTCGGTTAATGATGATTTTTCTTTTCAATTTGCAATTCAAGATTTTTCAAAAAAGGAAAATTTGGAGAGAAAAATTAAAATAGCTGTGGACAATAAAGATATTTATAAAGAATTTTTAGTTTTAGCGTTTTGCTTATTGCTTATTTATTTTATTTTTTCAAAAATTTTCTTAAAAGAGATACTATGAGTATAAATAATTATAGTGCTTTATACTTTTTTTTAGTTTTATTGTTTATTTTTTTTGTATGTGTGCTTGATTTTAGACGAAATATTCCGTTTTTTAAAACCTTAAGTTTTATGTATGGGGACAATTCTTATATTCAAAATTACTACATTAAAAAAGTTCTAATGTCAATGTTTTTTATTTTTAGCTTGATTTTTTTAATTTTATCCATTTTGGATATTTCTTGGGGACAAAGAGCTGTTGAGGATGAAAGAAATAAATTGAGAATTTCTTTTATTTTTGATATTTCTCGTAGCATGTTAAGTGTGGATGAAGGTAAAATTATTAATAGGCTTGAGAGTGCTAAAAATATGATTAGTTTAATTTTAAGTAATTTTGAGAATGCAGAATATTCCCTTACCATTTTTAAAGGTAAGTCTATATTGGTTTTACCTTTTTCTAAGGATAAAAACAGTTTAAACAAGATGTTAAATTATATAGAGCCTGATTTAATAAGCTCTCCTGGGAGTTTTTTAGGAGATGCTGTTTTTAGTGTAATCTCTAATGTGCAGGATGACTCTTATTATAATTTTTTAGTTATTTTAACAGATGGCGATGATTGGGGGGAAAATAATTATTATAGATTTTCTAAATTTGTCAATAATTTAAAATTGGAAAGTTTTGTGGTTGGGATTGGCGGGAGTAATCCCGTTTTATTTAATCAAAATTTAAGCATTAAAGATAAAAATGGGAATCTTGTTAAAACTGGGATAAATGAAGAAAATTTACTTCTTCTGGCCTCTTCTCTTAAGGGATCATATTATAACTTGTATTTAAAAGGGATTAACTTTGTTGTCAATGATATAAGAAATGGTATAATAAGAAGAACGTCAAACGACATTATACTTGTTGATGTATCAAGATATAAAATTTTTTTGGTTATTTCATTGTTGTTTATTTTTATGTATTTATTTGTCAGGATGATAAAGTGGGACGAAACTTTTTAGCAATTTTATATTCTTGCTTTTTGTTTTTAGGTTTTTTGTCTTGTTCAAATGTTAAATCCATGTCTTTAATGGCTATTGGTAATTACGAATATGTTAGAGGAAATTATCAAAATGCAATTTCAAATTATTATAATCTTGTAGAGGATGAAAAATATTCTGCTTGGGGATATTACAATCTTGGTGTTGTATATTATTCTTTGGGGGAGTATGAAAGTTCTCTTAGAATATTCTCTTACGCTAAGAAGACTAATGATATTTTTTTAAATTTTAATGTCAATTATAACGAGGGAGTAATATACTATAATCAAGGGCTGTATCATAAGGCCGAGGTGGCTTTCAAGGAAGCTTTAAAGATTAATCCTAGCAGTTATAATGCTAAATATAATCTTGAACTTGCAATAATAAAAAAACGAACGGTGCGTGATAGTTTGAATTCTTTAAGTGTAGAAAAAGGTAAAAATTTTGTTGAAAGTAATGAAAATTTTTTAAGGTATATTGAAAATCTTGAGAGGGTTGTATGGTTGAGAAAAATGGACGAGAATCTAGCTGTTCCAAAAGAAGATTGGTAATATTTTTTATTTATTTTTTTTCAATCGCAAGACTTTATTCGCTTACGGGTATTGATTTTGTTAAAAATATTAAAGTTTTAAAGGGCGACAAATTTATTCAGATTGTAAGGCTTAATAATCCTTTGCAAGATATTGACATAAGTTTACTAAAAGTTGAAATAAACAAAGAAGTTCAATCCAATTCCAATGTTTTATCAATATCTAGGACAACGGATAATAACTTTTCTTTTATTGAGATCAGGGTTGAATATCTTTTTGAGAGTCTGGGATTTATTAAAATTCCTCCATTAAAAGTAATTTATAAGGGTGATTTTTATATATCTTCAGAAGTTGAAGTTAGTGTGCTAAGAGCTGATGAAATAAATTCTTTTGGTTTGCCAGTTGATTTATATTGGGATCTTGATAAGAAAGAAATTTATGAATATCAAAGTATTGGATTTATTTTGCGCTCAAATTGGCTTTCAGATAGCAATTCTAATGAAATGTCTGGATCTTTGCCTGCTATTAAGGATGCAATGGTTGAAAAGATGCCTATATTTGGGGATATTAAATATAGAACTTTTCATAATAAAGAGATTTTAGATGTACCTTTTTATAACTTTGTACTAACTCCTCTTAAGGGCTCAAAAAATGTTTTGATTCCCAGTTTTTCTTTTAATATTGGTTCTGGCCTTGTTAGGAATACCCCTGAGCTTTTATTAAAAGTTAAACCAATTCCTGGAGAGGTTAAATCTTTAGCAGTAGGAACTTTTAGAATTGATTATGAGACTCCAACTTATTCGACAATTGAGCAAGATATATTTACTATTTTAATAAAAATTACAGGTCAAGGGAATTTCCCACATTTTTACTTTCCAGAGATTGAAACTTATAATTCTAAAATTCTTAATAAAAAGAAAAATTATAGCTTTAAGCCTTCTAAAAATGGATACAAGGGTAGTATTTCTCAAATTTATACAGTTAAGCCCGACACCAAAGGTAGTGTATTTTTAAATATTGGTGATTTTAATTATTTAAATCCTGATAATGATACAGTTTATACCCTTAAAGGGAAAAAATTGAAGTACGAATATTCAGGAGAGTTTAACAGCATAAATAGAGCACAAAATAATGTAGATTCTGATTTTAAACTATTATCTTATGCCGATATTTTGAATTACAAAAATAAAACTTTTTTATTTTTTGTTTCATACTATTATTTACTTTTGATTCCAGGATTTTTATTATCTTTAATTATTTTAATTAACTATAAAAAATTTTTTGCAGCATCAAGCTTTGGGCTGGTTATTTTAATATTGGCTGTTGGCATTAGTTTAAATGCTGTAAATGATGGTTTATTGTCAGAGAAAAATATAAATGATTTGATTGAAAACTATAATACTAAAAATTATGATGCCACACTTATCAAGATTGATAACATTCTTAAAAAATATCCAAATTATTCAGGACTTTGGTTAAATAGAGCCCTTGTTTTAAGTAAAATGGATAGAGATTTTGATGCTATTTATTCAGCTTATAAGGCATTTTTGGCTTCTCCTAATAATGAAACCTCTTATAAAGTTATTGATTTGATTGAAGCTAAAAATGGAGTTACAGACAATGTTCGCAACAATAGTTTTATTTTTTCTAATATTTTTTTTATTATTAGTTTATTTTTGATTAATTTTTTAGTTGTATCTATTTCTTATAGATTTTTGGCAAAAAATTTGAAAAAAATAATTATATTTTTACTTTTTTCTGCGGTTTGTTTTACTATGTTTGAAACATATTATTTTTATTATGAGCAACAATCTGAAGTAGGAATAATTAAGGGTGATTTAGTCTCTCTTTATAAAGTTCCTGACAATTTTTCAAGGAGTTGGAGATTTTTAAAAGGAAATGCAAGTGTTTATATTCTTGACAGCAAAGACGATTTTGTTCTTATTGAAACAAGTTATGGGCTTCAAGGCTGGATTCACAAGAATTTTGTTGTGTCCTTAAAAGATGATTTGATCTAAAAAATAAATATTTACAACACTTGAAAATTTTTTAAAAGGGTTTAATTTTATTTTTCCCTGTATACTATTCTACCTTTTGTAAGATCATAAGGAGATAGCTCAACTTTTACTTTATCACCAGGAACTATTTTTATGAAATGTTTTCGCATCTTGCCAGATAGATGGGCAAGTACAATGTGCTTGTTTTTAAGCTCTACTCTAAACATGGTATTTGGAAGGGATTCTTTTACAATTCCTTCAGTTTCAATAGCCTCTTCTTTAATATTCAAGACAACCTCCATAATTTTCTCTAATAGGATAAATTTTACATGATTAAACATATCATTTCAATTATTCTTTTTAAGAATAAAAGCATTATTTTTTGTTTACATTATAAGAAATTGTGTATATAATTACACGAAGTTTTTTAAAAATGTAATTTATAGGGAGGAGGTATCATGCAAAAAGCTGTTTCTGAGCATGAGTTTATTGAAGAGATCAAAAAATTTCTTTCAGCTGAAAAAAGAGAGATATTAGATTCTATTAAGTCTGTAGAAAATAGCAAAAAAGAAATAATTAATAATGACATGTATCCAAAGGATGTTGTCGATATTGCTTTTGATAATATGGATGGAAATAATCTTGAAGCGTTAGGTTTTGTTGAAAAGAGAAAGTTGAATTTAATAAATCAAGCTCTTTATAGAATTTCTCAAAATTCTTATGGTAAGTGTTTGGCTTGTGAAAAAGAGATTGCTAGGGAGAGACTTTTAGCTATTCCTTATGCTTTTTTGTGTATTAGTTGTCAGACAAAAAAAGAAAAAAAGAACAAAAGATGATATATCTTAAGTTAGTTATTTAATATTGTAATTTCTACTCGCCTATTTTTAGCCTTTAATGGGGAAGATTTAGGATATTTTGGTTTTTGAGATCCCCATCCTTTAAATAGTATTTGGTCTTTGTCTTTTACTTTCATTTTTATTAAATAATTTCCAATTGCACGAGCTCTTTTTTCAGATAGCTCGTGCATCTCTTCTTCCAATCCAAATTGTTCAGTATGTCCTTCTATTAGTATGTTATTTTTTTTAAATTTTTCAAGAAGTTTAGCTATAAGGTCAATTTTTTTATATTCTTTTTGTAGTATTTGAAATGAGTTAGGATAAAATTCAATGTCGAAGCTTAAATTAATACCTTTATTGTTTTTTTCAACTTCAATAGCTTTTATTTTTTTTTCTCGGATGTAATTTTCAACTTCAGTTTCAATAAGATTATCATTTGGAAGCTCAATTGAAACTATTCTGCCAAGAGAGTTTCCAATCATTTTAAAATGTTGGTTGTTGTTCTGATTTATTTCAAATATATATTTATCGCTGTATTTATATGTATTGCCAATTTCATTATCAAAATAAATTTTTTGGTCTACTTTTTGATAGAAAGAGATGTTTTTTACATTGTATTGTGATTCATAATTCGAAAGAATTATATGGTAATGCTTGCCATTGTGCTCTTCTTTGCCTTTATATTGGTAGTTAACATTAAATTTTACAACAAAATCTTTTATACTTTTGTCTATTTTTGACGCTTCTATATATTCTTCTGCAGGATATGACCATTTTTCATTTATTTTGATTGGTGTTTTTGGAAATCTTGGAATGCCTCTAACAGAAGGTCTTTTTTGATTTGCTCCCATTGTATATTCTCCTTGCTTATTTACGCTGAAGATTTCTTCAAACTCTTCATTTAATAGGTAAGGTTCATTAATATTTTCTCTTTTTAAGATTCTAAAAAAAGCTTTAATGCTTGCAAAGTTTTCTTTTATGTCTTTTATTTCACTTGAAATCTGAATATTGGTATTAGAGCTTGAATTATAATGGCCATTGAAATATATTTTTTGATTATCTGTGCCTTCTAATCTAAACTTTGAACCTTTAATGTATTTAAATTCAAAGATTTCAGAAGAAAAAGCTAAGCTTTGAACTAAAAATAATAGCAACAATGGTGTAGTCGCCTTGGTATTCATTAATAGATTTTATCATAAAAGTATTTAATTTCTAATTTTTTTTTAAAAATTGCTATTTAATATGTTGTTCTGATCTGATATTTATTATAATTTATAACACAGTGGGAATTTATTTAAATTATTAATTAATAGAGGTTTTATATGAAATATAAAAAAATAAGGATTAATTTAAACTTAAAAAGAAAAAGTGGTATTTTGCTTAACATAAGCTCTTTACCATCTAAATATGGCATTGGAGATTTAGGAAAAGGAGCTTATAAATTTATAGATTTTTTGTTTGCATCTTCTCAAAGTTATTGGCAAATGTTTGCTTATTCCCCTATTGATTTTACAAGATCTCCCCCTTATTCAATTTTTTCGGCTTTTGCTGGCAATGTTTATTATATTGATTTAGAAGCCCTTGACAAATTTATAGATTCAGATTTAAGCCTTTTAAAAGAAAATGAAACCAGGTATTCTGATTTAAAAAAATTAAGTTTTAAAGATAAATTTCTTAAAGAAGCCGCTTTAAATTTTATTAATAGAGCTTCGGCTGATGAGGTTAGAAGCTTTGAAAAATTTAAAAAAAAGTCTTCTTATTGGCTTTTAGATTTTGCAAGTTTTGTTGCGTTTAAAGAATATTTTTTTAAAGAGTCAAAGAATGCTTTTAATGTTCTTTTTGATAGAGGAATTCTTAAAAGAAATGAAAAAGATTTATTTAAATTGAGAAATATCCTTTCAAAAGAGATTAAAGTACAAGAGGTGTTGCAGTATTTCTTTTTTTCACAGTTTCAAGCTTTAAAGTGCTATGCAAATGATAAGGGGATTGAGCTAATTATGAACGTGCCTTTTTTTATGGCATATGACTCTGCTGATGTTTGGGCACACCAAAAATATTTTAAGCTAAGATTTGATGCAAGCAAAGATAAGATTGCAGGAATTTCTCCAGATTATTTTTTAGAACAAGAGCAAGCTTGGGATAGTGCAGCTTATAGCTGGAATGTTTTAAAGAAATTTAAGTATGAATGGTGGTCAAAAAGGATCGAGGTTTTAAGAAAGTATGCAGATATAATTAAAATTGATCATTTCAGAGGTTTTGTTTCTACTTGGGAGGTTAGTGCGGGTGAGTCTTATGCTTTTAATGGGTTGTGGGTAAAGTCGCCAGGACGAGATTTTTTCAATTTTATTTTAAATGAAATTAAAGATTTAAAAATTTGGGTTGAAGATTTTCAAAATGATCTTGAAGATGTTTCAAGACTAAGAGATTTTTTTAATTTTCCAGGAATGAAAATAATGAATCTTGCCTTTGATTTTGATTCAAGCAATCAAAATCTTCCTCATAATTATATTAAAAATTGCATAGTTTACACAGGAAGTGGTGATAATGATACAATACGAGAGTTTATTAATTCTTTAGATGATTTGCATAAAAAGTACATTTTTGATTATTTAAATACAAATGAAAATTTTGTTGTTTGGGACATGATAAGAAGTGCTATGGGTAGTGTTTCTGATAATGTGATAGTGCCAATGCAAGATTATATTAATTTAGGAGATAAATTTAGTGTAAATATCCCAAAAAGCACTTTAGATAATTGTATTTTTAGATTATTAGAAAGTGATTTAGATACTACTTTGAGTCAAAATATAAGTTTTATTACAAGGCTTTATGGCAGGGCTTAAGATTTTTAAGAGCAAAGTCGTTATAAAATTTAGGTATTTTTAAATTTAATTGAGATCCAATTGTTCAAATAAAAATCACTGTTATTTAATATTTTTTCATTTGCAAGTATCATGTATTAATGTATATGAAAATTTTTATCTATTGGGTAGTTATTTTCTTCTTTTTTGTTTTTAAGGTTTTTAGTATATATTCATTAACCGATGAAGAATTTTTTAAAAAATATAGTTTATTTTTTGTTCATAAAGGATTTTTAAGTAAAAATGTTAATGGGAAAATAACCAAAGTTCAAGTCAATGGGATAAATTCTAGGTGGGTTTACCCTTTTCATAAGCTTGTTCCTAGTCGAATTACTTCTATTTATGAGGATGTTTATTCTTCAAGTTCATTTTTGACTACAAGTAACAATCTTTATGTTTCTTATGATTATTCAAAAAATTTTAGAAAATTAGTGGGAATTGATAAATTTAATAGCGGTGCATATATTACATCTAGTGCCTTTTCTCAAGGAGATTACAAGCGTATTGCTATTGGAACTGCGATTCATGGTATTTATATTAGTGTTAATGGAGCTATTAGTTTTAAAAATTTAAATCGTTTGATTCCGCAGATTTATTTAGGTGCAGGATATTACGATATTATTAGTGCTATTGAATTTTCAAAAGAAGAGACAAATAATTTATATTTTTCCTCTGGAGTTTATGGAGATATTTTTTTAATTAGTCAGAAAAGTGGATTTATTAAAAGAATATCTTTTCCTTTTAAAAAGCAAATAATACGTATTTTAGACTTATCTAGCAAGAATGTAGAAAAAATTTTAGTCAGAACATATGACAATCATTTTTATTCTTATATTAATGGGCAATGGGTATTTATTGGAAAATTATCTTTGCAGGATCAGGATTTTTTTGAAAAATCACAAAGGATGCGGCTTGCTAAAAATAAAGGGTCTATTTATTTAACAGCATATACATTGTGTAATAAGAGGGCAGTTGATGAAAGATTTAAATTTATTAAAGATTCAGGTATGAATGCCGTTGTAATTGATTTTAAAGATGATAATGGTAATTTGACTTATTCTAGTAAGCTTTCTTTGCCCAATAAGTTGAGATCTGTTAAAAACTTTATTGATGTTCCCTATATTCTTAAAAAAGCAAAAGAGCTTGGAATTTATGTTATTGCTAGATGTGTTGTATTTAAAGATTCAAAATTGTATTATTATGATAATTTTAAACACGCTCTTTGGAATAAAAAAACCAATAAACCTTGGGCTCATTTGATTAAAAAAGTTGATTCTAGTGGCCTTGTGAAATATGTACAAGTAGAGCATTGGGTAGATATTTTTTCTCCTGCTACTTGGGAATATAATATTTCTATCGCAAAAGAAATTCAATCTTTTGGAGTTGACGAGATACAGTTTGATTATATTAGATTTCCATCAGATGGGCCCGTGTCTCTTGCAATCTCGAGAATGAATAAGCATGAGATGCAACCTGTTGATGCACTTGAATCTTTTTTGATTATGGCAAGAGAACAGCTTTATGTTCCTATTTCTGTTGATATTTATGGGTACAATGGCTGGTTTCCCACCAATAGTATTGGGCAAAATATTTCAATGTTATCAGATTATGTTGACGTTATATCTCCTATGTTTTATCCTTCGCATTATACTGATGATTTTTTGCCAAGCAATTTTTATTACACAAAAAGAGCTTATAGGCTTTATAAAGAGGGAAGTGATAGAGCGCTTGCTTTTTCTTTAGATGGGGTTGTTATTAGACCTTATGTTCAAGCTTTTTTATTGGGAAAAGAAAGATTGGTGGATGACGAGATTTATTTGGAGTATTTAAAGTTTCAGCTTAAAGGAATCAAAGAGTCATTTGGTAGTGGCTTTAGTCTTTGGAATGCATCTAATGTTTATTATATGATTAAAGGTAGTTTAAAAGAATATTTAGATTCTTTTTAATTATTGTTTCTTGTAAAGGAGATTTATTTGCAACATTTAATTCAATTTTTTTACGTAGGATTTGGGATTTTTTTATTGTATCTTGGTGGTAATTTACTTTTAAAAAGTTCAGTTGGTATTGCTACTTATTTAAAAGTCCCAACACTTTTAATAGGAGTTACAATAGTATCTTTTTCAACAAGTGCTCCAGAGCTTTTTACAAGTTTGGTGGCAGCTTTTAAGGGTAAAAACGAAATTGTTGTTTCTAATGTTATTGGTAGCAATATTATTAATATGTTGCTTGCTCTGCCTTTAGCAGGATTCTTTTTAAAGATTAAGGCAGATTTTAAAAGACTTAAACTTTCTTTTATGTTTTTGTTTTTATTAATGTTTCTTCTTTTATTGCTTTCATTTGATTTTAGATCTTACTCTTTTTTTGTAACACCTTATAATCGTTTTAGCTCATTTAGTATTTTAATTTTATTTTTATCCTATTTGTTGCTTTTTTATAAAGAAGAAAAAGCGCATGCCAGCTTGGAAAATTCTTTCCAAGAAGGTGCAAGTAATTTAAATCAGAGTTTTAACTTTATATTTTTTAACTTGTTAAGTTTTGCTATTAGCATGTATTTTCTTTATTTGGGATCGAAATTATTGGTAGATGGAGCTCTTTACATTGCCAACAATGTTTTTAATATTAGTGAAAAGTTGATTGGAATTATACTTGTAGCTTTTGGGACAAGTGTTCCCGAGCTTGTTGTATCTCTTTTTGCAATAATTAGAAAAGAATCAGACATTGCATTTGGCAACATTATTGGTAGTAATATTTTTAATATCGGATTTATTTTAGCTAGTAGTAGTTTTTTCAGACCTATCTTATTGCAAAATATTTATATTTTAGATTTTAGTATAATGGTATTTATAACTTTAGTTTTATTTTTAGTGGTTAAATTTAAAGGGGTTTTTGGTAGGGGCATTTCTTTAATTTTTTTGCTTTTATATTTTTTATATAATTTAATGTTATTTAACTTTTATTGATTATTTGATCTTAATTTTGACTTGTTAATATATTTTTAATGTAATATGTTTTATTATTTAAATGTAATATAAGGAACAATATGAAAAAATTACCAGAAATTTTTTATATGAGTAGCAAAGAAGTGGATATTTTGATTTCTCAACTAGGAATATCTTCTGATACCCAAAAATCAATTTTGAAAACTATTTTGTCTTATAAAAAGGAAGCTATAGATTATTCTTCTTTTATAGAAGAGCATTCTGTAAAAGTAAGAGGTTTAAAAGGGGAGCTTGATTTTTTATTTCGTAAACTTTATGAAGTTAAAAGAGGAATAGTTACTAATAGAATAGCAACTGATGGAGAATTTTTGCCAGACAGTATAATTTTGACCGATGAGGCCAGTTATGATTTTTATTATTATTCTATTGATGATTTATTTTTGAAAACTTATATAGGAATAGAGCTTTTTAGCTCTTTGCTTACTGTTAAGAATATAGAATCTAGTTTGTTGGTTTTTAAGAATGAATTTATAACTATTACAGATTCAGATATTAACTATAAATTTTTTGAAACAAAATCACAATTGAAAGAAATATTAGTTTGGAAATCATTGATAATTCCATCGAGCAGGGCTTTATATTTTATTGAGTTTGTTAAAAAAATATTTTTTAATATTGCTTCTAATAATGTTGTAAAAGATGTTTTCGTTAGAATAAAAGGATTAAAGCTTATTGATTATGAGAAAACTTTAGAAGAGGGCAAGAATATTATTGGTGCTATTTCTAAGATTCTCTCCGGCATAATTGAAATCAAGGATGAAGTTCTTGGCAAAAAAGGAATTACTTTTTCAAAAAATTATTTTGTTTTTTTAGAGTTTCTTAATCTTTTTATTAAAAATGAAAAAGACTTAGAAGAGCTTAAGGCTATAGAAGCTGTTAAAATTGATGAATCTTTAAAAGCAATTGAAAAGACTTTAGAGTTTAAAAAAGGCTCAATTGATACAGAAGAGTTTTTTGGGATTTTAAAAGTTTATTCTGAAGGGCTAAACGATCCTGAAAATTTTTTGTTAGTTGCTAATATGTACTTTTTTGAATCTAAAATTCATGATATTTTGCCAAAAATATTTCAAGTAAAAGAAAATTTTTATTTGTACAAGCCTTTTGCATATGAGTTTTTTTTAGAAGAATATGAAAAGGTTTTGCAATTTCTTAATAGTGAATTGAAGGCTAGTATATTTAAAATTCTTAGCTTTGGGGATGATCCTTCTTCTATTTTCACAGAAGAAGGTTTAGAAGGAGTTCTAAGTAGATTGGTATCTAGATATATTATGAATGAGTATTGCTTAAAAAATAAAGTTAAGTTTCTTGATCTTATTGTTTCTCATTACAGGAGAGTTTGTAAAACACAAAGTGTTCAGGTTCATCTTAAAGATTTGATTAAAGTTGAAGCAGCAAAATATTTTAAGAATAGTAATGAATTGTTGCCCTTATATAAAATATATAAACTTGATTTGTATTCGATTTTAAATGCTGCTTATAAAGATTTAAGCTTGTTTAAAAGAATTGTTTTGTTTTTGACAGGCAAACATCAAAGTTATAAAGAGGCTTTGTCTAGATTGGATTTTAGAGCTGGTTTGAATAAAAGTGGAAGCGGTCTTTTTGATTCAAATGAAAGAGTTAAAAGACAATTGGAAAAAATTAGAAAACAAAGAGAGGAAATAAAAGAGCAAGTTAGAAATTCTTTCCCCAAGAAGGGCACAGCGTCTAAGCAAGTAGCAAATAAGAGCTATACAAAACAAGAGCAAGATGAAGCTTGGGTCAAATTTAGTGATAGGATACAAAAAAAATAGCGTTTGTAAGTAAGCGGATTTATTTGTTAAAATAAATCCCTTGGCTTTCTTGCTGTATTTTTTGAAGTTTGACATTCTGCATAATGCTTTATTTTCCCATTTTCAAATTTTGATTTCATTATAATTTTTCCTCCCCATCGACTTATTAGTTCTTTTGAACCCACTCTTTGAGCGTTTTTGGAAATTTTAGCCATTTTAAAGCTCCTTTTGATAGATTTATTGTATAATAAAATCTATCAAAATAGGGTTGATTTATCAAGGAATTTATTCATGTTATTTATAATATTTTTTATTAGTGCTCCTCTTTTTTCAAAAGAAGTTTACTATAGGTTTGCAGATTATTCTGTTAATTACAGTATAGTGGGTAAATATGAGATTACAAAAGAAGAATCTGAGGAAGAGTACGGATATAAATTTACTTATGATCGCAATAATAATCTTATTTTAGTTGATTATATTGGTAAGCTTAGTATTTTAATGCCTTCTTTTTTTAATGCAAGCCAAATTAAAATAGAAAGATCCAAGCGCAGCGAAAGGCGCATATTTCTAAATAGGGGATTTGCTTTTAAAAACAATAATGGTGTTTATATTGAACATATAGAGTATATGAGTGATGGCAGGATTAAAAATATTTTTAATTATAATAGATCTAATGAAATGGTTAGAGATAAATATGATGTTTCTTATTATCATTTTTTATACGACAATGAGAGAGAGTTTAGTGTTTACAGATTTAATGAATCAGGGATTCAAATCAAAGATTTAAATAATGTGTATTTTACAAAGATCAGCTATGATCATACCAAATTTGTTAAAACGGTTTTGTATTACGATGAGAATGGTTATATCGTAAGATCAAAAAATGGTACTTTTGGGTTTAGATTAACTTATGATGCTAATCATAATCTTATTAAAGAGGAATATCTTGATAAATTGGCTTATGCTGTTTCAAATCTATTTTCTGTAGCTACTAAAATATATCATTATGATGTTGATGGAAAAGTTATTGAGATTTTAAATTATGATATTAATAACAACTTGACTCCTGATGAAAATAATGTAGCAATTTATCGCTATGAATATTATTTTAAAGATAAAGATTGCTATTACAAGGAATATAATTACGACAATAATAATAATTTAACAATCAGTCAAAATGGGTATGCCATGAAGAAGACTATTTTTTATATCCAAAATAATGAAAAAAGAATAATAAACTACAGTAATAAGATCAATAAAAACTATAATAGAGATATTCCTACTGTTTATGAGGAAAAGTATGAAATAATGGATAATTTTAAGGGTATTGCTATTTATAGTTATAAATATGATGATAATTTTTATCTAATAGAAAATATTTTTTTTGATAAAAATTTTAATTTAATAGCTGATGTTAAAGGCGTGATGATTTATAGATACTCTTACGACAAAGAAGGATTTTTGATTGCTCAAGAACATTTTGGTGGGGATTTTGTTAATCCAATAGATGATTTTGAAGGAGTTTCAAAGTATAAATTTAGTTACGATTCTAATGGCAATATGATTTCCAAGAAAAATTATTCTAAGGATGGAGTTTTGGTTGCTGATTGTAATTTTGTTTTTGAGTATTTATATGAATATGATAAACAAAATAGGCTTATTTCTCAAAAAAATTTTGGCAGCTTGGGACAGTTGCAGGATGATATTCATGGAGTTAGTGTTTATAAATATGAATATAATAAATTTGGGAAAATGTCAAAGCAGTCTAATCATGGCCCGGATTTGAGATTAAGAGATGATGTTGGGGGATTTTCAATTTATAAGTGGATTTATGATTCTAGAGGCAATTTAATAGATTTTCAAAAATTTGATTCTTTGGGCAATTTAATCTAAGTATTTTCTTTTTTCGTATTTTCCTATATTACATAGTAATTCATAATGACTTCTTTTAGAAAATTTACTCATTTCATCTATACTTAATTTTTCTGATACAATTTCTACTTTTGAACCTGTTTTAACTTTTAGGTCTTTGGGAATTTCTACTATTGCCAGATTCATGCAAACTTTTCCCCTTATTTTACATTTTTTATTGTTTATTAAAAAATAAAAATCATTACTTATATTTTGAGGTATTCCATCAAAATATCCGATTGGAATAATTCCTATTTTCATATCTTCTTTGGCTTGAAATATACCCGAATATGAAATTTTTTCACCCTTTTTGACATTTTTGATAAATATTATTTTTGAAAATAAGCTTAATACAGGTTTAAAATTTAAAGCAGGTTTTTTGTTTTTTGGTGATTGACAGTAACCGTAAAGAATAAGGCCTGGTCTTACCATATTAAATTGTGGACTTAGTTTGTAGTTAATAATGTGTCCCGAATTAGAAATATGGACAAATTTGGGATGAATATTTTTTTGTTTTAGTGTTTCTAAAAAAAATAAGAATTGCTCTATTTGCTTTTGTGTGGTTTTAAAGTTTTCTGTTGATGGGAGATGTGAGCAGACCCCTTCTAGTTCTAGAAATTTTGAATTTTGAATATATGTAGCTATTTCAAGGGCATCATCTATTTTTATTCCATATCTATTCATTCCGATATCAATTTTTAAGTGGACTTTTATTTTATTTTTTTGCAATGCGCATTCTTTTTCTATTGAAAATAGATATTCAAAATCAGCAACAAATGGTACTAATTCAAATTTAATCAAATTTTTAATTTCTTTTTTATCCACTTTAATGTACATCAATATTTTTATATTTTTATCAATTTTTTTAAGTGTTTTAGCATCTTCAATATTAGAAAGTCCAAAATAATTTATTTTTTTTGATTTTAAAAATTTAAAGATGTTTATAAGCCCGTGACCATATGCGTCACCTTTTAAGGTGGCTACTATTTCTTTTTCGCCAATTTTATTTTTAATTAAATTTAAGTTATGTTCTAAATTATTTAAATTTATTATTATTGTTTTGTTGCTACCCATTGTTTTATTATTATACATTTAGCTCTCTTAGAGAAGTGAAAATCTTTTTTCTATTAATTTGTAGTTTATTCTATAATGGGTATTGGAAATTTTTTTATTTGGTTGCTTTTAAAATGTAATCTCATTTTTTTTTGAAAATCGTTATATATTTTAGGGTTAATTCTAATTTCGTATTTTTCAGTTTCTTTATTTATATTATTTTCTACTGTTATTGCTGCTAAAATATAATACCAGTTGTTATCCTTATAATATTCTGCAATTGTTTTTGAAAGAGATTCAGTTTTTAATGTGCCAAATGAGTAAGCGTCTTTTGCAAGCTCTTTTTTTGATTGCTGTTTTCCACTAGTAAGGCTGCTTAGCCGGTTAATAAAATTGCCTTTATCTGGACTTAAAAATTCTAATTTTGTGATTTTATATTTCTTGGAAGCTTCGTTTGATAGGTCAAATGAAATAATAGCAGAAGATCCAATTTTTGAAAATACATTTATAAATGAATAACTAATCCCCTCAAGTTCTTTTATTGGTTCTCCATTTAAGTCTGCCAATTCCATGTAGGGTTGGCTAATGGCGACATCAACAGATGCAAGTAAAAAACTTTGTTTTAGTTTTTTAATTTCTGTTTTTATATTTTCTTTTACAATATAATTTTCGTTTTCGAAGATATTAATTTCGTTTTCAGAAAAGCTATTTTTAGCTAGAGAAAGAATTATCAAGGTTAAAATAAATTTTTTAATGTTCATAAGATATTTCCTTTTGTTTTTATTTATATATCTTCAAATAAATCTCCAGTTATGTCTTTTAATATAGAATTTTCTTTTAGCACTTCTTTTAAAAATTCAATAATTAATTTTGAATTAAGAGAAATTTTATAAATTTTAGTTTCTTGAGTAAGTTTATTTTTGACAGTTAAATCTGCAAGCATATAATTCCAATGACCATTTTTATGTGTTAATTTAAAAGCATTTTTAATTTCGTCACTCATTAATATTCCAAATGGGTATGCAGTAACATATCCTTCTTCTTGTGAATTTTCAACAGCTAGAAGAGAATTTTTAAGTTCTAGGGTGGAACCAGCTGTTACAAATTTAATATCTTCAATTTCATATTCTTTATCCCCATTTTTAGTTGTTTCAAAAAGCATTAATAGTGACGCGTAATAACTATATTCTCCATCCATTTTTATAGGAGATAGTATATAAGAATATCCAAATTTGTTTTTAAATTCTGGTATTTCTTTTCCATATTCGTCTAAGATTTTCATTGCCTTTGTTTTTATCCAAGTTACGTCATGATTACCATTTATGATTGGCAATTTTTTATTTGAAATTTTGCCTGATATTAAATGTAATTTTTCATCGCTTATTGGTTTGCCAGTTTCGTTTTCTTGATGTACAGATGTATGTTGTGAATTTTTTAAATGTATTTTTTTATCACTTATTGGTTTGCCAGTATTGCTGTCTTGATGTACAGATTGTGGTTTCTTAAAAAAAGCGCAACTCAGCATTAACATGGGCAGCATTATTAGTTCCAAATATTTACATGTTCTAAATATCATTATATCTTCTTCCTTTATACCATTTAAAGCCTTTTTGAGGCGGTAATTAAAATTTACATTAAATCATAGTAATAATATAGAATGCTTATGTCAAAGTCAAGTCGCTTTTGGTTTTATTAAAAATTGCATTTTTATTTTTAATCTTTCAATATCTTACAATAAAGGTATTTCTGCTGCTAAAAAATGAATTATTCCTATAATGATTGATATAATGCCAATTATTTGCTGATTGCTTTCAAGTATTGATTTAAATTTTCCATATTTTTTGTTATTTTGAACTTCTGTAGGTAATTTTTGTTTTAAAAACAAGATAAATCCAATTAAAAATAAACTTACAGCTGGAATCAAATTTCCAATTATTGGCAATTTGTAGGGCTTGATTATTTCAAGGGCGCTGGTTATTAAAAATAATAATCCAAAAATGCTTTTTACTTTTTTGTTATCGTTTATTAAATTTACAAAATCTTCAAAAATTTTGAAAAAGCTTATTTTTTCTATTAATATTGGAAATGCAAGTATTATTCCCCCTAAGATGTTAAGTGAAACAGACATGAAGTATATTTGTATCATATTTTACCTCTAGGTTTTATTCTTTTACTATAAAAGACATTATTATTGCCATTACTCTTTAATATTATACTTAATAAACTTTCATTTTGATAGATTATATTAGCATATGTTGTAAAGTTTTTACTGCTTATATAAAGCAAATTGCTTTCAATTAATTTACTGTCCAGATAAATATCTAGTTTGGCTTTTCCCAGGTTGGAAGTTTTTTTTGTTTTTATGTTTATTTTTAGCGATAATCTGTTTTTGTCTTGCTTGTAGCTTATTATCATTTTGATATTATTTTTATTATTTTCGTGATTTTGAATTCTGGGAATTAATAAAATTTTAAAAAATAAAAGAATTACAACAAAGATTATCCCAATAATGATATGTTTTTTCATTTTTTTTTGGTATTCGATTTCTAGTTTTTGATTGCAATTAATCTTTTTCATTGTATTTGCAAATCTAACCTTACTATAATTATAATTTTAATAATGCATTTAAATTCCACCAGTAAACACTAACGCCAGTTTTTCCGCCATAAAGTATACTAAGTATTCCATCTTTAGATAAACTTTCAGAGAGAAACATTAAATTTGGAGGCTCAATTAAAGCTATTTGCTCTTTAATTAAACCCTTGCTGTCTAATTTCCATATTAAATTGTTAGATAAATTTTTCATATTAGTAGATGCTATTATTTTGTCTTTTTGTATTTTTATAATGTTTATAAAGCTTTCTTGTTTATCATCTAGTAAGTTTTTAGGAAGAGCAATTTTATTTATTACTTCTAATTCTTTGTTTTTTTTCAAACTCATTTTATAGATATATTGATCTTTAATTTTAATTCCAAGATCATTTATATTTTCATTGTCACCAATGTTTTCATAGTAAGTAGTTTTTACATAAAGAGTTTTTTTGTTGACTTCAAAAAAAACCTTATCTATTGAAATGTTGTATTTTTTCTTTTGATTGTCTATTGTTTTTAACAGGTTTTTGTTGACGTAAATTTTATAAAGCGGGGAAAATTCTTTATTGTAAGAATATATTATATATCCTTCGCTATATATTGATATTATTGCAATGTTGCCATTTTCATCAACATTAACATCATAAATTTGTGGAAATGGCATTCCGTTTAAACCTTCTTGACCTAAAATTTCTACAGATGAGTTTTTGTTTAGTATTAGTATTCTCATGAAGTAGGCAATATTCTCTTTTTGGTTGAATTTTGATTTTTTATTATTTAGTTTGTCTGCGACAATAATAAAATCTTTTAGTGGGTATATTGCTTGAATTCCTTCAAAATCTATTTTTTTTATTTTTAAATCGGGGTTTGTTTTAAATATTCCATTTTGATATGTTTGTATTAGTTTTCCATATGAGTTGAAAATCATTAATTTATTTGTTTTTATTTCTGCAATGTACACTAGCCCATTATACGTTTTGATATCAAATTTTGAATTTGTAAATTTGTTATTCAAAGGCATTATTGCACCAGGAAGTGTTCCAAATGGTATTTTAAATTGTTCTTCTCCTAATTCGTTTAAAGTTTTAGTATTACATGATATAATTGCAAAAAGCAGGCTTAGTATAAGAGCTTTATAGTGTTTTTTCATATTTTTTATATTATTATTTAAAATGACTTTAAGTCAATTATTTAGGAGAATTAATACCTACCATGTTAAAAGCAGTACTTGAGACAACTATTGGCTCAAAAAGTAAAAGAGATTTAAAAGATTATCTTCCGACTTTAAGAAATATTAATAAGCTTGAGCGTTGGGCATTATTGTTGGCAGATGAAGATTTTTCAAAGGAGACAGAAAAGCTTAAAGATGAATTAAAATCGGGTAATTCTTTAGAGAATATTTTAGAGCGAGCTTTTACTCTGTCTAGAGAAGCTGCTAGAAGGCGTCTTAAAGAAAGGCCTTATGATGTGCAAATCATTGCAGGTCTTGCCCTTCACAAAGGCAAAATAATAGAAATGAAAACAGGAGAAGGAAAAACTCTCTCCTCAGTTCAAGCGGCGTATTTAAATAGTTTAACAGGAGATGGGGTTATTATTGTTACTGTTAATGACTATCTTGCAGAGCGTGATTCCAATTGGATGAAGCCGGTTTTTGATCTTTTGGGTGTTAGCGTGGGGGTTGTTCTATCTAATATGGATTATGAGCTAAGAAAAGCTCAATATGCTAAAGATATTACTTATGTTACAAATAATGAACTTGGATTTGATTATCTAAGAGATAATATGCGTTATGACTTGAATGAAAAATCCTTGAGAAAGTTTAATTATTGTATTATTGATGAAATTGATTCTATTTTGATCGATGAGGCAAGAACCCCATTGATTATTTCAGGGCCTACTGAAGGCAACACTAATGCTTATCTTGAAGTTAATTCTCTTGTATCTTTTTTAAAAGAATGTTCCAAGGATCCCAAAACAGGTGATTATCCTTTAGAAATAGACGACCTTGATGGTGATTATACTGTTGATGAAAAAGCCAAAAGAATTTCTTTTACTGCCAAAGGGCTTAATAATCTTGAACAGCTTTTAGTTTCTAAAGGCATTATTAGTGGGTCTATGTATACTGATTCAAATTTTAATTATGTTCATTATATGACTCAAGCCTTAAAAGCGCATTTGCTTTTTTTAAAAAATAGAGAATATATTGTTGGTGATTCTGGGGTTGAGATTGTAGATGAATTTACCGGGAGAGTTTTAACAGGGAGAAGATATTCAGATGGGCTTCACCAAGCTATTGAGGCTAAAGAGGGAGTTAGAGTTGCTAATGAAAATAAGACTATGGCAACTATTACTTTTCAAAATTTATTTAGAATGTTTGATAAAATTTCTGGCATGACAGGTACAGCTGATACAGAAGCTAAAGAATTTCATAAAATATATAATCTTGATGTAGTTGTAGTTCCAACAAATAGATTGTTAGCGCGAATAGATGAGGATGATACTATTTATTATACGGAAGAATTTAAATTTAATGCGATTACAGATGAGGTTTATAAAACTTACAAAAAGGGCCAACCGGTTTTGGTGGGAACTGTTTCTATTGAAAAATCTGAGATTTTATCAGCCATGTTTAAAAGTAGAGGGATTAAGCATGAAGTTCTTAATGCAAAAAATCATTCTAGAGAAGCATTTATTATTGCTGAAGCTGGAGCAAAGCATGCGGTTACAATAGCAACAAATATGGCTGGTCGTGGTACGGATATTAAACTTGGGGGAAATATTGAGCACAGAGTTAGAAAAAAAATCGGAACTAATGTAAGCCTTGAAGAATTTCAAGAGGCTGTTAAAAATGAGAGAGAAAATTACCTGAAAGACTATAATGAGGTTAAAAGTCTTGGTGGGCTTTATGTTATTGGTAGTGAACGTCACGAATCAAGGCGAATAGACAATCAGCTTCGTGGTCGTAGTGGAAGACAAGGTGACCCCGGGCGCTCAAGATTTTATGTGTCCCTTGAGGACGATTTAATGCGCCTTTTTGCTGGAGACAATCTAAGATCATTAATGGGTAAGCTTGGAATGGCAACAGGAGAGCCTATTACACATTCTCTTTTAACTAAATCTTTGATTAATGCTCAAAAACGAGTAGAAGACAGAAATTTTGAAATTAGAAAGCATTTGTTAGAGTATGACGATGTTATTACAAAACAAAGAGATTTTATTTATGCTCAGAGAAACTCCATTCTTGAAGATATAGCTATTAAGGATCGTATTCTTGTTGCTTTAGAAGAATATCTTAGTTTTTTGCTTGAAGGGACAAAAAGTAGCACAGTTTCAAGTGTTTTTTTAAATGAAGTAAATTCAATTTTTGCTTATATGCTTGAGAGTCTTGGCTCTATTGAAAATATTAATTCTCTTGATTTAAAGGCTAAGCTAATGCAAATAGCAAAAGCAAATTTAGATGAAAAAGAAAATTTGATTGGTAGGGATCTTTTTAATGGATTTTTAAGATATGAATATTTGAAAAATATTGATTTTAAATTTCAGGAACATCTTGCAAATTTAGACTCTTTAAGAGAGGCTGTTTATTTAAGGTCTTATGCTAATAAAAATCCAATCACAGAATACAAAGAAGAGGGATTTTCAATATTTAGCGAGCTTATTAAAGACATTAAAGTTTCTACCATAAGGCGTGTTCTTCAGTTAAAATTGGATAGCAATTCTTCCGATTTTAAGTCAACAAAGAAGTCTAGGAATGTTAAACCAATTCATAAAGAACTTTCTGGAATTGTTATTAATGAGAATAAAAGCGTTTCTAATGTTCAAGTGGTTAGAAGTTCTCCTAAAATAGGCAGAAATGAGCCTTGTTATTGTGGAAGTGGGAAGAAATATAAAAATTGTCATGGCAAAAGTTAAAACAGGAGGTTTTTATGTTTAAGCTGCCAGAACTTGGTTATGATTATGATGCTGTTGAGCCTTATATTGATGCTAAAACTATGGAAATTCATCATAGCAAGCATCATAATGGTTTTGTAATGAATTTGAATTCTATTTTGGAAAAAATGGGAAAAATTCATTTAACAGATGTGTCAAACATATTAAAAAATATTTATGATTTTCCAGAAGAATTTCAAACTTTAATAAGAAATAATGCTGGTGGTTATTCTAACCATACTTTATATTTTAGAACTTTAAGGCCAGGAAATAAGGACAATCTTTTTGGAAAGTTTAAAGATGATATTAATGCAGCTTTTGGAAGTCTAGATGTTCTTAAGGCCAATTTGAAAGATACTGCAATGAAAATTTTTGGAAGTGGTTGGGCATGGTTAGTATTGTGTCCTGAGAGTGGCCTTAAAGTGATTTCAATGCCCAATCAGGATAGTCCTTTGATGAATTCTTATAAGCCTATTTTAGGTATTGATGTTTGGGAGCATGCCTATTACCTTAAATATCAAAATAGAAGAATTGAATATGTTGATGCATTTTTAAAGGCTTTAAATTGGGAAGAAGTTTCAAAAGTTTACAATGAAGTGATCAATTAGCCTCTATTTAATAAAGATTTTCAATTCTATATTTAGTATTTTACTTTAAAATTTTAAGCGATTTATTTTAAGTCATTGTTAAAGTTTTCTCTTTCTATGTCATTAAAGTATTCTACCGTTCCAACTTTTAATTCGTAAGTTGCATTTTTGTCAGATACTATGATTGCATTTTTATGCAGTTGGAGTGCACTAATTGTCCACATGTGGTTAACGCCTTTTTCAATGGCATGCTTTAATGCTCTTGCTTTGTTATGTCCATTTACTATTATTAAAACTTCTTGTGAATCCATGATGGTTCCAATTCCAACAGTTAGTGCATTTTTGGGAACTTTGTTTACATCGCTTTCAAAAAATCTTGAATTAGCAATAATTGTATCCTGGGTTAAGGTTTTAATTCTTGTTCTTGATGTTAAGGAGGAGCCCGGCTCATTAAAAGCAATGTGACCATCGGGGCCTATTCCCCCTACAAAAAGCATTATTCCCCCGAAAGATTTGATTTTTTTTTCATATTCTTCACATTCTTTTTTGAGATTTGAAGCATTTCCGTTTAGTATATTTATGTTTTCTTTTTTAATGTCAATGTGGGAAAAAAAATTGTTCCACATAAATGAATGGTAACTTTCAGGATGATTTTCTTCAATTCCTATGTATTCATCCATATTAAAAGTTATGACATTTTGAAATGAAATTTTTTTACTTTTATTCAATTCAATTAAGTTTTTGTACATGCCAATCGGAGAGCTTCCTGTTGGAAGTCCAAGGATAAATGGATTTTCTTTTGTTGGAGAAAATTCCTTAATTTTTTGTGCTACATGATTAGCCGCCCATTTTGATATGTCTTCGTATGTGGGTCTGATTATTAATCTCATTGAGATCTCCTTAAAATTAATTAAAGTTAGAGATTGTTAAAAATTATTTTAGATTCTATCATTGTTAACTTTAGATTAAAATCTTTATCTAGGACATTGATGTTTGCATCATATCCATGACATATTAAGCCCTTTTTATCAATATTGAGAATTCTTGTTGGATTGTAAGAGCTTGCTTGAACAGCATCGCTTAAGCTGAAACCAAATTCTACTAAATTTTTAAGACCTTGTATCATTGTGAGTGTTGATCCAGCTATTGTGTTGCTTTTCACGCTATGAAATAATCCATCTTCTGCAATATAAACCTCGTCTCCGTTTGCAATTAGTTTTCCACAAGTTTGACAATTCGGAGTAAGTCCGTCAGTTACAAGGACTATTTTACTTATGTCTTTAAGCTTTCTAAGCATTAAAATTAATTTTGGGTGTATATGGTGGCCATCTGCAATAATTTCACAAGAAACATCGCCGTGTATTAACACCGCTCCTATTGCATTTGGATTTCTGTGATCAAGTTTTGACATTGCGTTGAAAAAATGGGTTGTATGAAGTATTCCAACTTGAAATCCTTCTATCATGTTTTCATATGTTGCATTTGTGTGTCCCGCTTGAAGGTTTATATTGTTTTCAAGACAAAATATTGCAAGCTCTCTCATGCCCTTAAGCTCAGGAGCAACAGTCATTGTGCTTATATGTGTTTTTCTTTTGCCGTTTGATCCTGTAAATACCCCACCAGCTGCATCTATTAGTTTTTGCATAACTTCAATACTAGGTTCATGAAGATGAGAAACAGGATGCGCTCCTTTTTTTTCAGGAGAGAAAAATGGTCCTTCAAGGTGAAGTCCCAGAATTTTAGCTCCCTTTTCTTTACCAATTGCTGCTATGCAAGCTTTTATTGTTTCAATCATTTCATCTATTGGTCTTGGATAAAGGGTTGGTAAAAATCCTACTACACCGTATTGTGCTAAATGTTCTGACATTTTAAGTATCGATTCTGTTGAGCACTGGTCTGTGCCATGACCGTGAAATCCATGAATATGATTGTCGTAAAGACCGGGAGTTATATAATTGCCTTTTGTATCAATCATTTGGTATTCTTCGAGATCCATTTTTTTAAGTCTGTCAGACGTTACAATATCAAAAATTTTATTATCTTTAATTAGAACCGCTGAGTTATCTATTTTATCATTTCCAGTTAAAACGGATTTTGAGTTAAATAAGCAAAAATTTGGCATTTTTCATTTTCCTTTTTATTTATTTTATTTTACTATAAGCATTAATCTTTTTTAAAGCTTATATTTTTTATTTTAAAGTGTTTGGATGCTTAAGAATTCATGTTTTTAAAATTTATTTTATTTTTTTAATTATACGTTATATTTTGTTTTCAATTTTATTAATGATATAATTTACCCCGGAGGGCATTATTTTGGCATCAGGATTTTTTGTTCCTGGACTTGAGAGTAAATACAATACTAAAGAAATTCGTGAATCCATGCTTAAGTCCGATAAAGCTAAAATTGATTCTTCTTTTAAGAAACTTGAATCTTTAGAGCAAGAGAAAAGTGCTTGGCAGTTAATTAATAGAAAAATCTCTACTTTAAATTCTCTTGCAAAAGAACTTATATCACTTAACAGTCCTTTTAATCTAATGTCAGGAAATTCTAGTAATAGCGAAGTTTTAACTTTGTCTACTAGATATGGATCTAAGAATGAGACCCATAAATTAATTGTTGATCAAATAGCGTCAGCTGATGTGTTTTTGTCTTCAAATTTTGATCCTAAAAAAGTTACAATTCCAGAGGGAGATTATATATTTTTAGTTGGCAAGAAAGAAATTAATGTAAAAAGTAATGGCAACATTGATTTACTTGTGAAGGATATTAATAACAAGGGAAAGGGCTTTTTATCTGCAAAAATAGTAAAAAGTGATAAAAATGGAAATAGTCGTTTTGTTTTGCAATCCTTAAAGGAGGGTAAAGAAAACAAGCTTGTTATCAAAGGGGAAGGAGTGTCTTTTGCTAAGCAAATTGGAATTTTAAGTGAACTTAAAACCAATTTTAATCCCAATCTTTCAGATATTGTTGTAAATCAATCTAGCGGTAACAATAAACTTGCTTTTGAAAACAATAGTCTTGTTTTAAATCCGCTTTCAGAAGTATCAATTGAAATTCCTGAAGATATTGAAATTACATCTAGGAGTAAGATTAAATTTGAAGTTAGGTATTTTGATACAGGCTTGGAAGAGCCTGATAGTAAGATTATTTTTAATCCCGGAGGGGCTACATTTAAGGATGCAAAAGTTGAGAGTGAAGATAGTGTAGTTGATCTTGGATCTGATTTAAAAACTCCTTTGGAAAAAAAATATATTCAAATGAATATGGTTAAAATATGTAGCAAGGAAGGTTCTTTAGAGCTTCCTTTAATAAATATTTCAAATAATTTTGAAGAAGTTGAAGTTGATGTTGGAGCTCTTTCTAATTTGGAAGAAATAAATATTGAAAATAAAGCAAATAATAAAGTAATTGTGATTAGCAATGTTGAAATTTTTGATCCAAAAAATAGAGATGGGCATTTGCCAATAAATGCTAAAAGTTTTGCAGAAAATGCAAAAATTAAATTTGATGGAGTAGATGTTGAGAGAGATTCAAATGTTATAAATGATTTGGTTCCAAATGTGACATTAAGTTTAAAAAAACCTTCAAGTGATATGGTTGAGGCTAAAATTGAACCTGATTATGAGGGGATTAAGAGGGTTCTTTTAGATTTTATTGGTGCTTATAATGAAGTTCTTGCTGAGATTAATATTGTAAGCTCTAATGAAGATCAGCTTAATAATCAAAAGTCTAATATAGTTGAAGAGCTGACTTATCTTAGTGATTCTCAAAAAGAAGAGGCTTATAAAAATTTAGGTATTCTAAGGTCTGAATTTTTATTGAAAAATCTTAAGTTCAGGCTAGAGTCAATAATTTTTAAGCCTTATGTTACTAGTGATCCTAATTTTTCAATAATTAATCAGATGGGAGTTTTTACAAATTCCATTTCTTCTTCTGGTGGACTTTCTAGATATTTAAGACTTGATGAGAAAAAGTTTGATGAATCAATTCGCAATAATATTGATAATGTTAGAGAGCTTTTTTTATATGATCTTAATGGTGACAGAGTATATGATAATGGAATTGCTAAAATGCTAGGAGATTGTCTGTCGCCTCTTGTGGCTTCCGGAGGAGTTATTTATAATAAAATAAAGAATTACGACTTGAAAATTTTTAATCAAAAAAATAAAGTTGAAGATTATAAAAAGAAGTACGAAGACAGAGAGAGAAAAGTGGAAGGTGAGCTTAATACCTTGGATTTTACCGTTAAGCGTATGAAAGATCAAGAAAATACATTAAGGGCTTTTGATTTTAATCAAAGAAATAAATAATAATAATTATTTTTAATGCTATTGCTATCTGCGTTTCTTTTTTTTAAATTTTTGTGCTATTCTTTTTAACAGGCAAAAGGATTTGCCAAAACCAAATAATTAAATTTTATCATGGAGGAATGATATATGATTATCAATCATAATACATCAGCTATTAATGCTTCAAGAAATAATGGCATTAACGCTGCTAATCTTAGTAAAACTCAAGAAAAGCTTTCTAGTGGGTACAGAATTAATCGAGCTTCTGATGATGCTGCTGGCATGGGAGTTTCTGGTAAGATTAATGCTCAAATAAGAGGTTTGTCACAAGCTTCTAGAAATACTTCAAAGGCTATCAATTTTATTCAGACAACAGAAGGGAATTTAAATGAAGTAGAAAAAGTCTTAGTAAGAATGAAAGAATTGGCAGTTCAATCAGGTAACGGCACATATTCAGATGCAGACCGAGGTTCTATACAAATTGAAATAGAGCAGCTTACAGACGAAATTAATAGAATTGCTGATCAAGCTCAATATAACCAAATGCACATGTTATCAAACAAATCTGCTTCTCAAAATGTAAGAACAGCTGAAGAGCTTGGAATGCAACCTGCAAAAATTAACACACCATCATCACTTTCGGGGTCTCAAGCATCTTGGACTTTAAGAGTTCATGTTGGAGCAAACCAAGATGAGGCTATTGCTGTAAATATTTATGCAGCTAATGTTGCAAATCTTTTCTCTGGTGAGGGAGCTCAAACTGCTCAGGCTGCACCTGTTCAAGAGGGCGTTCAACAGGAAGGAGCCCAACAGCCAGCACCTGCTACAGCGCCTTCTCAAGGTGGAGTTAATTCCCCTGTTAATGTTACAACTACAGTTGATGCTAATACATCACTTGCTAAAATTGAAAATGCTATTAGAATGGTAAGTGATCAAAGGGCAAATTTAGGTGCTTTCCAAAATAGACTTGAATCTATAAAGAATAGTACTGAGTATGCAATTGAAAATCTAAAAGCATCTTATGCTCAAATAAAAGATGCTACAATGACAGATGAGGTTGTAGCAGCTACAACCAATAGCATTTTAACACAATCTGCAATGGCAATGATTGCACAGGCTAATCAAGTTCCCCAATATGTTTTGTCATTGCTTAGATAAAATTTTAGTTTAATTGATGCAAATTATTAACAAAAGATCCTTTAAAGGGTCTTTTGTTTTTTTATTTCGGATCGGAAAAAATTTAATAATTTTAGTATAATTTATAATGATGTGTTATAAAGCATAATGCAGGCTTATTGAGGAGTTTGCTTTGAGTAGGGTTGCTGTTAAAATTAAAGATTGTTATAAAGTATTTTCGTATTATGTTGACAAAAAGCAGATAAGTCGAGCTATAAAAGACTATGAAGATGGCAAAGATAGAATGCAAATCTACAAAGAATCTTCTATTTTTATTGCAAATGCCAATATTAATCTTGATGTTTATGAAAATGAAATTTTAGTTATTATGGGTATGTCGGGCTGTGGCAAGTCTACTTTAGTTAGGTGTTTAAATGGTATTTATAAAATAGATTCAGGATCTATTTTGGTAAATAATATGGAAATGAATGCTATAAATCGCAAAGATCTTTCTAATTTAAGAAAAGATAAATTTGCAATGGTTTTTCAAAATTTTGGACTTTTTCCCCATATGAATGTACTAAGAAACGTTACATATGGACTTGAAGTTAAGCATATCCCCAGAAAGATTAGAGAAGAACGTGCTATTGAGGTATTAAATCTTGTGGGACTTGAAGACTCAAAATATAAGTATATTAATGAACTTTCTGGAGGGATGAAACAAAGAGTTGGAATAGCAAGAGCATTGGTAGTTAATCCAGATATTCTTTTAATGGATGAAGCTTTTTCGGCACTTGATCCTTTAATTAAAGGAGAAATGCAGGAAGAACTTTTGAGGCTAGTAGCTAAGCTTAAAAAAACAGTTGTGTTTATTACTCATGATTTAAATGAAGCTTTTAAATTGGGACATAGAATTGCTTTTATGAGAGATGGAAAAATTATTCAAGTTGGCAAACCTTTAGAAATTTTAGCTAATCCTAGTACAGATTTTATATCTGATTTTATTAAAAATTTACCTGTTTTAAATATTTTAAAAATAAAAGATATTTTAAAAGATGATTTTGATTTAAACTCTGGTGGTGATAATGGCTTAAATATTATTATTAAATGTCAAGGTGAAAATTTTAGTTTGTATGACAAAGTTCTTAACAAAAGGTATGATAATCTTGTATCTTTAAATTTAGATCTAAATGATGAGATAAAAAAAATTGTTGAATATTTAAATAAGCAAGATTATTTAATAATAAAAGAAAAGGGAACTATTGTCGGATATATTAGTTTAAATGAAATCTCTTATTTATTATCAAGATAGGAATTTATGACTAAAGATTTTTTTATATTAAAAATAGATAATTTTTTTGATTTTTTGGTTGATAATTTTTCAATTTCTGATGGGGTAAGTTTTTCTAAAAGTATAATTTTTTTATATGAAAATTTAAAAAAATTATTTCTTTTTGTTAATCCACTTCTTTTTATTTTGACTATATGTTTGCTAAGTTTTGTTTTCTTAAAAAAGAGGTTAATATTTTTAATTTTACCCGGATTCTTTTTTATTTTGTATTTTAATCTTTGGGAAGCTTCAATGGATACAATAGCTATTATATTTGTTTCTGTATTAGTTTCTGTTATTTTGGGAATTCCTATAGGCATTTTGGGCGGATATTTCCCAAGATTTTATGTTTTTTTGAAACCTATTCTAGATTTAATGCAAGCCATGCCCCCTTTTATTTACTTGATTCCCGCTATTCCTTTTTTTGGAATGGGTACAGCTTCTGCTATTTTTGCTACAATAGTTTTTGCTATGCCTCCTGTTATTAGATATACAAGACTGGGAATTGTTCAAGTTTCAGATGAAGTAATAGAGGCAGCTAAGTCCTTTGGTAGTAGCAATTTGCGTATTCTTTTTCAAGTTCAGCTTCCCCTTTCTCTTCAAAGTATAATTGAAGGTATTAATCAGTCAATAATGATGGCGATATCTATGATAGTAATTGCTGCAATGGTTGGATCGTCTGGTTTGGGCAGAACTGTGATTTACTCCATAGAAAGATTAAATTTTGGTGAGGGTTTAATATCTGGATTAGCAGTTGTTATTATAGCTATTATTTTAGATAGGATTATGCAATCTATCTTTATTAAATTTAGCTATTTAAACACAGATCATTATAGTGGAAAGAGAGAGAATAAATTTAAAAGATTCTTAGAAATCTATAATAAATAAGGAGGATATTTTATGTATAAATTATTTTTATTTTTTATTATTCTTATGTTTTTGTCTTGTGATGAAAAAAAGATTTCAAAGAATTTGAAATCGGTAAAAATTGGATATGTGAATTGGGGCGGAGAAACAGCAGCTACAAATGTATTAAAGGTTGTTTTTGAGAAAATGGGCTACAATGCAGAAATATTTTCAGTTACTACATCTATAATGTATCAATACTTAGCATCTGGAAAGATAGATGGTACGGTATCTTCTTGGGTTCCTACAGCCGATAAATTTTATTATGAAAAACTGAAAACAAAGTTTGTTGATCTTGGTGCAAATTATGAAGGAACTATTCAGGGTTTTGTGGTGCCAAGCTATGTTCCAATTTCCAGCATTAGTGAGCTTAGGGGTAAAGGCGATAAGTTTAAAAACAAAATGATTGGCATAGATGCTGGCGCGGGAACTCAAATTGTTACAGAACAAGCGCTTAATTATTATGGATTAAGTAAAGAGTATGAGCTAGTTCCTTCAAGTGAGAGTGTTATGCTTGCAAGTTTGGATTCTTCAATAAAGAGAAACGAGTGGATTTTAGTTCCTTTGTGGAAGCCTCATTGGGCTTTTTCTAGGTATGATATTAAGTTTCTTGATGATCCTGATTTAATTATGGGGGGAATTGAGAGCGTGCATACTCTTGTTAGACTTGGTCTTGAAAATGATGATTTTGATGCATATTATGTTTTTGATCATTTTTATTGGGGTGATGATTTAATATTGCCTTTAATGGATAGAAATGATAAAGAGTCAGGCAAAGAATACCGCAATGCAATTGAATTTGTAGAAAAGAATAAAGAGGTTGTAAAGATGTGGGTTCCAGAAAAATATAAGACTTTATTTGATTAATCTTTTTTTAAATTCTTTTAAAGATTCTAAAATAGGGTTGTATTCAGGAATAAAATCGCTTCCTCCTTTGAATAATGCGTTACATCTTATTATTCTTAGTGTCATTAATATTAAGGCCGTTAAAAAATTGTATTTTTTAAGACATTCAATTGAATATTTTGAGCAAGTAGGTTTGTATATGCATTGTAGTCCAAATATTTTAGATAAAGTATTTTGGTAAATTTTTATTAGAAAGATAAGAGCATAATTTAAGATAAATAAAATCTTGAAAATGTTCATACTTAGAATTGTATTATATTATAATAATTAATCAAATGAATTGAAAATATTAATTAAGTTTTATAACTTTAAAGTTTTGATTTTTATTATAAGGGGGCTTCAAATTAAAAAAATTTTTTTAATTTTTATGACTGTCTCTTTTTCGGCTTTTGCTGAAATTATTCAAATATCACCCAAACAAGCTGTAAATATGGCCTTAGAAAATAGCTTGGATTCAGAAAATGCTTTGTACAAAGAAAATATAAAAAAACTTTATAAAAATAATGCATGGAATGTTTTTGTTCCAAATGTTAACCTTAGCTCTACACTTAGTAGAAATCCTTCTGCTTTGAGTGAGCTTGAGAGAGATTATTGGGGGTTTGGGTTTGGAGTTGGGATTAATCTTTCTTTGTCCCCTTCTGTTTTAAAGAGAATGCAACTTGTTATGTTGGAATATGAAAGTGTAAAAATAGAAAGGGAGAGTGCTGTTCGTAATATCAAGCTAAATGTTCTTAAGTCTTACAATCAATTAATAGCTTTAAAAAGCACTTTGAAAGTTTTTGAGAGTCAAATACAAAATAGTAAACTTAAATTTGAACAAGCTAGAATTGCTTATAACAATGGACTAATATCGGAAATAGATTTCCTTGATGCGCAGCTTAAGTATAAAAAATCTCAACCAGATTTGGATGGTCAGATTATTAATTTTGAAAAATCAAAAGAAATTTTTAAATTATTAATAGGATTAGATCCAGATCAAGATTTTGAAATTATTGGAGAATTGCCAGACGAAACAATAGATTTTTCTCTATTTAATGAGGCATTAAATTTTAATGAATCATTAGAGATTAAGGATTTGAATATGCGCTTAAAAATGACCGAGCAGCTTATTGATTCGCTTTGGCTAGATACTTATTTGCCAAGCTTTTCTTTGTCATTTTCTTACTCTCCTTATAAATCATTTCATGAAAATTCTAAAGGTTTTTCAACTGGATTTTTAGCATCCTTTAGTTTAAATTATGGTTTAACTGAAATATTTCCATTTTCAAAGAGTTTTACAAAAATACAAGATAATAACTATCAGCTAAAAATACTACAAAACAATGTTGAAGGTAAAATTAGGAATTTAAAATCTAGTATTGTGCAAAAAAGAAAGGATATTAGAAGATATAAGGCGATTCTTGATGCTTCTAAAATTAATGTAGAATTAGCGAATAAAAATTATCAAATGGCATTTAATGCTTTTAATTCCGGAGTCATGGATCTTTCTAAATTAAATGATATTGAACTTGTTTATAAGCAGAGCGATTTGAAGTTCATTGAAGATAAATTAAATTATGCTAATTCTATACTTGAATATAAAAATTTAATAAATTCATTAGACTAAGAGGTATTTTGATGAATTTGATTTTTAATATTAATTTATATTTAAAAAAATATTTTTTAGTTTTATTCTTAGTTTTAGTTGCCTGTGTTGGTAAGAACAAGCTAGATGACAAAAATATTGATAAGGAGAAAGAAAGTCCTTATAGATTCCCAGTAATTGCTATGAAAGTTAAAAAGGGAATCTTAAGCGATTATTTGTCTTTAAATGGAGATGTAGATACAAAAGTTAAGGCAGATATTTTTCCAGACGCTGTGGGCAAAATAACTTCTTTGAGAATAAAACTTGGAGCTTATGTTCAAAAGGGACAAATAGTTGCAACTCTTGATCCCTCAAGACCTGGTTCTGTATATTTGAAAAGCCCTGTTAGAGCGCCAATCTCAGGATATATTTTAAATATTACAAAAAAAATTGGTGAAACAGTTAATCCCCAGTCCAACATAGCAGTAGTGGGAAGGATAGATGCAAAGCAAATTTTAACCTATGTGTCTGAGAAATACATTTCAAATATTAAAGTTGGAAATGATGCTATTATTGAGGTTGGAGCTTATTCTAATGAAAAGTTTAAAGCTAAAGTTTCAGAAATATCTCCTATTTTAGATTCTAAAAGTCGAACTATCGAAGTATATCTTACGCCTATTGGTAGTAATTTAGATAAACTGATTATTGGTATGTTTTCTAAAATCAAACTTATTACTAAGCGATTTAAAGATGTAATTAAGATTCCAAGAGAGGCTGTTGTTGAGAGAGAGGGCAAAAAATTTGTATTTAAGGTTGATTTAGAGAGTAAGAGTGTTCAAATGTTACCCATTACAGTGCTTTTTGAAATAGATAACATTGTAGCTCTTTCGGGCGAGGTTGAAGAGAATGATTTAATTGTAGTAGAAGGCATGTCCGCTCTTTCTAATGGAGCTCTAATAAATTTGGTAGATACCAAAGAGGGTCTTTCAGCTGAAAGCAATATTTAATTTATTGGGGGATGTGTTATGTTGGTAAAGAGAATAGTTGGCAAACCAATAACAATGTTAATTTTATTTTCATTGTTATTGATGATAAGTTTGTATACCTTTTCAAGATTAAAAGTAGACCTTTTGCCGGGAATTGATATTCCCCAAATAAGTATTCACACTGTTTATCCTGGCGCTTCTCCTAGAGAAGTTGAAGAGAGTGTTTCTAGAGTCCTTGAGAGTGGCTTGAGTTCGGTAAAGAATTTAAAAAATATATATAGTGTATCTTCCAAAGAAAGCAGCACCGTTTCACTTGAATTTTATCATGGAACCGATTTAGATTTGGTTTTAAATGAAATTCGAGATGCTCTTGAATTGGTAAAATCTTCATTGCCCAGCAAATCGCAGGCCCCTAGAATTTTTAGATACAATCTTAAAAATATCCCTGTAATGGAAATTGTTATTAATTCTGTAAGGCCAGTTTCTGAGCTTAAAAGATATGCCGATGAAATCATTAAACCTGGGCTTGAAAGGCTTGATGGAGTTGCAATTGTTACTGTTAATGGTGGAAGTAAAAAGCGTGTTTTAATTGAAGTTTCTCAAAACAGACTGGAGTCTTATGGGCTTTCTTTGTCAAGAATATCTTCAATTATAGCATCTCAAAATTTGGAACTTTCAGCTGGCAATATATTGGAGAATAACTTGGAATATTTGGTTGAAGTTTCTGGAAAATTTAAATCAATTGAAGAGATAGGTAATGTGGTCATAGCTTATAAGATACCCGACATTTCTTCTGGCATAAATTTATCTCCTATTGAGATAAAACTCAAAGATATTGCTAATATTAAAACCGATTTTGAAGATTTATCTGAATATGTTGAATATAATGGGTTGCCTTCAATTTCTTTGTCGGTTCAAAAACGTAGTGATGCTAATTCTATTGCAGTTTCTAATGTTGTTATGAATGAAATAGAAAAATTGAAATTATCTATGCCTAAAGATATGAGATTGGAGATTGCTTCTGATAGTGCTGATTTTATTAAAGCATCCATTTCAACGGTTGTAAATTCAGCCTATTTTGGGGCCATGCTTGCAATATTTGTTATTTTTTTCTTTTTAAGAAGCTTTAGGGCCACAATAATTATTGGAATTTCTATTCCAATAGCAATTGTTTTGACCTTTTGTTTAATGTACTTTGTAAATATTTCCCTTAACATTATGAGTCTTGCAGGTCTTGCACTTGGGATTGGAATGGTTGTTGACTGTTCAATTGTTGTAATAGACAACATATACAAATATAGGCAAAAAGGAACAAAGCTTATTTCATCTTCCATTCTCGGGGCTCAAGAGATGATGCTGCCTATTACATCCTCAACTTTTACTTCTATTTGTGTTTTTGGGCCATTTCTTATTTTCAAATCAGAACTTGGGGTCTATGGAGATTTTTTTAAAGACTTTTCATTTACGATTGTTATTTCCTTAGGTGTTTCTCTTTTAGTTGCGATTTTTTTGGTTCCTGTTTTATCAAGCCATTATGTCGGTTTATACACAAGTTTCCAAAAAAATATTAAGAATCCTTTTATTAGGAAAATTGATGCTTTTTTTGCTAGTATTTATTATTTTTTAGAATTTTTGTATATCAATTTATTAAATATAGTTTTAAATCATAAATTGATTTTTGGGTTGATTGTTTTTTTTACTTTTATTGGTAGCTTGCTTTTAGGATTATTGCTAGATGTGACAACTTTTTCTAGAGGCAAAGAGAATTCAATTACTATTAATTTAAATTTTCCCCATAAAACTAATTTGGAATATGCAAAATTTTATTCTAATAGATTTTTAGAAATTGTAAAAAGTGAGGCTAAAGGATATAAAAGCATTATTGCTACTTTGCATGCTGATAGAATAATTTTCAACGTATTGTTCCCTCTCAAGGAAGAATCAAGAGATAAGTTGATCCAAAACATAGATTACGATGCTGTTAAATATAAAATTATGAATCGTATTGGAAATCTTTATCCCGAATTTAATATTGATCCTTCCAGTGGTAATGCTTTAGGTGGTGGAGATTCTATTAAAATTAAAATTTCGGCCAATGATTTCGAATATATAAAAGATTATGGAAAAATTTTAGTTTCCATGTTAAAAAAGGAAATTCCTGAACTTGTAAATCCAAGGCTTAGCATAAGTGATTTTCAACTTCAAATTGGCGTTGAGATAGACAGAGCGCTAGCTTATAATTATGGCATTGACATGAATACCATTTTAAATGAGTTGAAGGCCAATATTAATGGTTTTGTTGCTGGGCAATATGTGGAGAAGGGACTTAATTATGATATTGTTCTTAAGCTTGATAGAATGGATGTTAAAAATTTAAAAGATTTAGAAAAAATATTTATTACAAATTCATCTGGAGTTAAAATTCCTTTTTCATCAATAGCCACCTTTGAAAAAACCAATAAAGCCGAATCTATTTACAGAGAAAATCAAGCTTTAACCATTTATCTTAATGCGGGTATTTCTCCAGATGATAATTTAACCCAAGTAACTGCAAAAGTTGTAGATTTTATTAATAATAAGGTGCCCCATAAAGAAGGCATAGTTCTTAAGGTTGAAGGAGAATATAATGAATTTTCAAATATCATGAATCAGTTTAAAATAATCATTATGATGGCTATTATTGTTGTGTTTGGTATTATGGCTTCTCAATTTGAATCTTTTCTAAAACCCTTTATTATTATTTTTACAATTCCTTTAACGGCAATAGGGGTTGTGCTTATACATTTTCTTGCAGGAGAAAAACTTTCTATTTTTGCTGCAATTGGTATGCTTATGCTTGTTGGTGTTGTGGTAAATACGGGAATTGTTCTTGTAGACTATACTGGTTTATTGATCAAGAGGGGATTTGGTCTAAGAGAAGCAATTATTGAATCTTGTCGTTCAAGGCTTAGGCCAATTTTAATGTCTTCTCTGACCTCAATAATAGGGCTTATTCCAATGGCATTTTCTAGTGGAAGTGGAAATGAACTTCTAAAACCAATTGCATTTACTTTTATTGGCGGAATGACAGCTAGCACATTTCTTACTTTGTTTTTTATTCCCATGCTTTTTGAAATTTTTTCCAACATTGTTTCAAGTTTCAAATTTAGGCTAAAAAGAGTGACGTCCAATTTAGATGTTGAAAAAGCATTCAAAATTAATAATTCAACTAAAAGCAGTTATGATGATTTATTTGAAGAAGATGGGGAATGATATGACTAAATTTTATAATTATAGGATTGAAATAGTTTCTAACTTATCTTTAGAGCTTGATGTTTTTGAATGTATAGAAAAAATAGAGCAAGAGTTAGGAGAGTCTGTATATTATTCTAAGATAGGGAATGTTTATGGAAAAGGTAAGAAGGGAGAAAAGCATGGTAATGGCGTTTGGCCTGAAGAAAATTTTATTTTGATTATTTATACCTCCAATCAGTCTATTGTTGATCGATTAAAGGATATTGTTGACAATTTGAATCGTTCTTATCCTACAGAAGGGATTAATCTTTTTGTTTTGAGAAATTCTTAAGGGTAAAATTTTATTTTCTGTTTTGGTTAACAAGGGATTGATTAATAATTTTTCAAAAATTATTAGAATATTATAGACACGCGATCAAAGTTATATTGGTGGGAGTTTGTGGGCTTTTTGTTTTAAATGATAAATATTAATTCCAAAATAAATTTTATTATTTTATTTCAATAGCTACAAAAATTTTTTCTTTTCATTCTTTTATTAAAGTCGGGGTCAATATATTTTATAGGCTTATTCATCGTATTCAAGCAAAATCAGATAAATATGATCAGATAAATATTATTTTAAAGTCTATGAAAATTATATTTCCTGTATTTCTGAAGAAAAAAATAAGAAGATTTTTTAGAAAGGGTGACTGATTGTTTTAAAGGTGATAAAATAGATCCTAAACATTGTTATTATATTTGTGAAAATAATTGGATAATATTTAATGCTTTAGGTATTTTGAGAAAAAAATATTACTTGCTAAAATATTAAAATTAAAATTTACTTCTAGATTTTCAATTATTTTTTTATTAAAATATTTTTTTAAACTTTGTTTTGATTTTTTAGGGTTTTGTTAATTAATCGCTTTCTGTATGTTTTTTACAACAGGAGGGCTTTATAAATAATCTTTATGATTATGGTTAATAATGGTATAATAAACCATGTTAACTTTTTTAAAAGGAGGATTATATGTCAATAGCAAAGGCATTCTTTGAAGTGGCTGATCAACAAAAAGATAAAATTGCTCAAATATATAAAGTTTGCAATGGATATGCCCATGTTACTTATGGCGACTTAAAAAACAATGTTTTAAAGCTTGCTTCCTTTTTAAAGTCAATCAATGTTAAACATCAAGATAAAATATTTATTTGCTCTGAGAATAGGTCTGAGTGGACTGTGATAGATTTTGCAATTTTATCTTTGGGTGCCGTTGACATTCCAAAGGGTTCTGATGTTACTCTTTTGGAAGCGGAAATTATTTTTAACTCCGTTCTTCCAAGTGTAGTTATTTTAGAAAATTTAAATCTTCTTAATATGTTTATTCAAATTAAATTTACAGTAAAGCCAATATTTATTATTATTGAAAATTTAAACCAAGAGGATAGATTAAAATATAGTGATTTCGAAATTTATACTTATAGCGATTGTATTTTATTTGGAGATAACTTAAGAAAAGATTCAGAAATTATTGAGATTGCAAGTAAAGTTGATTCTAATGATATGGCAACAATAATATATACTTCTGGAACAACAGGCCATCCAAAGGGGGTAATGCTCAGCCATGCCAACCTTCTTTATCAGGTTTCTAGCTTTAGTTTAATGGTTGATACGCATGTGGGACAAATATTTATGTGCATTTTGCCAATTTGGCATTCTTTTCAAAGGTCTTTTTCTTACAATATTTTCCTCAAGGGTATGGTTTGTTTATTTTCCACCATTGTTCCAAGGGCAATGCTTGATGATATTAAAAATGTTAATCCTCATTATATTGCAGCTGTTCCTAGGCTTTGGATTGCAATAAGACAAAATATTTACAAAGAAGTTTCTAAGAAACCGTTTATTTCTAGAATGATTTTTCATTTTTTTGTAAAAGCGGCATTTCTTAGCGATATTTGCTATAGGGTGGTAATGGGGCTTTATCCAGACAACGGGTTTAGTTTATTTTTCCCTATAAAGAAAATTTTAGGAATATTTGGATTAATCTGCGCATTTCCTTTTAAGGCTTTGGGGAATATTTTAATTTTTAATAAAATAAATAAGATCTTGGGCAATAATTTTGTTGTTGGGATTACTGGTGGCGGGAGTATGCCGTTGTCTGCTTTTAGATTTTTTAATTCAATTGGTATTGAACTTGCCAATGCTTATGGATTGACAGAAACCTCGCCTGGAGTGGCTTCTAATAAGCATAAAAAAGTGATTATTGGGACTTGCGGTAAAATTTTGCCCGGAACTCTTGCTGAGATTAGAGATACTGATGGGAATAAGCTTAAAAAGCCTGGAAAGGGAATTTTGTTTGTAAAAGGGCCTCAAGTAATGCTTGGATATTACAAGGACAAAGAAGCAACTTGTAAGATTATTGGTTCTGATGGGTTTTTAAACACGGGTGATATTGCAAAATTATCTAAGGATAATGTTGTTCAAATTATTGGTCGAGAAAAAGATACAATTGTTTTGAATAATGGAGAGAATGTTGAGCCTGCTCCAATTGAGATTAAGCTTGAAGAATCAGCATTAATAGAAAAAGCAGTTGTTGTAGGGCAAGATCAAAAATTCTTAGGCGCTCTTATTCTTCCAAATTTTGAAGAAATAAATAAATATCTAGAAAGTGTTGGGCAAAAAATTTTTGATGCTAATAATAGGCGTCAAATTATTGCAAATAATATTGTTCTTAAGGCCATAAATGATGAAATAAAAAAATTAATCAATAAAGCTAATGGATTTAAGCCTTTTGAGCAGATATTAAAGTTTACTCTTTTAGAAAAACCATTTGAAGTTGGTAAAGAAATGTCTATTAAAATGGACATTAAGCGAAGCTATATTTTAAATTTTTATAAAAATGAAATTAAAAATTTATTTATTTAATTAACCCAATTATTTTAAATACAGTTCAAGCTCTGCTATATCTTCTAATTTTGTATTGGGGGATATACTTTGCTTGTAAACAAATCCATCTCCATTTATTTTTATTTTCATAGTATTTTTATAGTATTTTAGTATGTCTATTGCTTCTCTTTTAGAAAGATTGATAAAATTTGGCAAGTATGTTTTGTTTTTATAATTAGTTTCAGTTTTAGGGATCTTGATTTTTGATGGCATTTTAATTTTTTTATATGCTATTGTATTTTGTTGGTGCTCAATAAATTCTATTATTTCTTTTGCCATTGGGGCTGCTATTCTTGTTCCGTATATTATTTTTTTGGGGTATCTGTATACAATGTAAATAATATATTTTGGCTGTTCTGTGGGGTATATTGCCAATATAGAGGATGTATAGTCTTCTTCTGAGTATTTTCCCGTTTTTCTATCAATAGCTTGAGATGTTCCACTTTTTGCAGAAATGTCAAGATTTTTAATTTTAAGATTTGGAATTCCACCTTTATTTACAACTTCTCGCATCATTTTTAAAACTTTTTGTGCTGAACTTTTGGATATTACTCTTCTTATTTCTTCTTTATCAAATTCTTTTATATTTTCTCCTTTATCGTTGCTTATTTTTTTTATTATTCTAGGTTTTAGCATTATTCCATTATTGCCTAGTATGCTTGCAGCTTGTAATATTTGAACCGCTGACACTCCTATTTCTTGTCCAAATCCAATTGTAGCTTTACTTCGTCCTGACCATTTTGAATAATGATTTAATAGTCCTTTTGTTTCTCCGGGAAATGGAAATCCAACTTTTTCCCCAAAGCCAAAATCTAAAAGTTTTTTGTAAAAGTATTCATTGCTAACTTTTTCAGTAATGTAAGCTATTCCAACATTTGATGAATAAATTAAAATCTCTGTAGAGTCGATATGTTTATAGGGAGGATTTAGTGTTTTGATTGTAATTTTTTCTCCTGATGGAAATTGTTTTTGATATATTCCATTGTCTAAAAATTTTTCTTCTAAATTTAATTTTCCACTTTCTAATATTATTGCAACTGTAAAAATTTTATTGATGCTTCCAGGCTCATAGGTTAGAGACGAAGAAAGGTTTTTCCGTATTTCTTCGGGATATTTAGAATAAAAGTTTGCATCATATTGAGGAAATTGAACCATGGACAATATTTCTCCATTTTGGGAGTTCATTACCAAGGTAATTAAACTTTCAGGATTATTTTCTTTAAAGTATTTTTTAGCTATTTTGCTAACACCTTGTTGTATGTCCATGTCTATTGTTAAGTGGATATTGTTTGTTTCTGGCTCCTCATTTAAAAATTGTTGTTTGGTTTTATCTTTTCCTAATATGCTATTTAGGGAAAATTCAATGCCCTCAAGGCCAAGATTATCTGTTCCTACAAAGCCAGTAATATTACTTGTGGTATTTCTGAAGGGATAAATTCTTGTGTAATCAGGATATAAAGTGATGTTTGAAAGCCTGCCTTCAGCTTGAATTCTTTTTATTAAATCTGATTCTTCTCTTTTTATTTTTCTTTTTATATATAAAAACCCTTTGTTAGAGGAAAGCTTTTCCTTTAAAATTCTTGAATCAATTTGAAGTATTGCGCCAAGAGTTTCAGATGTGCTTACAATATTTTCTATTTTTTGAGGATTTGTACCAATTGAGTAGGATTTTGAAGAGAATGCTATTGGTTTGCCATTTCTATCATAAATTGTTCCTCTTTTGGCAATATCATTTGACTTTAAGGATATTGTGTTGTCTGGGCTGTTATTGAAGGCCATTAGTGTGAAATATTTGTAAATAGTTAGCAAAGTTATAGCCAAGAATATTGTTAATATTGTTTTTATTCGATAAGTGTTATTAAGCATTCTTTTGGTCATGAATTTTGGACCTCTTAAATTATTTTATGACTATATGAAATAAAAAATTATTCATTTTTTTTTGCATCTATATTATTATATGTTATTATATTCTGAAAAAGTAAATTACTATATAGCAGAGGGTATAATGTGATGGATATTAAAACTTTAAAAGGCTTTAAAGATTATTTACCGAAGGATTCTTTGATTCGAATTCATATTGTTAGGCAAATATTTAGCGTTCTTAATTCTTATAATTTTGACCTAATAGATACTCCAGTTCTTGAATATTCAGATTTGCTTTTAAAAAAGAGTGGGGATGAGACTGAAAAGCAAATTTATAGGTTTAAGGATAATGGAGGCAGAGATGTTTCCATGCGATTTGATTTAACTGTTCCTTTTGCCAGATTTGTTGCTACAAATATTTCTGCTTTAAAGCTTCCTTTCAGACGTTCTCAATTTGGAAAAGTTTTCAGAGGAGAAAATTCTCAAAAGGGTAGATACAGAGAATTTATGCAGTTCGATTTTGATATAGTTGGAGAGGACACTTTTAGGGGCGATGCCGAGATTCTTTCTGTTGTATATTATGGACTTGAAGAGATTTTTTTGAATTTTATAGAAGGCATTAATAAAAAATTTATTATCCATTATTCTCATATTGGTATATTGAATTCTTTTTTTGAAAAATTAGGCCTTAAAGAAAAATCTATTTTTATTTTAAGAAATATTGACAAAATAGATAAAATAGGAATTGATAAGGTTAAAGAAGCGTTGCTTCTTGAGATTGAAAAAGAAGCGGTAGATTCAATCTTAAGTTTAGTGAGTTTGCAAGGTACTTTTAAAGACAAAATACAAGCTTTAAAAAGTATTTTAGGCTATAATGAGTCTATCAAGAGAGTAGAAGATGTTTTTCAGCATCTTAGTTTATTAAAAATTCAAGATTCTTTTAACTTAAATCTTAAAATATCGCGCGGACTTGATTATTATACGGGGATTGTTTTTGAATCTGAGGTGTTCGGCAGTAATATGGGTAGTGTTTGCAGTGGGGGAAGATATGATAATTTGGTTTCTTCGTTCTCAAACTCTATTCAAAAAATTTCAGGGGTTGGAGGATCTTTTGGTGTTGACAGAATAAAGGATATAATTGATCTTGAAAAGTTTAGTTATATTAAAATATTTGTCACTAAGGCTAGATCTAAAGTTTTAATTGTAAATTTAGATAGTGCTTTGCAAAATTATTATTATGAACTTGCTACTAGATTTAGAAATCATGATTATTCCAAGGTTAAAAATATTTCTTGTGAAGTCTATTTTAAAAATAAAAATGGTAAAAATATTAAAGAGCAAATAGAATATGCTTTAAGCAAAGAAATAAGATTTTTAATTTTTGTTGGTCAAGAAGAATACAAAGAAAATAAAATGAAAGTAAGAGATTTGACAAAAAAAGAAGAGTTGCTGCTTTCTTTTGAAGAATCAATAAATCTTATCAAATGTAATGAAAAGTTGTTGTGCACCCCTTTTTAATCTTAAATGTTAATTATTTTTTGAAATTTTGGCAAAGATATTAAGATTAATTTGCATTTTTATCTATTTTTCTAATTGTTATTGCATTTAAGGTAAGTTTGTTCTTTTTGTATTCTATTTGTCCAAGTATTTCAACATTGTCTTTAAAATCAATATCAATATCAAAGGTTGTTTTTGTGGGGATAATTCCCGAGAGTACATTTTTGTTGTATCCTACATAAAAGTCAAATTGAATTATGTTATCTTTTTTTTCGATATTATTTACTACTCCCTCCCATTTTACATACACGTTTGAATATATTGATGGATCTTTTTTAATATCTTTTAGGTTTACATGTTCATTAAAGCCAATGAAATCTGGTCTTGAGATAAAACTTGCAAGATTTTTGGCTTTTAGCTTTATAGATTCTGATGCATTTGAATTTAATATTTTATTTATTTCTACTCTTGCAAAATTATCTTTTCCCTTTTTTAAATAAATTTTGATTTTTTCGAAAGAGTTTTTAATTTCGTCGCTGGTTAGTATTAATATGAATTGGCCTTCTTCATTTTTTATTTTTTCTTTGTTATTTATTTTAATGTCATCAATGTAAGCAGCAATATTGTTTAAATTTTTGTTTATTTCTGCTTTTAGATTTGCGGATGTTGTTGTTTTTTGTTCATAAAAAATAAAATAGATTGCTAACATTGAAATAAATACAATCCCCCCTATGATAATTATTATGATTAACTTTGTTGAATTTTTATCAGGTATTGCTTTAATTGTTGGGAACAATTTTTCGTATAGGTTGCTATTTTTAAAAAAGGCAGAACCTTTAATGGGATTTTTTCGAATAATTTCAAGAGACAGCTCTGATCGATCTACTTCTTGATTTTCTTCTATCATTTTAAGCCATATCTGAATGGCTTTTTCTTCTTTGCCCTGGCTTACTAAAAGTATAGCAATAGCCTGTTTTATATTTGATTCGCTGGGATTTAAAGTGTAAGCTTTTTTAAGATATGTTTGAGCATTGCCAAGGTTCCCGATACGAAGATAAGACATTCCTAAGACATAGTGATACAAATAGTAATTTTTGTAGAAAAAAATTTCTTTTTCTAGGAGTTTTATTGCTTGTGAATATTTTTTTGAATTGTAGTAATAAATAGACTTGTTGATAATTTTATTAGGTTCCATATAGCTAGAATTTGACCCCACAATTTTCTTTTTAATATTATAATATAAGATTTTATTTTAAAAGAATAACAAATGAAATATTGTTATTTTGCCCCAATTTCTTGTTTGACTAAAAATTGATAAATGATATAATTATATAAAGTATAACGGGGGTTTGTATATATTGTTTAAAATGGTGGGAATGTGTCATCAGAAAGAATCGTTGAATTGATTAAAGAGATTTATTTAGATTTTAGAAAAGGCAATTTCAAAGAAGCTTTAGTAAAATCCGAAGAGGCTCATTCTCTTGATTTTGATAATATTGAAATTCTAACAGCTTTGAAAAGTTCTGTGTATTGGAATGGTCAAGTTGAAAGCCTTGATAGAATAGGGCAAGATTATGAAAAGGCAGAATTTTTAATAAGAGAGTGGAATAATTTTGCAGGACGATATTTGAAAAAGATGGGTTGTAATTTTTTGCAAGGTCGCAATTCTATAAAATATTTTGTGTTTCAGACCTGTCTTTATATATATAAAAATATATACAAAATGCATCCAGAAAATTTGGACCTTTTAATAAAAATTGCTAAGTCCTATAAGGGTATGGGAAATTACGAGAGAGCAATCAATGTTTTTTTGCAAATATTAGGAGATTTTAAAGATAACTCAGATGTTGTTGCAGAGCTTGCTGATTCTTATGCGTTAGTTGATGAAATTAAAGAAGCTAAAGTATTATTCAGAGAGGCTTTTTTTATTAATCCTCAAAAGATAGATATATATTCTCTTGAGTCTGATATGATTTTAAGATTAATAGATCTTATTAAGTCTGACAGAAATATTTCAGATGATCTTATAAAAGAATGGATTCCTGTTTATGGCTCTCTTAATGGTGTTTTTAATATTAAAAGAGAGTTAAGGCCTATAGAGCTTGGACAGCTAAAGCAGTCTGTTTACAGTTTGCGCAATGAACTTAAAGAAAAGTCTTATAGATCAATAAATGAGAGCATATTGCTTCCAAGGCTTATTAATAAATATTTTTGGCTTATTGATCATTATGTAAGGATAAAAGAAGATAGAGCACGTATTGATGAGATTTTGTTATACATAAAAGAAATAGACTTAGGTATTTATCAGCAGTATGTAAATTAGTTGCTTTATGCTAAAAAATCGATATTAGGAGAGTTTGATGTCTAATGTTACTACCATAGAGAAATTAGATAGTATTTTACAAGAAGATAAGTGGACAAGAATAGTTGTTAATAATTATTCTCTTGCCAAAATAAAAGAATTGGATGATTTAATAAATAATATAATTGATGAGGGGTTAACAGAGGATGTGCTTGATATTTGTGGCAGGCATTTAAAGGACGTTAAAAAAAGCATAGCAGGTCTTTATATTTCTGGAATGCTTATATATAGTAGGCGACCTTTAAATGATATGAATTTGCTTGCTGTTATTGATTTGTTTTCTCAAAATTTAAAATGGGTTCTTGTTGAGCATATATGCAATGAAATGCTTTTAATTTCTGAGAATAAGCACGCTCTTTATACTCTTGCAAAAATATATGCTCAGAACAATGAAAATGATAAGCTTCCAGGTATTTGGACTAGAATTGTTGAAGCAGATATTGACGACACTGTGTTTGTTAGGCAACTTGCTACTTATTATGAAACTATTGATTTGCAAAAATCAATTTTCTATTTTAGAAAAGCTATTTATCGTTTTATTGATAAAAAACAAATGTCAGGAATCAGAGAAGTATGGGCCAAGCTTATTCATTATGTTTCAGATGATTTTGATTCTTTTTTGCTTATTTTGCAAAAAATTGAAAAAGATCTTGGATTTAAAAAGGCCATAGTTCTTTATGAGGATTTATTTGATCATTATTCTTTGACTGATAATGTTGGCGAGACAATAGAAATTTTAAAAGGCATTTTAAAGCTTGATAACAAAAATCATAAGGCAAGAGAAAATTTAGTTAAATTTTTAAGAGAAAGATATAAAGATGTTAAAAATATTGAGGATTATCTTGTAAAGTCTGATATTGAAAACTTAGATAAAAATTTTGTTGATGTATATTCAGACTTTGAAAAATATTTGTTTTTTGCAAAGGGTAATTTTGTTTATCATCAGACTTGGTCTGTTGGAATAGTAAGAGATGTAAATGATAACGGCATTACGGTTGATTTTGTTTCCAAAAGAGGTCATTTTATTGGTTTTGATATGGCTATGTCGGCTTTATCTCCCCTTAGTAGAGATGATATTAGAGTATTAAAGGCTGTAACACCTAAAGAGGAACTTGCAGATAGAGTAAAAAAAGATATTGAGTGGGCCATAAAGGTTATTATAAAAAGTTATAAAGCTATTGATTTAAAGGGAATAAAAAAAGAGTTAGTGCCAAGCTTGATGACTCAAAGTTCGTGGAATTCATGGAGCTTGAAAGCAAAGCAAATTTTAAAGGATAATCCCCATTTTGTTATGGATTCTGGCAAGCTTGATTGTTATATATATAATGAGAGATCTTCCAATTTGAATGAAAAAATGTATGATAAATTTAAGATTGAGAAAGATTTTTATAAAAGATACGAGATATTTATAAACTATTGCAATGTTAAGGGAATTGTTAAGGATTTGCATATTGAAGAAGAGATGCTTAACTATTTTTTAATTTATGTTAACAATTTTACAAAGGTTGATCATCATGTTATAAGTTCTTATGTTATTCTTAAATCTTTAGGTAATTTTTCTGAAGAATTGTCATCAAAAGTTAATATAGAAAAAGATGTTAATTTAGAATCTCTTTTAAAAGAGTATCCAAAAGGAATAGTGGATCTTTTTGATTCAATTTTGAATGTAGAAATTAAAAAAGAATTAGTTGTTTTAATTAAAGAAGAACTTAGCAATTGGATTTTGTACTACAAAGAACTTTTTCCTCATTCTGTTAATAAGAGATTGGTTGAATCACTTTACAAAGAAGATCCCAGAGAAGTGGAAAAATTATTTAATTATGTTATAAAAAATTATAAGATCTATAAAGATGCTTATATTTGGATTTTGAAGCACTGCAAAACTTATTCTATAGAGCTGAGTTATTCGGATTCGGATCTTTTGTCCAATTTGATTAAAATTTTAACAGATAGCGTTATCAAAATTAATAATAAAAATAATTCTGTTGCAAGTAAAAGAATTTATAAAATGGTAATTAATCTTTTAGTTAAAGATGGATATCTTAAATCGGTCTTAGAGGTCGTGAGAGATGAAGAACTTGCAAAAAGAGTTTATATGACTTGTTTTTATGTAAAAGATTTCCCCCCAAAGGATCTTTTAGAGATTAAATCTATAATAAGGCAATTATTTGATTCTGTTGAGTTTGAAGATGAAAAGATGCAGCTTGCAGGCGAGAGAATGGAAATTGGATTTTTAACCATATTAAGTTCTTTGAACAAAAAACAAAAAGAGCTTAAATATTTAAAGGAAGTTGAAATTCCAGGAAATTCAAAAGAAATTGGAAAAGCTCGTGAACTTGGTGATTTAAAAGAAAATGCTGAATATCATTCTGCTAAGGAAAAACAACAGTTTTTGACAAAAAGATTAAACTCCTTAATGCTGGAAATAGAGAATGCAAAAGTTATAGATACCAAGGATCTTCAAAGTTCTGTTGTTGGTTTTGGGACCAAGGTTGTCATTTTAAATGAAGCTACAGGCAAAGATGAATCTTATTTAATACTTGGACCTTGGGAATCAAACCCCGATGAAGGCATTATTTCATATAAGTCGCCTTTTGGAGAAAATTTGCTTGATTCTAGGGAAGGGGATAGTCTTAATTTTGTTATAAATAATACTAATTTTAAATATTTTGTAAAGAAAATAGAACCCATAAAATTTAGTTAGGAAAAATTTAGGAATGTCAAAGTTAAAGGAAAAAAGGGAAAAAGTCGTTGTTGGCGTAGAAAGGGCAAGTAAAGAGGAAGCTATTGAGCTTGCAAGAGTTCAAATAGAAAAAGCTTTTGGAAAGGGAAGTCTTATTAAGATGGGAGAATCTCCTGTTGGACAAGGTATAAAAAGTATGTCAAGTGGATCTATCATATTAGATGAGGCTCTTGGCATTGGTGGATATCCTAGGGGACGTATAATAGAAATTTTTGGTCCCGAGTCGTCTGGCAAGACTACTTTAACTCTTCAAGCGATTGCTGAGGTGCAAAAAGAAGGTGGGATAGCTGCTTTTATTGATGCTGAGCATGCTCTTGATCCTGTTTATGCAAAAGCTTTAGGTGTTAATGTTGCAGAACTTTGGCTTAGTCAGCCTGATACCGGAGAGCAAGCCCTTGAGATTGCTGAGCATTTAATCAGAAGTGGTGGTGTTGATTTGATTGTAGTTGATTCTGTAGCGGCTTTAACCCCCAAATTAGAGATAGATGGAGAAATGGGAGATTCTCAGATTGGCCTTCAAGCAAGGCTAATGAGCAAAGCTCTTAGAAAGATTACTGGCATACTTTCTAAATCCAATACTTGCATTATGTTTATTAATCAAATAAGGATGAAGATTGGTGTTATGTTTGGCAATCCCGAGACTACTACTGGTGGGAATGCTTTAAAATTTTATTCATCTCTTAGACTTGAGGTTCGAAAGATCGAACAAGTAACCAGATCGGGCTCAAGCGATGATGTTATTGGCAATAAGATTAGAGTTAAGATTGTGAAGAACAAGGTTGCTCCACCTTTTCGTAAAGTAGAATTGATAATTTATTTTGGGAAAGGTATTTTAAGAGAAGCTGGCATTTTAGATGCTGCTATTAAGCATAATTTAATACAAAAAACAGGCTCATGGTATTCATTAGGAGATAATAAGTTGGGACAAGGGAGAGAGAGTGTTATTGAGCATCTTAGCAAAGAAGTAGAACTTGCAAATGATTTGGATAAGAGGCTTAGAAAAATAATTTTTAATAATTTTAATCAAGAGAATGATAATTTTATTGAATTTAAAGAAGATGAATCTGAGTAATATGGAAAATTTAAATGTCTGAATTGGGTAGTTACTCTATCAGCCTTGATAATTTTACAGGTGGAATAGAGCTTTTTTTTGAATATGTTAGTATGAATAGGTATGTTTTGAGGACTTTGAGTTTAAATCAAATAATTGAAGAATTTATAGCTGTTTCAGGTGACCTTAATATAAGCATTAGGGGATTGATCGATTTTTTTTATCTTGCCAATAATTTGTTTTATTGGAAAACTCAAATTTTATTCCCACTGAAGTTTGAATACAAAGATAAAGCTGAGCGCAAAGTTGTGGAAAGATTGATATGTTATAGCAAGAATAGAGAAAATGAAAAATTACAATTAAACCAAGCGAAAAATTTTAAATTCTATGACTCAAAAATGATTGAAGAGTTTATTTTTGGCGATAGTGGCAATTTTGTTAAAAATATTAATGCTATTGCTAATGATAATAACAAAAACAAAAATTTGAAGAGAAAGTCTTGTACATTGAAGAAAAAAGTTATTAATAAAAATTTTTTGTGTGATAAAAAATTTAAAGCTGTTTACAATAAATATGAATTGAAAATATTTGAGAAAAAGATGAAAATTATTTCTATTTTAAATAAAGAGAGTAGCGTAATTTTTGATTCTCTTTTAGATTTTAATGCCGATAATTATTCTTTTGAGAGATTTTCTTATTTTTTAGTATCTCTTGAGTGTAAAATGCTTAATATTGTAAATTTAGGATATTTGAATAATAAATTAGTATTGTATCGAGGTTGTAAAATTAATGATTGCACTTAAAGCCCCTAGAGTTCACGTTTTTTTAGCTGAAAAGGGAGTGGGGTCAAGAAGATTTTGCGAGGAACTGATAAGAAAGAAACTTGTAAAAGTTAATAACACTATTGCTAAGCTTGGGGATAAAGTAGCTTTAGGCGACAGAATAATTTATAAAAAACAGATTTTTGTTTTTAAAGATTTTCAAATTAATAATAGAATTTATCTAGCTCTTAACAAACCTAGAAATTATTTATGTTCCAATTTTGATATTAATGGAAGAAGGTTGGCAATATCTTTAGTTCAACCTTTATTTAAAGAGCGTGTGTTTTCAATTGGTAGGCTTGATTTTAAAAGCTCTGGACTTCTATTATTCACCAATGATGGTAAATTTGCAAACGATATTATTCATCCAAGGCAAAAAGTTGAAAGAGAATATATTATTGAATCAAAAAAAGATATTGATGAAAATTTGCTTATTTCTTTTAAATCGGGTATAAAGGTAAAAAAAGAATTTTTTAAATTAAAATCTTATGAAATTTTAAATAAAAATTCTGCTAGATTGATTTTAGATGAAGGAAAAAATAGGGAAATAAGAAAAGTGTTTTTGACCAAAAATATTTTTTTAAAAAAAATTCATAGAATTAGAATTGGCAATATTAATTTAGATAGTTTAAAGGAGGGTCAAGTAAAAATTGTTCCTTTGTCTAAGATAAATAGTTTAAAATCCAGGCTGGAGAAATTAAATGATAATAGCAATTGATGGACCTTCAGCATCAGGAAAAAGCTCAATTGCAAGAGAGCTTGGCGTAAGGCTGAACTATAAATTTATCAGCTCTGGGCATCTTTACAGGATAATAACTTTAATTGCTCAAAGATCTCTTATGAATAGTTACGATTTTATTAGTGAGGATAGTCTTTTAAATTTGATTCTTGAGAATGATATAAGTTTTAATAATTCCGCCTTTTTGCTTAATGGAGAGAATGTTGAAAATCAAATTTTAAACGATAAGATTGATTTTCAAGTTTCTTTTTATTCTTCTTATGTTGGAATAAGAAACATTGTGAATAAAAAATTAAGAGAGGTTGTTAAATTTAGCGATGATAATTATATAATAGAAGGTAGAGATATTACTACTGTAGTTTTTCCAGAATCTGAATTTAAAATATATCTTGATGCTTCTGTTAAAGTTCGAGCTTTGAGGCGATATGAGCAAAGAAATGGGAATGAGACCTTAGAAGAATTAGAGCGTACTCTTAAAAGAAGAGATGATGTTGACAAGAAAAAACAATATGGTAAGTTAAAATTATCAAAAGGGGTTTTTTACCTTGATACAAGCTACAAAGGATTAGACGATGTGTGTAATATTATAATAGAAAAGTTTAATTTGAAAAAAGTAAGAGAGAGGTGAGAATGGAAAATCAAAAAGATTTACAAGAAAATTATTTGAAAGTACTTGAAAGAGTAGAACTTGGAAGTCGTGTTTCTGGGACAGTTGTCAACATTATGAAGGATTATGTTCTAGTAGATATTGGTTATAAATCGGAAGGCTTTATTAAGATTGAAGAATTTGAAAATGTTCCCAAAGTTGGTGATAGGCTTGAAGCAATCGTAGTAAGAATAGGTGGAGAATTAGGTCTTATTTTAAGTGTTGAAAAGCTTGATTCTTTAAATTTTCAAGATAAAGTATATGAATATATTCAAAACAAAAAAATAATTAAAGGCAAAGTGTTAGTTGAGCTTTCAAATGGTTATAAAATTCAAATTAATGAAAATGTTTCTGGCTTCATGCCTTTTTATTTAAGCTCTAAATCTAAGGATGAGAAATTAAAAAGAGGGTCTGTTGTTGAATTTTATATTCTTGAAGCAAGCGAAGCAGACGGCTTGAGACTTATTCTTGATAGACGCACCCTAGAAAAAGAAAGAGATCTTGCTAAGAGAATAGAGCTAGTCAGTTCTTACAATGAAGAAGATGTAGTTGATGGTGTGGTTGAGCGTATTACAGAATATGGTGCGATTGTAAAAATTAAAAATTTTGTTACAGGAATTTTGCATAAAAGAAATATTGCCTTTAATCAAGTTGAAAATGTTGAAGATTTTGTTAGAGTTGGTGATAAGCTAAAGTTGAAAATTATTAAGATAAACCCACAAACAGGCAAAATGGAATTATCTCTTAAGGCCTTAAAAGCAAATCCTTGGGATTCCGTGGATGTTAAATATAAAATTGATAGCATTGTAAAAGGGAAAGTTGTAAAAATTTTACCCTTTGGAGCTGTTATTGAGCTTGACAGCGAATTGTCGGGATTTTTGCATATAAGTAATTTTTCTTGGATAAGAGTAATAAAAAGCCCTCAAGAATTAATAAAACTTGGCCAGATTGTAGAAGTTAAGATTTTAGAGATAGATAAAGAAAATCAAAAAATATCGCTAGGTATTAAACAGGTCAATGAGAATCCTTGGGAGAAATTAACTGAGAAATATCCTATTGGGAGAGTTGTTCAAGGAGTTGTTACTAATATTACAAAAACAGGTGCTTTTGTAAATATTGAAGAAGGTATAGATGCTTATGTTAGTAAGTTTGATATTTCTTGGCTTGAAGAGATTGATCCTGAAGAATATTTCAAGATAGGCGATTTAGTGAATGGGAAAGTGCTTGAGGTTGACAAGCGAAAAAGAAATGTTAGATTAGGAATTAAACAGCTATAAGAGAGCCCCTGGGAAGATTTTTCTAAAAGTTATAAAAAGGGTGATGCTATTGAGGTTGAGATTGTAGAGAAAAAATCAAAAGGCTTTCAAGTAAGAGTTTATAATAAAATAATGGGATTTATTAGTAAAATTCAATTGGGAGATACAAAAGAATCTAGTTTAGAAACTTTCGAAAAATTAAACGTTGGAGACAAGCTTAAAGTGGTAATAACAAGTATTGATTCTAAAGACAAATCAGTGCTGCTCTCTTATAGGGAGTATGAAAATCAAAGATCAAGAGAAGAAATTTCTTCTTATTTATTTAAGGGCAATGATGAGGAATCTTACAAGCCATTTGAGAATTTGCTAAAGAGGGATGAATAATGACTAAAAATAATCTTTTAGTTTTCTTTATTGCTATTATTTTTGTGTTTGTGTCTATTATTGTTGTTTTTTATAATTCTTTAGGCAAGGATTATGTAAAGAGTGGTGGAGAAATAGTAGAAAATCTTGAAAAAGATTTAAATGATTATTTAAGAGAAAATGATAGCAAAGAGAGAGAAAAAATATTTCTTAGGATAAGGGAACTTATTTCAAAGGAAAAAGAAATTTCATCTTATTTTATTTCAAGGTTCTATTTAGCCAGAGCTGTTTATTTCCAAAGTCAAGCACAGTATGATGAGGCTATTAAAGATTTAGATGCTGTTATTAAGGTAAAAGGCATTGAAAGTGAAATTGCTTTTCTTAATAAAGCTATAGTTTATGAAAAAATGGGATTAAAAGAAGATGCTTTGTTAGTTTATGAAGATCTTATCAATAGTACTAGTTTGGACTTTTTAAAGGTAAGAGCTCTTTTGAGTAAGGCAATATTGATTGAGGAAAAAGATAAAGAGCTCGCTGTGAAAGTATACGAAGAGATTGTTAAGTTTCCATATGAAAATAATTTATATATAAATATGGCAAATAATAAAATTTTAGAACTTAAGCAAAATTAATCTGTATTTTTGGGGGAGGTTTTATAATTTTTTTTATCTTATATTTTACATTTTGTATGGGGTTTTTTGGATGTGGTCTTGACAATATTTTAATACTTCCTTCACCAGAAAAGGTTGATAATCGAATTTCAAGAGATTCTGTAGCTTTTTTTTTACCAGCGGGTTATTTTTCTAATCAAGCAGCTGGTAAATTAAGAGGTTTTGACATATATTACAAATTTTATCCAGAAGGTGCCAATTATCACATAACTAGTTTCCAGAAAAGCGTAGAGAAAGATTTTGAAGCCTTAAAGGGTGTTTTTGACAATGTTAGTGAATTTAATAATAGAGGGTTTTATAAAATAAATTTGAGTTCTACTGTTTATTCGGGTAAACCTGTTTTTAAATTAAATAAAGAATGGGTAGATAGTAAATTGCCTTTATATTTTGAAATAAATTTTGGGGAATTAAGAAAGGATGTTCCTGGTGAGGCTTTCATTACTGTAAAAAATGGGAATACTTCTTCATCTGTTATTCTTGAGAAGAAAAATATATATAGGTCCCATATTGATAAAGGAGAATATGTAGGTTTTTCAAAATCTATTAAAAAATCCAATTTTTTAGATAAAGAGAAAAGGCCAATTGATCTGAAACATATAAATGAGGATTTTTTTACAAAAGATATTGCCCCCAAGTATAATTTGGCAATTTTTGTTATGGGTGTGGGCAGCATTGTTGATGATGCTTATAGTGTTCTTATTAATCTTGGGGATTTGTCGGGATTTAGTTTATCTAATTAGTTCTTTTTAAGGGGGAACATGATAGTATTTTTTTCTCATTTGATTTTAACAAACATTGTTATTTCTTTTTTGGTAAGCTTTTTTGTTACGTTTTTAAACATATTGAATTTTAAATTTATAGTAGTTTATTTAATAAGCTTTTTAGGTGGAATTATATTTCAGTTTTTTATTCCCTTTTTTTATTCTGATTATTATGAAAGGCAAATAGATTTTGTTCTTTATTTGTTTCCTATTTTGGGGTCGGTTATTTTAATAGGTTTGATTAAATTCTCTGAAAGAAATAAGAACGATTTATAAAAGAATCATTTTTTAAAGAGTTGGATATTAATTTTGCTTTTAATATTTTTTATTAATATAATTTGCTGATAATTTTATTAAAGAGAATGACGTTTATTTTTAATGAGGTGGACTTATTAATTGGATTGTTTTATTATATTCTTATAAAAGAGGGGATAATTTCCGCCGTGTGTTTTCATGGTGAGTAAAAGAGAAGGATAATAGGAGGTTGATTTGGCAATTGTTACGATGAAGAGCCTGTTGGAGGCCGGGGTTCATTTTGGTCATCAAGTAAAAAGGCTTGATCCTAGAATGAAAAGATTTATTTTTTCTGAGAGAAATGAAATACATATTTTAGATCTTCAAAAGACTTTGCAGGGCATTAAAGATTCTTATGAGCTTGTTCAAAAGGTAATAAAAGATGGCAAAAAGGTGCTTTTTGTTGGAACCAAAAAGCAAGCTAGTGAGATCATAGAACAAGAAGCAAGAAGAAGTGATATGCCATATGTAAATAATAGATGGCTTGGGGGCATGCTTTCTAATTTTAATACGATTAGAAAATCTGTTCAAAAATTAAAAAAGCTAGAAAAGATGGAAGTTGATGGAACTTTTGATATGATAAGTAAAAAAGAGATTTCACAACTTAATCGTGAAAAATCAAAATTAGCTAAAAATTTAACAGGCATCAAGGATATGGAAATACTTCCCGGTGCTATTTTTATCATTGATCCTAAGCGAGAGCAGATAGCTATTAATGAGGCTAGAAAATTAAAAATCCCTATTATTTCTGTGGTTGATACGAATTGTAATCCAGATGTTATTGATTGTCCAATTCCTGGTAATGATGATGCGATTCGTTCTGTTGCTTTGTTTACCAAAATAATATCTGATGCTATTTTAGAAAGTGATAAAGAGGTTGGTATTCAAATAATTGAAAATTTGAATGAAGAAGATTTGATGAAAGAAATTGAAATTAAAAATGATAAAAGTGATTCTATTGAAGAAAGGGGAGAGTAATTTATGAGCAGTATTAGTCCTCAAGATGTAAAAAAGCTTCGAGAAGAAACCAATGCTGGTTTTGGAGACTGTAAAAAAGCTTTGTCCGCTGCTGGTGGAGACTTTGAATTGGCTAAAAAAAAACTTAGAGAAATGGGAATTGCATCTGCTGAGAAAAGACTTGACCGAGATGCAAAAGAAGGTAGAGTATTCTCATATTCAAACAATATTCATGCTGGGCTTTTGCTTGTTTCTTGTGAGACAGACTTTGTTGCTTTGAATCACGATTTTGTTAATTTTGGCAATTCCTTGATCAGGGAATTGGTAGAAAGTGGAATAGATTCTTTAACTACTTCTCAAGAGTTAGAGCTTAAAAATTTAGCAGCTACAATAAAAGAAAATATTCAGGTTAAAAAAATTTTTATTACCGAAATTCAATCTAATGAGTTTGTAAAAATTTATTTGCATGGTGAACAATCCAAGATAGGTGTTTTAGTTAAATTAAAAGTAGATGATTTTTCTAAAACCGAAGATAAAATGTTTCAAGATTTTGCTATGGATTTAGCCTTGCATGTGGCTGCGTTTGCTCCTGTTTATTTGAGAAGTGACGATGTTTGTCCAAATTATATTAAAGAGCAAGAAGAGATATTTGCCAAACAATTAGAATCCAGTGGTAAGCCAGAAAGCATAATCAAGAGTATAGTTGCGGGGAAAATTAAAAAACATCTTGCTGAGATTTCTCTTCTTGAGCAAAGTTTTGTAAAGAATGATAAAATTACTGTAAGGGAAATGCTTGAAGAGATTTCAAAGACAGTTTCAAGCAAGATAGAAATAGTTGAGTTTAAATATTTAAGAATAGGGTAGATAATATGCTTTTTGTCAGCAAGGAGGAGTTTATATGGAAGATTATAAGGCTTTTCTAGATGAAAAGATGAGCAAAGTTCTTTTATCACTTGATAATGAATATAAAACGTTAAGAACAGGTAGAATTAGTAGTAATATTTTTGATAGAATTTTTATTCAATACCATGGCCAAAGAACACCTATAACTCAAGTGTCAAGCATTAGAATTCCTGAAGCAAGGCTTGTTGTTATTCAGCCTTGGGATAAAAGCATCTTGAATAAGATAGAACAAGCCATACTTAATTCTGATCTTTCTATGAACCCTTCAGGTGATGGTTCTGTTATTAGAATTAAGGTTCCAGCGTTAACTAGTGAAAGGCGGCAAGACATTGTAAAACATGCTAAAAAAATAGCAGAAGAACATAAAATTTCAACTAGAAATATACGACAGGATTTAAATAATAAGGTTAAAAAGCAAGAAAAAGAATCTGAAATTACAGAGGACAGTTTAAAAAGAATTTTAGATGATATTCAGAAATCTACAGATATGTATATTAAAAAGATAGATTCTATTTTAGAATCTAAAATTCAAGAAATAATGGAAGCTTAAATCCATGAATAAAGGTTCTCTTCCAAGTCATGTTGGAATTATTATGGATGGCAATAGAAGGTGGGCTTTAGGCAAAGGATTGTCTTTTTTAGAAGGTTATAAAGAGGGTCTTAAAAGAGCAAAAGAAATAGTTAAGTATTCTTTAAGGGTAGGTATTAAATATTTATCCTTTTATGTATTTTCTACTGAGAATTGGAGAAGGGATGATTGTGAGATAGAAAATTTAATGTTTTTAATTGCTAATTATTTGAGAGCCGAATTTGATTTTTACGAAAAAAATGGAATAAAAATAATAGTTTCAGGAGATGTTGAGTCTTTAAGCAGGGAAGTAAAAAGTTCTATAAAAGACTCTATTAGCTTTTCTAAAAATTTCAACAACCTTATTTTAAATTTAGCAATCAATTATGGGGGTCGTAATGAAATACTTAGAGCTGTTAAAAAATTTGTTTCAAGTGATTTTGATTTAGAGTCTTTGAATGAGAATATTTTTTCCAGTTTTTTAGACAATCCAGAACTACCTGATCTTGATCTTTTAATACGTACAGGCGGAAATATTAGAATAAGTAATTTTTTTTTATGGAGGATTGCTTATTCTGAATTAATTTTTTCAAATGTTTTATGGCCTGAATATTATGACACTAGATATAGTAAGGATTTGGAATGTTTCCAATTTAGAAGAAGAAATTTTGGGAGATGATTTGTTGAGTAAGGTTAAGAGATTTGCTTTTTTTGCAAGGTTGGGAACATTTCTATTTTTTGTTCCTTTGATTTTATTTTTAATATTTCTAGATTTTAAAAATTATTTATTCCTTAATATTTTAATTTTTATATTTAGTGGCTTTGCGGCAAAAGAAGTTAATGATTTATTAAAATTAAAATTCAAATTTTCAGGACTTTCGAGCATATTATCTTTTTTTTTAGGATTTGCTCCCCCAATTTTAACATATATTCATTTTAATGTTTTTTATTTAGGCATGAATGTAATATATTACTTGTTTATAGCTTTAGTTTTTAGCAATTGGATTGTTGATTTGGTGTTTATTAAAGAGCATGAGATTGGAAACTTTTTGTCTCAAGCAACGTCAATACTTTTTATACTTATATATCCTGGGGTATTAATGTCTTTTACGGTTTCTATTACAACCTTACCCAAGGCACCATTTTTAATGTTAATGCTTTTTGCTATGGTAAGTGGAAACGATACTTTTGCATATCTTTTTGGTTATTTCTTAGGGAAAAACAGTTATCGCCCCACTATTATTAGCCCAAATAAAACATTAATGGGTTTTTTTGGGGGCATTTTGTTTTCTGTGCTTACTGCTATATTTGCGGTAGTTTTTAAATTAATAAATTTAAGCTATGGAGAATCTATTATTTTAGGCATTTTGATTGGAGTTTTTACCATTATTGGCGACTTGTTTGAATCTGGATTAAAGCGAAGTGCTGGAGTAAAAGATTCTGGGAAAATCGTTCCTGGTAGAGGCGGAGCTCTTGATTCGATTGACTCTTTTCTTTTAACAGGCCCGATATTTTATTTATACCTGTCTTAGTGATTTTTGGAGGAAATTATGTATATTCTTTTTAGTGTGTTGGCTCTCAGTTTTATAATATTTATTCATGAGCTAGGGCACTTTTTATTTGCTAAACTTTTTAAAGTTAAGGTTGAAGTTTTTTCTGTGGGTATAGGTCCTAGCATATTAAAGTTTAAAATTAATAATACTGAGTATAGACTTTCCCCAATCCTTCTAGGAGGATATTGTAAGCTTAAGGGATTTGATCACTTAGAAAAAGAGCTTAAGGCAAATAAAGAATTAGAAGCAGATAAAGATTCTTTGTTTGGAATTTCACATTTTAAAAAAATCTTAATATATTTTGCAGGTCCGTTGTTTAATTTGATTTTTTCATTTGTTGTTTTTATTTTTATAAGTATGGCGGGTATTATATATTTTGATTATTCTTCAAGAGTTAGTATTTTAAATAAAGATTCTTTTTTAAAAGATAAATTTAGAGACGGTGATGTTATATTAAAGGTTAATAATAAAAAAATTGAATATTTTTCTGATTTAAAAAAAGTTATTCCTGAGGAAAAATCTACAGTTACGTTTGATGTTTTAAGGGAAAAAGAAAATATTACTGTTAAAGAGACTGTTAGTTTGCAAGATTTTTTAAAAGAAATTGGCCCTTGGGTTGATCTTGTGATAGCAGATGTGGTTTCAAATTCGCCTGCTAAGATTGCGGGAATGAAGCCGGGTGACGAAATAATCAGCATTGATAATGTTCTTTTGAAAAATAAAAGAGATTTAGATTATTTTCTTAAGAATTTAAATTCGGATGTTGTGGAAATTAAGTTTTCTAGAAATGGGGAGATTTTTTCCTCTAAATTAGTATTTCATGATAAAAATAAAATGGTTGGCATATATTTTTCACCACCTTTAAAAAGGGTAGTTAAAGTAGAAAATGTTTTAAGTGCCATTAAAAATTCTTTTTTTAAGGTTGTAAATGCTTTGCAAGACATTTTATATTCTATTTTTTTATTAATGACAAATTTTTTAAATACTTCTAAGAGTGTATCAGGCCCTGTTGGAATTGTGGGCATTCTCTCTTCATCTTATTCTTTAGGGATATTGTATTGGATTAATAGCATTTCTTTCTTGAGCTTAATTCTTGCTGGTATGAATCTATTTTTTATTGTAATACCTATTTTTGATGGGGGACAAATTTTTATCAGCTTTATTGAGCTTTTGCGTGGAAAAAGATTTAAGGCCAAAACCATTTATTCTTTTTATAGCTTTGGTATTTTTTTTGGGCTGTTTCTTTTTGGTTTAGGCCTTTTTAATGATTTGAAAGGTCTTTTAAATATATTTAATTAAAAATTAGAAATGTATTTTAGCATAAGCCAAAAGTGAGATGCTGATGCGATTATTATTAATATATGAAATACATCATGCATTTTCATGTTAATTGTTGGATTGAATTTTTTACTTAATATGTATACTATTCCACCTATTGTATATACAATTCCACCAAAAACTAGCCAAAAAAATCCTTTTCCGCTGAGGGCCTTATAAATGGGCTTAATTTTAAAAATGATAATCCACCCCATGATTATAAATATGGATCCATTAAACCATCCGGGGCTGTTTGTAAATATTATTTTAAAAATTATTCCAATTATAGCCAGGCTCCACACTACGCATAAGATTATTAGTCCTGATTTGTTTGGCACAAGGATTGCACATGCAGGAGTATATGTTCCTGCTATTAGAATAAATATTGAAATATGATCAAATTTTCTAAATATTTTTTTTATTTTACTTCCTTTTGGGAATATGTGGTAAAGAGTGCTCATTACATATAATAGGGTCATTGAAAATCCGTAAATTAAGAATACAACTACATGTAAATCTTTTTTCTTAAGAGTAGATATTGTAACAAGAATTGTTGTTCCAATGATAGACAAAATAATTCCAAAAAGATGCGAGATTGAACTAAAAAGCTCATTTTTTGGTATTTTGCTTGTATTAACATCGCTTAACGAGTAATTTTTAAGTTTATTTTCTCTAAGCACAGCTTTGCCTCCGTTTTATCACTTATTTATAAAAAATATATAATACCTTACTTTAATTGTAAGTTTTTCTCAAGATCAAATTAAATCTTGCTTGATTTATCCAATCTTATTATTTGGCTTGTTTAGCAAGTAAAGTTTTTTTTTGCAAAAAAAGCTTTATAATAAAATAGTGTTTGCTGAAATTAGCATTGGAGAGGCTTAGCATGATTAATTTTATTAAAATAATTAACTTTTCAAGTTTGCAAAAATTTTCTAAAGCACTACGAGTGCCTATTTCTATTTTACCAGTTTCATGTTTATTGATTGGTATTGGATCTGTATTTTCAAATTCTTCTAGTATTGTTTATGTTGATAAAATTTTTATTCAAAATGTTTTAGGCTTAATGAAGGCTATAGGCAATGCTATTCTTCTCAATATGCCGTTAATTTTTTCTATTGGAATTTCTATTGGAGTTGCAAGAATGGGGCAGGGAACAGCGGCTTTGGGGGGCCTTATTGGTTATTTAACATTTAATATTACCGAAAATTATTTTATTGAGGCTTTTTCAGGGCTTGTTGAAGCAGAGACAATGTCTTCTGTTGGGCGTATAAATTTTTTTGGTGTTCAAACTTTAAATACGGGAATTGCAGGTTCTTTAGCGGTAGGCCTTGTAGTTGGTTATTTGCATAACAAATTTTATAATATGAAGCTGCCCAAGCCTTTTATTTTTTTTTCAGAGTGCCATTTTGTGCCTATAGTAATAATTTTACCCTTTTGTGTTGTTTTGGCTATATTTTTTTGTTTAATTTGGTCAAGTTTTGACAAGTTAATTACATCTTTAGGTGTGTTTGTTTTTAAGTTTGAATATTTTGGCAGTTTTCTTTATGGATTTTTAAATAGGCTTTTATTGCCTTTGGGATTGCATTCTATTTTATCTTTTCCTTTTGAGTTTACTTCTTTAGGAGGCGTGGAGATAGTTAATGGCGATACTGTTAGAGGTCTTAAGAATATATTTTATGCTCAGCTATTAGACCCATCACTTGGTAAATTTTCATCAGGTTTTGCCAAAATTAGTAGTGGGTTTTATCTCTCTATTATGTTTGGACTTCCTGGAGCGGCGTTGGGGGTTTACAAGGGCATTGTTCATGAAGATAAAAATAAGGTTGCAGCGCTTCTTTTTTCTGGGGCCTTGACAGCTTTTTTAACAGGAATAACTGAGCCTTTGGAATTTTTATTTATTTTCACAGCGCCTTTGCTTTATTTTGTTCATGCCACTTATTCGGGATTTGCATTGTTGCTTGCTAATTTTTTTGATGTTACGATTGGCAATACCTTTTCTACTGGATTTTTGGATTTTTTTATGTTTGGGATACTTCAAGGAAATTCTAAGACAAATTGGATTAGTGTATTACCTTTGGGGGCAATGTTTTTTGCTCTTTATTATTTTACTTTTAGTTGGCTTTATAGATACTTTGATTTTCAGATATTTGTTACAGACGATCCATTTTTTGAAGGCCAAGAAGGAAAGCTAGAGAGTCTAGGGATTGCGCATCTTTTAATTCAAGGTCTTGGTGGATTTGATAATATTACAAAGCTTGATGTTTGTTCTACAAGATTGCATGTAGATGTTGTTAATACTGAGCTTGTTGATAATGATTTGCTTAAAGAGGCTGGAGTTCTTAAAATAGGGCTTGTTAATGGCAAGGTTCAGCTTTTTTATGGATCTAATGTTTATTATATTAAAAAGGCCATTGATACCTATTCTCCAAAGAGTCTTTTTGAAGCTAGTGTTATGGTTGCAGTTGATAATGTAAAAAAAGGCTTTAAGACTTATATTGAAATGAAGGAAGACAAAAAACTTGAAAAGCAAGGTAAATCAGGGAAAACCTATAAGCTTAGCGAATTAGAAGAAGATTAGGGTTTAAGATTATTTTTCAGTTACATTTTGTATGTTATAAAAAGTTTTTATTGTTGAAAAAAATTAGTCTCTTTTATATACTAACTAAGTAACCTTTGTTGCATATTTTGCAATGCGATAGACCATAAGGAGTTTTAGTAATGATTAAAAGATATGAGGCATGTTTTTTGTTTAAAAGTGAAGAAATTGAATATAAGGGTTCTTTAGAAGAGGTTAAAAAATCTTTAGAGTTTTTTGGTGCAACTGATGTTGTTAGCAATTTTATTGGAGAGAGAGCCTTAGAATATCCTATCAAAAAGCAGGCTAGAGGTCGTTATGAAATAATAGAGTTTAGTATGGAAGGCAATAATTTAAAAGAACTTGAATCAAGGCTTAAGTTAATTAAAAACTTGCTTAGGTATATGATTTTGGTGAAAATAGTTAGAAAGATCAATACTAAAAAAATCAAAAGAAGAAATTTTAGAGAATTTAGAGACAATATTGACAAAGACAGTCTTAAAGGTGCCTCTAAAGTTGAAACACCAACAGGTCCTGAAAGCGCAGATATTCAGGAGAAATAAGAGGGTTTTTAATGGCTGATATTAATTCATTAGTATTGTCTGGTAGGCTTACAAGAGATTCTGAGCTTTCTTATACAGAAAGTGGTATGGCTGTTCTTAGATTTTCTATAGCTAATAATAGAAGAATGAAGAAGAATGATGAATGGATTGATTATCCACAATATTTTGATTGTGTTATTTTTTCAAAAAGAGCCGAAAGTCTCAACGATTATTTGAAAAAGGGCAAACAAGTTGTGGTAAGTGGATCTCTTAAATATGAAAGCTGGCAAGATAGAAATACAGGTGACAAGAGGAGTAAGATAAATATATTTGTAGATAATTTGCAAATGTTTAGTTCAGGTTCTAATACTATTCAAATGCAAGATTCAGATGTTAATAGTTTGACAAATCATAAAAAAGAAGATGTAGTTAAGGATATTGATATTGTTGATGATAAATTTAGCGAAGATATACCTTTTTAATGGAGTTTAAGTTATGTATAAAGATAGAGATACAAATCAAAGAGATTCAAGATTTGAAAATCAGCAGGATGGCTTTAAAAAAAATTCAAATTTCAGATTTTTTAAGAGAAAGTCATGTAAATTTTGTGATTCTGGTAAACATCCTGATTATAAGGATTTTGATTTTCTTAAAAAGTTTATTACCGAGCAAGGTAAAATTTTACCCAAAAGAATTACTGGAACTTCTGCTAAGCATCAAAGGCGCTTGGCATTAGAAATTAAACGGGCAAGATATATGGCTTTGTTGCCTTTTGTAAAAAAATGATTATTTGGGGGTAATTATGAAAGTGATTTTAAAGGAAGATTTTATTAATCTTGGAAAAGAAGGAGATACTGTAGAGGTAAGAGATGGATTTGCAAGAAACTATTTACTACCCAAGGGTTTTGCAGTTTTTTCAAATAAATATAATGTTGAGATTTTTAATCAAAAAAGAAGATCAATATTAAAAAAGCAGGAAGCAAAAAAACAAATGGCCAACGATTTGAAATCCAAGCTTGATCTTGTTAAATTAGAATTTTTTATGAAATCTAATGATTCTGGCAAATTGTTTCATAGTATTAACAGTTTAAATATTGCTGATGAACTTTTAAAACTTGGTTTTGATATAGAGAGAAAAAAAATAGATATACATCATGGAACTTTAAAGACTTTTGGAACTTATGATGTGACAATTAAGCTTTATGAAGGTATTAGCTCTATTATTAAAGTAGAGATAAAAAAAGAAAGAAAGCAAGAGGATAAAAAGTCTTTAAGTAAAAAGTTGAATAAAGCAGATGAACAAGGTGAAAGAGTAGAGGTGTAGTTTGTGGCTTTAGCAGCTTTTTCGAATTCTGCACTTCTTTTTAATGATGGTGCAGAAAAAGCGGTAATTTCTAGTATATTTTATAATTCAGATAAGATAGAGCAAATTGCTTTTCATGTAAGAGCTGATGATTTTTACAATGAAACTCATAGGTTGATTTTCAAAGCAATGGTTTCGCTTTATGAAAAAAGGGAAAATATTGATCCTATTACTGTTTTTGAAGAAGTATCTAAGCATGTTTCAAAAACGCAACTTTTGATTAAAAAAGATTTAATCAATTTGCCTGATTATTTAGATTCACTTTCAGTTTATTTGCCAACAGATAGAACTATAAATGTTTATGCGAAAATTGTAAAAGAACAGAGTGTTCGCAGAAGCATTTTAAATGTTTCTAAGGAGCTTAATGACTATATAAATGATTCTACAAAATCTATTAATGAGATTGTTGAAGAATCTCAACAAAAAATTCTTTCAATTGAGTTAGATTATTCTAGTAAGAACCTCTATCATGCTAAAGTTATTGCAGAACGTGTTCATAATGAGATATATGAGCGTAGCATGAAGAAAAAAGAAGCAAACTTTGGCATTCCAAGTGGCTTTAGAAAGGTCGACTCTCTTATTGGGGGATTTAGAAATAGTGATTTTATTATAGTTGGTGCTCGTCCCAGCATCGGTAAAACGGCATTTGCTTTAAATATTGCTTCTTCTATAGCATTAAGAAAAGAAGAAAAGAAAAAAGTAGGATTTTTTTCCCTTGAAATGACAGCAGATGCTTTAATAAAAAGAATAATATCTTCTCAATCTTGTATTGATAGCTTTAAAGTTCAAAATAGCATTTTATCTGGACAGGAGATAAAATCATTAAATGATATTATAAATGAAATTAGTGATTCTGAGCTTTATATTGAAGATACTCCCAATATTAGTTTGCTAACTTTGGCAACTCAAGCTAGAAAACTTAAGCGATTTTATGGTATAGATATAATATTTGTTGATTATATCAGTCTGATTTCTTTTGAAACAAAAAATCTTCCAAGGCATGAACAAGTTGCTTCGATTAGTAAATCTCTCAAAGAACTTGCTAGAGAACTTGAGATTCCTATTGTTGCATTGTCTCAGCTTACAAGAGATACAGAAGGGCGCGAGCCTAATCTTGCTAGTCTAAGGGAATCAGGAGCATTAGAGCAAGATGCTGATATTGTAATTTTGCTTCATAGGGATAAGGATTTTAAATTTGAGTCTTCTGCTGAGATAGAACCAATAGAAACCAAGGTTATTGTAGCAAAACATAGAAATGGCCCTACAGGTAGGGCAGATATATTATTTTTGCCACACATTACTAAGTTTGTTAACAAAGACCACCAGTATTAGTTGTTATTTAACGACTATTCCAATTCCTAAATAATTAAAGTTAATAGAATGTTTTTCTAATTTTTTTTCATCTAAGTTATAAGCTATAGGAATATAGCTAACTTTTGAATATATTTTGAAAATATACTCAGTGTTTCGGTATTTTAGCATTTTGAACAAAAATCCTAATTCATTTTCAATTCCGACTTGAAGAATGTTTTTTATTCTTATTGGTCTTGAGATGCTTTTAATATCTTTGTTATTTTGATTATAGGCAAAAAATAATCCCGAAATTAGGTAAGGATTGAATGTTTTTTGTGGTAAAAATTCATACATGATGCCTGATGATAATTGATTTGTAAAGCTATTAGTTTCATTATAATTAGTGTAATAATTTGTTGATATTGAAAAGTAATGGTTGATGTTTTCATTTATTTTATAAAATAATGAATTTCTTATTTTTAATGGGATCATAATATCAAATCCAAAGTAAAAATTATTACTTACAACATTAAATTCATTATTTGATTCTGATATTTTTTTGTATTCTTCAGGTGTAATGATTATTCCAAATCCCCCAATGCTTAAGAAATTTTCTTTGGTTGAAAAATTTTTAATGTTTAAATTATTGGTTATGAAAAAATTTTTAGAGTAAAATTGATAATTTATTCCAATTCCTGTTTCTGCTTCTTGTGTTTTTGAATATGTTTTGAGGCTTTTGATTTGATTTTGAATTTGGGAATAAAGTTTTATATCAAATCCAATATTTTCATTTTTTAAGGTAATTCCAATACTGTTTTTAATAAAATAATCTGCAAAATAAGATAGATCCATATAATTTTCTAAATTTAAAAAATTCATGTAAGAGTAATTTAGAGCAAAGCTTAAAAATCCTCTATAATTGTAGCTGTCGTAGCTTTTTATACTTGGAATTGGACGGTGTTGATTTAAAATGAGGTGAATTATGCTTTGCATTAAATGCCCTCCCCAGTCTCCAAATAATAAGTTTTTAACTCCAATTCCCAAGTCTATTTCTCCAAAATTTTTTCCATTAATTAGCAACAAGATTGGAAAATAGTACATGAAGCCTATTTCAATTAAGTCTGTTCTACTAATTAAAGATTTCGGAGAGTCTTTATAACCCCTATAGGTTAACATGTGTGCTTCTAAATTTATTATAAAATTGTATTTTGAAACATAGGTAAAAATAAGAGAACCACTTCTCAAGTCATCAAAAAAATCGCTTAATGAAAATCCGAATCCATCATTTAGTATTTCAAAATAATATTTGTCAATACCTTCATTTTTATATTGGATTGCATAATTATAAGAATAAACTTTTAAATTAGAAATTATAAATATTATTAAAAATATTTTTTTAAACCGCATTTTAAAATTATAACATTTTAGCTTGTTTATTAAATAATTCAGGTTAAATAGTTTATTTTTATTAAATAAACTTAGTTTTTATATGATCTATTGTATTGTATAATTCAATAAGTTTATTAAGACTTTAGGAGTAATTGTGATAAAAAAGGTAGCTATTATTGATGGACTTAGAACACCTAATTTTAAGTTTGGAGGTTCTTTTAGGGGTTTAAATATTATTGATGAATCTTCAAAAGTTGTTAAAGCTTTGCTTGAAAGAAATAAGTTATACAAAGTGGATGAGGTTATTATTGGGAATGTAATATCTGCGGGACTTGGTCAAAATATTGCAAGACAAATTGCTTTAAAGTCTGACTTAGGCGATACTGTGCCTGCATTTAGCGTTAATAAAGTTTGTGGTTCTGGGCTTAAGGCCTTGGAGCTTGCATTTAATTCTATTGCTCTTGGAGACAATGATATTGTTTTAGCTGGAGGAGTTGAAGATTTAACCAATTCTCCTTATTTATTGCCTAAAAAGATTAGATTTGACGGTCTTAAATTTGGTAATTTTGGAATTGAAGATTCAATCCAAAAAGACGCCCTAGTAGATTCTCTGAATTTTATTTCCATGGGGCTTACAGCTGAAAATCTTTCAAAAAAATATAGAATAACAAGAGAAATGCAAGATGAATTTGCATATAATTCTCATGTAAAGGCATTAAAGGCAAGAGAGCTTGGATATTTTGAGGATGAAATTTATCCCCTGACTGTTTTTGATAAGAAGACCAACTCTAGCATGACTATCTCAAGTGATGAGGAAATAAGAGAAAATTTAACTTTAAATAAGCTAGCATCTCTTAATCCTGTTTTTAAAGAATCAGGCACAGTAACTGCCGGAAATTCTTCAAGTTTAAATGATGGTGCTTGTTTTTTAATTTTAGCAAGTGAGCAAAGAGTAAAAAGTTTAGGGGTAAGTCCATTAGCTTATATTGGGGGATTTAAAAGCGTGGGGCTTGATCCACTTTATATGGGTTTTGGAGCTTATATGGCTATTGAAGGTATTATTAGTAAATTAAGTTTAAATCCTAGCGAAATAGATTTGATTGAGGTAAATGAGGCATTTGCAGCTCAAGCATTAAGCATTGAAAAGGCCTTGTTTAAAAAATACAATATAACTAGTGATATTATTAATGTAAATGGTGGTGCTATTGCTTTGGGGCATCCGTTTGCCGTTAGCGGTTCAAGAATTTTATTAACACTTTCTCGTTCTATGAAAATGAAGAATAAAACAAAAGGAATAGTATCTGTTTGTATTGGTGGCGGACAAGGAATTTCTAGTTTTTTGTATAGATGAAAATGTTTTATTAACTAGATTTAAATGTAAAATTTTGTTAAATTAGTGGGTAAGTGATTCTTTAATAAGAGGTTATGTTATGAAGAGTTTTTTATTTTGGGTAATATTGGGAACTGTAGGGATTAGCTCTTTTGCTCAAAATACTCCTGTTGCTATTATTAATTTATATAAGAATGAAATTATTACTAAAACCGGTTTTGATTCTAAGGTTGATATATTTAAAAAGACCCAAGGTAGAGACTTAACTGATGCTGAGAAAAAGCAAGTTCTGCAAGTTTTAATAGCAGATGTTCTTTTTAGTCAAGAGGCTTCAAAACAAGGAATTAAAATTTCAGATGATGAGGTTATGCAAACAATTAGAACTCAATTTGGACTTGTGAATTTTACTGATGAACAAATCAAGCAGATGATAGAAAAACAAGGTACAAATTGGGGCGAGCTTTTGTCTTCAATGAAAAGATCTCTGTCTTCTCAAAAGCTTGTTTTAAAGCAAGCTCAGCCCAAGTTTTCTGAAATTAAAACTCCTAGTGAGAAAGAAATTATTGAGTATTATGAGGCTAATAAAACTAAATTTGTAAATCCTGATATTTCAAGGGTTAGTCATATATTTTTTTCTACTAAAGATAAAAAAAGATCAGATGTTTTAGATCAAGCAAAAAATATTTTAAGCCAAATAAGATCAAAAAAAATTACTTTTGAAGAAGCTGTAAGAAAATATTCAAATGACGAATCTTCTAAGGCTAAAAATGGTGATCTTGGGTTTTTATCAAGAGGCGATCAAAATGCTCAAAATCTTCTTGGAGCCGATTTTGTGAAAGAGGTTTTTAATTTTAATAAGGGTGATATATCTTCGCCTATTGCTTCAAAGGAAGGGTTTCATATTGTTAAAGTTACAGAAAAATATGCTCAGAGATTTTTGGGTTTGAATGATAAAGTGTCTCCTACTGCAGATTTGATTGTCAAAGATGCAATAAGAAATAATATGATTAATGTTCAGCAACAGCAAATTGTTGTTCAAGTGCAGCAAGATATGTATGGTAAGCTTAACAAGTCTGCAAATATACAAATCTTGGATTCTAGTCTAAAATAAAACATATTTTTATTTATATAATTTTATTATGGATTTAATGCATGAAGTTAGAGTTTTAGCTTTTCAAAAGATTTATAGCATTGATATTAATCAAAGCGCAATGGACGATATTTTTGATATTTTTAATATTGAAGATAAAGGATTAGACATAGAAAATGAATCTATTAAGTCGTTTTATTCTTCTTTAGTAATTGGCACTTTTAATAATTTAGAGCATATTGATAGCCTCATTAGGGATATTTCTTTGAATTGGTCTTTAGAACGCATGGATAAGGTTGATCTTGCAATACTTAGGATGGGCGTCTATTCTTTGAAGTTCCAAAATTTTGAAAATTCAAAACGTGCTGTAATTGATGAGGCAATTTTGATTGCCAAGAAATATGGCAGTAAAAACTCTTACAAGTTTATAAATGGTATACTTGATGCTTTGCTTAAAAATATGGAGAGTTGTATTGAAAAAAAATAAAACTTTAGTGTTCATTTCATTATTCTTATTATCAGTTTTTTTAGGTGGCTTTTATTTCTATTTCGATCCAAATATTTTATATCTTCTAAAAGGTGAGAAAGATTTTAGCAAACTTATTATGGGAATTGATTTTTATATTGATAAAAAAAAATTTGCTGATGCTAAAAAAGCAATGCTATTTTCATCATATTATGCTAATACTGAATTTAAATGGCTAGCCCTTGCTAAAAGAGCTAAACTTTGGGCTTTAAATACAGGTGATTATCATCTCATGGGGGAGATAGTAAATCTTGGTGTTAAAGTTTTGCCGGGGAATTTGAAATTAAGAGCTTTGGAAGTTTATTCTAAGCTTAAAATTGGGCTTTTAAAAGATGCTTATAGAATTGCAAATGAATATCTTTTAAATAGCGAAGAGTATCAAGGTCTTTATGATGAAGTTTTTATTAAAAATTTAAGTTCAGATAATGGGATTTTAGATTTTAACAAATTTATTGATAAAATCTATAAAGAAAAGGATGCTCGTATTTTTGAAGAGATAGGTTTAAATCTTAAAAATAATGCATTTTTAATAAATGCAATGCTTTTGTATATAGAGAAAAAAAACATAGATTCTGCTAAGCGTATACTTTTTAAAATCAAAGAAGACAAAAGTTTTTTAAAAGAACTTGCATATATTTCATATAATCTTAATGATTTAGATTATACAATTTCCAATCTTAAGTCCATTAAAAATGAAGAAGATCCCACTTTACTTTTTTTGCTTGCCGATGCTTATTTTAAAAAAGGAGATATTAAGAATGCTAAGAATGAATATTTAAAGCTTTATACAAGATTTCCTGATTACAATGTTCTTGTTTATTTAAATCTTGCACTCATAGCTAATAGTGAGAATGATTATAAAATAGCAATTTCTTATTTAAATAAGGCTAATGAGGTGTTTAAAGATAATAAGATAATAAATTATTATTTAGCAAACATATACTTTGGAATTAAAAATTATTTTAAAGCTAATGAAATTACGGCTAATTATAAGGAAGATCCGTTATTTTTTAAACTTTATTTTGCATTAAATTATGCAAATTCTAAGTATGAGGCAAAAAAATCTTATTTGTGGCGATTATTTTATAAGACTGAGTATAATTCTAGTATTGCTCAATTTTTGGCTTGGAATTTGCTACTTTATTCAGATTTAAAGGACTTGGATTTATTTTTTAGAATTTATAATTTTTCTGAAAATAAACAAGATTGGTATGATTTTTATAAATTTTATTATTATTTCCTTAAAAGAGATTTTATTAGTTCAAAAAAGATAATTTTTGACAATAAATCTCAAAAATATATGTTTGGAATTTATTATAATCTTGGAGTTTTGAGCTTTTCTGAAAAAGACTATAAAGAAGCGGAAAGATATTTTAATAAAGGAATATCTTTATTGCCTAGTAGTTTTTACGATAAAGATTCTACTACCCCCTATGGGCGTGAGCTTGTATCAAAAATCTACTTAAAACAAGGAATTAATTATCTTTATTTAGGAAAAATGGAAAAAGGCAAAGAGTCTATTTTGGCTTCTTATTCTTTTTACGAAACCGATGAAGGAAGGCTTTATAAAAATATGATAGATACACTTAGAGAAAGGAAGTTGAATTTTGACTAAACTAAGATTGAAATCCAAAGATGAGATTAAAAAAATAAAAGCTTCAGCAAGTTTGTTAGCGCTTACTTTGTTAGAAGTCGAGAGAAATATTGTTCCTGGTATTAGCACCAAGGAGCTTGATTTGATAGCCTATGATTTTATTATTAAAAATAGAGCTAAGCCTGCTTTTAAGGGATATCGTGGATTTAAGGGCACTATTTGTGCATCTGTTAATGAAGAGGTTATTCACGGCATTCCCGGAAAAAGAAAATTAGCGGATGGGGATATTGTTAGTATTGATTGTGGGGTTATTCTTGATGGGTTTTATAGCGATATGGCAAAAACTTTTAAAGTTGGAAATGTGGATTCTAGTATCGATAAACTTTTAGAAGTTACAAATGCCTCTCTTTACAAGGGTATTTCTGAGATGAAAGTTGGAAATAGAATTTTAAATATATCAAAGGCAATAGAAGATTATATAAAGCCGTTTGGTTTTGGAATAGTTAGAGAATATACAGGTCATGGTGTTGGATTTGAACTTCACGAAGAACCAAGTGTTCCAAATTATTATGCTCCTTTTTTTAAAAATATTAGAATTCAAGAGGGTATGGTTTTGGCTATTGAGCCTATGGTAAACTTAAAGGGGCACAAGGTTTCAATAAAAAGTGATGGTTGGACTGTTTTTGCATCTGATCTTAGTTATTCTGCACATTTTGAACATACTGTTGCTGTTGTTGATGGATTGCCTTTAATTTTAAGTGAAGTTTAAATTTTAAATTAATCAAATATTTAAATATTATTTATAAAATTGAGTAATTATGTGGAGGTTATAAAAGTGGAAAAAAAGTTTTTTTCTGGATTTCTTCTTAGTTTTTTGGCTTTGAGTATTGGATTTTTTATTGGAATGCATTATTTAGATTCTAATAGAAGCAACATTGTTTTTGCAGAAGAAAAGGACAATACCGTACGAGCCTTACAAGATTCTTTTAGAGAGGTTTCCAAGAAAATTTTACCATCATCTGTGGAAGTTCATGCAACAGGGGTAATCAAGCAGAGTTTTCCTATTCCATTTTTCTTTTTTGATATGCCAGAATTTGATTCTGAGAGAAAAAGCAATTGGGCGGGGTCTGGAGTAATAATTGGTAGAGATTCTCAAAAAAAATCATTATTTTATGTAGTTACGAATAGTCATGTGGTAGATAAAGCAACTGAACTTGAAGTTGTATCTTATGATAAAAAAAAGCACAAGGCTAAGTTAATTGGCAAAGATGAAAAAAAAGATATTGCCCTTATTAGCTTTGAAAGCGATGACGCAACTATTAAAGTAGCTGATCTTGGAGATAGTGATAAGCTTGAAATAGGTGATTGGGTTATGGCAGTGGGCAGCCCTTTTCAATTTAGTTTTACAGTTACAGCAGGTATTGTGAGTGGATTGCAACGTTCTGCAAATCCTAATTTGCAATCAAGGAATTTGTTTATTCAAACCGATGCTGCAATCAACAGGGGTAATTCAGGTGGTCCTCTTGTAAATATAAAGGGCGAGGTTATTGGAATTAATGCTTGGATAGCTTCAAATTCTGGTGGAAATATTGGGCTAGGTTTTGCAATTCCTGTTAACAATATTAAAAGCACTGTAGATTTTTTCCTTAAAGGTAAAAAAATTGAATCGGCGTGGCTTGGAATTTCTTTTTATCCGCTAAAGACAAGAGATTCTGAGGTGCTAAAAAGCTTGGGGGTTGAAAGTAATGATGTTTCAGCTGCAATTATTGCTTCTCTTTATCCAGGTTCACCCGCTGTTAAGTCAGGGCTTAGAGCAGGGGATATTATTATGAAGGTTAATGGGGTTTCCATGAGCGTTTTTCAAGATGTTACATCATATATTAGTGATTTTTATGCTGGTGAGAAAGTAAATGTAGAAATCTTAAGAGGTAATGTCAAAAAAAATATTGAGATTGTTCTTGCTGTTAGACCTAAGGATAAAGAGCTTTCTTCTTCAAAGATGCTTCCAGGTTTTGTTGTGTATCCATTGGTTGAGGACATTAAAGCTCAGCTTAATTTAAGAAATTGGATTAAAGGTGTTGTTGTTGATTATATTGATAAAAATTTAGCATCAAATATTAAAATGAAATCAGGAGATGTAATTCTTTCTGTAAATTCAAAAAGTGTTTCTAATTTAAGAGAATTTTATGATGCTCTTGAGGTTGGAAAAAATACTTATAAAATTTTAAGAGGAAACGATTCTTTTAAAATTACATTTTAGTAAATTTTAGTTTTGGGTTAAGAGTTGATCTTAGCCCTTTTTTACATATAGTTGCAAAGCTTTTAGATTGTAATGATTTTATTTTATGCAAATATTTGTGTGTTAATTTGCAAGTTAAAATATTTTGATTAAATAAATTTTATTGTTATTAGGAAAGAATAAAAGGAATAAGTTTGAATTATGAAGAAATATGTTTCTTATGAGGAGATAAGAATTAATGGATTTAAGCTTGCTTATAAAATTTATAAAGATGGATTTATTCCAGATATTATGTATGTCTCTCTGAGAGGAGGAGCCTATCTTGGCAATATTATTAGCGAATTTTTTAAATTTGTAAAAGTAGATAAACCTCTTTTATATGCTGCTGTTGTTGCTAGATCTTATGATATTTTTAATGAGCAAAAAAAGATAATGATAGATGGCTGGACTTATGATCCAAAATATTTAAGGGCAGGCGATAAAGTTTTATTTGTTGATGACATTTTTGATACGGGTCGTACTATTGTTTATTTGAGAAATGAAGTTTTAAAAAAAGGCATAGAGAGTAAAAATGTTAAAATAGCAGTTTACGATTATAAGGATCATGGATTTGTAGATTATATCCCTGATTATTATGTTAATAAATATAACCAAGAAGAATTAAATACTTGGATTCATTATGGAAATCATGAGCTGACAGGATTAAATGAAAGTGAATATAAGAATAGTTTCAAATACATAGATGATGAGCTTAATGAGATTTTAAAATTTTTGGCAAAAAATAAATCTTAATTATTGTCCTCTATATATTCTATTAAAGTGTATCCCTTTGTTTTTAGCATTTTAATTATTATTCCTAGATTATCTTTTAATATTGGGCCGATTAGCATGTGAGTTTTTTTGGTTTTAACTGGAAATTTATTAGCATTTTTAATTTCTTGAAAGTTATCATCTTTATAGTTAGGATAAACTTTAACGTAACTAGTTTTTGTAAAATTTATATCATTTGCAGTTTTTTGGTTGATATTATTGCCTAAATTTCTGTTGGGGTAATTAATTTTTTTTGATTTTTGTATGTATATATTGGAATTTATATTTTTTTCTCTTTTTGTATCTCTTTTTAAAATTGATTCTTTTTTAATTTTTTTGTTGTTTGAACTTGAATCGTAATTTTTAGAATTTTTTTTTATTTTTGTTTCTACGTTTGAAAATAATTCCAATTTATTGTCTGATTTTTCATCTTTTACTGAAAATAATCTTGTTGTAAAAAGAAGGAGTAGCATTAATTTGTAAAGTTTTGGTAATTTCATCTTTTTGTTTCCTTTCTTTTGATTAAAAATAAAGATTTTTAGGGGTCCTTGGGAATGGTATTGAATCTCTTATGTTAGATATTCCTGTTGAGTATTGCACCAATCGTTCAAGCCCAAGTCCAAAACCAGAATGAGGAGCCGAACCAAATCTTCTTAGATCAATATACCAGTTTAGATGTTCAATGTTTAAGTTTAATTCTTTTATTCTATTTTCTAATTTTTGCAGGTCATCTTCTCTTTCGCTTCCCCCTATAATCTCTCCAATTTTTGGAACAAGTATGTCCATTCCTTTAACAGTTTTATTGTCTTTATTTGCTTTCATGTAAAATGCTTTGAAATTTTTTGGATAATCAATGACCACTACCGGTTTTTTAAAAGTCTCTTCTGTTAGGTATCTTTCGTGATCTGTTTGCAAATCTATTCCCCAGTAAGGCTTTATTTCAAAATTTTTTTTTGAGTTTTCAAGAATTTCAATTGCTTTAGTATAGGTAATAACCTCAAAATTTGAATTTATTACATTTTCTAGTTTTTTAATTAAACCTTTTTCAATGTAATTTTCTAAAAAATCCATATCTTGTGAGCATTCGTTTAAAATTGAACTTAAAAGATATTTCAAGAGATCTTCTGCTAGGGCAATATTGTCGTTAAGCTTATAAAAAGCCATTTCTGGTTCTATCATCCAAAATTCTGAAGCGTGGCGTGTGGTGTTAGAATTTTCTGCTCTAAATGTTGGTCCGAATGTATATATTTTAGATAAAGCCATTGCGTATGCTTCCCCATGCAATTGGCCAGTGACAGAGAGAAAAGCTTCTTTTCCAAAAAAATCGTCTTTAAAATCAATATTGCTAGGCGCATTGTTTAGTTTATTAAATTTTAGTGTGGAAACTCTAAACATTTCTCCAGCACCTTCCCCATCATTTGATGTAATTATTGGTGTATTAATATAAAAAAAACCATTTTTTTGGAAATATTCATGAATTTTGTATGAAATTTTATTTCTTACCCTCGCAATAGCTCCAAATGTGTTGGTTCGTATTCTTAAATGGGGTATTTCTCTTAGAAATTCAAAAGAATGTCTTTTCTTTTGCAATGGGTAAGTTTCTGGGTCTGTTTCTCCGATTACATTAAAACTATGTGTTTTTATTTCATAATTTTGCCCTTTTGCAGGACTTTCTACTAATAGGCCCGTTAACGATATACTTGTTCCTGTTGTTAATTTTTTTAGATCTTTTTCACTAAATTGATTTTCTTCTTCGTTTATTACAGCTTGAATTCCTTTAAGCGTTGAACCATCATTAATTTCTATAAATCCAATTTTGCCGTTACTTCTTTTGGTTCTAATCCAGCCGTTTATTGTAACATTGCTGTTTAAAATTGGGTTTTTTAAAATATCTTTAATGCTTGCAAACATTTTATTTATCATCCTAAATACTTAACTTATTAATATTGTTAAATCAATTTTATTATAGCTTAAAACTTTTTTTTAAAAAAACATTTAACAATTTTTATTATTTTAATTCTTGATATTAACTTTGTTAATATTTATACTTTACTTTTTAGGGGTGATTATTATTTTGTAATGAAAAATTTCAAAGAAGTAATAATTATTTTTGATTCAGGAATAGGAGGGCTTTCTTATTTTAAATATATTAAAAGTAGAATAGGGGAATGCCAATATGTTTATGTTGCCGATAATAAAAATTTCCCTTATGGAGAAAAAAGTCCTGAATATCTTTTAGAAGCAGTTTTGTTTTTGATTGAGAAACTTAAAAAAATCTATAATATTGGTGCATTAGTTTTGGCTTGTAATACAATTTCTGTTAGTGTATACAATAAATTAAATTTTGTTTTTCCAGTAGTCTATACTTTGCCAGATGTAAGTTCAGTTTCAGATCTTGTTTTAAAAAGAGTTCTTTTGATTGCAACAAATACTACTCTTGAAAGCAAATTTGTTAAGGATCAAGTAAATATACATAATGATTTGATTGTAAAAGCCGCTGGAGAGCTTGTTAATTTTGTTGAATATGGAGAGAATTACAAAAAAGATGCTCTTAGATGTTTAGAAGCTTTAAAATTTGAAGTTGTAAATACTGGTAGAGAAATTGTTTTTCTTGGATGCACGCATTATTTGCATCTTAAGGCAATGATAGAAGATTTTTTAAAAATTCCTGTTTATGAGAATCGTGAATTAGTGGTAAAAAATCTTATTAGATCAATGAATTTTTCTGAGCATAAAGGTAATTATTATAAGAATGATTTTGATTTTGTAGATGATGAGTTTTATTTGACCGAAAATAAAAATTTAACTTTTTATCAAAATTTTTGCAAAAAATATAATCTCCGCTTTAAGGGAATGATAGTTTGAATTATCTTGAATTTGAAGTTATTTGGGGAGTTAATAACATATATTCTATTTTAGAGCTTAACAGTAAGTTAATTTATGAAGGAATTTTTAAAGGTAAGGTATTAGAGACAGGTTGCAAGGAGTACAGTCCTTTAGTTCCAGGGGATATAGTCTTAGGATATATTTATAGTTCTCGCAAAGTGTATATTGATAAGCGATTAAGTAGGAAAAATATTCTTTGGCGTTACAATAAGAAAGCAGATCTTAGACAGACAATTGTTTCTAATATTGATAATGTTTTGATTGTAAGTTCTGCTAATTTTCCTGAGATGAAAAATTTTTTTATTGACAGAGTTCTTGTTGTTGCAGAAGAACAAAATATTGTTCCTATTATTGTGATTAATAAAATTGACAAAGGAATAAGCCAAAAGGCACAAGAATTTTCTGAAATTTATGAAAATCTAGGATACAAGGTTTTAAAAACTTCTGTTAAAACTTCTGAGGGCATTAAAGAAGTAAAAGAGGTTTTGAAAAATTCAAGAACTTCTTTTATTGGCCAGTCTGGCGTTGGTAAATCTTCTTTGATAAATTTGATTGATTCAAGAGCTTCTCAATCGGTAAATGAAATTTCACATAAGTATTCTAGGGGAAAACATACTACCGTTTATTCAATATCATTTCATTCTGAGAGCGGAATAATAGTTGATACTCCAGGAATAAAGGAGTTTGGAATTGAAACATTGCCCTTTGAGAATCTTAAGTATTATTTTAAAGAGTTTGAAAATTTTGCTAGTTTTTGTAAATATAAATCCTGTTTGCATGTTAGCGAACCTTATTGTTCTGTTACAAGTTCTTTGGATAATGGGATTTCTAAACTTAGATACGAAAGCTATTTAAAGATTTTGTCAGAGCTTAAAAATTATAAAAATTATGCAAGATGAACAAGATAAATATTTAAAAAATATTGACTTTTATGAAATTTTATCTTTAGTATCTAAATACGTTACTAATCCGGACACTGTTAATTTACTAAGTAATCAAAAAATATTAAAAACAAAAGAAAGTTTAGAGAAAATATTTTCCTTTGTAAGTCTGATTAGAATGCTTTTTGAAAGTTGTAAAGGATATCCAAATTCTTTTATAAATAGTTTAAAATATCCCATTTCATTATTATCAAAAGAAAATTCAAGAGTTTCTATTGAAAATTTGAGAGATATTATAGTGTTTTTAGATGAGGTTTTAAGAATAAATTTATTTTTGCATAAAACTAGCGATATCAAGCATCTTAATGTTCAGATTTTATCTGATTTATTATTTTTAAACCCAGAGCTAAAAAATTTGCTTAATGAATTGAAAGAATATATAGATGTTGATGCTCTTGAATTGAAAAGTGGTGTTGTAAAAGAATATGATTCGATTGAATTTGAAATTAAAAATTTAAATAGGCGAGTTGAAAATCAGATAAAAAAAATAATTAGTTTAAACACAGAATATTTGACTTCTAATTTTGTTTATTATAAATCGAATAAATATACTCTTGCTCTTAAGTCTAATTTTAAAGGCAAAATTAAGGGTAATATTATTTCTATTTCTTCATCGGGTGAAACATTTTATATTGAGCCAAACGATATTGTAAGTGATAACAACAGGTTAAATTATTTGAGCTTAGAAAAAGAAAGAATAATTTTGAAAATTTTACTAAATCTTTCTGCTAAAGTTCATAGCAACATTGTTCTTTTATATAATCTTTATAATAATTTTTTGTATTATGATTCTTTAAAAGCACGAGCGATTTATGGAATCAAAACTAAAGGGGTATTTCCCGAGATTTCAAATGTATTAAATATTTTTGATGCACATCATCCTTTGTTAAAGGATTCAAAGGCAATAACTTTTACTCCTGCTGAGAATCGTGTTGTAATTATTACTGGTCCTAATGCTGGTGGAAAAACGGTAACTTTAAAGACAATTGGACTACTTAGTGCAATGTTTCAATTTGGGATTCCTATTGTTGTTGGTGAGTCTAGCACTTTTAAAATTTTTGATAACATTTTTATTGACATTGGAGATGAGCAGTCAATTTCTAATTCTCTTTCAACTTTTTCAAGCCATATGAGCAATATTTCTTATATTTTAAAACATACTACAAAAGATAGCCTTGTAATATTTGATGAATTTTGCTCAGGAACAGACATTGATCAAGGGCAGGCGCTTGCTATTTCAATTCTTGAATATTTGATCAATATTAATTCTTATGTTTTAATATCAACTCATTATAATGCTCTTAAATATTTTGCATATACCCATAAAGGTGTTGTTAATGCTTCTATGCGGATGGATTTAGAGACAATGCAGCCTAATTATAATTTAATTTTTTCCATTCCTGGTGAAAGTTATGCGTTTAATGTTGCTAGCAAGGCTTTGATTGACAGGAGCATATTAATTCGTGCTAATGAAATTTATTCATCTCAAAAAACAGAAATTAATGAAATTTTAGAAAAATTAATAGAAAAAGAAAAAGATTTGCTTTTAATTAAAGAAAGTATGGATAAGAAATTAATCCAAATAGAATTGCAAGAAAAAGAGCTAGAAAATTTTTATCAAGATCTTTTATTAAGGGAAAAAAATATTGAGACACAGCTTTTAAATGAGCAGAATGAATTTTTAAAAAATTCAAGAAAAGTTTTAGAAAATTTGGTTAGAGAAATAAAAGAGGGCAATATTAATGTTGCAAAGAATAAAGCTTTTATATCAGATTTGGAAAAAAATATAGACCTCAAGACAAATAAAGTGAATTCTCTTAACAATAAGAGAAATGTGTTTGCAGATTTTAAAATAGGAGACAGAGTTAGAATAGTTAATTCTAATGCAAAAGGAAAAATAGTCGGGATTTCAAAAAAGAAGATCACCGTTAATGTAGGTGCTTTTAACGTTAGTGTTTCTGGCTCAGAGATATCTTTGGAAAACTTTAAAGAAAAAGAAGAGAATGGAAAAAATTTTAACTTTTTAATTGATTATAATAAGGAAAATTTATTAAGTTTTACCATTGATATTAGGGGTATGAGGTCTATTGATGCTCTAGACTTTTTGAATAAGAAAATAGATAATATTATATTAAATGGTATTAATAAATTTGAGATCATTCATGGAAAAGGGGAAGGCCATCTTATGAGAGAAGTTCACAATTTACTAAAAGAATTGAAGTTTGTTAGAAAATATTATTTTGCTCACCCTAGTGATGGAGGGTCTGGAAAAACCATAGTTGAGATTTAATTTAAGTGAATATATCGAAATTTAATGAATTTGAAAATGTATTGTTTCACATTTGCCTTGATGTTGATTTTGTGCTTGAGAATGAATTTGGCAATTCTTATGATATTCACCCCAACAGGCCCTTTAGGGGTAAGGCTGCAAATGGTCTTTTAGATGGTCTTTTTAGTGTTACAACAACTTTTACGTCAGGCTATGGATCTAAGTTTGGAAGAGGTTATTTGATTATTATTGAGATATTAACTTTAAATTTTGTTGATGATGAATTTTGGGATAAGATAAATAAAAGGGGTATTGAAATCTTTAGAGAAGGACTTAAAAATAAATTTCCAAGCAAAAATCTTGATATAGTGCTTGATGGTAATGTTTATAAAATTATTGGACCATTTTTTTAATGGTTGTAGTATTTTCTAATAGTTGAGAATAAATATATTCTTTAAAGAAGTATTATTGCGCCAACTTGATATGTTTTTTAATATTGTAAAATTTTTGATATTAGAAATTTTTTTTTAAAGTTTTGTTTGCTAATAAGTGTTAAGTTATTATTTTTATCTTATATGATAAGGAGTTTTGATGCAATTTGAAGTAAAGGATCTGATAAATAAAATTAAAAAAGATGGGCTTGAAGAAGCTGAGAGAGCATCTAATGATATTATTTTGAAGGCTAAAAGAGAGGCAGAAGAAATAGTTGCTAGAGCAGAAGAAGCTGCTAGAGTATTAAAGGCAAAATCAGAGAAAGAAGCTAATGATTATAAATGTCATGCCCTTGAAGCTTCTCGTCAGGCAATAAGAGATTTAATTATTGGAGTTGAAAAGAATCTTAAATCTCTTTTTGAAAATGCTTTAAAAGATAATGTGACGGAAGTTTTAAGTGATAATAATTTCTTAGCAGAGCTTATAATTAAAGTAACGGATTCATGGGCTAAGGGAGAAAAATTAGTTATTCAATTAAATGAATCTGATTTTTTTAGTTTAGAGCAGATATTAAGACTAAAGCTTGGCAATAAGCTTAAGGAAGGGATGGAGCTTAGGCCTTTCAGAGGCATAAGCAAAGGTTTTAAGATTCAAAAAAAGAATATTGGTTTGCATTATGATTTTTCAGCTGAAACTATTGCAGACATTCTTTTTGATTATCTTAATCCAAGATTTAAGGAAGTTATAAAAGTGATCTAGGAGACTTTTGTGTTGGATTCATATTATTATGTTTTATCTTCTTTGCCTTATATTGATTTAAAATCTTTGAAAAATTATAGTGTTTCAGATTTTTTAAATAATGTCGAAATTTCTTTAAGTAAAAAGGACTTCAATTTTTTAAAAGAGTTGCTAGAATTTAGGGTAGATAGGGGTAAGTCAAGAGTTATTGACCTTTTTCTTGATTTTGAAGATACAATAAGGTATACACTTGCAGCTTTAAGGGCAGAAAAATTGGGATTGTCTAAGGATTTTTATTTAGAATCTACTTATTTTTCAAGTTACTATCTGAGTATTTTGAAAAACATCTGCTTGAAAGAAAATCCTTTTGAAATAGAATTAAGTTTTGACCTTCTTAAGTGGCAATTTTTAACTGATCTTGAGGTTGGGCATGAATTTGATTTTGAAAAATTAATAATTTACTTTTTAAAGTTAAGGTTATTTTTAAGGCATAATTTATTTAAAGAAAAATTGGGTATTCAAAATTTTGACAATATTTGTAAAAATTTAATTGATAAAACTAATGAAAAAGTTTAGAAAAGGAATTTAAATGAATACAAAAGGAAAAGTCGTTGGAGTTAATGGAAACTTAGTTACTATTGAGGTAGAAGGTTCAGTTTCTATGAATGAAGTTTTATTTGTAAAGACTGCTGGTAGAAATTTAAAAGCAGAAGTAATTCGTATTAGGGGCAATGAAGTTGATGCACAGGTTTTTGAATTAACAAAAGGGATATCTGTTGGAGATCTAGTTGAATTTACAGACAAACTTTTAACAGTTGAACTTGGACCGGGCCTTTTAACTCAAGTATATGATGGGCTTCAAAATCCTTTGCCTGAATTGGCTATTCAATGTGGATTTTTTTTAGAAAGGGGAGTATACTTAAGGCCCTTGAATAAAGATAAAAAGTGGAATTTTAAAAAAACCTCCAAAGTTGGAGACATCGTTATTGCAGGAGATTTTTTGGGTTTTGTAATTGAGGGAACTGTTCACCATCAAATAATGATTCCATTTTATAAAAGGGATTCTTATAAAATTGTGGAGATTGTAAGTGATGGCGATTATTCGATTGATGAGCAAATTGCTGTAATTGAAGATGATTCTGGTATGAGGCATAATATTACAATGTCTTTTCATTGGCCTGTTAAAGTTCCTATTACTAATTATAAGGAACGCCTTATTCCTAGTGAACCTATGTTGACTCAAACTAGAATTATAGATACATTTTTCCCAGTTGCCAAAGGTGGAACTTTTTGTATTCCAGGGCCTTTTGGAGCAGGAAAAACGGTTCTTCAGCAGGTTACAAGTCGAAATGCTGATGTTGATGTAGTGATTATTGCAGCTTGTGGTGAGCGAGCAGGAGAAGTGGTAGAAACTCTTAAAGAATTTCCCGAATTAATGGATCCAAAAACTGGTAAATCTTTAATGGACAGGACTTGTATTATTTGTAATACATCTTCAATGCCAGTTGCAGCTAGAGAAGCTTCTGTTTATACTGCTATTACTATTGGTGAGTATTACAGGCAAATGGGCCTTGATATTCTTCTTTTGGCAGATTCAACTTCAAGATGGGCTCAAGCAATGAGAGAAATGTCTGGTCGCCTTGAGGAAATTCCTGGTGAGGAGGCTTTTCCGGCATATCTTGAGTCTGTTATTGCTTCCTTTTATGAAAGGGCAGGCATTGTAGTTCTTAATAATGGGGATATTGGATCTGTAACAGTTGGTGGCTCTGTAAGTCCTGCTGGTGGTAATTTTGAAGAGCCAGTTACTCAAGCAACTTTAAAAGTTGTAGGAGCATTTCACGGGCTTACAAGAGAAAGGTCTGATGCTAGGAAATTTCCAGCTATTAGTCCTCTTGAATCTTGGAGTAAATATAAAGGCGTTATTGATCAAAAAAAGACCGAATATGCAAGATCTTTTTTGGTGAAAGGTAACGAAATTAATCAAATGATGAAAGTTGTTGGAGAAGAAGGCATAAGTAACGATGATTTTTTAATTTATTTAAAATCCGAGCTACTTGATTCATGCTATTTACAGCAAAATTCATTTGATTCTATTGATGCTGCTGTTAGTTCAGAGCGTCAGAATTATATGTTTGATATAGTTTATAACATTCTTAAAACTAACTTTGAGTTTTCTGATAAGCTTCAAGCAAGAGATTTTATAAATGAGTTAAGGCAAAATCTTTTAGACATGAATCTTTCTTCTTTTAAGGATCATAAGTTTAATAAGTTGGAGCATGCTTTGGGTGAATTGATAAATTTTAAAAAGGTAATTTAGGGGGGGGGTTGGAGAAATATATATATGAAAAGAGTCTATAGTAAAATAGAGTCTATAGCAGGCAATGTAATAACTGTTACAGCTCAAGGTATTAAGTATGGTGAGCTTGCTATTGTGAAAGCAAAAGATACAAGTTCTCTAGCCGAAGTAATTAAGCTTGATCGAGAAAAAGTTTCTCTTCAGGTTTATGGTGGTACAAGAGGTGTTTCCACGTCAGACGAGATAAAGTTTTTAGGGCATTCAATGCAGGTTTCATTTTCTGACAATTTGTTGGGTAGAATTTTTGATGGTTCTGGGAATCCTAAAGATGGGGGCCCTTCTCTTGATGATAATTTGATTGAAATTGGTGGGCCTTCTGCAAATCCTACAAAACGTATTGTTCCTAGAAATATGATAAGGACAGGGCTTCCAATGATAGATGTTTTTAATACTCTTGTTGAATCTCAAAAATTGCCAATTTTTTCTGTTTCTGGTGAGCCTTATAATGAGCTTCTTATAAGAATTGCACTTCAAGCAGAAGTTGATTTAATAATTCTTGGCGGAATGGGACTTAAGCATGATGATTATTTAACTTTTAAAGATTCTTTGGAAAAGGGAGGTGCTTTAAGTAGAGCAATTTTTTTTGTTCATACCGCTAATGATTCTGTTGTTGAATCTTTAACTGTTCCCGATATTTCACTTTCTGTTGCTGAAAAGTTTGCTCTAAAGGGCAAAAAAGTTTTGGTGCTTCTCACAGACATGACAAATTTTGCTGATGCAATGAAAGAAATATCTATTACAATGGAACAAGTGCCTTCTAACAGAGGTTATCCCGGGGATTTATATTCTCAGCTTGCATATCGTTATGAGAAGGCTATTGATTTTGAAGGTGCAGGATCAATTACAATACTTGCAGTTACAACAATGCCGGGTGACGATGTTACTCATCCTGTTCCTGACAATACTGGATACATTACAGAAGGCCAATACTATTTAAAAGGCGGCAGAATAGAGCCTTTTGGGTCTCTTTCAAGACTTAAGCAAATGGTAAATAGTAGAACTAGAGACGATCACAGGACTATAATGGATTCAATGATCAAGCTTTATGCATCTTCAAAAGAGTCTGTAGAAAAAAAGGCTATGGGGTTTAATATGACTAAGTGGGATGAAAAATTGCTCAAGTATAGCAATATGTTTGAAAGCAAGATGATGGATTTGTCTGTTAATATTCCTTTAGAAGAGGCTTTAGATTTAGGTTGGAGCATTCTTGCTAGTTGTTTTAGCCCAAAAGAAACGGGAATAAAAACAGATCTTATTGAAAAATATTGGCCTAAAAAAGAGACTTATTGATTATGTCTAAAATTAAATTGACCAAAAATGATCTTAAAAAGCAAAAAGACGAACTTAAAATGTTTAAGAGATATTTGCCTACTTTGCAGCTTAAGAAGCATCAGCTTTATATGGAAATTGTTAAAATTGAGAATTCTTACAAGATCAAAAATCTTGAGCAACAAAAACTTAAGGAGAATATTTCTAATTGGATTTCTCTTTTTAGTGAAAAATTTCCTTTTGAGAGTTGGATTCAAGTAAAAACAGTGGTCAAAAAGTCTTTAAATATTGCTGGAGTTGCAATTCCTATATTCGATTCTATTGAATATGAAGACATAAGGCATGATTTACTTTTTACTCCTTATTGGGTAGATAAGGGGATTGAGATTCTTAAAGTTGTGATTCAAATTGATGTAGAACTTAAAATTTTAAAAAAACAGATTGATTTGCTTTTAAGAGAGTTTCGAATAACATCTCAGAGGGTTAATTTATTTGAGAAAGTTATGATACCAACAGCTAAGGCTAATATAAAAAAAATTAATATATATCTTGGAGATCAGCAAACTTCGGCTGTTGTAAGAGGCAAAATTGCTAAATCTAGTTTGATAAAAAAAAATAGGAACAGCTTATGATTGTAAAAATGAAAAAAGTTTTACTTTTAACTTTATCAAAATATAAAAAAGAGTCATTAGAGATTTTAAGAGATTTTGGAGCAGTTCATATTAATTCTTGCAACAAGAATTCAGATTCTTTAAAAAAAAGCATTGATGATAGACGAATTTTAATGCAAGCTTTTTCCCTGCTTAAAGAAGATGGAGGTGTTAAAGCTTTAAAATCTTCTAATGGAAATTTTTTAGATATTGCAAAAAGCATAGTCAATTTAGGCAATGAAATTAAAGAATTTCAAGATATTAAACGATCTTTATTACATGAAAGGAATTTGATTTCTGTTTGGGGAAATTTTTCTTTAGAGAATATTGACGAATTAAAAGAGTCTAACATTTATATTCAATTTTTTAAAATCCAAAAAAGTGAATATAAAAATTTATTAAGAGACCCTAATGTCAATGTGCTTTTGATTAAAAATGTAAAAAACACTTCTTATTTTGTGAGTGTTGGTGAGTTTGAGCAAAAAATTGAAATTGCCGATGAGTTTAAATTTAATTTTGATCTTTATTATATTAATAATAAATTAAAGGTTGTTGATGAGATTTTAGATCAAAAATTAACACAAATTTCTCTTTTTAATAAATATATTGATATTTTAAGAGATGAGATAAAAAATTACGATCAAATCGTAGAGTTTGAGCAAGTTTTAGCTGATATGCAAACTGATTTTGAAGATTTTTCGTATATTACAGGATTTGTTCCAGCTGAAAGTCAAGAATCTCTTAAAAGCGCAGTTTTAAAAGCAGGTTTTGCAGCGCAATTTGCAGATCCTGAAGAAAATGATATTATTCCAACTTATATAAAAAGAAAAGGAATTGCCAATTTAGCTGCACCCATTTTTAATATTTTAGAGACAATTCCTGGGTACAAAGAAAGGGATATAAGTTTTATCTTTATGTTATTTTTCTTTGTGTTTTTTGGTATGATAATAGGTGATGCAGCTTATGGAGTGATATTTTTTTTGATAGGAATTTTGCTTAGTTTGAGTTTTCTTCTTAAGGGCAAGCCCTTAACGCCATTTCATGGGTTAATATTTTATCTGAGTGTATCATCGATAATTTATGGTGCTATGACTGGGACTTGGTTTGGTAGTCCTTTAATTCTTGAAATGTTTCCTATTTTAAATTCATTTAAAGTTAGTTATTTGACAGAGAAAAATAGTGTACAAAATATTATCTTTATCTGTTTTTCAATAGGGGTTTTGCAAATTTCATTGGCGCATGTTTGGAATTTTTTCAGACAGGTAAAAGAAAAGCCCCATATTCATTCAATTGCACAGATTGGTTGGCTTATGTGTATAGTTGGACTTTATTATCTTGTTTTGAATTTAATACTAAGTCAATCTAGATTTCCCATGTATAATGTTGTTTATAATGTAATATATTTTGGCGTTGCACTTGTATTTGTTTTTGGTAAGCAAGATGGTTCAAATTTTTTCAAGTGTATATTGAAAAGTTTTGGGGGTATTATAGAACAGTTTTTAACCACTGTGTCGGGGTTTGCAGATATAATATCTTATATTAGACTTTTTGCAGTTGGGCTTGCGGGGCTTTCAATATCAGCAAGTTTTAATACTATGTCAATACCTTTGTTAAAATCTTCTAATATTGGTCTTATAGTAGCTGGAATTATTGTCATACTTTTTGGGCATGTTTTAAATATAATGTTATCTTTGCTTTCAGTGATTGTTCATGGAGTAAGGCTTAATATGCTTGAATTTTCAAACCATTTAGGGCAAGAATGGAGTGGATGTGCTTATAGGCCTTTTAAAAAAATGAAAAAATAAATAAAAAGGAGTACTTATGGATATAGGTTTAATAGGGGTTAATTCAGCTTTAACAATCTCAGCAATAGGTTCTGCGTTGGGTATGGGGGCGGCAGGTAGTGCTGCTATTGGAGCATGGAAGAGATGCTATATGCAAGGAAAGCCAGCACCATTTTTATTGATCGTTTTTGTTTCAGCACCATTGACTCAAATAATATATGGATATATTTTGATGAACACGTTATATGAGGTAATGATGCAGACAAATCCATGGTTGTTGCTTGGAGCTGGTATTGGTGGTGGGCTTGCCATTGCTGTTTCTGGGTTTGCTCAAGGTAAAGCGGCAGCAGGTGCTTGCGATGCATTTTCTGAAACTGGGAAAGGATTTGCCACATATCTATTAGTTTTAGGATTAATAGAATCTGTTGCTCTTTTTGTAATGGTATTCTTAATGATATTTAAGTTTGTTTAATTTTGATTTATTATTTCTTTTAATATTAAATTTTCTCGTAATTTATGAGTTAATTTAATATATTTATTATTATGAGAAATGTGGTTTTATTTTTTTTTGCTTTGCCTTTTTCTATTTCTTTGAATTCTTCAAGTAATAAAAATTTTCCGTATTGGATTTTACTTGAAAAAGGCAGGCAATTTCTTTATTCTAAATCTGAATTTAGTAAGTCTAATCTTACACATGCTATTAATTATTTGCAGGAAGCTTTGCTTAGAAAAGGCGTTTATCCTGAAGCTAGTTATTATTTGTCAGTAGCTTATGGTATGTCTGGCAATGCTATTCTTGAAAAATTAAACCTTTACAAGTCTTTTGAAGACAGATATTATTTACTAGATGAATCTTTTGAAAAAAAAATACTTTTTTCTTTAGCTAAAATGGCTGAGCTTGAGAATAATTATGTTGATACTATTGATTATTTGAATGACATATTAAATAAGTTTTCAACTAAAAAAGATTATTATAGTTATCATGATTATTCTCAAGGCGAAAATAGTATGCCAAACAATGAACTTAATGCTTCATTTTATTTGACTTCTTATTTAAAACAAGTAAGAGGAGCTTTTGGTATTGATTTTACTTTTAATCTTTACAGATTTAAAAACTACAATGTTATTGATACTCATCAATTATTGTCAAAAGTTTATTTGCACTTAAAAGCTTATGAACTTTCAATTACTCATGGACTTATAGCTGCAGTAGGAATTTTAACAAGAATGTATGATTATGTTTGTTATTATGAACCTGTGTATCAGTTTAAAAATTTAAGGTCTTTTGTTCAAAAAATTAATAAGTACAAGGCAATAAAAAATGCTTTTGAATCTACAGATTTTTGGGAAATAGTTTATAATGTTGCTACTGCTACTTATGCATATTCTAATGGCAATTATAAATTTAGAGCAATAGATACTTGGAAATTAATAGTAGATCTTGCACCAAGGTTTTCTCCTTATATTGCGAAATCAAGAAGTCAAATTAAAGATTCTGTATATTTAAAAAAAAATAATTTTTAAATTTTGACTTGTAGTTCAGGGGGGAAGTAGTATTAGTATTCGTAAGAAAAACTTTTGCATTATTGCACACATTGATCATGGTAAATCTACATTAGCTGATCGATTTATTCAAAAGGCTAAAATAATATCTGATCGTGATTTTAAAAGTCAAATGCTTGACAGTATGGATATTGAGCGAGAAAGAGGAATTACAATTAAAAGTCAGGCAGTAACAATTACCTATAAAAGTAATGATGGTGATTTTTATGAGTTAAATTTTGTAGATACTCCAGGCCATGTTGATTTTTCTTATGAAGTCTCAAGGGCAATTTCATCTTGTGAGGGTGCTCTTTTATTAATTGATGCAAGTCAGGGAATACAAGCCCAAACAGTTTCTAATTTTTATATGGCTTTTGAGCATGATTTAGAAATTATTCCCGTTATTAATAAGATAGATCTTCCAAATGCTAATGTTGATTTTGTAAAAAAGCAAATAAAAAATGATTTAGGATTAAATGAAGAAATTGCTATTTCGATTTCTGCTAAGAATGGAATAGGAATTGATGATTTGCTTGAAGCTATTTGTAAGTATGTGCCATCTCCTAGGGGAAGTATTAAGGATCCATTAAGAGCATTAATTTTTGATTCTCATTATGATTCTTATAGAGGAGTTGTTGTTCACTTTAGGATTTTCGAAGGACAAATCAAAACGGGCGATAAGATTAGGTTAATGCATACTAATAGCGAGCATTTAATTGAAGAGATCGGAATTTTTAAAATATCACTTGAAAGAAAAGATACCTTAGAAGCAGGAGATGTTGGATATTTTATTGCAGGAATAAAAAATATATCAGATGTGAAAATTGGAGATACAGTAACACTTTGTGATTTCCCCGCATTATCTCCTCTTGAGGGATTTAAAGAAGTTAAGCCTGTAGTGTTTTCTTCAGTTTATCCTGTTGATGCTAATCAATATGATGATCTTTTAAAGGCAATGGATAGATTAAAGCTTAATGATGCATCGTTAACATTTGAAAAAGATTCATCATCTGCTCTTGGGCATGGTTTTAAGTGTGGATTTCTTGGTCTTTTGCATTTAGAAGTTATTCAAGAACGCATTGAGCGTGAATTTAATTTAAATGTGATATTGACTTCTCCTTCTGTTAGATACAAAATAATTCCTAAAAAGGGAGAATCTTATTTTATTGAAACTCCTGAGCAATTTCCCGGAAATGAAGCTATTGAAAGCGTTCTTGAACCTTATATTAAGGCCAATATTATTGTTCCTACAGAATTTTTGGGCAATATTATGAGTGTGTGTTTATTGAAAAGAGGAGTTCAGACGAACTTAATTTATCTTGATACTAAGCGTGTTGAACTTATTTATAAAATGCCTCTTTCTGAAATCCTTTTTGATTTTTATGATAAAATTAAATCCGTGAGCCGTGGATATGCTTCTTTTGATTATGAGCTTTTAGATTATGAATATACAGATTTGGTAAGATTAGACATATTAGTCAATGGAGATAGAGTTGATGCGCTCTCTCAGTTGGTTTTTAAAGATAGCGCCAGAACTAAGGCTATTGGGATTTGTAAAAAGTTGAAAGATGAAATAGCAAGGCAACAATTTAGAATAGCCATTCAAGGTGCTATTGGCTCTAATGTTATCGCTCGAGAGACAATCTCTCCTGTTAGAAAAGATGTTACTGCCAAGTGTTATGGTGGTGATATTACTCGTAAGAGAAAACTTTTGGAAAAGCAGAAAGAAGGTAAAAAGCGAATGAAGATGGTGGGAAATGTTGAGATTCCACAAAGTGCTTTTCTTGCGGTTCTAAAATCCAATGATAATTAAATTTGTTTTTAATTTTTAAAGGTATGTGATTGGCAAAGCCCTTAGAAATGCGATAGAATATTTTTATCATTACTTATTTAAAATTAGTTTTGTATATAGTTTTAATTTATATGGAGTAATTATGCTTAAGTCTAATAAAGTTGTTCTTATTGGAGCTGGTGGGGTTGGTTCAAGCTTTGCGTATGCCTTGACAATAGACAATTCACTTGTACATGAACTTGTAATTATTGATGTTAATGAAAGTAAGGCAAAAGGGGAGGTCATGGACCTTAATCATGGCCAAATGTTTTTAAAGAAGAATATTAATGTATTGTTTGGGACTTACAAAGATTGCGCTAATGCAGATATTGTTGTAATTACAGCAGGACTTAATCAAAAGCCTGGTGAGACAAGACTTGATTTGGTTGATAAAAATTCTAAAATTTTTAAAGATATTATAACTAATGTTGTATCTAGTGGTTTTGATGGTATTTTTGTTGTTGCAAGCAATCCTGTAGACATTATGACTTATGTTACAATGAAATATTCCAAATTTCCTATTCATAAGGTTATTGGTACTGGGACTATTCTTGATACTTCAAGACTTAGATATTTTTTAAGTGATCATTTTAATGTGAACACTCAAAATATACATTCATATATTATGGGTGAGCACGGTGACAGTTCTTTTGCTACGTGGGATGAAACAAAAATAGCAATGAAGCCCTTGTCAGAATATCTTGCTGAAGGCAAAATAACTGAGTTGGAGCTTGATAAAATTCATAAAAAGGTTGTGAATGCTGCTTATGAAGTTATTAAGTTAAAGGGGGCAACTTATTATGCTATTGGACTTGGTATTAAGAATATTGTAAATGCAATAATTGGAGATCAAAATGTTATTCTGCCAATATCTTCTTATATTAATGGTCAGTATGGGGGATTGATTAAAGATATTTATATTGGAGCACCTGCTATAGTCTGCAAGGAAGGAGTCAAAGAAGTTTTAAACTTTAAGATAAGCCCTAAAGAGCTTGATAAGTTTAACAGTTCTGCTAATCAGCTTAAAAGCTATATTGATAAAATAGAATTTTAGTATTAAGACCCCAAATATTTTGGGGGGTTTTCATTTTTCAAGCATATTTTCTCCGTTTTTTCTGTGTTCAATTGCTTCAAGCAATGCTTCTCTTGAAATATGTTTTTCTTCCTTTAAATCGGAGATTGTTCTTGCAATTTTTAGTATTGAATGTGTTGCTCTTGAAGATATGTTGAGTTTATTTAAAATGTAAATCAAATCATTTTTTAAGATTGCACTTAATTCGCAAAATTTTTCAATATGATCGGAATTAAGATCAGAATTTTTATTTATGTTTGCAAAATTTTCGTATCTTATATTTTGAATATTTCTTGCTTTTATTATTCTTTGTTTTATTTCACTTGAACTTTCGCTTGTTTCGCTGAGTAATTTTTCATTATTAATTGCTCTTGTTGGAACTCTAATATCAATTCTATCAAGCATTGCGGCTCCAAGTTTTTTCCAATAATTTGAAATTTCTTGTTGTGAGCAAAAACAATCTGTATTTTTTTTCCCAAGATTTCCACAAGGACAAAGATTCATTGCAAGCATTAATTGGAAGTTAGCGGGGTATTTGAATAATTTAGAGCTTGCTCTTGAGATTGAAATTGATTTGTCTTCAATAGGTTCGCGTAAAGATTGTAGGATAGATTTTTTGAATTCCAAAGCTTCATCTAAAAATAGTATTCCGTTGTGGGCAAGAGACACTTCTCCAGGTAAAGGATTGGGACCTCCACCGATTATTCCTTCTTTGCTAGCAGTGTGGTGGGGATTTCTAAAAGGTCTTTGTTTTATTATTTTTCTGTCTATTAATTTCCCAGATATTGACCATATTCTGTTTGTTTCTATAAGCTCTTTGTTTGTAAGTGGGGGAAGAATAGATTGGGCACATTTAATACTAAGTGTTTTTCCGCTTCCAGGTGGACCAAATAACATGATGCTATGTCCACCGGCAATTGCTATTTCAATTGCTCTTTTTGCCCTTTGTTGTCCTTTTATGTTTTTAAAGTCATAATCTATAATATAATCTTTTTCAATTATTGATTGAGGCTTAGTATTTGTTCTTGGGGGGAGTATATTGCTGTTTAATTGTTCTATTATTTTTATAGTTTCTTTTAAATCTTTAACACCCCAAATATTTAAACCATTTATTAGGCTAGCTTCTTCTAAATTTTCAAAGGGAACTATTGCAAATTTTATTTCCTTTTCTTTGGCAAGTGCAATAGCCGGTAAAACCGCTTTTATCGATCTTATTTTGCCATCTAATTGCAATTCTCCTAATATTAAGATTTCTAAATTTTTATTATCTTTGCTTTCTTGGATTTTAATAATACTAATAGCGATCGAAAGGTCAAAAGCTGTTCCAAGCTTTTTAATTCCAGCTGGTGCAAGATTGATTAATATTCTATTTTTGGGGAAATGAAAATTTGAATTTTTGATAGCTGATTTTACTCTTTCTCTTGATTCTTTAATTTCACTCCCAGCAAGTCCTACGATATCAATTCCAGAAATTCCTTTTTTAATGTCTATTTCAATCTCAATTAGTTCTCCTTCATATCCGATTGATGAGTGTGAATAGACTTTCATCTGATAGTTCTCCTTAAAGGCTTATGGCTTTCCAAACTATCTTTTAATGATTTGTATGGCAGCAAAAAGCAGTCTTTTCTATTTGTATTTGTAAATACGTTAAAAATTTTTAAACTTACGTCAATTTCATCTAGATTTGCAAAATCACTGTTTATCACTTTTTGCACTAAATTTAGGATTTCGGGTTTTGGTTTGTTATTGCACAATTTATTTAAAGCGTTTGCGCTTGCAAGTAAAACTATGCATCCAGATGCATGATGTTTTAAATTAAATTTCCCATTATTGGTTTCTATTATTTGGAATAAAATTTGGTCTCCACATTTAGATTTATGTTTGAAATTCTGGTTTGCTTCTACTTTTATTATGTAATTATTTACTTTACTTAACCTTATTAATTCTTTTTTAGTTTTTTCAGTGAGCATAATTTAATTTTATTTTCTTTGATTTATTAAATCAATAATAAAAGATAATATAAAGATTTTTAAATAAAAAACTTTAAAAATATAGTATACAGTTGAAATTATTTTTATATTTTTAAAAATTAAAACAATTCTTATTAATCCCAAAATTAAAGTTAATCAAAAATATAATTTTTGATTAACTTTGTTAAGACCTTTATTTTATAAATTTTTATGAAAGTTCTTTTATTACCTTTTTTAATCCCAATATGAAATTATCAATTTCTTCTTGTGTATTATAAAAATAAAAGCTAATTCTTAAAAGATGGTTTTTATTTAAATTTTCTGGGAAAAATGCCACATAGGAACAAGTTCTTCCGGCTCTGGTTGCTATTCCCATTGTATCTAGATATGTTTCAATATCGTGAGAGTGAATATTTTTTACTGTAAATGATATTATTGAATTTCTTTTAAGATTTGTATTTAGTATAAATTCAACTTCATCAATCTCTTGTAATTTTTTTACCCCATATTCGATTAACTGCTTATCATGCTCTAAAATAAAATCCATAGAAATATTATCAATATATTTTATTGCCTCTTCAAGTCCAATAATTCCTGCAATATTTGGGGTTCCCGATTCAAATTTATTGGGAGAATCAGATGCTTTAAATTTAATTTTTTCATTTTCTATAAATATTTCTTCTACAGTATTTCCCCCCAATTTTGAGCTGTGAAGTTTTTCAACCATATTATTTGAAATATATAAAATTCCTATTCCTGTTGGAGCAAGCATTTTATGTCCAGAAAATACCAAAAAATCACAGCCAATTTTTTTAACATCTATTTTTATATGAGGGGCCATTTGTGCAGCATCTACAAAAAGACATATATTGTATTTTTTTGCGATTTTTCCAATAGATTCCAAATCATTAATGGTTCCTAAGGTATTATTTATTCCTGAAATACTGATGAGCTTTGTTTTTTCTGTAATAAGTTTTTCAATTTCTTCAGGGGTAATAATTCCCATTTCATTGAATTTAGCTAATTTAATTTTTAAATTAGCTAAATTTGCAAGATTTACCCAGGGTAGCAAATTGCTGTTATGTTCAAGAGTTGTAAGAATAATTTCATCTTTTTTTTTAAAGTATTTTGAATAAAAAAATGAACTTGCAATGGTATTAATTCCATCAGTAGTTCCAGAGGTGAATATTATATTTTTTGCAGATTCTGCATTAATGAAATTTTTTACAAGTTCTCTTGTTTTTTCTATTTTTATGCTCGATTGAATTGCAAATTTATGTCCGCTTCTGTGTACATTTGCGTTGTAATTTTCATAATATTCAACGTTAGAATAAATTACGTTTTTGGGCTTTTGAGAGGTTGCTGCATTATCAAAGTAAATTATATGCTTATTGTCAAATTTTTTATTTAAAATAGGAAAATCTTTTCTTAAAAATTTAACCTTTTCGACATTGCTGTTTATTTGTTTGAAATCCATAATCCTTATAAGTTCCTTTATTTTAATTTTTAGCTTTTAATTATTATATCATTATTTTTTATTTCAAAAGAAAAGTTTAAAATGATTATTAATTAATAATCATTTTTTTTTAATTGAAATTTATTTTTATATAAATTTTGTTTATTGGCTATGTTTTTTGATTATGATATACTCGTTTATATGAAAGAAGTAATTTATAGGTTTGAAAAAGCCGAAGATTATAAATTAGTTCCTGTTAATAATATTTATGGGAATGTAACTAATACAGGAGAAATTTTTTGTGATCTTGTTTTTGAATCCACAGAGATTTCTGAGGAGATTGCTTACACAAAAACCAAAGAAGGTGTTTTAGAAGAGGCTTCAAAAGAATTTAAAAGTGGAGAAGAGGGAAAAATAGTATTAATCAACTCTTTTATAGGGATTTCTATTACAAAGACCACTGCTAGAAATATTGCGTATTGGCTTTTAAAAAAAGTTGATGAATTAGAAGACAATGAATAGTAGTAAAACATCTGAAGATAGAATTAAGATTTATTTATCTAAGCTTAAGAAGCATAGAAATAAAATTTTAAGCAAAAAGAGTATTAAAAATATTATTGAAGTATCAGATATTTCTGATAATGACATTGAAAATATGGGTCTTCACTTTAAAAGATCTTATGCGAGAGCCAAAAAATTTGTTGATATAGGCAAGATAGATATTGCTTTTAGAGAGCTTGAATCTATCTATTTTTATTCTCTTCACGACAAGTCAATGTTTAGTTTATTTTTTTTTCTTTTTAAAGAAGTTGCTGATAAGGTAAATACTAAAGAATCTAAAAAAAAAATGATCCATGTAACTTTACAAGCAAAAGAATTTGGAATAAGAGATGATTTAGATTTAATCGACTATTATGAATTTAAGAAATCCAAGAACAGGATGTTAATATTAACCATAAGCTCTATCTTGATATTTTGTATTTCTTTGATTACTTACAGATCTTTTCAGGGTTTCATGAGTATGAACGGGAATGGTGCAATGGCTTTAAAAGAAAAATTTGCTCCCTCTTTTACATCGCAAGGCCTTCCTCCTATTACTATGGCTACGGATTTAGTAGTTGAAGCTGTTAATCTTATTTCAAGTCCCAAAGATCTATATTACATAGAAATAGAGGACGCTAAAGTTTTGGTATTTGAAGATGCGCATTCGTATCAGCTTAAAGCTGGGATTATCTCAACAATGCACCCTGTTAAAAAGATTTCCTACAGAGTTACAGTTTACGATGATCTTGGCAAATCTGTGTTTAATCAGATTTTTTCTAAAGAAAGTGATTTTTCTGCAAAATGGGGTAAAGATGTTTATATTCCAATTGATGTTATATCAAGCATACCAAGAGCTATTGATGTTAATCCTAAAAAAATAGTATTAGATATCATTGACATTGATTTTTTTGAGAATGTTGATGATAAAATTGGTGTAAATCTTGACTCAGATTCTTTTATATTAAAATTTAAATATATTGGAAATTATTTTCAAAAGTCTTTTGGGATTTGCAAGGCAAATACTGTTATAGAAGTTTTCAATTCTTCAAAAGATGTTGTTAAAAATTTGGAGATTGAAATTGGTTATATTGATAAGGAAGGTAGAATCATTAGGTCTTTGAGACGCAAATTAATTTCTTCTGCCAATTCTTTTTTAAAGTCTAAATCCAAGCAGAGTTTCACAATTAGTACGATTTTCCCAAATGAGATTTATCCTACAATTGAAAAGGATTTTTCTTCTATTAAAATTTATAATGTGATGATTAAATAAAGTTTTAAGCTATCTTAAGATTTCTTTTTCTTTTAGATTTGAGACAATGTTAAGCGGAATCAGTGTAGTTAAAATGTTTATTAACATATAAAGGCCAAGAAGTGTTAAGCCAAAGCTTAGGCTTAAATGTATTTGAAATTCAGATACATAATATTCTGAGTTTAATATTTCAGAATTTTCTTCTCCAAGTATTTTTAAAAAAAAGTTTAAAACATTGTCAACAAAGTTTATTAAATAAGATATTTTAAGTGTTAAATAATTTCCAATTATTATTCCAATTCCACAAAAGGCAGTGCTTAATGTGAGCGATATCAAAAGAAATATTATTTTTATATTTAAATTACTCATTCCAATTGATTTTAGTATTGCAATTTTCTTTTTATTTTCAAAGATAAGCATTGAAAGGGACGAAGATATATTGATGCTTGCGAATATTATAATCAAAGCCATAATGAATATTAAAAGTTTTTTACTTATATCTAGATTATTGTATTTATTTGAGTAAAGTTCATAGAATGTTTTTATTTGGAATTCTTGAAATTCGGTTTCTAAATTCTGCTTTAAGATTTCATTATTTTTTATGGAATTGGAATTTATTTTAAGTCCAATTATGCTTTTTGAAAATTTTTTTGACATTAAATTCTCGTTTTCAAAAGAAATCAATACCAAATTATTATCAATATCTTTTAATCCGGTTTCAATTATTCCCGAGATATTAAATTTTTTTATTCTGGGCATTATTTTATCATTTTTTGTATTTGGAATCAAAATATCAATTTTTTCATTAAGATTTAAATTAAGTTTATTTTTGATTTGATTTGAAATGAGTATAGAATCCTTTTTTAAATTTTTAGTACCTTTTATTAATTTTATTGATTTGTTTTCTAATATGAATTTATTTTCTATTGCTCTTATTAATACACCTTGTTTTTTATTGTTTCCAATAATTCCATAGGTTCTTTTCTCGAAAAAATAATTTAGATCCTTATAATTATATTTTTTTTTCAATAAGCTTAATCTGTCTTTTAAATAATGAGTTCTATTTGTTTCGTTGTATTCTATTTGCATTGAAAATCCTTCACTTTCAATATATTTATTAATAGTAGAAGTCATGATGTTGCTAGACATATAGTAAACAATAATTAATGGGATCATTACTAAACTTAATGATATTCCAGAACCTATTAAAGCTATTTTATTTGTTGAATTTTTGAAAATTAAATATGCAATTTTTGTAATTTCTGGTAGCCTTAGTATCATAATTTTTTCAATGTCCTATCTTTGAATTCGTATTTTGAATCTGCTTTGTTTGCAAATTGTGGGTTGTGACTAACTAGTATTAAGGTTTTTTTAAAATTTTTTGCTGTATTGATAAGTAGATTTTCTACAGTTTTGGCTGTGCTTAAGTCTAAATTTCCCGTGGGTTCATCACACAATATTATATTAGGTTCATTGATTAACGCTCTAGCAATAGCAACCCTTTGTGATTCGCCCCCTGAGAGCTCTGAAGGGTAATGATTTGCTCTGTTTTCTATTTTTAATATTTTCATTAGATCTAAAGCTTTTTTATTTATTGTTTCTTTTGTTTCTTGGCCTGAGATAATTTGGGGTAAAATTATATTTTCAATTACACTAAATTCATTTATTAAATTATAATTTTGAAATACTAAGCCTATTTGTCTGTTTTTGTACAAACTTAATGTTTTTTCATTTGTATTTTTCAAAAATATTCCACACGATATTATCTCTCCGGAATCTATTTTATCAATTCCTGAAATCATGTTAAAAAGAGTCGATTTTCCACAACCACTTTTTCCTTGAATTGAAATAAATTCACCTTTTTCTACAGTTAGGTTTAGATTTTCTATTACTTGAATTTTTGTTTTATTTTTTTTATATGCTTTGCAAAGATTTTTTATAATTAATATATTCTCCATTTTACTGCCCATTAATAGTTTCAATGTTTTTTTGACTTCCAATTTTTTTTGTTGCCTTCATGCTTGAATACATTGTAGAAAAGCATGCAAAGCAGAAAGTAAATGCTAAATCGCTTAAAAATAATTTAGGAGTAATTGTATTTTTTACTATTTGTATTTTAATGCCATCTATTTTTAAAGCCAATATTTGATTTAAAAAATTTATTAAAGTGTTTACCAGATTGTCAATTATTTTTAAAATTTCATTTATATTTAGGGAAATGGAAATTCCCAGTGTCAAGCCAAGAAGTCCTCCTACAGTGCAAATTATTATTGAATGAATAAAAAAAATTTGCTTTATTTTTTTTATTCTAAGTCCCATGGCTAATAGTATTAAAATAGCTTTATTTTTGTTTATTATTATTCTTTTTTGAAGATAATATGCATTAACGGCAATAACAATGAAAATGCTTGCTAAAATAATTAACATTGTATTTCGTTCTATTTTCAATATTTTATAGAATTCTTTATTGTATTCATTCCAAGTTTTTGCTTTAATTTTTGGATTAACAGCTTTAATCTTTTCAATTAATTTGTTGCTTGGATTTAAATTTTTTGTTTTTACTTGGTAATTAATACCAGAATTATGTAAAATTTTATTTTTAATGAAATAGTCTATATTCATAAAAATTAAAGTTTCATTTATTTTTGCATAATTACTTTTGAAAATCGATTTTATTTTAAAGCTTTTTATATCATTTTCTAGCGATATAAGTGTTTTTATTTCATCGGTTATTATTAATTCTAGGGGATCATTTTCGAATAAGTTGAAATTGTGAGAGAGTACATTTCCAATAATGATTTCATTGTCTTTAAGATCCAGTTCATCTTTTTCAAGTCCTGTAAATGAAATAAAATTTTGATCTTTTTTGAGATCTTTAATATCAACTGCAATGATATTTAAAATAGTTGGATAATAATAATTTTGAATTCCAATGCCTTGTGTTTCGTATATTTTATTTATATGTTTTATTCCTTCAATCTTTTTAATTTTTTTGATTTCTTCTTGAGTTAGTTCATTTTCTATTTTTAAGTTTCCACTTTCTACATTTGTAATGCTAAGAAAAAAATCGTTTTGAAAACCATTCATGATTGATATTGTTAGAATAATTATTATTTCGCCTAATGCAATGCTTAATATTATTACAATTGTGAGGGCTAGGCTATTTTTTTCTTCTAGTATTAATCTTTTAAGTAAAAAATTTCTTATACCCATTTAATTTGTTCCTATTGGTTTTTCTTCTGTGACTTTTCCATTCTTGTGTTTTACCCTAAGAGCAGGTTTTTTATTGTAGTATATTTCTTCTTCATATTCATTGTCATTGTGGTATTCAGTTTTTAGATAAATTATATCGTTCTCATAAATTTTTTTGCTTTTTAATTGATTGTCTTTGTTATATTCGTATTCAATTTTAGTATTGGTGTATTGGTCTTTATCCTTTTCTTTAGTGTTTTGAAAAATTATCATATCAGATTCGTTGTATTGAAAATCATTTACTTTTATAAGTTCATTATTTTTATATGTTTCTTCTTTAATTAGGTTGTTTGCCTTATAGGTAGATATGATTTTTGTATTCTCTTCTTCAAAGGTATTTACTATTGTTTCTTCATCTAAATACTGGTTTTTTTCTTTGGATTTTATTTTATTATTAACAATTATTGTACTGTTTGAATTTCTTTTTTTATCATCATATTTTATCACTTTTGTTGTTGCTTTTTTGATGTCAAAATATGTAGATTTTATGTCGCCATTAATTCCATAGTTCCAAATTTGGAAATTTGATCCTGTTATTTTTAGTAATTTACCATTGTCGTCTTTAGAATAATATATTAATTTTGGTTTTTGGTTTATTGTTTTTAAATTTTTAGATATTAAGTTTTCGTTTTCATAAACGTAATTTGCTGTTTCAAGAATTTTTCCTTTGCTATCATATTCAATTTCTTGTATTTTGTTATTTAAATTATCGTAAATTTCTTCTTTTCTTTTTGTATCTTTTGTATCATAACATGTAATTTTTTTTGTGTTTTCTATGATTTGAATTGTTTTGTATTTTATTAAGTTATTTTCTTTGTATAAGTAGAGTTTTTCAGTATCATCAACAGAATAATATTCAATGTAAAATCCCGTTTTTGGTTTTTCATTTAATTTTTGGTATTTATTAAAAAATACATCAGATGCAAAATAGCTTTTTGCATAAATAATTTGTGGCATAAATAGAAGAAGTATTAATTGGTTTTTTTTCATAGCAATTTATTAAAATATTCATTTATATCAAATTCTTTAATATCTTCTAGTTTTTCTCCAAAGGTAGTAAAGTATATAGGTTTTTCAAGAATTTTTGAAATATTTATTATTGTACCTGCCTTTGAGGATGAATCAAGTTTTGTGATTATTATTCCGTCTATTTCTATTGCTTTATTAAAAATTTCTGCTTGGCTATTTGCATTTTTTCCAATGGTAGAATCTATTACAAGTATTTTTTGGTAATTAATGTTGGTGTTTTTTATTTGCTTTAATATTACATTATTTATTTTTTGAAGCTCTTTTATTAAATTTTCTTTGTTTTGCAATCTTCCGGCTGTGTCAATAATTAATGCATCGTGCTTTTTAAGCTTAGCGCTTGATATGCTGTCGAATATTACAGCTGATGGATCGCTTCCTTGGTTTTGAGATATTATTCTAACGCCGATTTGTTCTCCATAAATTTTCATTTGTTCAATTGCAGCTGCTCTGAATGTATCAGCAGCCGATATTAATATATTTTTGCCTTCATTTTTTAATTTATTTGCAAGTTTTGCTATGCTTGATGTTTTTCCAATTCCATTTATACCAACTATTAATAAAATATTTAATTTGTTATTTTCTAGAGTAAATTTTTTTGTGTTAATATAGCTGCTTAAAAGTTCTTTTAGTTTCCCAATAATAGTTTTTTCGTTTTCATTTTTTTCTTTTGTTAATTTATTTATTATCTCTATTACAATTTCATTATTAATGTCTGATTCTAATAAAATGTCTTCTAAATTTTCAATAACATTTTCTTGTTGTTTGCTTTTAAATAAATTTTTTATTTTTTCTAAAATGCCCAAAAGTTTGTTCTCCTATTTGATTGCAGATTATTAAATCTATTCTCCCATATTTGCTTCTTTAATATATTCTACTAAATGAGTTATTAATGAGATAAAGCTTCCAATAGTTAAAGTGATTCCTACTCCAAATAGAAATGTTGCAGTCATTTGTTCCGCTTTTGCCATATAAACATCTTCTGCTGTTAATCTTTTGTTAATAAAGTGATTGCCCGTTATTTTATAAAGTGCTTCTGAATTGTTAAGTAATGTTCCTGTAAAAATGGTTCCTATTGTGCTTAATGTAAAGACAGCCAGATTGACATAAAATTTATCTCTTGTGTCGATAAGTCTATTTTTGTTAGTTTTTATCATTTCTATTTCTACCGGATCTTCTTCTTTATTTATTAACTTGAATTTATCTTTATATCCTTTAGATTTAAGCAAGATGATATCTTGATTTTCTGGTTTTTCAATTTCAATTGGGGTTTCTCCCATAAATATTCCTTTTTTAAAAACTTTAGATTGCACATTGCTTGTAATTGATACTTTTTTAGAGATTGTTCTTTTTAAGTCAATATCTAATATTATTGAGTCTGCATTTTTTACCTTTCTTTTAATAGAATAGTTTTCGAAATTTGCACTTGTGATTTGTATTTCAATTTCTTTGTTTGGGAGTTTGGAAATGTCAAAAATATTATCGTGATAGATTCCTTTTGAAACAAATTTTTCATTTATATAGATTTTTGCATCTGAGTTATTTTTGACGTTAATGTTGATTTTTAAGAATTCTCTGCCCAATATTTCTTTGAGGCTGTATTTTGTTATTTGATCTGCAATTTCATTAACAGAAGATGATGTTTTAAATACCGCTTTTTTAGTCTCAATTTTCTCAGGAGTGATGTTGCTAATTTCTAGCAAATAATAATTTTCTATTTTTTTAAGATCAATATAGTTAATAAAAAATAATTCTTCTCTTATAAAAAATTCTTTATTTAAATTTGATATATTTGTTTGCTCTTCGATTTTTTTATATTTTACTTTTAGTTTTTTTAAATTGTTAAAATATTCTGCAAATTTTTTTTGTTTACTGGTAATATTTTGAATATTTTTTTTAAGCTCATCAATTTTGGTTTTGGTGTTATGCTTTTCTTTTGCGGTTATTATGTTTTGAAGTTTTTTTTTATCCATTTCTTTTTTTAATTTGCTAATTTCAAGTTCTGTTTTTATTATATCTTGATTTATATAAATATCTTCAATAATATTCTTGTCATCATTGCTTACTATATGTTCTGTTATTTTATCATAGATTTTGTCCAATTGTTTTTCAATTCCCTTTTTTAGGTCAATATTTTCTTTTTTTGTATTAATGATATAGGAAAAATTGTATTCAATATTACTTTGAGAATGTATTTTGCATATTGTAAATACTAGCAATGGTATTGCTAGCTTTAGTTTAAGCTTTTCCATTTTAGATACTCTTCTATGAAATTGTCTATGTTGCCGTCCATAACCGAAGTGGTGTTTGAATTTTCAAATTTTGTTCTGTGATCTTTTACCAAATTGTAAGGTTGAAATACGTAAGATCTTATTTGGTTGCCCCAAGAAATTTCTTTTTTTGTGTCTTGCTTGGATTTGTTTTTTTCATCTTCTTTGTTCTTATAGTATTCATAAAGTCTTGATTTTAAAACTTTCATTGCCAAGTCTTTGTTTTTGTGCTGGCTTCTGTCGCTTTGAGACTGAGTTACTATTCCTGTTTCAATGTGAGTTATTCTTACAGCAGAAGATGTTTTATTGACGTGTTGCCCCCCGGCTCCCGATGCTCTGTATGTATCAATTCTTATATCTTCTGGTTTGATTATTATTTCTATTTTGTCATCAATAACAGGGTCAACAAATACTGATGCAAAAGAGGTATGTCTTTTTTTATCAGCATCAAAAGGAGAAATTCTTATAAGACGATGTATTCCGACTTCACTTTTCAATAGCCCATAAGCATACTCACCTTTGATTTCTATTGTAACAGATTTTATTCCACCTTCTGCTTCGAGCAAATCAATAAGTTCAGTTTTGTATTTTTTTCTCTCAGCGTATCTTGAATACATTCTGTAAAGCATTGCAACCCAGTCACATGCTTCAGTGCCCCCAGCCCCAGAATGAATGGTTAAAAAAGCATTGTTTGCGTCAAGCTCTTCTTTAAAGTAAGAAATTGTGAGCAAATCTTTGTATTGTTTTTCAAGCGTATTAAATTCGATTTCCAAGCCGCTAGTATCTTTTTCATTTTCAGCAATTTCGCACAAATCGCTTAAGTCTTTTATTTTATTTATTAGCTCTTTCCACGGATCAATTTTATTTTTTAAAATACTTTGAGCCTTAATTACTTCTTGAGCTCTTTTAGGATCATTCCAAAAATTTTTCTGGTTTATTTCTTTTTCATATTTTTCGATTTTAGCTTGAATTTCATTTTTGTCAAAGCTTCCTCCAAATGTCTTCGGCCTGTTTGAGCAATGTATTTATTTTTTCTTTCATTTTTATTTCTCGCTATTATTGATTGTATATTAATATAATTATATTTGGAATTAAAGATAAAATAAACATTATAAAAAAATATATTGGTTCGTTTTCCAATATATTGATTTTGGGGTTTTTGTCAAAGTTTTTTTTTATTGATGTTATTGACATTAAAGCTATTAGTATGCCAAGTGCAGATAGAATAAGTATTTCTAATCCTTCAAAAAATCCTTTGTTCTTATCAAGCGCAAAAAACGTTATTGCAATTAAGCTGCTATTTGAAAGCATGAAATCGTTTGAATAATTTGATTTTTTGTTGTAAGCAATAAATACATCATTTAATACTTTAAATAATAATATCAACACGTAAATTAAAATTACATAAAAAATTGGCACTAAGAACAGTAAATTATTCTTTGCAAACAGTTTATAGAGATAAAACGATATTGAATATATTAATAAAGAAGTAATTGTTATTATGACGTATTTTTTTATTAGCATTATATTGTTTTTTATTTTTATGTCCTCAAATCCAACAAAGTGTATTAAGGTTAAGTTGTTAATAATTAGGCATGCAATTAAATTATTGGTCATAATTTTATTATATCCTTTTCATTTTCAAGAGGTGTTTTGAGTGCTTTTTCTTTATTTGTTTTCAAAACATGTATTATTTTTTTAATTTTGAAGGTTAAGCTATATTTTTTTATTAAGTTTGAGCTTGTTTGTAAGATGAAAATAGATATTATGACTGATAAAGTTTCAAAAGGAATATAGCTTAATGTCAAAAAGTATATAAATGCCAATATTGATCCGTAGAGTATTTGCTCAAATTTAAAGTGAGGTGTTATTTGCAATTCTGTTGCCATTGTAAATATTAGCAGCATTGGAATTGGGGAAATAAGTAGTGTTAACATGTCGGAGCTGATGTGGTTTAGCAATTCTATATTATGTGCTATGTACGAGATTGCCATTAAGCTTATATAAAATGACAGTGGTATTAATTTGTTGATTATATATTTGCCAACTATTAATAAGAGGCCAAAATAAAGCAAGATAGGAGATATTTTTTTTTCATTATTAACTCCCAAAAGACTTTCAATATGAAATCTTGTGACAATTATATTAAAAGCGGAAAAAATGTTTTGATTTACAAAGTTTTCAATTACATCTATTTTTTTATTTTCATATCTTGTAAAGGTATTTAAACTTTTTAAATTTTTTATGTTTGAATTTGTTTCAATTATTTCATTCCAGGTTGGAATTATTGAATTTGAGTTTTTAAGCCCCTCTTGATAGGTTTGCTTAAAACTTACTGGAAAATTTAATACCAAAAACATAAAAGAAATTAATATGGGGTTTGCCAAAAATGTTGATAGTCTGAAAAAGTAAAAGAATACCAAAAAAGTAAATAATAAGGAGGTTATTTTTAGTGTAATTTCTAAATCCAAGGGTAATATAATGCTTATCATTAAGGCGGCGTAAACAAAAAAAGACAAACATTTGTAATTAATTTTTAGCATTATAGGTATATAAATTACCACACTAATAAATATTAACAGCAAGGTGTCTGTCATGAATTTTGTGTTATTTAGGAAAGAAAATATCAGGCTAGGTGATAGTGATAGTATGATAGCAAAGTATATGTCTTTTAAATTGTTTTCAGTGTATATTACTTCATTTGTTAGGCTTTCATTTAGAATTTTGCTTTTAATTTCTTTTTGAACCTTATGTATTTCTTCTTCTACTTCTTTGTCTGTATAATTAAATATTTTTAATTTGCTGCTATTAATTATTTTTTCATTCTTTAAGAATGAAAAAATAATATTTTCCATTTGCAATGGTGCAAAGCTTGATATAAACAATGCTTTAATTTTGTCGTATATTGACTTTTTCTTTAATATGGTGAGGCTATAAATATCTCTTGTTATCGGTATGTTTAATGTATTGATTTTTATTTTATTGGCTGGGTTGTTTAAAAAAATTTCATATTTTTTTGTATCAATTTTCTCATTTATTATCTGGCTGAAAGAGGTTCCAATTTTTACTTTCAGCATTCTACTTTTTATTTTTTTATTTCCATTTATAGCCACAAATTTTTCTTTATAAGGGTTGTTATTTTTTATAACAAGATTTGCATTGTATAGATCTTCAATATTTGCTAATAAAATATTATTGTGGGGGTTTATATCATCTTTTGTATTTTTATTATTGTATAAAAAGTGCATTATCATTTCGTGATTTGTATAAGGATATGCATTTTCTAAAGATTTAATTTTTATTTTTCTGTTTTTAAAAATACTCAATTTTTCAAATTCTTTTTTAAGTTTGTCTTTATTTGATATTATTATTATTTCTTTGAATTTGAATATTTTGTCGATTATTTGGAATCCTGAAAAAATTTCTTCTAATTTTTCTGCCATCAGTGCTTCTGAAATATTTGTAAATGCATCTTTTCCGTTTGTTAATAAAATCATTTTGTCTATTTTTTTACATTTGTTTATGAATTGAAATAAAGAATTTTCGTTAAACCAAGGAATTCCCAGTTGAATTAATTTTTCCAAGGTTTTTTCTCTTGAGGCTCCTTCTTCAATTGGTGTTTTTTCAGTTTTTATTTTTCCTTGAAATTTGATTAATGCTGATTTTAAATTTTTTCCATCTGGAAAATTGGCTGTGTATATTTTTTCTACTATTCCAGATATTGGAGAATATGTGTATAGCTCTATGTTTGAGTTTTTGGATAAAATTTGATTTTCTTCTATTTTTTGTTTTTCAATTATGTATATTATGGATTTTGAATTTTCTGTTTCAAGGGGTATTAGGGCATACTCAGGTATTTGAATCTCGTTAATGTTCATTTCGTATTTATTGTATTTTTTTAAAATTGTTTTTACTTTTTCTAAGTCTAGCATTAGCTATTTATCCTTGAATATATTTTTTATAGGTTTTTTCATTTATGTTTAAAAGAATTGTAAATCTTATTGCTTTAAATAGGAATAGTAATACAAAGAAGGGCAAAGAGAAAAAGAAAAGTATTTTGTAATTTTTTTTATCTGTGTTGATATTATTCTTGTTTTCTTTATATATTAGGATTGGATTTTTATTTTTTAAAAACAGACTTGCAAGATCTTTTTTAAGAATTTCATCAATAAATGATTTGTCTACTTCGTAAACAGTTTTAGGATGAATTTCTATTTTGTCGTTTTTGATTTCAAAGTAATTTTCTTTTATATCTTTAAGAATTTTCCCATACTTAGCGGTAATATTGTATTTTAGTTCGTTTTGATAAAGAATGTGGGACAGGTACCCTATAATATTGGGCATGTCTTTGTTGTATCCCAGCATTATATAAATATTATTAGGATTTAAATAATCAAAGTAATTTAATTTTTTGCTGTAAAGGTAGTTAATGTTTTCATAAGAATTTAGCATATAGCTTGAATAAGCAAAAGGAATTAATGAGAGTGTAAATAGCAGTAAATGTATTGCTATTTTTGATTTTAAAGCTTTTTTTCCTTCTATTTTTTTCTCTTTAATCTCAATTGGGAATAAGAAAGTGCCTTTAAAATTGCTTTCTGTTTTTATCCAGCTGAAAATTAAGAAAATGCAAAGGGTTGGTATTGCGACAAATGCAATAAAAGTGGGATCAATATTTGTAGTAAAAAAGGTTGTGATTGTAATGAAATATAGAGCTGTGAATATAAATAAAAATAGTAAGTGTTTTATTTTTGTCATTAGTGTTAAAAAATTTATTTCTTTTAAATATATTTTATTGTAATTTTTGTTAAAATTACTGATTATTGAAAATAACAAATAAGAGAGAACTGTAAATGGATAAAAATACATTATTTCTTTGCTTATCATAAAAGTAAGAGATGAAATTAATAGAAAAATTAAAGTAAATATAGAATTTGTTGGGTCTAAAAAAATTAATAAAATTATTATGATTAGAAATATTATGCTTGAAATAAAATTGATTTTTGTTTTGTAGTCAAGAGAATGTATGTCGGCATTAATATTGAGTTCTTTTTTTAGGTTTTTAAAATTTATACTTTTGAACCTGTTTTCAACATAAAGAAGTTTTTTGTGCTCTATGTTGAAAAGATTGGAGAGCTTTTTTAAAAATATGCTTTTTCTCAGGTCAAGATTGTTAAGTTTGTTTATCTCATTTATTGTGATTTCTTTATTTTCGGGAAAGTCTAAAATGTCAATTTTTGTTGTGTATTCTGAGATTGTTTTGTATCCTAGTGAATTTATATATTCATTGGCAGTTTTTAGATCATTTTCATTTTCAAAGTATAAAGGTTTGTAGTCTCCAAATTGAGCTGCATCGCAGGAATTGATAAGTGGTATTGTTGTAATTAAATATAAAAAACCTAAAAAACGCACCATTTATTTTTTCCTATGCTAAAAATAGCACACAATATACGCAGAGACTATTCCTATTATTATACCCGTTAGAACCTCTTTCTTTTTGTGTCCCTTGACCACTTTTATTTTTGTTGTGTCAATTTTTATTTCTTTTTTTAATTTTTCTGATAATGCATTTAAATATTCTGCTTGAACTCCAGACATATATCTTACGCCGAAAGAATCTCTTATTGTAATAAGGGCAAATGCAAGAGCTATTATAAAATTTGTATCTATTCCTTCAGTTAGTGCAATTGAGGTTGAAAGAGCGGTGACTGTTGATGAATGACTACTTGGCATGCCTCCTGTTTCTAGAAAAATTTTTTTTAAAAGATGTACTGGAGTTAGTTTTAACTTTCTTGTTTTTACAGTTTGGATACCATATTTAATCACTTGAGCAGAAATTCCTGATACAAGACAAGACAAAAAAAGATCATTGGTAAGCAATGCCCCTATCATTATTAAGCCTCCTTTTATATTGCGAATTTACCAGCTTTTATTATTGTGTACTCTTTTCCATTTTTGTCTACACCAATGACATTTAAGTCATCGCTTCCAATCATTAAATCTGTATGTATCAATGAAACGTTACATCCGTAAGTTAGCTTATCGGCATCGGTCTTTAAATCTTCTTCATTGCTTAAACAAGATGGATATGCAGCTCCTAGTGCTATGTGGCAACTTGCATTCTCATCATATAATGTGCTGTAAAAAATAAGATTGCTTTGATAAATAGGGGAGCTGCTGTCAACTAATGCTACTTCTCCTATATATTTTGCTTGAATGTCGGTTTCAATGTGTGATTTTAATATTTCTTTTTGCTTCTCATCATCACAGCCAAAGTCAACAACTTTTCCATTTTCGAATTTTAACCACATTCCATATATTAGTGTCTCAAGGACCATTACAGGGCGGGTGGCGTACACAATGCCTTTTGTTTTTTTATAGTTTGGAGTTGTAAAAACTTCTTCTGTTGGCATATTGGCATTGAATTCTATTTCTGTTCCTTTGATTTTTTCGCTTCCACCTGTCCATAGGGAAGTTTCAAGCAGATATACTTCCAAGTTTGTTTTTTCGGTTTTAAAAATTACCTTTTTTAGGTTAAGTTCATTTAATATTTTGCATCTTTTGTGAAGTTTTTCCCCATGGGATTCCCAACTTTCTATTGGATTTTCGCTGTCGAGTAATAATATTTTTTTTTGTATTTTAAAAAATTCTTCTAAAGTTTGACTTCCTTCTTTTTTATTTAAAACTTTGGAAGCCCATTTTGGACCTGGTGCACAAACAACGCACCAGGCTATTTCGTTGCTCATTATTGCTTGTGACAAGGTTTTGCTTGCCAAATTTAAAGCTTTTTGATAAATTGACATTTTTTGACCAATGCTTTCTTTTAAGTCTTCAAAATTTTCTGTATCATCGATGTTTATTCTTGCCCATTTATCTTGAACCATTTCTTCTAAAAAGCTTTTTTCTGCATTTGGAATAAATTTCAAGCTTTCTTCTTGTGAAAATTTTAGTCTTGATTTTAAAATATCAATGTCTTTAATGTTTAGTTTGACATACTTAGCCCCGTGTTCATAAGCTTTTTTTGATAATATTTTCAAAAAATTATAATTGTCGATTGAACCTTGAATTAAAACACATTGATTTTTTTGTAAATTAATTCCCTTTAAAATTATAAGCTCTGCATATTTTATTAAATCTTTCTCCATTTATTCCTCCTAAATAGGTTCTTCTAAGACATTCTCATTAATGTAGTTTGCAACAGCTTCTTCATCATTTGTTCCTATTACTTCTAAGTAAGGAAGCATTGCTTTTAATCTATAATTTGCATTTCCCATTAGTAATCCCTTTTTAACATTTTCTAGCATATCAGTGTCATTAAATCCATCTCCAAAAGCTATGGTTTCGCTTAAATCAATATTTATAGTTTTAAGAACCTCTTTTAATGCATTACCTTTGGAGACTTTATGATCTACAATTTCTAGTGAATTTGGGGTAGAAAGGTATGCATTTATTTCTCCTTTATATTTCTCTAAAATCATTGCTTCATATTCTATTAGGCTTTCTTCTCTGCCAGCTAGTATTATTTTTGCAACATTTTCAAAATTTTTAAGCTCGTTAAAGTCTTTAATTTCTTGAATTTTATTGATTGGGCTGATTATTTCATGTCTGAAGACATTGGATTCTTTTTGCAATTTTTTACATTGATCAATTGCAATTTTAGTCTTGATGTCAATATTTAATTGGTCGTCGTTTTGATCTGCTTTATGTAAAAAATGAGGTATGTGGCTAAATTTCTCGTCTCTTAAATTTAAAATCTTCTTTACCACTTCAGCAGATAAATTATGACTTTTTATTAATTTCCATTCTTGATTGTAAACTTTTGCTCCGTTTAATGTAATAAAAAATGAAACTTGCAGTTGATCTGTTTTTTTTGCAATTTGAATGATTTCATTTTTACTTCTTCCTGTTGCTATTATGAATTTCTTTTTTTCTTTTGTTAATTTTTTAATTACAAGTTCTGTAAAGGCTCCAATATAGCTTTTTGATAGTAAAAGAGTGCCATCAAGATCAGAGGCAACCGCTTTAATATTTTTCATGTTTTATCCTTTAGGAGTTAATTTTAAGCTAAATTATATCAAATAAATTTTTTTTTTTAAATTGATAATTATTTGGTATACTAATATTAGTAAGGTTGTATAAAGGGGATTTTTTTGGATATTAATAAAAGATTAGCTTTACTTAGAGATCATATGAGGGATAATGGAGTTGATGCTTATTTAGTAGCAGGCTACGATCCTCATTTTAGTGAATATTCTCATGAAAGGTATAGCACTCGTAAGTTTATTACAGGTTTTTCTGGTAGCTTTGGTACGGTAATTATAACATTATCAAAAGCTGTTCTTTTTACAGATGGTAGGTATTTTTTACAGGCCGAGCAAGAGCTTAAGGGAACTGAGGTTGCATTAATAAAGCTTGGAGTAAAAGGATCTCCTGATATTTTTACGTATATAAATTTGAATCTTCAAGAATCAAAGCTTGGAATTTATTCAGATGAGATTAGTATAAAGTTTTATAAAGAGTTGTCTGAAAAATGCAAAAATACACATATCAAGGCTTTAAATCAAGATCTAATTGATTTAATTTGGAAATCTAGGCTTCAGCTTGAGTTTAGCCATGTATTTGAATTGGCTGATGCTGAGAAGAATAATAAAAGAGCTGAAAAAATCAAATCTATTTATTTAATTTTAGAAAAGAATTTGGCAGATTTTTATGTTATTACTGCTCTTGATGAGATTGCTTGGGTACTGAATTTAAGAGGGTCAGATGTTAAAGAATCAGCACTGTTTTATTCGTTTCTTTTAATATCTAGGAATAAAAATCGAAAAAACGTTCTTTTTGTTGATATAAAAAAACTTGATTCAGGCGTTAAAGAAGCACTTGAAATGGAAAATTTTGAAATAGAGTCTTACAGCAATTTTTATTGTTTTTTGGACAAAATAAAGCACGAAGGTAAATTTTTTGTTGCATTTTATGCCAATGTTAGGGTTTTAAAAGTTCTTGGTGAGACTAATATCATTTTGGGAGAGAGTATTATAAGTAGTCTTAAGGCATTAAAAACTGATTATGAACTTCTTAAGATGAAAGAAGCACATGTTATTGATGCTATTGCATTGATTAAATTTTTACGTAAATTTAAAAGTCTTAGCAAGGTTGAATTGTCTGAATTAGATGAAATAGATATTGCTGATATGCTTTTGCATTTTAGAAAATTGAATAAAGATTTTTTTAGCTCTAGCTTTGACTCAATAGTTGGTTTTAGAGAAAATGGAGCTCTTCCGCATTATAAGCCCAAAAGAGGTAAAAAAATAAATACCAATGGTCTTCTTTTGATTGATTCTGGGGGTTCATATTTTGGACTTGGTACGACAGACGTTACAAGAGTTTTTTTAATAGGTGATGCTTCTGATGAAGAAAAGCGTGACTATACTTTGGTTCTTAAGGCTTTCATTAGCCTTTCTTCTTTAAAGTTTCCATATGGATCTTCTGGAGCTTTTCTCGATGGAATTTGTAGATTACCGCTTTTAAAAAATGAATTGAATTTTATTCATGGTACTGGGCATGGTGTTGGGTTTTTTCTTAATGTTCATGAACTTCCAGTTTCTATTAGTCCTAATTCTAGTTATCTTTTTAAAGGATCTGAGGTAGTTTCAATTGAGCCTGGTCTTTATAGAACATTTAGTCACGGAATAAGAATTGAGAATTTAGTTTTTGTAAGGCAAGCTTTTACAAACGACTTTGGAGCTTTTTTAGAGTTTGAAAATTTAACCCTTGTTCCTTTTGAAAAGGAGTTGATAGTAAAAGAAATGCTCTCAGAAGATGAGTTAAATTATATCAATGATTATCATGAATGTGTGTTTTTAACCTTAAAAGAGCGTTTTGATAATGAAGGAGAGTTGGAATTTTTAGCAAAGCTAACAAGTAAAATATGAGATTTATAATTGCATTTTTAATGATTTTAAATCAAGGATTTTCAAATTTGTTTTCTTTGCCACCGGAAGATATTATTTTTGAGAGTTCTTATGAGGTTGCAATTAAAAAAGCTCAAAAATTGAATAAAAATGTTTTAATTTTGGTTGGTAGAGATATTAAAGAAAATTTAATAAAAGGTTTTTTAAACTCTTTTACAAATGGTGAAATTATTCACAAAGTATCTAGAAAAAGTGTTTTTTTAGTTATTGATAAGGATAATGAAATTTTTAATAAAATTAATCTACAAAAAAGTCCAACTATTTTTTTTGTTGATTCTAAGAATGAGCAAATAAAGGCAGCTTATGTGGGAGCTGTTTTGAGCAGTGTTCAATTTGATAAGGATTTTTTAAGCTATGTTATGGGAGCTATAAAATCAACAAGTGTTTTAAAAAAGCAAAAAGATTATGAAATTAATACTGCTGATGAGAGAACCTTTTTTTACAAAACATTAAAAGGTGATTGGCGATTAAAGTTTAATGGTAAAGACAGAAAGCTTGTTCTTTTTGATACAGATCTTAAAGAATTTTTAGTTTTTAAAGATATTAATGAAAACAAGCTTTATGCTATTCCTAAGTCTAGGATTGGTAATATTTATTTTTCATTATTGGGAAATGAGGAATGGAAGCTTTTTGGAAAAATAAAATAAGTGTCTTTTTTTTGTTTAAAGGGGGGATGATGTTTTATGGAAATGGTATTTTATCCTAATGATTTGCTTCGTGTTAAGACAAAGCAAGTCGAGAATATTGACGATAAGATTAGAGATTATGCTAAAAAGATGATAGAATTGATGGATATTAGCGGTGGGGTTGGGCTTGCTGCTCCTCAAGTAGGCCTTGATTTGGCGCTTTTTGTAGTTAGAGAGAATAAAATGGCAAGGCCTTTGGTTTTTATCAATCCTTCAATCATAGAGACCTCTTATGAGCTTAGTTCTTACAAAGAGGGGTGTTTAAGTATCCCAGGAGTTTATTATGATTTAATGAGGCCTAAGGCTGTTGTAATAAACTTTCATGATGAGAATGGAAAATCTTTTACTATAGAAAACTCTGATTTTTTGGCAAGAATTATTCAGCACGAAATGGACCATTTAAATGGAGTTCTTTTTATTGATTATTACGAAGAAAAGTTAAAAAATAAATTATTAAAGCCTTATATGAGAGAAAGAGGGCTTAAGGCAAAATGAAAATATTTTTTGTAAGCTCTTCTTCTATTGCTTTAGAAGTTTTCAAGGAGATTGTAAAGCATTATGAAGTAGTGGGAGTTTTGACTTTGCCTGATAAACCTAAGGGTAGAGGACAAAAGTTAAGTCAAAATGTAATAAAGTCAGAGGCTATTGCTAGGAATATTAAAGTTCTTGATCTTTTGATTCTTAATGATAATGCATTAAATTTAGTTAGGGGTTTGAATCCAGATTTAATGTTAGTTTTTTCTTATGGCAAGATTTTTAAAAAAGAATTTTTAGATCTTTTTCCAAGGGGGTGTATTAATGTTCATCCTTCTCTTTTGCCCAAATATAGAGGCGTTTCTCCGATTCAATCTGCAATTTTAAATGGCGATTGTGTTAGTGGTGTTACTATTCAGAGTATGGCTTTAGAAATGGATAGTGGTAATATTTTAGTGCAAAAAAAATTTAAAATAAGATCTTATGATACAAGTCATGATATTTCAAAACTTGTATCAAGCCTTAGTCCAAGCCTTGTTCTAGAAGCTTTGGAAAAAATTAGCAAGGGTTTTTTGGGAATTCCTCAAAAATCAAGCGAAGCTACTTTTTGTTCTTTTTTAAAAAAAGAATCTGGATTTATAGATTTTAATTTAAGTGCATTTGAGATTAAAAATAAAATTAATGCGTGCAATCCTTGGCCACTTGTAAGAGCTAGGCTTGATTATAATGACATTATTTTTCATCGTGCCGATTTTTTGGAGGTAGATTTATATAAGAATAGAAAAATAGGAGAAATTGTTGATTTTAATCCTGAAAAAGGATTATTTGTTAATACCGGGAAAGGGATTCTTTTGCTTTTGGAAGTTCAAAGACCTGGAAGAAGGGTTTTGGATTTTAAATCCTTTTATAATGGAAGTAGGCAGCTAATAGGGCAAGTGTTTTCTTCAATAGAATAGGGGGGATATATTAGTTTTAATAATAATGACAATCTAGAAAATAAATTTTCTAATGAAGAGGAATTGTTTAAAAATAAATTAGATCTGACTCAGAGTGACAAAAATTACAATAATGAAATGTTGATTTTGCCCAAAACCACAATTAAGGCATTGCTTTTAGTTATTTTTGGATCTTTAATTGTTTCTTTTGCAATTTTCTTTATGGTTTTAGAAAATAATGAGATTACAGTCGTTCCAAATCTTTATTCTCTTGCTATTGAGGATGCTGTTCTTGAATTGCAGAGAAAAGAGTTGATTCCGCACATTGAATTTAAATTTTCTTCAAGTGCTCTTGATAAAGGGAAAGTAATAGATCAGGGTCCAAAACCAGGTACTGTTTTAAGACATGGCAATAAGGTTATAATTTTCATTAGCAAAGGGGCTATAATAAACAGAGTTGATAGTTTTATTGGTAAAAACATTGACGATGTTATTATTAATTTAAAGGCCAATTCTTTTGATAATTCTAAATTACTTTACCATATTCTTCAACCTCTTGAGGTTGAGAGCGAATTGCCAAAAGGAATAATAATTAGTCAAAATCCATCACCGGGTAGTCAAATATCAAGTTTAACGGATCTTCAATTTTTAATTAGTAAGGGTAAAGATCATTTGGACAAACATGTTAAAAATTATGTTGGAATTTATTATAAAGATGCAATTGCTTCTCTTTTAAGCGATAGCATTAACTTTGACATTGATTTGGCAAATATCGGCGATTTTGGAAATATTATTTCTCAGTCTATTCCGCCTGGAACCAAAATAAATGAATCAGATAAAATTTTAATTACTATTGCAAAGCCCAAGGTTGACAATAAAATTGTTTTTGGAATTTTGACTTATAAATTAAGACAACATCCATCTTATGTTGATATATCTGTTAGGTTAAAAGGCGTGGATGGTAAAAATTCTTTGATTTATTCTTTTAAGTCAAGGGGAGGATTGATTAAGTTGCCCTATGAGGTTAACAAAGGTTCTATGATTGAGCTTTATATTTATGATAAGCTGATTAATCAAACAGTTATAAATTAATTGTGCTCAAAAACATATTGATTTAAAATGATAAAAAAATTTCTAATATAAAATCACATATTAATTAGTTTTGATGCTGTAATAATAGATGCAGCAATTGTGGCTGTTTCTGTTCTTAGGGTGTTTGTGGATATACTGTAAGAGGAAAAATTATATTGCGATATTAATTGTTTTTCTTTTTCTGTAAATCCTCTCTCAGGTCCCACAATAATGGCTGCATTGTTTATTTGTTCTATATCAATTAAATTTTTTTCACTATTTTTTTCAAGCAATATTTTTATTTCAAAATTTTCTTGTTGAATATATTTAAGGCTGTCTTTCAAATTTTTCATAATTTTTATTTTTGGTAAGTATGTTATTTCTCCTTGCATTGCTCCGTCTATTAAATGTTTTTTGAAATCATTGTTTTTAAAGATTTTAGAATTTAAATATGATTTTTCAGTAAGCTCAGTGTTAAAAAAAAATATTTTGTATATTCCAATGCTAGCAAGTTCTTTTATGATTCTTTTGGCAACAATTGGTCTTATCATTCCAATTAGCACATATAATTTTTTAAGTTTATTAGATTCACCTATTTTAAAGATTTTCTTGAAAAATAGTTTTTTATCTTTTTTGTAAATGCAGTGGTAAATATTCTTTTCTCCAAGAATACCAAATTTAAATTTGTCGTTATCTTTTAATTTTAAGATTTTAACAAGATGTTCTGCCCTAGTGTCATTGAGTAAAATTCCTGTTTTAAATTCATTAAAAGTTATTAACATTAGATTCATTTCTTATAATTCCTTATTATTAATATTGTATTTGTGATATAATTTTAAGTCGATAGGGGGGCATGTAAAATATATGGCTATTTCTTTAACCGAAGAAGATTTTGTTGTTAAAGTTTTTGATTATAAAAATAATAAAGAGTGGAGTTTTAGAGGCGATAGGCCCGCAATAATTGATTTTTATGCTAATTGGTGTGGTCCATGTAAAATGCTTTCTCCGATTTTTGAAAAACTTTCTAAAAAGTACGAGAATAGCATTGATTTTTACAAAGTAGATACAGACAAGGAACAAGATATTTCTTCTGCGATTGGAGTACAAAGTCTTCCAACTATTCTTTTTATTCCTGTTGATGGCAAGCCAAAGGTTTCTGTTGGCTTTTTACAAGAAGATGCTTTTGAAAACATAATTAAGGATTTTTTTGGTTTTTAGTTTGCAAAATAAAATAATTTAATTGCTATAGCAATTAATCATACTTGTAAGTTATATATGGATTATTTTAGGGTATATTTAATTTGTCCGAATCTGATTTGAATTTATTGGTGGAAAATATTAAATTTGAACATCTTAGTGTTTTTTATGATTTTATTGTATCTGTTTTGAATACTCTTTCTATTAGCGATTTTGAACTTTCAGTTATTCTTTGTGATAATGCTTATATACAAGAATTGAACAATAAATTTAGAAACAAAAACGAGCCAACCGATGTTCTCTCTTTTAATTATAATGAACATAATGAGCTTAACGAAGATTTGGTTGATGGCATAAATTGTAAAATACAAGGAGATCTTGTAATATCTTTTGAATATTTAAAATTTAGTGCTCAAGAGTTTAATGTTGAAATTTATGAAGAACTTCAACGTGTTACTATTCATGGGATTTTGCATTTAATGGGATATAAACATGAAACCAATGATTTTCAAAAGGAAGGTATGTTGATTCTTCAAGAAAATATCTTAAAAGAAAATAAAAGGGTATTTTAGATGTTGGGATTTTTTAATTTTAAAAACAAAAAGAAGAAAAAAGGAAGCCCAGAAAATGATCTTGAAGATAAGTCGAATATTGAAACTTCTTTGATAAAAAATTTCAATGCGCTTAAAGAGACTATTGTAAAAGAGATTATGATTCCTAGGATAGGAGTTATATTTGTTGATTATGCTAAGAGCAAGGACGAGCTTTTAAAAGTTGTAACATCTAGCAGTCATTCAAGATTTCCTGTGTATCATGGTACCATTGACAATATTGTTGGGATAATTCATACAAGAGACATACTATTGCATATGTGTAAAAAAGATTTCTACGAAATAGACTTAAAAGATATTATGCGAAAGGTTATGTTTGTCCCCGAAAGCAAAAAAACAGACTCTCTTTTAAAAGAATTTCAAGAAAATCATGTTCATATTGCAATTGTGGTTGATGAGTATGGTGGGGTTTCGGGGCTTGTAACCCTTGAAGATATTCTTGAAGAGATAGTAGGTGACATTCAAGATGAATTTGACAATGAGCTTGATGAAATAGTTCATCTTGATGATGGATCTTATCTTTGTGATGCAAGAATTTTAATAGAGGATTTAAATGAGAAGCTTAATTTAAATTTGCCAAATGGAGACTTTGATACTCTTGGCGGTTTCGTTTATGATCTTTTTGGGAGGATTCCTTTGAAAAATGAAAAGGTGGAATATAACAATTTGGTTTTTTCGATTAAAAATATGCATCAAAGAAATATTAAGGTGATAAAGATTTCCGAGAAGGAAGGTTTATGAATTTTAATTGGTTTTTAATGTTATTCCTTTTTAATTTTAGTGTTCTATTAGGAAGTGATACTACAGCATTAGGACATTATCAAAGGGCTAATGAGTATTATTTATCTAAAAGGTATTATGATGCTATTGATGAGCTTGTTGAGGCTATAAAAATTAATCCCAATTATTATGAAGCTTATAAATTTATTGCATCAATTTACTATTCCCTTAAGATATATACTCAAGCACAATTTTTTATAGAGAAAGCCTCTAAAATGTCTAATAAGGACACCGAGTATAAAATTCTTTATGCAAATATATTGTTAAAAAACGATAAAATTGATCAAGCAAAAAAAATCTATTCTGAGGTTTTAGTTAAACAAAGGAATAATATTGATGCTTTGGTTGGACTTGCTTCAATTTTTGAAAAAAATGGATTATTTATAGCTGCTGCTAATTATTATTTATCTATTCTTGATTATAGTCAAAATAATTATAGTGCTTTTGAGCATCTTATTGACATTTATCAAAGGCTAGGAATGCATGACAAGATTAGACATTTGATAAATAAAGTCAGGGTAAATTTTTTATCTTTTCCAGATTTTCATAAAAGAGTCGCTGAATTTTATATTAGTATTAATAATTTGGGGCTTGCTGAAAAGTATGCTTTAAATTATTTGGCTTTAATTGAAAGCTCTTACAAAGATTTTGGAGTTGTTGATGCGTATCGATTGCTTGCGCTTGTTTATTTGCATGAATTTAAATATGAGGATGCAATAGAAGCATTGCAGAAAGCTATTTTAGTTAATAAAGATTCTGATGAGCTTTATTATTTATTGGGGTATTCTTACTTAAAATTTAGAGATATTGAAAAGGCTATTTTATATTTAGAGCGAGCTAAAAATCTCAAAAAAGATTTAGAATTTTATAATATTGCTCTTGAGGAGAGTTTTTTTGCATCTAATTTTAGAAATTTTTTGAAAAATAATTCCAATGCTAGGATTTCTAAGCATTATGAAAATGAGGGGCTTAAAGCTTTTAAATCTTTAAATTTAAACAAAGCATTGTTTAATGCAAAAAATGCTGTTGATATTTGGCCTGATAATGATAGTGCTAGGTTTTTGCTTTCAAAAATATACAAGCTTATGAATTTAGATATTATGGCATATGAGCAGCTTTTTTATTTAGCAAAACAAAGAAATTCTACTGATTCTAGAATTTTAGATTTTTACGATGTTGTGTCTTTTGATGTTAGAAGGTCTTTATTTTATAAATACGGATACAAAAGCATTGCTGATTTTAATAAGCTTTACGATGACAGAGTGGTTTATAAAATGGCTATTTTTACTCAAAGTGAGAGTAAGTTTTTTGGGGCAAATGATTTGATATTGAGATACGCTGAAAGGGTGCTTGAGCGTAATTTAAATATGGAAATAGTTAACTATAATTTTGATTACAATAAAAATAGAGACTATCTGATTAATAATTTTTCTGAAGGGTTTTCTTATTCAAGAAATAATAATTTGGATTTATTTTTAATTTTTGATTTTAAGGCAGATATTTTGAAAAATACAGCTACCTTGGTAGTGAATATTTTTTCAGGTAAAACAGGGATTAAGGTTGTTTCTTTCTCTTATGATGTGGGAGGTGTTAATTATTTAAGCAATGCTTTAAATTCTCTTTCAAAAGATTTTCATGATTATTTGCCCAAAAAAGGAAAGATTCTTCAAATTAAAAATGACGATGCTCTTATTAATCTTGGCCAAGTAAACGGTGTTGTAAAAGGCGATGTTTTTTTGATTCTTAAAGAAGGTGCTTTAAACGGTGATACCAGAGATTCTGGTTTTATTGTTTACAAAAAATCAGATATTTTAGGCGAGATTTTAATTGAGGATATAAGTGATTATATCTCCAGAGGCATTATAAAATCTTCTACCTTTTTAAAGGATTATATTCAAGAAGGAGCCACTGTGCTTATAAAAAGATAGTTTGACACTTGTTGTTAATTTGTGATTTAATAATTCTAGTGAGAATAAAATCAAAAAATTGGAGGATTTTGTATGAAATTGGCTATTAATGGCTTTGGGCGTATTGGTAGAAATGTTTTTAAGATTGCTTTTGAAAGAGGAATTGATATTGTCGCAATAAATGATTTAACAGATCCTAAAACTCTTGCACATCTTTTAAAGTATGATTCGACTTTTGGGGTATATAATAAAAAAGTTGAGTCAAGAGATGGTGCCATTGTTGTGGATGGAAGAGAAATAAAAATTATTGCTGAGAGAGACCCAAAAAATCTTCCTTGGGCAAAGCTTGGAATTGATGTTGTAATTGAGTCAACAGGTGTTTTTTCATCAGCAACTAGTGATAAAGGGGGATATCTTGATCATGTGAATCATGCTGGGGCTAAGAAAGTTATTTTAACAGTTCCTGCTAAAGACGAGATTAAAACAATAGTTCTTGGTGTAAATGATCACGATATTAATTCTGATTTAAAGGCCGTGTCAAATGCTTCATGTACAACCAATTGCTTGGCTCCTCTTGCAAAAGTACTTCATGAATCATTTGGAATTGAACAAGGGCTTATGACAACAGTTCATGCTTATACTAATGATCAAAGAATTTTGGATCTTCCTCATTCTGATCTTAGACGAGCAAGAGCTGCTGCACTTTCTATTATTCCAACTTCAACCGGTGCTGCAAAAGCTGTTGGGCTTGTTTTGCCTGAACTTAAGGGTAAGTTGAATGGTACTTCAATGAGGGTGCCTGTGCCAACAGGTTCAATAGTTGACCTTACAGTTCAGCTCAAGAAAAAGGATGTTACAAAAGAAGAGATTAATTCTGTGCTCAGGAAGGCATCAGAAACGCCTGAGCTTAAAGGTATTTTGGGGTACACGGAAGATCCAATTGTATCTTCAGATATAAAAGGGAATTCTCATTCTTCTATTGTTGATGGTCTTGAGACAATGGTTCTTGAAAATGGATTTGCAAAGGTATTGTCATGGTATGACAATGAGTTTGGATATTCTACAAGAGTGGTTGATCTTGCTCAAAAATTGGTAAAATAAGTAAGCTTAAGGTAATAAAATGTCAATAAAAACAGTGAAAGACTTTAGTAGCTTCGCGGGCAAGCGAGCTTTAGTAAGATGTGATTTTAATGTTCCCCTGAAAGAGGGGAGCATTAGCGATGATACTAGAATTAAGGCAGCATTGCCTACAATAGAGTATTTAAAAGAAAGAGGAGCTAGGATTGTGCTTGTAAGTCATTTGGGTAGACCAGATGGAAAGAAAAATCCTAAATATTCTCTTAAGCCGGTTGCTAATAGATTGTCAGAGCTTTTAGGCCAAGATGTCAAGATGCTTTCTAATTGTATTGGAAGCGAGGTTGCAAATAGTACCTTGCAAATGAAGGATGGGGATGTTGTATTGCTTGAAAATGTAAGGTTTTATGCAGAAGAAGAGAAAAACGATAAAAATTTTGCAAAAAAACTTTCTGAAAATGGAGATGTTTTTGTAAATGATGCCTTTGGCGCAGCTCATAGAGCTCATGCTTCAACTGTGGGAGTTGCTGATTATTTGCCATCTGTTGGTGGATTTTTAATGGAAAAAGAAGATAAATTTCTTGGTGGAATATTAAAAAATCCCGAAAGGCCATTTGTTTCAATTATTGGTGGTTCTAAGGTTTCTTCAAAGATTGCGGTACTAGAATCACTTTTGTCAAAGTCAAATGTAGTTGTGATTGGCGGTGGAATGGCTTATACTTTTTTGCATTCCGAAGGATATTCTATAGGCAAATCTCTTTTAGAGGACGAATATATTGGTATAGCATCTTCTTTTTTAAAGAAAGCAAAAGAGCTGGGCGTTAAAGTAATTTTACCACTTGATCATATTGTAGCTGATGATTTTAACAAAAATTCAATTCCTGAGCATATTGATTCCTTTAATGTTCCTGAAAACAAGATTGGCATGGATATTGGAGCTAATACTTTAAAAGAAATTGAAAAGGTTGTAAAAACCGCCAAAACTATAATTTGGAATGGTCCTCTTGGTGTATTTGAATTTGATTCATTTTCAAAAGGGACTGCTAAGGTTGCCGAAATGGTAGCATCTTGCTCAGGTTTAACTGTTGTTGGCGGTGGAGATTCTGTTGCAGCTGTTAATAAATTTAATTTATCTGATAAGATTACTCATGTTTCAACGGGCGGTGGTGCATCGCTTGAATATCTTGAAGGGAAAATTTTGCCGGGTATTAAGGTTTTGGAGAATTAAGATGAGAAAAACATTTTTAGCGGGAAATTGGAAAATGCATTATACAAGTGCAGAAGCTTCTATTGTTGCAAAAAAAATTGCAACTGAGGTTAAGACCTTGAAAGATGATGTTGTAATAATGATAACTCCTCCATTTACGGCTTTATCTAAGGTTTCAGAATGTGTTAAGGGTAGTAGCATCCTCCTTGGTGCTCAAAATATGTCTTATATGGAAAGTGGAGCAAGGACAAGTGAAATTTCACCTTCAATGCTTTTAGAATTTGGAGTAGAATATGTTATACTTGGTCATTCTGAATGTAGGTTGTATTTAGCAGAAACAGATGAAATAATAAATAAAAAGATTCTTGCAGGACTTAAGCATCCTTTCAAATACTTAATTTTTTGTGTTGGAGAAACTCTTGATGAAAGAGATTCTGGAAAAACTTTAGAGGTTGTTTTAAATCAGGTTAAAAAGGGGTTAAATTGTGTTTCTGAATCAGATATTCAAAGGATAATTTTAGCTTACGAACCTGTTTGGGCAATTGGAACGGGTAAAACTGCAACTAAAGAAGAGGCAGAAGAGGTTCATAGGGCAATTAGGCTTGAGATTATGAAGCTTTATTCAAAGTCAGCTTCAGACAATATTATAATTCAGTATGGAGGTTCTGTTAATTCAAACAATGTAAAAGAGCTTATGAATGAGCCTAATATTGATGGTGCGCTAATAGGTGGAGCATCTTTAAAGGCTGAATCTTTTTTATCTATAATTAATAATGTTCTTTAGTTAAAGAGGTTTGTTTTGGATTTAGTTAGATTTTTTATTTTTATAATTTTTGTTATTGTTTCGATTTTTATTATCCTTTTAGTTTTAATTCAAGATGAACAGGGTGATGGAATAGGTGGTGTTTTTGGGGGTGGTAGTTCTTCTATTTTTGGGGCAAAGTCTTCAAGTGTTGCTGTAAAGATTACTGGATTTTTTATAGCACTCTTTTTTATCTTTGTAGTTTTGTTATCTTTTCTAAACACTAGAAGAGCAGATGATAGCTTTCTAAATGACATAAAGACTGAAAACAAGAATAGTTCAACTTTCTGGGATGATGAAAATAATGAATCAGATACTAATATTAATGAAATTAAAGAAAACAATTTGAAAGAAAAATAATTTAAATTGGTTACTGTTGTGTATACTATGAGTAGTATTTACTCAAAGTATTTTACATAAAGGAATTTTAAATCATAACCATTATTAAATTTATTAATTTTATTGAAAGTCTATTGTATTTTTATTGTGTTTTTTTAAATAATCTAAAGCACTGCTAAAATGATTTGATCCTAAAAATCCATTGTTTGCTGAATATGGAGATGGATGACTTGTTTCAAGGATTAGATGCTTTGTTGGGTCAATTAGCCCTTTTTTACTTCTTGCTAAATTGCCCCAAAGCATAAACACAATGTTTTTCAAATTTTTAGAGATTATTTTTATTACTTCATCTGTAAAAATTTCCCACCCAATAGCTTTGTGAGAAGAAGGTTTGCCTTCTTCGACTGTTAAAATTGTATTTATTAGAAATACACCTTGAATTGCCCATCTTTTTAAATCTCCGTTTGGGATGGTTTTTATTTTTAAGCTTTTTTCTATTTCTTTAAATATGTTCTGCAAAGATGGTGGAATTTTAATTTTTGAATCTACAGAAAAAGCAAGTCCATTTGCTTGGTTTTTTCCATGGTATGGATCTTGTCCAATTATTACCACTTTTATGTCTTTAAATGGCAAAGAATTAAAAGCATTGAATATAAGTTTTGGGGGAGGAAATATTTTCCCATTTTTTGTTTTATATTCATGTTTAATAAATCTCACAAGCTTTTTAAAGTACTCTTTGTTAAATTCATTGTTTAAAACTTCTTTCCAAGATTCTTCAATTTTTACTTTCATTTTTGTATTATATAAGAAATAGTTTGTAATTTGAAATATATTAAAGGACTGATTTGTTATTTTTGAAATTTAATTTTTATTATGGATGATGATGTATTAAAAAGAATAAGTGTTTTGTCTAAATTTATTACAGATGAAAAAAAAGCTAGGATTGAGAAAGTATTAAGTTTTCGCACTAATTATTTAACATTTGTTCTAGAAGACATTTTTCAGTCTCAAAATGCAAGTGCTACTATTAGAACAGGCGAAATTTTAGGACTTAGTGATGTTCATGTTATTGAAAAAAAGAATAAGCATACTTTAAATCCAGATGTTACTTTAGGATCTTCACAATGGATAAATTTAAATAAGTATAAAAATGCTAAGTTTGCAATTGATAGGTTGAAATCTGATGGATATAGTATAGTGGCCACATCTTTGAATCCCAAATCAATAAATCTTGAAAATTTGACAATTAACAATAAAATGGCGATATTTTTTGGGACAGAATTAACAGGACTTAGTGCAGAAGTATTGGGAGCTGCTGATTTATATGTAAAAATACCTATGTATGGGTTTACTCAAAGTTATAATATTTCTGTAGCTGTTGCAATAGTTATGTATTCTTTATTGATTCGCTTAAGAAAAAGTAGCATTGATTACTTGCTAAATGAAGCTGAGAAATCAAATTTGAGATTAAAATATTATAGACAAGTTGTTAAAAATTATCAATTTATTGAGAATCTTATTAATTCTTAAGCTTCTTTTATTTTTTTCCAAGAATTTATAAATAGGTAAAAAATGGTATCGATTGCAATTATTATTAATGTAATAATTAGAGAGCCTTTTGTAAGTTCGATATTTTTTGTTTCAGGGTAGAATTTAAGTATTGTATTTATAGATATTGAAACTAGAAAATTAGCCAGATATCCAGAAATTAATCTTGATAGAGGATGAATGATCCATAAAGATTTTATTTTTATTTGCTTAAAATAATTGTATAGTAAGATGTTTATATATTGGGATAGAAAAAACACATACGTTCCAATTAATATTGTTAAAATGTATGTAGAGTTATTAAACAGTATTTTAAGATGAATATCTGCGGTGTCTAATTTATTATGATTGAATAGTATCGTAAAATAAAGCATAATTGTAAAAGTTATGTTTAGCAAAAGGCTCAATACCACGGATTTTGTTGCTTCTTTTTTGCTATATTTTTCTACCATTAAGTTTAAAGAGAATGCTGCTGATAAAAAGGTAATGCCTGATAAATTTAAGGACATTCCAAATATTTTTAAATTTCTTAATATTATAATGTTTGACATTGTTGAGATAATTGCATTGAAAGAAAAAAGCCCAGATTTTCCAAAAAATCGGTAAAGAATTCCCAATGCTGTGTATATAAATAGAAACATTCCTGTCCACAAGCTTAAATCAAACATATCCTTATTCATAGCATTTAATTGTACCAGATTGATTATCTTAGATAAAGTTTTTTATTCTTGCAAAGAACTTTTTCATTTTTCAAGTTTTATATATTTTGCAAAATATATAAAAGGCGTTCCCAAGAATCCTGCTACACCTTTAATTGCGTATGTGGAAATTACTATATTTAGGAAAGCTTGCTTTGGAAATACTTTGAAATATGTTGCTATGCCCACAAAAATTGTTGTATCTATTAAGCCACTTATTAATGTTGATCCATTGGTTCTTAAAAATAAAAACTTAGGAAATTTTTTTTTAATAAGCTGATATAGATAAACATCGTTTAATTGGGATATTAGGTATGCAACAAGAGAGGCTAGTAGTAAAGCTGGCATTGAAGAGAAAATGTTTCCTAAACTTTTAAAATTTTCTTGAGTTCTATTTGACATAAAGTGAATTTGTGCATTTGTTAATACTGCAAAGATAATAAAGCTGATAAATCCAATATAAACGGCTTTTTTTGAAGTTTTTTCCCCATAAAATTCTGAGAGTATGTCTGTTGCAACGTATGATGATGCATAAATAATGTTGCCCAATGTAGCATTAATTCCAAATATTGTAATTTGTTTTAAAACTTGAATGTTTGCTATAATAATTGCTACTGCAACCCATGCAAATAATCCGGGTTTTTTAAAAAAAATGGATACAATAATCAAAAATGAATAAGTAGTAAATAGCACGCCAAACCATAAAAATTCATTAAACATAAAATTACCCTTTATCGATATTTGATTTACTATTATAAAATTTTAGCTTAGTTATTTCAAATAAGGTGGTAAGTATTGTTGTTTTCTTAAAATTATGCTAAAATGAATTTTATATTAGGGGATGTTTTGGATTTGACTGAAAATGTTAATATTGTAAGTTGCAGGCAGAGGGAATCTCTTAAAACTTCTAAAATAAATGCAAAAAATAATAACTTTACAAGCTCAAATCTTGTAATGGCTGCTTAAGTTAGCAGGGGGTTTTGTTGAATTTGGCTTTGAGGTTCACTTATACTCTTTTCGACATCAAAGCTTGCTTAAAAATGTTTTCAAGTTGATTTTTGGGGACTTTTATACTTGAGAGCAATTTGGCGGTTTGCTAGTATTTCCAAACCATATTGCTTAATAAAATACTAGATAAGCTTGTAGAAGCTTATAGTATTATTTTTAGGACGCGGGTTCAATTCCCGCCATCTCCATTTATTTCATTCTTTTGTTCATCCTTTAAATATTATTCTTATTCCTAACAAGCATTGCTAAGCTTAGAAAATTCGTTGTCATTATTTTAAGCGTCCTATCGGAATCGAACCGACATCATTAGCTTGGAAGGCTAAGGTAATAGCCATTATACGAAGGACGCAATACAATAATTTACTTATATAAAAAAAATCAATTTATGTCAATAAGATTTATTGTAATGTTATTTTTAGCTAGCAATTTTTTTTTTAAATAAGTACAATTAATTTAGCTTAAATGTAGTCAAGTGCAAAAACTTGTGTGGAGGAAATTGATGGGAGAGAGAGGGGAAGTATACTCTGAAAAACTATTTACAGAGTCCGAGAGAACTTATTTTTTTAATGTCAAGGAAAATAGAAAAGGAGATTATTTTTTAAATATTGTAGAGAGCAAAAGAAGTCCAAGTGGAGATTTTGAAAGACATTCTATTTTTGTATATGAAGAGAATATAAATGAGTTTGAATCCAATTTGCTTAAGGCAATAGCGGTTATTAAGCAGAAAGTATCTACGGGGTCCGGTGGTTCTTCTGCAAGGCATAATAAAGGGAATGGTGAATATGGAGAGAGATCTAAATTAGGCGATTCTAGATTTGATAAGAAATCTTATTTATCAGGCGGGCGATTTAAAAAGAAGGATTATTAAATTTTATTATTTTTATTTTTTAAATTAGTTTAAAATTTTTTCTATGAAGGCTTAAAACCCCATATTTCTTTATTGCGTTTTTATGTTCTTTTGTGGGGTATCCTTTATTTTTTTTGAGTAAATACAATGGATAAATTTTATCGTATTCATCCATTAGTTTGTCTCTTTTAACTTTAGCAATAATTGAAGCAGCTTTTATTTCATCTATTATTGAATCTCCTTTAATTATTGCTTTAACATTTTTTGCTGTTATTTTGGGGACAAATTTGCCATCTACAAGTACTAGGCTGCAATTTAATTTTAGGTTTTCGTATGCAGTTTGCATTGCAAGAAGGGATGCGTTGTGAATATTTATTTTTTCTATTGTTATATTTGAAATTTCAGCAAATGCATAATATGAGTTTTCAAGTATTAATGAGGATAGGTACTCTCTTTTTTCTTTTTTTAGTTTTTTAGAATCATCCAATTCGTTTATAAAACTGGTTTTTTTTTTAAAAACCACAGCAGCACTTAGAATAGGTCCAAAAATACAACCCCTTCCGACTTCATCTATTCCGCAAATCATAATTGACCTTTTTTTAAAATATTTTTATTTATTATAATATGAAATTGTAGATTTATCAGTAATTGGTTTTTAATTTTAATTGGGAGTTAGTTTGGTTTTAAAAAAAATAGTGCTTTTAGGGTTTAAATCTTTTCTAAATAGACAAGAGTTTGAAATAGGTGAAAATTTAAGTTTTATTGTGGGGCCTAATGGATGTGGGAAGAGCAATCTTATTGATGCTGTACGTTTTTGTATGGGAGAAGATAATTTGAAATTTTTAAGGGTTGAAGATATTTCCGATTTAATTTCTGTTTCAAAATTAGGAAAATCAAATTTTGCTGAAATAACTCTTTTTTTTAGCAACGTTAACTCTGAAAAATCGACTTTAAAGGAATTTGATGAAGATTTTTATATTCGCAGGCGTCTTTATAAGGACGGTTCAAGTGAATATTATTTTAATAATAAAATTTTGAATTTTCAAGATTATAATAGACTTTTGAACAGTTTTAAGTTTAAAAAATCGCCTTATATGTTTATAACTCAAGGTAGAGTTGAGGATATTTCTTTGGAAAGAAATGTAAATCTCAAATCTTTAATTGAACAAGCAAGCGGAATAGATATTTTAAAAATTGAAGAAGAAGAGGCCTTAAAAAATTTTAAGCAATCTAATCAAAATTTATCATCTTTGCTGTCTCTGCAAGAAAATTTAAGGCAAAAGTACGATAACATAAAAAATGTTTTCCTTTTGAGAAAAAAATATCAAGATTTAAGTCAAAAATTAGAAGCTTTAGAAAAAACAATAACGTTAAAAAAGCTTTTCAATATTAATTTTGATCTTAATGTCTTGAAGAGCGAATTAAATTTAGACGGTTTGAGTAAATTTTTATCTTCTGGTTTTAAAGAAAAGTTAGAATTTTATTCATTTAGAGAAAAAAATGTTATTAATAATATTCAAGAATTAGAAAAAGATCTTGAGTTTATGAAGTCTAAAATTCTTGGGCTAGAGATTAAAATTCAAAAATTAGAGCAAGAAAAGACGTTAAAGATGAATTTGGAAGATAAGTTTGTCAAGAGCAAATCTGAGTCTGAAGAGAAAAAAAATTCTATAAATAATAATTTATATCAATTAAATAGTTTGCTTAAAGAAAAGAAAAATGATTTTTTTTCTTTAAGTGACGAGATTAATAGGTATACTAAAAGTTTTTTTGAACTTGTTGATCTAATTTTGTCTGTATTAAAGAGTGCCAAATCAGAAGAATTTGTTTTATTAAAAGAGAATATATTGGATTCTCTTAAGCTTTTTGAAGAATCATTGAGTATAAAATATATTAAAGAGATTAGGGTAAATTTAATCAAGTATATAAGCAAAGATGAGAATCTTTTGGCTTTATTGAGGGATAAAATTGAACCTATTTTCGATCAAAATGTTAATTTGAAAAAATTTTTGCTCGAAAAAAATGCTTTAAAATCAAATCTTGCCAAAGAGATAACAAATATCGAGAGATTAATCGAAGAAAAGACTCTTCAATTAAATGATGTATTAGGTGAGCTTGAGTATATAGAGCTTTCTAAATTTAAAAATTTGGATGAAATTAAACTTATAGATGGTAATTTAGAATTTTTATTTGAATCTAAGAATAGCCTTGATGAAGAGCTTAAAGACTTATATTTAAAGCTTGAAAATTTAAATTTAGAAAAAAGCGATATTCAGCTTAATTTAAGCAATCTTATTGGTGCTTCAAAATTCAGTAGTGAGCCTTTTAAGGAGAAAGATTTTAATTCTTTAGTTTTTTTAAATGATTTTAAAAAAACTAATTATTATGAATATATAAAAAAACAGACAGAATACGAATTTCTTTTAAATTCTAATGTAAGCATTAAGAGCGAAATAGAAAATTTCAATGCTTCTAATGAAATGTCTGATAAATTTAAATTGGAAGAAGATCTTGCAACCAGAGAGTTGTTGCGCAAAGAGATAGATGCAATCAATCTGGGTGATTATGTATTTTTCAATATTGATAAAGAATTTGATGAAACTAAGGAGCGTTTTGAAAAAGTAAGTTTACAAGTAGAAGATTTAAAGCTTTCAAAATATTCATTACAAAAGCTTCAAAAAAAAATAAAAAATGAGATTTATAAAAAATTTAGAGAATCATTTGATGAGATTAATAAAAATTTTTCTTTCTTTTTTAAAAAAATTTTTAAAGGAACCGCTAGTCTTTTTTATAATGAAAATACTGATAATGTTGAGATTAGAATAAATTTTTCAAACAAGTTTGTCAAAAACAATAACATGCTTTCAGGGGGCGAGAGTACTTTGGTTAGTATGGCTTTTTTATTTGCACTTTATTATTATTCCCCTGCTTGTTTTTGTATGCTTGATGAAATAGATGCAGCTCTTGATTTTGAAAATAGCAAAAAACTTTCTTTACTTTTAAGGGAATTGGGGAAAAAGATCCAACTCTTAGTAATAACCCATAATGCATATGTTTCTGAGGGTGGTGAAAATTTGATAGGCATTACACTTGATAATGGTGAAAGCAGGGTGTTTAATATATAATTAAGTTAGATTTAAGGAAATTAACATGCAAGATAGAAAGTTTAGTTTTAGAAAATATTTTTTAGTTTCAATATTTTTGATTTTTATTGTTTCAGGTATTACTTATTTCTATTCAACACAAATGTTGGAAAAATCTCAAAAGTCTGTTGAAGACAATTTAGACGCTAAGGTTAAATTAGTTGATATGGAAGATTTTTATTTTGATTTAAATGAATGTCTAAATATGGATGATTTTTTTATTCCAAGACCTGATTTTTTAAATGAAAATTTAAATAAAAATTTAGTTGTTGATGGATTGATTAAAAATAAATTTCTTGATGAGAATTTTTTCAAGGATCTTTGGATTAAAAAGGAAAATTTATTTAACGTTGATATTGAGAAGGAGAATGAAAAATTAATAGATAAGATTTTAGAAATTTCCAAATGATTAGAAAATATTTGATTTATATAAGTTTGCTATTTATTGTTTTTGAAGTTTGCTCTAAGCCAGCTTTTATAAGTCAAGACGGTTCGTACGAGCTTGATTTTAGTAGTGGAGAGGTAGATATTAGTGTAAATACCAATTCAAAATTTAATCTTTCTTTTAAAGGTGAGTCTTGGATTTATATCAAAAGCATTGAAAATGAAGCTTTTATTAAGTTAATTGGAGAATCTTATGATAACGGTGCTGTTTTTACTTTTCAAACTTTTAAAAAAGAAGGCAAAATTAAATTGGTTTTCACTTATCAAAATGTTAAAGATTCAAGTGAATTTAATAAAATAATTATCTTGAAAATTACAAAGAATTTTGAAGTTGCAATTCCACAAGGCGTTGGTGGCGGCTCTAGCAAGGACAATAACATTGAAAGTGGTAATAATCTTAAACTTGGGGGGAGTAGTATTAGCGGGGCAACCTCTAAAGAGATTATTGTCAGGGCTTTAAATTTGTCTTACATAAATGATTACAAAGGAGCAATAGATTTGCTTAATAAGTATAATTTCAATGACGATAAATATATTTTATTGAAGGCGGAAATTCATTATAAAAATGGTGATTATTTAAAATCTTATAAAAATTATTTGAAATTGAAGAGTAAATATTTTCAAAGCATTGTTTTTGATCTAATTAAGCTTGGTATAGAATTAAATATTAAAAAAGAGGTTTTGGAGAACGCCAGATATTTAGTTGAAAAGAATGTTGATTTTTCTGAGAGTATTTATCTTGAGATCTTTGAATTCTTAGTAACAAGGGGAGAGCATGAGTTTGCTTTAAATTTTAGCTCTCTTTACTTTCCTAAATATATTAATTCAAGCTTTTCAGACAAATATAGTTATTTGTTGGGAAAACTTTATGAGTCTGAGAGCAAGCATAAAGATTTTTTAAAGGCCTTGTATTACTATAAATTGGTTATTGATAATTACCCTTTTAGTTATTATTATGAGAGAGCCAAGATAAGATATTTATTTTTAAAGCGGTTTTTTTAGGAGACATGATATGATAAGGAGAAAGCTTACTAAACAACTTGAAATAATAAAAGATTATCTTTGGGATATGAAAGAATGTGTGCTTAAGATTATCGATGATTCTTTAATAGCCTTAGAATCTAAAGATAAAAATTTAGCCAAAAAAATAATCAATGAAGATGAAAAAATAATAGATGATTATCAGTACGATATTGAAGATTTGTGCGGAAGAATAATTGCAACTGAGCATCCTGTTGCTACAGAGCTTAGAGAAATTTTAGCAATTATTAAAATAATAAGCTCTCTTGAAAGGATTGCAGATCATGCTACTAAGATTGTAAAGGTTGTTCTTCTGCTTGAATCAGATTTGGATGATTTTGATTTTCTTAATTTATATTTTAAACCTTTAAGAGAAATGGCCGATACAGCTAAAGAAATGTTGTCTGATATTTTTGACGCATATTTTGATGGAGATTTTACCAAAATATTAAAGATAGTTAAGTATGACAATATAATAGATAAATTATTTTCAAAGCAGAAAAGTATTGTTATTGATGCAATGAAAAAAAATCCTGAAAATTTGGATTATCTTTTAAATATATTATTTTTGAATAGTTTTTTAGAAAGAGTAGGCGATCATGTAGCAACAATTGGTGAATTGCTCTATTTTATTAGAATAGGTGAAAAAGTAAACCTAACTTAGTAGTATTATTTTTAGACCTTTTAAGCTAAATAAATTTTGCATAATAGAAAATTTATTATAAAAAGAATTAATGCGCATAAGCATTAATTCTTTTTATAGGTGGCAGGCATTATGTATTCAAGATTTTTGTTTCCTCTGATTGTTTCTGAATGTCCAATTAAAAGATAAGAATCTTTTTTGAGGTAGGAGTTGAATTTATTGGCAAGGTTATTTCTAGTTTTTTCATCAAAATAGATCATGACATTTCTGCAAAATATTAGGTCAAATTTTTTGCTAAATGGAAATTTCTCATCCATTAAATTTAATTTTTTAAAGTAAACCATTTTTTTTAAGATTCCTTTAACTTGGAATTTATCATCTTGAAGTTGATTTAAATATTTAATTTTTAAATATTTGGGCAAATTTATTATGCGATCTTCAGGATAAATCCCCTCACGAGCCTCATTTAGAACGCTAATTGAAATGTCTGTTGCTAAGATTTTGACTTTAAAATTTACTCTATTATGTTCCATGTATTCTTTTAGTATCATTGCAATTGTATAAGGCTCTTCACCACTTGAACAGCCAGCTGACCATATTCTAATTTCTGAGTTTTCTGAGTTTAATATTTTTTCAGTAAGTTTGGGTAATATTTTATTATTTAAAAAATCAAAATGCTTAGATTCTCTGAAAAAATAGGTATGATTTGTTGATATTTTGTCTATTAATTCGATTAATTGAATATTTCCAGTGCTTTTTTCTAAAAAGTTGATGTATTCAGTAAAATTTTTAAAACCTTTAACTTTCAGAAGGGATGATAATCTGCTTTCAATTAGCAGCTTTTTTTTTTCGCTGAGATTGATTCCAAAATTGTTGTAAACTATTTTTATTAATCTTAAAAGTTCGTCCTTAGTTATATTTATATTAATGTTGAATTTGTTTTGATTCATATTCATATACTTTTGATCTCATTCTCCTTTTTTATCCATAGCGATTCGTTTTCATACTAGAAATGTAAAATTTTTTTAGTTCTATAATACTTAAGCGTATATCTTAAGTTAGATATTTCAATTGCAATAATTTTTCAATTGTGATAATTTAGTAGTTAAATTATTAGTATGCTTACTTATTAAAGGTTGTTTTATGCGAAAAAGAAGTAGAAAAGTCAAAAATGATTTAGTTGTGCTTGAATCTAAAGAAAAAAAAGTTGGTATGTGGGGTATTTTTGCTCTTATTTTAATTGTTTTCGGATTTATTATTGCACCTTTACTTCCAGGGATATTTGATAATGCTCATTCATCTGGTTTAAAATTTGGTTCTTATAAAGGTCAACCTATTTACTATAAAAAAGATAGTAAGTTTGCCAAGTATGTTAATTATTATTCAAATCTTTATTCTAGATTGCAGGGTAATGCTAAAAATATTAATACAGATTATAATGCCTGGTATTTGGCATTTATGAAATATGTTGAGGATGTTGCTTTTTTGGACTTAGTAAAAAAATATAATTTTTACATTTCTAAGGAAATGTTGAATAAAAATTTACTTAAATCTCCAGAATATTTAGACTCTAGTGGAAATTTCAGTTCTAAAAGATATAATAAAGCTTCTGATTATCAAAAAGTTAAAATTTATGATGATATGGTAGAAAATATATTGTTTTCTAATGTTAAAATTTTTTTAAATAGTAATTTGATATTTCCCGATTCTCTTTTTAATCTGATTAAAGATATGAGTACTGTGGAAAGGCATATTTCATATCTTTCTCTTTCCTACCAAGATTTTTCTAATAAAGAGGTAATATCTTATGCAGAGAAAAATTTAAATTTATTCAAACATTTATCGCTTGCATCTATTCGTTTTAAAAATATGAATGATGCTCGAAATGCTCATGATAAGCTATTAAACAAAACTCCATTCGAAGAGCTTGCTAAGCTTTATTCAGATGATATAGCTAATTTCAAGGGAGTTGTTTCTTTGGATAAGTATTATTTTGATTTAGATCTTAATGTTGAAAAGAAAGAAGATCTAAATTCAATTTTTTCTTTAAGAGAAGGTGAATTTAGCAAGCCTATTAAGATTAAAAATAAAAATGAATATCAAATATATAAGGCATTTAGTAATGTTCATGATTTTGATAAAAATTTAGATCGTGATATTAGTTCTGTTAAAAATTACATTGAAACTTATGAACCAAGCGTTATTGAAGGTTATTTGGAAAATAAGCTATCTGATTTTCTTGGTGATGTTAAATTTAGCAGTTTAAGCCAAGTTCTTGAAAAATATCAGCTTAGCTTAAAAGAAGAAATTGTTAATTTGTCTTATAATATTAATGTTTACCCCAATACTTTAAAGGAGTTGGTTGAGTTTAATAATAGCAAATCTTTTTATGATATTATTTTTAGATTAAAGGAAAATTCTTGGTCTAAGCCTTTTGTGGCAAATAAAAAAGTTTATTTATTTTTTCTCAATTCAGTTAAAAAAAGATCTAATCAGCTCAAAGAAGAGATCAAAAATGAAAAACTTCTTGACAATTTTAACATTGCAAATAGTGGTTTGATTACAGATTTTTTGCTGAATAAAAAAGATTTTGTTAATAATTTTAATGAGTCGTTTTTTGCTTTGCAAAACTTTAGTCAAAATTAAGAAATAAATGTTATGACAAAGGTTTTGGTTGTTAATGCGATTGCTCTGAGTAAGGATAAAGAATTAATCCCATTTTATAATTATTTTTATAAATTTTTGTTTTTATTCTTTTTTTTTACATTGCTTGCTTGCTCCAAAGTAAGCAAAGATTTTATTGTTTTTAACAAAGATGTAAAGACTTCTTCCAGGATCGATAATCCAAATTCCAATGTTTTAGAAGTTAATAAAATGGAAGATTTTTTTGGAGATATTATAGATTTAAAAGGTTATAAAATTCTTTCAGTTCAGCAGGAAAATTTAAATTTAGATGTGTATTTTGAGCAGGTGGTTTTAGCTCAAAATTTTTCAAATCTTAATGCATATTTGTTTATTATTGGTTTTGATCCTAAAATTAAAGCTGGAACTATTCTTTTTAAAACTCAAATAGATATTGATCCAAAAAATTCTTATAACATGTATCTTGAAGATATTACAGGTGATTATGATTTTAATATAGTTATTCAAGGATTTTTAAAAGATAAATCTGTTTTATATGTTTTTCAAAAATCTGTTTTAAATGATGTGTCTTCTTATAGGCCTATATTTTTTGACAAAGTTAATGGCACTGTTCTTATTAATAAGTATGCAAGATCTTCAGCTTATGAAGAAAATAGATCAAGAGAAAGCTATCCTATTTCTTTAGAAAAATATGAAAAAGTGGGGGAAGATTTAATAATCAGCAAGATTGAAAAATATGAATATTCTCATGTTCAGGGCAGATATTATCTTTCTTCTATGAGTGAAAAAGTTGGTAAAATTGATAATAATATTTATAAAACTTTAAAGAATTTTAGCAAAGATGAAGTTTATAAATTTTTGCATGGAGTTTGGTATGATGTTCATGATTATAATAAAATGCATACTAAAGATATTGATGAAGTTTTATTCTTGTCTTTTGAAAGGCAATCAAGCGAGATTAATCTTTTTAGGAAAAATTCTCAAGAAGTTGCAAAGATTGAATATATTTCAAAACCTGCTTACAATACTCTTAATGTTAGCGCAAAGTCTCTTTTCTCAGATTTGATAGTTTACAACTTTTGGATCAAAATTGTAGATAAAGAAAATATTGAAATCAAAATTGATACTAGTACAAATTCTTATGATAATAGTGGATTTTCGGGTGCATTTAAGAGATTTGATGAGAATGTCTTAAATGTTAAAAAAGGGAGTAGTGATATTTATTTTATTCCTAGTGGAAATTACGTGTATAAGGATAAAATTTATGATTTTTCTTACCCCAATTTAACTTATATTGATGAGAATAAAATTTATTATGGCATTTTTAATATTTTTCCTTTAAAAAATAATTTTGTTCTTGAATATGAGATTGACATGGGTAGTTGCAAGCTTGTTGAATCTTTTTTCCTTGAGCATAGCGAAAGAATTGTTCAAAAGCAAAAATTTTCTACAATCATTTTAAATCCTATTAAAATTTTAAAAGATGATGTAAGCTTAGTTAAAGGGCAAAAATTAAAGCTTGAGCGAATAGAAAAAATATGATAATAGTTTTTATGAAAATATTGAGAAGTATTATAACTTATTTTAATGTTTTGTTGTTTTTTTTGATTTTAATTTTTTTTTTATTTCCTTTTTACTTGGTTTGTAAAATTTTTTTAATTGAACGTTATGTTGTTAGACTTAGTTTCATTATGATGCGAGCTTGCATTAAAATTAGCTTATGGCTTGCTGGAATTAAAATTATTGTTACGGGTTCTGAGAATATTCCTAAAAAAAGCAATGTAATAATAATGGGAAATCATATTGCGGCTATGGATCCTTTAATTTTTATTTATACTTTTGCCTGTCCATTTGTAATATTGGCAAAACACTCGTTGCTTAGGATTCCTTTTGTGAATATTGTTTTGATTGTTATGGGTGTTATTTTTGTTAATAGAAGGAGCATAAGATCTGCTGCTTCTGCTGAGGTTAGGGCAATAAAGGTTATGAGAGAGGGTAGATCTATTGGAATTTTCCCAGAAGGGACTAGAAATAGAGGGGGAGATACTAGGGTTTTTAAAAAAGGTTCAATTAAGATGGCATTAAAAACAGGAACATCAATTCTTCCTGTTACTCTTTATAATACTAATAACTTTTTTATTAAAAATATTATTTTTAATTCTGGACTGTCTGTTTATATTCATGTCCATCCTTTGATAGATGTTTTAAAATTAAGTGAGTATGAAAAAGAGAATCTCACTAGTATTATTAGAGATCAAATAGTTAAAAAGCTTAAAGCTATTAAAATTTAATTTATAAAGCAAGGATTTAGATGAAGACTCAAAATTATGATGAAAGTAAAATAATCACTCTATCTTCTCTTGAACATATTAGATTAAGATCCGGTATGTATATTGGACGTTTGGGAGATGGCTCTAATATTGATGATGGTATTTATGTTTTAATTAAAGAGATAATAGACAATTCAATTGATGAGTTTATTATGGGCTACGGAAATGAAATTTTTATAAAAAAAGAAAATAATCTTATTTCTATTAGGGATTATGGAAGAGGAATTCCTCTTGGAAAAGTTATTGAGAGTGTTTCAGTTATTAATACTGGAGCCAAGTACAATGACGATGTTTTTCAGTTTTCTGTAGGGCTTAATGGGGTTGGAACTAAGGCAGTTAATGCCTTAAGTTCAAAATTTTTAGTAAGATCAACAAGAAATGGTAAATCTTTTGAGGCTTTGTTTTCTAAGGGAAAATTATTGGAATCTAGAGAAATAAAATCTTCTGATAAAGATGGTACTTATGTTGAGTTTTTAGCAGATTTAGAAATATTCGGGAAATATTCTTATAGTGAAGATTTTCTCAAGAGAAGATTTTTCCATTATGCTTGTTTGAATAAGGGACTTATAATAAACTATAATGATCAAATTTTTGAATCTAAAAATGGTCTTTTAGATTTTTTGAATTCAGAAATTAAAAGTGATGATTTGCTTTATGATATTGTTTACTATTCTAGTAAAACTTTAGAATTTGCTTTTTCCCATACAAATAATTATGGGGAGACTTATTTTTCATTTGTTAATGGTCAATATACCAATGATGGAGGTACCCATCAGACTGGTTTTAGAGAAGGCTTTGTAAGAGCTATTAACGATTTTCTTAAAAAAACATATTCCTCGACGGATATTAGGGAAGGGCTTGTTGCAACTCTTTCTGTTAAAATTAAAGATCCAATATTTGAAAGTCAAACTAAGAATAAGCTTGGAAATATTGAAACTAGGGGCAATGTTGCAAAGGAAGTGCAGAAGATAATTTCTGAAATTTTATATAAAGATAAAATACTTGCAAAATTGATTGAGAAAAAAGTAGTTGACAATGAACGACTCAGAAAAGAATTAAGTAGTGTAAGAAAAGAAGCAAGAGAGAGAGCAAAAAAAATATCTTTTAAAATCCCTAAACTTAAGGATTGCAAATTTCATTTTAATGACAGCAGTGCTCAGTCAGAACAAACTATGATCTTCTTAACAGAGGGGGACTCTGCAACAGGTTCAATGGTGTCTTGTAGAGATGTTTATACTCAGGCTATATTTTCTCTTAGAGGAAAACCTCAAAATATGTTTGAAAAGAATAAATCTGAAATATACAAAAATGAAGAGCTTTATAATATGATGGTAGCTCTTGGCATTGAAGAATCAATTGAAAATTTAAGGTACAATAAGGTTGTAATAGCAACCGATGCAGATTTTGATGGATTTCATATTAGAAATTTATTGTTAACTTTTTTCTTGACTTTTTTTGAGGATTTAATTTTAAATGGGCATATGTATATTTTAGAAACTCCTCTTTTTAGGGTTAGGAACAAAAAAATCACGACCTATTGTTATTCTGAGGAAGAAAAGCAAAAAGCCATTCTTGAGCTTAAGGGGGGATGTGAAGTAACAAGGTTTAAAGGCCTTGGTGAAATTTCTCCAAATGAATTTAAAGGCTTTATTGATATTAATAGCATTAAGCTTACAAAGGTAGACCTTTTTAATATTAAAGAAATAAAAGAGAAATTGGGTTTTTATATGGGACAAAATACTCCTGAGAGGCGGAATTTTATTATGGAGAATTTGATTTAATGGATATTAGAACTGTACTTAAAGATAATTTTTTGCAATATTCATCTTATGTTATTAAAGATCGTGCTATTGCTAGTGTTGTTGATGGGTTTAAGCCAGTTCAAAGGAGAATTATACATTCTCTTTTTGAAATGCATGATGGCAACTTTCATAAAGTTGCAAATGTTGTTGGTAATACAATGAAATATCATCCCCACGGCGATACGTCAATTTATGAGGCTCTTGTTAATATTGCCAATAAGGATCTATTTATTGAAAAGCAGGGCAATTTTGGCAATTTGTTTACAGGTGATCCTGCTTCTGCTTCTAGATATATTGAATGTAGGCTAACTCCCTTAGCTTTTGATGTTCTTTACAGCAAAGAGATAACAATTTATGAATCTTCTTATGATGGAAGAAATAATGAACCCTTGCTTTATCCTGCCAAAATTCCTGTTATTTTAATTCAAGGAAGTGAGGGAATTGCTGTTGGAATGGCAGCTAAAATATTGCCTCACAATTTTAATGAGATTTTAAATGCAGTAAAGAGCGAGCTTCTTGGAGAGAGTTATGATATTTATCCTGATTTTCCAACGGGAGGAATAGTTGATGTTAATGAATACGCTGATGGTAACGGTAAAGTTTTAGTTAGAGCTAAGATTGAAACCATAGATGAAAAAACAATTGTAATAAGGGAATTGCCCTTTGGCGAGACTACTGAGAGCTTAATATCTTCGATTGAGAAAGCAATTAGAAAAAATTATATTAAAGTTTCAAGCATTAATGACTTTACTGCTGAAAATGTGGCCATAGAGCTATCTTTACCTAGGGGTGTTTATGCAAGCGAAGTGATTGAAAAGTTGTATCATTATACAAATTGTCAGATATCAATTTCTGTTAATTTATTGTTGCTTAGCGAGAGATATCCTGTTGTTTATACTATTAAAGATCTTATCAAGTTTCATGCAGCCCATCTTCAAAAAATTTTAAAAATGGAACTTGAATTGCAAAAAAGCAAGATTCTTGAAAAAATATTTTATAAAACACTCGAGCAAATTTTTATTGAAAAACGGATTTATAAACTTCTTGAAACAATTTCTAAAGAAGGAAATATTGTAAGTATAATATTATCAGAGGTTTTAAGGTACAAAGAATCTTTTTCAAGGGAAGTTTTAAAGGAAGATGTTGAAAATTTGCTTAAAATTCCAATTAGAAAAATAAGTCTTTTTGATATTGATAAGAATTCCAAGGATATTAAAATTTTAAATAAAGAATTAAAGGGTATAAATAGCAATATTTCTTCAATAAAAGGGTATTCAATAAATTTTATTGATTTACTGCTTGCAAAGTATTCTAAAGAGCATCAAAGAAAGACTAAAATTTCTTTAATCAAATCAAAGAATGTAAAAGAAATAGCTACAAAGAATATGAAAGTTTATTTGAACTTGGCAGAAGGTTTTGTAGGAACAAGTCTTTTTGATGGTGAATTTATTGGAAATGCTAGTTATTATGATAAAATATTAGTTTTTAGAGAAAATAGTTATGTTCTTAAAAATATTGAAGACAAGACATTTATAGATAAAAAGAATGTATGTGCTTTAGTTTATGATATAAATAATTCAAAAGAGCAAATATTTTCAATAATTTATTTTAACAGGCTTGACAATTTTTATTATGTTAAAAGGTTTAAAATAGATAAATTTATTACAGATAAGGTTTATGAATTTTTGGGAGAAAATGATGAATTTGTCGATTTTTCATTGAATCCAGAATTTGTAGAATTTTCTACAAATAAAGACATTGTTAAAAGAATTGAAATTGATAATTTTATGGTCAAATCAAGAATCTCTATTGGGAAGCGAATTTCAAGTAATAACTTGAAAAAAGTTAAATTTAAATAACTTTAAAAACCTTTTTTAAATTTCATTAATATGTTACCATAGTACCAGTTTTAATAAAGGGGTTTTTATGAATAAACTTTTAGTTTTTGTTTTGGTAACCTTTTGTGTTTTTTCTAGCTTTGCTCAAGCTAATGATTCTAAAAATGGTGCGTTTGGGATGAGCGCTGGGGAAAAACTTTTGGTTTATGAAACTAGCAAGCAAGATCCTATTGTACCATTTTTATTGAACCTTTTTTTGGGGTTTGGAATAGGCTCCTTTGCTCAAGGAGATATTCTTGGAGGTTCTCTTATTCTTGGATTTGATGCGGTTGGTATAGGACTTATACTTACGGGGGCTTATTTGGATATCAAAGCGCTTGATGGTATTACTAAAAAAGCTGCTTTTCAATGGACTTGGGGTAAGGGAGTTATGTTAGCAGGTGTGGTTACTATGGCTGTGACAAGATTGACAGAAATTATTCTTCCATTTACATTTGCTAATAGTTATAATAGGAAGTTAAAAAATAGCCTTAATGTAGCTTTAGGAGGATTTGAACCTAGTTTTGATGTTGCAATGGGCCAATCCAGTGCTCTTGGGTTTGAACTGTCTTTCAAAAAAAGCTATTAATTTTATTTATTACAAAAATGGGTGATTGCAATTCTGTATTGCAATTGCTCAATTGTAATTAAAAGAGCTTTTACTTGTATTTTATTTCTCTACTAAGATCTTTTTTTATGCTTTTTTGTTTTAATATTTCTCTTTTATCATACAATTTTTTTCCTTTACATATTCCAACTTCTACTTTAATTATTGATTTTTTTAAATAAAAACTAATAGGAATTAAAGTATATCCCTCTTTTTCTTTAAATTTTTTTAGTCTTTGCAATTCTCTTTTTTTGATTAAAAGTTTTCTGGGCCTTAATTCATCATGATTGAAGATATTACCTTCTTTATATTTTGATACGTGCAAGTTTTCAAGCCACAATTCTTCTTTTTTTATGCTTGCAAAGCTATTGTTAAATGATAATTTTCTTGCCTTTATTGATTTCACTTCAGTTCCTTTTAGCACTATTCCACAACTTATTTTCTCTTCAATAAAGTAATTAAATTTTGCTTTTTTGTTTTCAAGAAGCAAAGTGTTTGTGTTCAAATCTATTCCTTTTATTCCTTTGATACAATCAACCTAAAACCAATGTTTGGAGAACTCCAGTTTTTCAAAAAAGAGGCTTTGGTTGATGGATTTAGTAAATTATTATTTTGCTGGGAATATGTTCTAATTTCTGTGATCAATGAGTAAAAATTTGAATTTTCGCTATAAAAATTTTTTTCATTTTTAAATATTGCGATTTCATTAAAAGTTGGATTTTGCATTAAATTCCAAAATCCAACTTTTTTTGATATTTCATTAATATTTAATGGGTTTTTGCTTAGTTCTTTTTGGCACAATTCCCATTCTTGTGATATAGGCAGTCTTGCTTTGAACCCTGTGGGAAGTTTTTTAGAGTACCAGTTGGCGTATTCTATTGCTGAGAAATAAGATATTCCGGTGATAGCCTCATTTAAGCCTATTTGATTAAAATTTTTAAGATAATTTTCATCTACAAGTTGTTCTTTAATTAAATTTTCTTTGTTATTTAATGCCCATTTTGGATTTTCTTTTAAAAAATCTTGATACTCGTATTTTGTAACATTTTGTTCTTGAATAAGAAATTCTTTTATGCTATAGGTAGATTTTAGTGAAATGTTTTTTGAATCTAATTCATAATTTTGAATTTTTTCTATTTTATTTGAATTTATTTTTTTAAATCCAGGTAATTTTATATTAATTTTTTCATTTTTAGAAATTAATTGAATATTTTCATTGTCTAGAGTTTTGGCTAATGTTTTAACCCAAGGCTCATTTTTTGTTAGTATTTTTAAATCTTTATCTAAATTTTCTAAAAACCAAAAGATGGCTCTACTTTCTAAATCAAAATTTGTTTTCAAAGAGTTCCATATTTCTTCTTGATTACTGTTGTCTTGGTCTATTGAATATATAGCTTTATATGAATTTAGAAAGTCTTTAAACATTTCGGTTGAATTTAAGTAAGGTATAGAATCTTTTAGAAATTTTTTAATGTATTTGGGATGTTCTTTAAGTTCGCTAGATATTAATGAAAAAACAGGAATTAGTTTTGTATTTTCATTAATATTTTTTATTTTCACCATTATAGAGAGTTCTTTTTGTCTTTGTTTAATGATTTTTTTAGGATCAACCAGCTCTAAATTTATTTGCAAACTGTAGTTTCCAAAAAATTTGTTGTGAATTTTTATCTTTTGTTCGTAAGTTTTAAATCCCATTCTCTTTGCTCTAATAATTCCTTCAGTGGCATTTATATATTTGTTAAGCGGGGTTCTACCGATATATTTTTCGTTTAAATATATGTAAGTGTTTCCAATATTGGAATCTATTTTTAAATATGCTCCTGGATTTTTAAATTTAGGTATGATTATTAAAGTTGATATTAAGCTTAAAAGCAATATTGTTGTTGTAAGAAATACGTAAACCTTAGGGGCTATTCCTAGGATTGGCTTTAATTTAACTTCAAAAAGCTCAACATTTGAATTCTCGTCAACTTCTTTCATCTTTTAAAGTATAGAAAAGTATTTAAATAAGTGTCAATATTTTGTATGATTTAATTCTTGAGGTTAGGTTATGTATTTAAGAAGATTGGATAAATTTGCATCTTTTTTGGTACACATTGTTGAGAAATATTTGACACATAGAAAAAGAAAGAAATATTTTTCCAAATTAAGGGCTAAGAAACGAGGATTTTTGCTTAACTTTTTATTTGATTTTATAGCAGCGGCAATTTTTGTATTGGTAATAAATCAATATTTTGTTCAAGCTTATAAAATACCATCAGGGTCAATGGAAAATACTCTTCAAATAGGGGATTTTTTATTTGTAGATAAATTTTCTTACGGTCCTGAGCTTTTACCAGGGTTATTTAAAATTAATGGCTTTAAAGCCCCAGAAGAATCCGATATTATTATTTTTGAAAATCCAGAGTATAAATCAAAGGGTGTTTTTTTTGATATCTTTCAAAGAATACTTTATATGTTAACATTATCTTTTATTGATCTTGATAGAGATGAATATGGCAATCCCAATGTTAGATTTCTTGTGAAAAGAGGTGCATTTGCAGATGGTAAAATTGTTAGATTTAATAACGGTAAAGCTTATATTAAAAGAGAAGGCGAGGAAAATTTTATTTTAGAAGATTCTTATTGGGATTTGGTTGATAAAAATTTTAAAATTAAAAAAATTGTGGCAAATGAGGACTATGGGATTTATGGTGATTTTGCTATGTTTGTTGCTCTTAGCCAGTTAAATATAAATTTAAGTAGCACTCCCGATTTTTCATTTTTTGATGTTAGAATGATTGATAGGTTTGAGTTTGAAAGATTGGAATATAAGTATTTATCTGCTTTTGTGCCTTATGTGGATTATTATATGGAAAAAGCTATAATGAGAGATTATGGCATTTATGTTCCTGATGGATATATTTTGCCAATTGGAGACAATAGAGACAATTCTCATGATGGTCGGTTTTTTGGAGTAATCAATAAGAATAAAGTACTTGGAAGAACCTTGATAATATATCTTCCATTTTCTAGAGTAGGATTTATTTAAAGTGGCTCCATATTTAACTTTCGAACAAAGGCTTTTAAGGAAAAAGCAAAGAAAAGTTTTTTTAAAATATTTTTTAACATTTTTAATTTTAAATTTTTTTTTCACAAAGTTTGTTTTGCAAATTTTTATGATTAAAAGTAATGAGATGTTGCCAACAATAACAAAAAATGCCAGTTTATTTTTTGTAGCAACACACATAACTTCTTTTTTTATTCCTTTGAAAATGAATGATATTGTTCTTTATGAGGATTTTAGGTTAAGTAATAATTTTTTGTTAACTTTAATAAAAGATTTCTTTTTTTTAAATAAAATTTTTAAAAGAGCAAGCTATAAGGTATCAAGAATAGCAGCTGTTCAGGGCGATTCTGTTTATGTTAGAGGTTTGAATGTCCTGGTAAATAAAAAGGATACAAATTTTTTTTATTTGAATGGCAATTTGGTTAGCTATTACAAGTTGAATGATTTTTTTAATGCAGACGAAGTGATTAAATGTTTTACTTTGAAAAAAAATGAATTCTTTTTATTAAATGACAATTTAAGTGTTTTAAATGATTCTAGAATATTTGGACCCATTAATAAAAATGCTATTGTTTCTTTTTTGGCTCTTAAGATAGTGGACTATAAGATTGTTAAGTAAAATTTTTGTTGATGCTGATTCTTGTAATTTTAAGATAATAAAATTTTTACAAAAATTTATATTGCACAATAAATCAAAACTCATTGTAGTTTCTAATAAGTTTTTAAGCCTGGAAATAACAGAAAATGTTGCTTTGGAAGTGGTAGACAATGTTGATTCATTTATTTTGAATTTAGCAGATAGATACAGTCTTGTGATTACTCGAGATATTTTTTTTGCCAAGCTTCTTTTAGATCTTGGGGCTAAGGTTATGAATGATGAAGGTCGAATTTTTGATATAAATAATATAAATTATTTATATTTTAGATCTAAGATTAATTTCAATTTGAAAATTAAGATTAAAAAATATTATGATGAAGATTTTAATAAATCTAGATATGAAAAATTTATAACGAATTTTTATTCTTTATTCTTTAGTTAATTTTCTGTTTTCCAATTTCCACAAACCCTTGCCTTGAGTTAATATGTAAATCGTGTTGCTTGATACAGGAATAATATCATTAAGGCCTGTTTTGCTTAGCTGAGATCCGTTATAAGCCCCAGGTTCTACAGATTTTGAGGGTGCCCGTAGGGCAAAAATTCCTTCTTTATTTTTTGTAAATTCTGCAAATCCATTATTACTTCCGATTAATATCGCATCATTAAATTCTCTTGCAAAGTAGCTGCTAAATTCGCCTACTTCATCTTGAATAAATATTGGCGTTGTGTAATTATTTACATTTGAGTAAACCTTAAATTTTGTATCTAAATTATTGTAACCACCAGTCATTACTAAAACTTCAGAAGAACCCCTAATGCTTGTTTTAATGATAGGCATTATTTCTTTGGCCTGTTGATAGTCTATATTTGTGTATGTATTGTTATTCATTTGCCATATTTTGAGTGAATTCCCTGTAATTAAGTTTTCTTCATTTGATATTTGATAAAATTTGTCATTTTCAGTAGCTTGTGGTGGTGTTTTGTCAGCTCCTTGTAGATCAAAAATTTTCTCATGATTATTTTTATCTATAGCTAAAATATATGCTTCTTTTACGCCATCTCTTCCTACGGATTTTAAGAATTTATATGCTTTTAGGGGTTTTTTAAATTTTAATGTCCAATTTTTTCCATTTAGCTCGCAAACTTCTAATTCTTCTTCTTTGTTTTGCGCTAAAAGATAGGTTCTCCCAGATATATTTACAATGTCGTTTATAAACTCATAAGAATTGCTCAAATCAATTTTTTCAATCTTGCCGTTTTCTTTTTTAAATAAATGCATGGCTGCAATGTAGAGAGTTTCTCCTACTAGAGAAATTCCTCTTGGGCTTGAACTGCCCAAAATATTGTATTCATGTTTGATTTTTTGCAGATTTCCTAATTGTGAAAATATGGATTCGCTTGAGCATGCTAGTAGTAAAAATATTAATAGTTTTAAAATTAATCTTTTTTTAAAATAGTTTTCATATTTTTGTTTCATTTTTATCCTACAATTTATTTACATTCACTGTAACTGATAATGATATAAGTGCAAAATGTGCCATTTTAGCAGAATTTCCAAATTCAAACATCATCCACCAAGATGCTGTTGCTCCAAAAGCCCATTTATAGTTAAAGTTCCATAAAATTCCAGATCCAAAAGAGATTGTAGGGAGTGCATCAAAAGTTCTTAAATTTGTAATATTGTTGTTTCTATCTCCATATGTATTAAGAGAAAACCCTATATTTGTGAATACTGGAATTTGAAATAATTCTCCTATATCAAATATATAATTTATTGAAAATGTAATAGGCACGCTATAAAAAATTTTACCTACACTTGAATCTGGATTTAATATATTAAAAGAATGATTAATATCAAAGTTAAACATATATCTTAGTTCAAGTCCAATTGCTAAATTGTTTAAAATATGGTACTGGTATTTTATTGCCCCAATACCTCCTGGATATAAATTGGTAGGATAAGCTTTTGATAAGTCGTTGTAAAAAATAGGAACTCCTACACTTAAATCTATTCCTAAAGTGGAGTTTGTATGCCTATCAATATTGGCTGCAGCCGCAATTTTTTTTATGTTTACACCAATTAGTAAGACTGCAATTAGTATTATAAAAAGATACTTTCTCATTATTCTCCATTCTTTTAAAATTATTATCCTTGTTTATTATAGTTTAAAATAAATTTAATTACAATTTGAAATTTGGTTGTTTGACTTTCCTTATGTTGACAATCTAAGTATAATGTTAAGGTAATCTTATTGGGGTTTAAGGGGTATATTTTGAATATTGTGTTTAATGGGAAAGATTTTGCGAATAAGTATTATTTAATGCTCAAAGAATTCTTAAAACAGCATGACTTGAGAGATAAAATTGCATTAAAAGTTATTTTAGCAAATGATGAGCCTGCAAGCAATCTTTATGTTTCAATTAAGAGTCGAGTTGCAAAAGAGATTGGCTTGAATGTTGAAGTAATTAAATTTTCTGCAAACTCTGTTCAAAGCGATATTTTAGAAGTAATTGATAGAGAAAATAAAAATTTAAGTACAGATGGAATTATTGTGCAATTACCCCTTTTGAAAGGCATGGATTTAAATTCTATTTTAAATAGCATAGTTTATTCAAAAGATGTTGATGGCTTATCTTTTGTTAATTTAGGAAAAATGATTTTGGGCGATAAAAAAGGATTTATTCCTTGTACAGCTCTTGCTGTATTAAAGATTTTGCGAGATGAAGGGATAAAAACATCGGGAAAAACGGTTGTTGTGGTTGGTAGAAGTCCTCTTGTAGGAAGGCCTATTTCAATATTGCTCTCATCAAAACCTTATGATGCAACTGTTATTGCTTGTCACAGCAAGAGCATTTATTTAGATGTTTATTTAAGGCAGGCAGATATTGTTATTTCTGCTGTTGGTAAGCCTAGGTTAATAGATAAAAGCATGTTGTGCGGAAAGCCTTATGTGATTGATATTGGCATTTCTGAAATTGAGACTGATAACGGAAAAATTCTCTCAGGCGATACAGATTTTGACAATATTAAAGAGTGCGTTAAATTTATTACTCCTGTTAAGGGGGGAGTAGGTCCTGTTACGGTTCTTATGTTAATGTTTAATACAATTAAAGCTCATTTGATTAATAATAGGATGTTTGACGTTTTAGATCGGTTGGAAAAATTGTTGGAGGTGTAAATGTCTGGTCACAGTAAATGGTCAACAATAAAGAGAAAAAAAGGTGCTCTTGATGCAAAGCGTAATAAAATTTTTACAAAGCTAATAAGAGAAATAACTATTGCAGCTAAAATAGGGGGTGGGGATATTGAATCTAATCCGAGACTAAGGGTAGCTATTAATAAGGCTAAGGTTGCCAATATGCCAAAAGATAATATTGAGAAGGCAATAAAAAAGGGTATTGGCGGTAATGAAGGGGTTGAATATTTTGAAATAACTTATGAGGCTTATGCTCCTTATGGAGTGGCTCTAATGATTAAATGCCTAACGGATAATAAAAACAGAACCTCTAGCGATGTGAAAAGTGTTCTTGCAAAAGGTGGAGGATCTCTTGGTACCCCAGGTTCAGTCTCATATATGTTTTACAGAAAGGGTCTTATTGTTTACAATTTAGAAAAATATCTTGAAGATGAAATAATGGAATTTGCATTAGAAGTTGGTGCTGAAGATATTTTAGTTTCAAACAATGAGGCAGAAGTTATAACAAGTCCTGATGATTTTGACAAAGTTTTATCTTTTTTAAAAACCAAATTTAAAGAAGAGGTGGCAGAAATAGCTTTAATTCCTGAAAATAAAATTTCTTTAAACAAAGAGCAAGCAGAAAAAATAATTCTTCTTGTTGAAAAGCTTGAAGATTTTGATGATGTTCAGGAAGTAATTCATAATTTGGAGATCCCAGAAGAATTAAGTTAGTTTTATTTAAATCTTTTCGTAGTAAACTCTGTATATTTTATTTCCAAAGTCATCTGTAAAAAGAATTGAACCGTCATAATATGTGATTATATCAACAGGGCGTCCAAATTTAGAGTTGTCGTGTTTTAAAAACCCATATAAAAAAGTTTTGTAATTTTTTGCTGTTCTGCTTTTAGAATCAATGTCTAGTGTTGTTATTTTGTAGCCAACAGGAGAAGATCTGTTCCACGAGCCGTGTTCTGCTATGAATAATTTATTTATGTATTCTTTTGGGAAGTTATTTCCCCGATAAAAGTGTATTCCAAGTGGAGCTACATGTGCGGGAAGTTCGTAAATAGATGGACTAAACTTAGTGTTTTTGGGTGCTTTGTTATAAAAACCGTAATTTTTTTGATTTTTTCCAAACACATAGGGAAATCCAAAATGTTCTTTATATTCGGTTATTACGTTTATTTCATCTGGGGGAATGTCGTCTCCTAATCTGTCTTGGCCATTGTCGCTAAAATATATTTCATTGCTAATTGGATGAAAATCAAACCCAACTGAGTTTCTCACCCCAAAAGCTACTATTTCTTCTTTTTTTGTTTTTAAATCAATACTAAGGATTACTGCTTCTTTTTTTAGGGGAATTTTAACATTATGCTGGGATCCTATATTTACTATTAATTTGTTATTTTTAGAATCTACTTTAATGTAACGTCCTGCATGCATTTGAGAATTATTTTTTGGCAAAAGTGAAAAAATTTGCATTTTCCATATATAGTCTTTATTTGATTTTATGCTTTTATTAATTTCTTCTTTTACATTTTCAACTACATATATTTTATCGACAGAAGATATGTAGAGCTTATTATCCCAATAAGCAATACCAATAGGTTTTTGCAAGGTTTTTGCTATGGTATAAATTTTTTTGTTTTTTGTTACAAGGTATGCAAAAGTGCTTCCAGATCCTATGAATATATTTCCATCTTGATCGCTTGTGATTCCTCTAGGTTTTTCAATTGTATTGTTTAAAAAAATTTCGACTTTAAATCCATTAGGAACTTTTAGTGTGCTTATTCTTTCTTCTGCTGCTATAGTTACAGATGAGATTAAGAAAATAGTTGTAATTAATTGAAAATAGCTATTTAAAAATTGATTTTTCATTTAGTGTCCTTTTTTTACTTAAGGCTTTTGCTTTAAAGTGTTGAATGTTTCTGTGTAATATAATTTATAATTTAATTATATGATAAATAAGATTCATGGTAAAGTTATAGAAAAAAAAGAATCTAGTTTAGTTTTAATGACTACTGTTTTTGACTTTGAGCTTTTAGTTAGTGCATTTTGCCTTGCTAATTTTAATTTGTCAGACAAAGTTGAGTTGTTTACTTATCTTTATACGAGAGAAAATGAATTAAAACTTTTTGGATTTTTAAATTCAGATGAAAGAGAGATCTTTAAGGAGCTTATTGGAGTAAGCGGAGTAGGCCCAAGGGCTGCTTTAAGAGTGTTATCCAATATAAGGTATAATGAGTTTAAGGAGGCTATTGATAGAGAGGATATTGAACTTGTTTCTAAAATCAAAGGCATTGGTAAAAAAATGGCTGGTAAAATGTTTTTACATCTTCAAGGTAAGCTTTTGATTAATAGTGAGCTTGAATCCACTGGTCTTTTTAGATTTAAAGAATTAGAAGAATCAATTGTTAGTATGGGATTTGATAGAAAAATTGTTAATAGCAAGATTAGAGAGGCTTTCAATTTAGCTGAATTTGCAAATTTAAAAGATTCTGAAAAGGAGCAGTTTTTATTTAAGGAGGTTTTAAAAAGAATATCGAATTAATTGTTAGTTTTTTATAGTTATAAAATAGTTTTTAAGGAATGTTTATGAAAGACGAAAATAGTATAAGCTTTTTAAGCTCTAATGAAAATTATTTATATGATAAGAGTGAAAATGAGCTTAGGCCTAAAGTTTTTGAAGATTTTAAAGGTCAGGTTAATGTTAAAGAAACCCTTAGTATTTTTATAAGAGCTTCTAAAGAGAGAGATGAGGCCCTAGATCATGTGTTTTTAAGCGGCCCACCGGGTCTTGGGAAAACTACTCTTGCAAGTATTATTGCCTTTGAGATGAATGCTTCTATTAAGATTACTTCAGCTCCGGCTTTTGACAAACCAAAAGATATTATTGGAATTTTAACAGGTCTTGATGAGAAGAGTGTTTTATTTATTGATGAAATACATAGGCTCAGACCAATAATAGAAGAAATGCTTTGTATTGCCATGGAAGATTATGAGCTGGATTGGGTAATAGGGCAAGGAGCCAATGCAAGAACTGTTCGAATGCCACTTCCAAAATTCACATTGATTGGAGCTACTACTAAACCAGGAAAAGTAACATCTCCACTTTATTCGAGATTTGGAATTACTGCAAGATTTGAACTTTACAGCGAAATAGAGCTTGTTGAGATAATAAAGAGAAATTCTCTTATTTTAAATATTGAAATAGAAGAGGATGCTGCTTTTCTTCTTGCAAGAAGCTCAAGAGGGACTCCTCGTATAGCAAATAGACTTTTAAGACGAATAAGAGATATTGCTCAGGTAACTGGAAGTTTGGTTATTACAAGTGATATTGTTTCAATTGGGCTTGAAATGCTTAGAATTGATGGGGAAGGCCTTGATGAGCAAGATAGAAATATTTTAAGAAGTTTGATATTGAAATTTAATGGAGGACCTGTAGGTGTTGATACTTTAGCTATTTCTGTAGGAGAAACAGCAGATTCTCTTGAAGACTTTTATGAGCCTTATTTAATTATGAAAGGATTTATCAGTAGAACTCACAGAGGTCGTAAAGCTACTGAGTTTGCATACCTTCACTTAAACTTAGAGATGAAAGAGGATGGTCTTAATGAAAACCAAAGAGTTTCATTTTAATTTATCCCATTCTTTAATAGCGCAATATCCAAGTGAAAAAAAGAGAATCTTCAAGGTTAGTGGTGCTAGAGCCTCAATTGCAAAAAATTTACCATGAAAATTCTATAAACAATATTTTAAAATATAGAAATAGTAATATTTTTAATAACTCAAAAGTTAGAAAATCAAGAATATATGCAGAATCAGAGATGAGCAGTAATGTTTAATTTTAAATAGAATTGGCACTAATTTATTCACTACGTTAGTTTCTAAGTCAAAAAAGCAAATTATTGGCAATTTTTACAAATTCCCCGAAGGGTTAATGTGTAAAATTTTGTCAAAAAGTAGTAGTGAGGTTGTTTTAAAATTTAACAATGATGTTGGTGAAGATTATTTTGAAAAACATGGTTTTGTTCCTTTGCCTCCTTACATTAAAAGAGATTATGATAAGATAGATGAAAATCGATATCAAACTATTTATTCTAAATATGTTGGATCTGCAGCTTCTGCAACTGCAGGGTTACATTTTAGCAGAGATTTGTTTTCTGCTCTTTTGAAAATAACAATATTGAATATGATTTTATCACTCTTCATGTGGGGGGCTTGGGACTTTTCTTCCTATAAGATCTAAAAAAGTTGAAGAACATAATATGTATTTTAAAACTTTTTTAATAAAAGATTTTGTGGCTGAGAGATTGCAGAATGCAAAACTTCTTGGTAAAAGAATTTTGTCAGTTGTTACCACAGCGCTTAGGGCTTTGGGGTCATCTTATGATAATAACCTTAAGAAATTAAAACGGGTCAGCAAAGTACAAATCTTTTTATTTATCCTGGCAAGAACTATTGTTTTAAGTTTGTTGACATGCTTTTTACAAATTTTCACACACCTCAATCTACTCTTTTGATGCTGGTTTCTTCATTTGCAGGCAAAGATTTTGTGTTTAGTTCTTATGAAGAAGCTATAAATAAAGGTTATAAATTTTTTTCTTATGGTGATGCTATGTTAATTCTAAATCATATATAGATATTAGTTGTAAATTATTTTAATATTTAATTTATGATAAAGGCTTAATTAATTAATTAGGAGGAAAATGTATGAATACTTCTCTTTTTAAGCAGGAAAGGCAAAAGTATATTCCCAAATTACCAAATATTTTAAAAAAAGATTTTAATAATATTAGTTTAGTTTATGGAGAAAATACTGAAGCAATTCAAGATAGGCAGGCTTTAAAAGAATTTTTTAAGAATACTTATGGATTGCCAATTATAAGTTTTACCGAAGGTGAGTCAAGTTTATCTTTTTCAAAAGCTTTAAATATTGGAATTATTCTTTCTGGAGGACCTGCTCCTGGGGGACATAATGTTATATCTGGTGTTTTTGATGCAATAAAAAAATTTAATCCAAATTCAAAGCTTTTTGGATTCAAGGGAGGCCCTTTAGGCCTTTTGGAGAATGACAAAATTGAACTTACTGAGAGTTTAATAAATTCTTACAGAAATACTGGGGGTTTTGATATTGTATCTTCTGGGAGAACAAAAATAGAAACTGAAGAACATTATAACAAAGCTTTATTTGTTGCTAAAGAAAACAATCTTGATGCAATTATTATTATTGGTGGTGATGATTCAAATACCAATGCTGCTATTCTTGCAGAGTATTTTAAAAAGAATGGGGAAAATATTCAAGTTATTGGAGTTCCAAAGACAATTGATGCTGATCTAAGAAATGATCATATTGAAATTTCATTTGGTTTTGATTCTGCTACAAAAATTTATTCTGAGTTGATAGGTAATTTGTGCAGAGATGCTATGTCTACTAAAAAATATTGGCATTTTGTCAAACTTATGGGCAGGAGCGCATCTCATGTTGCTTTGGAATGTGCTTTAAAAACTCATCCAAACATTTGTATTGTATCTGAAGAGGTTTTAGCTAAAAAGAAGACTTTGTCTGAAATTATCGATGAAATGGTGTCTGTTATTTTAAAGAGATCTTTAAATGGAGATAATTTTGGAGTAGTTATAGTTCCTGAAGGTTTAATTGAGTTTATTCCAGAAGTTAAGTCCTTAATGCTTGAATTATGTGATATTTTTGATAAAAATGAAGGTGAGTTTAAGGGGCTTAATATTGAAAAAATGAAAGAAATTTTTGTTGCCAAGCTTAGTGATTATATGAAGGGAGTTTATCTATCTTTGCCTTTGTTTATTCAATTTGAACTTATAAAATCAATTTTAGAAAGAGATCCTCATGGGAATTTTAATGTTTCAAGAGTTCCTACTGAAAAATTGTTTATTGAAATGATTCAATCAAGATTAAATGACTTGAAGAAAAGGGGAGAATATAAGGGAAGTTTTACTCCGGTTGATCATTTTTTTGGCTATGAAGGCAGAAGCGCTTTTCCCTCTAATTTTGATAGTGATTATTGTTATAGCTTAGGTTATAATGCTGTTGTTCTTATTTTAAATGGTCTAACAGGCTATATGTCTTGTATAAAAAATCTAAATTTAAAACCAACAGATTGGATTGCAGGGGGAGTGCCTCTAACAATGTTGATGAATATGGAAGAAAGGTATGGAGAGAAAAAACCTGTTATAAAAAAAGCTCTAGTTGATTTAGAAGGAAGACCATTTAAAGAGTTTGTTAAAAATCGTGATAAGTGGGCTTTAGATAATTTGTATTTATATCCAGGGCCTGTACAGTATTTTGGCTCTTCTGAGATTGTTGATGAGATAACTGAGACTTTAAAGTTAGAATTATTGAAGTAGTAAATTTATGTTTATTGGAAGCCTGTTGTTGCTTTTTAGTGTTTTAAATGTTTATTCAAATTCACTTGATTATTTCAAGTTCAATTTTAATTATTTAAAGTTAAGTGATGCTAAAAGTTTGCCATTGCAAGACAAATCGACTTCCAATGGCAATTTTGTTTCTCATAAAAAAAATAATAATATGTCTGTTGCTGATAATGACGATTCTTTTCTTTATAAAAATATTCAAGAGAATAAAGCTTTAAATCTTGAGAATGATCTTGAGTCAAAATCAGCAAAAGATTTTTTTAGGTTTTCAGCTATTAGTATTGGATCTTTTCCAATAGTTTTATTTTTGAGCTTATTTTTTTTTGATGTGGGCTACTATTTTTATAGCGGAATGAATGCAAATTACGTTCCATATCCTTTTTCAAATGGTCCTAGTTTTTCAAAAGATGAGATTTATAAAAAATTTATTGTTTCAGCTTCTATTGGAGCAATAATTGCATTAACCATTGCTTTGCTTGATTATTTTCTTTAATGATATGATAAGACTTAAGAGAGAATTTACCGTTAAAGAAAATGCTTTAAGATTGGATCTTTACCTATCAGGCAATTTTGAAGTTTTTACCAGAAGTCAGATCAAAAGAAGAAATGTAGAAGCGTTTAAAAAGAGTAATGGAAAATTTTTAAAGATAAAATTATCCAAGCCTGTTTTTAAAGACGATGAAATACTAATTGAATTTGACGAGGAGAGTAGTCAAGTTGATTGCCTTAGGCCGAGTAATATCCCTATTGTTATAATTTATGAAGATTCCAATGTTATTGTTTTGAATAAACCACAAGGAATTTTGAGTCATCCTGGAATATCACATTGGGATGATACTGTTGTAAATTTTCTTTTATATCATATAAAAAGCTTGAAAATTAATTTTAATGAAGAAAAAATTAGACCCGGAATTGTTCATAGATTAGATAAAGATACCTCTGGAGTTCTAATTTGTGCAAAAAACATTAGTACCTTAAGATTTTTAGCTCAGCAGTTTAAAGATAAAAGAACAAATAAAGTTTACATTGCAATTGTTAAGGGTAATTTTAATAGTTTTTTTGGAAGCATTGAATCTTTTATAGATAGAGATAAACACAACAGGAAAAAATTTAGTGTTTCTAAGGATAGAGGAAAAAAGGCATTAACAGAATATAGATTACTGCTCAATTTTGGGGAATATTCTCTTTTAGCTTTAAAGCCTAAAACCGGCCGTACTCATCAATTGAGAGTTCATATGAAATATCTTAATTTTCCAATATTGGGAGATGAGGTTTATGGCAGAGTAGATGGCAGTTTGAAAAAAATAACGCTGATGCTTCATTCTTATAAGCTTGAAATTGATGTTGGAAAAAATTCTTTTAAGAAATTTATTTCTGAATTTCCCAAAAGATTTGTTATTTTTTTGTCGAATTTTTACAAGAGTGATGAATTAAATTTGATTATTGACAATTTGGTTCTTTTTTTAAGAGATTTTTAATTTTAAATTTCTTGTTTTAATGAGATTGGGTCAGTTATTATTTTACCCCCAGTGATTTCATTAGTGTTAATAACGGTAATGAAACAATTTGGATCAACTTTTTGTGATATATATTTAATTCTTGATAAACGCATTATTGGGACTACTATAAATACTATAGTTTTTTCTGTTCCTGCCCAAGCACCTTTTCCGTCTATTAATGTAGCGGCTAATTTTAACTTGTTTGTAAGAAGATAGGCAATTTCTTTTCCTTTATCCGAAATGATTAATATTGCTTTTTGATTGCCAAATCCAGTACTTGTTTTGTCTGTCATAATAGATGTTACAAATGATGCTATTAGTGTATAAAGGGCTATTTCAATATTAAAGAAAAAGGTTGCAAGTATTAATACCACAAGATTAACTACGAAGTTTGTTGTTCCAATACTAATTGAATATTTTTCTTTAATGATCATAGCAATTATATCTGATCCCCCTGAAGATCCTTTGCCCTTAAATATTAGCCCAAGCCCAAGTCCAGAAATAAGTCCAGCTAGTATTGATACCAGCATCATATCATTAAGATGTATTTTATTTTGTAAAAACTGGGAGTGGTTTATGATAATAGAATATAATCCCATTGAAATCCAGCTTTGAATTATAAATGTTAGGTTTAAAAATTTTATTCCAATAAGAAATAATGGTATGTTTAATGCAAATATTGTCCATCCCAAATTGAAGCTTAACAGGTAATGCAGCATTAATGAAATGCCCCCAATTCCACCACTAAGAAGTCCATGAGGAATATACAAAACATTGGTGGAAATTGCCATTAGCGCAGATCCTAAAGTTATTTGTATTGTGCTATCAAATATTAATTTAGGATTTTTAGTTATAGTCTTTAATTTTTTTATTAGTATTAGAAATAATAGTTTGAGTTTTTTTTTAATTCTACGACAACGTATCTTTTTTTTCTTTTTCATCTTAATGTTAGAGCCACTTTTAAGCTACAAGCTAGTAATTTACTTGAATTCTATATTAATTTTGCAAAAAAAACAATTTTATTCACTTTTTTTATTTTTTTTGATATCATGTTCATGAAACTATGGCGATGAATTATGCAAGATTTGCAGTATTAATAGTTCTGCTTTTTTTTTATATTTGGTTTTTTATTATCCTTAGGATGAAAAGAACTAATCTGTTTTTGTTAGAAAAAATCCAAAATGGAGCAAAAATTTTGGATATTCGGTCTCCCAAAGAATATAGTAAGTCTCATTATTTTAAGTCAATTAACATTCCTTTTAATAATTTATTTGCTAAAAAGGATAAATTAGGTGATTTTGAGTCCCCAATAATTGTTTATGGTAAAAGTTTTAATAAGTCTTACGAGGCTAAAAAAGTTTTAAAAAGCATGGGATTTAAGAATGTATTTGTTGCTGGTACCTTGAAAGACATGCCACAAGCGAAAAAAGAAGTTGTTTGATGGCTAAGATTATTGGGATATCTGGTGGTTCTGGAAGCGGAAAAACTACAGTTGTAAGCAAGATTAGTGAGTTTATTCCAGAATTTGTCCTTATTTCTCAAGATAATTACTATAAGAGTGTAGGCGATTATGAGCATGAATTTTCTAAGGTAAATTTTGATCATCCGGATGCTTTTGATAATAATTTGTTTTATGAACATTTAAAAAAATTAAAAAAAAATAGTCCAATAGATATGCCTCTTTACGATTTTATTAATCATAAAAGACAACTTAAAACGGTTTTGGTTGTTCCAACTCCTGTTGTTATCGTTGAGGGTATTATGATTTTTGTTGAAGAGAGAGTAAGAAATTTAATAGATCTTAAAATATATATTGACACCCCCAATGATATTAGATTTATTAGGCGTTTAAGAAGAGATATTTCCAAAAGAGGACGTACTGTGGAATCGGTGATTGATCAGTATTTAGATACCACTAGATGGGGTTATTATAGATTTATTGAGCCTACCAAAGAATATGCTGATCTTATTATTCCTGAGGGAGGTCACAATGATAAAGCGCTCTATGTGCTTTCAACGTTTCTTAAGTCTTTAAGTAAGGAAGGGTTAGATTTTACCTAAATTAATGATATTGGGTAATAATCTATCTCAATATAAACAGTGCTTGTCATTTTTACCTTTTCTTTTGTCTTGTTAACTAGTTTTTCAAGCAGGCTGTAGGATTTTGACAAGTATATTATATTGTATCTGTAATTTTTAGATATTTTCTTCATAATAGCTTCTGATGGGCCTAAGTGTTCAATTTCTTCTTGCAAAAATTCTTTAGATTTTTCAAAAAATTCCCAACATTTTTGTTTAGCAGATTCTTCATTTTTGCTTCTAAATATTATTCTAATAATTTTGTTAAACGGCGGATAGTTCAATTTTTTTCGTATATCTAGTTCTTCTTCGTAAAATTGTTCATATTGGTTCTTATAAGCATATTTTATGGCATAATAATTGGGATTTTTTGTTTGTATAATAATTGTGTTGTCATCCTTGAATCGTGCGGCTCTTCCCATAATTTGTGAGAGTGTTGTAAAAATTCTTTCACCACTTCTAAAATCAGGCAGTCCCATTCCAATGTCAGCGTTGATTATACCTAGCGTTTTTATATTTTCAAAATTAAATCCTTTTGCAATGATTTGTGTCCCGATAAGTATGTCTATTTCTTTATTTTCGAACTTATTTATTGAATCTATATTTTCTATTTTTGTAATATCAGAATCTATTCTTGCAATTTTTGCATTTGGTAAAAATTTTTTCAATTCTTTTTCAACAAGCTGAATTCCATAAGTTTTGTATTTAATGTCTTTTGATTCGCATTGAGGACAATGGCTTGCTGTTTTTGTTTTATAACTACAATAGTGGCATAAAAGTTTGTTTTCTTTTTTATGATAAATCAAACCAAATGAGCAATTTGGACAACAAATTATATGCCCACATTCGTTGCATTCGAGATTTTTTAGATATCCTCTTTTATTAATGAAAATCAAAGATTGTCTTTTTTCATTTAAACTTTTTTGTATACTGTATAATAGTTCTGATGAAATTGTGCTAGGTTCTTTTTTCATATTTATTATTTTTATATCTTCTATTTTGCTTTGAGAGAATTTGTTTTGCATTATTATTTTTTTTATTTGGTTATTTTTCATTGCATGGTATGCTTCAAGAGAAGGCGTTGCGCTTCCCATTACAAATTTAGCATTAAATTTTTTTTGTAAAAAAAATGATATGTGTCTTGAGTGAAATCTTGGAATGTTTTCAGATTTGTATGTAGTTTCGTGTTCTTCGTCCATAATTATTAATTTCAATTTGGTGAAGGGTAGTATTAAAGCACTTTTGATACCAATGACAACCAGGCTTTCTCCATTTTGAACTTTATTCCATATTAAATTTTTATTAGAATTCGGAACTTTGGAGTTATATTCATAAATTTTATGGTGCATATTTAATGCATATTTTATTCTTTTTATTATTTGATATCCTAATGATATTTCAGGAATCAAAAAAAGCACTTGTTGTTCTAGTGCTAAATAGTATTCACACAATTTGATAAATATTTCAGTTTTTCCAGATCCAGGTATTCCAAAAAGGTAAAAAACATTAGTTTTTTCTGACCCGATAATTTCTTTGTAAATATTTTGTTGTTCGTTGTTTAGCTCAAGGCATTTTTTATGATCTGGATGCTCATTTATTGAAGATAATGTTTGATTTTTTTTAGCTTTTGAATTTTGGGGCAACCCAAAGAATAAAGTTTCTCCAAATCCCGAAAATGTTTTTTTACTAATCCAATGTGCTAAATCAATGTTATGTTCTGTTATTATTTTAGTTGTATCTATTATTTTAATAATTTCTTTTATTTTAAATTCAAATTTTTCTTTAAATTCGTTTTCAAAATATTTTTTAATAATTATTCCAATTTTATTGGAGCCATTAAAATTAACCATTACTCTTATTCCAATTTCTAGATTTAAGTTAAATTTGTAAAAAAAAAGTTTATTTAAAGGAATATTTATTGCTATTTCATAGTAATAAGTTGAATAATAATGCTCAACCATATTTTATTATGCCTTTTATTATTTTTAAATCTTGCCATATTTCTTTTTTTAATTCTGGATTTTTTATTTGATTTGTAGGAAGATATGTGAAAACTAATGGAATGCCTTTAAATCTCAGCTCTATTCCTCTTACAATGTGAATTCTTAGTGGTTGATTTAAGAAAAAATCTATTTCTTCGCAAGATAAAATTGCTTTAGGATTTTTGTTGCTGATCTCTAAGTTAAGTGATTCAATAGTATCTATTATTTTATAATTATATATGTTTATGCTTTTGCACCATTTTGTTATAATATCCCTTGAAGGTTCGTTGAGATAGTTTTTGTTTACATATATTATGATGTGATCGCTGATACCTTTTTCTTGTAAGCTATTATTTAATAATATGTTTTTTGAATTTTGGTTTTCCAAAGGTAATTTTGCAGGTTCTTTAATATTTTCGTTTTTTTGATAAATTTTAGTGTTTTTAGCTTTTTCTATTTTTTGTTTAATTTCATTGTCTATTTCTTCAAAATTTTCTGTAATTTTGCCTTCTATATTATTTGTCAATATTTTAAGTAAAAAAAGTTTTTTAGTTAAAACACCATTATTCATAGTAAACTCTGTCTAAAAATAAAGCATTTGCAGGCGCAGTTGTTCTTGCAAGGTTTCTATTTTTTGATTTTAGTATTGTTTCAAAAGTAGAAATTGATTCGTTTTTTATTTCAATGTCCAGCATTGTGCCTATTATTGATCTTACCATTTTCCACAAAAAAGAAGATCCTATTATTTCAAAAATAATATATTTTCCTCTTTTTTTAAATTTGGCAAAATGTATATGCCTAAATTTAGATTTGCTTTTATCTTTTATGCATGAAAATGTGGTAAAATCATGTTTTCCAATCAATGTTTTGGCCATTTGGTTTAAATTATTTATGTTTAGTTTTTTATTTACATAGTGAGCTTGATAGCCTTCCCAAGGATAGTAGTTGTCGTTGTTTAATATAAAATAGCTATATTTTCTTTTTTGAGCGCTAAAACGTGGATGAAATGAATTTTTCACATACCTGAGCTTTAGTATTTTTATGCTGTTTTTTAATAATATTGCATTTAAAGCTTTTTTTAGATTGTTTAGCTGAATATTGATTTTTATATCAAACGTTATTATTTGTCTTTTTGCATGAACGCCTTTATCTGTTCTTCCGGATGAATGAATTTTTACTTTTTTTTTGTTGATTTTCGTTAGAGCTTTTTCAATTTCTCCTTGAACTGTAGGCTTTGTTGGTTGTATTTGAAATCCATGGTATATAGATCCGTCATAAGCGATTTCAGCCAATATTTTTTTCATTTATTTAAGATTTTTCATTTCCTTTGATATTTTAAAGTAAACTTCTTTGATTTTATCTAAAAGTATTGAAGGCTTTTCTTTTGAAAATTTACCCATGCCTGCTATTTTGGAAAGAGTGGTTTTTATGTCGTTTAATTGTTTATATCTGTATTCTTTATTGTCTTTATTCCCATAAAAGTATTCTAGAAGGCCTGATAAGTATAGTACACTATCATAGCCATAATTTTTATCTGTATCTGGGCCAAACATGGTTGATGCGCTAACAGGTTCTGAATTGTCTTTATCTTTTTCAATAACTAGTTTATAAAGGTATGCAGCTTTGTGGTAAAATATTTTTTGAAGATAATTATAGTTTTTGTTTGGTTCTTCTTTTTCAAGGTCTTCGAATGTCCAAGCGGCTCTTATTGCTGATTTTGCCTGATTTAATGTGGGGTTATAATTCTTTTCTAGATGCTCATAACACAGCATGGCAAGAATATAGCTTGCAGCTCCTTCTTTTAATGTCCTAGGTTTGCTGAAGTTGATCATGTTGTCAAAAATTGTATTTATTTTTTTTCTTTCGTATTTTTTATTTTGCAAAATTTCTTTCTTATTTTCAGGGACTGAATTAAATTCGCTTGGGAATGCTGCAAAGTAGCATTTTGGGCATACTGTTATAGAATATATTCTAGGATAAATGTTGCCATATTTGTCGTTTTTTATATATTCTCTTTTTAGGTCAATTTTTAACTCCCCGGCTATTAATCTACTGCTTCCGGTCAAAAATTCTTCTTTTTGAAATTTAAAAGAGCATATAGGACACTCAATTTTTTCTTTTGTAAAATATGATATTTTTTTCATGAATTAACTTTCTACTATTACAAATGCAATAGCGTACTCCTTTTCATGGGATATTGTTAGGTATAGCTTTAAATTCATTTTTTTTGCAAATTTTTCAACTTCATTATGCAAACAAAACTCTGCATTTCCTTTTAAAGATTTTATTACCTCAATATCTTTAAGGGTATAATTTATTTTATATTTCAACAGTGGACTTAATGCTTTAATTAAAGATTCTTTAGCTGCAAATTTTCCAGCTAAACTTTCTATAATGCTGCCCCCCTTTAATTTAAAATTTTCAATTTCTTTATGTGTAAAGAACCTCTCCATTTTTTTCTTATTTTCTAAAAAATTTTTAAATCTTTCTACTTTTATTATATCACATCCTATTGACTTCATGGTTTGATCTCTGAGCTTTCAATTATTTCTAGTTTTATTTTTTTGGGTTCATAATCATATATTTCTGTTTCATTGATATTCTCTTTAAGAATTATATTTGCAGTAATGTTATAAATTCCGGGAGTTTTTATATCTGCTAAATCAAAAGCAAGGCTTATATTTTGATTGTTTATATGAGCTTTAATTTGTTTTTCAGAAAGTCTTGTTTTTATTTTTACGAACATTTTATTTTCTGAGTTTATTATTTTTTCTTTATCTTTAATTTCAAGGCCATTTTTAAGATTATTAAAAATAAGATTAGGAGATTTTATTGTTGTGTTTGAATATTTTTTATTTAAATAAATATTGACTACCACATGACTTTTTTCAAGCATAACTAGAGGATTTGGTGGAACTACTTCAAGATAATCTGATACAAATAGAGTTCTTGTGTCAAACTCTTTTACGTTGGTTTGAATGGTGTTTATTTTTTTGAGCTCTTGCTCAGGTCCATATACTAATAAATTCTCAGGTAATATATTGTATTTTGCAATAAAATATTCTCCTTTGCCATCTTTTTCTATAAGTTTAAACTTGGGCTCTATTTTAACTAATTTAGAGACTTTGTTATCAAGATTTAGCAACACACTTGTTTTTGAAAGCTTATATTCTGCAATGTGTATTGAGTTAAGATTTTTTATTTTTATTGGTAGCTTATAGCTTCCAGGAATCTTTATGTTTGATGCTTCAATAAATAATATTATTTTATTAAGATCAAGGTATTTTAAGTCATCTTTGTTGACTTTTATTGTAATCTTGATTTTGCTAAAGTCTGGTATTTTCCCAAGAGCTATTTGATCATTCAAGATAATTTTGAATTCTTTTTCAGTTGTTATTGATTCTATTTTATTAAAATTAAATGCTACAAACATTAAAATAGCTATTAAAATGGAAATAGCTTTGTTTTGCCAATCATCAAATAGCAACTTTATTATATTTATTATTTTTTTGCCTATTTTCATTATTTTACTCTATTAGCTCGAGATTTAACTTATTTCTAATTTCACTTAAGCTTAAATTGTATTCCAATTTTGCATTGATTGTAATAGAAATAGATCCAGTCTCTTCGGAGGTTATTATTGTTATTGCATCAGAATTTTCAGAAATCCCAAGTCCTGCTCTATGTCTTGTTCCAAATGCTTTGCTAATAGAATCAACATTAGATAATGGTAAAAATGAGCCTGCGTATTTTAATTTATTCTTGCTAATTATTACAGCTCCGTCGTGAAGAGGAGTTTCGCGCTCAAATAGTGATATTAGCAGTTCACTAGATATTAGCGCATCAATTTTAGTTCCTTTGTTTATTATTTGCTCCAACTGTATTTTTTTTTCAATGCATATCAAGCTGCCAGATTTGTTTTCAGATAGGTGTTTGACTGCTTTTAGGATTTCAGAAATAACTTTTAAAGTTTCTTCTTTTTTATTTGAAAGCTTAAAGGCCAAATTGAAATTTCCAATTTGCATTATTATTTTTTTTATTTCTTGATTAAAAAGTATGACTATTGCTATTGGTAATATGTTGGCTATATAATTTAACAGCCAACTAATAGTATAGAGATTTAAATAATAGGAGATAATTCCTACAGAGATGATGATCAACATTCCTTTTAATAGATTTGTAGAATAAGAATTGATTACGTTTTTATATATGTAGTATACTAGGATGCTAATTAAGCTTAGATCTAAGATTCTTGAAAAAGTATCTTTTATTTGATTTAAATCATTTATGTCTATCATAAATTTTCTACTCAATGTTAAAACACTGTACTTATTAACCTATATTAGTATAATATAAAATATATAAATAAGCACAGTTTGTAATTATTAAATTAAATTGTTTTTGAATTTATGAATGAAAGAGAAAATATTATAGCTTTAATATTTGATTTTGACAATACTCTTATTTATGGCAATATGCAGCAAGTACTGTTTGATGAGTATTGTGTTGATTCTTGTTCTTTTTGGAGAGAAGTTGAAGGTTTAGAGTATGTTTATAAGCAAAACGGTTATAATATAATTTCTAATGAAATGATATATTTATCCCATTTTTTAACCTACGTAAGGGAAGGGTTTTTTGAAAGTCTGGATAATAGAGCATTATTTAATTTGGGTGCTAAGTTAAGATTTTTTGAAGGGGTTATTGGCTTATTTGATGAGATATCTGAAATAAATAAGAAGTTGGAAAATAGTAATTCGCAGGTTAAAATTTACATTGTTTCAAGTGGGTTTAGACAAATGATTTTGGGAAGTAAAATTGCGCCTTATGTGAGTAAAGTGTGGGCATGTGAGTTTATAGATTCTTATTTAATGCCTTTTTACGAGCTCAGAGATGATAAATTTTCTAAAAATAAGATTTTAAGCAGTGTTTGCTACTTTGTAGATCATACAATAAAAACCAGAGTTATTTTTGAAATCAATAAAGGGTCTTATGAGAAGATTAATGAGAGAGTGCCAAAGAGCAAAAGACAAATTCCTTTTAAAAATATATTTTACATTGCAGATGGATTTAGCGATGTTCCGGCATTTGAAATCTTGAATAATATTTTGAAACATTGTAGAAATACTTTGACAGTGTATCATGGAAATGATAAGAATGCAAAAAAATTGTTTTATGAGAATAGAGTTGGAGATTTTGCTGAGGCCAATTATACTAAGGGTACTAAATTGTATAATTGGATAATGGAGAAAATTTGCTTGAGCGTATGATTCATGTAACTTACTTTTGTTTAGTTGATAAAAGCAGTAAAAAAACGAAAAGAGGGGAATATGCTTAAAGATTTAAATACAAATCAAGGGTTAAAGCCTTGGAGAGTGGAATCTGTTTTTTATTGTATTGTTATAGTTTTAATATTTATTGGGGCCTTTAAAATAGCAGAAGCCGTATTTAAACCTTTGGCTATTTCCATAGTGTTGGGATTTTTAGTTTATCCTGTTTATACTTTTTTAGCAAGATTCAAAGTTCCAAAATTTTTAATAGTTTTTATTATATTTTTTTTATTATTTTCTTTTTCTTATTTGATTTTTAGTTTTGTTTATTACAGCGTTACTGTTTTAATGAAGCAATTGCCATACTATCAAAACCAATTAGCATTTATCATGAAAGATGTGCTTAGTCGATATAAAGTTGATAGCTCTGTTATTAATGATGTGAATTTTTCTGGTTACATTTATCCTTTTCTAACAAGAGCTTATAATGAAATTATCGGATTTACAAGCAGTTTGGTAGTAGTTTTTTTGCTGTTGTATTTTTTGCTTTCAGAAATACATGTTTTTGAAATGAAACTTGATAAAGCTTTTAAAAAGCCGATATCTACTAGATTTATTGGGGCTTTAGATACCATTAATAATCAAATTGGCAAATATTTGGGAATAAAAATTCTTGTTAGTTGCTTAACGGGCATTTTAGTGTTTATTGGATTAACTTTGTTTGGGCAAGATTTTCCTCTTGTTTGGGCAGTTCTTTCCTTTGTTTTCAATTTTATTCCCAGCATTGGGTCCATATTGGCTGTGTTTTTTATTGTAATAACATCTTTAATTCAATTTTATCCAAATTTAAACATAGTGCTTTATGTTTTTATATATAATACTTCTATTCAAATGTTGATTGGAAATATTCTTGAACCAAAAATGCAGGGGAAAAGACTTGATATTTCACCATTTTTGCTCTTATGTTTTTTGTTTTTTTGGGGATGGCTTTGGGGTATCGTGGGTCTTTTAATATCGTATCCTTTTACTGTGATTGTAAAGGTAATAGTTGATAATGTGAGCTGGCTTAAGTCTTTTTCTGTATTTTTGGGTGGTTCTGAGATTTTAAGTAATATTAGCCATATTTCAAGTAAAGGTAAGGAGATTTGATTTTGAAAAGAAAGGTTATGCTTACGGGAGATAGGCCTACTGGCGCTCTTCATTTGGGACACTATGTGGGGTCTGTAGTAAATCGGTTAAAATTTCAAGAAGAGTATGAAACATATTTTATTATAGCCGATTTACATACTTTGACTACAAAGCCTGACTTGAAGAGCATCGGTACAATACCTTCTAATGTTAGAGAAATGGTTTTAGATTATCTTGCTTGTGGAATTAATCCTGATAAGGTTAGTATATATCTGCAATCAGCCATACCTGAGCTTTTTGAGCTTCATTTAATATTTTCAATGATTGTTACTGTTGCGCGCTTGCAAAGGATTCCAAGTATAAAAGACATGAGCATTGCAGCTGGACTTAAAGAGATTCCTTATGGCCTTTTGGGGTATCCTGTTCTTATGAGTGCAGATATTTTAATGACAAAAGCAAATTTAGTTCCCGTTGGGCGTGATAATGAATCTCATATTGAATTTGCAAGAGAGCTTGCAAGAAGGTTTAACCATTTGTACAAAAATAATTTTTTCCCAATACCTGAATCTGTTTTCACAGATTCTCGTCCTTTGGTGGGTATTTACGGCAAAAATAAAATGAGTAAGAGCCTTAATAATGCAATTTTTTTAAACGACGATGAAAATTTATTAGAAAAAAAAATTATGTCTATGTATACGGATCCAAATAGGATAAGGGCAGATATTCCTGGTAATGTTGAAGGTAATCCCGTTTTTATATATCACAGTTTTTTTAATGGTAATCATGAAGAAGTTGAAGATCTTAAAAGTAGGTATAAGAAGGGTAAAGTAGGTGATGTTGAGGTTAAGAAAAAATTGTTTTTAGCTTTGAATAGCTTTTTAAAACCAATAAGAGATAAAAGAAGTTTTTATGAAGCCAAAAAAAAAGATTACATTGATGAAATTATTTTTGATGGTACAAGCAAGGCGAGGTTTGTTGCAAATAAAGTAGTAAAAGATGTTAAGGATTTAATAGGGCTTTCAAAAACTTGGAATGGAATAAAATATAGTGCTGAGAAAAAATTTAAAAATGAAGAATGAAAATTATTGATTTTATGCTAGACTTATATTAGTAATTAACTTATTTAGGTAGATTTGCCTTTTTTATTAATCTTTTGTTAAATTCTAGTAGCTTGAACAAAATATTTCTTTTTGCATAAGCAACTTCGCTGAGCACTCTTGTTACTGGTTCTGTCTTTGAGATTCTCATCCATAAGGTTGCAACAATTTCTTTATTAGTTTTTAACAATACCTTTAATCCTCCCGAAGAATCTCCTGTTCTAATCTTAGATTGTCTTTTGCCTTCATAGTTAATGATTTCATAATCAACTACTGATAATTCTTGAAATAACTTATTGCTTTTTATCTCTTTAATCAATAGATTTTCATAATTGCTTTTTAAAATTTCTTGATTTTCTATTTTTAGATTTGTTAAATTGGCTTTCTTGGATGATACTATTACATTACTATAAAAATTTGTTGTATTTAAAATATCTTTTAAGTTGTACTTTTCTTTATAGTGGTTTTTAGACAATTTACACCATATTTGGTAAAGTTCTTTCATTTTTAATAATTTTACGATACTAAGTAAAGTAGTAATTGGGTCTCTTACCCTTGAAGGATGAATTATACATCCCCCATTTGATCCCTCTCCTGAGATTTT
>NZ_ABJZ02000006.1 GCF_000181875.2 [Borrelia] finlandensis | reverse complement strand
CTAATGGTCAGGGTGCTGGTGCTGCGCAAGCACAGAAAGCGGCTGGGGCTATAAATGCGGTTAGTGGTGAGCAGATATTGAAAGAGATTGTTGATGCTGCTGAGAATGGTGGTGATGGTGCTGGGGCTGGTCAGCGGGCTGGTGCTGGTGCTGGTGAGGCTGGTAAGGAAGGAAAAAAAGAGTTGTTAAAAGCTGCTGGTGGTGGTGATGCTACTGGGACTGGTAATGCGGGTGCGGGGCGTTTGTTCTCTGGGACTGCTAATGATGGTCAGGGTGCTGATAATGCGCAAGCACAGAAAGCGGCTGGAGCGGCTGGTAGTGATGAGACTTCGATTGGGAATGTTGTGAATGCTGGTGGGGCTGGTGCTGGTGCAGCTGATGCAAGCAGTGTTAAAGGGATTGCTAATGGGATGAAGGCGATTGTTGATGCTGCTGAGAAGGCAGCTGCGGCTGGTAAGGAAGGAAAAGAGTTGTTAAAAGCTGCTGGTGGTGGTGATGCTACTGGGACTGATAATGCGGGTGCGGGGCATTTGTTCTCTGGGGCTGCTAATGATGGTGATGGTGCTAATGCTGAGCAAGCACAGAAAGCGGCTGGAGCGGCTGGTAGTGATGAGACTTCGATTGGGAATGTTGTGAATGCTGGTGGGGCTGGTGCTGCTGGCGGTGCAGCTGATACAAACAGTGTTAAAGGGATTGCTAATGGGATGAAGGCGATTGTTGATGCTGCTGAGAAGGCAGCTGGGGCTGGTAAGGAAGAAAAAAAAGAGTTGTTAAAAGCTGCTGGTGATGGTGCTGCTACTAGGACTGGTAATGCGGATGCGGGGCATTTGTTCTCTGGGGCTAATGGTGCTGGTCAGGGTGCTAGTGATGCGCAAGCACAGAAAGCGGCTGGGGCTATAAATGCGGTTAGTGGTGAGCAGATATTGAAAGAGATTGTTGATGCTGCTGAGAAGGCAGCTGGGGCTGGTAAGGAAGGAAAAAAAGAGTTGTTAAAAGCTGCTGGTGATGGTGATGCTACTAGGACTGGTAATGCGGATGCGGGGCATTTGTTCTCTGGGGCTGCTGATGCTGGTCAGGGTGCTGGTGCTGAGCAAGCACAGAAAGCGGCTGGGGCTATAAATGCGGTTAGTGGTGAGCAGATATTGAAAGAGATTGTTGATGCTGCTAAGAATGGTGGTGATGGTGCTGGTGCGGCTGCTGATCAGGCTACTAATCCGATTTCGGCTGCTATTGGGGCGGCTGAGCGAGGTGGTGCTTTTGCTAATGGTGGTATGGATCAGAATAGTAAGGTTGCTGCTGCTATTGTGCTGCGGGGAATGGCTAAGAATGGAAAGTTTGCTGTTAATGGTGCCAATTATAAGGATGGGGTGAAAAGTGCTGTTGAAAGTGGTGTCAAAGAAATTAGCGAAAAGTTAAAAGCAATTGCCGAAGCTGCTAAGACGGCAGCTGGAGCGACTGGTAGTGATGCTGCTTCGATTGGGAATGTTGTGAATGCTGGTGATGGTGGTGCTGGTGCAGCTGATACAAGCAGTGTTAAAGGGATTGCTAATGGGATGAAGGCGATTGCCGATGCTGCTAAGAAGGCTGCTGAAGCGGCTGGTAGTGATGCTACTTCGATTGGGAATGTTGTGAATGCTGATGGTGCTGGTCCAGCTGATGCAAGCAGTGTTAAAGGGATTGCTAATGGGATGAAGGCGATTGTTGATGCTGCTGAGAAGGCAGCTGGGGCTGGTAAGGAAGAAAAAAAAGAGTTGTTAAAAGCTGCTGGTGATGCTGGTGCTGGTAATGCGGGTGCGGGGCATTTGTTCTCTGGGGCTAATGGTGCTGGTGCGGGTGATGCGCAAGCACAGAAAGCGGCTGGGGCTATAAATGCGGTTAGTGGTGAGCAGATATTGAAAGAGATTGTTGATGCTGCTGAGAAGGCAGCTGGGGCTGGTAAGGAAGAAAAAAAGTTGTTAAAAGCTGTTGGTGATGCTGGTGCTGGTAATGCGGGTGCGGGGCATTTGTTCTCTGGGGCTGCTGGTCAGGGTGCTAGTGATGCGCAAGCACAGAAAGCGGCTGGGGCTATAAATGCGGTTAGTGGTGAGCAGATATTGAAAGAGATTGTTGATGCTGCTGAGAAGGCAGCTGCTGGGGCTGGGGCTGCTGCGGCTAATAATCCGATTTCGGCTGCTATTGGGACGGCTGCGCGAGGTGCTGCTTTTGGTAATGGTATGGATCAGAATAGTAAGGTTGCTGCTGCTATTGTGCTGCGGGGAATGGCTAAGAATGGAAAGTTTGCTGTTAATAATGACAATTTTGCCAATTATAAGGATGGGGTGAAAAGTGCTGTTGAAAGTGGTGTCAAAGAAATTAGCGAAAAGTTAAAAGCAATTGCCGAAGCTGCTAAGACGGCAGCTGGAGCGGCTGGTAGTGATGCTGCTTCGATTGGGAATGTTGTGAATGCTGCTGGTGCTGGTGCGGGTACAGCTGATGCAAGCAGTGTTAAAGGGATTGCTAATGGGATGAAGGCGATTGTTGATGCTGCTGAGAAGGCTGGTGCTGGTGCTGCTGAGAAGGCAGCTGCGGCTGGTGCGGCTGGTAAGGAAGGAAAAGAGTTGTTAAAAGCTGTTGGTGGTGGTGATGCTACTGGGACTGGTAATGCGGGTGCGGGGCGTTTGTTCTCTGGGACTGCTAATGATGGTGATGGTGCTGATGCTGCGCAAGCACAGAAAGCAGCTGGGGCTATAAATGCGGTTAGTGGTGAGCAGATATTGAAAGAGATTGTTGATGCTGCTGAGAAGGCAGCTGCGGCTGGTAAGGAAGGAAAAAAAGAGTTGTTAAAAGCTGTTGGTGGTGGTGATGCTACTGGGACTGATAATGCGGGTGCGGGGCGTTTGTTCTCTGGGACTGCTAATGATGGTGATGGTGCTGATAATGCGCAAGCACAGAAAGCAGCTGGGGCTATAAATGCGGTTAGTGGTGAGCAGATATTGAAAGAGATTGTTGATGCTGCTGCTGAGAATGGTGGGGCTGGCGGGGCTGCTGCTGGTGCGGCTGGTAAGGAAGGAAAAAAGTTGTTAAAAGCTGCTGGTGATGCTGGGACTGATAATGCGAATGCGGGGCATTTGTTCTCTGGGACTAATGGTGCTGGTGCGGGTGCTAATAATGCGCAAGCACAGAAAGCGGCTGGGGCTATAAATGCGGTTAGTGGTGAGCAGATATTGAAAGAGATTGTTGATGCTGCTAAGAATGGTGGGGCTGGTGCTGGTGCTGCTGCTGATGAGGCTAATAATCCGATTTCGGCTGCTATTGGGGCGGCTGCGCAAGGTGGTGCTTTTGCTGCTGGTGGTATGGATCAGAATAGTAAGGTTGCTGCTGCTATTGTGCTGCGGGGAATGGCTAAGGATGGAAAGTTTGCTGTTAATAATGACAATCAAAAGGATGGGGTGAAAAGTGCTGTTGAAAGTGGTGTCAAAGAAATTAGCGAAAAGTTAAAAGCAATTGCCGATGCTGCTAAGAATGCTGCTGAAGCGGCTGGTAGTGATGCTGCGACTTCGATTGGGAATGTTGTGAATGCTGATGGTGCTGGTGCTGCTGGTGGTGCAGCTGATACAAACAGTGTTAAAGGGATTGCTAATGGGATGAAGGCGATTGTTGATGCTGCTGAGAAGGCAGCTGCGGCTGGTAAGGAAGGAAAAAAAGAGTTGTTAAAAGCTGTTGGTGGTGGTGATGCTGCTAAGACTGGTAATGCGGATGCGGGGCATTTGTTCTCTGGGGCTGCTAATGCTGGTGCTAGTGATGCGCAAGCACAGAAAGCGGCTGGGGCTATAAATGCGGTTAGTGGTGAGCAGATATTGAAAGAGATTGTTGATGCTGCTAAGAATGGTGGGGCTGGTGGTGGTGCGGCTAGTGCTGGTGCTGGTCAGGCTAATAATCCGATTTCGGCTGCTATTGGGGCGGCTGAGCGAGGTGCTGCTTTTGCTGCTGGTATGGATCAGAATAGTAAGGTTGCTGCTGCTATTGTGCTGCGGGGAATGGCTAAGGATGGAAAGTTTGCTGTTGATAATGCCAATTTTGACAATCAAAAGGATGGGGTGAAAAGTGCTGTTGAAAGTGCTATCAAAGAAATTAGCGAAAAGTTAAAAGCAATTGCCGAAGCTGCTAAGAAGGCTGCTGAAGAGGCTGATAGTGGTGCTGCGACTTCGATTGGGAATGTTGTGAATGTTAATGGTGCTGCTGGCGGTGCAGCTGATACAAACAGTGTTAAAGGGATTGCTAATGGGATGAAGGCGATTGTTGATGCTGCTGAGAAGGCAGCTGCGGCTGGTAAGGAAGGAAAAAAGTTGTTAAAAGCTGTTGGTGGTGCTGCTGCTGCTAGGACTGATAATGCGGATGCGGGGCATTTGTTCTCTGGGGCTAATGATGAGGGTGCTGATGATGCGCAAACACAGAAAGCGGCTGGGGCTATAAATGCGGTTAGTGGTGAGCAGATATTGAAAGAGATTGTTGATGCTGCTAAGAATGGTGGGGCTGGTGGTGGTGCGGCTGGGGCTGGTCAGCGGGCTGGTGCTGCTACTAATCCGATTTCGGCTGCTATTGGGGCGGCTGAGCGAGGTGCTGATTTTGGTGGTAATGGTGGTGGTAGTATGGATCAGAATAGTAAGGTTGCTGCTGCTATTGTGCTGCGGGGAATGGCTAAGAATGGAAAGTTTGCTGTTAATAGTGCCAATTTTGCCAATCATAAGGATGGGGTGAAAAGTGCTGTTGAAAGTGGTGTCAAAGAAATTAGCGAAAAGTTAAAAGCAATTGCCGATGCTGCTAAGAAGGCTGCTGAAGCGGCTGGTAGTGATGCTGCGACTTCGATTGGGAATGTTGTGAATGCTGATGGTGCTGCTGGTGGTGCAGCTGATACAAACAGTGTTAAAGGGATTGCTAATGGGATGAAGGCGATTGTTGATGCTGCTGAGAAGGCAGCTGGGGCTGGTAAGGAAGAAAAAAAAGAGTTGTTAAAAGCTGCTGGTGATGGTGATGCTACTAGGACTGGTAATGCGGATGCGGGGCATTTGTTCTCTGGGGCTAATGGTGCTGGTCAGGGTGCTAGTGATGCGCAAGCACAGAAAGCGGCTGGGGCTATAAATGCGGTTAGTGGTGAGCAGATATTGAAAGAGAATGTTGATGCTGCTAAGAATGGTGGGGCTGGTGGTGGTGCGGCTGGGGCTGGTCAGCGGGCTGGTGCGGCTAATAATCCGATTTCGGCTGCTATTGGGGCGGCTGAGCGAGGTGGTGCTGCTTTTGCTGCTAATGGTGGTGGTAGTATGGATCAGAATAGTAAGGTTGCTGCTGCTATTGTGCTGCGGGGAATGGCTAAGAATGGAAAGTTTGCTGTTGATACTCTTTTAGATTTAGAAACAAATATTTATTAAATTAATTTTAATTTGCTTTTAAATTCATCTTGATATAATATCTATATTAGATATGCACAAATTAAGGAGAAGTAAAATGGGAAAAGCAAAAAAATTTAAAAACAAAGTTCAACATAAATTGATAGTTCTTATCTCAACACTAGACTATTTAAATAATAAAAATTAAAAATACACCCAAAGCAACATATTATATTACTTTAATGAAAATCTAAAAAAGAAATGATCAAGAACCTATTAAAATAAAAACATTACAAAACTATCTTTACAAATTAAATAACGAAATAAAAGTCACAACAAACTACTATCGTCATATGGGATAAATTGTGGGACAGAAATTTATTATAAACTTAATTATCCCAAAAAAGAATGCTACCAGAAAATAAACCAATATTTTAAAGAAAAGAAAGAAATTAGATTTAACTTAAGAATAAATACATTAAAAAAGAATTTTCAAAAAAAAAGGGGTGTAGAATTAAAGGAATGTAATAATAACATTAATAAAGAAAAAGAAACAATTAAAAGAATTGAAAATTTACAAATAAAAAATTATGCAAAAAAATGCAAATTTATAACAAAATCATTTTCAAAGATTTTAAATTTCGATATAAAAAAGAACATGAAAATAGAAATAATGAAAGAACTAAAAAAAATAAGAAAACCGCAAAAATAAAGAAAAAAGAACTAAAAATGTTATTAAAAAAACTAAAAGAATTTTGGAAAAAGAAGGATTAAATGAAAAGAATTAAATATACATTTTCAAAATGTATATTTAAAATACAAAAATAAACCTCATTTTATACTATATCAAAATAAATATGATTACTTAAAACAAATAATAAATAAAAAATATAGATAAACCAAATATAAAGACAACATAAGAAAATACCAAAAACAATATACTTAACATATTATTTGAACAATTAAAAATAAAATCCAAAATTGAAAATGAAGTTTTAATAAAAATAATAAAAAGCTATTTAAATCAAATAGAACAACCAAAATATTCTGATTCGTTCAACAATAAATACTATTACGATTTACTAAAATTAATTAAGGATAAAGAAAAATCCTTAATCACCAGAAAATTCATCATTTAAAGATAGATTATGGAAAACCTTATAAAAAAACAAAAATAAAAAAAGATAACAAAAATATATACCATACTAAAATATTTTTAGATTTTCGTGCATTTGGAACTAAGAAAAATCAAAATTACAGATTTTTCATTTCATTTAGGAATTTACTTGACAGGAAAAAAACAGAAACATTTGGCCTTTTTTCTTTAAAAGATGAAGACAAATTTTTAGGAATTAGCTATGGATGTAGAAAACCAATAAAGAATGTTTCAAGAATATACGAGGAAAATAGTAAGTTAAAAACAGCTACATTTTTAAAAATATACTATATACAATTTAAATTCAAAACAGGAAGTATATTTTGCTATATTGTAGGAATTTCCTATTTATTAAGAAAAGACAAAATTAAAAAAAATATTATAAATCTCTGATTAAGATACTTCTAACTTTAGAAAAGGAAATATATCAATTTTATGACAAAAAAAAATTATCAAATGGAGGTCTTATAACCAAATAGATAGAAAAAGAACAAAAATAATAACAATTACTAGCATAAAGGGAGGAGTTGGAAAAAGCACAAGTGCTATAATTTTTGCTACTCTTTTATCAAAAGAATATAAGGTATTGTTAATAGACATAGACACACAAGCATCAACTACTAGTTATTTTTATGAAAAAATAAAGGAAAATAATATAGATTTAGAAAAAAACATTTGTGAGGTTTTAAAGGATAATTTAGGCATTAATGACACAATTATTAACTTGGAAAACAATTTGAACTTAATTCCCGGCTATTTAACATTGCATAGTTTAAATGGAGATTTTCATTGCCTAAATAAACACAAAGCTATTGATTTGAAGCTAAAAAATCCTTTAGAAATAAAAAGATTGAAAATCAATTATGATTATATCTTGATTGATACAAATCCTAGTCTAGATTTAACATTAAGATGTGCTTTAAATGCTACACATTATATAGCAATACCAATGACAGCTGGGAAGTGGACATTTTAGAGCTATGAACTTTTAGAGCTTTTTTTATTGTTTACAGAGTTTTTTTTGGATAAGGTTTTTTCAGATAAAAAAGATTGGATTGAGCAAGTTATGAAAGAATTCAAAGAAAAAATTTATTAATTTATTGTATAATTATTGATTTTATTTTTAAATTGGTGTACCCTTAAAACAAGGCTAAGTTTTCCATTTAAAATTTGCCTTAATTTGTGACCGCCATTAGAGCTTAATTCTGCTTTCACTTTCTGTGAAAGCAGAATTAAGCTCTAATTTTTTCTAATTTTAAGGATATTTAATAATTTTTATTGGACTTAATATACTGTTAATTATACTTTTTGAATATCGCTTTTTATTCAATAATTCATTAAAAGAAATTTGAAATTAAAATACATTGATATATTAATTTAATTAATATATCAATGAGGAGAATATTTTGAAAAAGAATAATTTAATTATAATAATCTATTTTTTAGGCTTTTTGTCATGTAATTCTGAAAATTCAGTATTAGAAAATAAGGATTTTGAATTTAATAAAAGCAAAAAGATACTTGGAAAAAATTTAAAACCAAAAGAAAATGACTTCAAAAGCGAAGTGACCCAAGAAGATTTGATAATTGAAATAATTAAAATTGCCAAGTTTGTTAAAGCTCAGATAATCTTGGATAAAGCAAAAATCGAACCCTTAGATCAGTTTGGCATGAAGGATTCTCTATTTAATAATCTTATATTAGATTCTAATCGAGAGAAATATTCGCATAATGAAAACAGTGATATACGAAGAAAGTTTTATTCATCTTTAAATTATAATGAGGAATTAATAAGAACTTTTGGGAAAATTCTTAATAAAATATCAAGCCTTGCTGATAATCAAAATTTAGATTTTATTATGGTTAGAGCTGGACAATATTATTCTCAATATGAGTTAGAATTTTCAACTAAAAAAATAAACGATCAAATAGATAGATTAATAAGCTTAAATAAAGAAGAATTAAGCCTTGTTTTAAGCAAGCTTAAAGAGTTGGTGGCCTTTAAGAGGAGATGGATTGACATTGTAAATCAAATTATTAACTATTGTGAAAATGACACCAATTCAAATAACATTAAAGATCCTTTAGAAGAAACGACAGGATTTATTGAATACATTAAGTTAATGTATGAATATTTTCTTAAATATGAAATACTTAAAACCGAAACTTTATCTTCTGAAATAACAAAAATTTTAAATAAGTAATAAGTAATTTATTTGTTTTTATAGATATAGAGAATTTATCAAGGGAAAAAATGTTTCCTTGATAAATTTGCACAGTTTAAACGTGTATATTATATGTAATTTTTTATTTTAAAAGTCCGTAATTTTGCCCTTAATTTTTCTTATAATTTTATATTTAATTTATAATATTGAAAATATAACTCGATGAATCCAATTGTCATTAATTTTTGGAATAATTTTATTTTTTAAAAACCAAATATAGATAAATTTATTTATTGAATTATCTTTAATTATAAGGTGGTAGAAGGTTGTGAAAGTTTATCTTTATTATTTCTTTTTTCTAATTTTAAATTTTAATTTTCTATATTCGAATTCTTTTGAAACTTTAAATGTGGAGTATAATAATATTTTAGAAAATTATTATTCTGGTGATATTAACAATAGGCTTGGGCTTGTCTTAAAAGATCAATCTGATTATATAAATTTTTATATAGATAAATTTAAAGCCTTAGATAAGAAGTTAGAATCATTTAAGGATATTAGAAAAAATTATCTTGCCAGCATTGTTAATTTTCAGATTGCGTCTTTGTCTCAAAGCTTAAATATTAAAAATTTTTCTGATAGTTATTCTATATTTTTAAGTGCCAAAAGTGATCTTTTAGATTTTATTTCTTCTCAATTCTTTAAAGGTTGTCAAAAATTAGTTAGAAGCGATGCATACAGGGTATTGGGCGATTTAAATTTATCTATTCTAAAATATACGAGAGGCATGAAATTAGTTAAAATCTCAAATGAAGCTAAAAATGCACTAATTAAATCTTTAGAAATTGATAATGAGAATGTATTTGCCAATATTTCTTTAGCAACGTGGTATTTATATTCTCCAAGAATTGCAGGGGGCAGTTCAAAGAAAGCAATAGAATTTTTACAAAAGGCTCTCAAATATAGTAAAAGAAATTTAGAAAAATATTTAACAAATGTATGGTTAAGTCAGGGATATTTCCAACTTAAAAGAGAAAAAGAATATAAAATGTATTTAAACAAGGCTAAAATTATATTTCCTAGTGGACTTTTCCATAAAATAGCTATCGAAAAAAATAATTTGGGTGAATTACCTTAATTATATTCCCTATTTTTTTATAAGTAAGAATTTTATAAAATCAATAAAAAGAATCTTGATATTTTTTAATAACGGTATAAGAAGGTATATAAAAACAATTTAAGCTTTAAAAAATTCAAGAAAATCATTGCTAGTATTTTTTTATTTCTTTTTTTAGTTAAACTAAAAATTTGTCTGTATACTTTTTTGTTACTGCAAAAGGTCTAAACTCTTCAATATTTAAAGAATTTCTAGAAAACTTTTTATGATATAAGGTAAAAATTTTGATTCTTGGGAAGGGATTAGAATATATATTTTATGCTTACTGTTAATATAAAGATAATTCACTAGATAATGAGCCTTTTATGGCTATTAATTTAGAAAAATTAGCATCCAAAGATTTTAAGTATCAATACAATAGAAAAATATGCCCTGATATTTATACCAGCCAGTATATCTCTAAGTTGATATGTTTTTGGTCTTTTGATTTTGCACAGTCATCATATTTTGCTTTTAGAAAACATACTGCTTTTAGCAATCTTTGGCATTCTATTTCTTTTTTTTGCAATATTAAAACTAAGTCTACAATTAAAAACTTGTTTTGGATTTAAATTGTTTTTTACTATATTCTTTCTAGAATTTCTAAATGGGTATTTTAAAAAATATATTTTTTTTGATTATTGACACTTTTATTATTATTCACTATTCTATCAGTGAGTTTTTTACATAAATAAATTTCAAGCTCTTAAACAAAATAGATTCCTTTATTTTTCATAGTTTTTACAAAATTTTTCATAAGATAAGAATGCCCCCTTTTGATTTAAATGCCAGCCCCTGGACTTAAAAGTAGCTTATAGTCTTAATTTTCAATTGGTTTAAAATATTTGAGATTTTTTTAGCAACTTAAATTAATTATTTTTTATTGTTTAAGATTAAAAACTTTTATATTCATTAATCTTGATATTTGAGCTGCCATTTCTAAATCAGATACATTAAATATAAGTTTTTTTCACTTTAAATTATTTTTTTTATAAAATAGCATCTCCTAATAATTTTTTAGTTTTATTAATAATATTTTAGATTTAAATTGTATATAGCAAAAAGGCCCTATATGGGCTATTCCGTTTACAGCAAATAAATAGGTGTTGGAATTAAATTCCTAACCTAATTGAATAATATCATAATATATATTTTAAATCAATGGCTTTGTTTTTTTATGTCTTTTATTTTTTTATACTCAATTATTAGCTCAAATAAAATATCCTTTTTGTCTTTATAAATTTTTTCAATAATAAAATACAATCTTTTAGAATCTTGTTTGCAAAAATTATACAATTCTCTATCCTTTACTAAAATTCTAATAAAAATGCTTTCATTGTTGTATAATAAGTAAAAATGATTCGGGCCACTAAGCAACTTTTATTTCGATATACCTCGCTACTTAATTTAGTTTTACAATAATTCTCATATCCTTTTATTAAAGATATAAGATGTTCTTATCCTTTTTTATTTTTTAATACCCTAAAATCACCAAGCAAAATGATAAAATCTTCTTTGGCTAGCGAATAAAGACTAGCTACAATAAAGTCATTTTCATTTTATTTTTCTTTGAAAAATTCATCTTTAGTATCTAATTTTAGAATTTTATTAACTTTTTCTTTACTAAATTCAAAGTGCTCTAAGTAAAGTAAATTAGAGAAATTTAAAGGATCATTTTTAGCTATCAGTAAAGAAGTATTTTTTGCAAAATTTAAATATAAAGAATTACTTAAAATTTCTTTTTCTTAGGGTTGAGGCATAGGGCATTGATATAAACATGATTTTACAATATCAGTGCTTAAAGCAAATCTTCTTATTAAATAGTCAAATACAAATGAATTAAAAATAGACATAATAAATAATTTTTTATAAATAAATATTAGTATTTTTTCACAATCTATATACAGTGAATTCATACAATAACAATTTCTAGGAGACAAAGTACTAATCATGGCTCTTTCATTTATGCTTCTTACAATATCTCTATAGCAGATCTTTCAGAGTGATGTTGATTATCTTTAGCCAATACTTTTTCTAAGTCATCTTTATCGATCCATAGTAATTTTTAGAACTTTCCTTTGAATTTTTATCTTCAAAAAAATCTTGAATTAAACTATAGATATTGGCCCTAGAATAAAGAAATATAAAGTTTACATTATTATATTCTTTCAATAAAGATTTACGATTCTTTATGCTTAGAACTAGCCCTTTTTTAAAATTAATATATTCTTCACTAAGAGTACTAAATTTACTAAACATTTTGTTAATTAAGATAAGTTCTTTACTATCTTTAAATTCAATAATTGATTCTTGAATAGGAGATAGTTTCTTGATTTGGTTTATATTTAGTTCAATTCCTTTATAAGCATCATCTTTACTGTTTTTTAAATCCCTAGTTATTTCTTTTAAAATATCATCACTACTTTGAATCATGAATTTTGCTTTAAAATTCGATGTGGGAACTTTAGTATTACTAAGCTGAAATATTGCAAATTTAAAAAATGATACCACATCTTTAAATCTTTTTTGATTTTGAAATTGATAAATATAATTAAGTTTATAGTTAGCAAATATATGTCTTCTTAGCGATCTAGAACTAGATTCACTCCAAAGAGCTGAAGGAACTAAATAAGTTAAATTTCCGTTTTCTTTTATTAATTTTAAATTAAATGCTATAAAATATCTAAAAAGATTAGGATCACCACCACTGGTAAAATCTTTAAAATCACTTTTATAAATATTATTAATAGTACTCATACTATTTTTTCTTCAATGTATTTAATGCTCAAAGGATGATTATCTTTACTAAGCATTTCTTGTTTTATTTTGTTTTGTTCTTTTATGCTTAGCTTTCTGTAATTGGGAATATGTTTTGAGAAAAACTCTGCTTCATTAAACTTGGTTTTCTCCCATGGCGGATTTCCAATTACAATATCAAATCCTTTCCTAATATCTAAAAAATCAACTCCATAGTGGAAAAATTTATAGTGGCTACTTAATTTTCTAATTTTCTCCATTTTTTCATTATCTTCATTAGAAGTTTTATTACTCAAAATATTTTCAATTAAACTAATTACAGCTGTAATATCACTAAATTATATATTTAAAGATTTGCCAAAAGATAATGAATAAAGTTTAATTAAAGAAAATATTATTCTTAAATTATCTATATATTCACTTTTCTCATATTCTTTGTATATCTTTTTAGATCTTTCGATATCTTCCTTAGTAGTATCGTTAATACCTTTAATTTTTTGATAACTATCTTCTAAAATAGTTGTAATTTCCTTAATTCTTTTTTTAAATAAAGAAAATCCACTTTCAAATTTCTTTTTTGCAATATCAAAAAATTCATCTTTAGTATATCCTAAGAGAGCATTTCCCACTTTTATATGATGCTCAATAAAGCCTAGTGGTGTTCCAAAAACAAAGGTATTTATCCATAAACTTAGCATGGTAATTTCAACCGAAATAGGATTAATATCGATACCATAAATACACCTCTTTAGCAGCATTCTTTTAAGCACCAATTCTTTACTTATACTATCTTGAACATCATATTCTTCACTTTCTTTAAGAATAATCCCATATTCTTTATCAAGCTCTTTTTTTACATCTTCAAATTTATCTAGCTGATACCATACTTTTTCTGTTAAGTAATCTAGACAAGAAATTAAAAAATACCCTGAGCCACAAGAATTGTCAATGATTCTTATATCTAAGGGGAACTTGGCTTTAAGCTGCTCTTCAATTGATAATATGACCATAAAATCAGTTAAGTCATCTGGAGTATAATATGCCCCGCTTTTTTTTCTATCAAGCTATCTAGATGTAAGATAAATATCGCCTTTAAGATATGTAGCAACTTTGTTTACTTTCTTGTTTTAAGCTCTTCTTCAGTGTGAATGAGATAAAAAAATTCTTTCTAAGGAATTTTTAGACAAGACTATAAGGATTTATAACCAAATAAATTTAATTAAAAAAGCTCTAATAATATAGAAATACTAATAATTAGTGTAGACCAAATTTCCAATAGAACCTCAACATTGAAAAATTTTTTCCGCCTATTGCAAACTATTATTTACATAGTAAATATTTGACTTTAAATAGTAACTTGTATTTTATATTTTATATACTTTATTCTTACAAACTTTCTAACTTTTTAAGCTCTTCTTAAATATTATTAAGAACATTCTTCATAAACTTCCTTTAATGCCATGTCCCCAAAATGTCTTGTTTTATAAAAATACTTAGCATATCTTTTACAAGAAAAATTAAAAGCAATTATAAGTAGAGAAACAACATGAATAATAAAATAATAAATATTTTTTTATTCATCATAATTTATTCCTTTGGCTTATAAAAAGGCCAATACAATGCCTAATAAATAAATTATTTTAAAATAAAAAACTTCCCCAACTTCAATAAAAACCAACAAATATAAACTAAGCATTGCTAGCCAATTTTCACATAAAAAAAATTTCAATCTTCAAAACAATTTAAATAATTGTGGATTAACATAATATACTCAAGTGGTATATTATCCTCATCAAAAGCAATACCAAGCACAAAAACCTTTCCACTAGACGTCTGAATAGAACCTGAATTTCTTAATTTGCCTCTAATAAAAATCTCCTTATCCATAAATTAAAAATTAAATCGACAATCATATCTTCATTAACATCTCCATCAAAAGCAACAATCACTAATGCTCCCCTATAAGACAAATCTTTGATTGTGCATTTATACTTCTTAACATTAAATTTGATAAAAACTTTATTAAAATCAATTTTCAGTCTTCTAATAGAATTTTTATCAACAATAATCCCCTCATGAATTCTCTGATTTTGTCCAAATTTTAATTCAAGAAGTTTTTCCACTTTAATAAGAATCTCCTCGGGCATAGAAGTTGAAAATTCAAATTTTAATAAATTGCATTTTTTATTTTGATGAGAATAAGTAGAAACACTTAATAGATTAACAGACAAATCTGGAAAAAATCCACACTATTATTAGAATCTGAATTTTTCTTAACTTATATAGAACATAAATTTTTATTTTTAGCCAAAACGGACAATATATTATTTTCTTTAAAAATAATCTTAATAGAGTCCATAGAAATAGAATAAATCATTCCAAATACAGAATAAGAATGATCTATTGTCATATTAAAAACATTGCTAATATTTAAAAAACTATTTATTTCTGCACTCAATTTAACTTCTTTATCCCTATACTTATCTTTATACTCTCTTAACCTTTTCGATGAAATCATAAGTCCTCATTATATTTTTTATATATAAAAGATAAAACAAGAAAATAAATATACTAAATATGGTCTTTTAGCTTGTCAGATTTTATTGGAATTTAACTTAATATTTCTTTTGTAAATTAAATAAAAACATTGATTTTTAAATAAGAAGGGCAAAATAAAGACAGGTCTTTATAATTAACCACAATAAATAGGAAGATCTAAATAAATAGAACCACCATTTATAAGCAATAAACATCAAATTTTAAATAAGACCAACCTTTATTTTTACAAATTTTTTAATTCTATTGCACACTACTGTTTTTAAATCAAAGATTATAGAAATAATAGTTCTTATCTTATGTCTTTATATACCAAATTATTCATAAGTGTTCAACTTTTAAAGCTTTCAAATTCTTTCATAAACTTTTCGAGCAAATCTTTTTTCTCTGCAAAAACCCTATCTAAAAAGTAACCAGTAAATTAGGTGCTTTTGCCATAAAAATCACAACTTTACTGATTTTTAAGCTTAAATCTTAATATCCCTATTGATTTCCTTTTTGTAATGCCCTTATCTATGTTTAACTTCTTAAGTCTACTACAAGTCTCTGCAAATCCTAGTTGCTTAATTTCATCTATTTTTAATCACCCGATAATACAAGCCTGTAAAACCTTAAACATAAGAATGATTGACTCCTTGATATGGCAAATTTTTTAAGAAAATCTTCAAATTTTTTGTATCCATCAAATGCATAAAGTTTTTTAGTCCTTATTTTATATAAAATTTTTATTAATTCAATTTTATTGTCTATTTCGCTTGTAGCAATTCTTCTTTTTTAATTTTTATAGCTTTCGTATTCTATTTCATCATCTTTATAGCAACTATTTTTTATTGATTAATACTGGTTTTTCTACCATTAAAATGATTTCTTTTCGCTCCTTTCTAGACATTAAAACCTCTTTTCTTTTAACAGCAAAAAAGTACGCTCCGAGTAATTTTTTATTAATTTAAGTTTGTGTTTATTATTATTTTCATGCGGTCCTTTTTCAAAGGATTCTAGATCAAGCCAAAAGCACAATTTTAAAGTAAAAGCTAAATCGGTCTTGAATCCTTCTAATAAAGAAAATATAAACACTAGAAAAGGCACTAATATTATGCTTTGCATAAAATAAGAAGATAGCAAAATTATAGTTAAAGATTATATTAATAATTAAGAAATTTTTAAAGCAAACTCTAAAAGAAGATATAATTTTAAAAAAGCTATGCTTCTTGGTGTTAAAACGGCTTTAAAGGTTATAAATGTTGGTAATAATGATAAAAAATTAAATTCTATAATAAAACATAAAGATCATATTTTATTAGAATTTAAAGATAATAAAATATATATAATTAGATTATCTGAGCTTAAAATATTTACTAAAAAGCAAGAAAAAACCATTATTAGGAAGACCAGTGCCAGGAAGAGAAGCAGAATTAAAAACAGACAAAGAACAGACTATAATAGACAGAGAAGATTTCAGAGACAAAGAATTAGACGAAGAAATAATAGGAAAAGAAAAATCTGACAATTATAATTAGATATTATAATTTCATAAAATAATTGTCTAAAAACTTATATTATCCTAAATCATTAATACTTTTTCTCAAAGCATTAATTTTTGCATACCTTTAATTAATGAATTTTTTATTACTATGTTTTTATAATTAGTAACAAAGTACTAAGACAATTTATCTAAAAAGCCTTTTCTTTGATTTGAAATTTTCTTATGCAAATTATCAGCTCTTAATCCAGACCAATTCTATTAATAGAACCTTTTTGTTTTTTTGCTGGTTTTCTTTGGCATTTTTTAAGTTTATTTTCATTTTTTAGCAAATATTTAGGATGATTATTTTTTCACCCTTGCTACTCTAAAAGGTGATTAATACTCATGCCAATACCAACTACTTCTTTTTTATCATCTTTGATTTTATTGTTATTTTTAATCTCCAAAAACTTAACGATTACTAAAACATAATATTTATTATCATCTTTTTATACTACATATTCTATTAATGATTGCCCAGTATTAGCTATTAACTATATAGACACAAATAATGAACTTGTGTTTTGTTTTTGCCAAATAATATTTATAATCTATGTTCTTTATGGAAAATAATCTTTGATGAATTCAATTATGATAAAAATAAAATTCATTTGCTACTAAAATTTACTCCAAATATTAAACCTTCTAAATTTAGACACAAGGTCTATAGTTACAGTATTAGTAGTTCTCTATTTTAAAAAATTACCTCCTTTACTTTAGCTGCATCACAACTTAAAGCATTATTATTTCCTTTATATTCCTGATTATTTTGCTGCAAAAACCACAATGTTAACATCCTGCTCCAATGCAATTGATTTTATTAAAGTTGCCAAGCTAAGCTCCTTACCCTAAACCTATAGCAACTTGATATAAAACTATTATTGAAATTTCAAGATCAATTGCGAGTATAGTGCAGCTCAAAAAAAAGAATATCATTATGCTGAATGATAATAAGCCAATATAACCAACAAAAATAATCTAAATATTACTACTTCCAATTTATCTGGCCTTAGATTTTAATTCACATATTTGGATACCTCGTGTACTTTAATAAAGAAACAAATTATTAATAAATAAAGTAATTCGCTATAAACAATACGATCGTTTCTATTCATTAAGTTATTATAAGGCTTATAAATATTGCATTAAGTAATATAATCCTTCTTACAATAGGCTTACTTGACATTTTAAATGCAAAAAATACAACATTTCAATTTTGCTTAAAACACAAAATATTTACCATATTAAAAACAAAAGCTACTTTGTCAACATTAGGACTTCTTCATTCACATAAATACTTTCATATTTATTTCTAAACCCAACAACTCAATCTTGAAAATTGTTGCCCTTAAAATTAAAACCCATAAATCATATTTTGTTTTTATACTTTAATTTGAATTTAGATAGGTAAAATTTCAATATGTCTTTTTAATATATTGCTTTATGATATGTGCGATATAGCATACAAGATTAATTGGTGTTTTTATAAGCAATTGGGTTATTTGAATGGTTTTTTAATTCTTAGATATCTTAATGAAATTTTGTATTTAATAGCTAGCTTATTTTCCTAATATTATTAAAAAACTTTTTTTGTAGCTAAATCTTAACTTTTCTTTTTCAGTTTCTGCTTTATTGAATCTAATTTTATAATTGTTATTTTTTTTGATTGTTTTGCGTTATTTGAAGTATTTTTTTGTTTTGTTTGGGAAAATTTATACAGAATTCTTATTTATATTATCGTTACCTTCTATAGTTATATATAGGTGTGAAATTTGATGGGGATGAATTTGATAAATAAAAGCTTTAAAAAGTAAGGTTATCAATATCTTCCTTAAGAATAGCCGCTATTATTTTATCTTGTGAATATTCTTTAATTTCATTTTCAATAAAGTTTCTTACAAGTACTATTCTATTTTTCCAAATATTGATACTTGTTTTATAAAATTAAAAACTCCATTATCTTTGCCTAAATTTTTAAAAAATGTAACAATTAAATTAATTTTTATAAGTTTTTTAATGCCTTTTTGCATTATTCTTTTAATGCCTGGCTTATTGCCTTTCATTAAAACCTAATTAATACCAAATACTTAAGTCTATAAGTTGATGCATTTTTAGTTTTTTTTGGATGTATTCTAGTAGTACTTTGATTTAAGAAACCAGGATATTTTTAGCAATCTTTGGCATTCTATTTCTTTTTTAGCAATATTAAAACTAAGTCTAAGATTAGATTTTTTTAGATTCGAATTATTTTTTTTATATTTTTTATAGAAGCTCTAAATGAGAATTAAAAAAAATATATTTTTATAACTCCCTCATCTTTTAATTTCTTATTATAAAATTCATATACTTTTCTTTCCAGTTTTTTCAAGTGTGATAAATTGAATTGATAATACTCGGTGTTTTCTTTGCTTTTTCTTAGAAGCGTTCTTAAAGATTGAACATATGCTTTAATAGAGCCATGTTTAAAAACAAATTCTATATAATAGAGTTTTTTTATTGCATAAATTTTATTATTTTCTTTTTTAAGAAAAAAGGGTTTATCGAGTCTATCATGCCTATATTTTATTTCTAAAAACTTGTCGACTTCTTTTAAGGGAAAAAGATTAAAAAAAAGAAAATCTTCATTGTTGTTAAATTTTTGAAAAGTAAGCCTTAGTCTTTTTCCTTTGTTTGTAATTTTAAAACCAATTAAGTGTTTAAATATTTTTGTGCAGTATATTTTTCTACTATCTATTTCTTCAATTTTATTGAATATAATTCTTTTTTCTATATTGTTTTTTTTGTTTATGAGTTTTTCAAGCAAACTACTCAAATTATAATCCCTTTATTAAAATGTTAGATAAAATACTATTAGCTATTGTTCCAGTATGTCTAGAAAAGCGTGTCATTTTCCTTGACTTCCATTTAGCAGTATAAGTATCTTTAAATTCTCCTGCTAAAGCGTAAAAATTGGTTTTACAAGGTGCCGTTTTTCTCATAAAATGAATTTTGAATTTATAAACGTTTAGCTTGAATAAGAAAAATTCTTTAATATCTTTTACTTGATAATTATATTTTAGATAATTTTTAAAATCTTTATAGTTTAATAAAGTAATTTTTAGTGGTTTAATTGGTTTTTGGGTATTAGAGATTATTGATTTAATCTCTTTAAAGAAAGAGTTTTCTATAGAATTCTTATTCTATATATTTATGTCTTGTTTATTACATACAGCAATATTTTTAGTGATATTTTTAGGCTTAAAAGATTCTTTCTTTTTCCTTAAAGTATCTTTTTCATCCTTTACTTTTTTAACTAAGTCTGCTTTAGTGATACTAAAATATGCATCAATCAATTTATGTGCAATAGGTGGTACCTTGTATAAACAAAATTTTCCCTTGAATTCTCTAAAGCTATTTGCAAATATTAGTATTCTTTTTTCTAATGCTTTTAGCTTAACTAAAAATCTTAAGTCCGGTCTTAGAGTATTAATTGTGGTTTCTTTTTTATTTTCTTTATGTATATTTGAGTTTGGTGCACAAAGCATATCTCCTTGATGATGAACTCGAAGTAAAGGGGATGAAAGGATTTGAGCGCGACTTAGAAAAAGAAGAGTTTTTAAATCAAGCAAGTGTCTTTAAGGGCTTCAATCGAGCATTAATATTTTTGATAAAAATGATGATATTTATTTTGACAAACATCATTTTTATATACTTGGTGTAATTAGTCCAAAAACTTTAAATTTAATTTCTGATACTGTTAAAATAAAAGCAAATAGTAGAATTGAAATAGCCAACCAAACAACTAGCTTGAAAGAAATTCTAGATAGTATTATAAGTGCTATCAACGGTATAACTATCATAGGAGATTCAGTAATTGACGAGGCGAGCTTAAGAATAACAACCTCTAGAATTTCTGCTAATATCAACAGCTTGTTTAAGTAATTTTTGCTAAATATGGTATAATTATTAGTATGGATTTAAGAATTGGAAATAATAAAGTAACAACCGTTAATAACACTAATCTTTTACTACTTGATGATGGAGTTGCAAGTAGCAACGCTATTACTTATGAAAATTTTTTGAAAACCACTAAAGATAAGACATTTAAAGGAAAAGGGCTAAGCTATTTTAAAGAGATAATTAAGTCTACAATTGCAGAAGAGCCTGCAGCTGACACAAGTTTTGTAGAAAAAATTTATGATAAAATAACAAACAAACTAATTAACAATGATTCTACTAATATTTCTAACCTTTTTAGTAAAATAAAATCACGTCTTACATGGTAATTGGTAAAACATATGCTATGCAACTAAACTCACATACATCAACACATATGCCATATAGATCAGTATCAGCACCAATCTCAACATATAAAGAATTTTCTTTTGGAACAAGCTTGACCCCGCGCTTGTATGGAAAACTATTTTTTAGATCGTGAAAGTATTTCTCTATTTTGTCTGTAAAACTTAAACATGAAAATGAATAAGCATCGGCTCGCTCATTTTTTGACTGAAAACAACCATTAGAACTGCTAAAAACTTTATTTTCAATCAAACTCATTGATTTTGCATATTTTTTGAATTTCAAAAGGATATCATCAAGTTCTTTACCTGAATCCAGATAAGGATCTTTTGCTTGTTCATCTTCAGCTTGTCTTGCTTGGCGTTTAGCCCTGGGAGCAGCCGATGAAACTTCTGGTTCTAAACTCAATTGTGAAATATCATCAATCTCAAGACTTTTCCCTTGCCCCTTACCTTTTGCTACCATAATTTACTACCCCTTTATAGCTCTATTTCCAAAAACACTAGCAAGTACTATGTATAACTCTTCGGTTAATTTCTGTACTTTTGACAGCGCTATGGCATTAATAGTTTTATCAGCTCTAGTAGTCTTTTCAAGCTCACCATGTTGATTAAAATGCAGCTTGTCCCCCGGGGTTTACACCGTTTCCATTTTTCTTAAAAGTTAAATACCCGGTAAAATTGTTTGTAATTGGAATTACAGTTGCCATACCAGTATATTCATATATATTAGTGCATATTCCATATAAGTCTTCACCACCACCAGCCTCAACTTCAAGCTTTGTTGTACCATCAGCACTAAAACTAAGCTTTACTCCACGCTTGTATGGATAACCCTTAGCAGGATAATTTTCTATTTTGTCTTTACTACTAGTACAAACGCCATCAGAATTTGAAAAAATCAGGTTTTTGTCTCTAAATTCAATAGAATTACCAAATAAACCAGCATCTTGTTGAGGATTTTTCATTAATGCACGTATTTCGGCAACTTTTTTATCAAACTCTTGTTTAATTTTTGTAATATCGCTCATTTAAAAGTCCTTTAAGCAATACTTGTTCTTTTTGTTTCTTTTTAGATTTTCATAAAACTGCAATCATCTTTGTTTATACGTATTACTAATAGCTTGTACAAATTCTGTAAAATTAATTGGAACAAAATTAGAATCAAGCAAGCTTACTCTTTCTTCTGATTTAGCAATAATATTCCCTTTTATAGACTCAATAGATGAAGAATTCCCATTGGCGTTTTTTCTTAATTTGATATTGACTTTAGCTAAAGAAACAAGTTGTTCTAGTATCTCCCCATCAATATGGGTTATGTCTGCTACTTTAGAAATAGCTTTAATTTGCTCAATTGGAACAAATTTGCGAACAAGTTCTCTTCGTTGTGCTTGCATAATGTCTCTTAGAGTGTATCCTTTTGCTAAAAGAACTTCTTTATTAAAATGGTTGCTAAGATGTGCTTTTGCTAGCGTATCAATTTCATTTATACGATCTGCCTCCAGTAATAATTGCTTTTCAACGCGTTCTCTCTCTTCAACTTCTGCAAGTTATTTTGTTATTCGCTCATTTATACTTAAATCACGGTTTATCTCTTTAGGTTTTACATTATTTGCTTGTTCTTTAAGGCGCATATATTCTTCATATTCACCAGAACTTATAATCTTAGTATCAGATTTTTTAACTTGCTGCTCTTCTTTAACTTGTACCTGCAAGTCTTCTTTTTCTTCATTTTCAATCACTTTTTAACTCCTTTTCTCAAAATGAGAATAATTTTTCTTTTAAAATAGCTAGCTCCTCGTTATTAAAAGAACTGCTTTGTATAAGCTCGTTATATTTGCTATAAAGCTCAATTAGCTTTATGTCTCTTTCCACATTTTGATCTTCACTTAACATAATCGGTGAATTAAATCTCATATCAAGGCCAAAATATTTAGCAAGTTTCAAATTACAAGAATTCTCAACTTGTTCTTGTACGCCTTTTAGAAAATCATAATAATTGCTCCTATCACCTTTACCATCATTTCCGAGTCCTTTAGCCTGCTCATTGAAACTTCTAGTTAGTGGTTCTTTAGTATCAGCACCAATTTTTGCTTTAATTAATGCTAGGGCTTCTTTTAGATAGCTAAGATCATACTTAATAATCTCCAAACTGGCGCTAGGAGTTGCTGTATAAAACATCCCCTCATTGTTAAGATTGCTTTTAAACCTAGCAAGTTCGTTAGCTAACGAGTCATTAAGGCTGCGTAAATTAGAAATATCTTTACTATAATTGTTTGAATTCTGTTTTCTTAAAAATCCAGATATAACACAGAACATATCTTTTTAAGATATAATCGAAATTTTCATATATTATGAGTCGGCTTTTGTGTATTTTAACTGCATCTAAAGAATTGCCATTATTATTGGCTTTTACTTTATAAGTTATATGATCAAAATCAACCCCTAAATCTCTTACAGATTCATGATCAAGGTATTCAAATCCAATAGGTAGCTCTATATTGACAGGTTCTTCAAGGTCTAGTAGTGTATCTTTAGTTTTTACTAAAACATATCCAATTCCATGAAAACGGAAGCTTATAATACAATTTAAAAGCGCATTCTTAAGTTGCACCTTTAATCTAGAAAGTCCTGCCTTACTAACATTGCGACCAGTGCTCTCAAGAACAAGTCCGTTCTTGAGGCAGTCTTCTGCTACATTTTCAATGTAATTTCTAAAAAATATCGAATATCGATATAATTCTAATGCACTTACTTTATCTACTAGTTTTGCTTTTCTTAAATTACACACTTTTTTATTTCTTATTCTTAATTTTCTTAATTAAATTACGTGTATAATAGCAAAAACTAATATTTTTGTCAATAAAATTTACAAAAATATTTGATTACCAAAATGGATACTTCTCTCTTTATATCCTAAAGACAAAATTAAATATGCCGCAGATATTGCGTCAAGTGCATCATCATGAGTTTTGTTATTCCCTTTATAAGCGTAAATATCATTAAATACAGAAGAACTACTGTATTTTGCAATATAAAGTTTCTTGTAAGTAAACGGTGTAATTAACGATGCTATTCTACCAAACTTATTAGATTTGGGTTTAACCGGCACAATTCTAAAATATTGGCTCATGTTGTTTCTAAGAGCCATATATTCACGCGTCAATGCACCAGCACCCTTAGTATTATCTCTATCCTCCAAGTAAAGTGTGTGTGCATTGAAATTTCCTAAAACAGTCTTGACCATATTCATAATATAAGGATCATTGACTGGTCGTTGGTCTTGAAATACAAAAGCATAATATTTGTCATCAACCCGCTCCATAACACATAAAGCAGTATTGTCGCCCCCAATGCTGAATGCTGGATCCAAATATGCTATTGGACTAGTAAACACATAATTTTGAGTAATATTAATTTGTGTAAAAATTGAGTCGGTGCTTGCTATCCATTCTCCTAGCAAAACTCTTGCTTTATATGATGGTATATCTTTATAGAGTTTTTCTTGTGTTTCGATAAATCCTTTGCTAAGTAGCACATTATCATAAGTTGTAAAATTATATGTCTTAAAAGTTGCTACATTATCAATGTAATCAGTTTTAAAATAATGTTCTGGATGGTCCGGATTGGTATCAAAAATAATAGTTTCTTGCCCACATCTAAGTCTTTTTAATACTTCCTCTAAAGTTTGTTTGTGTAAAGTAGTAGCCTTATTAACAAAAATAAGTGCCGAATTACTACCTCTAAACCTTTCAAAATCACTTGCCTTATCCCCTCCATATAAATTAATACGAGGTGAATCAATCATTATATACGAATTGTTTGTATGTCTTGGCATATAAGAAATATCAAGAAGTTTACATAGCTTTTCAAATTGACCCAAAACATTAACCTCAACTGAACGTTGAGAATTGCCAATAATGAAATTATTGGTATCACTAGAATATAAATTTTTATTTTCAAGTAAACTTTTAATAAATAAATAACATGCAAGATATGTTTTGCCGCTAGCTATACCACCACTGAGTATAATTTTCTTTTCATTGTTCTTTTGAATGCTTTTAATCACATTCTTTTGCTTTAGGGTTAAATGTTTCTCTTCAAGCTGATCAAAATTGATTAAAGAGTTTATTGGCTTAACAAATTGTGATATATCAATTCCAAACTGATTTTTGTATTGTTTTTGAAGTGTTGTAAAAAGTTTAGTTTGATATAAGTTCACTTGTGTCCTTTATTACTTTTATAGTTACTTTTACTATCAACTTCATGAGCAGCAGCAAGTCTTTTCATACATTCATAGTAAAGCTCCATTTCTCTTATTGAACACTCTTTTATAAGTTCATTAAGCTCAACTTTCAAAGAATTAATATTTTCATTAACACCTTTTGCATTTTGTTTGTTACACTCTTTAGATAAAGAATCAATTTTGAATCTTAAATTTTCTATTTTTGAAATCATACTAGCAAGCTCAATGCTAGAATATTGCTTGAATGCACGTATAAATCCTAATTCTAAATTAGAGCGCTCTAAATCTAATTCGCCTTTAACTTTTTTAGCTTTAACTTCAGATTTAAAAGTTTGTGCTACAAGGTGTTCAAAAGTATCTTCACTAATTGTTACTCTAGAGTCCTCATTAACTGAAATCTCCCCACTTTCCCATTTTTGTCTCATTCTCCACACATTTACTCTAGAAACTCCCAGTCTAGTTGCTATTTCTTTATCACTTAATGATCCTTCTCTAAAATATGCAACATAATCATCAAAAGATCTTTTAACTTTTTTCAAAAGAATTTCTCCAAAGTAACAAAGTTAACAAATTATTACTCTAAATAATAAACCAATTTAATAAATTGTTAATACAACCCGTTAAATTATTTACATCTATTAACTGCTGATCTATATTTAAAATGCTTATTATTATAAAAATCAAACATTCAAAATATATAAAAGGAGAATTTATATGTTTCAAAAACAAATATTTATAATATTTTTATTATTTATATTATTTTTATTGCTTTCAAAAGGACCCGGGGGGTTTTCATATAATCAATCTAAAGACGATGGGTATATGGAAAAATATTTTCATAAGAAAGGAAAAACAGCTGTAGAGCTTTCCTATTTTCATACTTCAAGGATAGTAAAAGAAAGTCCATATTGGGGCAAAGGAACTTTATCTACTATCTATACAGGAGAAGATGAAAAGTTTAGTGGTCTTGGTTTTATCAATTCAAGGTATATTAAATACGGTAAAAAAAATTATTATAAAATGTTTACTGTAAGATACTTTTACAGAGAAAATGAAAATGATGATTATAGATACCCTATGTTAAGGGATAAATATATTAACCAAATAAAAATTAAATTTTCTTTTGATGATGAACCACAAGAAATTATAAGAGAATTAAATGAAGGATTTATAGATGGAAGAAATATGTGGGAACTTCATAAAACACATTTCTATAGCCGTGAAGAGTTTTTTAGGATTCATTTAAAAACTTCTGACCCAGGCATAGAAAATTTGCTTCCAAAATTATTAAAACATAAGACTATGACAATAACAATTGAAGTTCCTGAAAGTGAAGATCCTAACAAACAAACTTCATCTATAACTTTTGATCTTGATGGTTTCCAAAGATTATACAAAAAATACGGCTCATATTTTGACTAAAATAAAAGAACAAGGCTGATTATTAGTCTTGTTCTTCATAATTTGTGTTTTTAAAAACCATTTTTTTATTCCTTTTTTTTTAAACTTCCCCACCATCTTCTATACTATTATTCAGTTCTTCATCAATCCTTTTAAGCGAATCACCTATAACTTTTTTTGCAAAATCATTACTATCAGTCCCATTATCACTAGAATAACTTACATTTAAACCTAATTTTTTAGCTTTTGACCAAGCTTGTGCTCCAACAATGCCTTTACCCTTGGCTTGATCACCTTGAGTTACCCCTGTTGTAGATTCAGCCTGTTCTTTTAACTTTGCAAATTCCTTTTGAGCCTCTTCTAATTCTTTTTTTCTTTTTTCTCTTATTTCCTTTAAAGTTTTCTCAAGGGTTTCTAATTCGTCTTCAAGTTTTTTCTTGTCTTCTTCTTTACCTTTTAGTTTATCTTTTAATTTTTCCTTCAATTCTTTTATTTTTTTTTCAATTTCTTCTTTTAATTTCAAATCCTCATCAGCCCCTTGAAATACCTGCTCTTCAACTTGGCCCTGTGGTTGTCCATCAGCTTGCATTAATTCTTCTTTAACTTTTGAAGAAACTTCTGATCCGAGCTTTTTAATGCCTTCGGTCAATTCTTCTTTTTTTGTATCTAAAAATCCCTTAACTTTTCCTTCTACATTTTGTTCTAGATTTCCCAAATCTTTACTACTTACATAATTCTTACACGAAATTATTAATGCAAAAACAGCACAAATAATAAACATTTTTTTATTCATAAGCTACTCCGTAAGGCTAAGCATAACACAATCTCTAATAAATACAATTTTTTACAAATTTAAATAATTAATTTTGTTACATTTAGGATTACATAGTAACAAAACTCAAATGTAATTTTAATCAACTCTCGAAAATCCCTCCATTGCAAATGGCAAGCTCATTGCAAAAGATTACAAAACACATACAAATCAAATTTCATAGTCTTTGCTATATATCAGTTAAAGCATATTATCTTTCTTATCCGACCCCCTTAAAAATTACCACTTCTACTCTTTACAGCCACTCTACATCCCAAATTCCGCATGCAATGAGAAGCACTGTAATTTGACTAAAATTTTAAGTTTTTGGTAAAATATAAATTGCAATTTTTATACATTTTTATTACTTTTACTTAATTTAAAAGTAACACTTATAAGGAGAGGATTTTATGGACATTAATAATTATCTTAATTTAAATAAAGGTGATACAGATTTTTTCCTCAAAATATTTAAAGATTATCTAAAAGTTATAGATGAAAATAAAATTCTTAAAAATACTCTAAAAAATTCAACTAAAACAAAAAAAGAAAATCTAAAACCTAGCCCTAAGTTTTATATAACTCCAAAAACTAGCAAACTAATTGAAAAATGTATAAAACAATTAAAACAAATTGATCCAATATCTGGCTGGTTCGTACATCTACTCTCAATAAGTGGATGTAGGGGTACTGAAATTCAAAAAGTAAAATTGCAAAATATTACTACTCTAACCAGCGAAACTGGAGAAATTCTTTATAATATAAAAGTGAATGTGGCAAAAAAAAGAAGTGTCGCGTGCATTAGAGAAATTGTCATTAGCTCTAAAGAGTACGACGCTATTCAAATAGCTCATAAGAATCATTTTGAAGAAAAAAATATCGATACACGGCGTACTTATCTTTTTTAAAAAACCAAACATAGGTTTAAAGATAATCAAATTAGCATTATCAATATTTCTAGAAAATTCAAAAATCTTCTTAAAAAATCAGGATTTAAAGTAAATAAATCACTTCATTTATGCAGAAATTTATTTATTTCAAATTTAAAAGCCAATGGTTATAATTCTTTTCAAATTAAAGAACTTATGAAATACTCTTCAACCCATGAAATTGATAATATCTACGGACTCTCTTCTGCTAACAAAATTCAAGCTTATAAATACGCCAAAAATAGCTTAAAGCTGTAGTATAACTACTTAAGCTTAAATATTCGCTTTGAAGTTACTTTAAATATTTTTCCACGAGTCCTTAAATCAAGTGAATCATATAATATTTCTTGCTCTTTTGTAGCAATAAAGTGAGATCCATTAACCCCCGTGATTTTAACTTCACTTATTTCAAATTCATTTGCAGCTGCAAAGTAACCAAAAGATTCATATCTCACACTAGTTCTAATTCCGTAGTAATTTAGTATCATACATGGATTTATAATAAAACAATTGCTTTTAATGTACCCAAGTCCTAAAAATCTGCGATAAGCCACATTTATGCCAAAAGCATTAAATTCAATATTCTTAAACACACTTGTATAATAATGTAAGCATAAAAAATAGCATCCCCATCTCTGTATTTCTCCGAGTAAACTCCTATTGTTTTGTTTTATTTTACTAATAAGCATTTTTTAAACCTCCTATGTTAAATAATTTTTTTAATTTTTTTATTTTTAGTGCCCCATTCAAAAGGGGACACTATTTGCATATGCTATATTACTCATATTGCTCGGCACAAAGACTTTATTATTTATTGGTGTAAGTTCTTTAAATCTATCTGCTATTGCTCTTTTTTTAGGATCATAAGTGAATACAAATTGTTTGAATCTGTAATTCCTATGATTTATTAGTGGATACTCATCCATAATCTTATCAATTTTAATTTTGAGCAAATCTTTTATAGGTTTTTCTCTTTTTTTGTTTTCATTTTGAATTTTATTTAGTTCTACTTTTAAGTTATTAATCTCAATAAGATTGTGTTCAAGATTTATAGCAGACTGCTCGGTTTTAATCTCAAAATTTACACACTCAACATACTCTACAAATTCATTTATCCAATCAAACTCAACTCCAGATTGATAAAAATCACTCTTTACTACCAACTCTTCAATCTCTTCAACAAGCTTATTAAACGTATCATTATCAATATTATTGGATATTAATAACTTAACCTGATTGTTTTTAACAATTTCGGCTCTTATATTAAAAACTTCACGTTCACATTTAAGAACAAAATTAAGAACTTTTGATATTAAAGAATCATTTCTCTTTATCTTACAATTAACTGGTGCAGCGTCTATTAAAAAGAATAAATTACAATACTCAAGTCCAGTACATGCTAGTTGCATTTGCGCCTGAACATAGTATTTGAAAAAATACTTACTACTTAAAAAATTGCCATTTTTATTGTACTCTTCAATAGCACTACTTATATAAGTAGAATCACTACTCTTAATCTCTAAAAGCTCTATATCACCATAAATATTCATAAACCATCCATCAATTGTTGAGCCTACTAAAGGCTCAACAATTGTCTATTTTTTTGAAATAATTATATTTGTCAACGCCGTTGGCATATTTATTTTTATACAAAACGGCAATATTATCACCATACGCCTTAACAAATTCTCTAAATCCTAAATTTTCCAACTCTTTACCTTTTAACATGTATAAATTCTCTTTAAAAGGCAAACTCATGCCAAAATATTTAAGCACACTATTTATCATTACGTCTTTAAGACCAGCGCCACCAATTACAACAGTCCCCACTTCACTAGCTCCATATTTATCTAGCTTGCTTCTTTGCAAACTAAAATCAATATTACGATTAAATCTAAAACACTCTTGACTACTTATTCCTGGCAATTTCTTGCCTATCTTACTTAATTTACTTTTTTCTTTAATGGGAGAAGATTTTTCCTCAAATATTTCACAACCAGTAAAACTTTGTTGATTAACACTTATCATTTTGAGCTCTCCTTGAATATTTTCTTGTGGATTATTATTGTTTGATATGTTTGTCATTTTTTTTACTCCTTTTATGATAATAAATATTATTTTATAGCAAAAACTATTTTTGTCAGGCTTTTTTACAAAAATTTTTACAAAAAAATAGTTGGGCTTATTTAAATTCTCTTGTTAAAGAACTTAGCTAAACCCAACTTAATTGGATTTTTTTGATAGCAATATATTTTTTTAGCTATACATATACATATGTATAACAAAAACTATTTTTGTCAGGCTTTTTACAGAAATTATTATAATAAATAAAAGCTTTATTAAATTCTCATGTTAAAGAGCTCAATAAAGCCGCGGGCTTAGCTCAATTTATTTTAGATAAACTCACTAAACGATTAAATTCAGTTCAATTTAGAATTAAAATTATTTTGTATTTGTTAAAATAAAAGAACCTATTTAAATTATCTTGTTAAAAAATTCAAATAAGTTCTACTTTAAAGCTATATACTAACTTATTACTTTATAAAATTTTAATCATTCTTAATTTAAAAAATACTTATTGAATATAGAATAAATAATTGGAGCAAGTGTTATTCCCATTATTAAAATTACTTGTATTGTTCTATTACTTGCAGTAAGTTCGTTTTTTAAAACATTTATTTTATTATCTAGGTTAAATAGATCCTTTTGTAAGGTTTTTTCTACACTATCTATTTTAGTATTCAAGCTAGATATATCTTTTTGCAAAGTTTTTTCTACATTATCTATCTTAGTATCTAAACTATCTATTTTGGCATTTAAGCTCTTTTCTACATTGTCTATTTTGGCGTCTAAACTATCTATTTTAGAATTAAGTTCATTTTTAACACTATCTATTTTAATATTTAAATTCTTCTCTACATTATCTATCTTAGTGTCTAAACTATCTATTTTGGCATTTAAGCTCTTTTCTACATTGTCTATTTTGATATTCAAACCATCTATTTTTAAATTTAAATTCTTTTCCACATTGTCTATTTTGGCATCTAAATTAGATATGTCTTTTTGCAAATTCTTCTCTATATCAATTATTTTCTCTTTTAAAAATTCAAAGTTGTAATTATCATTATGCAGAAAAACAAAATCTATTGCTTCCTTGCTAAACCCTATATTTAAAAATTCGTTTTTTATACTTTCTATGTTATATGTTTTGTATGCTAAATTGTTCATAGGTTATCCTTTTAATTGTTTATACATTTTTAAAAGTTTACTAATCAAATCTTTTTGATTTTCAAAAATCTCTTGCATCATAAAACTTGTAAATTTAGCATTGCTTTTGTAAAAATCATAACTTTCTTGAGTTTTAAGTTGAAATCTCAATGGTTTTATTGAGTTTTGTTTAGATTTTTTCAATACTGGACTTTCTTTATCTTTCAATACACTTAATATTAATCTAAATCCATTATCTAATACATATTGTTCCTCAATAACTCCTGCTTCTATTGCATTGGCAATTTTTAAATAGTTATACGCTTGAGTTTTTGCAACATCATAATCCTTTATAAAAGCATCGAAACTTTTGTATCCATCAAGCTTATAGTATTCATTATCTTTAATTTCTTTTAAGATTTTCATACATTCTACTCTATTAGAAACTCCTTCTCTAAGGTTTACATACAATTTCTTTTTCAAAGTATTATAACGATCTGTTTCAACACCATTTTTACTAACATTAGAAGAATCTACAAGTAATGCATTCCCCTCAGAATCAATATCCCTTTTATTGATTATTAATTTTGTATTATTTTTCATAACAAGCCTCCTTAATTATAAGTTCAACGCGTCGAACTTATAATTATAATTATTTTAATTTTGCATAAAAATTCATTAATGAATTTTTATACTCTTTTATATAATCCATTTGAAAATCAAAAGAAGAATTACTAGCAATTCTTCTATTTAAATCTTCTCTTTCTGATATCATTCCTAAAAAATTTTCTTTGGAGTTTAGCATTTCCAACAATTGCTTATGTGTATTATTTTTTTTAAATCTCGTTATTATAAAATAAGTAGGCAATTCTACACCTATTTTTTTCATAAAAAATTTCAAAAGGTCAAAACTTTCAATTGTCCATTTTTCTGCTGTCAAGGGGACAATTACATTGTTACAACAAACTAAAGCATTAGTTAAAGTAAAATCCAAACTTGGGGGAGTATCAATTATAATAAAATTATATCCAACATCTATATGTTTAAGCTCTTTTTTTAATCTAAATTCATCAAAAGTGTGCTTATAACCAAAAGCATTTATACTATGTAAAGTCAAATAACTAGGTATTAAATCTAAATTATTCGCTACATTAACGATTGATCGATTAATATCTAATTTTTCTATTAAAACTTCATATATATTATTTTTTCTTAAATCTATACTGGATTTTTGTATATCATCATAATAATAACTAGTGGTGGATGCTTGAGTATCTATATCTATTAATAATACCTTATATTTTTGAGCCAATAAGGTTGCAAATATAATTGCACTTGTGCTTTTACCAACACCGCCCTTGATTGACGCTATTGTTATTATTTTAGGTTTTTTATTATCCATTTTATTAGTGGTCCTTGTTCCGGGTATTTTTTCCCATAAAATTTATATACTTGTTGTTCTAAATCTGTAAACATACTAAATAAAACTTTGTTGTAATGATTATTTGTTCTTTTTTTATCTAATAATCGATATAATCCCTTGAAATAGCAAAAGACACTTCCGGCTTTAAATCTAAATTCCATATAATATGCCCTTGCTAATGCATATGCTTTTCTAGCCCCGTTTATTTGATACTTTATTAACGGCTTTTTAATCGGCTTTCTATAACCATAAAAAATACCAATGAACTTATCTCCTTCTTTAATTGGGTATAAATGAGTTTCTTCAACAATTCTTTCCCCGTTAAATAAGGCCCTCAATGATAATCTAAATTCGTGTTTTTTCTCATACACTCCAAATTTGTAAATGTCCATCATTATTTTTGTATGGTACATTGCTTTACCATTTTCTTTTTCAATCAAAATAAAACGTTCTTTATTTTGGCATTCAACTTTACATTTACCTTTTTTTACAGTTTCAATAGGTTCTAGTGCATTTTCCATGTTAAATCCTCATACGGCCTTTATGCTAAATTCTTCTGTGGTTAAAGAATTTTTTTCATTTTTTATTATTTCTAATAATTCAAGATGATATATACCAAATACTTTATTGTATTCTATTTTCTTTTGGTTATTCAAATATTTTTTGATAATTGGCTTTAGAATTTCAATATTTGTTTCTTTTTTTAGTTGTTCAATAAGGATATTGAAAATGTTTGTTTTTAAGTTCTCATAATCTTGTTGAGAATTTTCTTTTTTTCTTTCAATCGACTTTTCTAATTTACGCTTTATATTGTTTAAATCGCTATATTTATGATTTTTAATAATAAAGTGGGGCTTATATTTGTAATTTTCGTATACTTTTTGTAAATTTATTTCTAATTGTTTGGGATTGTACCCGTTTTCTTCTAATTCTTTCCTAGTGTTGTATAGAATTTCTTTTAATTTTTTTTGTTTTTCTTTCATGCAAGATTTTTTTATATTGAATTTTTTTATTAGGGCAATTTCATTTTGTTTTAAGATATTTATTGCCTCAATCTTAGTATCTTTATCAATATTTAAATACAAAATAGAAAGAGCTTCTTCTGTTTTAAAGTTACAATTATTGAAATAATTTCTTAGTTGATATTTTTCTATTTCTTTAATCTTTCTTTCTTCTTTTATATTATTTTTATTACTTAAACACTCCACTGAATTTACACTACTATTTTTGGAAACATTATCTTTAAAATGGTTATTGACTCTAGATTTAAATCTAGAGTTTTTTTGTTCTTTAAAGTACTTGTTGATTTTCTGGTAACATTCTTTTTTAGGATACTTTAGTTTATAATAAATTTCAGTTCCACAATTTACACCCATGTGTTGGTAGTAATTCGTTGTGACTTTTAATACTTTTTCTAATTTATAAAGATAATTTTGCATTGTTCTTAAAGTAGTGGGAGCCAAACCATTTCTTTTTAGATTTTTATTATAGTAATAGAGTATGTTTTTTTGGTTATATTTTTTATCTTTTTTGTTTAGAAAATCTAGTGTTGAAGTAAGAGATATTAATTTATGTTGGTGTTTGTTATGGCAAACTGGCCCTTTTGGGGTGTTTAAAAAACCTTTCATTTTTTACTCCTTTTATGATTATTAATAATTACTATTATAATGCAAAATTTTGATTTAAAAGTAAATACTTTTCTAAAAAAATATTAATTTTTAATTATTAATTTTGTTAAATTAATACACTTTTTGTAATTTGGTAAAAATACAAATTGATTTTAATTCTAAATTGGGCTACACTACAAACAGTGTAGGAAAATATTTTCATGTTTTTACCTACCTTTTATGATAATTTGCAAAAAATAATATAAGGGTTTAGCGAAGTTCTTTAGCAAGAGAATTTAGCTAAGCCCTAATTTTTTGTAAAAATTTTTGTAAAAAAGTTGGCAAAAATAGTTTTTGCTATAAAATAATATTTATTATCATAAAAGGAGTAAAAAAAATGACAAACATATCAAACAATAATAATCAAGAAATACAAAATAATATTCAAGCAGAAATAGACTTTTTAAATGATATGGATACTTTAAGAATGAACTTGCCACGTATTGACAAAAGTCTTAAAGGATACGGATATAAGTATCAAGATTTCAATGTCATAGTAGAAGTAATTCAAAATGTTATAAAAAATCACAATTTAAAGCTTGGTTTTTGGCAATTTCCAACTTTTGTGTATGGTAAAAATGGTGAAGTTCCTGTTGTTAGGACTACATTTTACAGTAAAAGTACTGGATACAAAGAGTCGCTTGATACATTAATTCATACAGATAAATTACAATGGAACGGTGAAAATGGGTCTAAAAATTTGAATACAATGCCACAACTTGTTGGTGCAGCTATTACTTATTTTAAAAGGTATGCTTTAGTTGCGTATCTTGACATAAAAAGTGAATTTGATACTGATGCAGCACCTATTTACAATAATCACGAAAACGAAAATTCTATGCCTAGCAAGCAAGTTAGTGTTAATCAAAAGCAAGAACAAAAAAGGGAACAAAAACAAGAGATTAATCAAATTCAGAAAAATAACACTATTCAAAACCAGAAAAGAGGCATTAATCAAGAACAAAAAAAAGATAGGTTTTATTATTACAGTGTTTTTAAAGAAGCGTTGTCTAATATAAAAGATTGGGTAAATAGCCCTACAACAAAAGATAATATAAACTCAATTATTCAAAAAATAAGCTTTATTCAGAATATAGACCCCAATAATGTTGATGATATCAAGAAAATTGAATCTGATTTAATCTCGTATTTTGAGAAAAACAGTGATTTTAAGAGTATAAACTATTGGGCGGAGATTATAAAAAACTATTTCAAGAAAAACAATAAATTAAAGGATTTACAAGATTTTGAAAAGTTTGTGGCGTTTAAGAGGACTGCTTATGGTCCTAGTCCATTAATATTCTTTAGTGTCTTAAAAGAATATGAACGGTTTGATGAGATATTTGCAGCATAGCAATATTAAAGCCCCCTATTTGGGGGCTGCTATATATTATGAATTTTTGCACGTACTACTTGCAGTATTTTCAAAATTATCTATACCCCCTTTAAGGGCACCTTTAACTATCTCTTTGAAAGTGGTTTTTTGATTTTCTGCATTATCTCCAGTACAGCTAGTAAGCTCACTTTTTATATGATCAAGTGCAGATTTTATTTTATCTTCACCATATCCTAAAAATTTATCAAATTCTCCAGCATCAGTTAAAGCGGCTTTTAACCAGTCAAGATGTGTTTTTTGGTCTTCAAATAGCTTTTCTCTAAGCAGGTCTTCTTTAGATTTTGGTTTTTCTTGTTGTACTTCTTCTTTTTGGGTTAAATCACGTTTTTGTCTACTTTTTGTTTGGCTAGTATTAGTATCATTAGAATTACAGCCGTTTAGCATTAGTAAAAATAAACAAAATAATATGTTGATAATTTTCATTGTTATTCCTTTTTTTATTATTAATATTCACTTAATCAATTATTAATATTAAATATTGGATAAACAATTATTATTTGAATTGATATTCTTTAAGTGAGGTAGTAGCTATTTAGAAATGAAAGCAAATATTAGCCCCGCTATCATTGTGATAGACATTGCTCCCATGATTCCCAATACCCATTTAAGCATTTCTGAAAGAGACATTAAATTCTTTTCAACATTGTCTATTTTAGTGTTTAAATTCTTTTCTACAGTATCTATTTTGGCATTTAAATTCTTCTCTACGGCATCAATCTTGATGTCTAAATTAGATATATCCTTTTGTAAATTCTTCTCTACGGCATCAATCTTGATGTCTAAATTAGATATATCCTTTTGTAAATTCTTCTCTACGGCATCAATCTTGATGTCTAAATTAGATATATCCTTTTGTAAATTCTTCTCTACGGCATCAATCTTGATGTCTAAATTAGATATATCCTTTTGTAAATTCTTCTCTACGGCATCAATCTTGATGTCTAAATTAGATATATCCTTTTGTAAATTCTTCTCTACATTATCTATCTTGGTATTAAGTTCACTTTTGGCATTATCTATTTTAGAAACAAGATTATCAAATTTTATATCAAATTGTTTTTCTAAATTTTCTAAATCTCTATATGTTAGCTCATTGTGATAATATCTTTTAGATAAATCTTGTGCTATTAGTTGTTCCATGCCCAGTCTAATAAATTCTTTATATATTTGTTCTTGAGTTACACTTGCAATATTTGTTGACACTGTTTCCATAAAATTTTCCCTTATAGTCATATTATACACTATTTTAGATTAATTGGCTTTAGAGATTTTTATATGTAAAATAGAATTTCTTGCAAGAAAAACCTTTTTGTAATTCACATTTTTAACTTTGAATATTGATTATAGACTTTTTTTGCTATGGGTTGTGTTTTTTTAATATACTCTAAAAGTATGTTGATATTATATTTTACCGCAGTTATGGAGTGTTCGTCTTTTAGTGTTGATAAGTCTGGATAAGTATATTCTGGATAATTTGGGTCATTAACTTTAACTTTTGTTTTAGCTAAAAATGTTACTAGGTACATAACATACTCTGAAAGTTGTGCTTCATATTTGGTTAAAGATTTTAGTGTTTGAATAATTGGCGGTTTTGGTTCTTCTGGTAGGCTAGCAATAGTAGTGCAACATAGTAGTACAGCAATTAGTAGACACTTTGTTTTCTTAAGCATTTTCACCTCTTTTAAGAGTATTGATATATTCTTTCATGATTTTGTTACGTTTTGCTTTAATTGAGGAGATAATTCTTTTATTTTTGTCACTCGAAGTAGCCTCTATTATTTCAATATTGTATTTTAAAATGTCTTGTATTTCTTCAAATATTTTCATTGATTCAGCTGTTTCTATGGATTTTAGTGTCTCAATATATGTTTTGTAGAAAAAATCTATTACTCTACCAAAAGTATTGATGTAATTATGATTTATGTTTGTATTAGCTTTAGCTATGTTGGTTAAGTTGGATAGTAAATTAAGGCCTAAACTAATAGTGTTATTTTGCATTATTTATTCCTTCTTGATAGATAGGTTTTCCTTCCTGGTTGAATTTGAGCTGATTAGATATTTTTAGGTTTTTCTCATCAGAATTAACTAGATCGATACATTGATTGATTTTGTCATTCACTGGAGCTAGTGTTTCAGCTATTGTTGGAGTTAATGTATTCTCAAGTCTTTCCATATTTGCTTTATAGATTAATTTATAATGAGAATACAATTCATAAACCAAAAAAAATCCTTTATGTGCAATTTCGTCAAATTCATCTTCAAATTTAGAGAATACGTCAATAAGGGTTGATATGGATGTAAGTCCAATCTCAAGATTGTCTTTAGATAATTTCACGAATTAATCTCTTTTTTTAATATGATTATTGCCATTTCCATTTCTAAAAATCTTACCTATTACTATAGATAATATGTCTTTTAGTAGTGGTTTTAGAAGAATCAACCCTCCTAGAACTAGTACTGTTACAAAAATCATTACGGCTATAAGTTTTATTTCGTTTAAATTAATTAGAAGTTCTGTTATTTTAATAGTATCCATTTTTTAATCCTCGATTTTAATTTTTATATTTATATTATATACCAAAATTATAATTTTTGCTAAAAAAGTTCACAGTTTTAAAAGATTGGGGACTGCGCCCCCTGATCTGTTTCTTCTTTTTTGGACATACCATCCTTGGAGCAAAGGAAATATGGTAGATGATCCATTAACCCCCGTGTGTTCATATAGTATGGTTTTTTTAGATTCATCGGAATACCTTAGATATATCATTTTCGGAATAAGATGCGCATGGTGTTCTGCGTGAATCTGAATATCAAGGTAAATGGGGTCATCATCATTATTTTTATAAAAAATAAGAGTTATATCACCACCGTACTCTAAATCAATATATATTGATTTATTTTTGTATTCATATGGATAAAGCGTATTGCCATAGGTTGTACCACTGTACTCATAATCTGCCGGTACTCCGAGTAGTTGTTTGGGAACGGGTGTTTTTTGAATAGTGCTTGAATTAGGCATTATTAAAAGATTATCATATTTAGATAGAGTAGCTGATGATATGCTATTTGTAAGGCGTGATTTAATTTTACTAAAAAGGTTAGAAATATTATTTGGGTCATTATTAATTAGCTTGTTTATTATTTTATTGTAAATTTTTTCTACAAAACTTGTATCAGCTGCAAGCTCTTCGGCAATTGTAGATTTAATTATCTCTTTAAAATAGCTTAGTCCTTCTCCTTTAAATGTCTTATCTTTAGTGGTTTTTAAAAAGTTTTCATAAGTAATAGCGTTGCTGTTTGCCACTCCATCATCAAGCAGCAAAAGATCAGTATTTTTTACATCCTTAACTCTATTTAAGTCTTTAATTTGAACTGTTTCTTCCTCATCAATTAGTAATTTTTCTTTCTCTTCTTCAGACATTAAGCCTCCTAATTGTTAAAAGTGATAATATTTTTGCTATCTTTATCATTGATTTTTAGTACTCTACCTATGGGAATAATCCTTTTGATAAAAGCATAAATTGAATGGTCATATCCCTTAGGAAGTGAATTGAATACCAAAGCCTTTTTAGATGTAGTATACCCAGCTTTCTTTTCTCTAATTAGTATCTTTTTAGGCCTTTTGCCTTTTGCGGTGCTAGGGGAAATAAATGTAGTAAAGTTTGTTTTTATTACTCCTTTTAAAGAGATATCAATAACACCCGCTTGAGGTGTGGTAACTAAAATATCCACGGTCAAAAACGCTTTAAAAATCAGTCTAAATGACTCATCAGTACCAATATGCCGTAAAGCAAAAATAACGCTATTAATATTGTTTGTAATACTTTGTAAAGTTTGAGTTTGTGCATAAAAAATGGATAAGACTTGAGATAGCCATATAGCAATATATCTTGATTTTATATTTTCTTTTACATCAATGGAAATAAAGTTAGAATTGAGGGACTTAAGCTCATTAAGCAGTTTTTGTGCATATTCAGTTTCTGTAAGTATAAACTTATGAATTTCAGTGCCTTTAAAAAAATTAGGTATTTCCATATTTATCAACTATCAATGTCAATAAGCAATCGATCCGCTATATTGAAAAGCAGGAGCGTATCATCATCAATGGTAATGTCTTCATTTTTTTTAAAATCGCTTTCAGTAATGCTTGAAATACTGTTTGTGTCTGTATCTTTAACACAAGTTTTAATTTCTATAGACCTAATACCTTTTACTTCATTAACGGGAGCAAAAAAGTCTTGATATTCAAAACTAATTCCCATATCAGAATAGTTATTTGAAATAATCCTAGAATATATGTTTCTAATTTGAGAGTCTATGTTTAAGTAGAGATAGTTTTTAAGGTCAAGTTTGTACTTTACTTTCATATAAACATATTTTCTTTTTCCTAGTGATATTTTATAGGATTTACGTTGTCCAGTTGAGTTAAATCCATCAATTTCTATATTTCCTTCAAGCAAAGTGCCACTAGGAGTTGTTAGATATAATGTCTCCCAAAGTTTTGCCTTAAATTCAGAATTACTAATATTAGTTTTACTAGTGTCTAATAAATCTTCTTTTAGAATTAGATATATATTGGCTTTTCCAGCTGAACTTTTAATATTAGTGTACTCAACCCCATCAAGATTAAGTAAAGCGGATTTAACTGCGCTGTAAGTTGTGCTTTTAGAAGAAATGTGTTCTTCAATAGTGGTCCAATAAGTACCGCCCGGTCGCATTTTAGAAAAAAACAGATTAAGTTCATTAATTATTTCTTCTTCAATTAATGCTAAAGAAGATGCAATAATGTTATAAATTGAACTGTTATTATCATCTATATTAATTCCATAATTTGCGCGCAAATATTCTCTTTTAGATTTTACTATATCCTTAATTGTACGTTTTAGAATGCCAAAATCAGAATCAAAAACTATGCTCATAAATCAAACTCCATATTCAAAACGTCGCCTGAGAAAAAAAATGATATATGTACTTTGTGGTCTTTTATAGTAGTTGAAATATTACTTAAATCTAAGTTAAGTTCTTTAGATATTTCATGAAAATAGTTTTTTACAGCTTGAAGATTATTAATTTTTAAAAGTTTCAAAAGCAAGAAGTAGTCCAGTCCCCAATTAGGGGCATAACTTAGACTACCCTTTAAGGTTTTTAAGAATATGAATAACCTTTGTTTTGGCTCATCAATTCCATCAACAAGCGATACATCATTATTAAATACCAATTCAAAATTATTGCCAATTCTTAAATCCATACTAGTAATTATATCATATTTAGCAAAAATTAGTTAAACAAACTGTTGATATCGGAGGTAATTCTAGAAGTTACAGCTCTTAGGCTTGCATAGTTAATAGTTGAGTCTCCTATGATAGTTATGCCGTTAATAGCATTTACGATATTATCTAGAATTTTTTTTAAGCTAGTTGTTTGGTTAGCTATTTCAATGGTACTATTTGTTTTGATCTTAACAGTATCAGAAATTAAATTTAAAGTTTTTGGGCCAATTACACTAAGTATGTAAAAATGGTGCTTGTCAAAATGAATATTGTCATTTTTATCAAAAATATTAATGTTTGATTGAAGTAGTAAAACGGTATCACCTTTTGATAGTTCAAAATTGATATTGGATATATTTCTTGTTTGAATTTCTAGATCTTCAAATTCGGGTATTGTAACAACAGCCTCTTGTGTTTGTTTTTTAAATTCTTTTATAGTGCCAATTCGAGTTATGAAAATATTTGAATAAATCCAATTTTTTATGTCTTCTTGTGTTAATGCATGGCCATAAAGACGCTGTTGCATTCTATAAATTTCATAGTCTTGACTCATTTTAAGTTCCTTTATCTAATACTTATACTATTAGAATCGTCATATAATTTAAGTATCAATGAACACTCTCCTACATTGCTAAGTATGGCACTTGTTTCTTTTATGGTGGTTTTTATCATTTTTCCTAGTCCATCAATAAATGAAACTTTATCGCCGACATTTAGCTTATGTGTGTAAAATGTTTTGGCGTTCCAAAATATAAGATTTATTTTAAGTGTGGTGCCTAAAGTAATTTCTTGTTGTGGAATAAATTCAAGCCCATAATCTTCTAGTGCCTTATAGTGTGCATTTCCCCCCGCCTTTTTATAATTGGTAAATATAATATTGCATTCAATCCCCTTTAACCCGGTACCAATATCAGCTATTACGCTATGAACATATACTCCTTTTATTTTATCAATAAACTCTTTTGGTGTTGAGGCATAAATATTTTTGTCAATCACTTTAAGTTTATCTTTTTCATCCATACGAATGATATTGCGATTAGGAAATACAGATTCTATTGCTTCTTGCACCGTCTTTCCTTTAAAGCTTTTTCCCTTTTCGCCCTCTAATTTGCGATTGAAGAAGTTGCTTTTAGTTAATAAACGAACATCAAGCTCTACACTAAAATCTCCACCGGGATAATCAGTGCTCATTGGGGGCCCTAAAGTTCCCGCCATTATGAAATCAAAATTTTTTTCATGAGCAAATTTCTTATAATATATCTTTACTATATCTCCAAATTTAATGCGGTCGGTGAAGTCTAGAGGTAAGTTCCAAAGTACAATTTTAGCTTGTTTGGAACTTATAGTAAGAATATTTGAATACACGTTGGATATAGAAATATCAACATGAATTCCATCTTGTGTATTTATTATAATTTTAGGAGTTTCTTCTGGAAAAGGAATTCCATCAATTGATTTTTTTGATTTATCTACATTGTAAAATTCAATTTTAAAATCATAACTTAGTAACATTGATTATCCTTTATATTTTCCCAATGCAAATGAAAATGTTTTTACTACTTCTATTGATAGGCTAACTTCAACCTCATCAATAAAGGGAGTATCTGTAAATGTAAGACTTGTAATTATAGCTAATTCTTTAAGGCCAAAAGTTGGACTGTAGATAGTAAAAGGAACTTGGGCTTGTAGTCTATTAGCTAGTTGTTCTTTTACAAGATGCACGTCAAAGCGCAGCAGAGAATTTCCAAAAACAGTCATTTTGAGTGGGGAAAGCATTTCTTTATATAGAGATGTTAATACTCCTCCGTTTAATGAGATATGTTCTCCCGTCATTACGGGGTTGTAGCTTACGTATTCCGCTTTTCTATCATAATAGTTGATAACCGGTCTTTTAGAGCAAGTAGTATTGTAGGTCCGCGATATTAGCTGGGTTTTGGGTTTTATAAAAAATAATTGTGGCACATAGCCAAAACCTCTAAAATCTGGTCTTGGAAATAGTACTAAAAAGTTATCTGCTCCAAAAAGAGCAAATATTTGAGTTGTGACATCTTTTATTATTTGGAAAATCTCTTCCTGAGACATTTTCTTTTCATTATTAATAGTTTCATTTTTAATAATTTTTTCACTGTTAATAGCCATAAGTAATTACCTTTTCACCAAAATTTATGGAGTATTGTTATTATTATCTTCATTTTCTTTACGTTTTGGGCCTGAGTTAGGTGGATTAGGGATAGTTTCGGGATCCTTAAAAAAATTTTTAATCACAGGAATATTGGCAAAAAGACTCTTCAGACCTTTAAAAAAAGGCTCAATAACATGTGTTTGAAAAGTAAAACCTTTTAAGTACTCAGTGATTTTTTTAACTAAATCAAGTATCGGCTCTAAAACATTAGTTGTCAAGTTTGAAAGAGTTTGTTCAGCTGAGGCTAAATTGCTATCAATCTCTTCTTTTGTATCCGCTTTTTTTGTAAGACCGTAGCTTTTATAATCGCCTAACATTTCAAGCATCTTACTAATTCTGGATTCTAGATCTACTTCAGCTCCACTTTGCCAAGCTTTTTTAGCATCTTCTGTATATTTATTGGCAATTTCCTCGCCCCATGTATTTTTTAATATATCATAAAGTTCACTTCCATCTCCACTAAGAAGACTATTAACGGCTTTTACAGCATCCTCACTGCTCATAGCACCGCTGGATTTAAGCACGGCTGCAAACTCCATTGATTTTTTCAAATTATGAAAATTTAACTTCCCCAAGTCTCTTAGAGTCCCTTTAAAAACACTTGCTTGATTTAAAAACTCTTCTTTTTCTAAGTTGCGCTCAAATCCTTTCAATCCGCTAAAAATTCCCTTCTCCTTTTCAGTTCCCTTAATCAGCATATCTCGTTCTTTTCCTGTATAAAATGCACTATTGAGAAGTTTCTTTTTATTAGTTTTAGATGTTTCTTCAACCGCTTTTTTGGCAAATCCTAAAATTCCGCCCCCAATTTTACTTATAGCGTTGCTAATGATATTTCCTAGGGCGCTACCTATAGCAATTTTGGCAACAAGTCTTTTTCCTTGAGAGGCCGCTAGCATTTTACTTTTTGCTTTTGATTCTTTTACAAGTTCTTTATACCCAAGGCGCCTTTTATCTCTATCCGACATTAAGGATCTTTTAAAAGCCTCTTTTCTAGCTTTTTCAAAACCCATGCCTTGTTTCATCAGCTTTTTAGTTTGTGTTAGCCTATATTTCTCAACACGTTCTCGTAAGTTTTCAAACTTAGATTGTCTGCTTAATTCTTTTTTCTTATCCGACAAATTATTTTTTACAATATCTTTAGTACTACCTAAACTAGATTTTTTAGGTTTAAGATATTTTTCCATTTTGGTAATATCTTGTTCGATAGCCTTTTTTGTTGCTGCATGATCAAGAATGCCTTTAAATTTAATGGTGAATTTGTCGCTCATTAAGCCCTCATTTGCTTAAAATTAATTCATACAATTCTTTTTCTAATTTAAGATCAGCAATTCGATTGACCTCTAAAAGCTCGTCATAAGGCAATTTTTTAACCGTGTTGTATGAGCAAATATTCATAATTACTGGAAAATAGTATTTATCGTTTTTTATCTCGTCAAGCAAGTTAAAATACTTTTTTCTAGTCTCATTAAGATTTGCAATAGTTTTATCAATCTCCTTATTTCTTTTGCTCATTTAGCAACCAATTCATTAGAATTTGATGTAAGTGAGACGGTTATTTTTTCATAGTCAAAATTATCATCGATATAGTCAAAAGTAACAAAATCACCAACGTTATTTTCATATTCACTCAAATATACTAAAGCGGGTTTTTTTAGATCATTATCTATATGAAAAGTATTGAATTGCGCGGTGTAAATAATAGCAACAAGATAGTCTTTATAGTAAGAAATAAATTCTCTATTTGCATCTAGAATTACATAGAACTCGTCTAAAAATTTTGGACTTATCATTAAGTTTGTAATTTCTTTTAGATATTTCACTTCATTAAGTTTAAAAACAGCGTCACTTTGATTAAATCCTAGTACTCTATCCCATTCATAGACTGGTAATACTTTTAGTGGGTATTCATAGGTTTTGTTTTTAGTTAAAATTTTCATTTTATATCGCATTATCATAATAAGAATTTCCTTTTAGTTTTTGTTTGGGTGTGTTTTTTGGCAATTAATAGCCCTAATTTCAAAAGTAACTTTTTCAGCCTCTGCTGAATAACTTCTTGAGGGCTCTTCAGTAAAAATTGCATAGTTAGTAATAATTTTAGTAGCAATTCTATCATTAAATACTAAATCAAGCATTTTTTCATATTTGCTAACATCCATGTTATAAAATTGATCATCTGAAATTTCGGTTAGTAAAATATAGTCATGACTACCTAGAGTGACTTCAATATTAAAAATATAAGTTATAGTTTTAGGATCTCTTAAGCTTATTACGGGTAGCCCCCTATCTTCAGCACTAACCACCGCTCGTGTTGTAGGCTCGCTTGTAAGCTCTAACTTACCACTGTGCAGTTGTCTACCGCCTATTGAGAAATAAACTTCTCTTAAATCATAAAATTGCATAATTTTTAACTCCTTATACGCTTAAACTGTTTTGATAATCAACTATATCTTGAGTAGTAATTACTAAAGCAACAGCATTAATACTAAAGTTATAAGTAATATTCACACTAAGTTCTAATTTAAGCTGCGAAGACGCTGATAGAACAAGTTTTAAGTTTTTATACTCTATAATCAGTCCTCTATCGATGAATCTTTTAAGCAGGCATTCTATCGCTGAAGTATAAGCATTATCTCTAGCTCCATTAAGTTGAAGTTCAGATAATTTACTGTTTTGTCTATTGTTTTTATTCCAAATTCTAATAAGCTCAACAATTGCCTCGTTTTTTATATAATGATAAGTAAAAAGCGTGTCTATTGGATTTCCAGCAAGATCAACACCCTCTTTAAAAGCAGGCATACCATCAAGACCAGTTTCATTAAGAAGTGAATAAAAGTTGATATTTGCAGTTCTTAACTTTCCAATTACAGTATCGTCAACAAGTGGTAAAGCAGAAAGTGGCATACCATAAGGATTTACAGAATGGAAAATACTTGCTTGATATAAATATCCACTTACAAATTTGAGGTGTAAATTATCCTTATTGTTGCTGTAAACAACAATATTTCTTGCTTTTTCAGTATTCCCCTTATCATTAAAAGGTTCTTTTATTTCTTGTTCTTTAGTTGAGAATACAAAAAAAGTTGAGGGCATTTTAAACTTAGCATAGTCATCTTTATAAACCTTAAGCCCATCTTCTGAATTATTCCCCTCAGTATTAATAAGCACAACAAAGGAGTGTCTATGTATTTTAAGATATTTTTTTAACTCTTCAGGCTTATCCTTATAAATGAAAAGAACAGCAACCTTTAACGACTCTTCACTTGAATTGAAAAAATCCGACATTGCGGTTTTTAGCAGTGTTTTTTCTTTTCCAAACTGATCGTCTCCATTTCCATTATCTTTTTCTAAATTTTCAATTTGTTGTTCATAGTTATTAACGGTTAAATTCAATATTTTAAAGTTAGTATTATCTTTATTAACTTTGATTTTGGCCGTTTTATAGACCAAAAGTGGATTATAATAATTGGGCTTGCTTGCTTGAATTCTAGAGTCAATTAAACTTACACTAATTGTATCTTGCGGCAATTTCGTATTCCTCCTTTAAAATTTCGATTGCTTTTACACTAGCATTGAATGCTATAGAGGCACTGTATGCATGGTTGCTATATTTTGTACCTAAATTAATTAGTCCAATTGTTTGCATATTAGATATTGGGTAAATGTAAAAGTTAATTTTATTGATATATTCGGGTTGGGATTGATTTTCTAAAGTATACTTATGGGCTCTATTATGTAGAAACTCGCTAAGCATATCATAAAGTATTAGCATCCGAGAATTGGCATCAAAATCTTTAGCATTTAACACTATTGAAATAATATATATTTGGAAATTCACACTAAATTCCAAAGTATTTTCATAAAATGCACCAGTTTTGCAGTTATGATCAAATAAATGCTGAGTACCATCAAACTTCAATGCTATTATATTAGGGCTAGCAGTTGTAATTTTTGAAAGATAGGGATGATTGTAAGTATTTATGATATCGCATTTAAAATTATTTGCAATTGCATAGGCCTTAAACCCCCTAAATATTTGGATTAAATGATTTAAAATTGAATCTAAAGTTACAATCATTTAAGCACCTTATAAGTGAGTTCTGATAGCATTTTGGATGTATCAACAAGTGGGGTTGATGCAGTACCGCTACCTTTTTTTAATTTGCTTTTAATTGTACTATCCTTTAAGCCCGGCACAACTTGACCCGATAGCACATAATTCTCATAGTATTTAATAAAAGCTTTTCCAATAGCATGCAT
>NZ_ABJZ02000007.1 GCF_000181875.2 [Borrelia] finlandensis | reverse complement strand
GAGACTAATATGAAAAAAATTTCAAGTGCAATATTATTGATTGCTTTCATTGCTTTTATCAACTGTAAAAGCAATGCTGGAGAAGTTTCTACAAACGATCCAGAAAAAGAATTTTACCAGTCAATTATAAAGTTAGGTAATGGATTCCTAGATGTGTTTACCTCTTTTGGGGGATTAGTTGCAGACGCATTTGGACTAAAAGCAGATCCAAAAAAATCCGAAGTACAAAAATATTTTAACTCAATAGCTACAAAACTAGAAACGACAATTTCCAGCCTTGCTAGCTTACCCAAAGAAAACGGGGGAGGCACCAAAGATCAACCTGGAAAGGACACTGCAAATAATACAGGAAGTGCTGTTGAAAGTGCTATCAAAGAAATTAGCGAAAAGTTAAAAGCAATTGCCGAAGCTGCTAAGAAGGCTGCTGGAGCGGCTGGTAGTGATGAGACTTCGATTGGGAATGTTGTGAATGCTGGTGGGGCTGGTGCTGGTGGCGGTGCAGCTGATACAAACAGTGTTAAAGGGATTGCTAATGGGATGAAGGCGATTGTTGATGCTGCTGAGAAGGCAGCTGGGGCTGGTAAGGAAGAAAAAAAAGAGTTGTTAAAAGCTGCTGGTGATGGTGCTGCTACTGGGACTGATAATGCGGGTGCGGGGCATTTGTTCTCTGGGGCTAATGGTGCTGGTCAGGGTGCTAGTGATGCGCAAGCACAGAAAGCGGCTGGGGCTATAAATGCGGTTAGTGGTGAGCAGATATTGAAAGAGATTGTTGATGCTGCTAAGAATGGTGGGGCTGGTGCTGGTGCTGCTGCTGCTGAGGCTACTAATCCGATTTCGGCTGCTATTGGGGCGGCTGCGCAAGGTGGTGCTTTTGGTAATGGTATGGATCAGAATAGTAAGGTTGCTGCTGCTATTGTGCTGCGGGGAATGGCTAAGGATGGAAAGTTTGCTGTTAATAATGACAATCAAAAGGATGGGGTGAAAAGTGCTGTTGAAAGTGGTGTCAATAAGACTATCCTGGCTTTGACAGGCATAGTTAAGGAGGCTGTTGACGCTGGTCTAAAGACCATTGTTACTGCAGTTAAGGGTGCTAGTGATGCTGGTGCTGGTGCTGCTCATAGAAAATAGTACAATACAAGGAAATTTCTTTTCACATATAATGTGTTCTTTTCGACTTGAAGGGATAAAGTGCAGAACTTTATCCCTTTATTATTA
>NC_012234.1 GCF_000181875.2 [Borrelia] finlandensis | reverse complement strand
GAGTTTATTAGTATACTAATAAACTCTTATTAAAGGCATTTTATAGCATTTAATTTACAATTTAATAACTAAATGTTAATACACACTTAAAAATCAATCAATTCCTAGTTTATCTTTCAATAAGTCCAATTTTTCAGCATCCATACTAAGCTTATTTAAATCCAAAGCATTAATAATTGCAATTATCTCTTCGCGAGAAAATCTCTTTCCTCTTAAAAAATGATTTTCAAAACTGTTAAAAGCGATGGGCACAATTTCTCTTACTATGCTTATCAATGCTTTAGCATATTCACACATTTCTTTTGGCGAATTTTCTTTAATTTCTTTTGGACTGTCTAGGGCTAATCGCAATTTAATAAAATGAAAAAGATTATTTAAATCAATTTGCCAATACCATTCGGTATATAAACTTAAAGGCAAAACTATTCTTGAGAGTTCTTTTGGAATATTAGAATTGATCATATCTTGATAAAGCTCATAAGAATGTTTTTGATGCTGCTTTATTTTGTCCGACAATTTTTCCAAAGACTTAAACTCTTTTTCAGAGCTATTACTAGAAGTTTGACACTTTAAATCTTCTTCTAAGGGGACATAAAATTCCTCTCTTGCCAAGCTATAGCATCCAGAAACTTCATTAATCCTTGCGGTTCTATGCCTCATCCATTGCCTTGCAACAAATATTGGAGCTTTAACATGAAATGTAAAAACCACCTGCTCCAATGGGCTTGTGTGCCCATTTCTTATTAAATAGTCAATAAGTTCCTCATCTTTTCTTTTAACACTCTCTTCTCGATAAGAAATCCTTGCAGCCTTAACTATTCTCTTATCATCTCCCATGAAATCAATAAGTTTTAAAAACCCATTATCCAAAATTTTATATTCTTTATTCAAAAATTGATTCTCCTTCCTTAAGGCAAATTTTATTAGTTAAGAATATAAATATGCAAGTAAATATTAAAAATGTAAATATTCAGAACGAAAATATTCAGAACGAAAATATTATATCATAAGAACAGCCTTAATAGGGAGATCAATATTGACCTTATTAAATAAAAAAGGCAGAAACTAATATAATTAGCTTCAAACCTTTTTGCTTTAACCTCTAATTATTTATAAATTTATATATCTAACTATTTCATGTATAAAGAAATAGCCATTACTTTTGTAAGATCTCTTGCACCTTGAGCTACCTTAACAACATTAGAAATAGCCTTTGCAACATCTTTTTTTGCTAATACTTGATCCTTATTTGACGGATTCAAACCATTAACCATATTGAGAACTTTTTGAGCCTCTTGAACTGTTTCATCCAAAGCCCTTTCAGAAGCCATTAAAGTTTCTTTAACTTGCTCCACTTTAGCAAATTCTTCTTTTGTCAATTCCAATTCCTTATTATTCGGAGATTTATTTGACATTATTTGCTTCTCTATTAAAAATGTTGCTTCACCAGCAACAGAAACAGCTTTTTGGGTTTCTTGAACAGCCTTTTTAGACATTTCAACAACCTTGTTTGCATCCTCAGCAACCATTCCTGAACACTTTGCCACAATAGTTGCTTCTTTTGATGCAACAACAGCCCCTTTAGCAACATCTGACATCAAAGACATTGAACCTACAAACTTTTTAACCACTCCCGCATCATTTGATTCTACCAATTCAAGAGATGATTCTCTAACTCCTTCTAATTTACTAGAAACATCTTCGGTTACCTTGTTAATAGCGGCTAGAGCTTGATTAACTTGATCTTTTTGATCTAATTTTTTATTATCTTTTTGACCTGAGTGTTCTAAAACATTGGATTGAGGCTTGAGAATATTTGCATTGTTAGAATCTGCAAACACATTTAAACTTACAAATCCAAACAATAATCCATTAATTATTAAATTACTAAATATTTTAGTCATTGTTAATTCTCCTTATTTAAACATTTATTTTTATTATTTTAAAACATAACTAAATTAGAATCAATACATATTTGAATAAAAACATATAATTAACTTTTTTAATTAAGAATGACCTTAAAAATAAAGGGTTTTTAATAAAGATTAAACACTTAGATTTTACATTAAAATGGGGAGAACGGTGTTATTTCATAATAGTTAGATTTATTATTATAAAATAACACATGAAAAATATAACTCAATCACAAACAAAAACAAGGCTAATAACAAAAAATTTTAAAATTAATGTACTTTAGCAAACATTGACATTAAGATCAATACTAATTACATTGCTAATAAATTCAAAAAAAACCAAACGAAATATTTTAAGCTTTTTTTAAAAAAAATATTTTAAACAATTAATTTATTAAATTGTATTTTAAATGTATAAAAAAACATTGAAAATTAAACAAATTGAAATATATTTATATTAGAAATCAAAAATATTGAGCTTGCCAAATAAAACTAATGATTAATTTTTTTTAAGGATTGCGTTTTGCAAAGAAACAAAATTTGGAAAACATTGAAACTGTTTCAAATAACTTTACTGGTCTCATGCTCTTTTTATTCTAAATCAAACAACACAGAAGCGACAAGTGAATTACAATCAAGCTCCATTGAACTTGGAAAAATTAAAGTTTTACAAAAAACAGAAAAGATTGTAAACACCCAAAATCTTCAAAACTTACAACAAAGCCAGTTCTTTAAAAATGAAAAAGAAAAAATAATTAAAAAAATTGCACAAGAATTTGATGAGAATGAAAAATTGATTAATAAAATAGGCCCAAATATCGAAATGTTTGCTCAAACAATAAACACAGATATTCAAAAAATCGAACCTGCTGATCAATTTGGAATAAATAAAACCTCATTCACAGAAAAAAAAGACAGTAATATTGACTTTATGTTACAAGACAAGCGACTTAGAAGATTATTTTACTCATCTTTAAATTATGATGAAAATAAAATCAAAAAATTAGCCACAATACTCGCACAAACATCAAGCTCAAACAACTACCATTACATACTTATTGGTTCAATTTTTTGGACAGGATTTAAAATCCAAGAAGCATTTGAAGGCACTGTTAATATTTTAACTAAAGACGAGCAAAAGCGCCTAATTTTTAATTTTAGAACAAAAACAGTAAAAGAGATTCAAGAAAATTTTGAAAAACTAATACAAGAGAGAAATTCATGGATAAAAATCGTCGATAACATTATTGACGAATATGACAAAAATACGGGAGGATGCAAAGCTGATGGAAAAATTCTCGGAGAAGTAATAAGGGTTGGATACGAACATAAACTCGACTCAAATAAAAGTATGCAAATTTTAAACAATATTGAAACACCGCTAAAAACCTGTTGTGACCACATACACTACTAATTGGTGGTGTATGTGCGGTTTGGTGTACGAATCAAAGGAGGTTAACATTAAAAAAAGCTTAAAATATTAAAAACATAAAATAGAGATTGATTTTTTAATATTAAATAATAATATTGTTATTCGACAAATCTTGCAATGCAGTTATATTATTTTGTATTAAAATCAATCACCATTAATTTTGACTTATAAATATGCATAAGGAGAGTATTTTGACAAAAGCTAAACTAAATATAATCAAGCTTAATACTATTGCAATGATATTAACTTTAATTTGCACTTCATGTGCTGTTAATCCAATTGATCCAAAAGTAAAAAGCCGCACTGATATAAAAGAAAGCAACCAAAAATCTGGAAATCCAGAGTCTTTAAATCAAAAATATCAAGAAGAAACTAAGGTCTCAAAATTAGAAGCACTTACCAAGAAGCTAAAAGATCAGAAAAATGAAGAAATTGCAAAAATAGCTAAAATTACAGAATCTGATTTCATAGATACTCTTGCCAATGAAATCAAACCCATTTATTTTGATACAGCAACTGAAGAAACTAAAACAAATGCAAAAATGCAAATAAAAAGAATAATTTATTCATCTTTAAATTACGATGAAGACAAAATGAATAAATTAAAAGAAATTCTTGAAACGCTTAAAGGTAGCCCCGATTACGAAAATATAATCAGAGGACTACTTTATCACAAAGCACTGGGCATTCAAGAACAACTAGACAGCCATTTAGAATTAATACAAAAAAAAGAGAAATCAAACGATCTACTAATACACGCAGAATTTGACCTAATGCTAAAAGAAAAGTTCAAAGAAACTTTAGAAAAAACTGTTAAAGAAGCTTCCCAAATAATTAAAGAAATTGAAGAATATTACTCTGTAGAAAAAAATAGAGAGGGTCTTGATACAGAAATACTTAAAAAAAATAAAGATGCTTATAAAAAAGATTACATAGCATACTACATAAATGAAAATTGCCAAATATTTGATTATTCTACTTACAGTGCGGAATTTAAACAAAACCAATTAAAGTAATAATATAAGCAACAAACAAATGTTGCACTTGATATTTTTTTAAAAAAAAGAGAAGTTAATTCTTCTCTTTTTTTAGACTCATAATATAAATCTAAACTGAAAACAACAACATCTTTTATCAAATAAGATTTGTTATTTGGAAATACTGCAATACAGTTATACATATTATTTTATGTTGAAATTAATGCATGTTAATTTTAAATTAATATTTGTTAATTTCAATTTATAAGGAAATTATTTCGGCATATAAATTGAAAAAGTACAAATTAGCTACAACTAAGCTTAACGTAATTACAGCAATATTAACTTTAATTTGCATCTCATGTGCTATTAATACATTTAACACTAAAGTAAAGGACCACAACAACACAAAGAAAACACGGGAAGTTTCGAAAACGTGCTTAGGATCTTCAATTATTCAAACCAAAAATCTCAAGAAGAAACTACAGTCTCAAAATTAGAATCAATTGCTAAAATACTGGAAGCTCAAAAAGAGAAAGAAAATACAGAAATTGAAAAAATAAATAAATTGAAAGAAATTCTTGAAAAACTACAGCTAGCAAGCATTTAAAATCAATACAAGATGAATTGCACACTAGGCGAAAAAGATTTAGAAGAGGAGCTAATTTCTCTCCTTTTTTTCAAGCTAGCAATATAAATCCGAACCAAAAATAACGCTCTTTTAAAGTTTAAATTTAAACTTTAAAGGATTTTTTAATATCAAAAAAAAGAAATAAAGAAAAACGGCCTAAAAACAACAATAGAAATTTAATCTTTTAATTCTTATTTAAGAATGTTGTTATTTGACAATTGTTGCAATATAGTTATATTATTATTTTGTATTAGAATTAATAAATATTGATTTTTAATTTGTAAGGAGAGTATTTTGACAAAATTTAAACTAGGCATAATTAGGCTTAGCGCCATTGCGGCAATATTGGCTTTAATTTTCATTTCATGCGCTAATAACCCAATTGATCCAAAGGTAAACAGCTACGCCAATGTAAAAGAAGACACAGAAAATTTAAAAAATGAAACTGGGAACTTTGCTTCTGAAAATCAAGAAGAGCGAAAAGATGCAATCACAAAATTAAAAAAATTTGGCAAGGAACTGGAAGATCAAAAAGAAAAAGAAGATGCTAAAATGCCTAAAGATACTAAGGATAATTTAGCAGATGATCTTGGAATATACCCTATGTATTATGGAAAAGATCAAGAAGCTAAAGAAAAACTTGATAAAGCTCCAGGAACTAAATTTACCGTAGTAGATGCAGAAACTCAAAAAACTGAAAAACTGAAAATAGAAAGAATAATTCAAGCTTCTTTAAATTACGAAGAGGTAAAAATAAAGAAATTAAAAGAAATTCTTAAAAAAGCTAAGGGAAAAGCTAAGGAAAAAGTTGAGGGAAAAGATGATGGCGAATACATGATTAGAAATCTACTCTATGGCAAAGCTCTAGATATTCAAACACAAATAGACAGCCATTTAGAATCAACAAAAGACGATAAATTAAAAACTCTAAGCCTAGAAAACTTAAAAGAACTACTAATACACGTAGAATTTGACTTAATGCTAAAAGAAAAGTTCAAAAAAGCTTTGAAAAAAACTGTTGAAGAAGTTCCCCAAGAAATTCAAAAAATTGAAGAAATTAAAGAAGATGATAAAAAAGAATACATAATAAGCCAATACATAATAAGCCACATAGCTGAAAATTACCCAATAATATTTGATTATTCTACTCACAATGCTAAATCTAAACAAAAAAAATTCGATGAATTAAAAGCAATATAATCTAAAGAAAAAATAATATATTGCACTTAATGTTTTAAAAAAGAGAAGTTAATTCTTCTCTTTTTTTTGCTTACAACCTAAATCCAAATAAATCCAAACTAAAACACAATAATAAATTTAATCTTTAATTAAGAAATAATAAAATTGATATTTCAATATATTGAAATATAGTCATGCTATTGTTTTGCATTAAAATTAATAAATATTAGTTTTAATTTATAAGGAGAGTATTTTGATAACAACTAACCTAAACACAACCAAGCTTAGCATCATCGTAGCAACACTGACCTTAATTTGCATCTCATGTGCCGTTGGTCCAATGGCTCCAGAAGTAAACAGCTACACCAATGCAAAAGAAGACACCGAAAATTTAAAAAATGCATCTGGGGACATTAATTCTTTAAGTCAAAAATCTCTAAAAGAAGTTACAATCGCAAAATTAAAAGAACTTGGCAATAAACTAACAGCTCAAAAAAAAGAAGAAGATGCTAACATGCCTAAAGATACTAAGAATTTAGCAGATGAACTTGGAATATACCCTATGTATTATGGAAAAGATCAAGAAGCTAAAGAAAAACTTGAAAAAGATGAAAAAACTAAATTTACCGTAGTAGGTGAACAAACTCAAAAAACTGAAAAACTGAAAATAGAAAGAATAATTCAAGCTTCTTTAAATTACGAAGAGGGAAAAATAAAGAAATTAAAAGAAATTCTTGAAAAAGTTAAGGGAAAAGATGAGGGCGAATACATGATTATAGATCTACTCTATGGCAAAGCTCTAGATATTCAAACACAAATAGACAAACATTTAGAATCAATAAAAGAAGATAATTTAAAAACTCTAAGCGAAGAAAATTTAAAAGAACTACTAATACACGTAGAATTTGACTTAATGCTAAAAGAAAAGTTTAAAAAAACTTTGAAAAAAACGGTTGAAGAAGTTCCCCAAGAAATTCAAGAAATTGAAGAAGAGAGCATAATAAGCTACATAGCTGAAAATTACCCAACAATATTTGATTATTCTACTTACAATGCTAAATCTAAACAAGAAAAATTAAATGAATTAAAAAAAATAATCTAAATAAAAAATAATATATTAAACTTTATATTTTAAAAAAGAGAAGCTTTAACTTCTCTTTTTTTGGGCTTACAGCCCAGAACCAAATAAATCTAAATAAGTTCAATCCAATTATATTAATATTATTATTTGACAATATTATTAATATAATTATAATATTATTTTATATTAAAAATTAATTAATACTGGTTTTAATTTATAAGGAGAGTATTTTGAAAAAAGCCAAACTAAATATAATCAAGATTAATATTATTACAATGATATTAACTTTAATTTGCATCTCATGTGCACCTTTTAACAAAATCAATCCCAAGGCAAATGGAAACACCAAGCTTAAAAAAAACACCAGGCTGAAAAAACCCGCCAATCCGGGGGAAAACACCCAAAATTTTGAAGATAAATCTGGAGACCTTGGCGCTTCTGATAAAAAATTTATGGGAACTACCGCTTCAGAGCTAAAAGCAATTGGCAAGGAGCTGGAAGATCGAAAAAATCAACACGATATACAAATAGCCAAAATTACTAATGAAGAATCTAGCCTATTAGATACTTATATTCGGGCTTATGAACTAGCTAACGAAAATGAAAAAATGCTTTTAAAAAGATTGCTTCTTTCATCTTTAGATTATAAAAAAGAAAACATAGAGACATTAAAAGAAATTCTTGAAAAACTCATAAATAATCACGAAAACGACCCCAAAATTGCTGCAAATTTCCTTTATCGCATAGCACTAGATATTCAATTAAAACTGGAAAAGCACTTAAAATCAATAAATGAAAAACTGGACACTCTAAGCAAAGAAAATTCAAAAGAAGATTTAGAGACATTGCTAGAACAAGTAAAATCTGACTTACAGCTACAAGAAAAGTTTAAAAAAACCCTAAACAAAACTCTTGAAGATTACCGTAAAAATACTAACAACATTCAAGAAAATAAAGTACTAGTAGAACACTTTAATAAATATTACAAAGACTCTGATTCTTTACAATCTGCCTTTTATTAATTTTAATAAAAAAATTAATATATTGAACTTTATATTTTAAAAAAGAGAAGTTTTAACTTCTCTTTTTTTTAGGCTCACAACCCAAATCCAAATAAATCCAATCTAAAAATAACAATAAAATTTAATCTTTAAATATTAAATAATAATATTGTTATTTGACAATTATTGTAATATAGTTATATTATTATTTTATATTAGAATTAATTAATATTAGTTTTAATTTATAAGGAGAGTATTTTGACAAAAGCTAAACTAAATATAATCAAGCTTAATACTATTGCAATGATATTAACTTTAATTTGTATCTCATGTACACCTTTTAGCAAAATCGATCCTAAAGCAAATGCAAACACTAAACCAAAAAAAATCACCAATCCGGGGGAAAACACCCAAAATTTTGAAGATAAATCTGGAGACCTTAGCGCTTCTGATGAAAAAATTATGGAAACTACCGCTTCAGAGTTAAAAACAATTGGTAAGGAACTGGAAGATCAAAAAAAAGAAGAAAATATACAAATAGCTAAAATTGCTAAGGAAAAATTTGATTTCCTAAGCACTTTTAAAGTTGGTCCTTATGATCTTATTGATGAAGATATCCAAATGAAAATAAAAAGAACGCTTTACTCATCTTTGGATTATAAAAAAGAAAATATAGAAAAATTAAAAGAAATTCTTGAAATACTTAAAAAAAATTCCGAACATCACAATATAATTGGAAGATTGATTTATCACATATCATGGGGCATTCAATTCCAAATAGAGCAAGATTTAAAATTAATACAAAATGGAGTAGAAAATCTAAGTCAAGAAGAATCTAAATCATTGCTAATGCGAATAAAATCCAACTTAGAGATAAAACAAAGACTTAAAAAAACCTTAAACGAAACTCTTAAAGTTTACAATCAAAATACTCAAGACAATGAGAAAATACTGGCAGAACACTTTAATCAATATTACAAAGATTTTGATACTTTAAAACCTGCCTTTTACTAATAAAAAGAAAAATAATATGTTGCACTTGATATTTTAAAAAGAGAAGTTAATTCTTCTCTTTTTTTTTAGACTCATAATCTAAATCCAAATAAATCCAAACTAAAACACACCAATGTCTTTCAATTTTTATAATAGTTTAAATTTAAACTTTAAATAATTTGATATACATTTATAATATGTAATAAAAATTATTTTGTACCCAGAACTACATTTTTACAAAAGGAGAATATATTTTGAAAAAATACAAATTGGCGTTTACTAAACTGGGAAAAACGTTACTTTTGTGTTCATTTGTGTGTTCGTGCTTTGATTGGCTCAAAACAAGAACTTGTCGCAAAAATAGAGAAATAATAGGGCCAGTAGTAGAATAAATAAAAAAGAGCAAAGACTTTGCTCTTTTTTATTTATATTTATTGATTATTCCTTAATTTGAACTAAGTTTTTAATAATTAATAATTAATTTTAAATTTTAATTAATTTTGATTATTAAAATTCATTAAAAAGAAATCGAGGAATAGTATTTTGAAAATTAAACCATTAATACAATTAAAGCTCCTGGGATTGTTTTTATTTTCTTGCACGATTGATGCCAATCTAAATGAAGATTATAAAAACAAAGTAAAAGGAATGCTTAATAAGACAGCAGATGATCAAGAAACAACAAGTGCTGATGCAAACTCAAATGCTGCAAAAAATATACCAATTGCTGACAAAGTAGCAGCAGAGCTAAAAAAACAATCGCAAGCGGCAAAAACAGTAGCAGCAGCACCAAATAAAGGATCGCAAAATCAACAAGCAGCACCAAGCCCACAATTGCAAAACTTAAATTTTAGCGCAGATCTGTCAAATCTGCCAAAAACAACAGCAGCAAGAGCTGCAACACTGACAAAACAAAAAACACCTATTCAAGCCGTTACAACCGTACCCGGAAATACAAGAACTTTTAACAGCAGAAATAGCGGGCTGCCAACATTTGCCCTAAGTTCCAGCTTTAGTCAACCAACAAGACAGCAAACAAATTCAAGCTTTGCTGTGCAAACAACAACATCTTCTGGCAGTAAATTACAAACATTAAAAAACGAACTTATTAGAACAATTGCTGAAGAAAAAAATACTACACAAAACAACTTTGGATTTAGAGAAACTCACGATCAATTCAAAATGAAAGATTATGTATTTGATCTAATAGATGTTATTTCAAGTGGTAAAGTTTATGACAGAAGTTACGCGCCAAAGCTTAGCTCCGACACACCAGAAGCAGAAAATGAAAGAAAGAGATTCTATGCACTTATGGATTTTGATCCAAGCAAAATCGCACGATTTGGATCAATAATGGACCTTCTTTACGATGAGGAGCAAAATCACAGCTTAATAAGAGAATTAATGATATCAGGGCTTGGAACACAAATTTCTTTTGAACTTGCACTAGACGAAATAAATAAAAAAATTGAAATCTTTAACCAGGATTACTTAAACGCTAAAATTAACAGTTTTGATTTCACCATGAAGCTAAAAGAGCTTCAATCAAAACTAGATCAAATAGTAGATGAAAAAGACGAATGGGCAAGACACGCTTTTGAGCTTATTAATTATGCAGATCCTAATTATTACTCAGGCGACTCTAAATCTTTAGCAGAGTACATTCAAAACAACTATCTAGACAAAATGCAAAATGCTCGCCAGTCTATTCTTGAAACATACATTAGTATCACAGAGCTCAAATAGTTTATTTAAAAAACCAAAATAAACTATTTTACAACTATTTAATCAAAAGAAGGGACTAGATCTCTTCTTTTTTTATTGTTCTATTTCAAATTTGAACTAAATTTAAATCATTAAGTATTAATTTTAAATAATTAAAATTACTTAAAATTTTTATTAAAGGACCAAATTTTGAATAAAATAAAATTATCAATATTAATAACATTGGGGATAACGACATTTTTCTCTTGCGATCTAAACAACAAAGACAACAAAGACAAAGTAGCAAGTTTTACGGAAACAAAATACAATGAATTAAATCCTCAAAAAGGCACAAAAACACAAGATCAAAGATCAACAAAAAACTTAAAAGTTTCAAACAAAGGCGAAGCGAATCTAATTGACAAGCTTTTTGAAATTTTAGCAAGAGAAATGACAATAATAAAAAAAGAAAAACTTCAAACAGAAATATCTAGCCAATTTGGACTAAAAAATAGCATGTTTGAACTGCTTAATGTTTACAAAATTGACTCCACAAATGGCACAAGGCTTCAAGAAAAAATGAACTCAAGCCTCGCAGAATCTCAAAAAATGAGAAGACAATTTTATTCATCACTAAGCTACAACACCACTGATATTTTCAATTTAGCAGAGATTGTAAACAAGCTTTACCAAGACCCAAAAGCCCACGATACAATAAAAAAAATATCAGGTGGTATACGAATCCAACAAGGATTTGAAGTTGCACTTGAAGATTTAGCAATCAACATGGACAAGCTAAAAGCAAATGATTTTAACAAAAATACTTTGGAAGAAATTTATAATTTAATTGTTGATTTAACCTTAATAAAAAAAGAATGGCTTAGCACAATAGAAACACTAATTAAAAGCTCAAATGCTACCTTGGAGCTACAATACAATATATTAGCCACAGCTTTTGCATAATAATTTTCATCAAATAATTCCATATTAAATCCTCCCAAATATCATTAATTTTTACTTACAGCTTTATTCCCAAATACTGCTACTTTTATTAAATAAACATCGTTACTAATTTGTTTTGCATCAGACAACGCTATCGCATTAATAGTTGCCTTATTTGGTGGTGCTCCAGTCACCTTTTCAAGAGCACCGTCTTTATTAAAAACAAGTTTGTCTTTTACTTTAAGCGTAGAATCTTTTGCTTGTACTTCTTCAGCCTGTCTTGTTTGACGTTTAGATCTAGGAGCAACTGGAATTTCTGATTCTAACCCTAATTGTGGATTATCATCAACATTAGGAGCTTTAGCTTGCCCTTTGCCTTTTAAAGCCATAATTTAATTACCTTTTAAAGCTCTATTCCCAAAAACACTAGCAAGCACTATAGATAACTCTTCGGTTAATTTATATACTTTTGAAAATGCTATAGTATTAACAGATTTATCATTTCCCCCATTCTTTTCAAGCTCTCCTTGTGCATTAAAATGCAGCTTATCACCTGGGTTTACGCCATTTCCATTTTTCTTAAATGTTAAATACCCCGTGAAGTTATTTGTAATTGGAACTACAGTTGCCATGCCAGTAAACTCATCTATATCAGTGCATATTCCGTACAAGTCATCCCCACCACCAGCCTCAACTTCTAGTTCTGTTGTACCATCTGCACTAAAACTAAGCTTGACTCCACGCTTGTATGGATACCCTTTAACAGGATAATTTTCTATTTTGTCTTTACTACTAGTAAAAACTCCATCCAAATTGGAGTAAATTAGGTTTTTATCTCTAAAATCTACAGAATTGCTAAGAAAACCAGCATCTTGCTGAGGATTTTTCATTAATGCACGTATTTCGGCAACTTTTTTATCAAACTCTTCTTTTATTTTTGTAATACCATCGCTCATTAAAAACTCCTTTAAGCAATACTTGTTCTTTTTATGTCTTTTTAGATTTTCATAAAATTGAATTCGTCTTTGCTTGTAAGTATTGCTTATCGCTTGTACAAACTCCGTGAAATTAATGGGCACAAAATTAGAATCAAGCAAACTTACTCTTTCTTCTGATTTAGCAACAATATTGCCTTTGATAGAATCAATAGAAGAAGAATTACTATTCGAATTTTTTCTTAATTTAATATTCACTTTTGCTAAAGAAACCAGTTGCTCTAAAATCTCCCCATCTATATGACTTATGTCTGATACTTTAGCAATGGCCTTTATTTGCTCAATTGGAACAAACTTGCGAACAAGTTCTCTACGTTGTGCCTGTATAATATCTTTTAGGGTGTATCCTTTTGCAAGTAACACCTCTTTATTAAAATGACTACTAAGATGTGCTTTTGTAAGTGTATCAATTTCATTTATACGCTCAGCCTCCAGCAATAATTGCTTTTCAACACGCTCTCGCTCTTCAACTTCTGCAAGTTCTTTTGTGATTCGCTCATTTATACTTAAATCTCGACTTGTCTCTTTGGATTTACTATTTGCTTGTTCTTTAAAGTGCATGTACTCTTCAAATTCCTGTGCACTGATAACTTTAGTATCAGCCTTAATTTACTGTTCCTCTTTATCTTGTGCTTGCAAGTCTTCTTTTTCTTCTTTCTCAGTCACTTTTTAACTCCTTTCTCAAAATGAGAATAATTTCTCTTTTAAAATCGCTAGCTCCTCATTATTAAAGGAACCACTTTGTATAAGCTGGTTATATTTACTGTAAAGCTCAATTAGCTTTATATCTCTTTCCACTTTTTGCTCTTCACTTAATATAATCAGCGAATTAAACTTTATATCAAGCCCGAAATACTTTGTAAGTTTCAAGTTACAAGAGTTCTCAACTTGTTCTTGTACACCTTTTAAAAAATCGTAATAATTACTCCTATCCCCTTTACCATCATTTCCTAGCCCTTTAGCCTGCTCATTAAAACTTCTGGTTAAGGGCTCTTTAGTATCTGCACCAATTTTTGCCTTAATTAATGCTAAAGCCTCCTTTAAGTAACTAAGGTCGTATTTAATAACCTCTAAACTAGCACTAGGGATGGCCGTATAAAACATTCCCTCATTATTTAGATTACTTTTTAGCCTAACAAGCTCATGTGATAATGAGTCATTAAGGTTTCTTAAATTAGAAATATCTTTACTATGATTGTTTGAATTTTGTTTTCTCAAAAAAGAAGATAAAATGCCACTTCCCCTATCATTATTACTGCTATTAGTAAGTGCGCTCAAAGAAGTTGTTGCACTAAAAAGTGCGTCCTGTAGCTGAACTAAAGACTCATCCTTATAAAACAAAAAATTGTGATTTTCAATACGCTTTTCTATTTCAACGTATATTTTTTCAAATAAGTAAATATCTAACAAAAAACTTTCTGTATAACACGGAACATATCTTTTCAAAATATAATCGAAATTTTCATATATTATAAGTCGACTTTTGTGTATTTTGACAGTATCAAAAGAATTGCCATTATTATTGATTTTTACTTTGTAAATTATATAATCAAAGTCAAACCCCGAATCTCTTACAGATTCATAATCAAGGTATTCGAATCCAATAGGCAACTCTATATTAACAGGTTCTTCAAGATTCACTAGTGTATCTTTAGTTTTTACTAAAACATATCCAATTCCATGAAAACGGTAGCTTATAATACAATTAAGTAAGGCATTCTTAAGCTGAACCTTTAGTCCAGCAAGTTCAAGCTTACTAACATTATGACTGATGCTTTCAAGAATAAGTCCATTTTTGAGACAATCTTCTGCTACATTTTCTATGTAGTTTCTAAAAAATATTGAATATCTATATAACTCTAGTGAGCTTATTTTATCTACTGATTTTACCTTTCTTAAATCACACAATTTTCTCTTCTTTTATTAAAAAATATGTATATATAATAACAAAAACTAAAATTTTTGTCAAAAAAATTTACAAAAATCTTTGATTGCCAAAGTGAACACTTCTATCTCTATATCCTAAAGACAATATCAAATATGCAGCGGATATTGCGTCAAGTGCATCATCATGAATTTTGTTATCCCCCTTATAAGCGTAAATATCATTAAATACAGAAGAACTACTGTATTTTGCAATGTAAAGTTTCTTGTAAGTAAACGGTGTAATTAACGATGTTATTCTACTAAATTTATTGGACTTTGGTTTAATAGGCACAATTCTAAAATTGTGATTCATGTTGTTCCTAAGAGTCATATATTCACGAGTTAACGCACCAGCACCTTTAGTATTATCTCTATCTTCTAAGTAAAGTGTATTTACATTGAAATTCTCTAATACAGCCTTGACCATATTCATAATATAAGGCTCATTCGCTGGTCTTTGGTCTTGAAATACAAAAGCATAATACTTATCATCAACTCTCTCCATAACACATAAAGCAGTATTATCCCCACCAACACTAAATGCTGGGTCTAGATATGCTATAGGGCTGCTAAACACATAATCTTGAGTAATATTAATTTGTGTAAAAATTGAATCGATGCTCGCTATCCATTCTCCTAGCAAAACCCTTGCCTTATATGTTGGTATATCTTTATAAAGTTTCTCTTGAGGTTCTATAAATCCTTTACCAAGAAGTACATTATCATAAGTTGTAAAATTATATGTTTTAAAAGTTGCTGTATTGTCAATATAATCAGTTTTAAAATAATGTTCTGGATTATCAGGATTGGTGTCAAAAATAATAGTTTCTTGACCACACCTAAGTCTTTTTAGCACTTCTTCTAAAGTTTGCTTGTGTAAAGTAGTAGCCTCATTTACAAAAATAAGTGCAGAATTACTACCCCTAAATCTTTCAAAATCACTTGCCTTATCCCCCCCATATAAATTAATACGAAGTGAATCAATCAGTATATATGAATTATTTGTATTCTTTGGAATATAAGAAATATCAAGAAGTTTACATAGCTTTTCAAATTGCCCTAAAACATTAACTTCAACTGAACGCTGGGAATTGCCTATAACAAAATTATTAATATCACTAGAGTATAATTTTTTATTTGTAAGCAAACTTTTGATAAAAAGATAACATGCAAGATACGTTTTACCACTAGCTATACCACCACTAAATATAATTTTATTTTCATTATTCTTTTGAATACTTTTGATAACATTCTTTTGCTTTTCGGTTAAATGTTTTTCTTCAAACTGATCAAAATTAATTGAAGAGTTTGTCACTTTTACAAATTTAGATATATCAACTCCAAACTGATTTTTGTATTGCTTTTGAAGTGTTGTAAAAAGTTTTGTTTGATATAAGTTCACTTGTATCCTTTACTACTTTTGTAGCTACTTTTACTCTCAACTTCATGAGCAGCAACAAGTTTTTTCATACATTCATAATAAAGTTCCATTTCTCTTATTGAACACTCCTTTATTAGATCATTAAGCTCACCTTTTAAAGAGTTAATTTTTTCATTAATACCTTTTTCACTTTTTTTATTTAAAGATTCAATTTCATATCTTAAATCTTCTATTTTAGAAAGTATACTAGCAAGTTCAATGCTAGAATATTGCTTAAATGCACGTATAAATCCCAATTCTAAATTAGAACGCTCTAAATCTAATTCTCCCTTAACTTTTTTAGCTTTAACTTCTGATCTAAAGGTTTGTGCTACAAGGTGTTCAAAAGTATCTTCACTAATTGTTACTCTAGAATCCCCATTATCAGAAGTCTCTCCACTCTCCCATTTTTGTCGCATTCTCCATACATTTACTCTAGAAACGCCTAGTTTAGCTGCTATTTCTCTATCATTTAATGAGCCTTCTCTAAAATATGCAACATAATCATCAAAAGGTCTTTTATTTTTTTCAAAAAAATTCCCCCTAAAGCAATAAAATTAACAAATTGTTACTCTAAATAATACAATAAGTTAACAAATTATTAACAATAACTAGTAACTTACTTATGTCTATTAACTACTATGCTTATAATGTTTGTATTTTGGTTTTCACAACTTTACAGATTTTATCTATAAAGCCATGAATTGGGTTTTACATTTACATTTATATCTTTTCTTTTTACTTAATACGTTAATGCAAATAAAAAAACAAGACTAACAACTAGTCTTGTTTTTCATAATTTATGTTTTCAAAAACCATTTTTATTCTTTTTTTTGCTCTGAACTTTTAGACTCTTCTTCAATCTCTTTAAGTTCTTCTTCAATCTTTTGAAGTGCGCCCTCTATTATTCCACTTGACATATCACTAGTATCAGTATCAGTAGAATAACTTCTATCTAATAAGCCTAATTTGCTAGCCTCACTCCAGGCTTGTTTCCCAGCTCCCCCTTTATTTTTAGCTTGTGCACCATGAGTTACTCCACCTGCAGATTCAACTTGTCTTTGATACCCTTTAAATTTCTTTTGAGTCTCTTCTAAAGCTTTTTTTCTTTTCTCTTTTTTCTCTTTTAATTTTTCTTTTAACTCTTTTAATTCCTTTTCAAGTTTTTCTTTATCTTCTTTTTTATCTTTAAGTTTATCTTTTAATTCTTCTAATTTTTTCTTTAATTCTTCTTCTAACTTTTCTAATTCTTTTTCATAACCAGAATATGTTTCAAGAGTAGTTTTATCATTAGTTCCATCTACTTTTTTCTTTAAATCTTCTAATTCTTTCTTTAATTTTTCTACTTCTTGATCTACATCGTTAACATCTTGAGCTACTTGATGCTGTAGTTGGCCTTGTGGCTCATCAGCTTGCATTAATTCTCCAACTTTTGAAGACACTTCTGATCCTAGGCTTTTAATACCTTCGGTCAATTCTTCTTTTTTTGTATCTAAAAATCCCTTAACTTGTTCTTTTACATTTTGTTTTAAATCTTCACCACTTGCATAATTTTTGCAAGAACTTATAAGTGCAAAAACAGCACAAATAATAAACATTTTTTTATTCATAAGTTACTCCTACTCCATAGATCTTAAGCTTAACGCAACACACTAATAATTACAATTTTTTAAAGATTTAAATAATTAATTTTGTTACATTTCGAATTACATAGTAACAAACTTCAAATGTAATTTTAATCAAACTCATAAAATCTCTCCATTGCAAGTAGCCAACTCATTACAATCAATCATAAAAGACATACAAATTAAATTTTTAAGTCTTTGCTATACATCACACAAAGTATACTATCTTTCTTGTGTGCACCCCTTAGAAATTGCCACTTCTACTCTTTAAAACTACTCTACATTCTAAATTCTGCATACAATGAGAAACACCATAATTTGACTTAAATTTTTAGTTTTTGGTAAAATATAGAATGCAATTCTTATACATTTTTATTACTTTTACTTAATGTAAAGGTAACACTTATGCGGAGCTGATTTTATGGACTCTAATAATTTTTTTAATTTAAACAACGCTGGTTCAGATTTTTTCCTCAAACTATTACAAGATTATCAAAAAATACTAAATGAAAACAAAATTTTAAAAAATTCACTAAAAAATTCAACTAAAAATAAAAAAGAAAATATAAAACCTAGTCCTAAGTTTTATATAACTCCAAAAACTAGCAAACTAATTGTAAAATGTATCAATCATCTAAAAGAAACTGATCCAATATCGGGTTGGTTCGTATATTTACTTTTGATAAGTGGATGCAGGGGCACTGAAATGCAAAAAGTAAAAATGGAAGACATTGCCCAATTATCAAGTAAATCTGGAAAAATTTTTTACACTATAAAAGTAAACGTAGCAAAAAAAAGAAATATAACTTGTATTAGAGAAATTGTCATCAACTCTAAAGAATATGATACTATTCAAACAGCTCACAAAAATCATTTCGAAGATAAAAATCTTGATACTAGGCGTACTTATCTTTTCCAAAAAACTAAACACAAATTGAAAGATAATCAAATTAGCATTATCCATATTTCTAATAAATTTAAAAATCTTCTCAAAAAGTCAGGATTTCGTGCTAATAAATCTCTCCATTTATTTAGAAATTTGTTTATTTCATATTTAAAATCTAATGGTTATAATTCTTTTCAAATTAAAGAACTTATGAAACATCATTCAACTTCCGAAATTGATAATATTTATGGACTCTCTGCTGCTAATAAAATTCACGCTTATAAATACATGAAAAATAACCTTAAACTTTAAAAAAACTATTTCAGTTTAAATATACGCTTTGAAGTTACTTTAAATATTTTCCCACGAGGTTTTAAATCAAGTGAATCATATAATATTTCTTTATTTTTTATTGCTATAAAGTGATACCCATTAACCTTGTCGATTCTAACTTCGCTTATTTCAAATTCATTCGCTGCACCCAAATAATTTAAAAACTCATATCTCACGCTACTTCTAATTCCGTAGTAATTAAGTATTATACATGGATTTATAATAAAGCAATTACTCTTAATGTAGCCAAGTCCTATAAATCTGTAATATGCTGAATTTATTTCATATGCATTAAATTCGCGTTTCTTAAATAGACTTGTATAATAATGTAAACACAAAAAGTAACACCCCCCGTTTTTGTATCTCTGGTCTTAAAGTTCTGTTATCTTGTTTTATTTTATTAATAAGCATTGATTACCTCTCCTATATTAAATTATTTCTTTAATTTTTTAGTGCTCCCATTCACATGGGGACACTGACATTATTTGCAAATGCTATATTGCTTGGGAAAAGCAATGTTTCACTTGTTGGCAATAAACCACTTAATCTATCTGATATTGCCCTTTTCTTAGAGTCAAAAGTGAACACAAATTCTCTAAACCTATAATTTAACTGCTCAATTAGTGGATATATATTCGTAATATTGTAGGTTTTCATTTTGATTATATCTTTAAGATACTTTTCTCTTTTTTTGTGTTCGTTTTGCATTTTGTTTAATTCTTTTTTTGCGCTATCAACCTCCATTAGATCATATGCAAGATTTTCAGCAACTTGCCTATCTGTAATTTCAAGCTCTACACAATCAACATATTCTACAAATTCTCTTGCCCAATCAAACTCAACTCCATTTCTATAAAATTCACTTCTTTCTACTAAATCTTCAACTAGTTTTATCACCTCATTATTATCATTATTTAATGTTTGTAGGTTGATATTATTATTTTTAAATATTTGAGTTCTTATGTTAAAAGCTTCCGTCTCGCATTTGTGAACATATTCAAGCACTTTTACTATTAAGTCATCATTTCTATTAATCTTACAGTTAACTGGTGCTGCATCGATTAAAAAGAATAAATTACAATACTCAAGTCCAGTACATGCTAGTTGCATTTGCGCCTACACATAATATTTGAAAAAATATTTGCTGCTTAAAAAATTGCCATTTTTATTGTACTCAGTAATAGCACTGCTCATATAATTAGAATCACTGCTTTTAATTTCTAAAAGCTCTGCGGTGCCGTTACTATTTATAAACAAACCATCAATTGTTGATCCAACAAACATTTCTGATTTACCAGTTTTCTTGAAATAATTATACTTATCAACACCGTTGGCATATTTGTTCTTATACAAAATATCAATATTATCACCATGTGCTTTAACAAATTCTCTAAATCCTAAATTCTCTAATTCTTTGCCCTTGAGCATATACAAATTCTCTTCAAAAGGTAGGCTCATCCCAAAATATTTAAGCACTCTATTAATCATCAAGTCTTTAAGTCCCGCACCTCCAATCAAAACATTGCCTACTTCACTAGCTCCGTATTTATCAAGCTTGTTTCTTTGTACACTAAAATCAATATTTCGATTAAATCTAAAACACTCTTGACTACTTATTCCTGGTAATTTTTTGCCTATTTTACTTAATTTACTTTTTTCTTTAATGGGAGAAGATTTTTCCTCAAATATTTCACAACCAGTAAAGCTTTGTTGATTAATACTTATCATTTTGAGCTCTCCTTGAATATTTTCTTGTGGATTATTTTTGTTTGATATGTTGTCCATTTTTTACTCCTTTATAGGTATTTATAAAAATAAATATATAGCAAAAACTATTTTTGCCAACTTCTCTGCAAAAATTTTTATAAAAAAATAGTTGGGCTTATTTAAATTCTCTTGTTAAAGAACTTAGCTAAACCCAACTTAATTAGATTTTTTTGATAGCAATATATTTTTTAGTTATACATATGTATATGTATAACTAAAACTATTTTTACCAACTTTTTACAGAAATTATTATAATTAATAAAAGCTTTATTAAATTCTCTTGCATAAGAACTTAATAAAGTCTGGGGTTTAACCAAATTCACTTATTAAAATTATTTTTAAAAGCTTTTCAACAATTGAGTATAGTCTAATTTAGAATTAAAATCAATTTGCATTTGTTAAAATAAAAGAACCTATTTAAATTCTCTCTCTTGTTAAAAAATTCAAATAAGTTTTACTTTTAAGCTATATACTAACTTAATATTTTATAAAATTTGAATAATTCTCAATTGAAAAAATACTTATTGAATATAGAATAAATAATTGGGGCAAGCGTTATTCCTGCTATTAGCATTACTTGTATTGTTCTATTACTTGCATTAAGTTCATTTTTTAGACTAGATATATCTTTTTGTAAATTCTTCTCTACACTATCTATCTTGGTATTTACGCTATCTATTTTAGCATTAAGTTCATTTTTTACACTATCTATTTTAATATTCAAACTAGATATATCTTTTTGCAAAGCTTTTTCTACATTATCTATTTTAACATTTAAACTATCTATTTTGGCATTTAAGCCCTTTTCTACATTATCTATTTTGGCATTTAAATTCTTCTCTACAAAATCTATTTTTAGATTTATATTTTTTTCTACAGCGTCTATCTTTATATCTAAATTAGATATATCTTTTCGTAAATTTTTTTCTACATCGATTATTTTCTCTTTTAAAAATTCAAAGTTATAATTATCATTATGAAGAAAAACAAAATCTATTGCCTCTTCACTAAACCCTATGTTTAAAAACTCATTTTTTATACTTTCTATGTTATATGTTCTGTACGCCAAATTAGTCATAAAATACCTTTACTATCCTTTTAATTGCTTATATCTTCTTAAAAATTTATTAATCAAGTCTCTTTGACTTTCAAAAAGTTCATCTAATAAAAATCCTGTAAATTTAGCATTGCTTTTGTAAAAATCATAACTTTCTTTGCTTTTAAGTTGAAATCTTAAGGGTTTTATTGGATTTTGTCTTGATTTCTTAAATGATGAACTTTCTTTGTCTCTTATTGATAATAAAGACATAGTAAGTCCATTTTCTATGATATATGTCTCTTCTAAAAGCCCTTCTTCCATAGCATTTGCTATTCTAATGTAGTCATACACTTGAGTTCTTGCTATTCTATAATTTTTTGCAAAAGAATTAAAACTTGTATATCCATCTAATTTATAATATTCATTATCTTTTATCTCTTTTAGAATTTTAATAACTTCTATTTTATGAAAAATTTCTTTTTTAAAATTATTTACTAATTTATTTTTTAATTTTTCATAATATTCTAATTGTTCGTTATCCTTTTCTTCTAAATTTCTTTTGTTTATTTTTACCAACATAATATCACCTCAAATAAAAAGTTTTTGTCATTAATAAGCTATCCTGATTTAGGACAAACTAAATTAACTCATTTTATACCTTATCCATCATTTTTAAATAATCCAAAAATTTATTAATAGCATTTTTATATTCATGCATATAATCCTTTTCTAAGGAAAATCTAGAATTGCTAGCTATATTCTTATTTAAGTCTTCTCTTTCAGATATAACACCTAAAAAATCCCCCCTATTCTTTAATAAATTTAAAAATTCCTTATGTGTATTATTCTTTTTAAATCTTGTTATAAGCAAAAATAGTGGGGTTTTTAATCCCAATTTATTTAAAAAATAATCAAATAGATCTAAACACTCAACTGCCCATTTTTCAGCTATTATTGGAACAATAATATAATCGCTACTAAACATTGCATTTTTAAATGCAATATCATAACTAGGCGCTGTATCCAATATTATATATTTATAATCACTGCTAAAACAGCTTAAATTTGATTTTAATAGCAAGTCTTTAAATTCTATTTCGATTTCATTAAGCATATGTAAACTTAAATAACTTGGTAATAAATCTAAATTGTCTTCAATATTTACAATTGCTTTTTCAATATCTAAATCATTGGCCAAAACTTCATATATATTGTTAAATTTTAAATTTATATTATCTTCTTGTATTTTGTCTTGATAGTAACTGGTGACTGATGCTTGAGTATCCATATCTATTAACAATACTTTATTTTTTTTTGACAACAAAAATGACAATGCTAAGCAAGTTGTGCTTTTACCAACACCGCCCTTAATTGACGCTATTGTTATTATTTTAGGTTTTTTAGTATCCATTTTATTAGCGGCCCTTTCTCTGAATATTTTTTTCCATAAAACCCATATACTTGTTTTTCTAATCTTGAAAAGATATCAAATACTGCTTTGTTATAATGATTATTTATCTCTTCTTTTTTTAATAAGCGATATAGTCCTTTAAAGTAACAAAAAACACTGCCGGTTTTAAATCTAAATTCTATATAATATTCTCTTGCAATTGTGTATGATTTTTTAATTCCGTTTATTTGGTACTTTACAAAGGGTTTTTTAATTGGTTTTCTGTAACCATAAAAAATGCCAATAAACTTATCTCCTTCTTTAACTGGATATAAAAAAATCTCTTTAACTTTTAACTGGTTAAATAAGCCCCTTAATGACAAACGAAACACATTTTTTTTATCGTGAACTCCAAATTTGTAAACATCCATCATCATTTTTGTATGGTATATTGTTTTATCATTTTTTTTTTCAATCTTAATAAAACGTTCTTTATTGTTACATATAATTAATGATTTTTCTGTTTCTATAGATTTGGGTGTACTTTCCATATTTAATCCTTATATAACTTCTTTTAACATTAAAGAATTGTTCTCATTTTTTATTATTTCTAATAATTCGTGATAATATGTACCAAATACTTTATTGTATTCTATTTTCTTTTGGTTATTCAAATACTCTTTTATAATGGGCTTTAAAAATTCAATATTTCTATCTTTTTTTAGTTGTTCAATAAGAATATTGAAAATGTTTGCCTTTAAATTTTGATAATTTTGTTGAAGATTTTCTTTCTTTCTTTTAATGGATTTTTCTAACTTACGTTTTATATAACTTAAATCGCTATATTTATGATTTTCAATAATAAAATGGGGCTTAAATTTGTAATTTTCGTATACTTTTTGTAAATTTATTTTTAATTGTTCCGAATTATATCCATTTTGTTCGAATTCTTTCTGCGTGTTATTTAGAATGTTCTTCAATTTGTTTTGTTTTTCTTTAAAGCAAGATTTTTTTATACTAAATCGTTTTATTAGAACAATTTCATTTTGTTTTAAGATTTTCATTGCCTTAATCATCATATCTTTATCAGTATTTAAATCCAAAATAGAAAGAGCTTTTTCAGTTTTAAAGTCGCATTTATTGAAGTAATTTTTTAGTTGATATTTTTCTACTTCTTTCGTCTTTCTTTCTTCTTTTATATTATTTTTATTACTTAAACACTCCACTGAATTTACACTACCATTTATAGAAATATTGTTTTTAAAATGGGTATTAACTCTAGATTTAAATCTAGAGTTTTTTCGCTCTTGAAAGTACTTGTTGATTTTCTGGTAACATTCTTTTTTAGGATACTTTAGTTTATAGTAAATTTCAGTTCCACAATTTACACCCATGTGTTGGTAGTAGTTGGTTGTAACTTTTAGCACTTTTTCTAATTTGTAAAGATAATTTTGCATTGTTCTCAGTGTAGTGAGAGCTAGACCATTTCTTTTTAGATTTTCATTAAAATAATAAAGTATGTTTTGTTGTGTGTATTTCTTATCTTTTCTGTTTAGGTAATTTAGTGTTGAAATAAGAACAATTAATTTGTATTGGTGTTTGTTGCGACAAGCTAGACTTTTTGTATTATTTGCAAAATCTTTCATATGTGTACTCCTTTATAGGTAATCATAATTAACATTATAATGCAAAATTTTGATTTAAAAGTAAATACTTTTCTAAAAAAATATTAAATTTTAATTATTAATTTTGTTAAATTAATAAGAAATTTGTTATTTTGTAAAAATACAAATTGATTTTAATTCTAAATTGAACTATACTACAAACAGTGTAGAAAAAGATCTTTCTGTTTTTTCTGCCTTTATAGGAATTTTAAATGAAGTGGGGGGCTTAGATAGATTCTTTTGCTAAAGAACTTATCTAAGCTCCACTTTTTTGTAAAAATTTTTTGTAAATAAGTTTGCAAAAATAGTTTTTGCTATATATTTATTTTTATAAATACCTATAAAGGAGTAAAAAATGGACAACATATCAAACAAAAATAATCCACAAGAAAATATTCAAGCAAAAATAAGCTTCAGAAAAGATATAAAAACCCTAAAAATAAATTTACCAGGGATTGACAAAAGCCTTAAAGGATATGGATATAAATATCAGAATTTCAATGAAATAGTAGAAGAAATTGAAAACGTTATTGATAAGCACAATTTGGAGCTTGATTTTGAGCAATATCCAATATCTAAATTTGTAGATGGTCAAAAAGAGCATGTTATTAGGACCACATTTTACAGTACAAGCACTGGATATGAATTTTCTTTTGATACACCAATGCTTACAGAAAACTTACAGTGGAACAATGAAAGCGGGTCTAAAAATGTTGTGAATACAGTACCACAACTAGTTGGATCAGCTATTACTTATTTCAAAAGGTATGCTTTAGTTGCATGTCTTCATATAAAAAGTGAAGTGGATACTGATGCAGCACCTATTTACAATAATTATGAAAACGTAAATTCTATGTCTAACAAGCAAGTTAGTGTTAATCAAAAACAAGAACAAAAAAAGGACATAAATCAAGAAAAAAATCAACTAAACAGCTTTAATAAAAACTTAAAATCTGGCAAGGCTTATTGCTATAAAATTTTTAGAGACGCACTGTTTAATATAAAAAATTGGGTAAATGAGGGTGAAGAAAAAAAGAATATAAATGCTCTTATTCGGGCATTATGTACTGATAATGATGATGCTTTAGAGGATCTTTTTGAAAAGAATGTTAAGCTTAAGAGTATAGAATATTGGGTAAATATTTTAAGAGAATATTTCAATAAAACTAATAGATTTGATGATCTAAATAAGCTTAAAGTATTTATGTCTGATAATCGAGACGTTTATAAAACAAAAGTATTAAAATTCTTTTGCATGTTAAAAAAAGAAAGACAATTTAATTATATATTTGCAGTGAGCAATATTAAAGCCCCCTATTTGGGGGCCGAAATTACTATTGGCAGGTAGTAGTTGCTTGACTTGCAAAATTATCTATACTTTCCCCGTTAAAAAATCCTTGAACCACAGCTTTAAAAGTGGTTTTCTGTTGATCACCATCCTGTTTCCCTGTACATTTATCAAGTTGAGTTTTTATGTGATCAAGCGCCGATTTTATTTTATCATCATCATTTTCTAAGAATTTATCAAATTCTCCAGCACCAGTTAAAGCGGTTTTTAACCAGTCAAGATGTGTTTTTTGATCATCAGATAGCCTTTCTCTAAGCAGGTCTTCTTTAGATTTTGGTTTTTCTTGTTGTACTTCTTCTTTTTGGGTTAAATCACGTTTTTGTCTACTTTTTGTTTGGCTAGTATTAGTACTATTAGAATTACAGCCGTTTAGTATTAGTAAAAATAAACAAAATAATATGTTGATAATTTTCATTTTTATTCCTTTTTCTTATTTCTAGTACAATATGTTGAGTAAAAATAAAATTTATTCTTGTAATTATAGATCCTATTTTTAAAAATTTTTAAAGATTTTAATTGAGAGATTTATATTTTTCGAATGTTGTGCTAGATTTTACCTCATTATTATTGAATATAGGAGTAACTAATAAAAAATAAAAACATATTTAAATTATTTTTTGTATTAATGTTATTTATAATGGCTTGTAAAGCATATGTAGAGGAAAAGAAACAAATAGATTCATTGATTACAGATGTTTCAGCGCTTAATAATAAGATTGATCATGAGAAATTTAATTATTATAAACAAGAAATAAATAAATTAAAAGAAAGTTTAAAGGATGTAGGTAATGCAGAGCTTAAAGAAAAACTATTGGCTTTAGAAAGTCTCTTCCAAGATAAATTAGCAGCTTTAAAAGCAGCTAAACAAAAAATTGAGGGGACTACAGATGCTGACAATAGTACTGCAAAAAACAAGATATGGGCAGAATCAAAGTTGGTTGGAGTAACTATAAAGTTCAGCGAAAGCAATACTACTGGCAAAGGGCAAGAAATGTCTAAAGAAGCTGTAGAACAGATAGATGAAATAATAAAATTTCTCGAAGAAGGTACTAATTAATTAGTAAATATTAGTGTTGAAAATGTTAAAATCTAGATATTAAATCTGCATTAATCTAATATCTAGATTTTTCTTTTGTTGCAAAAGCCGATTTGATCATAAAGTAGAATTTCTTGCAAGAAAAATCTTTTTGTAATTTACATTTTTAACTGGGAATATTTATTATAGACTTTTTCCACTATTGGTTTTGTTTTTTTAATGTACTCTAAATATATGTTGATATTATGTTTTACTGCATTTATAGAGTGTTCGTCTTTTAGTGTTGATAAGTCTGGATAAGGATATTCTGGATAATTTGGATCATTAACTTTAACCTTTGTTTTAGCTAAAAATGTTACTAGGTACATAACATGCTCTGAAAGTTGTGTTTCATATTTAGCTAAAGATTTTAGTGTTTGAATAATTGGAGGTTTTGGCTCTTCTGGTAGGTTGGCAATAGTGGTGCAACATAGTAGCAAAGCAATTAGTAGACAATGCAATCTTTTAATCTTTTAAGCATTTTCACCTCTTTTAAGTATTTTGATATATTCTTTCATAATTTTGTTACGTGTTGCTTTAAGTGAAGTGATAATTTTTTTATTTTTGTCAGTAGAGATAGCCTCTATTATCTCAATATTGTATTTTAAAATGTCTTGTATTTCTTCAAATATTTTAGTTGACTCAGCTGTTTCCATAGATTTTAGTGTCCTTATATATGTTTTGTAGAAAAAATATATTACTTTACTAAAAGTATTAATGTAATTATGATCTATGTTTGTATCAGTTTTAGCTATGTTAGTTAAGCTGGATAGTAAATTAAGTCCTAAACCAATAGTGTTATTTTGCATTATTTATTCTTTCCTTATAGATAGGCTTTCCTTCCTGATTGAATTTCAGATCATTAGATATTTTGAGATTTTTTTCATCAGAATTAACTAAGTCAATGCATTGATTGATTTTTTCATTTAATGGAGCGAGTGCCGCATTTATTGCTGGAGTCAATGCACTTTCCATATTTGCTGTATAGATTAATTTATAATGAGAATACAGCTCATAAACCAAAAAGAATCCTTTATGTGCAACTTCATCAAATTCATCTTCAAATTTAGAAAATATATCAATAAGGGTTGATAAAGACGTAAGTCCAAGCTCAACATTATCTTTGGATAATTTCATAAGTTAATCTCTTTTTTTAATGTGATTTTTGCCATTACCATTGCCATTCTTAAAAATCTTACCTATTACAATAGTCAATATGTCTTTTAATAAAGGCTTGAGAAGAATTAACACTCCTAAAACCAATACTGTTACAAAAATCATTACGGCTATAAGTTTAATTTCGTTTAAATTGATAAGAAGTTCTGTTAATTTAATAGTATCCATTTTTTAATCCTTTATTTTAATTTTTTATTTGCATATGCATTATATATCAAAACCTTAATTTTTGCTAAAAAAGTTTACAGCTTTTAAAACTGTGGGATGGGGCTCCCTGACGAGTAGGCTCTTTTTTGAATATACCAGCCTTTATACATGGGAAATCTACTACATAGTCCTTGGGGAGCGTCTGATTGCTCATAAGCCATACTTATTTCACTTTCATCGGAATATCTTAGATAAAGTACTTTAATCTATGTATCCCTATAGTGTTCTACGTCAAGCTTAATATCAAGGTAAATGGGATCATTATCATTATATTTATAAAAAATAAGAGTTGCATTATTAGTGTGCTCCAACTTAATAGTTATTGATTTGTTTTTGTAGTCAGACGAATAAAGCGTTGGTCCGTATGCAAAATTTCTTCCATGTGAAAAATCTGATGGTACTCCAAGCAGTTGTTTTGGAACGGGTGTTTTTTGAATACTTGAAGAAGACATTATCAAAAGATCATCATTTCTAGATAGAGTGACTGATGATATGCTATTTGTAAGGCGCGATTTGATTTTACTAAAAAGGTTAGAAATATTAGTAGAATCGTTGTTAATTAATTTGTCCGTTATTTTAGCATAAATTTTTTCTACAAAATCTTTATCAGCTGCAAGTTCTTCGGTAATTGTAGATTTAATTATCTGCTTAAAATAGTCCAATCCTTATCCTTTAAATATTTTGTCTTTAGAAGTATCTAAAAAGTTTTTAAAGGTGATAGCATTGCTGCTTGCAGCTCCATCATCAAGCAGTAAAAGATCAGTATTGTTAACGGTCGTAACCTTATTTAAATCTTTTATTTGAAACGTTTCTTCTTCATCAATCAGTAATTTTTCTTGATCATCAGCCATAAAACCCCCTTAGTTGTTGAAAGTAATAATATTGTTACCATCTGTATTATTAATTTTGAGAACTCTACCAATAGGAATAATTCTCTTAATAAAAGCACAAATTGAATAATCATAGCCCTTAGGAAGTGAGTTGAATGCTAAAGCCTTTTTAGATGCAGCGTATCCCGGTTTCTTTTCTCTAAAAATTATCTTTTTTAGTCGTTTTCCTTTTTTAGTGCTAGGCGAAATAAATGTAGTAAAGTTTGTTTTTATTACCCCTTTTAAAGAGATATCAATAACCCCAGCTTCAGGAGTAGTAACTTCAATGTCCACATTTAAAAAGGTCTTGTAAATCAGTCTAAATGACTCATCAGTGCCAATATGACGTAAAGCAAAAATAACACTATTAATATTGCTTGTAATACTTTGTAAAGTTTGAGTTTTTGCATAAAAGATAGATAAAACTTGAGATATTTATATTGCAATATATCTTGATTTTATATTTTCTATTACATTAATGGATATGAAGTTGGAATTAAGGGACTTAAGTTCATTAAGCAATGCTTGTGCATATTCTGTTTCTGTACGTATAAATTTATGAATTTCGGTGTTTTTGAAAAGATTGGGTATTTTCATATTTGTTAACTATACAATATCAATAAGCAATCTATCTGTAGTATTGAAAAGTAGCATTGTGTCACCATTAATGGCAATATCTTGATTTTTTTAAAATCGCTATCACCAATTTTTGTAATACTCTCAGTGTCTGTATCTTTAATACAAGTGCTTATTTCCATAAACTTAATTCCTTTAACTTCATTAACTGGAGCAAAAAAGTTTTGATATTCAAAGCTAATTCCCATATCAGAATAGTTATTTGAAATAATCCTAGAATAAATGTCCCTAATTTGAGAGTCTGTGTTTAAGTAGAGATAGTTTTTAAGGTAAAGTTTACACTTTACTTTCATGTAAACATATTTTCTTTTCCCTAGTGATATTTTATAGGATTTGCGTTGTCCAGTTGAATTGAGACCATCAATTTCTGTGTCTCCCTCAAGTAAAGTACCACTAGGAGTTGTTAAATATAATGTTTTCCAAAGTTTTGCTTTAAATTCAGGACTATTAATATTAGATTTACTAGTGTCTAGTAAAGTTTCCTTTAGAATTAGATATTTGTTGGCTTTACCAGCTGCACTTTTAATATTAGTGTACTCAACCCCATCAAGATTAAGTAAAGCCGTGCGAACCGCACTGTAAGTTGTGCTTTTAGAAGAAATGTGTTCTTCAATAGCAGCCCAATAAGTGCCACCCGGTTTCATTTTAGAAAAAAAGAGATTAAGCTCATTAATTATTTCTTCTTCAATTAATGCTAAAGAAGACGCAATAATGTTATAAATTGAGCTTTGATTATCATCAATATTAATCCCATAATTTACACGCAAATATTCTCTTTTTGTTCTTACAATATCCTTAATTGTACGTTTTAAAATGCCAAAATCAGAATCAAAAACGATGCTCATAAATTAAACTCCATATTCAAAACATCGCCTGAGAAAAAAAGGATATATGTGCTTTGTTGTCTTGTATAGTAGTTGAAATATTTATTAAATCTAAGTTAAGCTCTTTGGATATTTCATGAAAATAATTTTTTACAGCGTGAAGATTGTTAATTTTTAACAGTTTTAAAAGCAAGAAATAGTCCAGTCCCCAATGAGGAGCATAGCTTAAACTACCCCTTAAGGTTTTTAAAAATATCAAAAATCTTTGTTTTTGTTCTTCAATTCCATCAACAAGTGATAAATCGTTATTAAATACCAATTCAAAATCATTGCCTAATCTTAAATCCATACTATTAATTATACCATAATTAGCAAAAATTACTTGAACAAGCTGTTAATATCAGAATTAATTTTAGTGGTTGCTATTTTTAGACTGACTGGTTTAATTACTGGGCCTTCTTTTATGGTTACGACTTTTATACTTTCAATAGCACTTACAATGCTCTCCAGAATTGATTTTAAGGTCGTTACTTCATTAGCTATTTTAATTTTATTGTTTGCTTTAATTTTAACAGTATCAGAGATTAGATTTAAAGTCTTTGGGCTAATTGCACTAAGTATATAAAAATGATGTTTGTCGAAGTGAATATCGTCATTTTTATCAAAAATATTAACACTTGATTGAAGTAGTAATACGGTATCACCTTTTGATAGTTCTAAACTGATATTAGAGATATTTTTTGTGTGAATTTCTAAATCTTCAAATTCGGGGATTGTAACAATAGCTTCTTGAGTTTGTTGTTTAAACTCCTTTACAGTGCCAATTTTAATTATAAAAATGTTTGAATAAATCCAATTTTTAACGTCCTCTTGTGTTAATGTATTTCCATAAAGGCGTTGATTCATTCTGTAAATTGCATAGTCAATATCCATTCTAACTCCTTTACTACACAGGCATCGGTGCAAAATTAGAGGCGTCATATAACTTAAGTGTTAATGAACAATCCCCTGTGTTACTAAGTCTTTCGCTTGTTTCTAATATAATGTTTTTGACAACTTTTCCCAACCCATCCCTGAAAGAAACTTTATCACCAACTCTTAGCTTATGTGTGAAAAATATTTGAGCGTTCCAATATATACGCCTTATCTTGAATTCAGGGTCGATATCACTTTCTTGTTGTGGTATAAATTCAAGGCCATAATCTTCTAATGCCTTGTAGTAAATATTTTTCCCTACTTGTTTGTAATTAGTAAATATAAAATTGCATTCAATTTCAAAATTGTGATAGCCAACATCAGTTATTACGTTATCAACGTAGTTTCCTTCTTTTATTTTCTCAATAAACTCTTTTGGTGTTGCGGCATAAAAATTTTTGTTAATGATTTTAAGACGATCTTTTTCGTCCATATTAAGGATATTTCGATTGGGGAATACAGATTCTATTGCTTCTTGCACTGTCTTGCCCTTAAAGTTTTTGTTCTCTAATTTTCGATTAAAGAAATTGCTTTTAGTTAATAGACGAACCTCAAGCTCTACACTAAAATCTCCACCAGGATAATCAGTACTCATGGGGGGCTTTAAAGTGCCTGCCATTATGAAATCAAAATTTTTTTTATAAGCAAATTTCTTATAGCGTATTTTTACTATATCTCCTTCTTTAATGTCTTCGGTGAAGTCTAGGGGTAAGTTCCAAAGTACAATTTTTGCTTGTTTGGAACTTATAGTATTTAATTTTGATGAAAGCCTATTAGATATAGAAATATCAACATGAATTCCATCTTGTGTATTTATTGTAATTTTAGGAATTTTTTTTGGAAAAGGAGTTCCATCAATTGATTTTTTTGATGTATCTACATTGTAAAATTCAATTTTAAAATCATATTGTAGTAGCAACATTTTTTATCCTTTATATGGTTCTAATGCAAATGTTTTCACTATTTCCATTGATAGACTAACTTCAACTTCATCAATGAAAGGAGTGTCTTTAAACAAAAGACTCGTAATTACAGCTAATTCTTTAAGGCCAAAAGTCGGGCTATATATACTAAATGGAACTTGAGCTTGTATTCTATTGGCTAGTTATTCTTTTACAAGATAAGCGTCAAAACGTAGCAGAGTGTTGCCAAAAACAGTCATTTTGAGTAGAGAAAGCATATCCTTATATAACGATGTTAGTATTTCACCGGTTAATGATATATGTTCACCAGTCATTACTGGATTGTAGCTGACATATTCCGCTTTTCTATCATAATAATTGATAATTGGTCTTTTAGAACAACTAGTATTGTAAGTGCGTGTTATGAGTTCGTTTTTTGGTTTTATAAAAAACAATTGAGGAACATATCCAAAACCTTTTAAATCCATTCTTGGAAATAACACTAAAAAGCTATCTGCACCAAAAAGAGCAAATATTTGGGTTGTTACATCTCTTACTATATGAGTAATCTCCATGATTTTTTTCTTAGTTTCAATATCATTATTGTTAGTAATTTTTTTGTTAATTTTTATAAGAATTCCCTTTTTATCTAATTTTCTCAATCATTTTATTTAAACCAACTTGCTATTTCTGCTATTTTTTTCGCAAACCAGCTATTTTCAATCATTGCCCATAAATCTCTAAATGGCTGAATTATAGGATTTATAATAGCTGAAACCATGTTGCTTATAATTCCAGTAATGCCTCCTTCTTTATAGGTTTTCATAATGTCTTTAACCCATTCAATTATTTCTGAAGCGCCTTCAAGCACTAGCTGCATACCCGCAGCAGTTGCATTCATAAGGGATTGTTCAAGGCTGATCATATTGCTATCAATTTTTTCCTTCTCTCCGGCAAATTCAGTAAGATTAAAAGAATGAAAATCCGCAGCCATTTTTTGCAATTCAGTAAGTCTAAATCCAAAATCTTTGTATATAACGGCTTTTTGAAAGTTATCCTTAGCCGTTTGTGTATATTTCCAGCCGACTTTTGTGCCTACCATAATCTTATAAAGCATGTCTTCATTTCCTCTAAGATAATCATCAATAGCCGCTGCAGCCTCTTCCATGCTAGCCTGACCGCTAGATACAAGCTCGGCCATAAAATTTCCTATATTTTTTAAATTAGTTCCATTTAACTTGTTCATTTCTGTTAGAGTGCCCTTGACTAGAGTAAAATGACGCAAAAATTCTTCTTTTTCTAAGTCACGCTCAAATCCTTTTTTCCCATGAAAAATACCCTTAATATTTTATTTTTCATCTCCCATAAGTATTTTTCGTTGTGCTGTTGTATAAAATGCGGTATTGAGTTTTTGAGCTTTTTCTTTTTTAGAAACTTCTACAACTGATTTTTTAATAAATCCTGTAACAAACCCAATAATCTCGCCTCCAACTTTACTTACAGCATTGCCGATGACATTTCTAAGAGCACTACCTATTGCAATTTTGGCAACAAGGCCTTTTCCTTGAGAGGCTGCTAACATTTTACTTTTTGCTTTTGATTCTTTTGCAAGTTCTTTATATTCAAGACGTCTTTTGTCTCTATCAGACATTAAAGATCTTTTGAAAGCCTCTTTTCTGGCTTTCTAAAAACCCATGCCCTGTTTCATAAGCTTTTTAGTTTGTGTAAGTCTATATTTCTCAACACGCTCTCTTAAGCTTTTAAATTTAGATTGTTTGCTAAGTTCTTTTTTCTTGTCCGACAAATTATTTTTTACAATATCTTTAGTGCTACCCAAACTAGATTTTTTGGGTTTAAGATATTTTTCCATTTTGGAAATATCTTGTTCGATAGCCTTTTTTGTTGCAGCATGATCAAGAATACCTTTAAATTTAATGGTAAATTTGTCGCTCACTAAGCCCTCACTTGCTTAAAATTAACTCATACAATTCTTTTTCTAATTTAATATCAGCAAGCCTATTGACCTCTAAAAGTTCGTCATAAGGCAATTTCTTTACCGAGTCGTATGAGCAAATATTCATAATTACTGGAAAATAGTATTTGTCGTTTTTTATCTCGTCAAGCAAGTTAAAATACTTTTTTCTAGTCTCATTAAGACTTGCAATAGCTTTATCAATATCTTTATTTCTCTTGCTCATTTAGCAACCAACTCATTGGAATTTGATGTAATTGATGAAAGCGAAGTGGCTACTTTTTCATATTCAAAATTTTCATTGATATGGTCAAAAGTAACAAAGTCACCAACATTATTTTTATACTCACTCAAATATACTAAAGTGGGTTTTTTGAGATCATTGTCTAAATGAAAAGTATTAAATTGTGCAGTGTAAATTATTGCAACAAGATAGTCTTTATAATAAGAAACAAATTCTCTATTTTAATCTAAAATCACATAGAATTCGTCTAAAAATTTTGGACTTATCATTAAGCTTGTGATTTCTCTTAAGTATTTAACCTCATTAAGCTTTAAAACAGCGTCACTTTGATTAAATCCGAGAACTTTATCCCATTCATAGATTGGAAGTACTCTCAGTGGATATTCATAAGTTTTATTTTTAGTTAAAATTTTCATTTTATATCTCATTATCATAATAAGACTCTCCTTTTAAGTGTTGTTTGGTTTAGTTTTTTGGCAATTAATAGCCCTAATTTCAAAAGATACTTTTTCGGTCTCAGCAGACTAACTTCTTGAAGGCTCTTCAGTAAAAATTGCATAGTTAGAAATAATTTTGGTAGCAATTCTAGCATTGAATGCTAAATCAAGCATTTTATCCTCTTTTCTCACATACATGTTGTAAAACTGTTCATCAGAAAGTTCACTTAACAAAATGTAGTCATGACTACCTAATGTCACTTCAATGTTGAAAACATAAGTTATCGTTTTGGGATCTCTTAAGCTTATTACAGACATACCTTTATCTTCACTACTAATCACTACTCTTGTTGTAGGTTAGCTTGTAAGCTCTAGTTTGCCACTATGTAGCTGTGTACCGCCAATTGAAAAATAAACTTCTCTTAAATCATAAAATTGCATTTTTAGCCCCCCTTTTAAGCACTTAAGCTGTTTTGATAATCAACTATATCTTGAGTAGTAATTGCTAAAGCAACAGCATTAATGCTAAAGTTATAAGTAATATTCACACTGAGTTCTAATTTAAGTTGTGGTGTAGGAGAGAGAGCAAGACTTAAATTTTTATACTCAATAATCAGTCCTCTATCTACAAACCGTTTGAGCAGGCACTCAATTGCTGAAGTATATGCATTGTCTCTAGCACCACTAAGTTGTAGTACAGATAGTTTGCTGTTTTGTCTATTGTTTTTATTCCAAATTCTAATAAGCTCAATAATCGCTTCATTTTTTATATAGTGATATGTAAACTGTTCGTCTATTAAACTTCCAGCAAGATCAACACCCTCTTTAAAGGCAGGTACACCATCAAGCCCAGTTTCATTAAGAAGTGAATAAAAGTTAATTTTTGCAGTTCGCAACTTTCCAATTACAGTGTCGTCAACAAGCGGTGTAGCAGCCAGTGACATACCATAAGGATTTACAGAATGAAAAATACTTGCTTGATGCAAATATTGACTTATAAATTTAAGGTGTAAGTTGTCTTTATTGTTACTGTAAACAACAATATTTCTTTCTTTTTCAGCATTGCCTTTATCTTTAAATAGTTCTTTTATTTCTTGCTCTTTAGTTGAGAATACAAAAAAAATTGAAGGTGTTTTAAACTTATCATAATCATCTTTCATTACTTTGTCTATGTACTTTAAGATATTTTTTTAACTCTTCGGGTTTATCCTTATAAATAAAAAGAACAACGGATTTTAATGACTCTTCGCTTAAATTGAAAAAATTTGACATTGTAGTTTTAAGCAGTGTTTTTTCTTTCCCAAACTGATCTTGTCCATTTCCATTATCTTTTTCCAAAGTTTCAATTTGTTTTTCATAGTTATTAACGGTTAAATTCAATGTTATAAAGTTAGCAGTATCTTTATTAACTTTGATTTTAGTTGTTTTGTAAACTAAAAGTGGATTATAATAATTGGGCCTACTAACCTGAATTCTAGAGTCAACCAAACTTACACTAATTGTATCTTGCGGCAATTTTGTATTCCTCCTTTAAAATTTCGATTGCTTTTACACTAGCATTGAATGCTACAGATGCGCTGTATGCATGATTGCTATATTTTGTGCCTAAATTAATCAGTCCAACTGTTTGTATATTGGATGTTGGGTAAATGTAAAAATTAATTTTACTAATATATTCGGGTTGTAGACCGGACAAACAAAGTATACTTATGAGCTTTATTGTGCAAAAAGTCACTAAGCATACTATAAAGCATTAACATACGTGAATTAGCGTCAAAGTCTTTAGCATTTAACACTATCGCAATAATATATATTTGAAAATTTATACTAAATTCCAAAGCATTTTCATAAAATGTGCCAGTTTTGCAGTTATGATCAAACAAATGTTGTGTACTATCAAATTTAAATGCTATTATATTGGGGCTGGTAGTTGTAATCTTTGAAAGATATGGGTGATTGTAGGTATTTATGATATCACACTCAAAATTATTTTCAGTTGCATAAGCCTTAAATCCTTGAAATATTTTAAGTAAATAGCTTAAGACTGTGTCTAAAGTCATAATCATTCAAGTATTACCTTATAAGTAAGTTCTGATAACATTTTGGCTGTATCAACAAGTGGAATTGATGCGGTGTTACTACCCTTTTTTAACTTGCTTTTAATTGTATTAGCATTTAAGACTGGAGCAACTTGTGATGATAGTAGATAATTTTCATAGTACCTTATAAAAGCTTGTCCAATAGCCTCCATTTCCGATTTAGGGTCAAGATTAAATTTAGAATTTATATAGCTATTATTGATATATTCTCTAAACTCAGAACTACTAGCAATTTTGGTTAAATGTTTTCTTGCTGGTAAATTGCTACTCCCTTTTTCATGCATTTTAGCAATACCTGCACGAACCCCGAACCAACCAATTTCTAATTCAATTTTAAATTCTAGTTTGTCCATACAAATTCCTTTAAAACTAATGTGAAGTATCCGATTGAAGAGTCAATGCTAAATATTTCAAAGTAAACTGAATCTGTAATTGATATTCGGTCTTTTAGTTCATAGTTAAGGTCTTGATATGTGTAAAGTTTAGAATACCCCCTAATATCAGATATATTGGAATCATAAAGCATCGCAAGTTCTTGTGGTTTTATATCAATAATAATTCCAATAAATTCAGTGTATTTATTCTTGTCAAATATTCTTTGATAAGAATCGTCATTTTCAAGTTTTACAACATTACCCTTATAAAACCTTAAGGGGCTAGGGGCCTTAAAGGCGTTAATCATGCGGAAAGACATATCTGATAGTCTTTTTCTAACACCATTCATTAGACTGCTCCCATACAAGATGGTGTTGAAGTATCTCTTTTTAATTTTTCTAAAAATGCGTCAAATTGTGAACAAAAATTTTTATTTGATCTACAGCCTTCTCCACCACCTTCTTCGCCTCCACTGCTACTAGGATAATAATCAAGCGCAAGCTCGTTGAACTTATCTTTTTTTATTCTTTCAAATTCAAATTCGCGAACAACTCCTTGTTTTCTTAATTGGCAACCTATATGATAAAAGGTTAGCAAAAATATTTGTTCATATGTAAGTGAACCCGTACCAATACCACGTGTTACTAGAATAGCTTGAAGTAAAAATAAATAAAGTAGAAAATTTTGCCTACTTAGTGCAAATTCGTCTATCCCTAGTAGTAATAACACTTCAGAATGAAGTGTTATTAAAAGTTCTTCTTCATTTTGAACTTGTGTTTGCAAGTCTTTTTGTTCGCTCATTTTATTTGCCCCAAGTGTTTAATTTTGTTTAATATTGACTTGCAAAATAGTATTTTTAGTAGCAAGTAGTCCGCCTAAAACAAAATCAATGTATGAATGAGCAATATCAGTTGAATCTTTATCCACTTATTCATTTGGTGTAGGTAGCATATACTTGCTAGGCTTAAACTTAATAAGCTCTGGGTTTAATGGGTAAATAAGTATTTGATGTTTTAGCAAGTTTTAAGTTTCAATGTAGACATCTTCTCTATTATTAATAGCCTTAATAGTTTGAATCAAAACATCCTCCCATTTTTCACAGCTACTTGCTGCACCCTGTGCTGCTGCGTATGGTTTTACGAGTTTGAGCGAAGTTGTAGGGTTAACTATTACCATCATAGGTGTAGAAAATTCGTCTCCTAGCTCTAACTTTGAAAGTCCCGCCTCAATTTTTTCAAATATTTTATCCATTTTATCCTTATTAGCACTTTGAACTTCTTCTTTTATCTGCTCAGGCATATTAAGTAGTCCATACATATTGGGAAGTAAATGTTTTTGATTTTTTCCATCTTTTTGAATTGAAACAGTGCCTGTTATTACAAAGTGATTAATAAGTTTAATAATCTCGCTACTTGCAAGCTTATAGGCTTGAGAGAAAGGAAGTAAATTGTTATTAATGTCACCAAGATATGAGTCTGAAGTGTAAAATTTTTCAGACGCCTGCTTTAAGTGCCTAAATTTGTACTGTAATTTTAAGTAATTAAGTCTTACCACTTCAGAACTAAATCCAATAGTTGAAATAGTATTAACCTCATTAGCAATCGTTGTAGGATTAGCATTTAAAAACGCATCCCACTTTACAGTTCTTTGGTAGCCCATCTGAAGATCAACATCTTCAATTTGATCAGGCGAAAACCATTTATACATTATAGGATCTTTAACTTCTCCTATAACAGAAAAGCTAAACGACCACATTGAGCAAACATATAAAGATACTATGATTTCTCTTTGCTTGAAATCCGAGCAAACATTACTTCACTTAGACACATTATTTAAATTTAATAATAATTAAAAAATAAGACCTTTTACCCAAAGAAAGCACATGCTCTCTTTTTTTTGAATTCTTCTTGTACAATAACAATTTTGAATTAAAGTTATTAATGGGGTAATTAAAATTATTAATTAATATAAATTACTTAAAATTTTTATTGAAGGATAACATTTTGAAAAATAATAAATTAATTGCAATATTTTTATTGCATGTATTAACTGTGCTAATTTTGCTTTCTTGCTCTCTGGAAGTAAAAGACAGCAATGAAAGCAAAAAGCATAAAAAAGGGAAAGGGAAAGGAAAAATAGAAAATCTGCTTGTTGCTATTAATAATTTAAAAAATCCAACAAAACCCGCAGCTGGAAAAAATAAAGCAAATTCAAAGGCTTTGAAACAAAAAAATAATCCCAACGCTAATGCCAACAATGCTCCAAAAAAAATATTAGATCCTGAAGCTGCAGAGCTAATACAAAAAATACTGGACAGATCTGAGAATATTATTCAAATAAGCAAAATGGATTCTTCCAGGGGTGAACCTAATGACCAATTTGGAATGAGAGCAGAAATATTTAGTAAAATATTTTTCAATGCAAGCTCAACAGTGCATTTTGACGACCACGAATATACAGAAGAGAGAAGAATGCTTTACACATCTTTAAATTTCAACGAAGGAAAAATTTTTGATCTTGGGCAAATTTTATCAAAACTCAGCCAAGACTCAAACTACAGAGGTTTGGTTAAAGAAACTCTTATAAACAGAGGATTTAGCATTCAATTAGCAATGGAAGAAATCAGCGCAAAAATACTAAATGTAAAAGATAAACTACAACAGCTAAACAAACCTAATTTGGAAACACTCTACAATGATTTTGAAAAACTTACACCACTTAAAGAAAAATGGCTAAAAGACACAGATGACCTTATTGATGAGTACAATACTAACCCTGACTTACAAACTGACGTTTCAAAATTAAATGACACCTTAAGATCAAAAAATTCAAGAGCTCAATTTGCAGACATTCACGATATAATTTTGGACTTAGTAAACACGACTACCAATATTCTTGCTCCAATTCAGTAATATTGGTTTTGCATTCAAAAGGGGGGAGAGAGGTTTAAAACCTCTTTCCCCTTTTTTTATATTTAATTTTAATATTAATTTAATTTTTCTAAATCAAAATAATAAATAGAAATGTTTGATATTATTGAAACTAAAAACTAAAAACTTTTTTAATAAAATTTATCAAAAAAGTTTTTTAAAATAGTTATTAGTACTGTATTTAAATTAATTTATAAGCAAGTATTATTACTTTTTCATTGACTTTGTCATAGGTTGCTTCATTGATTTGGTATTTTTGTCTGGCATTGACTTCATCATATCTTTATCTGGCATTGGAGCTGTAACTTTTGAATCTTCATCGCTAGTATTTTTCATCTCATCTGAAATTCTTGTAGTTTCGCAAGCAACAAATAATATTGCACTCAAAAATATAGCGTACATTAATTTTGTCATTGTTTATTCTCCTTCTTTAGAATTGATATTATATTAAAATATAATTTTAAAATAATCAATATCAATTGGTTTTTTATTCTAAATAAAAAAAGTATTAAATAATTTACAAACTATTGATAAAATCCGTATAAAATGATATCTTATACAAATAAATTTGGACTGAGGAATAATTAAATATTTGTATGTACATAAATTTTAATATTTTAAAAAATAATTTAAATAAATTTAATATTACAAGAGATAAATATGAGTGCAATTAAAAACAACCTAATTTACAAAAATGAACATGCAAAGCCTTTAAATCCTATTCTTTGTGCACAGTTTTACATTAGAACTTACAGCATAGATTCAAAAGCAGCAATCGAAATAAAATCAGAAGCAAAATATTTAGACCAATACGATAAAATCACACTAACAAAAGGCAAGCTAAAATCAATTAGCATACTGGCTCACAAAACCAGTATGGATAAAAAAGGTTTAAAAAACCTACTTCAATTAAAAAATCACAAAGATTTTAATCATTTTTATGAAAATAATTACATAAGATGTTGTTTAAATTTTGAAGATAGACAAAAAAAAGAACTGAATTTAATGCCCTTGTTTCATTATCACAGCTTGTTAAGCATCAACAAGGCAATTCTAAGCAAAGACAAAGACGGCAATTTGCAATTTGGAAGCTCATTTTACGTATCAACCAATCACAGCTGGAAATATTTAAACTTTGCCAAATTTCAAAAAAGCCTAAATAAAATTAAACTTATCTACTCTAATTATTCTAATAAAAAATATTACATTAAAGTAAGTCAAAGCATTTACGATGCACTAAAAATATTAACCAATGTTTCAAGACTAAAAGAATTTATCAAATAATTTTATTTATTAAAATTAACTTAAACACTTCCCACACACGTTTCAAAGAGGCTCTCAATGCGAGCCTTCTTTGTATAAATTTCAAAAATAAGTAAAATTCATATTTTAAAATGTGAGCTATACTTTAAGAATAGCTACATACTTCATCAAAGCCAGTAGACTATTTAAATCAATATAAAATAACACTACTTTTAAACTACCTCCAAAGAAGTTCTTTTGCATTAGAGAACTTCTTTTTTCAAAAATTAAGTTCTCTATTATTTTTTAAATAATTTAATCAAATTAGCTTTAAAACAACTTATTAATAATAAATATTAATTATATAATGAAAAAACCAAAAGATAAGGAGAAATAAATGAGCAAAAAAGTAATTTTAATATTACTAGAAATTTTGATCTTGTCTTGTGATTTATCTATCAATAAAGAACAAAAAACCAAAGAAAAAACATCTGAAAAACAAGAGCCTGAAAAACAGAAACAAAATGTAGCAAAAATAATCCCTACGGCATCAATTCAAACGATAGAAATAAGGGAATCAAATCAAATTCCAAAAAGCATTGAGGAATACTACAAACAAGCTTATCCGATTCAAACATTCACTCTTGATTTTAGCATCGCAAGAGAAAAGGAATTTCTAAAACCAGAAGATAAAATCTTGCCCACACAGGGGAAAGTGGTGTCTTTAAGCATATTAATAAATAAAAAATTGTTAAACTTTAAAGCCCCAGAAAATTCAAAAAGCTCAACTTTAAAAAATTTCAAAGAAATTGAAAATATTGAGAATTTCTTCCAAAGTCAAGACTTATTATTTGTCTTAAACCTTAAAGATAAAAATAACAACAACATTATTAACATCATGCTCAATCCCCCAAACGACACCCAAAAACACAAAGATTATATTTTAAAAGACCTTAAAGACACAATTAAAAAGGGCACTGGTGAGAAATACTTAAATCCTATCTATAGATTTCAAATAAAAAACAAAAAAGATTATCATTCAATAGATTACAACAAAGTGACTATTAGCGAAAAAACAATAGAATTGGACCTACTGCCTCACAAACAAGTCTTTCAAATGAATAAAAATTTCACTCAAATTTTAGACACAATAACAGACGTAAATAATCTAAAATTAGTAATTCAAAAAGAATCAGTGTAAAATTAAATCGGGCTTTAAAAATAAAATACATTTAATTGATTAATTAAATCCAATGATATATAATTACAGTTAAATTGCTTAGGTTAAAGGAATGATTAAATGGTTAAAAAAATAATATTTATTTCATTTTCAGTATTTATTGTGTCTTGCAGTGCAATTGGTCGTGGGATTTTAATAGATTCTATTCTTAACAATGTGCATAAAGAATTAGAACAAGAAAAAAAAGATGAAAAAAAGAAAAACTCACAATCAAAAGCCTCAATAGAAGAAAATGCTGACAACAACCCTGAAGAAGAAGATGATGATGATCAAAATGAAGAGAGTGAGCAGAGCAATTAAATCATTTTCATATTTTAAAAGCATTTTATTAGCTAATAGTTAAAATCTTAAGCCTACATTTAAATATATTAATATATTCAAAGGAACATCGATTTTCATCCGATGTTCTCCTTTATTGATAAATCTGAAAAATTCTAAGTATGCTGTACACTTAGTACAAAGCAAATCCTTTGTATCAATATAAAAAAGAAGACTGGAGCTTAGAGTTTTAGAAAAATTTAGAAAATTTAAAAACAGCACCACTACTTCAACACCAAATTACAAATGGGCCAAAGGCAACGCATTATAAATTGTTAAATTTTAATTTTTTAAAAACAGTAAGAATAAAAATTTAAAAAAAATAATACAAAATCTATGATACCCCCTTAAATCCCCTTAAAGGGGATTTTTATATTTAAAAATAAAATCAAAATGCAAAAATTGTGGTATAATGTTTCTCAATATTCTTTTTTAAAGGAGTGCGAGGCTTTGAACGGCAAGCTTAGAAAAGCTTTAAAAATTGCAATATTTACAACATTGCTGCTAGTTATTAGCTGTAATGCAAACATGGATACAAACGATAAAAACAAAGCCTTAAACGAATATAAATTAAAAAATATTTCAGAAGTCATTAAAAACAGCTTGCAGCTTGAATCAGACCCTAAATTTAAAAAAGAACCTGAATCAAACATAAATCAAAGCACACCCCCTATTTTGGAAATTGAAAAAATCGAACCTGGAAAACAAGAGATGTCCTTAAAATCCGAATTTGGCAGCGAAAGCTTAATACCACTAGAAGAACTGGAAGAAGCAAATATGGCAAAATCAGAAGAAGAAATTGCAAAAATACAAGAAAAATTATTGTTAATCGGAGCTAATGACGAGATCACAGATCAAGAATTGGGCGAAAATATGCAAAAATTTTTAAATCCAACTACAGTAGAATTTAAAATCTCAACAACCACCAACGAAACAATACTTACCACAATTGAAGAAGAAGAAATTAATAACAACAAAGACAAAATTTTTGACCACAAAGAAGAAAATGTCACTTTAGGAAATAACTCTTTAGAAAATGCAACTTTAAACAAAAACACAATAACCTTAGCACAAAACCAAAAATACACCACTCACTTAAAAAGTAACGACAAACTCATAACAAAAGAATACTCAAAGCAAGTTAGAGACTCTCTAGATAAAGCGCTAAATGCAATAAAAAATTTAGAAACATCTAAAGAATTTAGAGAGCTTGAAAATTTACCAAAGGATCAAGAAAACTCTCTAAGCGCAACAAAAGACTCAACTGAGAGCAACATTAATAATATTAATACCGAGAACATAGAAATAATAAAAAACAGATTGCTCGAAGAGCTAAACAAAAGTGAGCTTATTTTTGAAGAGACTAAAGATCCCCTAGGAACAAGCACAATAAAAAAGGTCATAGATGCTGCTCAAAAATGGCAGGAAAAAGAAAATTCAAGTCAAATAGACTGGGACTTGGGCTTTAAGTTTCACCCAAACCCAAAATTTTACAACAAATTGACAGCTCAAGAATATAAAGTTTTGGCTGAAAAATTTACTAAAGTTAAAAATGAATACAAAAACACAAAAGAACAACTAAAAGCTGAGTCCAAATTAACAACCAACAGCATCAGCAAAATAATTAACGCAACAAAAGAATTTGCAAACCAGGTGATAAACTTAATCTTATTGGTAGAAAAAAATTATCAATAAATCTTTGGCAAAGCTACACTAAAAAAAGAAAAAACTATTTTAAGCAATCGGGCCTGTTTTTCCGGTTGTAGTTGTTGGCGCACCACTACTATTAACATAAGTTAGAGTACCAGAACTGTGCATATGATTTTCAAACTTAGTTCCATTAATCTTTAAATTGCCTTTAATTTCAATATTATCCACATCAATGATCAATTTTTTTGCTTTAAATTTTATATTCTCACTTTGCGCACCAAGCTCTTGCACGCTCAATTCAAACTTATCAAGCTTAATGCCAATTTTTTTAGGATTAAGAACACTTAAAATGTAGAAATAATTTTTATCAAAATGATTATTATCACTTTCTTGGAAAATATTAAAATTACTTTGAAGTAAAATTACCTCATCTTCTGCTGCTAAATCAAAATTAAAGTTAGATATACTACAAGTACTAATCTCTAGCCCTTCGTACTCTTTAATAGTAACAACGCCCTTTTGAGTTTCAAAGTCAAAACTTTTAATAACACCTATTCTACAAATAAAAACATTTTCAAAAAGAAATTGCTTTAACACACCAGTAGAAGAACCTTTTAGGCTGCCTGACCCTGCGCGAAAATCATTATTTTGCATAATACATTCCCCCTTTATCAGAGTAAAGCTCTAGGTTTAAAACACACTCTCTGGTACTGCTTAATCTGGCACTGGTGTTTTTAACCTTGCATTCGAGAGTATTTCCATATCTGTCTTTAAAGCTTAGATTATCTGCAATCTTAATGTTGTGAGTAAACATCACTTGCGCTTGATACAAACTTAAACCAGACTTAAAACCTAAAGCATCCTTTTGAGGTACAAACAAAAGCCCATAATCTTTAAGTCTTTTGCACTCAGCAGAACCAAACTGTCCAAAATTCATGAAAATAAATTTTAAATCAACATCTTGCCCAGGATTTCCAATATCAACAATTACAGCGTCAACGTATCCTTGCCGCCTTAGGTATTCTATTAATCCTTTTGGCGAGTTACAAGCAAAGCTCTCTTTGATCACTTTTGTTTTTTCAAGCTCATTCATAAAAAAAATTGCTTTGTCCTTAAACACATAATTTATTGCATCAGCAATAGTGCTGTCTTTGAAATTCTTATACTCAAATTTTCTCTCTAAAAAGGTCGCTCTGGACAAAAGATACAATTCACACTCAAAACTAAAATTCTCAGCCCCACCAATTCTCTCAACAGGCGCTCCCAAATACCCAGCCATAATAAATTGGTAATCTTGCTGATCTGAAAACTTTTTATAATAAATTTTTACAATGTCTGCAGTTTTAAAATCAGAAAAATCTAAAGGCACATTAAAAATTTGAAGTTTGGCCTTTTTACTAGTTATTAAATTATTCTCAGAATATGTATTTTGAATAAAAATATTTAAATCAGGAGCACCATTTTGAGTGGTAATAACAACTCTGGGCCTAAGGCCTGAAAGCCTGCCGCCAATGCTATTCTTAGAATTAACTGCATTGTAAAATTCAATCTTAAAATCGTACTGAAATATTAACATCTTTTTTAAATAAAACTCCTTTTAAATCAATATTAAATTATTGATTAAATTCTTAACAAATCAGCCTAAAAGCAAAATTTAATTTTTTACTCCTTATTTGATTTGTAAATCACCATCACTACAACTTCTACCCCGGTGAACAAAATCTTATGATTAATGTCTAACACATTTTTTGAGCCTATCTTTTGAATAAAAAGTCTTAAATCTCTCTCTAATTCCTCAAAAGATCTCTGCTGATTTAGTTTAAAATTGAAAATTTTAACCTTAATAACTGCACCATTCTCAACAGCATAGGAATGCAAATTGAAAGACAAACAAAAAAATAAAATAAAAATTGTACAAACTTTTCTCACAAATGCTACCAACCTAACTTAAACTTGCAAATGCCTTGCTACCTTTGCTTTTTGGCTTTATAGATCACCATTACAGACAAACCATTAAAAGTTATGCTATGCTCAATGTTTAAAATATTCTCAGGTCCTATTTTATTGATTGCATTTTGTATTAACCCTTCAACAGAAGAAACAGAATGATCTTCGTTTAAATTGCCACTAATTTTTACTTCTTCGTATAAAAACTTGACTACAATCTCTTCGTCATCTTGAAGATCATAAGAATATAAATTAAAACTTAAAAATAAAAAAGAAATTAAAATTAATTGTCTCATTAATATTCTCCAAATAAAAATTATTCTGGCTTTAAAGCCTAAAAAATTAAACTTAAAAGATTAAAAACTTCCAAAGCAAATCAAAAAAATATTCAAATTCAAAAATTTAGCTAAATTGATCTTCAAGAGAATCCAAAAACTCATCTTCACTCTGATCTTCATTAAATGCATCGTCTCTGCTTTCCCGCTCATCTGGATCTTCGCTTTCTAGCTCATCATCTTGGTACTCTCTTTCTAGCTCGTCTGATTCTTGGCTTGGATCATCTAAAAATTCACTTTCTGCACCGTTAAGATAATACTTATCTAAGATTTGTCTTTTGTTGCATTTTTTTACACCTTGTGGTCTTTTGGAAGGTCTTGAGTTTTTTGAAAACTTTGAACCAACAGATTTGTTAGGCTTACTCCTTAAAGACTTCAGTTTGCTCTGATTATCAGATATTCTTTTTTTAATATTTTCACCAGATTTTACATTCTTAAGCCTATTGGATTGAAAATAGTTTTCCAGAAAAAGAGCTTTTTCAATAATTCTCTCTGCAATAAGTTTCGTATATTCCGGATTTTCAATAAGATTTTTGTTTTTATAATTTCTTGTTAAATATTTATATTTTCTAATAATCTTAAGTAGTGGTAATTCCACCTCTTTTTGGAATCTCCCCCTAACAAGCCTTGCTTTTATTATCCTTTGCAAATTATTACAATAGGCATTCAGTGCATTAAGCTTAGTAAGCACTTCTTGACTTTTGATGCTGCCAGCTTTATCTTGAGATTTAATTAAAATCCCATTGTCAAGGTCATGCATTAATACATATGCCAAATCTATGTCTTTTTTGAAATTCCATTTTCTAAAATCAAATGGTCTTGCCACACTTGCATATGTCGTTGAAACAATAAATAAAAAAAATATTAAAATAAGTTTAAATTTTATCATTAATATTCTCCTAATATTTAGATGTTTTTAATTAATATTTTAACCTTTATAGGTCAAAATATTAAACGTTTTGCAAATTTTTACTTGCAAACTAATTTCCACCTCCTCTAGATAAACTGTGTCTTTAAGCTTTAACGAACTAATGCTTACAACCTCGTGAAACCCCACCGAAGGGCTGTACATACTGTAATAAACCCCCAGATTAAACCTTTGTCTGAATTGCATTTTTATAAAATTACTATTAAATTCCAAAGCACTATTCATAAAAGGAGTTTCTCTTAAAGCTCTTATCAAAGTTTGGTCATAAATAGATGACAAAATCCCTTTATTAATTGTTACAATCTCAGGCCTTGGAGTAATGTTAAAGTTTACATATTCACTTTTTGTATTTGTAAAATCAATTACCGCGCGGTCCGAGCTTACGCTTGAGAGATTTTCTTCTATTAGATCGTGCTTTACAAAAATAAAAAATAGTTGGGGAATGTACCCAAGGCCTTTAAAATCAAGCCTTGGAAAAAGTAAAACAAAATTAGAAATGCTTGCTAAACTTGAGATTTGATTTACAATCTCTTTTATTAACTTACTAGCTTGCTCTTTAATCACTTAAAACCTCTTTTGCACTTAAGGCATTCTAGAATCATCATCAATTCCTCTTGAATTTAATTCACTAGCATTATTTAGCAAATTTGTCATGTGCTCAACCAAAGGCAAACTTTCAAAAGCTTGCGCCAAAATACTACCAAGATTTGAAAAAGTATTTCTTAATGGGTCCAGCACACTGCTTGTAAAATCGTAATTTTTAGCCCACTCCAAAAGTTCTAAAGTTTTTTCCAAAATTGAGTCTAATCCAGGCTCAAAGGCAGTTCTTATTATCTTGCTATTTAAAACTTCAGGCTGCCCCGGACTCTTTAAAGACATTGTTGGCATTTGAAAACTTAAAACTTTTTCTAAATTATTCTCACTCCTTAGAAAATCACTTACCAAGCTAATTGCTTTTGAATCATTTTTGGCATGCCCTTCGTTTTTTAATTTCTGTGCAAGCTCAACCATAAAAGAGAAATCATTTGAATTTGAATTTAAATTTGAATCTGGATTTGAATTTTGTGAACTTTGAAGAATGTAAAGTTTTCTTAAAAAATCATTTCTCTCAAGCTCTGTTTCAAAAGATCTTTTTCTTTTTAGTATTTTATTTGCACTTTCTTTTTGATCATCTTTGAAAACCAAATTTTCAAGACTTAGAGCAGTCTTTTTGTCTTTTAAATTTTTAAATTCTTCTAAAGGCAAATTTAAATCATTAAAACCATTTTTTATATTAAAAAAATCTACAAGGCTTGAGTCTTTAAAAAGATCTCTAAAAGACATTAAATTTTTCCAAACAATCTGGCTGTTTGCATTTTTTATGCCTAATGGTTCTTGCAAATCCCCAAAAGGGAAAGTCTTGTTAAAATTGGAATTTAATCTAAAGTCTTTTGGTAGATTAGTTTGAGCTTCACCAGAATTATTAACAAAATTCTGCTTAAAAGTGTTTTTAATATTTTCAGTTTTAAAATATGAATGCTGGGGAGAGCCAAGATCCAATTTATCTACTTCTGGCTTTAAATAAGAGCTTAGACTACTTTTATTCTTATTTAAGTGCCCATCAGGCAAAGCGATTTTGTCTTTTAAATCTAAGTCTAAATCCAAATCTTTTAAAACGCTTTTTGGATTGTTTTTCTGAAAATCAAGACCTAGAAAATCCTTAAAAGAATCAATTTTGCCTAAAACATTTAAAGATTTAAAACTTGCTGATTTTTTAGAATTATCACTTTTGGGTCTTTTCAAACTTTCAAGTTTTTCAAGGCTTAAGGACAAAAAATCCTTACCACCTTTTCCACCCAAACCACCAAAACCCTGACTGAAAAAATTTTCCCTTTTTAGACTTAAAAACTCTTTTTTTAAATTACTCTTTGTGGCATTTCTGTCAAGAACGCCTTCTAATGTAATTGTGAATTTATTCTCATTATTGTTTTCTTCGTACATAAAAACCTTTAAAACACGCTACTAAAAGACAAAAACCTCTCGTATATTTCCTTGTTAAGCTTTAAATTGGCTACTCGGTTAACCTCTACAAGCTCTTTGTAGCCCATTTTTTTAACATCTTTGTATGTACAAATGCCCATTACAACAGGAAAATAATACTTATTAGTTTCTCTTGTCAAATAGTCTATGTATTTAAAATAACTAGTCGCAATCTCTTGCTTATTCATTGCTACCTTCTTGCAACAAAGACTCAAAACCAGACTCTAAAGAATCTTCTTGGTTTAAGTCTGAAGGCTTGCTGTTTGTGATTAAATCATAACTCCAACGCTCATTAATGTAGTCATACTTAATGTAGTCGCCGTTTTTATCTTGAAAACTTTCAATGTAAACCAACCCGGGCTTTTTAAAACCTTCAATTGTTTCAAAAAGTGAATACTGAACTGAAAAAAGAATTGTGGGAAGAGCGTACTTGTAAAGCTCAGAATATCTTCTCTCTTTGTTTAAAATTCCGTAAAATTCATCTAAAAAACCCCTTGAGATCATTAATTTGGTTATTTCTTTTAATGTTCGCAGATCATTAAGCTTGCTAATAAGCTCATCTCTTTCAACGTCAAATCCTAAAACGCTGTCCCAATCGTACATGGGAATATCTTTTAAAACGTATGTATGTGTTTTGGCTCTGGTTAATATTTTTAACTTGTATCTCATTTTTAATTCTTATCCTTTTAAATTTGCTTTTAACGCTTTTAACTTGCTTTCTCAACATCACAATTGATTGCATGAATTGTAAACTTAACAGTATCATTATCGGCTGAATACTTTCTAGTTGGAATTTCGGCAAAAAAAGCACTATTTGAAATAATTTTAAGTCCCATTTGATCGTTAAACACCAATCTTTTTAACTTTTTAGATTTTGGTACATTCTCGTAAAATTGCTCGTTGCTTAGCTTTGTTAAGAGCTTGTAATCAAGAGACCCTTTGCTTACTTCTAAATCAAAAATATGAACAACGGTTCTTGGATCTCTAAAGCTTGGAATTGGAAAATTTCTGTCTTCTGTGCTTGCTTTAGCCATTACATTGGGCTCTGTGCTGTACTCAAGAGTGCCTGTGTCTATTAAATTGTCATTAAAGCTAAAAAATATTAAATCAAGTGAATAATATTCTCTCATTATGATGCTCTCCTTAAATATTCGTTTATCTCTTGTGTTGTTATTATTAAATTAACACCATTAAAGCTGTCATTGTACTTAAGCGCAACCTCTAAGCTTAAGCTTAAGCCCTCAGAAGAGTTAATTTTAAGTTTAATCTCCTTGTAAGAGACAATAAGACCCCTTTGTTTAAGTTCATGGAAAAAACATTCAAGCCCTGCTGTGTATTCGTTTGGCAAATTGCCGTCCAAATTTAAAGAACCAAGCTTACTGTTAGCTCTATTGTTTTTATTCCAAATTCTAATAAGCTCTTTGATTGCTTCATTTTTAATGTAAAAAAGCGTAAAAGTCTCATCAATCGGATCGCCTGAGAGACTAACCCCTTCTTTGAAAGCTAAAATGCCGTCATTGCCGGTTTCATTCAAAAGAGAGTAAAAATTAATATTGGTCTTTCTAAGAGAATCAATAAGAGAATCATCATAAATAGGAACAGCGTTTAAAATCATCCCATAAGGATTAACAGCGTGAAAAATACTTGCTTGATGCAAATACATTGCTGTAAACTTAAGGTGCAAATTTTGCTTGCCGGCGTAAACAGCAATAATATTTTTAAGCTCACTTTTGTCTTTGCCTTTTAAAAAATCAGGCAAATTGGCATCTTTAGTAGAAATTACAATAAAATTGCAAATTTTTCTAATCTCTTCAAAATCACTACTAATAACATCTTCTGATTGATTTACAAAAACTACAAACGGATGTAAATTGGATTTTAAAAAATCTTTAATCTCTTTAATCTGGTTGTAAACATAAAAATCAACAGACTTAAGCCCGCCTTGCCCAAAAAAATCGCTCATTGATTTTTTTAAAGCGCTCAGCTGCTCTTCTGCTATTTTCTTCTTGGAAGAATCAGACTCTTGGGCCTTTTGCATCTCAAGTTTTTCAAGAAGATCTTGTAAATTTGTAACACTTAATGCTAAGTGTTTACTTGCTAAAACATTGCTTTTGTAGATTAAAAGCGGATTGTAATAATTAACATTATTGAAAGCTAGTCTGTTTTGCACCAAACTAACGCTTATTGTATCTTTTGGCATTTATACTCCTTTTTAAATTTCTTTTTTTTAATTGTTTTTTAATTTATTTCTATTTATTTCTATTTTTTCAAAAAAATTTATCTCTCTTGTTTTAAAACCTGTATATTTGCAACAAAAATCTGATTAAAACTAAAACACATATTGGCGTGCATATTAGAAACACCAAGAAGCCCATCATTATTTAAATTGCTAATCGAGCAAAGATAATAAGTTAAAAGCAAATAAGAATCGCCTTCAAGCTCTTTTGTAAACTCAAACCTAAATCTATGCTCGTGCAAAAATTCCAAAAAGTGTTCATACACTTTGCAAATGTTCTCATAAGAATCTCTGTAAGCTTTAAATAAAACAAAACTTAAAAAATAAAGCGAAAACCTTAATCTAAATTCATTAAACTCTTTACAAGAATTACTACCCCTTAGATTTCTGGGGGTAAGACCTTCGAAAGACTCACTTTTTAATACAAGCAAATTGCTAGTATTTGTAGCAAACTTTTCCAAATATGGGTGGTTGTAAGTGTTTAAAATTTCTAATTCTATTTCTTTAAGATATAAATATTTTTTAAAATTTGTAAGTATTTTTATTAAAAACTGTACAGATTCATTTAGTCCTATAATCATGATTGTCCCCTTCTTTTGCTTTTAAGATCCTGGGGTTTTCAATGCTTTTATTAGCCTCTTTGGCCTTAAAAGCTCTTTTTGGACTTAGGTCTTTTTGCCTGATAAGTGAATAATTTTTACAAAAAACTCTAAATTGATCTTTTATTTCAATAAGTCCTTTTTGAATAGATTTTCTAAAAGCTATTTTTATTTCTTTGTTTGAAAAAATATTAGAACAAAACTCTTTGTAAGCAACCTTTGCTAGTTTGAAATTAAGCTCTTTTTTAATTTCTTCGGATTTGATATTAATGCTATTTTCTGCATTAAAAGAAATGTCTTTAAATTTAATCTTTACACTCAACAAGAGCTCCTTAAAACCAGAGTATTATAGCTAAGACCTTCTTTGTAGCTTTTTTGAACCCCCAAGATCGAATAAACATCATCAAAAATCTTAACCAAATCTCCGTACTCAAATTCCAAATTCTCAAGAGTATACACCTTAGCGTAACTATTTTGATCAAAAATATTTACACCTTCAATCTCAACTACTTCTTCTGGATTAATTAACAAAAACATTCCTTTAAAAACAACAGTATCAGAACTTTTAAATCTAGTTTCATAAGATGCATTTATTGGATCTTTGATTACTCTGAATTTACAGAAAAAAAGTTCTTGTGAATATATACTTATAATATTACTTAAGCCAATATTAATCATCTCTAAAGATTTCATTTAACTACTCCTATTAGAGAGCCTTTTGCTCTTAAATCTTTTATTAAATCATCCAAGCATTTGCAAAAATCGCCCCCACAGCTGCTGCTGTCAAGATTTGTGGGAAAATATTCCAATGATATCTCTTTAAATTTTTCAGACTTGATGTTATTTAAATTAAAACCCTTTAATCTGTTTCGTCTTTTTAGCTCGCAGCCAATAAAATAATAAATTAAAACAAACATTGTAGAATCATTTAAACTTTCAATTCTTATTCTCTTGAGAATTAAAATATTTTCAAGTAAATTTAAATATAAAAAAAATTCTTTGATACTTAGATCTTTAAAATCAAGCATTAAAAGCTTAAGTATTTGCTCATACACTCTTTGCAGTGATTCTGAATTATTACTCTTTAGAGTTTTTAAATTTGCACTTAAGGCCTGATTGGTATCTAATTTACTGTCATTCATTTTTTAGCTCAATTTTATTCTAAGGATTGAATTTTTTGTTGCCAAAATTGTTCCAATAGAAAAGTCAAGAAAACTTGTTCTAAAATTACTACTTGAAACTTCTGTGTATGAATTTAATATCGGCTGATGCCCGTCTTTTAAAAGCAGTAGTTTGCTACTTCTTGGATATATTAAAATTTCATCATCTAGTAAATTTGTAGTCTCAAGCTCAATATCTGCATCATTATTAATTGCGCTTATAAAATCAAAAAGCATGTCTTTGTATGAATAATTGTTGTTTGGAAGTCTTTCAAGTAGGCGGCCTTTGATTTTACTGGTTGTAAGTATTTTAAAAGGCACTTTTCTCTCATCTTCTAAATTAATTTTTGAAAGATCATCATTTATTGATTTTATTTGATCTAATATGTTTGTCTGTTTAACTGTTTTATCTATTTGATTTGGAAGATTCAAAAGTCCGTACATAGTTTCATTGTTAGACTCATCAACAAGCAGAGTTCTTTTACTGTCTCTTGAGAATGTAAGTCCACCTCTTAAATAGTGCGCACTCATTAACTTTTGTATCTCAATTATTGCTCCTAAAAGCCCTTCTCTCATGTTAATATTTGTGTTTGCCTCTACGCTAACTTTTCCATCTGGTGCATAGTAGGTAAATGCATACTGAAAAGGCAAATAGTTAATTTTTACTATTTGTCTTTGGAACTTTATTGTTGAGACTGTGTTAAAATCATTAACCTTTAATGTGGGAATGTCTGTTAAATTAGAATACCACTTAATAATTCTGTCGCTTCCAAGGGAAATATTGCTACTTTGTATTTGCTGTGAATCTAGAAAATGATAATATTCTGGGATTGGACACTCTTTAACCAAAACATCCCTTACTGTGTTTACATACTCGTCGTTATTTAATATGCTCTCATCCATTCAAATTCTCCTATTTTAAATTCTCCTATTTTAAATTGAATCTTTTATTTGCTTGACTAAAAAAAGAACTCTAACACCATAAACATCTCTTCTGTCTTTAAATTCTAAAGCAGGACCTAATGCTAAAGCGTGAATAACAGATGCATTCTTGTTAGATTTTTCTAAAACCCCTTCGCTGTTTATTATTAATTTGTCTTCTGCTTTGATGGTTTTGTCTTTAGTAATCAAAACACATTCAAAACTACAAGTGATTGGAACAACCGTGCCGGTTCTTGAAAAATCGTCAAAGTCCACACAAATTCCATAAAGATCACTACCACCGCCTTTTGCTATTTGCAAATTTGAACCGCTAACAACAAGCTTAACCCCGTATTTGTAGCAAAAATCTAAAGCCTGGTAATTTTCAAACTTATCAGCAGGACAGCTTTTAAGTCCGCCTTTTTGAGCAAAATAAAGCCCTTCGTCTTGAAATTTGTGGCTCTCAAATACCGGGTAACTGCTAGCATTAACGCTTTGCAGTTTGTCTAAAACAATTTTTTGAGCTTGATTTTTCTTTAAACTTTCAAGCTGGCTCTCAAGTTCTACTTTTGATGCTTTTAGTTTTTCTATCTCTTTTTTAAAATCAATTGAATCGCTCATTAATAATCTCCTTTTTTAAATTAATTTTTTGTTTAATTTTTCATTAAAAGCTTAAATTACAAAAATTCAAACAAATTTAAGCTAATTTATTACAATAAAATTCATTCTTAATCTCTTCCCACTGATTAAGCATTGCTTTTCTTAAATCATGATATGTGTTAAAAAAAACATTTCTGTCTCTTAAATTATTTTTTTGATCTGATTTTATTCTTTGAAAATTTATGACTTTGTATGAATTTTCTGAATTCTTGTTCTGATCAATATTAGTCTTTGCAAGCCTTATTAGTATTGACCGAAAACAAGAGTCAATCTCTTCAAGGTTGTAAGTTTGAGCTACCGCAAATATTTGAGATGATTTTACATACTTTCTAATAAGCTCTTCAGCTTGTCCTTTTACAACCTCTTTAAAAGAATACCCTTTTGCTAAAAGATTTTCTGTATTATACTCAAAACTTAAATTATCATTTGCAAGTTTATTTATCTCAACAGATTCTCTTAAATCATTGTGAGAAAAATTACCAGTTAAGTTATTACTTGCACTTTTGAGATTTTTATATTCCAAAAACTCATTAACCAAAGAGTCGCTTAAAACTTCATTGTTTTTACTTTTAGACTCTTTTAAATCTTCTTGGGTTTCGTCTGTGCCTGAAGCCATTTTTTCCATAATTACTCCTTTTAAATAACCAAACTTAATTGTTCTTTTAAATTTTCTTTTGCCTTGTCGCTTAGATTTTCATTTTTAATTAGCTCTAAATATTTAAAATAAACATCAAGAAGCAAATTGTCTTTTTGAAGTCTTTGCTCATAGCTTAAAGCTTCAAGCTCATTAAACTTCATATTTAATCTGTAATATTTGTTAAGCTTGAGATTGCACGCATTAGCAACAGATTCTTGAACGCCTTTTAAATAATCATAATAATTACTTTTGTCTCCCTTGCCGCTGCTGCCAAGCCCTTTGACTTGCTCATTGAAGCTTCTAGTTAAAGGCTCTTTGGTATCAGCGCCAATTTTTGCTTTAACAAGTTCAAATGCGTCTTTTAAAAACTCTAAATCATATTTTATTACTTCTAGGCACGCATTCTCTGATGCTGTGTAAAAAATTCCATCATTGTTTAGAGTGTTTTTAATCTTGCTAAGCTCTCTGCTAAGCTCGTCAGAGGCACTACTTAATGCTTGAAAACTTTTGTTTGGCTCTTGAGCTTTAAAAAAGGTAGAAAATATTTTGCCTTTGCTGTTTGCCAAAACATTAATTTCTTCTTTTGCAATCTCTAAAGATTCAACAAGTCCCACCAAATGTTCGTCTTTGTAAAACAAAAAATTATAATTTCTTATTCTTTTTTCTATTTCTAAATAAATTTGTTCTAAAAGACAAATGTTAAGCAGCAAACTTTGCGTGTAAGCAGGTTCTTGCACGCCTAAAACATAATCATAATTTTCATAAATTATTACTCTGCTTTTATCTATTTTTACAACCCTTGCTCTCTCAAAACCATCCGGGTCTTTTGAGCTAGAAAGGTACTCCACGTAACTAGAATCTCTTTTGTTAATAATTTTTTGAAAATCCAAATATTTAAAACCTGTGGGTAATTCGCTGTTAACCTTTTTACTTAAATCTTCATCTTCACTTTTGGGTTTTACCAAAATATAACCTGCTCCATTAAATCTGTAGCTTATCATTGCTTCAAGAAGAGCTTCTTTTAACTGCACCTTTAACCCCAAAAGAGACTTGCTGCTTTCTTTCAAGCAAGACTTTTCAAGTAGGCTTAAATTAATTCCATTCTTAAGTGCATCTTCTGCGGTACTTTCTATGTAGTTTCTAAAAAAAATTGAATATCTGTAAACATCAATAGGATTGATTTTGGATTTATTGTTTTTTATTTCCATTTTAAATTCGTTAATCATTTTTTTAAATATCATTATACATTATTATATCAAAAACAGTTTTTTATGCAAATTATTATTATTTGATATTAATTATTAAATAATATTGATATTCAAAATGTAAATATTAAAATTTAAAATTGATTTAAAATTTTATAAAAAAACTAATACGTTTTAAAGTATTTATGCTAATATTAATTAAAGAATATAAGTAAAACTTACAAAATATTCTACTTACTTTTGCTCGCATTGTAAAAAAATAGACATTGTAAAATGATATTAAAAAGAAAATTAAATTAATACTTTATCCAATCCCAATAAATATTAAAAAGGTAGAGAGCTGTTTCTCTACCTTTTAATATTGAAATGCAGAAAATCCAATTAAACTAAAAATAAAAAAATAATGTCTTCTTGCCTTCTATTCCCCGTTGAGCAATAAAAGATGTCGCTGAAAGGGATGCTCTAATTGCTTTTATTAGGGCTCTATTTGCTTGAAATGTGGATTTAATAACCAAAAGTAGCCCAAGGAGAAATTCTCTTGTCTTTAAATTTTCAATGCTATTAATCTCTTCTTCGGCTGATTTTATTCCTTCTTCATCTTTATGCAAAAAATCAATCTCTTTTAACCCTACTGAGTCAATTTCACTTACTGTGTGAGAATCAAAATTGACTATTGTCCAATAAAATACTTTTAAAATCTTGTCAACAATCCTAAATGTTATGGGAATGTCAAAATCAGAAATTTTATCAAATTCTAAAAGTAGATGATTGTTTAGCTTTTTGGCTAGATTGATCGTAGAAACAAGTTTTGATTTTGATTTTTGGACCTTTAAATGAGCATCATGTAAATTATTTGCATTTAAAACCTTATTTAAATTGGTCTCTACTTCTAAAGCAGAATTAATCACTTGAGTTGATAATTCCTTGGCAAATTTAACATTATTAAATTTAAAATCTTGTAAATTGCTCTTTACGTTATTGACATCACTCATAATAAAGACACTTAAAAGTCTTTTAAAAAAGAAAAAGACAAGTTCTCACTAGAACTTGTCTTTAAAAAATCATATCTCAAATTTAAACATTTACACAATTTTTCAAATTTTTCAATTCGTTGTTACTCTCGCTTTCAGTAAACACTTTTTTAATTACTTTAAAAATCTCTTCATTGCATTTTACAGGTTTTTGAACACTCTCGTCATTATCTTTTTTGTAAGGATCAACACCAAATGCATCAACTACCTTTTGGAAAAATAAACTTAAATACCCCCCAGTGCTATTTTTAATTTTGTAGCAAACATATTCTTTAAAGCCTAAAGATTGTTGCTCGGTGCTTTGCTTTTTGCTTGCATCTACTGCTTTAGAAACAATGCTGGAAATATTGTCAAAAGAACTTATAAATTCTTTTTGTCTGCTAACATCCTTAGAAAGCCAATCAAAAAATTCTTTATAAGATTTTTCGTACTCAGCTTTTAATTTTTCTTCTCTACCATTAACGTCCATTGCATCTTTTAAAAAGACTTTTAAAGACTCTAGCTTTTCAGCTTCCTCGGGGGTTAAAGAAATCTCTTTGGGAATCAAATCCTTAACTACATCGCTAACAACAAGAGGGATGCCATTCCCAGAATCAATTTCTGTAAGCGATTTAACATCGCCAAACTGCTTACAAGAAAACACCGCCAATAACATTAATAAAATACTTATCCTTTGCATCAAAACCTCCGCTAGAATAAGTCGTCATTATAGTTCATTTTTTAGCATTATCAAGACATACGAAAAATCAATCTCTTTGTTTTATTCTTTAGAATTATTCTTTTTATCCCTTAAGAACAAAAAAAGAAATTAAAACTTAAATTTTTATTTCCTTTACAGGCCTTAACATACAAGTAAAGGTTAAAATTTTATTTGAAAAAAAACAAAGAGGGATATATATTTGTCTAATGTTATAAATCAACAATTCATTGAAAACTTCTTTAAAACTACAAATAGGGTCTTAAGGCCTTATTTGTAGTTTTAAAATAAAAAATGCGTATGTTAAAGCCTTTTGCTTTAAACTCCTTTAAATAAAAAACAACAAGCCTTTTGGGATTCCCAGCAGCAGAAATAAAATACTTTACAAAAATATTGCAATATAATTTGCTAATAAAAATTGAATATTTGTAATAAAAAAGGAGCATAAAGGAGGCTAACAAGGACATGATAATAAAAAAAAGAGAACTTTTAATATTGGGCATTGCTACTGTAATCTCGTGTGCAGCAATGTCTAAACCAAAAGATGATATTGTCTTTGGTGTTGGAATTGGAGACGAACCAACATCGCTTGATCCACAATTTTGCAGCGACAGACTAGGTAATTTAATTATAAACGAACTATTTGTGGGGCTTTTAAGGGGTGACCCCAAAACGGGTGGATACAGGCCAGGACTTGCAAAAAATTGGGACATTTCTTACGACAACACCTGCTATACATTCCATTTAAGAGACGACATTTATTGGAGTGACGGCATTAAAATAACAGCAAGCACCATTAGAGATTCCTACATAATGGCCTTAGAAAATGAGCTTGATGTGCCAAATATTAACCTATTAACATCAAAGATAAAAAATGCACAAGAATTTTACGAAACAAAATTAAATGCAGATGAAGTTGGAATAAAGGTAATTAATGAGCAAACTTTAGAAATAACTCTCTCTCGCCCAGCAATATATTTTCTTGACATGCTTACACACCCAATATTTATCCCCATTCCTACGCACATTGTTAAAAAGTTTGGAAACAAATGGACAAGCTCAGAAAACATGGTTACAAGCGGTCCTTTCAAGCTAAAAAGAAGGATCTTAAACGAAGAAATATCTCTTGAAAAGAATGAAAAATTCTATGATGCTAAAAGCGTTGATATTAATGAGCTCATATTTGTTACTATAAACGACACCCGCAGAATTTACAGCATGTACGAGCACAATGAAATAGATGCTATTTTTAATAACATCCCCTTAAGCCTTATTAATGAGCTTATCTTAAGAGAAGATTTTTATTCAGCTGACATTAATCAAATTGGGTTTTTTTCGCTAAACACAAATGTTAAACCTCTTAACAATGTAAAAGTAAGAGAAGCATTAGCTCTTGCGGTTGACAGAGAAACTCTAGCTTACAGAGTTCTTGACAACAACTTTAAAGCAACAAGAAAAATAAGCCCTAATATTAACAACTATAATTATGGGAAAAAGCTTAAGCCATACAACCCGAGAAAAGCAGAAAAGCTCTTAGCCGAAGCTGGATATCCAGATGGTAAAAATTTTCCAACCCTTACAATAAAATACAATAAAAATGACCTTGAAAAAGAAGTTGCTAGTTTTATTCAAAGCCAATGGAAAAAAGTTTTAAACATTGATGTAGAAATTGAGCCTGAAACATGGGTCAACCACATATCAAATATTTTAAAAGGTCAATATGAGATCTCAGTAAGGTCCTGGCAAGGAGATTATTTAGATCCCATGGCATTCTTTAATATATTTGAAACTAAAAGCTCACATTTTGCATCTTACGGATATTCAAATCCTGAACTTGATGAGCTTATAATAAAATCCGATCTTGAAGGGGATGAAAAACTAAGATTAGAAATATTAAAAAAGATAGAAGAAATAATTATTGAAAATGATTATCCAATAATTCCAATATACAGTGTTGCGGGAAACTATCTTTTTAAAAACGACAAATGGCTAGGGTGGAATACAAACAATTCAGAAAGATTTGCCCTATCAGAAATAAAACCTATAGAAGAATAAATGATTTTCAAACTTTTTCATAAATAGAGTCTTTAATTTTGACTCTATTTATGAAAACTTATTTTTGCATTAGCGCTAAAGCACTCTCTTTTAAATAAATCAAATCCTTTAAAACCTTATTAAAGTCAATACTGTTACTAAGAATGCAACTACATATTTCTCTTAATTTTTCATCTATATCTGAATATTTTTGATTTAAAAGTTTCAATTCTGGCTGTGGATCAAAAGCGGCATAATTGCCTACACTTAACATTTTAAGATTACTTAAAATATTGCTGCTTTTTTCTACTAACCCATGTTGTATTTTTAAAATCTCTAATATTTTGTTTAAAAGATTAATCTTTTGTTCACTAGATTCGCTAAAAAAATTGCCAACTTTAATCTCACTGTAATTAGATATCCTGGAGCTTATTTTATCAGTCAAGCTCTTAAATTTTCTTTGAATTTTTAAAATAGCATTTTCTCTTTCAGCTAAATAAAGCTCAGAAAAACTTAAATCATATTTATTACAGTTATTTTCTTTCATACCAGAAAAATCATTTAAATAACAAGAAATTACAGCTACTGAAATGATATATACATAAATATATCTCTTCATGTATATTCTCCTAATGAAAATTTAATTTATTTCAAAAGTTCAAAATTATTTCAAATAACTAAAAAACATACAAATTTTACATGAAACTATTATTCAATTTAAATATATTATTTAATATTAAAATTACTTAAAAATTATTAATAAGTTTAATAAACTTAATTTTTTCTAGTTAATTTTAAGCTTTCTGTTTCTACGATATCGCTCTCTGGCTCTTAATTTAAGTTTTTCTCTGTTTTTCTGATAATACTCTCTGTTATAATCTGATGCTTTTTGCTTATTTTTGGCCAATAAACTTTTATTGCTCGACTTATTAAAAGAACTACAACCTAAAAGACACATTAAAAAAAAAAGAAGACCGGTAATTCTCATATTTCACTCCCCTAGAAATACATTTGAATAGATTGAAAAAATAAATCTTAAAAATGATTACACTAGACAAATTTGACAAACTTAGCAAATTTTTCTAATGCTAATTTAATAAAATCTAATCAAAATTGATGTAAAATAAACTCTCTTTTAAAAACAATTAGCTTAAATATTTCAAACTAAGCTTTTTTTCAAAGTCAAAATTATGCTTCCAAAAGCATTGCAATTAAAAAAATCAAAGCTTGAGAACAAAAATAGAGAAAAAATCTGCTTTTCATAATAGACTCCTTCAAAGTAAAAAATAATAAAAATTAAATTATAAATCATATCAATAATATTTTCCAAAAAATTAAACTTTAAAAATAATTTTTCAAAACCTTTAAAAGATTGAATATTAATTTTATATTTTTTACAAAAATTTGCATTTTTTAATATAAAAATTTAATTGTTTTAAAAATTGATTTAATATTGATTTGGCCTAGATTTAAGGCAAAAAGGAATTTTTAGCAAAATCAGCACAAAAGACAAAAACTTTTAAATAATTATTAATTACAATAAACTTAAATTGATAACTAAAAATTTAGAACAAATTATAAATATTTAAACCTGCCGAAATGAAATAATTTTTCTTTATAATTTAGCGTTAAAAGAAGATACGCATTTGCAAGAGAATCAAGCGCATCGTCTTTTGTTTTGCCATCTCCTTTGTAGCTGTAAATATCAGATATTACATTTTTACTTATTATTTTTAAAAATTCTATTTTGCGGCTTTCAAACAAAGGAATAAGCGCGCATATTCTTTTGAATTTATTGCTTAAAGGTTTTATTGGTGCAACTTTAAAATAGTGACTGCTTTTGTTTCTCAAGAAAAGAATTGTTTTAGTTAAAATTCCATCCCCTTTGGTACTGTCTCTCTCCTCAATGTAAACGGTATTTACATTGAAATTTTCTATTAAAACCTGAATAGAGGCAAGCACTAAACTATCACTTACTGGTTTTTGGTCTTGATAAATATATGCATAAAACTTCTCAAAAGTGCGCTCTAAAACACAAATGGCTGTATTGTCTCCACCTACTGAGAATGCAGGATCAATGTACATTATTGGGCTTTTAAATTCATAATCTTGATTGAAAATCATCTCATTAAATAGCGTAGATTCATTTAAAATCCACTCCCCGTAAAGCACACGAGCCCGATAGGCGGGAAAACGCCTGTAAAGTTTTTCCTGGGTTTGAATAAAATCTGCTGAATTTAAAGGATTGTCATACGTTGTAAAAGTATATGTCTTGAAAACATCTGTATTTTCAATATAATCGGTTTTAAAATAATGCGCAGGGCTTTCCGGATTTGTATCAAAAATAATAATTTCTTTACCCTTTCTAAGCCTTTTTATTACTTCAAGTAAAGTTTCTTTGTGAATTACTGTTGCTTCATTTACATAAATTATTGCACTATTGCCCCCACGAATCTTGGAAAAAGCATCTCTGTTTTTACCCCCGTAAATATTAAGCTTAAGGCCTGCTATCTTACAAAAAGACTGTCCACTTTTCTTTTTCTCGTAATCAATTCCCAGCAAGCTGCAAATTTTCTCTATTTGCTTTACAGTATTTGTCATCAACAAACCAATTGAGTTGCCTATAATAAAATTATTGGTATCTTGCTCATAAAAAGATTTGTTTTCAATAAGCTTTTTAACAAGCAAATATGAAGCTAAAAACGTCTTGCCACTTGCAATCCCGCCGCTAAATATTACTTTTGAATAATCGTGACTTTCTATGTCAAAAAGAACTTCCTTTTGCTTATCAGTTAAGTATTTGTTTTCAAAATCTTTAAAACAAATTTTGGTTGGTTTTGGCTTAATATAATCCAAAATGTTAATATTAAACTTATTTTTAAACTTTTTCTGAAGATTGAGAAATGCTAATGATCTTAAGAATTTCAAATTTTACTCCAATTTTAAATTCTTACTGCTTAAAACAGATTTAAGCTTAACAAGAGTATCAAAATCCTCTCTCATGCAAATAGTAATAAGCTTTTTTTCAATCTCTTCTCTCTTTTTAATCCTATCAGCAAGCTCTCTTTCAGGGCTTTCTTGGCCTTTAAGGCCTCTTTTTTTATTGGCGCTAATCTCGCTTTGAAGTTTGCTAATTTTTAAATCCAAAATTAATGCTTCCTTTTTTATTGCCGCTAAACTGAGATTTTTACATCTGTGGTGGGAATCAATAAAAGAACAAACTATCTCGTAAAATAACCTTTCAGCCTCATTTTTGGCATTTTCAAGCTCAAAGGCCTTTTTTGTAGCAAGCAGCACCAAATTGTTAAAATTGTCCTCATTAAAAGACACTTTAGTAGTGCTTTCTTCTGCCAGGTCGCTGGAAAAAGAATTCTTTTTACAAACAGAATCACCGGATTTAAAATATTTATTTCGGGCTTTTGCTACAAAAGATTCACTAACACCTAAAATTTGAGCGATATCTAAATCTTTTAAACCTTTTTTAAATAAAAAAATATATTCTTCTTTTCTATTTTTAAATATCATTATTTAATTTTAATTAAGTTCTTTTAAAAACTCAAGAAAAATTAATGTTTTTTACCGTGAGTAATTTAATTAAAGAGATCTATTTTTTAAATATAATAAAATTAATAAAAATAAGTGGTAAAAGAAGAAAAGAATATTTAAAACAAAATATATTCTGTTGCCAGCAATAACATTATTGTGTAATATGTATAGTGAGGTATTTACTCAAGAGCAAGAAACAAAAATCAAAAAAATAGTTGTTAACGAACAAAATGAAAGATTAAAACGCTTAATAAAATCTTGTGGAAAATACATCTAGTGAAAGTTTAAAAAACATGACAATTAAAGTAAAAAATAAAATAGCCTCAGGAGCAAACAAAAAAGGATACTTCTTTAAAGGCCTAAAGGGCATTTTTATGCCCTTTAGGCCTGCTAATCCCGTTTCTGCCCCCTAATAAAACAGTGTCAAAATAGTCAAAATACTCAAAAGAGAAGCCAATAAATTGCGGGAGCATGGCTTCTCTTTTATTTTTAAGACCTAATTATTTTAGATCTTTGATTCAATTTGCAAAATAACCAATTTGTAATATTTTGGCAAACTGGAAACAAGTCTTAAAATCACAAGCCAGATTGCATAGTAAGCTTGTAATTCCAAACAATGTTACTGCTATATTTGCATAAAACAAATTCACACTAACAATAAAAATAATAAAAATAAAATTTAAAATGATGCGCTTTTAAAATAAAAGTTTTAAAGTTTAGTAAAAATCTAGAAATTATATTAACTTTTTACATCAACACTACTAACTATTTTATTTTATTTTCCATAAAGTGGGCTAAAATTTAAATTTAATCAAATTTAAACATAAGGAGGAAAAAATGAAAATTGGAAAGTTAAATTCAATAGTTATAGCCTTGTTTTTTAAACTATTGGTCGCATGTAGTATTGGATTGGTAGAAAAAACAAATGTAGCTCTTGAATCGTCCTTTAAGGATTTAAAAAACAAAATTTTAAAAATAAAAAAAGAAGCCACGGAAAAAGGTGTACTTTTTACAGCTTTTACAGGCCTTAAAACCGGTTCTAAGGTGACAAGTGGTGGACTAGCCTTAAGAGAGGCAAAAGTACAAGCCATTGATGAAACAGGAAAGTTCCTTAAGATAATAGAAAAAGAAGCTTTAAAGCTTAAAGAAACTGGAAATAGTGGTCAATTCTTGGCTATGTTTGACTTAATGCTTGAGGTTGTAGAATCGCTAGAAGACGTTGGAATAATGGGTTTAAAAGCCCGTGTTTTAGAGGAATCTAAAAATAATCCTATAAACACAACTGAAAGATTGCTTGCGGCTAAAGCTCAAATAGAAAATCAACTTGAAGTGGTTAAGGAAAAACAAAATATTGAAAATGGCGGGGAGAAAAAAAATAACAAAAGCAAAAAAAAGAAATAAATATTAAAAATATTGTCATTAGAATGGACTAAAAGTAAAATTTTTAGCTCGTCCTAATATTTACAATTTAATAATATTGGTTTATTGCTTTTACTAAAATACAAAAAAAGGATAATGATATGATTAAATGTAATAATAAAACTTTTAACAATTTACTTAAACTAACTATACTTGTTAACCTACTTATATCATGTGGACTAACAGGAGAAACAAAAATTAAATTAGAATCATCAGCTAAAGCCATTGTAGATGAAATAGATGCAATTAAAAAAGAGGCTGCTTCTAGGGGTGTAAATTTTGCTGCCTTTACAAGTAGTGCAACAGGTAGTAGGGTAGCAGGAACAGAATCAGGGGATTTCATAAAACAAGCAAAAGTACGAGCTATTGCAGTAGCGGAAAAATTCGTAATAGCAATAGAAGAGGAGGCTACTAAACTTAAAGAGACTGGACGTAGTGGTGAATTTTCAGCAATGTATGACTTAATATTCGAAGTCTCAGAACCATTAGAAAGAATTGGAGTACAAGACATGACAAAAACAGTCTCAATGGCAGCTGAAGAGAATCCTCCAACTACAGCTCAAGGGGTGCTTGAAATTGCAAGAATAATGAGAGAAAAATTAATAAAAGTTAAAGGAAAACAAAGACTAAATTCAGAAGCTACTTACTAACCCGTAATAAACACCATTTTTATAAGCAACTTAAAATAATAGACCAAACAACCACCTGTGTTGGGCTGTTTGGTCTTACAATTTTAATGTTAATTCTGAAATGCAGAAACCAAATATTAAGCTCTTCAACCAGCATTCAAAAGCTAAAAGAAATTAAGGTTAAAGCAATTAACCCAAAGGATTTAAAATTTAAAAAATACTGCAATAAACATTAAAAGTTATAAAATGTAATTATTATTTTCAAACAAAATAATTAAATATCCTTTTTGATGTTATTTGGAATTTCTTTCCTTTAGACTTTAAATCAAGACTGTCGTAGAGCACCTTATTATTATCCATTACAAAAAAATGCACAAAAATCTGATCTTTCACCTTAATCTCTGTTATTTCAAACTCTCTGCCGGCTTTAGGCAAATAAAGTGGACTCTCGTATCTAACCTTGGAAAATATTTTATAACAACTAAGAATTTTACATGGATTTAAAATATAACAATCCTTTCTAATGTAGCCTAATTCCAAAAACCGCTGATAATTTAAATTAACGTCTTTTGCTGTAAAATCAAGCCCCGTTAAAACAAATATCCAATAGTGCAAAGACAAAAAATAACATCCAGAATTTTGAATGTCTTTAAACAATTCTGCATTGCTTTGTAATATTTTCTCAATAAACATTTTTAAATACACAATTTTTAAATATAATTTTTAAATAATTAAACATTCCCGACCAATTTTTATCTAAACTTTAGAATCTAAAAGCTTAATAAGAAAACATTTGGTTTTAAGAATCTTTAATATTGTTAGAACCAAGCCACTCAAAACCATTATTTTAATGGCAAAAGTTTCAATTAAAAGTTTGCAGTATTCTTTCCTTTTGGTCTTATTAAGCCTTTTCATCTTAACCCCTAATATAAGTTTTTTACTAATACTATAGTATAAAAAAATTTATGTTTTGTAAATACTTTTCTAAATTTTTCCAAAATTACTGTTAAAAAATAAAAACTTTAAATCAAAAGTTAAAGGGTTTATTGGAATTTCTTTTAAAAGAATCCCCAATAAACCCTTTAAGGTAACAGGTCCTTATATTAAGAGCGACACATTGCGTGTCAGTCTGTACCTATAAAGTATACACTAACTTTTCAAGTTTTGCAAATAAATATTTCATTTTCGTTTATTTCTTAAAGTTTCAAATTCTTTAGTTATTTTTAATAAAAAATCTTTTTCCTCAAAAAAAATTTTCTCTAAAAGAAAGCTTGTAAGCTTGGCATTTTTTTTATAAAAAGAATAAGATTCCTCCTTTTTAAGCTGAAATCTTAGTGGTTTTATTGGGTTTTGATTAGATTTTTTTAAACTTGGACTTTCTTTTGTTTTAAGAAGATAAATTGTATCATTGATTCCGTTTTTAACTACATACTTTTCTTCAATAAGCCCTTCTTCTATTGCTGTTGCAATTTTAAGATACTTGTAAGTTTGAGTTCTGGCAAGTCTATAGTCTTTTGCAAAATCATCAAAACTGGAATAATTGTCAAGTTTATAATATTCTTTGTCTTTAATTTCTTTTAAAACCTTCATTGCTTCTATTTTACAATAAATTTCTTTTTGAAAATTAATGTTTAATTTTTCTTTAAGTTTATTATAATGAACAAGTGCTTGCTCTTCTTCTCTAACGCTTTCAGATAAATTTCTTTTATTTATCTTTATCTCCACTTATAATCCTCCTTTACAGTTTGAGTACACTTAGTGTACGTAACTTGATTTATTTAAAAACGCAGTAAGCGTGTTTTGGTACTCTATTATGTAATCCTTCGTCAAATCAAATCTATCATTTTTTGCTATTCTTTTGTTTAAATCTTCTCTCTCAGATATTGTGCCTAAGAAATTATTATTTTTTTCTAAAACCTTTAAAAGTTCTCTGTGCGTGTTGTTTCTTTTAAATTTAGTATTAATTAAATACATTGGCAAAGTTAATAATAACTTGTTCATAAAAAAAGTAAATAAATCTAAACTTTCAACAGCCCATTTCTCTGCTGTTATTGGTATTATTATGTAATTGCTACACACAAGGGCATTTGTTAGGGTAAAATCTAAGCTGGGATTTGTATCAAGTATTATATAATCGTAATGATTACTTAACAACTTTAGCTGTTCTTTTAATTTAAATTCTTTATATGGAATAGATTCTGAATTAAATTTATGTAATGTTAAATAGCTTGGAATTAAATCCAGATTTTTGTGAATAGTGATTAATGCATTATCTATGTGTAAATTTGATATTAGTACCTCATATATATTTCTATTTATTAAATCTATATTATTGTCCTTAATTTTATTAAAAAAATAGCTTGTTGTTGAAGCTTGAGTATCAATGTCTATTAAAAGAACCTTGTATTTGATTGAAAGTAATGTGGCAAAAATTAAACTTGTTGTGCTCTTGCCAACACCACCCTTTATACTTGCGATTGTTATTACTTTTGTCTCTTTTTTATCCATTCAGGAATAATTCCCCCTTTTGACAATTTTTTGCTATAAAAAGTGTAGAGTTCGGTTTCTAGTTCTAAAATAATATTTAACAGCGTGTTGTAATAGGGGCTGTTTACCCTATCCTTTTTAAGTAAAATATGAAGACCGTTTAAATAACAAAAAACAGAACCTTTTTTAAACCTAAATTCAATGTATTCACATTTTCTAAGAGTGTAAGTTTCTTTCTTGTTGAAATTCTTTACAATAAATGCTTTATCAAGCTTTCTTATTCCGTAATAAATTCCCATAAATTCATCATCTTCTCTTAAAGAAAATAAATGAAACATGCTTATGTCTTCTATGTTAAAGATTCCCCTTAAGGAAATGAAAAATTTCGTAGGTTCATTCTTGCTTATTCCAAATGTATAAAAGTCATTAAAGATTTTAGTATGGTATATCTTTCTACCTTTAACCTCCTCAATCTTAGAAAAAACGTTAGCCTTTTTTCCTTTTTTGGCCTTTGGCTTGTTGTCTGCGTCCAATTTTAACTCTTTTTGCTTTTGCTTTAGTCGTTCAAGTAAAGCCGTCATTTTTTTCCTTTTTCCTTAATAGTAAAGCTAAGCTGTACATTTTTTTCCCTAGCTCACTATTTTAATCAAATTGTTATAGTAGGAATTGTCAAATACCTTACTATATTTAAGATCGGGCTCATTCTCAATGAATTTTTTTAAAGTAGGAATTAGCTTATCATTATCTACTTTATGCCTTAACTGTTCTAATAATATACTAAAAATGTTGTTTTTTATACTTTTTTGTTTTACCATTTTATCTTGGATTTTGGGGATCTCCGTTTTTGCTCTTTTTACGAGCTTTTCTAAATCTGGATATTTTTTGTGTTCTATTATGAAATGTGGTTTTATTTTGTAAATTTCGTATGTTTTGCCAAAAAACTTTTCAAGATCTTCTTTTTTATATTGTTCTTTTTCCAATTCTTTTATTTTTGCTTCAAGTATTTTTTTTAGAATTTCGTTTTTGTTTCTATATTTCTTTTCCGGTTCTTTTATTTTATATATTATCCTTTTATATCCACTGTTTCTGAAAAATTTGCACAGATATCCCGGGTTGTTTATATTTTCTTTTATTGCGTTTGATATGTGCTTTTCAATCTTTTTAGGATCTATTCCTTTTAGGTCATTTTCAATGTGTTTTAGATTTCTTAAATGATCGATTTTAGTGCCGTTTGTTGTTTTTAAATCCATTATTAAAGCTGGAATTTCTGTTTTGAAGTTACATTTACTTAAATATTTTTTTATTATTTCATTATTTGTTGTTTTTTTGGAATTTTTGTGTATACTTCTATATTCTTTATATTTATATATATTATTAGTATTATTAATACACTCCCATTTAACACTACTATTTATTTGATTAAATTTTTTTATTCTTTGCGTAAATTCGTTAATTTTATTTATTATTTTTTCTTTAAAGTATGTGTTAATTATCAAATAGCATTTTTCTTTTTCGTATTTAAGTTTATAATAAGTTTCACTTCCAGAATTTTTTCCCAAATGTTTACAGTAGTTTATCGTGACTTTAAATTTTTTCTCTAGTATGTATAAATAGTTTTGTAGTGTTTTGAGTTTTATGAGTTTTTGTTTATTTCTTTCAAGGTTTTTATTTAGTAAATAAAGTATGTTTTTTTGTGTGTATTTTTTAAAGTTTAAGTTGATAAAGTTAAGGGTAGAGATTAATACAATCAAGTTGTGTTGGAAGTTCATTGTGGTTGTTTTTACTCTTTTTGTAGTGTTTAGTGATTTCTGTTTTAATGTTTTCAATTTTATACTCCTAATATAAGTAGTTTCTTTAATTATAACTTAATTAATAGTACAGTTTCTTAAAAAAGTAAAGTATTTTTATATAAAAAATAAAAAAAAAGTATATTTAATACATATTTGTTAAATATACTTTACAAAAGTAAGTTTTTGTAATAAAATATAATAAATAATAAACTTATATTAGGAGTAAATTATTTTTACGCTTTAATTTTTATTTAAAATAGTGAGCTTATTAGCGATGGGTTTAATTTTATTAAGAATTTAGATTATTTTATTTATTTATCCTTCATTCAAGAGTTGGGCTTGGGTGAAGGAATTATTCCCATTAATTTTATTAAATTTTGTGCATTCAGTGTATTAGTGTTTTTTATTTTGATTTTAAAGACTTAAAGACCTAAATAGCTTGACTTATGTATTATTTTATTTTCTCTTTTTAAAAAGAGAAAAAGCCTCCTAAGAGGCTTTTTCCAGAAGTAACAAATTGAAAAATATATAAATTCAATTTTTAGGTTGTAATAAACCCTTCCTACACTAGCTGATGCCTTTGTAGGGGGGTTTATTTATATATTATTTTAAAGCACCTTTAAGCTCTGAAAGATTTTTAATTTCACTAGCTGATCCTTCTAGGCTGGTTCCAGCTGTGTCGTATTTTTGTACTGTAATTGTACCATCTGTTAAGAACACTAAATCTTTAGTTTTTTTGCTGTCAGCGCTAATTGTTAAAGTGCTAGTACTGTCTTCCCATTTACCTGTTTTTTTGTTAGAACCTGCAGTGTCATTCAAAAAGACTTTTACTTTTCCATCTTTTTCAATTTCTCTTTTTAGAGTAACAGTACCCTCTTTAATTTCCACTGTTGTTTTTCCGCCTACAAGACTTCCTTCAAGCTTAATGCCATTTTTTAGAGTTTCTACTGCTTTTGTAGCATTTTCAGCATCTGTCATTTGTGAGTATTCAAGTGTAGTTCCGTTTGATCTTGTTAATTTTTTTGAGTCTAATTTATTAGCTTTGAGAGTTTCCTCTGTTATTGACCCCTGTTTTTTAGTAACTTTACTTGAAATTTTTTGGTTGCTAGCATCATATGTTTCTAAGGTTACTGTGTTTAGATCGTCAGAAACTATTAACTTTACTTTACTCTTGTCAGGCTTTGAACCTTCAAGGGTTCCAGAACCATTATTTTTATCGGAAGTTCCTTTAAGTTCAACCTGATCAATTTTTGCTCTTAAATCATATTTGCCAGAGCTATTTTTTTCTTTGCTTACAAAAATTTCATTACCATTAAACAAAGACACTGAGTCTTCTATCACCGCAGGAAGGCCTTGTTTAGTGTTTTGATGTGATTTTTTACTAGAGTCTTCAAGGTTTAGATTATTTTCTTTTTGAGAACCAATTGACTCAGCACCTTTTTGTGCACATCCTATTAAAGCTAACACTAAAGCAAATCCTATTAATAATCTCATAAATTCTCCTTATTTTAAAGCGTTTTTAAGTTCATCAAGTTTTTTAATTTCAACTGCTGATCCTTCTAGGTTGGTTCCAGCTGTGTCGTATTTTTGTACTGTAATTGTGTTTTCTTTTGTAAACACAAGGTCTTTAGTTTTTTTACTGTTTACAGTAATTGTTAAAGTTGAAGTACCTGAATTCCAAGCTGCAGTTTTTTTAGTAGCAGAACTGCTTTCAGTGTCATTAAGCTCAGCTGTTACTTCTCCAGATTTTGAAATGTGCTTGCTTAAAGTAACTGTTCCCTCTTTAACCACTAATGTTGTTTTTTCAGCAGTTAGAGTTCCTTCAAGAACATAGTCTTTTAAAACTTCTTTAGCTTTTCCGGATCCATCGCTTTTAATTTCTGTGTATTCAAGTCTTGTTCCGTTTGCTCTTGTCATTATTTTTTCAGCTAATTCACCTTTTTCGTTGAATTTTTCTTCTGTTGATGACTTGTCTTTGGAAGTTACTTTTCTTGATACTAATGTTTTACCATCTTCTTTTAAAACTTCAAGTGTAGTTTGGCCTAGATCGTCAGAAACTGTTAATTTTACTTTACTTTTGTCAGCTTTTACACCTTCAAGTACCCCAGATCCATTGTTTTTATCAGAAGTTCCTTTAAGCTCAAGCTTGTCTACTGTTGCCATTAGACTGTACTTACCGTCTTTGTTTTTTTCTTTGCTTACAAGAACTTTTATTTCACCAGGCAAATCTACTGAAACGCTGTTTTTCTCGTCAAGGCTGCTAACATTTTGCTTACATGCTATTAAGGCTAATATTAGACCTATTCCCAATAAATATTTTTTCATAATATATTCTCCTTTTATATTAATATAACTTAATACAAGTATAATTATATTATAAGATTAACAAATAACAAATAGAAAATTGAAAAAAAAATAAAATGATAATAACTTCAATTAAGTTTGGTTCTAATTAAGTTTGGTTCTAATTAAGTTTGGTTCTAATTAAGTTTGGTTCTAATTAAGTTTGGTTCTAATTAAGTTTGGTTCTAATTAAGCTTAGATTTAATGTAGATTTTTTATTTAAAAAAAGTCCCAGTTTTGGGACTTTCAGGAAAAAGAAAAGTTAAATGTCTTTTAAAGTATTAAGGTATACTTTTTGAGTATTTTTTGTAAATCTGCATTGCAATTGGTTTTATTTTGTCAATGTGATTTTTTAAAGCAGCAATGTTTGTCTTGATTGATTTTAGAGTCTGATCTTTTTTTAATTTGCTGGTATCAAAAAGCGTAAATTCAGGATAATTTTTATTATTTACTTTTTGTTTAGTCTTCACAAGAAATGTTTGTAAATACATAATATAGCTTGAAAGATGTGCTTCGTATAAGCTTAAAGCCTTTAGTGTTGACTCTTGCGGGGATGATGGTTCTTCTGGAAGGCTTGCTATTGTAGAGCATGAAAAAATTATAAGACTGTTTAATAAAAACAAAAAGGGGAAATTTTTAATTTGCAATTTTATCTCCTTTATTTTCTTTTAAGTTTTGGGTTTTGCTGTTAGCAGTGCTTGTATTTTCTGGAAACTCTTTTATTTGTTCTTGGAGTGCTTGAGTTTTGATTGACATTAGCTCATTTCTTTCTTCTCTTAAATGTTCAATGATGCTTGCATCTCTCTCATCATTAATGCTTGATATAAGTTGAGTAATCTTATTATTAACATTTTTAATTTCATTTAATATTTTTAATGATTCTTCTTTCTCAAGGGTTGTGATTTTGTCTTTGTAGATGCTCATTATTAGATTGTAAAGATTAAGTCCCAAATATATTCCCTTTTCTACTTTGACTTCTGTTGGAGAATCGCTACTTTTTAGAAAATCATATAAATTATTTAAAGCGTCAATGCCAGAGTTGATATTCATTTTATTGTTCATTTTTTTTCCTTTTTATTTGTATTTTTTAAGAGTTTTTGAATAAGAAAATTTAAATTTTCTCTAAACTGTGGTTTTATTGCCAAAATCATCGGCATTATTGCTAACACAATAAATCCTCCTAAGATAATTAGTTTTGTATTGTCAATTGTTGACAAAAAAATAAGTATTGTATCCATAAATGTCTCCTTTTATTTATTTTTTATACTTTGTTTAGTATTGGCATTTCTTCTCCCATGCTTAGTTTGCCCGATCCAACGTAGTACCAACCATTGTAAATTGGTGTTTTAAGTGTGGGCATGTTTTGAGAAGAAAATGAAGCTATTAAAATTTTTGCAGAGCTTTTTTCAAATTGAAGGTAAAATTGTTTATTGTGATCTTCTGTTGAGCTTGAATACCTGATTTCTGCATCTATTTGTAAATAAATGTAATTATCTTTGTATGATTCGTTTATTACAATTGATGTGCTATTTCTGTTTTTAAGTGCAACGGTTGTAGCTTTATTTTTATATTGAAATTCTATTATTCTAGCATCATCAACTATTGTGTGTAGCCCCCCAAAGTCGTATGGTTTTCCTTGCCACCAAATAGGAATCTCTACAATTTGCGGAATTCCGTTTTGATAGCAGCTTACAAGTTGTTCATTTTTTGTATCAAGAGTTTGTTTGGGTATTAATTTAAAAGAGTTTTTAAATTTATCTGTAAAATCGTTTATTTGTACGCGACTTGTTAGGTCGCTTTTGAGCTCATTTATTTCAGATTTTTCTGCAAGAAATTCTTTTAAACTTTCAATCAAGATTTCAAATTGAATAAGTTCAATATCTTTTGTTTCTGAGTTGTAAATTGAAATTTTGTTTGAAGATGGCTTTGTGTTTGTGTGCTTTAAGCTCTCAATAAACGTAGATTTAACTTTTCTAAAAACAGTATCAAAATCTATGTTTTCAAGTGGTGCGCTTAGCTTTAAAAGTTTTGAGATTACTTTAATGTAAATGTTTTTTATATATTCTTTGTTTTCTAAAAGTTCCTTGCTAATTACGTCTTTTATTGCTTTTTTAAAGCATCCAAATTCGTTGTTATAAAATGTATCGTTTTGTATTTGTTCTAGGAGATGTTTGTATGTGATTGCACAAGTATCTTCTACTATGTCATCAATAGGAATAAGGTCGCTTTGATTAACTTTTGTTTTTCTGTTTAAGTCTTTTATTTGTACGCTTTCTTGTGGTTCGTTGGTATTCATAAATTCTCCTTTTTAAATTTCTTTAAGTTTTAAATTGTATTTACACGCTAGTAAGCAGAAGGTCAAAAAAAATGATCTGCTGCGCTAAATTTTTTTGTTCTTGCGCCTTTTATTTCTATTTGTTTTTTGTCTATGATTTTGACTATCCTTCCTATAGGAATTAATATTTTAATAAACTCATACACCGAGTTTTTGTAATCTTTGGGCATATAGTTAGAAGTTAGAGCTTTTTTAAATCCCGCGTGCTTTGCAGTTATTTTTTTTAGCTTGTTTTGATTTTTTGCTGCAATATTAAATTCAATGGGGGACTTAATGTTTCCAAGCAATTTTATTATTATTTCGCCTGGAGCGTCTTCGTTTGAACTTACTTCTACATTTGCGTGTAAAAAGGCTTTAAAGAGCACAATAAAGCTTTCGTCAGTGCCAATGGACTTTATTGCAAAAATAATGGCATCTAAAGAGTTAACAAGATTTTTGTTAAGCTCTTTTTTAAAGTGAAATGCATTAAATATTGAAAGCATTAGCAATGCAATGTATTTAGAGTTAATGCTATTTTTAACATTAATTGTGTTAAAGTTTTCAAGCAGCTCTTTTAACTCTCTTAGTATCTCTTTTTTGTAATCAAGCTCATTGCAAATGAATTTTTCAATTTGGGTATTTTCTAAAAATTTTGGTATCTCTTTATTCATTTTTATTCTCTGTTAATAAGAAGCCTTTTGTTTGTATCAAAAATAATAATTTCATTCTCTTTGGTGTTTTCGTCTTTATTAAATGTGAAATCGCTATCACTAAGCTCTGTGATTTTTTTTGTCTCATCATTTTTAATGCAAATTCCGATTTTCAGCTCTTTTATTCCCCGAATAATGCTAACTGGTGCAAGAAAGTCTTGATACCTAAGAGATGTTCCCATTTCAATGTATTTGTCAGTTAATATTTTGTTGTAAATGTCTCTAATTTGAGTATCTATTTCTTTGTAGATTGCGTCTTTTGCTTCTGTTTTGTAGACTGCTTTAAGATATGCATATTTCTTCTTACCTAAGCTGAATTTGTATGTTTTTTTTTGGTTGTGCTTGTTTAAAAACTCAATCTCAATGTCGCCTTTAAAAACTGTTCCGCTTGGCGCTGTATAGTAGATTGCTTGCCAAATATTTTGTTTAGTTTCAATTTTGATTTGCTTTTTTTCTTGGTCTTGAAAGCAATCGTCTTGTAGTATTAAGTAAAGGCTGATTGTTCCAGGCCCACTTAAAATATTTATGTGCTTAACTCCTTCAACATTTAGCAGAGCTTTTCTTATTGCTTCGTAAGTTGAGCTTTTGGGCGTGCTTAAGTCTTCTTTTAGTGCATTAAAGTAGCTTCCATTTTCTTTTATTTTGGAAAAAAGTTCTTTTAAGACTTCTGATATTTGTTTGTCAATGCTTGAACTTGGAAAGTTTATTATGTCGTAAATTGAATTGTCTTTAATGTTTATGCCGTATTTTGTTCTCAGCATATGTTTTTTTTCATTTTGAATTTCTTCTATTGTTTTTTCCAATATTCCTAAGTTTTTATCAAAAATTATACTCATATTTTAAAATCCATTTTTAAATTGTCTTTTCCTAAAAAGAAAAAATTTATTGTTATTGTTTTGTTTTTAATGCTTGGCCTTACGTTAATAAGGTCTATTTTGAGTTCTTTTGAAAGGTTTAAAAAAAAATTTTTAATAGATTCTAGTTTATTGGCTTTGCAAAGTTTAAAGTAAAAGCTGTAGTCAAGCCCATAATTTGGATTTTCTTTTAAACTGCCTTTTGGTGTCTTAAGGTAAAAAAATAAACGCTGTTTTTGTTCTTCAATGTTTTCTATTAATTTAAGATCGTTGTTAAATACTATATTAAATTTTTCATCAATTTTAATTTCCATTTTTAACTACCAAAGTCATTTTAACATATTTTATTCGATATTACTATAAAGTTTTACAAAATGTTTATTATTTTAAATGTTGAGATATATTATAATTTATATTTTTTTTAAAAAATTTTATTTAATTTTTAAATTTAAATATTTGCACAATCGCATTGTGGGAGACGGTATGAAAAATATTTTATTATTTGTTATTTTATTATTCTTTTCTTGTAAAGAATTTAATTATTCTGATATTAGGAGAAGGTCTTCAAAGGGTTTAAATGCTTCTAGTGGTGCATCAAGCAAAGAACTTAAAACTTCTTTTATAGGCTCATTAAATGATGATCAAAAAGAAGCTTTGTTTTTTATTGAGCAGGTGGTTCTTGATAGCAATCCTGATAAGTTTAATCAAATTTTTAATGTTAATGAAGAAAAAGTAAAAGAAATGCTTGCCACTATTGTTAAGTGTTTACAAGCCATAAGAAAGGCTAAAATGGCTCTTGAGAACTCAAATGATCCAAATGTTGCTAAATCTAAGCAGCAGTTGTTACAGGTTGAAAAAACTTATATAGATAATTTGCGACAATCTTTTATGACTACTAAAAACATTGAAGAGGCTTGTAATCTTGTGAAAAATTATGATGCATCTGTTTCGTTTTAACTTTTTTATTTTTAATTAATCCTTAGATTAGCTCTTAAGCTTAAGGGTTAATCTTCCTGTTTGTGCTTGTTTTTGTTTTTTTATTGTAAATATGTCTAAATTACAAAAATTTAAATTTTTGTAATTTAGATTGGTGTTAATGATTTTAATTTATCTGTGTAATTTTAGATTATTAAATAATGCAGATTATTAATACTTTTTTTGCTTTAAAAGGAATTATTGGATTAATTTAGGTTTAAAGCTCTATTTAAGTCATTTTAAATGGGTTTTTATTTTAAAAAACAATTTATTAAGACAGCTGCAAGCCTAATTCCTTTTATAGTAAGAAATAGTGCGATGCATACATTTAGTGTATGTAAAGTGAGCTATATTTTTATTTAAACCAATAATTAAATAGAGGTAATTAAATTTATGAATAAAATAGGAATTGCATTTATTATTAGCTTTCTGTTGTTTGTTAATTGTAAGGGCAAATCTTTAGAAGAAGATTTAAAAAGCACCACTTCTAACAATAAGCAAAATTTAATAAGCAATGAAAAAAAGTCTCTAAATTCTAAGAACAACAGGCTTAAAGATTCTCGGTTAAGTAATTTTGAAAACAAAAAGAATGAACAGACATTAAGAAAATCTAAAGACTTTAAAAAGGATTTACAAACTTTAAGAAATTCAAAAAATTTAATGCCTAAAGACTTGGAACAGTCGAGCAATGATTTTGACAATTTAGACAATTCTGAGTCTTTGCAAGAAGCTTCTTCAAAGCACAATATTGGCAAGTCAAGATACGGTAAAGCTTTGCTGAAAAATGATCACGATGAGATTTGGATTCCCCATTTAAACTTGGAAGAAGACAAAAATTTTGAGTTTTTCAAGAAATCTTTGCAAAACGATGAGAATAGATATGCTCTTGGTGGGTGGCTTTTAAACAATGATGAGGTGTTAGCAAAATACAGATACAGCGAAAAAGATGTTAATCAGTTTTTAATTGATATAGGAAAAAAGCGGTGGGGAGATTTGTCTTTTAAAATGAGCACCTTAGTGCGATTGATTGAAAATTATTCTGACAAAAGCGACAGAGAAGATGAAATTTCTCTTCTGGATATGAATTTGTGTCAACAATTTTATCTAACCAAGATTAATGCTGGTGGTTCAAGCGCAGACATTCTTGTTGCTCTTGAAAAAACAATCGATCAACAAATTAGCGGCGTTAGCAAAGAACTTCTTGAATTAAAAAATTTTTCTCTTACTACAAAGTCAGAGCTTGATTGGTATTTAAATTGGAAGCGCAATTTAACAGACGAAGAAGAAGAGACTTTGCAGTGTTGCAGGGTTTTGTTAGGCGGAGAATTGGATTTTGAAAATCTTGACGATTTGTTTAAAAGGCTTGGAAAGGAATATTCTAGGTTGATATTAAGAAAGCTAGAAGAAATAACATTAAATTACGATGTTAATAGGTTTTTAAAAGAAATGGAGAAATCACGTAAATCTTTCAAACAAGCATTAGGTTCTATTAGTAATAAAAACAAAAGAGTAGTGATTTTTAAGGTTAGAAATTCTCTTTTGGAAATTTTTAAACTTTATTACAACAATATTGGCAGGAATAAAAAACTTTATGATTATATAAATCGCATGTTAAACAGCTTGATAAAAGAGATTAGCAGGCGTTAAAGTTTTTATTTTGATTTTTTTTTTAATTGCTCTACATTTTCTTCTAATAATCTAATTTAAAAACTTTAAATATTAGATAGAATTTTAAAAGTTTAAAAGGGGGAGCATTTTGAAAAGAGTTATTGTATCCTTTGTGGTTTTAATCCTAGGGTGTAATTTAGATGATAATTCAAAAATGGAGAGAGAGGGTAGTAATAAGCTTATTAGAGAAAGTGGATCAGATAGGCTGGGTCAAGAAAATAGAGCCTTGGGGGCGATGAATTTTGGGCTTTTTTCTGGAGATTCTGGTGTAGTTTATGATTTTCAGAATTATGAAACTTTAAAAGCTCTTGAAAATAAAAATAAATTTATTGATTACTCTAAAATAGAGTTTTTAGAAGGAACAAAATCAATAAGTGTTTTTATTTGGTGGCCGGTTTCTGTTCGTTGGATAAAAATTAAAGCCAGAGATTTGTTTGGGGAGCGTGGAGATTTTGTTAAAGAGCTTAGGGGCATTAAGTATTCTTATCTTGTTTCTCCTGTTGATGGAAGCTATATTTCTTACGCCATGCCTTTAATAGTTTTTGAAACCACTAGAGAGAGTGATCCGCTTTATTCTGTTTCTGGGTTTAAATTAATAAGCAAGGGAAATGATATAAATTTTAATGAAAATAAAAGCGGATTTTTGGGAAGACTCCCAATGTCTGAAAAATCAGTTGAATCTGGGCTTGTAACCGCATATCCTTTTGGTTCTAGCGATGCTAAAAAAGTGATTGAAGCTTTTGCTTCTCTTTATAATAATGGAACTTGGAGTGATATGATTGCCGAGATTACTATTAAGTCAAAGCAATATCCAAAAAATGAAAAAGTTTACAGAATTACGCTTGATTCTCAGCTTTTTAATGTTGCTATGAAAAAAATAATTGAAAAATATCCTAAAATAAAAAGTGCAAGTTTTGCATTTAATTCGTTGATTAACTAAAAAAAATATTTTAAAAGCTAGCAGTTTAAAACCACTAGCTTTTTTAAATTAATTATAAATTTCAGACTTGGGGGTTTGCTATATAGTGTCTTTAAGGTTATTAAGTGTGGTTTTGTAATCTGCTTGATTAAAAATTCCATCAAATCCGCTAGCAAGTATGCTTTTGTAAGTATTTAGCTCTTCTGGATCTTTTTCTTTTTTGTCTTTATTTTCTTTAATTTTCGCAAGCAGATCTTTTATTTCATCTTCTTTTAGCTCTGATAGAAATTTTTGTACAGATTCTTCTATTTTGCTTTCATCTCCACCGCTATTTTTAAAATGTAAGCCAATATTTGGGTCTACTAGTTTTTCTTTTAATAAGTTTGTTAAAAATGTTAGTGTTTCTTTTTCAGTGTTGTTTAAGTTTAATCTACTTACTAATTTTTCTAAAGGTGTTGCTTTGCTGAATTCAATTCTATCTTCATCAACTAGGTTTGATTTGGCTTGCGATTTTTCATCTAGATCGTTGTTTGGCTCGGCATCATTACTTTTGTTTTTGCAATTAAGCATAAATGCTAATATTATAAATACAATAATCGTTTTTTTCAAAATAGTCTCCTTAAAAAGTATTTTAATTATTGTTAATTAGTAATTATAGCATTTTAATAATATGTTTAGAACATTTTAATTTAATAATTGTTATTATTAATTGTTAAAAATATTGTACTAATTTAGCATTAAAAATAATTTCTTAATTAGGCTGAATATTGCGTTTAAGATTTGCAATTTTTAGTATTCAAGCGGTGGTTTAACGATATTTTAAGTGCCATTTGATAAGCCAACAGAGAAAGTATACGCACCAATGCTTTCTCCGTTGCCAAATTGATTTTTAATTTTAAAATTAGATTATAAAAATTAGTATCTATTATTTATTTAATAACTTTTTTTAAACGATAATTGGAATCCGTTTATTCCAAGATCAAAATTGGGCTCAAAGCCTGCAAGTTCAGCGCTGAGTCTTTTTTTAAGATTTTCATTGTGCCGATTTGCGAATGTAAATGGAATAATAAGTGAAACTGTGTAGGATGTTAAAATCATGCTTGCTCCTACTCCTATTAGTATGTATCCGGTTAATTGTGTTTCGCGGTGATTAAGAATAATTCCAGTTCCCCAAAGGATTGCCCCTAATAAATTAAATCCAAGCACTGAGCCTCCACCAATATAATCCCCTTGGACAAAGGATCCTATTCCAAAAGGCAAAAATAAATTTAAAAGGAATGGCCCTATTGGATTTTTTTTCTCTTTATCATATTTGTTAAAACTTTCAATGCCTTTTTCAATTCTATCTTGTGTGTCTTTTGTGGCAAAGATTTGAATTGTCAACCCAAAAATTAATATTAATGTGAAAATTTTTTTCATGTTTTTATTATCTCCTAATGGTAAGTTTTGACAAGTAAAATATTAGCGCAATTTATAATAAATTAATATTTATTTCAAGCAAATAAAGTTTGGATTGAGTTCGTTTGCTTGCAATAATAGATTTTTAAAAAAATATGGATTGTCTTAAAGTTTTGAATTTTATTTATTTCTTATTGAGTTTAGATCAATCTTGAATTTATCTCTTCTTAAAATCTTTTAAGACCATTTATTAATGGCATTAAGCAAGTTTTTATAATGTTTTTATACTTTAACTTTCTAATTTGTTTATATGATTTTTTAAATTATTAATTCAAAATAATGTTTACAATTATTTTTTTTTAAAAAAAAGTTCTTTTATAATGTAATATTTTTTATTTTTAATACAATTTGTATTATGATTGGCATGGGCTTCCGTATTTTATATATTAATATTCTTTAATTCTAAAAGATAATTTATTAGTATACTAATAAATTATCT
>NC_012247.1 GCF_000181875.2 [Borrelia] finlandensis | reverse complement strand
AAAGGAACTTGGGCTTGTAGTCTATTAGCTAGTTGTTCTTTTACAAGATGCACGTCAAAGCGCAGCAGAGAATTTCCAAAAACAGTCATTTTGAGTGGGGAAAGCATTTCTTTATATAGAGATGTTAATACTCCTCCGTTTAATGAGATATGTTCTCCCGTCATTACGGGGTTGTAGCTTACGTATTCCGCTTTTCTATCATAATAGTTGATAACCGGTCTTTTAGAGCAAGTAGTATTGTAGGTCCGCGATATTAGCTGGGTTTTGGGTTTTATAAAAAATAATTGTGGCACATAGCCAAAACCTCTAAAATCTGGTCTTGGAAATAGTACTAAAAAGTTATCTGCTCCAAAAAGAGCAAATATTTGAGTTGTGACATCTTTTATTATTTGGAAAATCTCTTCCTGAGACATTTTCTTTTCATTATTAATAGTTTCATTTTTAATAATTTTTTCACTGTTAATAGCCATAAGTAATTACCTTTTCACCAAAATTTATGGAGTATTGTTATTATTATCTTCATTTTCTTTACGTTTTGGGCCTGAGTTAGGTGGATTAGGGATAGTTTCGGGATCCTTAAAAAAATTTTTAATCACAGGAATATTGGCAAAAAGACTCTTCAGACCTTTAAAAAAAGGCTCAATAACATGTGTTTGAAAAGTAAAACCTTTTAAGTACTCAGTGATTTTTTTAACTAAATCAAGTATCGGCTCTAAAACATTAGTTGTCAAGTTTGAAAGAGTTTGTTCAGCTGAGGCTAAATTGCTATCAATCTCTTCTTTTGTATCCGCTTTTTTTGTAAGACCGTAGCTTTTATAATCGCCTAACATTTCAAGCATCTTACTAATTCTGGATTCTAGATCTACTTCAGCTCCACTTTGCCAAGCTTTTTTAGCATCTTCTGTATATTTATTGGCAATTTCCTCGCCCCATGTATTTTTTAATATATCATAAAGTTCACTTCCATCTCCACTAAGAAGACTATTAACGGCTTTTACAGCATCCTCACTGCTCATAGCACCGCTGGATTTAAGCACGGCTGCAAACTCCATTGATTTTTTCAAATTATGAAAATTTAACTTCCCCAAGTCTCTTAGAGTCCCTTTAAAAACACTTGCTTGATTTAAAAACTCTTCTTTTTCTAAGTTGCGCTCAAATCCTTTCAATCCGCTAAAAATTCCCTTCTCCTTTTCAGTTCCCTTAATCAGCATATCTCGTTCTTTTCCTGTATAAAATGCACTATTGAGAAGTTTCTTTTTATTAGTTTTAGATGTTTCTTCAACCGCTTTTTTGGCAAATCCTAAAATTCCGCCCCCAATTTTACTTATAGCGTTGCTAATGATATTTCCTAGGGCGCTACCTATAGCAATTTTGGCAACAAGTCTTTTTCCTTGAGAGGCCGCTAGCATTTTACTTTTTGCTTTTGATTCTTTTACAAGTTCTTTATACCCAAGGCGCCTTTTATCTCTATCCGACATTAAGGATCTTTTAAAAGCCTCTTTTCTAGCTTTTTCAAAACCCATGCCTTGTTTCATCAGCTTTTTAGTTTGTGTTAGCCTATATTTCTCAACACGTTCTCGTAAGTTTTCAAACTTAGATTGTCTGCTTAATTCTTTTTTCTTATCCGACAAATTATTTTTTACAATATCTTTAGTACTACCTAAACTAGATTTTTTAGGTTTAAGATATTTTTCCATTTTGGTAATATCTTGTTCGATAGCCTTTTTTGTTGCTGCATGATCAAGAATGCCTTTAAATTTAATGGTGAATTTGTCGCTCATTAAGCCCTCATTTGCTTAAAATTAATTCATACAATTCTTTTTCTAATTTAAGATCAGCAATTCGATTGACCTCTAAAAGCTCGTCATAAGGCAATTTTTTAACCGTGTTGTATGAGCAAATATTCATAATTACTGGAAAATAGTATTTATCGTTTTTTATCTCGTCAAGCAAGTTAAAATACTTTTTTCTAGTCTCATTAAGATTTGCAATAGTTTTATCAATCTCCTTATTTCTTTTGCTCATTTAGCAACCAATTCATTAGAATTTGATGTAAGTGAGACGGTTATTTTTTCATAGTCAAAATTATCATCGATATAGTCAAAAGTAACAAAATCACCAACGTTATTTTCATATTCACTCAAATATACTAAAGCGGGTTTTTTAGATCATTATCTATATGAAAAGTATTGAATTGCGCGGTGTAAATAATAGCAACAAGATAGTCTTTATAGTAAGAAATAAATTCTCTATTTGCATCTAGAATTACATAGAACTCGTCTAAAAATTTTGGACTTATCATTAAGTTTGTAATTTCTTTTAGATATTTCACTTCATTAAGTTTAAAAACAGCGTCACTTTGATTAAATCCTAGTACTCTATCCCATTCATAGACTGGTAATACTTTTAGTGGGTATTCATAGGTTTTGTTTTTAGTTAAAATTTTCATTTTATATCGCATTATCATAATAAGAATTTCCTTTTAGTTTTTGTTTGGGTGTGTTTTTTGGCAATTAATAGCCCTAATTTCAAAAGTAACTTTTTCAGCCTCTGCTGAATAACTTCTTGAGGGCTCTTCAGTAAAAATTGCATAGTTAGTAATAATTTTAGTAGCAATTCTATCATTAAATACTAAATCAAGCATTTTTTCATATTTGCTAACATCCATGTTATAAAATTGATCATCTGAAATTTCGGTTAGTAAAATATAGTCATGACTACCTAGAGTGACTTCAATATTAAAAATATAAGTTATAGTTTTAGGATCTCTTAAGCTTATTACGGGTAGCCCCCTATCTTCAGCACTAACCACCGCTCGTGTTGTAGGCTCGCTTGTAAGCTCTAACTTACCACTGTGCAGTTGTCTACCGCCTATTGAGAAATAAACTTCTCTTAAATCATAAAATTGCATAATTTTTAACTCCTTATACGCTTAAACTGTTTTGATAATCAACTATATCTTGAGTAGTAATTACTAAAGCAACAGCATTAATACTAAAGTTATAAGTAATATTCACACTAAGTTCTAATTTAAGCTGCGAAGACGCTGATAGAACAAGTTTTAAGTTTTTATACTCTATAATCAGTCCTCTATCGATGAATCTTTTAAGCAGGCATTCTATCGCTGAAGTATAAGCATTATCTCTAGCTCCATTAAGTTGAAGTTCAGATAATTTACTGTTTTGTCTATTGTTTTTATTCCAAATTCTAATAAGCTCAACAATTGCCTCGTTTTTTATATAATGATAAGTAAAAAGCGTGTCTATTGGATTTCCAGCAAGATCAACACCCTCTTTAAAAGCAGGCATACCATCAAGACCAGTTTCATTAAGAAGTGAATAAAAGTTGATATTTACAGTTCTTAACTTTCCAATTACAGTATCGTCAACAAGTGGTAAAGCAGAAAGTGGCATACCATAAGGATTTACAGAATGGAAAATACTTGCTTGATATAAATATCCACTTACAAATTTGAGGTGTAAATTATCCTTATTGTTGCTGTAAACAACAATATTTCTTGCTTTTTCAGTATTCCCCTTATCATTAAAAGGTTCTTTTATTTCTTGTTCTTTAGTTGAGAATACAAAAAAAGTTGAGGGCATTTTAAACTTAGCATAGTCATCTTTATAAACCTTAAGCCCATCTTCTGAATTATTCCCCTCAGTATTAATAAGCACAACAAAGGAGTGTCTATGTATTTTAAGATATTTTTTTAACTCTTCAGGCTTATCCTTATAAATGAAAAGAACAGCAACCTTTAACGACTCTTCGCTTGAATTGAAAAAATCCGACATTGCGGTTTTTAGCAGTGTTTTTTCTTTTCCAAACTGATCGTCTCCATTTCCATTATCTTTTTCTAAATTTTCAATTTGTTGTTCATAGTTATTAACGGTTAAATTCAATATTTTAAAGTTAGTATTATCTTTATTAACTTTGATTTTGGCCGTTTTATAGACCAAAAGTGGATTATAATAATTGGGCTTGCTTGCTTGAATTCTAGAGTCAATTAAACTTACACTAATTGTATCTTGCGGCAATTTCGTATTCCTCCTTTAAAATTTCGATTGCTTTTACACTAGCATTGAATGCTATAGAGGCACTGTATGCATGGTTGCTATATTTTGTACCTAAATTAATTAGTCCAATTGTTTGCATATTAGATATTGGGTAAATGTAAAAGTTAATTTTATTGATATATTCGGGTTGGGATTGATTTTCTAAAGTATACTTATGGGCTCTATTATGTAGAAACTCGCTAAGCATATCATAAAGTATTAGCATCCGAGAATTGGCATCAAAATCTTTAGCATTTAACACTATTGAAATAATATATATTTGGAAATTCACACTAAATTCCAAAGTATTTTCATAAAATGCACCAGTTTTGCAGTTATGATCAAATAAATGCTGAGTACCATCAAACTTCAATGCTATTATATTAGGGCTAGCAGTTGTAATTTTTGAAAGATAGGGATGATTGTAAGTATTTATGATATCGCATTTAAAATTATTTGCAATTGCATAGGCCTTAAACCCCCTAAATATTTGGATTAAATGATTTAAAATTGAATCTAAAGTTACAATCATTTAAGCACCTTATAAGTGAGTTCTGATAGCATTTTGGATGTATCAACAAGTGGGGTTGATGCAGTACCGCTACCTTTTTTTAATTTGCTTTTAATTGTACTATCCTTTAAGCCCGGCACAACTTGACCCGATAGCACATAATTCTCATAGTATTTAATAAAAGCTTTTCCAATAGCATGCATTCCTAATTTAGGATCAAGATTAAACTTAGAATTTATATAACTATTATTGATATATTCTCTAAATTCAGTACTACCAGCAATTTTGGTTAAATGTTTTCTTATCGGTAAATTACTACTCCCTTTTTCATGCATCCTAGCAATATTAGAACGACCCCCAAACCAGCCAATTTCTAATTCAATTGTGAATTCTAGTTTGTCCATATAAATTCCTTTAAAATTAAAGTAAAGTATCCGATTGAAGAGTCAATGCTAAATATTTCAAAGTAAGCTGAATCTGCAATTGATATTCGGTCTTTTAGTTCATAGTTAAGGTCTTGATATGTGTAAAGTTTAGAATATCCTTGAATATCGGATATATTAGAGTCGTAAAGCATTGAAAGTTCTTGTGGTTTTATGTCAATAATAATCCCTATAAATTCAGTGTACTCATTTTTATTAAATATTCGTTGATAAGAGTCGTCATCATCAAGTTTTACAACATTGCCCTTATAAAACCTTAAAGGTTCGGGGTCCTTAAAAACGTTGATCATATGCACAGACATATCTGCTAGTCTTTTTCTAATACCACTCACTAGACAACCCCCACACAAGACGGCGTTGACGTCTCTCTTTTTAGCTTTTCTAAAAACGCATCAAGTTGTGAGCAAAAGTTCTTATTGGATCCACAACTTCCCCCATCGGTTTCTTCGCCCCCACTACTGTTAGGATAATAGTCAATTTCAAGCTCATTGAACTTCTCTTTTTTAATCCTTTCAAATTCAAACTCGCGAACAACTCCTTGTTTTCTTAATTGACAACCCATGTGGTAGAAGGTAAGCAAAAATATTTGTTCATATGTAAGTGAACTAGCATCAATACTACGTGTTACTAGAATAGCTTGAAGCAGTGATAAATGAAGTAGAAAATTTTGCCTACTTAGTGCAAATTTGTCTATTCCCAATAGTAACAGTACTTCAGAATGAAGTCTTGTTAATAAAAGTTCTTCTCCATTTTGAACTTGTGTTTGCAAGTCTTTTTGTTCACTCATTTTAACTTACCTTATTTGCTTAAGATTGTTTAATGTGTACTTGTAAAATAGTTTTTTTAGTAGCAAGTAGTCCGCCTAAAACAAAATCAATGTATGAATGAGCAATATCAGTTGAGTCTTTATCAACTTGTTCATTAGGTGTAGGCAACATATACTTACTAGGTTTAAATTTAATGAGTTCCGGATTTAATGGGTAAATAAGTATTTGATGTTTTAATAAGTTTGAAGTTTCAATATAAACATCTTCTCTATTATTAATAGCCTTAATAGTTTGAATCAAAACATCCTCCCATTTTTCACAACTTATTGCTGGTGCTGCTGGTGAATATGGTTTTACCAATTTCAATGAAGTCGCAGGATCAACTATTACCATCATAGGTGTAGAAAATTCATCTCCTAACTCTAGCTTTGAAAGTCCAGCCTCAATTTTTTCAAATATTTTGTCCATCTTGTCCTTATCAGTATTGTTAACTTCTTCTTTTATCTGTTCGGGCATATTAAGTAGTCCATACATATTAGGAAGTAGACGTTTTTGATTTTTTCCATCTTTTTGAATTGAAACAGTCCCCGTTAATACAAAATGATTAATAAGTTTAATAATTTCACTGCTTGCAAGTTTATAAGCTTGAGCGAAAGGAAGTAGATTATTATTAATATCTCCAATATATGAGTCTGAAGTGTAAAATTTTTCAGATGTCTGCTTTAAGTGCCTAAACTTGTACTGTAATTTTAGATAATTAAGTCTAACCACTTCAGAACTAAACCCAATAGTTGAGATAGTATTAACCTCATTGGCAATAGTTGTAGGATTAGCATTTAAAAATGCGTCCCACTTTACAGTTCTTTGATAACCCATTTGAAGATCAACATCTTCAATTTGATCGGGTAAAAACCATTTATACATTATAGGATCTTTAACTTCTCCTATAATATTGGCTACAGCTTTTGCATAATAATTTTCATCAAATAATTCCATATTCAATCCTCCAAAATATAATTAATTTTTACTTATGGCCTTATTTCCAAATACTGCTACTTTTACCAAATAAACATCATTGCTAATTTGCTTTGCATCAGACAATGCTGTTGCATTAATAGTTGCCTTATTTGGAGGCGCTCCATTAACCTTTTCAAGCGCTCCGTCTTTATTAAAAACAAGCTTGTCTTTTACTTTAACCGTAGAATCTTTTGCCACTAAATATCCCTCAAAATTATTTGTAATTGGAACAATAGTAGCTGTTTTACTAAATTCATCTACATCAATACATATTCCATATAAGTCTTCTTCACCACCGGCCTCAACATGAGGCTCATAATGAATTTCATTTGGTTTTTCTTCTTGAATAACTCTTTTGACCCCGCGCTTGTACGGATACCCCAAAAATGGATGATTTTCCAGTTTGTCAAACTTACTGCTTCTAGTACCTCCAAAAGCAAAAAATTGCACGTTTTTGTCTCTAAACTCTAAAGAATTGCTAAGCAAACCAGCATAATGCTGTGGATTTTTCATTAACTTTTCTAGTTTATTACGATTTTCTTGATAATCTTTTACTAATTGTGTTGTATTTGCCATTCAATTACCTCCTTTTTATCCCCCTACGCCCGAAACAGCATGAGCAAACACTTCTTTTTCAAGTCCTCTGTTTCCAAAAACTGTAACTTTTATCAAATTGATGGAATAATTCTCTTTGGGCCCTCTAGCTTGAGCCCGCTTTGAATCCTTATCTTCAGATACAAAATTGATTGTAAATGAATCAGATAATGCATACGCATTAATTACAGTTGGACGTCCACCTCCAGCCTTGATAATAACCCCATCAGCATTAATGTCTAATATTTCTCCTGCTTTTATATTTGGGTTTCTTGTCACAAGGTACCCTTCAAAGTTATTGGTAATTGGCAAAACATATGCTATGCAACTAAACTCACATACATCAACACATATGCCATATAGATCAGTATCAGCACCAATCTCAACATATACAGAATTCTCTTTTGGAACAAGTTTGACCCCACGCTTGTATGGAAAACTATTTTTTGGATCGTAAAAATATTCTTCTATTTTGTCTGTAAAGCTTGAACATGCAAAGGAATAAGCATTAACTCGCTCATTCTTTGATTTAAAACAACCGCCAGAATTACCAAAAACCTTATTTTCAATCGAGCTCATTGATTTTGAATATCTTTTGAATTTCAAAAGAATATCGTCAAGTTCCTCAACAGAATCAAAATAAGGATCTTTCACTTCTACATCCTCTTCAACTTGTCTTGCTTGACGCTTAGCTCTAGGAGCTGCGACTGGAACTTCTGTTTCTAAACCTAATTGTAAATTATCATTAGAATTAGGACCTTTAGCTTGCCCTTTACCTTTTAAATCCATAATTTAACTACCCTTTTAAAGCTCTATTTCCAAAAACACTAACAAGAACTATAAATAACTCTTCTGTTAATTTATGTACTTTTGAAAGGGCTACGGCATTAACAGATTTTTCTCCCCCCGTAGTTTTTTCAAGCTCTCCATGTTGATTAAAATGCAGCTTATCCCCCGGGTTTACACCGTTTCCATTTTTCTTAAAAGTTAAATACCCGGTAAAATTGTTTGTAATTGGAATTACAGTTGCCATACCAGTATATTCATCTATATCAGTGCATATTCCATATAAGTCTTCACCACCACCAGCCTCAACCTCAAGTTCTGTTGTACCATCAGCACTAAAACTAAGCTTTACTCCACGCTTGTATGGATAACCCTTAGCAGGATAATTTTCTATTTTGTCTTTACTACTAGTGAGAACTCCACCAGAATTGGAATAAATTAAGTTTTTATCTCTAAATTCTAAAGAATTACCTAATAAACTGGTGTCTTGTTGTGGATTTTTCATTAATGCACGTATTTCGGCAACTTTTTTATCAAACTCTTGTTTAATTTTAGTAATATCACTCATTGAAAACTCCTTTTACGCAATACTTGTTCTTTTATTTCTTTTCAAGTTTTCATAAAATTGCATTCGTCTTTGCTTGTAAGTATTACTAATAGCTTGTACAAATTCTGTAAAATTAATTGGAACAAAATTAGAATCAAGCAAACTTACTCTTTCTTCTGATTTAGTAACAATATTGCCTTTAATAGAATCAACAGAAGAAGAATTGCTATTCGCATTTTTTCTTAACTTGATGTTGACTTTAGCTAAAGAAACAAGTTGTTCTAGTATCTCCCCATCAATATGGGTTATGTCTGCTACTTTAGAAATAGCTTTAATTTGCTCAATTGGAACAAATTTGCGAACAAGTTCTCTGCGTTGTGCTTGCATAATGTCTTTTAGAGTGTATCCTTTTGCTAAAAGCACTTCTTTATTAAAATGATTGCTAAGATGTGCTTTTGCTAGAGTATCAATTTCATTTATACGATCTGCTTCCAGTAATAATTGCTTTTCAACGCGTTCTCTCTCTTCAACTTCTGCAAGTTCTTTTGTTATTCGCTCATTTATACTTAAATCACGGTTTATCTCTTTAGGTTTTACATTATTTGCTTGTTCTTTAAGGCGCATATACTCTTCATATTCACCAAAACTTATAATCTTAGTATCAGATTTAACTTGCTGTTCTTCTTTTACGTGTACCTGCAAGTCTTCTTTTTCTTCATTTTCAATCACTTTTTAACTCCTTTTCTCAAAATGAGAATAATTTTTCTTTTAAAATAGCTAGCTCCTCGTTATTAAAGGAGCTACTTTGTATAAGCTCGTTATATTTGCTGTAAAGCTCAATTAGCTTTATGTCTCTTTCTACTTTTTGATCTTCGCTCAACATAATCAGTGAATTAAATCTCATATCAAGGCCAAAATATTTAGCAAGTTTCAAATTACAAGAATTCTCAACTTGTTCTTGTACGCCTTTTAGAAAATCATAATAATTACTCCTATCACCTTTACCATCATTCCCGAGTCCTTTAGCCTGCTCGTTGAAACTTCTAGTTAGCGGTTCTTTAGTATCAGCACCAATTTTTGCTTTAATTAATGCTAGGGCTTCTTTTAGATAGCTAAGATCATACTTAATAACCTCTAAACTAGCGCTAGGAGTTGCTGTATAAAACATCCCCTCATTGTTAAGATTGCTTTTAAGCCTAGCAAGTTCGTTAGCTAACGAGTCATTAAGGCTGCGTAAATTAGAAATATCTTTACTATGATTGCTTGAATTCTGTTTTCTTAAAAATCCAGATAAAATACCACTTCCTTTATCACTACTGCCTTGAGTAAGTGCACTTAAAGAAGTTGTAGCACTTGAGAGTGCATCTTGTAGTTGTACTAAAGATTCATCTTTATAAAATAAAAAATTGTGATTCTCAATACGTTTTTCTATTTCAACGTATATCTTTTCAAATAAATAAATATCTAACAAAAAACTTTCCGTATAACACGGAACATATCTTTTTAAGATATAATCGAAATTTTCATATATTATGAGTCGGCTTTTGTGTATTTTAACTGCATCTAAAGAATTGCCATTATTATTGGCTTTTACTTTATAAGTTATATGATCAAAATCAACCCCCAAATCTCTTACAGATTCATGATCAAGGTATTCAAATCCAATAGGTAGCTCTATATTGACGGGTTCTTCAAGGTCTAGTAGTGTATCTTTAGTTTTTACTAAAACATATCCAATTCCATGAAAACGGAAGCTTATAATACAATTTAAAAGCGCATTCTTAAGTTGCACCTTTAATCTAGAAAGTTCTGCCTCACTAACATTGCGACCAGTACTCTCAAGAACAAGTCCGTTCTTGAGACAGTCTTCTGCTACATTTTCAATGTAATTTCTAAAAAATATCGAATATCGATATAGTTCTAATGCACTTACTTTATCTACTAGTTTTGCTTTTCTTAAATTACACACTTTTTTATTTCTTATTCTTAATTTTCTTAATTAAATTACGTGTATAATAGCAAAAACTAATATTTTTGTCAATAAAATTTACAAAAATATTTGATTGCCAAAATGGATACTTCTCTCTTTATATCCTAAAGACAAAATTAAATATGCCGCAGATATTGCGTCAAGTGCATCATCATGGGTTTTGTTATCCCCTTTATAAGCGTAAATATCATTAAATACAGAAGAACTACTGTATTTTGCAATGTAAAGTTTCTTGTAAGTAAACGATGTAATTAACGATGTTATTCTGCTAAATTTATTGGACTTTGGTTTAATCGGCACAATTCTAAATTTGTGATTCATGTTGTTCCTAAGAGTCATATATTCAAGAGTCAATGCACCAGCACCTTTAGTATTATCTCTATCCTCTAAGTAAAGTGTTTTTACATTGAAATTCTCTAATACAGTTTTTACCATATTCATAATATAAGGATCATTGGCTGGTCTTTGGTCTTGAAATACAAAAGCATAATATTTGTCATCAACCCGCTCCATAACACATAAAGCAGTATTGTCGCCCCCAATGCTAAATGCTGGATCCAAATATGCTATTGGGCTAGTAAACACATAATCTTGGGTAATATTAATTTGTGTAAAAATTGAGTCGGTGCTTGCTATCCATTCTCCTAGCAAAACTCTTGCCTTGTATGTTGGTATCTCTTTATACAGTTTCTCTTGAGTTTCAATAAATCCTTTACTTAAAAGTACATTATCATAAGTTGTAAAATTATATGTCTTAAAAGTTGCTACATTGTCAATATAATCAGTTTTAAAATAATGTTCTGGATGGTCCGGATTAGTATCAAAAATAATAGTTTCTTGCCCACATCTAAGTCTTTTTAATACTTCCTCTAAAGTTTGTTTGTGTAAAGTAGTAGCCTCATTAACAAAAATAAGTGCCGAATTACTACCTCTAAACCTTTCAAAATCACTTGCCTTATCCCCTCCATACAAATTAATACGAAGTGAATCAATCAGTATATATGAATTGTTTGTATGTCTGGGGATATAAGAAATATCAAGAAGTTTACATAGCTTTTCAAATTGACCCAAAACATTTACTTCAACTGAACGCTGAGAATTTCCAATAATGAAATTATTAGTATCACTAGAGTATAGCTTTTTATTGGAAAGTAAACTTTTAATAAACAGATAACATGCAAGATACGTTTTGCCACTAGCTATACCACCGCTTAGTATAATTTTCTTTTCATTGTTCTTTTGAATGCTTTTTATTACCCTATTTTGCTTTACGGTTAAATGTTCTTTTTCAAACTGATCAAAATAAATTAAAGAGTTTGTTGGCTTAACAAATTGTGATATATCAACTCCAAACTGATTTTTGTATTGCTTTTGAAGTGTTGTAAAAAGTTTTGTTTGATATAAGTTCACTTGTGTCCTTTACTACTTTTATAATTACTTTTACTATCAACTTCATGAGCAGCAGCAAGTCTTTTCATACATTCATAGTAAAGCTCCATTTCTCTTATTGAACACTCTTTTATAAGATCATTAAGCTCAACTTTTAAAGAATTAATATTTTCATTAACACATTTTGCATTTTTCTTGTTACATTGTTTATTTAAAGAGTCAATTTTAAATCTTAAATCGTCTATTTTTGAAAGCATACTAGCAAGTTCAATACTAGAATATTGTTTGAATGCACGTATAAACCCTAATTCTAAATTAGCGCGCTCTAAATCCAATTCGCCTTTAACTTTTTTGGCTTTAACTTCAGATTTAAAAGTTCGTGCTACAAGGTGTTCAAAAGTATCCTCACTAATTGTTACTCTAGAGTCCTCATTAACAGAAATCTTCCCACTCTCCCATTTTTGTCTCATTCTCCACACATTTACCCTAGAAACTCCAAGTTTAGCTGCTATTTCTTTATCACTTAATGATCCTTCTCTAAAGTACGCAACATAATCATCAAAAGAACGTTTAACTTTTTTCAAAAACATTGCCCCAAAGTAACAAAATTAACAAATTATTACTCTAAATAGTAAAGCAATTTATAAGTTATTAACATAAACTTACAACTTCTTGTTGATATTTATGGGAAGTATTTAATATTTATTGGCTTTTATTGATTTAGCTCGCTGCTATTTCTAAATCAAAGATTATGGAAATAGCAGCTCACTAATTTATTGTATTTTGATAAACCTTGACTTTGACTTTATAAGTTTGTAAAAATATTTCACTTCATGCATAAAATTATTACTTGTGAAAATTCCCTTATCATAATAGTGTATGCTCATAAATAACATATCTTTAAAATCTTCAATCGCATGTAGTTGGTTTCGTTTCGATACTTTTCGTATTATCTTATAAAAAATATAACTAACAAAAAATAAAAGATCGATGGACTTATCTTCTCCTAATTTTTCCAAACATTTTTCTAATATTCCTTCCTTGTAGCTATAATTAATCTCAACATTTTTAGAACTTCTATATTTTTCTATTAGATATCCATCTTTTAAAACCCATTTAATAAATTCTTTTGTGGGTGGTCCTAAAGGGTCATTTATTATTTTATAAGCGATGTGTGTTTCCTTATCTAAATTATCATAAAAATCTGAAATTTTATTAGCATGCATATTATCTATATAATAATATATCAAAAACATGATATCTTGGACAATAACTTTGTTATTTTTAGTTTATAAAATATCTTAGATAAAAAAACAAGACTAGTTGTTAGTCTTGTTTATCATAATTTATGCTTTAAAAACCATTTGTTTTATTCTTTTTTTTCTTACACAGCCTCTTCTCCATTATTTTTAAGCTCTTCTTCAATCTTTTTAAGTGTATCTTCTATAACTTTTTTTGCAAAATCATTACTATCAGTCCCATTATCACTAGAATAACTTACATTTAATCCTAAATTTTTAGCTTTTGTCCACGCTTGCCCACCAACTTTCCCTTGACTTTGAACTTGATTACCATAAGTTTGTCCAGTTGCACCATTAACTTGTTTTTTAAACTCTTCAAATTCTTGCTTAGCCTCTTCTAAAGCTTTTTTTCTTTTTTCTATTTTTTCTTTTAAAGATTTTTCAAGTTCTTTTAATTTATTTTCAAGCTTTTCTCTGTCTTCTTTTTTATCTTTTAATTTTTTCTCTAATTCTTCTTCTTCTCTTAAATTTTTCACTTCTTCTTCATAGCCAGAATACATATTAAGAGAAGTTTTATCATCCGATTTATCTATCTTTTCTTTTAATCCTTTTATTTTTTCTTCAATCTCTTTTTTAAATTTTGAATCTTCTGAATCTTCATCAATATTTTGATCTACTTGCTCTTGTAGTTGCCCTTGTGGTCCATCAGCTTGCATCAATTCTTCTTTAACTTTTGAATAAGCTTCTAATCCAAGCTTTTTTAAACCGCCAACCAACTCTTCTTTTTTTGCCTCTAAAAATCCCTCAACTTTTCCTTTTACATTTTGTTCTAGATTTTTTAAATCTTTACTACTTGCATAATTCTTGCAAGAACTTATCAGTGCAAAAACAGCAAAAATAACAAACATTTTTTTATTCATAATTATCCTCTCCTATAATTTGAACTTCTATTTTAAATTTTTCTTAAGTTCTTCTAGTGGTATTGCATATTCAGCGACTTTATCTCCTGAACCGTTATTAGTTTTATCTCCTGAAAATGTAATATGTTCAGAATTATTAATAGTTTCTATCTTTATTGTTATCTCTTTGCCTTTGATACCATTTGTGCTGCTTTGTTCCTCCTTGTATCCATAATACAAACTAGTTTTAAATGATCCACCTTTAGTCATTGCTTTTACAAAGTTATTAACTTCTGACTCTTTTAATGAAAAGAATGTAGCTGAATGTCCCCCAACATTTAAACCTGTTTCAATGCCATCTTCTTCTTTTCTTATAACCAAAGTTCCTAAGTTGCTCCAATCCCCATTATTGTCTTTTTTGTTTTTAATATTTACAGTAAATTCAGAGAATTTTATTGTATCACTACTTGCTTGCCCACTTAAGCCACCCTGATCACTTAAACTACTTCTAAAATTTCCACAAGAACTTATCAGTACAAAAACTGCACAAATAATAAACATTTTTTTATTCATAATTTACTCCTACTCCATAAATCTCAAAGATAATGCAATACCTATTATATACAATTTTTTAAAGATTTAAATAATTAATTTTGTTAAATTTTGGATTACATAGTAACAAAACTCGAATGTAATTTTAAACAACTCTTGAAAATCTCTCCATTGCAAATGGTCGGGTCATTACAAGAGACTACAAAACACATACAAATTAAATTTCATAGTCTTTGCTATATATCAGTTAAAGTATATTATCTTTATTGTCCGACCCCCTTAGAAATTGCCACTTCTACTCCTTACAGCCACTCTACATCCCAAATTCCGCATGCAATGAGAAGCACTGTAATTTGACTAAAATTTTAAGTTTTTGGTAAAATGTAAATTGCAATTTTTCTACATTTTTATTACTTTTACTTAATTTAAAAGTAACACTTATAAGGAGAGGATTTTATGGACATTAATAATTATCTTAATTTAAATAAAGGTGATACGGATTTTTTCCTCAAAATATTTAAAGATTATCTAAAAGTTATAGATGAAAATAAAATTCTTAAAAATACTCTAAAAAATTCAACTAAAACAAAAAAAGAAAATCTAAAACCTAGCCCTAGGTTTTATATAACTCCAAAAACCAGCAAACTAATTGAAAAATGTATAAAACAATTAAAACAAATTGATCCAATATCTGGCTGGTTCGTACAGCTACTCTCAATAAGTGGATGTAGGGGCACTGAAATTCAAAAAGTAAAATTGCAAAATATTACTACTCTAACCAGCGAAACTGGAGAAATTCTTTATAATATAAAAGTGAATGTGGCAAAAAAAAGAAGTGTCGCGTGCATTAGAGAAATTGTCATTAGCTCTAAAGAGTACGACGCTATTCAAATAGCTCATAAGAATCATTTTGAAGAAAAAAATATCGATACACGGCGTACTTATCTTTTTCAAAAAACCAAACATAGGTTTAAAGATAATCAAATTAGCATTATCAATATTTCTAGAAAATTCAAAAATCTTCTTAAAAAATCAGGATTTAAAGTAAATAAATCACTTCATTTATGCAGAAATTTATTTATTTCAAATTTAAAAGCCAATGGTTATAATTCTTTTCAAATTAAAGAACTTATGAAATACTCTTCAACCCATGAAATTGATAATATCTACGGACTTTCTTCTGCTAACAAAATTCAAGCTTATAAATACGCCAAAAATAGCTTAAAGCTGTAGTATAACTACTTAGGCTTAAATATTCGCTTTGAAGTTACTTTAAATATTTTTCCACGAGCCCTTAAATCAAGTGAATCATATAATATTTCTTGCTCTTTTGTAGCAATAAAGTGAGATCCATTAACCCCCGTGATTTTAACTTCACTTATTTCAAATTCATTTGCAGCTGCAAAGTAACCAAAAGATTCATATCTCACACTAGTTCTAATACCATAATAATTTAGTATCATGCAAGGATTTTTAATAAAACAATTGCTCTTGATGTATCCAAGTCCTAAAAATCTGCGATAAGCCACATTTATGCCAAAAGCATTAAATTCAATATTCTTAAACACACTTGTATAATAATGTAAGCATAAAAAATAGCATCCCCATCTCTGTATTTCTCCGAGTAAACTCCTATTGTTTTGTTTTATTTTACTAATAAGCATTTTTTAAACCTCCTATGTTAAATAATTTTTTTAATTTTTTTATTTTTAGTGCCCCATTCAAAAGGGGACACTATTTGCATATGTTATATTACTCATATTGCTAGGCACAAAAACTTTATTATTTATTGGTATAAGTTCTTTAAATCTATCTGCTATTGCTCTTTTTTTAGGATCATAAGTGAATACAAATTGTTTGAATCTGTAATTCCTATGATTAATTAGTGGATATTCATCCATAATCTTATCAATTTTAATCTTGAGCAAATCTTTTATAGGTTTTTCTCTTTTTTTGTTTTCATTTTGAATTTTATTTAGTTCTACTTTTAAGTTATTAATCTCAACAAGATCCTCCTCAAGATTTATGGCAGACTGCTCGGTTTTAATCTCAAGATCTACACACTCAACATATTCTACAAATTCATTTGTCCAATCAAACTCAACTCCAGATTGATAAAAATCACTCTTTACTACCAACTCTTCAATCTCTTCAACAAGCTTATTAAACATATCATTATCAATATTGTTAGATATTAATAACTTAACCTGATTGTTTTTAATAATTTCGGCTCTTATATTGAAAACCTCCCTTTCACATTTAAGAACAAAATTAAGAACTTTTGATATTAAAGAATCATTTCTCTTTATCTTACAATTAACTGGTGCAGCGTCTATTAAAAAGAACAAATTACAATACTCAAGTCCAGTACATGCTAGTTGCATTTGCGCCTGCACATAGTATTTGAAAAAATACTTACTGCTTAAAAAATTGCCATTTTTATTGTACTCTTCAATAGCGCTACTCATATAATGAAAGTCGCTACTTTTAATCTCTAATAGTTCTAAATCGCCATTATTATTGATAAACCAGCCATCAATTGTTGAGCCCACTAAAGTTTCTGAACTGCCTATTTTTTTAAAATAGTTATACTTATCAAGTCCATTGGCATATTTGTTTTTATATAAAATATTAATATTATCACCGTATGCTTTAACAAATTATCTAAATCCTAAATTCTCTAACTCTTTACCCTTGAGCATATATAAATTCTCTTCAAAAGGTGGATTCATATCAAAATATTTAAGCACTCTGTTTATCATTAAATCTTTCAGCCCCGCACCACCAATTAGAATATTGCCTACTTCACTAGCTCCGTATTTATTTAGCTTGTTTCTTTGAAGACTAAAATCTTGATTGCGGTCAAATCTAAAACACTCTTTACTACTTGTTCCTGGTAATTTTTTACCTATTTTACTTAATTTACTTTTTTCTTTAATGGGAGAAGATTTTTCCTCAAATATTTCGCATCCAGTAAAACTTTGTTGATTAACACTTATCATTTTGAGATCTACTTGAATATTATTTTGTATTTCTTGATTATTATTGTTTGAAAGATTTTCCATCTTTTTACTCCTGTTTTGAATTAATAAATATAAGTACATAGCAAAAACTATTTTTGCCAACTTTTTTACAAAAATTTTTACAAAAAAATAGTTGGGTTTATTTAAATTCTCTTATCTAAGAACTTAGCTAAACCCAACTTGATTGGATTGTTTTGATAGCAATAAACTTTTTTAGCTATTTACATACATATATATATATGTAACAAAGACTATTTTTGACAACTTTTTTACAGAAATTATTTTAATAAAGTTGGGGTTTAATCAAATTTGCTTATTAAAATAATTTAAATAAGCTTTTCAATCATTGAATATATTCTAATTTAGAATTAAAATCAATTTGTATTTGTTAAAATAAAAGAACCTATTTAAATTCTCTTGTTAAAAATTCAAATAAGTTTTAATTTATGAAAAAGCAAAAATTAAGTGTTAATTGATAATACTCTTCATCAATATTATAATGTACCATTTTAAAAAATCAAATTTTACAATACATTATTATTTGCCACCTTGTAAATATTTCATAAATAGGGCATTCAAAATTGGCCCTAGAATTGCTGCTATTATTATCATAAAATGTACTAGTCTGTTACCCATGCTAAGTTTTTGATTTAAACTCTTTTCTACATTGTCTATTTTGGTGTTTAAATTCTTTTCTACAGTATCAATCTTAATGTCTAAATTAGATATATCCTTTTGTAAATTCTTTTCTACATTAATTAATTTTTCTTTTAAAAATTCAAAGTTGTAATTATCATTATGCAGAAAAACAAAATCTATTGCCTCTTCACTAAATCCTATCTTTAAAAACTCATTTTTTATACTTTCTATATTGTATGTTCTGTAAGTCAAACTATTCATAAAATCTCCATATTATCCTTTTAATTGTTTATACTTTTTTAACAGCTTATTAATCCAATCTTTTTGATTTTCAAAAATATCCTGCATCATAAAACTTGTAAATTTAGCATTGTTTTTGTAAAAATCATAACTTTCTTGAGTTTTAAGTTGAAATCTTAGTGGTTTTATTGGATTTTGTTTTGATTTTTTGAATGTTAAACTTTCTTTATTTTGTATTAGCTCAAGAGAATTTTGAATACCATTTTCTATTAAATAATCTTCTTTAAGAATCCCCTCTTGTAAAGCAGCTGCTAATTTTAAATAAGCATAAGCCTGTGTCTTTGCTATATTGTAATTCTTAATAAAAGCATCAAAACTTTTATATCCATCGAGTTTATAGTATTCGTTATCTTTTATTTCTTTTAAAATTCTAATATTGTCCACTTTATGAAATATTTCTTTTCTAAAATTTGCTCTCAATCTATCCTTTAGGGTATTATAATGAATAATTGCATCTTCATTGGTAACAATTTTTTTTTCAATATCAGGATCTATTTCTTCTGATAAAACTCTTTTGTTTAATTCTATTTTCATAAAAAATCTCCTCTACTTTAGAGTTGTTCAGTTCCTGAACAATTCTTTATAATATATTTTTCATACATATTAAAAAATTTTGATACTGCTTCTTTGTATTCTTCGATATAATCTTTAGTCATATCAAATTCATCATTCCTGGTAATTTTTCTATTTAAATCTTCTCTTTCATGCACGATCCCTAAAAATCCTTTTTTGGACCTAACATGTTTTAATAGCTCTTTATGCGTATTATTTTTTTTAAACCTTGTGATAAGAATAAAAATTGGAATTTTTATTCTTAATTTTTTTATATAAAATTCTAATAGATCCAAACTTTCTACTGCCCATTTTTCTGCTGTCATTGGAACTATTATACAATTACTAGTCATTAAAGCATTGGATAAAGTAAAATCTAGACTTGGATTAGTATCTATTATTATGTAATCATAATCCTGTTTTAAAAAAATTAAGTTGTCCTTTAATCTCAATTCTTTAAGGGGAATAAACTCGCTTGAAAATTTATGTAAATTTAAATAACTTGGTATTAAGTCTAAATTGTCTTTAATATTTATAATTGCATTATTTATATCTAATTTTTCTTTCAATACTCTGTATATATTTTTGCTTACAATATTAATCTTTTGACTTGCAATTTCTTTATAAAAATAACTAGTAGTAGAGGCTTGCGTATCTATATCTATTAATAATACTTTATATTTTTGGGCCAGCAAATTTGCAAATATAATTGCACTTGTGCTTTTACCAACACCGCCCTTGATTGACGCAATTGTTATTATTTTGGGTTTTTTATTATCCATTTTATTAGTGGTCCTTGTTCCGGGTATTTTTTCCCATAAAATTTATATACTTGTTGTTCTAAATCTGTAAACATACTAAATAAAACTTTGTTGTAGTGATTATTTGTTCTTTTTTTATCTAATAAACGATATAGCCCCTTAAAATAGCAAAAAACACTCCCGGCTTTAAATCTAAATTCCATATAATATGCCCTTGCTAATGCATATGCTTTTCTAGTTCCATTTATTTGATACTTTATTAATGGCTTTTTAATTGGTTTTCTGTAGCCATAAAAAATACCAATAAACTTATCTCCTTCTTTAATTGGATACAAGTGAGTTTCTTCAACAATTCTTTCTCCATTAAATAGAGCCCTTAATGCTAGTCTAAATTCATGTTTTTTCTCATAAACTCCAAATTTATAAATATCCATCATTATTTTTGTATGATACATTGCTTTACCATTTTCTTTTTCAATCAAAATAAAGCGTTCTTTATTTTGGCATTCAACTTTACATTTACCTTTTTTTACAGTTTCAATAGGTTCTGGTGCATTTTCCATGTTAAATCCTCATACGGCCTTTATACTAAATTCTTCTGTGGTTAAAGAATTTTTTTCATTTTTTATTATTTTTGATAATTCAAGATGATATATACCAAATACTTTATTGTATTCTATTTTCTTTTGGTTATTCAAATATTTTTTAATAATAGGCTTTAGAATTTTAATATTTGTTTCTTTTTTTAGTTGTTCAATAAGGATATTGAAAATATTTTCCTTTAAATTTTGATAATTTTGTTGAGAATTTTCTTTTTTTATTTCAATCGACTTTTCTAATTTACGCTTTATATTGTTTAAATCGCTATATTTATAATTTTCAATAATAAAATGGGGCTTATATTTGTAATTTTCGTATACTTTTTGTAAATTTATTTCTAATTGTTTGGGATTGTACCCGTTTTCTTCTAATTCTTTCCTAGTGTTGTATAGAATTTCTTTTAATTTTTTTTGTTTTTCTTTCATGCAAGATTTTTTTATATTGAATTTTTTTATTAGGGCAATTTCATTTTGTTTTAAGATATTTATTGCCTCAATCTTCGTATCTTTATCAGTATTTAAATACAAAATAGAAAGAGCAGCTGCTGTTTTAAAGTTACAGTTATTGAAATAATTTCTTAGTTGATATTTTTCTATTTCTTTAATCTTTCTTTCTTCTTTTATATTATTTTTATTACTTAAACACCCCACTGAATTTACACTACTATTTTTGGAAACATTGTCTTTAAAATGGTTATTGACTCTAGATCTAAATCTAGAGTTTTTTCGTTCTTTAAAGTACTTGTTGATTTTCTGGTAACACTCTTTTTTAGGATACTTTAGTTTATAGTAAATTTCAGTTCCACAATTTACTCCTAAGTGTTGGTAGTAATTAGTTGTAACTTTTAATACTTTTTCTAATTTGTAAAGATAGTTTTGCATTGTTCTTAACGTAGTGGGAGCTAGACCATTTCTTTTTAGATTTTCATTAAAGTAATAAAGTATGTTTTGTTGCGTGTATTTCTTATCTTTTTTGTTTAGATAATCTAGTGTTGAAGTAAGAGATATTAATTTATGTTGGTGTTTGTTGCGACAAGTTTTACTTTTTGTGGTATTTGAAAAACCTTCCATGTTTTTTCTCCTGTTTTGAATTATTAATAATTAATATTATAATGCAAAATTTTGATTTAAAAGTAAATACTTTTCTAAAAAAATATTAAATTTTAATTATTAATTTTGTTAAATTAATATACTTTTTATAATTTAGTAAAAATACAAATTGATTTTAATTTAAAATTGGGCTACACTACAAACAGCGTAGTTATTTGAACATTTTTCAGTTTTAACTACCTGTTTTGAATTTGCAAAAAAATTTTTAGCACGGGCTTAACTAATTTCTTTAGTAGACAATAGAGAATTTAGCTAAGCCCTATTTTTTTTGTAAAAATTTTTGTAAAAAAGTTGGCAAAAATAGTTTTTGCTATGTACTTATATTTATTAATTCAAAACAGGAGTAAAAAGATGGAAAATCTTTCAAACAATAATAATCAAGAAATACAAAATAATATTCAAGCAAAAATAAGCTTCAGAAAAGATATGAAAACCCTAAAAATGAATTTACCAGGGATTGATAAAAGTCTTAAAGGATATGGATACAAGTATTAGAATTTTAACGAAATAGTTAGAGAAATAAAAAACGTTATTAATAAGCACAATTTGGAGCTTGATTTTGAGCAATTCCCAACTTTTACACATGATCCATATGTTAGAGTGCATGTTGTTAGGACCACATTTTACAGCACAATCAGTGGGTATGAAGAGTCTTTTGATACACCAATACTTACAGAAAATTTACAATGGAATAATGAAAATGGGTCTAAAAGTGTAAATACAACGCCACAACTAGTTGGTTCAGCCATTACTTATTTTAAAAGGTACGCTTTAGTTGCATGTCTTAACATAGAAAGTGAAGTGGATACTGATGCAGCCCTTATTTACAATAATTATGAAAACGGAAATTCTATGCCCAACAAGCAAGTTAATATCAATCAAGAACAAGTACAAAAAAAGGAACAAAAACAAGAGATTAATCAAATTCAGAAAAATAACACTATTCAAAACCAGAAAAGAGATATTAATCAAGAACAAAAAAAAGATAGGCTTTATTATTATGGGGTTTTTAAAGAAGCGTTGTCTAATATAAAAAATTGGGTAAATAGCGCTACAATAAAAGATAATATAAACTCAATTATTCAAAAAATAAGTTTTATTCAGAAAATAGATCCCAATAATGTTGATGATATTAAGAAAATTGAAGCTGATTTAATTGCGCATTTTGAGAAAAATAGTGATTTTAAGAGTATAAAGTATTGGGCAGAGATTATAAAAGACTATTTTAAGAGAAATAATAGATTAAAGGATTTACAAGATTTTGAAAAGTTTGTGGCGTTTAAGAGGACTTCTTATGGCCCTAGCCCGCTATTATTCTTTTGTACGTTGAAAGAAGATAAACAATTTGATTATATATTTGCAGCATAGCAATATGTTTAAAGCCCCTAAATAAGGGGGCTTTGATATTATTGATTACATGTAGTAGTTGCTTCAGTTGTAATTTTTTCTATACCTCCACCAAAGGCCTCTTTAACTATTTCTTTCAAAGTGTTTTTTCCTTCATTATTTTCGCTACATTTATCAAGCTCAGTTTTTATGTGATCAAGTGCTGATTTTATTTTAGATTCATCATTTCCTAATAATTTATTAAATTCTCCAGCATTGCCCAATGCTTCTTTTAACCAATCAAGTTGTTTTTGTTGCTCATCGGTTAACTTTTCTTTAAGAAGTTCTTCTTTAGATTTAGGCTTTTCTTGTTCGCTTAAATCGCGCTTTTTCCCGCTTTTTACTTCTTGGGTATTATTTTTATTATTATTCTTAAAAGCATCATTATTATCGGAATTACAGCTGTTTAGCAGAATAAAAAATAAACAAAATAATATATTGATAATCTTTATTCCCCTCTCCTTTTTTATTAGTAATGTTTAATTTAATTATTGCTACTAAATATTGAATAAACAATTATTATTGAATTCCTCTTTTTAAGAGGATTGTTTGGAAATGATAAATTATATATTTTGAGGATTATTTGTAATTTCTATTTAGGAAACCCATTAATTATCGATGTAATAATATTTGCTATGCTAGATATAGCAATTGGAGCTATTATTATTGTAATAATAATTATTAATCTGTTGCTTATATTAAGTTTTTCTAATAAAAATTTTTCATGAATTTTGAGTTTTTCGTCAAGGTTTTGTTTGAGATTTTCTTCTAAATTAGACATATCTTGTTTTAAATTCTTTTTTATAGTGTCAATCTTGGCGTCTAAACTATCTATTTTGATATTTAAATTTTTTTCTACACCATCAATTTTAGTAGTAAGTTCACTTTTAACACTATCTATCTTAGTATCTAAATTCTTCTCTATACTATCAATCTTAGAAACAAGATTATCAAACTTTATTCCAAATTGTTTTTCTAAATTTTCTAAATCTCTATATGTAAGTTCATTGTGATAATATCTTTTAGATAAATCTTGTGCTATTAGTTGTTCCATCCCCAATCGTATAAACTCATTGTATATTTGTTCTTCAGTTATACTTGTAGTATTTGTTGGCACGGTTTTCACAATATTTTTCCTTTATAGCTTATTATACACTAGTTTAGTTTGCAGGGTCTATTTACACATATGAAGTATATTTTCTTGCAAGAAAAACCTTTTTGTAATTTACATTTTTAAATTAGAATATTGATTATAGACTTTTTTTGCCACGGGTTTTGTTTTGTGAATGTACTCTAAAAGTAGTTTAATATTATGTCTTATTGAAGTTATGGAGTGTTAGTCTTTTGGTTTTGATAAATCGGGATAAGTATATGTTGGGTAATTTGGATCATTAACTTTAGATTTTGTTTTGCTTAAGAATGTTACAAGATACATAACATAATCTGATAGTTGCACCCCATATTTAGCCAAAGATTCTAGTGTTTGAATAATTGGCGGCTCCGGCTCTTCTGGTAAACTAGCAATAGTAGTACAACATAGTAGTAAAGTAATTAATAAGTAGTTTGATAATTTAAACATTTTCACCTCTTTTGAGAGCGCTTACATATTCTTTCATAATTTTGTTGCGTTTTGCTTTTAGTGAAGATATGATTCTCTTACTTTTGCTAGTAGAAATAGCCTCTATTATCTCAATATTTTATTTTAAGATATCTTGTATTTCTTCAAATATTTTCATTGATTCGGCTGTTTCTATAGCTTTTAGTGTTTCAATATATGTTTTGTAGAAAAAATCTATTACCCTATTAAAAGTGTTAATGTAATTATGATCTATGTTAGTATCAGTTTTAGCTATGTTGGTTAAGCTGGATAGTAAATTAAGCCCTAAGCCAATAGTGTTATTTTGCATTATTTGTTTCTCTCTTGATATATAGGTTTTCCTTCTGGATTGAATTTGAGCTTATTAGATATTTTTAAATTTTTTTCATCAGAATTAACTAGATCAATACAGTGATTGATTTTCTCATTTATTGGAGCGAGTGCTTTGGTTATTGTTGGGGTTAATGTATTTTCAAGTCTTTCCATATTTGTTGTATAGATTAATTGATAATGAGAATACAGCTCATAAACCAAAAAGAATCCTTTATGCGCAATTTCATCAAATTCATCTTCAAATTTAGAAAATATGTCAATAAGGTTTGATAAAGAGGTAAGTCCAAGCCCAAGATTATCTTTAGATAATTTCATAAATTAATCCCGTTTTTTAATATGATTGTTGCCACTTCCATTTTTAAAAATTTTGCCTATTACTATAGATAGTATGTCTTTTAGTAATGGCTTGAGAAGAATTAACACCCCTAAAACTATTACTGTTACAAAAATCATTACGGCTATTAGCTTAATTTCATTTAGATTAATAAGTTCTGTTATTTTAATAGTATCCATTTTTCAATCCTTTATTTTAATTTTTATTTGTATATACATTATATACTAAAATCTTAATTTTTGCTAAAAAAGCTTACAGCTTTAAAAGCTGTGGGATTGGACCTCCTGATCTGTTTCTTCTTTTTTGGACATACCATCCTTGGAGCAAAGGAAATATGGTAGATGATCCTTTGGATCCCGTGTGCTCATATAGTATAGTTTTTTCAGACTCATCGGAATACTTTAAATATATTATCTTAGGCATGTAATCAGACCTATGGTGTTCTGAGTGAATCTGAATATCAAGGTAAATGGGGTCATCATCATTATATTTGCAAAAAATAAGAGTTGGATCGCCACTGTATTCCATGTCAATATATATCCCCCTATTCTTGTATTCGTATGGATAAAGCGTAATGCCAGAAGGTGTGCCATTATACTCATAATCGTATGGTATCCCGGTTAATTGTTTGGGAACAGGTGTTTTTTGAATAGTGCTTGAATTGGGTATTATCAAAAGATGGGCATATCTAGATAGAGTAGCTGATGATATGCACCAATAACTTTGAAGGGTACCTTGTGACAAGAAACCCAAATATAAAAGCAGGAGAAATATTAGACATTAATACTGATGGGGTTATTATCAAGGCTGGAGGTGGACGTCCAACTGTAATTAATGCGTATGCATTATCTGATTCATTTACAATTAATTTTGTATCTGAAGATAAGGGTTCAAAGCAAGATCAAGCTAGAGGGTCCAAAGAGAATTATTCCATCAATTTGATAAAAGTTACAGTTTTTGGGAATAGAGGACTTGAAAAAGAAGTGTTTGCTCATGCTGTTTCGGGTGTAGGGGGATAAAAAGGAGGTAATTGAATGGCAAATACAACACAATTAGTAAAAGATTATCAAGAAAGTCGTAATAAACTGGAAAAGTTTATGAAAAATCCACAGCATTATGCTGGTTTGCTTAGCAATTCTTTAGAGTTTAGAGACAAAAACGTGCAATTTTTTGCTTCTGGAGGTACTAGAACCAGCAAGTTTGACAAACTGGAAAATCATCCATTTTTGGGGTATCCGTACAAGCGCGGGGTCAAAAGAGTTATTCAAGAAGAAAAAGAAAATGAAATTCACTATGAGCCTTATGTTGAGACCGGTGGTGGTGAAGACTTATACGGAATATGTGTTGATATAGACGAGTTTAGCAAAACAGCTACTATTATCCTAATTACAAATAACTTTGAGGGCTACTTAGTAGCAAAAGAAAATGGTGTTAAAGCAAAAGATAAACTCTTTTTTAATAAGGATAGAGAATTGGAAAAAATTAATGGTTCTGAACCCCCAAATAAGGCAACTATTAATGCAATAGTATTGTCTGATGCAAAGAAAATTAGCAATGATGTTTATTTGGTAAAGGTAGCAGTATTTGGAAATAAGGCTGTACAAAAATAATTAGTTTTAGGAGATAAAAATGGAATTATTTGATGAAAATTATTATGCAAAAGCAGTAGTAAATATTATAGGAGAAGTAAAAGATCCTATAATGTATAAATGGTTCTTTCCCGAACAAATTGAAGATGTTGATCTACAAATGGGTTATCAAAGGACTGTAAAATGGGATGCATTTCTAAATGCTAACCCTACAACTATTGCCAATGAAGTTAATACTATCTCAACTATTGGATTTAGTTCTGAAGTAGTGAGGCTTAACTACTTAAAATTACAATACAAGTTTAGACATTTAAAACAATCTTCTGAAAAATTTTATACTTCAGATTCGTATATTGGCGACATTAATAACAATCTACTGCCTTTTGCTCAAGCTTATAAACTTGCAAGTAGCGAAATTATCAAACTTATTAATCACTTTGTTCTCACAGGCACTGTTTCAATTCAAAAAGATGGTAAAAATCAAAAACGTCTACTCCCTAATATGTATGGACTTCTTAACATGCCAGATCAAGTAAAAGAAGAAGTTCAAAATGGTAATAAGGATAAGATGGATAAAATATTTGAAAAGGTTGACACAGGACTCTCAAAACTAGAGCTGGGCGATGAATTTTCTACACCTATGATGGTAATAGTTGACCCTACAACTTCATTGAAATTGGTAAAACCATGCTCTTCAGATCAATTTCCTCCGATTAGTTGTGAGAAATGGGAAGATGTTTTGATCCAGACTATTAAAGCCATTAATAATAGAGAAGATGTTTACATTGAAACTTCAAATTTACTAAAACACCAAATACTCGTCTATCCGTTGAATCCGGAGCTTATTAAGTTCAAGCCTAGTAAGTACATGTTGCCTACTCCGAATGAACAAGTTGATAGAGATTCAACCGATATTGCTCATTCATATATTGATTTTGTTTTAGGCGGGTTGTTAGCTAGTTCACTTACATATGAACAAATATTTTTGCTTACCTTCTACCACATGGGTTGTCAATTAAGAAAGCAAGGGATTGTTCGTGAATTTGAATTTGAAAGAATAAAAAAAGAAAAATTCAATGAGCTTGAGCTTGACTATTATCCAGGTGGTAAAGGAGTAGAAGAAGGCAGTGAAAGTTGTGCATCAAGTAAAAACCTCTGCTTGCAGCTTGATTCATTTTTAGAAAAGCTTAAGCGAGATACTTCAACACCATCTTGTATGGGGGTTGTCTAATGAGTGGTATTAGAAAAAGACTAGCAGATATGTCTTTACGCATGATTAATGTTTTTAAGGATCCTGAGCCCTTAAGGTTCTATAAAGTAAACATTATAAAACTTGAAGGAGATGAGTCTTATCAACGAATATTTAACAAAAATGAGTACACTGAATTTCTTGGGGTTATTATTGATATAAAACCACAAGAACTTGCAATGCTTTACGACTCTAATATGTCTGATATTCAAGGGTATTCTAAACTTTACACATATGCAAATCTCAACTATGAACTAAAAGATAGAATATCAATTTCAGATTTAGTTTATTGTGAAATATTTAGCATTGACTCTTCAATTAGGTACTTCACTCTTGTCTTAAAGGAATTTATATGGACGACTTAAAGATAAGTATTCACTTAGAAATTGGCTGGTTTGGGGGTCGTTCCAATATTGCTAGAATGCATGAAAAAGGGAGCACTAAATTACCGATAAGAAAACATTTAACCAAAATTGCTGGTAGCGCTGAATTTAGAGAATATATCAATAACAGTTATATAAATTCTAAGTTTAATATTGATCCTAAATCCGGAATGCATGCCATCGGAGAAGCTTTTATCAGATACTATGAGAATTATGTACTATCGGGGCAAGTTGTGCCGAGTTTAAAGGATAATACAATCAAAAGCAAATTTCAAAAAGGTAGCAGCACCGCATCAATCCCACTTGTTGACACATCTAAAATGTTATCAGAACTAACTTATAAGGTGCTTGAATGATTGTGACTTTAGATATAATCGTGAATTATTTACTTAAAATATTTCAAGGATTTAAGTCATATGCTGCTTTAAATGATTTTGAATGCGATATTATAAATACTTACAACCATCCATATCTTTCAAAGATTACAACTGCTAGTCCTAATATAATAGCGTTCAAATTTGATGGTACACAAAATCTATTTGATCATAACTCTAAAACTGGTGCATTCTATGATAATGCTTTGGAGTTTAGTTTAAATTTTCAAATATATGTTATTGCAATAGTGTTGAATGATAGGGATTTTGATGCAAATTCACGCATGTTGGTACTATATGGACTGCTTAGCGAGTTTATGCATAAAAAAACACACAATTATACGTTGTCTAATCCACATCAATCTGAATATGTTACTAAAATAAGCTTTTACATTTACCCAGTATCAAATATGCAAACAGTTGGACTGATTAATTTAGGTACAAAGTATAGCAACCATGCATACAGCGCATCTGGAGCATTCAATGCTAGTGTAAAAGCAACAGAAATTTTAAAAGGGGGATACCAAATTGCCACAAGATACAATTAGTGTAAGTTTAGTTACTTCTAGGATTCAAACTAGCAGGCCCAATTATTATAATCCACTTTTGGTCTACAAAACAGCTAAAATCAAAGTTAATAAAGATGCTGCTAACTATAAAACATTGAGTTTAACTGTTAATAACTATGAACAACAAATTGAAACTTTAGAAAAAGATACTGGAGATAGTAATAATCAGTTTGAAAAAGAAAAAACGCTACTAAAAACCGCAATGTCTGATTTTTTCAATTCAAGTGAAGAGTCCTTAAAATCAGCTGTGCTTTTTATCTATAAGGATAAGCCTGAAAAACTAAAAAATTACCTTAAGGAACATAGGCACTCTTTTGTTGTGCTTATTAATACCCAAAGTGACAATGGGGATTTGGATGATGGATTAACTGTTTATAAGGACGACTATGATAAGTTCAAAATGATCTCAGCTTTTTTTGTATTTTCAACCAAAGAACAAGAAATAAAAGGAATTTTCAATAATGGTAAAAGTAATGCTGATAAAACAAGAAATATTGTTGTTTATTCTAACAATAAAGACAATTTGCATCTTAAATTTATAAGTGCATATTTGCATCAAGCAAGTATTTCTCATTCTGTTAATCCTTATGGTATGCTATTGGCTGCTGTACCACTTGTTGATGACACTCTAATTGGAAAGTTAAGGACTGCAAAAATCAACTTTTACTCACTTCTTAATGAAGCTGGTCTTGATGGTATGCCTGCTTTTAAAGAGGGGGTTGATCTAGCTGGAAATTCAATAGACGAGCTTTTTACGTATCATTATATAAAAAACGAGGCCATTATTGAGCTTATTCGAATTTGGAACAAAAACAATAGGCAAAATAGCAAATTATCTGAACTGCAACTTAGTGGGGCTAGGGACAATGCATATACTTCTGCAATTGAGTGCATGTTAAAAAGGTTCGTTGATAGGGGATTAATTATTCAGTATAAAGATTTAAAACTGATTTTATCTCCATCTTCAAATCTTAAATTGGAACTTAGTGTGAATATTACTTATAACTTTAGTATTAATACTGTTGCTTTAGTAATTACTTCTCAAGATATAGTTGATTATCAAAATAGCTTAAGGGTATAAGGAGTGAAAAATTATGCAATTTTATGATTTACGCGAAGTTTACTTTTCAATCGGTGACAGACAACTGCATAGTGGTAAGTTAGAGCTTACAAGTGAGCCTACAACAAGAGCAGTGGTTAGCAATGAAGACAAGGGAATGCCCGTAATAAGCTTGAGGGATCCTAAAACCATAACTTATATTTTCAATATTGAAGTTACTCTAGGTAGTTATGACTATATTTTGTTAACTGAAATTTCAGACGATCAGTTTTATAATATGGATGTTAGCAAATATGATAAAATGCTTGATTTAGTATTCAATGATAGAATTGCTACCAAAATTATTACTAACTACGCAATTTTTACTGAAGAGCCATCAAGAAGTTGTTCAGCAGAAGCCGAAAAAGTTACTTTTGAAATTAGAGCCATTAATTGCCAAAAAACCAACCCAAATAAAAATTAAAAGGAGAGTCTCTTCATGATAATGAGATATAAAATGAAAATTTTAACTAAAAATAAAACCCATGAATACCCACTTAGAGTATTGTCGGTCTATGAATGGGACAAGGTGCTGGGATTTAATCAAAGCGACGCTGTTTTTAAACTTAATGAGGTTAAATACCTAAGAGAAATTACAAGCTTAATGATAAGTTCAAAATTTCTAGATGAATTCTATGTGATTTTGGATCAAAATAGAGAATTTATTTCTTATTATAAAGACTATCTTGTTGCAATAATTTACACTGCACAATTCAATACTTTTCACATAGATAATGATCTAAAAACCCCCGCTTTAGTATATTTGAGTGAGTATGAAAATAATGTTGGTGATTTTGTTAGTTTTGACTATATCAATGAAAATTTTGATTATGAAAAAGTAGTCACTTCACTTTCATTAGTTACATCAAATTCTAATGAACTGGTTGCTAAATGAGCAAAATAAATAAAGATATTGATAAAGCTATTGCAAGTCTTAATGAGACTAGAAAAAAGTATTTTAACTTGCTTGACGAGATAAAGAACGACAAATACTTTTTTCCAGTAATTATGAATATTTGCTCATACGACTCTGTTAAAAAATTGCCTTATGACGAGCTTTTAGAGGCCAATAGAGTTGCTGAGATTAAATTAGAAAAAGAATTGTATGAATTAATTTTAAGCAAATGAGGGCTCAATGAGCGACAAATTCACCATTAAATTTAAGGGCATTCTTGATCATGCTGCAACAAAAAAGGCTATTGAACAAGATATTACCAAAATGGAAAAGTATCTTAAACCTAAAAAATCTAGTTTAGGTAGTACTAAAGATATTGTAAAAAATAATTTGTCGGACAAGAAAAAAGAACTAAGCAGACAATCTAAATTTGAAAGTTTAAGAGAGCGTGTTGAGAAATATAGACTTACACAAACTAAAAAACTTGTAAAACAGGGTATGGGGTTTGAGAAAGCTAGAAAAGAGGCTTTCAGAAGATCTTTAATGTCTGATAAAGACAAAAGACGTCTTGAATACAAAGAACTTGCAAAAGAATCAAAAGTAAAAAGTAAAATGCTAGCAGCCTCTCAAGGAAAAGGACTTGTTGCCAAAATTGCAATAGGCAGTGCTCTAGGAAATATCATTGGCAACGCTATGAGTAAAGCAGCAGGAGGACTTTTAGGATTTGCTAAAAAAGCGGTTGAGGAAAAATCTAAAACGAATAGAACGAAACTTCTCAACAGTGCGTTTTTTGAGAAAGATGAACGGAATACGATTATGGGAACGCTTCTTTTAGCTTTTTAAAGTTAAAATGAATTCTATGTATTAATATATTATATTTTTTTTCAAACTCTTTATTTAAGTAAATAATAAATGAAATTATTTTTTAAGTTTGCGGTTTTTTGGAAGTAGTTTGTTAGTATTAATTTGGCAGTTATGATTAGATACAATAGCTTTCATTTTTTGCCTTCTGGTTTAATGTGTATTTAATTATTAATTTTATAGTTAAAACTATAATATATAAAATAATAAATTTCAATGCCTGTTAAAATTAAAGTTAAAAACTATTTTTCAGAATATTTAAGCCAAGAGGCATTGATTTTTTTTAAACAAAAAGTATTTTTAATGTTGTTTTATATCGTTCGGAGCCGAACGATATTATTTATTATTAGTAGCAATTATTTTTTATCCAAAACTAGATATTGACATAAATTAAACTTTGTGTCAATATTTGTTCACAGATTAGCAATATTAGATTTATCGTATATCTTTTTTTATCTTATATTATTAGTTTAAATTTATTTTTAGATTTGAATTAATAGTTAAATATATAGAAGTACATACTTTAAAAAAATAAATACAAGAGGACAAAATGAGGAAAAAACAAAATAAAAAAGAGATGATTTTAAATGATAGATTTGAAGATTTTATTGATAAAGGTCAAAATTTAAATAACAATCAAGATGAAAATTTAATAATTTATAATAATTTAAAAGACCAATTGAAGCTTAATTTAAAAGATGATATTGACAATAAAATTCAAAGAATGAAAATTCTATATGAAATTAAACAAAAAGAACTTTATAAATACGATGGTTTTAAAAGCTTTGAACAATTTATAAAATCTTTTATAATTGCAAAAACTCAGGCTTATATATATTTAAAAGTTTATGAAAAGGTTTTAGAAGGGATTATTTCTATTGATAAAATTAAGGAAGTGGGTTTTAATAGCATATATCATGCCATACAAAAACAAAGGTTGTTAGAAATAAATCAAAAAAATATGAATAAAAGCAACAAAAAAAATACCCCAATTAGAATTTTAATAAAAGATAATGAATTATATGATTTTTGTAAAAAAGATACTAAAAGGGTTTATTTTATTTTAGAGGAGATTTTTAAAAATAAAAAAAATATTTTGTCAGAGATCATAATTAAATATGATAATTCTAAAAAGAAAAGGAATAAATAAATTTTCAAAGCTTGTTGACTTTAATGCTTGATTAATGGTCATCTATTATTTCTAATAGGCTTAAGTTTATTTTGCCTAGTTTAATGTCGAAAAGATGCTCGGAAAAGGGTTTTTTCATTTTAAAATGTAAATTTTGTGAGACCCAGTATAAATATTGGGCTTTAAATTAAAATCCCCTTTAAATATCTTATATTGATAAGTTTCCTATTACTATGTTTTTATATTTAGATATAAAGCAATAAGATAATTTATGTGAAAGGCCTTTTCTTTGATATGAAATTTTCTTATGTGGCTTGGCAGTTCTTAATCTAGATTAATTATATTAATAGGCCCTTTTTGTTTTTTAATAGCTCTTCCTGGTATTTTTTAAGTTTATTTTTACATTTTAATAAATATTTGGGCTTGTTGGCTTTTTTAGCTTTGCTGCTTAATAAAAAATTGTAAATGAAGAACTTTGATTTATTTTTTAATTTTGTAGAGAATAATTATGAACAAAAAAATATTTATTTGCATGGTTTTTGTACTGATAAGTTCTTTCAAGGATTTTTTACATCTTTACTACTTTCATAATTCTGAACAAGATGTTTCTAAGGAATAAATTAACAAAATACTAGACAATTATTATTTTAAAGATGAAAAACATAAAAGCTTTTTTTGCTTATGTTCAGCAAATTAGAAGGTATTTAAGAAAAGTTGAGATTACAGAAAAAAGTTTTTTTTAGACGCTCTTAATATTATATTATGCCTATAAAAAATAAATTGATACCCCCTAATTATATTTATGAATCTTAAGGGAATCACTTGTTTTGTAGATGATAGTTATTTAAATCGAATTTTTAAGTATTCAATACAATAGGATTCGTATAAAATTGATTTAGTTGAGAAATATAAAGAAAAAGCTATAAATAGGTTTAAACAATCTTATTCTAGGGATAGAACAAATAAAAAAATCAAACAAATATTAAAACAAGTTTTAGTTGACCTGCCTAAAGATTAGTTTTAAAATTAAAAAACCAATCTTTAGGCATATTGTGAACATTTTGAGAACATTAAGAAAAGCTAAAAAGATTTGAAAACAACACAAATGATTTTTGTAGGCATAAATAATGAAAGCTAATGAAATTGTAAAAACAAATGATCCAAATATACCTCTTTATAAAGAATTGTCAAAAGACTTTATAAAAAAAGAAAATATTAATAAGCTAAAAGATTTTTTCATTTTTTTAACAAATAAACTTTTTTTCAATAAACGATAATTCAACAGAGGCAAATATAGAGTCTTTACTAAAATCTATATTTGAAGAGCTAAATTATTCAGTGGAACAGCAAAAATGTGGGCAAATAGAAAATAAACTCTAGGGTAGATATACTGCTTTTTGAAAATAATAAAGACAAAATAGATTTTAATAATAAATTAGAAAAAGCTAAAAAAAATAATGAGCCTATTCCAGCTGAAGATATCTTACTTATAGCAGAAGTCAAGCGTCCATCATTTAGTTTTGATGCTAAAGACAAAGTGAAAGAAGCAGAAGATCGGCTATATAGATATCTAAATCAATATCAAAAACATTATGGAATACTCTCAAATGGAAAAGTGTGGAGATTATATGACAAATCGAAAGTGCTTTATGGAGAAAAAAGATATATTGAATTTAATTTTTCTAAAATTAAAAGAAAAGAAGAGTATCAAGAACAAGAATGGTTTGTTTTATTTAGCTACCTTGTAAGAAAAGAAAGATACCTAAAGACAAGCAATATAATAGAAGTCGGAAAAGAACAAATAGCCAAAGAAAAAGAGATAATTAAAAAAACCTTAAGAGAAATACTCTATGAGAAGCCTGATGACTCTATAGTATTTAAAATTGCAAAAAATATATATGACAAAGAATTTAAATTATCAGACAAAAAAATTACTCAGCATATTTTAGCTAGCATTCTTGAAGAATCAATTCTTTTTATTTTAAGAATATTTTTTATTGCATATATTGAAGATAACGACATATTTAAGAAAATATTAGAAGAAAATAAATTATACAGATCTTCTGTATCTTTTAGATATTTTTTTTATGATGAAAATACAAAAAAGAAATTAGGGTATAAAAAAATAATAATAATTTTCAATTTGCTTGATAAAGGAAGTGATGCAATAAAGTTTCCTATATTTAATGGGGGATTATTTGCACAAGATAAGACTAAATATTTAAATAATGAAAGTTTACTCAGTATTAGTGAGATTGAAGAAATACTAGTTAAAATACTTTTCTTTGAAGAAAAAAATATTAAAGATAAAAAATTTGTAAAATATTCAAGATTAGATCCTAAAAGCTTTGGAGAATTATACGAAACTCTACTTGAATATGACCTAAGAATTGCAGATACCACTGTTCATCGTATTATTTAAGACGGGATTTATCTCATTCGTACTGAAGAAGAGCTTGAAAACAATAAAGTAAACAAAATTGCTACATATCTTAAAGGAAATATTTATCTTACATCTAGATCACTTGATAGAAAGAAAAGTGGAGCATATTATACTCCAGATGGCTTAACTGATTTTATGGTCATATCATCAATTGAAGAGCAGCTTAAAACCAAATCCCCTTTAGATATAAAAATTATTGATAATTCTTGTGGATCAGGGTATTTTTTAATTTCTTGTCTAGATTACTTAACAGAAAAAGTATGGTATCAGCTAGATAAATTTGAAGATGTAAAAAAAGAGCTTTATAAAGAATGTGGGATTATTCTTAAAGAAAGTGAAGAGTATGATGTTCAAGATAGTATAAGTAAAGAATTGGTGCTTAAAAGAATGCTGCTAAAGAGGTGTATTTATGGTATCGATATTAATCCTATTTCGGTTGAAATTACCATGCTAGGTTTATGGACAAATACCTTTGTTTTTGGAACACCACCAAGCTTTATTGAGCATCATATAAAAGTGGGAAATGCTCTCTTGGGATATACTAAAGATGAATTTTTTGATATTGCAAAAAAGAAATTTGAAAGTGGATTTTCTTTATTTAAAAAAAGAATTAAGGAAATTACAACTATTTTAGAAGATAGTTATCAAAAAATTAAAGGTATTAACGATACCACCAAGGAAGATATCGAAAGATCTAAAAAGATATACAAAGAATATGAGAAAAGTGAATATATAGATAATTTAAGAATAATATTTTCTTTAATTAAACTTTATTCATTATCTTTTGACAAATCTTTAAATATATAATTTAGTGATATTGTAGCTGTAATTAGTTTAATTGAAAATATTTTGAGTAATAAAACTTCTAATGAAGATAATGAAAAAATGGAGAAAATTAGAAAATTAAGTAGCCACTATAAATTTTTCCATTATGGAATTGAATTTCCGGATATTCAGGAAGGATTTGATATTGTAATTGGAAATCCGCCATGGGAGAAAACCAAGTTTAATGAAGCAGAGTTTTTCTCAAAACATATTCCTAATTACAGAAAGCTAAGCATAAAAGAACAAAACAAAATAAAACAAGAAATGCTTAGTAAAGATAATCATCCTTTGAACATTGAATACATTGAAGAAAAAAATAGCATGAGTACTATTAATAATATTTATAAAAGTGATTTTAAAGATTTTACCAGTGGTGGTGATCCTAATCTTTTTAGATATTTTATAGCATTTAATTTAAAATTAATAAAAGAAAACGGAAATTTAACTTATTTAGTTCCTTCAGCTCTTTGGAGTGAATTTAGTTCTAGGTTGCTAAGAAAATATATATTTGCTAACTATAAACTTAATTATATTTATCAATTTCAAAATCAAAAAAGATTTAAAGATGTGGTATCACTTTTTAAATTTGCAATATTTCAGTTTAGTAATACTAAAGTTCCTACATCGAATTTTAAAGCAAAATTCATGATTCAAAGTAGTGATAATATTTTAAAAGAAATAACTAGGGATTTAAAAAATAGTAAAGATAATGCTTATAAAGGAATTGAACTAAATATAAACCAAATCAAGAAACTATCTCCTATTCAAGAATCAATTATTGAATTTAAAGATAGTAAAGAACTTATCTTAATTAACAAAATGTTTAGTAAATTTAGTATTCTTAGTGAAGAATATATTAATTTTAAAAAAGGGCTAGACCCAAGTATAAAGAATCGTAAATCTTTATTGAAAGAATATAATAATGAAAATTTTATATTTCTTTATTCTGGAGTCAATATCCATCAGTTTAACTCAAGATTTTTTGAAGATAAAAATGGAAAAGAAAGCACTAAATTACTATGGATAGATAAAGATGACTTTCAAAAAGTATCAACTAAAGACAATCAGTATTAAATAGAAAAAATATTATATAGAAGGATTGCAAGAAATACAGATATAAGAACCATGATTAGTACTTTGTCTCCTAGAAATTGTTATTGTGTTTCTACAATATATATAAATTATGAGAAAGCACCAATATCTATTTATAAAAAATTATTTATTATATCTATTTTTAATTCATTTGTTTTTGACTATTTGATAAGAAGATTTGCTTTAAGCACTGATATTGTAAAATCATGTTTATATCAATGCCCTATGCCTCAACCCGAAGAAGAAGAAATTTTAGCTAATCCGATATACTTAACTTTAGTAAAAAACACTTCCTTGTTAATAGCTAAAAATGATCCTTTAAATTTCTCTAATTTGCTTTACTTAGAGCATTTTAAATTTAGCAAAGAAAAAGTTAATAAAATTCTAAAATTAGACACCAAAGATGAATTTTTCAAAGAAAAAGAAAAAGAAAAAGAAAATGACTTTATTGTAGCTAGTCTTTATTCGCTAACCAAAGAAGATTTTATCACTTTACTTGGTGATTTTAAAGCATTAAAAAATAAAAAAGGAGAAGAACATATTTTATCTTTAATAAAAGGATATGAGAATTATTTAAGAATAAAGAAACTTAGCTAAGTTTAACAATTCAAACTTAGCTAAGTATTTTAAAGAGATTTATATGCATTAAATGAAATATATATTTTAGCAAAAACATCATTATAAAATGATGAAAAAATTATTCTTAGTGAAATTCTTTTTAAAAGAAAACAATAAAGAAACTAAAAAAATTAAAAATTAAAAATTAAAAATTAAAGAAAATAATGTTTATAGATTTGAAAATATGGTAATTTGCGATAGTAAGTGTTTTTAAAAAAACCCAAGAAATTAGAAATAAGGCGTTTGTATTCTACATAGAAAGTTATAAAAGTATTGTTCTTATAACATGTTTCAATAATATCTTATTGGATTAATATTGAAAAGTCAATTAATCATTATTGGGGATAACATACACTAAATACTCCACATTTTATAGTGCTAGAAATTATCTCTTCCTTTTCGGAATTTCCAAGATATTTTTTATTTTTTTAAAAATATTTTTTAATCTTTATAGGCACTCTAGCAATTTACAGTACTTATTTTTTTATTACTATCTTTTTTTGCTTTTCAAAGTGTTTTTAGCATTTTTTTAAAGAAAAAATCTATTTATTAAAAATGTCACCAAGGTATTCATTATTCATCAATAGAAAGCTTTAATTTCTCATTTGATAAATTTGGATACTTATTAAATATTAGCTTAATAGTATCGGTAAATAGCCTTGATTTAATGCAATTTCACAGTTTTCATCTTTATTAGTTTTCCCATCTTTTATGGTAAGATATGCAAGCATATAGACACATTTATTTTTTTATAAAGAAGTTTAAAAGAATTTATCAAGTTATCATTTAAAACTCCAAAATTATATGAATTAATGTATCTAGACTCTTTTGAAGCCTCTTTTAAACCAATTTGAGCAATACTAGCTCTGTATTGCTCAAAATCAATATTCGATCCTTCAGAAATTAACCTCAGGCTTTTAACTTCATATTTTTCTTCAAACCCTTTGGTTGACTCAAATGCTATTATTTTGGCTATTGGCACTTTATTGTCTAGTATTGTATAATTATTGTCATTAATATTATAATCATAATTAAACCATAATGATAAAGTTTTTAATTGAATGGGTGAAAAAATATAAGAATACTTAAAGCCTTTAAGATTTTGAATTAAATTATTATATTTGTCTTTTATAGGCCTTAAATTGCCAGATTTTGCCCATGTAACATAGCCTCCTACAATAATTCCCAAACTTTTCCTTCTTTTATTTCGTTTAACCTAGATTCTTCATCAACATAACAAGTATTGTTATTATCTTCTTTAATATTTTTTTACCATATTCTTCAATATTTTTCTTATTGTTTTTTATAATTGGCTCAGAGCCTAAAATTCCATTCTTAATGCTTTTTGAGGATTCTAGTACCAGTAGGCAAGAATAAAAAAATGATATAAAAAACAATATATTTATAACACTTATATCTTTTTTTCATAAAATTCTTTTTACTTTAATTAATTTTTAAAGTTCTACTCCATATTAATTTGATGTTAGAAATTTATAAAATATCTTTTCATTATAATTTTTTAAAAAAGAGTTATCCCAAAAAACCAAAGGCTTTTTCTATAATCTTTGATTTACAAATCATAGCTCACCTAATGAATTTTACCAGTCTTAAAATGAAAAATTGACCATATATTCATTATTTTTATTTTAAGTTTAAAAATATTTATACCCGAAGAATGACTTGTAGACAAAAAAGCATCATATTTTTATTTACCAACAGAAGGAAACTTTCTAATGAATTCGATTAAGGATAGAATAATAAATAACACTCAGGGTGTCAAGCATTAAAAAAATATATTTTTTTAATGCTAATATAGAGATTCTAAACAAAAGTGAACTACTATTTATAAATCAAGTATTGTAAAAATGGTGCTCATGTTAAGAATGCTATGTCAAAGCGAGCTAATCTCTAAATTAGATAAGTATATATCTAGCCGTTACTTAAGGAGTGTAATTATGAAGAAAATTATTTATAGCAGTATTGTCTTTTTCAGTTCAACTTTTAATATTGGTGTATTTCATTCCATTAAGATTAAATAAAACACATTAATAAGACATACATGATTATTAGATGATAATTTAAAATTATTGAAAAACTTTAAATCTATATTGTAGATATATCATATCTAGCAAAAATTATTTCAACAAACTGTTTATAAAAGCAAAAAAGAAGTCTTTTTTGAGCTCTAGTCTAAATATGAATTTTATAGAAAAGAAAAAATATAAAAAAAGAAAATGTAATTTAAAAACCACTAAACACTGAGTGACATTTTTAAATACTTATATTTTCATTCATTATAATTCTTTAAGATTTGAAAGTATTAAGATCAAGTTCTTTTTGTATGCCAATTATATAGCTAAGTGCTTTTATAATATGCTAAAATGTTCAACTTCATCTTTATTTTCATATTAATATTAAGCTTTCTATCTTTCCTATATTTTGATAGCTTTTTTAAATAAAGAATCTTTATTAATTTTTTTAAGAGCATTTCTCTAAATTAATAAATAGCAAATTGCTACTATTTATAGTAACAATTTAATAAATTGTTAACGCAAACTGTTAACTTCTTTATTCCTATAATTACTAATCTGAATTTAAATATCTATCAAATTTAAATACGCCAATAAGAAAAGATGCTGTAATTTGTGTTGCTTGTGGGGTTAAAAATTAAAAAGCTCAAAAATACATTAAAATCATAGCGCCTTAAAAAAGCAACCAAGTCTACTTTCTTTAAAGGAGAAAACAAAAAATCAAACCGTCTTAAGTTTGCTAAGCCAAGGCAGATTAAAGATGATAAAAATATTATGGGCATCCCAGTTTACAATGCTTTTACAAAGAATCATCAATACTCTATATTAGATGATATAAATATCATCTAAATAAAAGTTAAATTATCTTTTGATAAGGTTATAAGAAATAACAAGAGAATTAAATTAAAAATTTTTGTAGGGACCTGCGTAGAATAAAAAAGATTCAACCTTTAAAAGCCGCACAGAGTTTATTAGGATTGCTTTAAAAATTATGATTGAGAAATTATGTTGAAGATTTATTTTTGAAAGCATTAAAACACAAATCTATAATAATAGAAATTGAATTTCTTAAGAGTGAAAATTTTAACAAACTAACCTCATCAATAAATTATGATCTTAATGGTTTTCAAAGATTATATAAAAAACATAGTTTATATTTTAAATAAATATTTCAGCAATATTAAAAAACAAAAATAATTTCCAGTCTTTTTAAAATTAGATAATATTATTTTTTGCATAAGTGGAGAATTACATATAAGAAATAAAATATATAGCACCCATTTAATAGAAATATGTTGCTATTGTCCTTATTAAGCTGTGTCTAAGCATAGAATATTAATAGTCAATTTTATTTAAGAGTGTGGAATTTTGTGAAATAATTTCTGATGATATTGTTAGTAAAGCCTCAATTTTTAATTATAATTTAAGTAGTTGGACAAAATGAATTTAACAAAAAGAAAGCTACTAGAAGAGGAGGATTGCATAGTATTGCTAGCTTCTATTGTGTAAGGACATGTTTTTTGCTTTATAGAATACATTTGTAATTGTTGTTTGGATTGAATGTAATGTGATTATTCTTTAGAAAGATGGGTTGATGTTGTTTTTAGAAGTATACATTGAAATGATTTTGGCAATTTAAGAAATTTTATTTTGTGATTTTATAGTAAATGTTCTATAATTTCTAATATTTTGTTATGAATTAAAAAATAAGCAATTTGGCATATTGGGAGGAATATATAAATAAGAGTTTTTAGTGCCATGTATGTTAATATTGTTGAGTTTTTTGGTATCATACAGCGTAAATCCTCCTAATGAAATGCTAAGCAAAGCAAGAGGAAAATATTTAGAAGAAGGCAAAAGGATAAAAAATTTAATTTTTAGGGATGGTAGTCAAGAACCTGGGGAAGAGAAAGAAAAAGAAGATATTGTTGAGCATATAAAAGAAGAAGTAAGGAAAGTAATTTATGCCGTTCCTATAAATGTGGATAATGTATTGAGTGGTCCGGTGATTCTTAATTTTCCATACTATTCTCAAGAAAAAATAGAAATATCCCAATAAAAACTGGAAATAAAAGAAGAAGATTTGGTGCCAACTACCAATGACGAAAAGGAAGCAGAGAGGGTAATTAAAAATATAAAGAGCTTGCTTGGAGATTCTGGATTTGCTCAATTAGTCGAGAAAGCACACAAATTAAAAAGAGACTATGCCCAATTAAAATCTAGTTTTTATAGTATCTTCTCAGAACTTAAAAATAAAATAGCAGAAATGCAAGCAGAAAGATATTTTATAAAGAAGAAGGAAAAAAACAAAAACTGGATCAATTGCGCAATAAATTAAGCAATGAAAGGTCTAGTGTTGATAGATTTAGGATTAAGATTAATAGTGGGTTGAATGAAAGAACTTCTTCAAAGTATTCTTTTGAGAAATTTTAAGACACCTTAAAGGAAGCTATAATCAAGAGATTAAAAAGCAATTTGCCTAGAAATCGTTATATATTAAGAAAAGGAGATAGTGATTTGATAGCTAGGCGGGCACGAATAGAAGCATAAAGTGCACCAAGTGAATTAAAATCTAACCCTATAAAGCTAATTGAGTCAATGGTGGCAAAGAAAGAAATAGAAATGCTCATAGAATAGGCAAAATTTTGTTTATACTAGGAATTTTAACATTGTTAAAGGAGAGGGGGCATACAAAGTAATAGCAATTAAGAACATTGATTAAAAGCCTAAAAATAGTATTACGTAGAAAGCAATTTAAAAATCAGATTAAAAAAGCAATCTTGGCCCTGGTTTGCCTAATATAGGGGGTTAAAGATGTAGGAAAAACTATTAAAATATTAAGAGAGTTGTGATATGCATTAAAACCAAAATGGTGAGCAAGTATAGCTATATATTGTCAATGCTAACCAATAGACTATGTTAAGATAAAAATATAACAACGGCAATATAAATTTTATGCAAAAATTACCAATGCTATTTTTTACATAAAGAAGAGCTTTACATACAAGTAAATGACATACATTTAATATAACATATTAACCTATTAGGTAGCTGTTTAAACGCAGAATATTAATTGTTAGTTTTGTAAGAGTGTAGAATTTTGCGAAATGATTTCTTATAACATTATTATTAAGTGTGTATCTCTAATTTTAAATTAAGCTTGACTTTGAGTGCAACCAAAATTCACTTTAAAATAAAATTTTCCTATTTCTGTTATAATCCTGTCAAATAAGGTAATTAATTCTTTGAATTTCTAAAAGGGATCAAGCTTAGAAAGAGCTTATCAAAAATTTATTACTTTTTTCAAGTGACGGATTTGAGTTTACAATAATTAGCAATAAAAACAAATTATTAAGGAAAAAAATAGATACATTTAAAATTTAAATCTTATACAAACCATAAAATAAAATTTAATAAATAGTATATCTATAAATAATTAAGAAAATAGTATAGTGCAATAAACAACTTTTGTTTTAATACACTTTTACCCAACTTATTTGGCTTTATAATATATAGCTCTCAAGCTATATTAATACCCTTGCTCTTCACATTAATTAAAATTATGAAAAATACTGTTTTTTTAGAAAAAATAGCTAAAAACCCAATATTTAATATAATCACTCAAACCACTTAGATAACTTAAGCTTTATAAAAACTTTCAATGTTAATGATGTATCCAAATTACAGAATAGCTTGGATTATTATTTAAATAGCTACCAATAATTACATAAACCATTAAAATATATCTATATTTCACAAAAATATTAAAATAGGTATTGACATTTTAAAATATTTTAAACATAATAGTGTTTATCAATGCAAATAAATAGGAGACCAAAATGGCATTGAATTTGCTTAACTAAAGGCATAAAACCGATACCAATAAGCTGCTTCCAAAGGATTCTAGGCTTAAAAAAATTGTTTCAGTAATTAATTACTTAAATAAAAGTTTTAAAGAAAAATATGATGTTTCAATATATAAAATTGATTTTAATTTTGCAAAGCTAAAAGAACTTCATCCTCATCATCAAGGAGACATTCTTAGAGTTCTAAACTCAAATATAAATAAAGAAGGATATAAGCCAACTGTAATAAGAACTTTAAGAGAGGATTTAAGATTTTTAATTAGAATAAAAGCAATTGAAAAGAAAATACTAACATTCTCAAATAACCCAAGAAAGTTTAAAGGAAAATTGTGTATATATAAGGTATACCCTATTGCATATAAGTTAATCGATGATTATTTTAGTAGCACCAAGGCAGACCTCTATAGGAAAATAAAAAAAGAAAAAGAAAATCTTAGCACTGAAAATGTCACTAAAAATGTCACTGTATATATCACTAATAATATATACGAAAAGAATTTTATTAAATCAATTTTTTTTAAAAAAAACCATCAAAGAAAAATTAAAAAAACCATTCTAGAAAAAACATTAAAATTATCCAAAGAGATAACCGAAGAGATAAAAAAAATAGTGAAAGAGTCTAAAAATCCAGAAAAAACTTATAAAAATACACTTTTTAATTACAAAGATTTTTTTAATTATTTATCATTTGATTATAAAAAAGAAGATATTTTATCTTTCTTTTTTAAGCAAACTTAAAGGATATAAAAATAAAATCCACTTTATGAGGGAATATGCTCCATATAAAACAGATTTTTACTTACTTGCAGGGGAATTTAAAGATATTTATACTACTAAATGGAAAGTAAATAAAACAACCAATTTTAGTGGACATGCAAAATATATAGCCAATAGCATTTTAAATGAAATTTTAAAGAAGGAGCCAAAGATTGAGCAAATTGCTAGAAAAACTAAAAGAAAGAAAAAAAGAATTAATAAATAAAAAAAAACAAAGTATGATGAAAATATAAATAAAGAATCAAAAGAAAAAACCTTTTTTTCTAGAATTGAAGAAATAGATAATAAAAAAATATATTATACAAAAATCTTTAAACATTTGATAAAATTTAAAATTACTAATAAAAACAATAAATTAAGCTTAACTTTTCAAAAACTTGATAATAAAAAAAATATTATTTATTTAATCTCTTTCCCTTAAAAGAAAATAATAAATTTCTAGGAATAAAATATGGATGGGATAAATTAAAAAAGCCTTTCTTTTTAAGAAAAGATAATAAATATTATGCGATAGAAAAACTTTATTATTTAGAATTTGCCTTTAGTAAAGGCTCTATTAAATGCTATATTGAGGCCCTTAGAACATTATTAAGAAAAAAAGACAAAGAAAATACTAAATATTATAGTTTTAATTTAGAACATATAAAAAAAATGGAAACTATAGTATATAAATTTTATAATAAAAAATTAAAAGATAAGGGGGTAATATATAAATGGATAGAAAAAAACCAAATATCATAACAATAGCAAATCTTAAAGGAGGTGTGGGTAAAAGTACGCTGTCAATACTCTTTTCTTATATATTAAAAAGTTGGGCAAAAAAGTATTACCCAATCGATATGGGCTCACAAAACGTGCTAGCTTCATATTTTAAAAAATATGTTTTTAATTTTGATAAAAACAATATTTATAATTTATTAATAGGCAATGTTTATTTTGATCAATGTGTAAACAAAATTAATGATTATATTTCTATAATTTATCACACCTCGCTCTTGATTAATTTAATTATGAAGATATGGATAATAAGGGAAATTTATTGGGTCTTTGTTTAAATAAAAATATTTTAAGACATAATTTTGCTTGATATAATCGTTTAGAACCGGACTTAAATAGTAAATATTATAAAGAATTAAAAAGCGTATTAAATATCTTAAATTTTATAACAACATTCTTCCTGGGGACTTGAAATGAGGAATTCAAAATGGAAATAAAAGCTAAAAAAGACAAAGAAGAGGTATTTATCAATCTTTTTGGAAATTATACTAAGAGACAAATTTAAAAGACGATCAAAACAAAGAACTAGCAAATTATAAAAATTTAAAAGAATAGCTCAAATATAACCTAAAAGATGATATTAATAATAAAACTCAAAGAATGAAAATATTGTATGAAATAAGGTAAAAAGAATTATATAAATAGCTGGTTTTGTTAATTTTAAAGATTTTATAAAATCTTTTTAAGTTGTAAAAAGTTAAGCCTATAGATATTAAAAAGTTTATCAAAAAGTTTTAGAGGGTAAAATATTCCTTGATAAAATTAAGGAAGTAGGATTTAAAGCTGTATCAAGAGATATGAGTGTAAAATTTTATCTGATGCGAAATCAAATATAATAATAAATACTATTAGTGAAGTTTATTTTATTTATTTTATATTTAAATTAGGGAATTTATATTTTTTCATTTAATTAAACTACAAAATATTGTAAAATCAGATCTTTAATTTCCCTTTAAATTAAAGCTTAAGGGGTGATAGCTATGAATGGAAGAATGTTATTATTTGTTTTGTTTTTGAACTGATAATTTCTTGTAAAAATTATCAAATTAGTAAAGATGTAAAAATTTCATAACAAAATTTAAAAAAGCAAATTAAAGAATTTATAGATGTTTTAGATACAAAAGAGGAATTAATACAAGTTGATGATCAGTTGCAAGTTTAAGCTAAAGATCAATTAGCTCGAAATGTTGTTGAAAATCTAAGATTAAAGGATATTGAAAAAGAAATAAAAGACTTAGAAGATAAAATAGATAAGGTGGATCGTGAAAAAACTTCTCTTAGAGCATATTGTGAGCACGAAAATGGAATAAGAGAAATAAGAGAAAATTACAAGAAAAACTAAAAGATAAAGAGAAGCTTGAAGATAAATTAAAGGGACTTGAAGATAGTTTAAATAAGAAAAGAGATAAAAGAGAAGGCGATTTGCAAAAGGCTAAGAAAAAATTTGAAGAGTTTGAAAAACAATTTAAAAGTGCAATTGGAATGACCGATGATGATCTGGTTAAAAGAAAAGGTGAAATTGGCAGACAAGCTTTTCATTGTGTTAATAGTTTAGGGTTAAAAAATATTACTAGTGTTAGCACTGTTTTTGATACTGATAAGTTGACAAATAAAATTATAGCCAATTCGCTAAAAGATATTGAAGAAGAGTTTCAATATTATAATAAATAGGAAAAAAAGGGTATTTTAATTGATTGATAATTATAAAAAAAACAAGGCTTAGCTGTTAGGCTTGTTTTTTATGTAAAGAAAATCAAAAATTGTAAGAATCCAAGCAATATAAAGTGTAAATTAGAAAAATTAATTAAAATAAAATAAAAAAATCTAAAAAAATTGCGATTACATGTCATATTAATATATGATTATTTTTATTATTTAGAATTAAATGCTATTGAAATTTGTGTTTTAAGTGATATGAAAATAATCATTAATAAGTTTTAGGAATGTTTAGCAATCTAAGCTTTTTTGTTATTATTTTTCCAATGTTATTTTAATTAATATCATTTTTGTTAGTATATCTTTCTTATAAGGAAATAGAAACTAAGGCAGGAATTGCCCTGAGTAAATTTTGTGGATTATGTTTTTATTTTTGGATCTTTCCATTCTTTTTTTTCAAAAAAAAGAATCTAAAAAGCTATCATGGAATGAAATAAGAAGCTATTTTTATAATCTTTGATTTAGAAATAAGTAGTTCACTTTACTTTACAAATTAATCTTCACCTAAATTCCATAGAAATTATAAATGGAGAATTATTTTTTATTGAGACTTGCTAAAACAGTTTTTGCATGGTTAATATTTTTTTTTATTTCTTCTTTTTTCCCTATTACCTCAATTTTTTTTAAAGAAAAAGATTCTAAATTGCTTAAAGCATTTTCTGTGTCAATTAGAGCCTGTCTAGACAATGCTAATGCATAATATTTATTATTTTTACTCTCTAATCTTTTAATAATGCTTTCATTTAATCTTTCCTGAGCGCTATCAAAAAATAAAGCAGCAGATCTTATTATATTTTCTGCGATATCAATATTATTTACAAGCTTATCAAGTTCAATATCTATCTTTAAATTATTTTGCAATTGTGTTAGTTGATTTATTTTATCTCTATTTTCCCTATGATTTACCATTAGTGACATTTTTTTATTTTTAATCTTTTCCTTCACATCATACGAATCAGTTTTTATTAAAGTGCATTCATCTTTAAGTGCACACACTTCTCCAATTAATTCAGAAAATTTAGAGTTTTCAAGAATATTTTTTAAATGTTTAATTGCTTTATCTGCTTGCTTTTCTTCGTTAGTATAAGGAATTAAATCCCCCTTTTTTATCTCTTTTTTTTGAGTAAGCTCAATTGAAGTAGTATTTGGTATATCAACCTTATTCTTTGGTGATCTTAAAGATACTGTAGACTCTAAAGGATCAATTAAATCCCCATTTTTCCGTTCTTCAAAATTTTTAGCAAAGTACTTTTTCTCTTCTTGATTGCTATATAAATCATTAAGAGTATCTTCTTTAACACTATTCAAAACTTCTTTTACATCATTGTTATTTTTTTGTTCTTTATTGCCAGATAATTTAGAATTTAGATTGCAAGATAACAATTCTACCACTAATAATGTATATAAAAACAAATTTTTTCTCATAAAAATATTCTCCTTTCCTCTAATTAAGAATATATATATTAAATAATAATGATTAATTAAGATTATATATCATTTTGTTTAAATTACAATAAAATATAAATAAAGATATTTTATTGATTTTGGCTAAAATTACTTTAACGATTGTGTGTGTTAAAGTATGAATTTTAAGTTAAGATAATATCTTATGTTCTCATCAAAAATATTAAGATAAAAGATTTCAAGTGTAATATTTTAGCGGCTTTTTTTGTTTTTATTAATTTCAAGAACAATGTCGTCAAAGCTGATAAAAACGATCCAAAAAGTGTATTTTACTAATCAGTTATAGTGAGTGATGGATTTTTAGAAAGAAGTATTTTCCCATTTTGGTGAATTAGTTGCGATGGCTTTTAGATTAAAACCAGGTCCAAAAAAATTTTATGTGAAAAACTATTTTTCTTAGATAGCTAAAAAATTAGAGAAAACTAAAATTAGTTTTAATATAATTTGCTTAAAGATATAGGTGTTATGCAGAAAGTTAGGCTGTAAAGGAGGATGGCAGAACTTAATATAGAAAATGCTATTGAGAGTGTAATAGAAGAAATCATTGAGTTATTAGAGGGGGGAGCTGCTAACAGCTGCCGCTAAGGCTACTAAGATATGACTACTGGGTTGGGGTGGATGATGAGATAGAAAATACGAAAAGGGGGGACTGAAGGGATATCCTAAAATACCGAAAGATCTGTAATATTTAGAAGACATGCCCACACTGTTTTAAGTGCTCTAAATATTGATGAGAATTAAAGGGATTCTCTAATATTATATTGGCCTAGCAGTAGAGGAAGATTATTATAGTCCTTTAGCATTTTTGAGGGAGTTCTTGACACAGTAAGTTGCCACTTGCACCCTAAAAATAAACAAAATAAACCAGATGTTTTGGATTTAAAGACCTTAAAAATTCGTTTGACATATCTTAAAGCTTTACTCAAAAATTTTAGAGGGTAGTATATCTATTAATAAGATTAAAGAATTAGGATTGGAAAATATAAAAAATATATTTTTTAAAAAAAATCACTTGATTTTAATAATATAAGCATATTAGAGAATAAAAATATTTTTATTAGAATTTTTACGGGGGATAAAGAATTATATGAATTTATAAAGCAAGATATGAAAAGAGCAAGTTATATTTTTAAGGAACTTTTTCAGAATAGAAAAGATGTTTTGATTGATATTGTAACTAAATATGATAATGAAAGAAAGTAAATTAAAAGTAAAGGAGTGCTATAAAAATTCTGCTTGGTCTTTGTTTTAAATGTTCTTATTTATAATTAAATGCTATTAATATAGTGTTTGCAATTTACAATATTTGTGTTCAATAAATAATAGAATTGTAAAGGATAGCTTAAATAATTTCATATAAGTCTGTTAACAATTTTTTAAACAATAAAAACCGTTATATATTTTTCATATATAATGAAAAACATATTTGAATACTTAGAATTAAATGCTGTTGAAATTTGTGTTTTTAAAGACATGAAAAGGGTTATTTATAAGTTTTATGAGTCCATTACAGACCTAGAAAATGCTGTAGAGTCAATATCTTTATTGTCACCACACAAAAGTCGAAACATTTTAAATGAGTTTTTTTAATTTAGGGCCCAAAAAGTCTAAAGAATTAATCAACCTATTCCGCAAAATTAAAGTAAAGCTGGGTAATAATGTGTTTGAAAATGAGGTTTTCATATTTTATTTATGTATTGATGGTATGAGTTTTTTAAACTATTATCTCTATTAGATAGAGATAATTTTGATAATTGGCCAATATTGATTTATCAAAAATTCCGTGCGGCAAAGAAAAATTTAAAGTTTAGGCTGGGCAATTATAGTGCACGCAAGTCATAATCTAAAGTACATTATTATGTAATATTTTTTTGTTTTTATAAATAGGTGTTCCTGATTCATCAAATTTTAGATTCTTAGATATTTTTAGATTTTTTTCATTCGAATTAACCAAATCAATAAAGTTATTAATTTTTTTATTTATTGGAGCGAGTGTTTTATCTATTGTTGGACTTAATACATTTTCAAGTCTTTCCATATTTGATTTGTAGATTGATGTGTAATGGGAATACAAATTACAAACCAAAGAAAATCCTTTATGTGCAACCTCTCCAAATTCATTTTTGAATTCAGAAAATACGTTAATAAGATTTGATATAGATGTAAGTCCGAGTTCAAGGTTATCTTTAAATAGGTTTTTTGATTTTTCGTTAATTGTTTCTTGTTTCTTTTCCGATCTATCTTTAATTTCTTCTAATTCGTGCCTAAATTGTTCTTTATCTTTTCCATCTGTTTTATTTGTTAATTTTCTAATTTTTTTTTCAATCTCTTCTAATCTCGAATCTTCAACAATGTTCTGAACTATTTCTTTTGTATCTAAAAATTCTTCAACTTGGTTTTTTAACTCTGTATTACTTTCATAATTCTTACAGGAACTTGTTGGTGCAAGAATAGCATAAACAGCAAACATTTTTCTAGTCATAATTATTGCCTTTCAAAATTAAATCAATCAAATTTCTTAATTTACAATTTTTTATAAATTTTTCTTTTTTTTATTTGTTAATTTATTAATAGCATTTGTATCATATATTGATAAACTTAACAGCATTAAGAGTATATTGCTAAAATATTTTTTTTCATATTCTCTACTTGTAGAATATTTTCAACTTATCTAATTTTTATAGATTCATATTATTATGTATATAAATATACTGCTAGTTTTTATAAAACAAACATATATACAGTAAATCATGCAAAAGAAACAAAAATGGATTTTAAACGTGAGGATAATATAGGAAAATATTTTAAAAAAATACAAAAGCACTTATCACAAAAGACACTTTAAAAGAGCATGCAGAAAATCTTTATGAAGCTGGTTCAAATAATTTGTAATTTATTTTAAATAATAGCGTACCATACTGTGTATTAGTATAATATACTTATTATTGCTTTAATAATTTTTTGAGTCTATAGATATAAGCTTTAAAGGATTTTTTTATTTGTAGGCTTTTTTTATTTTGATTTGTAATTTAAAATTGTTGTGCTAGTATCATTATGAATAATGTAATTATTAAGATATAATATAAATTATATCTTTTTTTAAAAAAAATTAACAAGTCCACAAGGAAAGGTATGCCTGCCGCTTAATTTTTACTTGTGACTTATCTTATATAATTGATTTATGTAAAATTTGGCGAGGCAAAAATAAATTTAATTAATATTTGTTAATATAATTATTTGTATTTTATTTAAACATAAAAAATTTCAAGTGCAAACAATTGCAGTTGAACAGCTTTAGTTTCTGTATTAAAATGTGCATCCTTTTTAAAATATTGGGTTATTGTACTTAATGTTCTATTTGT
>NC_012230.1 GCF_000181875.2 [Borrelia] finlandensis | reverse complement strand
TTAATTAGTATAGATATTTTATCTCTAAAGATTAACCCTAATAACTAAATACTTAATCTAACTAAAAAAAGAAAAAATAGTACAATATCTAGCAAATGGGGCTCAAACAGATATTCAATTTTCAAACGAAATTCAAGCATTAAAAGATACACGCACCATCACCAACGCTAATTCATCTAATTCGCCTTTCAACTATCCAACCTATATTCAAACTATCTTGAAAATAGAACAACAGATTGACGGAAAAATTACCATTAATGAGGAAACTAAAAAAAATGGTAAAGAAACCAAAAAGCTTTTAGAAATTCAAAAAGAGAATATTTCTCAACTTAAAGATGCAATTCAATATGGTGGAAGTTTTAAGGCTAAAGATATTAGAGAAAATCAACCCAATAAAGAACAAGAATTTTCTATTTATATCGGCAATTATATAGAATACGTACATTTAAAAATGCCTATCATTCAGTCACTGACAGTGGTAGTTATTACTATAGCAACTACATAATAGACGGAAATAATTTGTTAAGAATTATTAGTAATTTATAAAAAATCTTTACAAATTAGAAAAAAGAACTAAAAATTCTAACCCAATAATATTGCGGGGACATATACTGTATAAATGTGTGTGTATTCTAACTTATAAACTTTATAAATATTCATATTATTCTATTATTATCCATCTATAAATTTAGTAAACTTAGGTATAAAGTCCATAGTTACAATACCAATAGGTCCCTCCTATTTCTAGCAACTATCACTTCTTACTTTAGTGCCGTCAATTGAAGTGTTATTATGCTATCTATCCCCTTCGCTTTTGATGCAACAGAATTACAATGACTGCATCCTGCTCTAATACCTTCGATTCCCTTAAAGTTGATAAACTAGGTTCCCCGCCCTAGACACTTCTGGTAAGTTGTTATAAAACTATTATTAAAATTTTAAGCCCCGAAGGAAGTGTACTATAGCTCGGCTTCAAACATGCAACTTGCTCAAAACGAGGAATATTATTCTGATGCGGAATAATTAAGCCAATATAATCAATGAAAATAAGTTAAATATCATAAATTCTTTTTATTCGCCTAGCTTGAGCCCTTAATTCATATATTTTTCCGTGCGCACCATCAAAGCTAAAATGATGAACACTTAACTTCTTCGCTATTAGTAGGATATCTTTAGTTGGAATAGGCTCATTATTTTTTTAGTTTCTTCTAATTTATTATTAAAATCCACTTTGCCTTTATCATTTTTAAAAAGCAGTATATCTTGCTCTAGACTCCACTCCTTCTACTTGTCTAAATTTTTGTTATTCCACTGAATAATTTAATTATTCAAATATAGATTTTAGCAAAGACTCTATATTTATTTTAATAAATATTAATAAGCTAAAATATTTTTCATTTTTATAACAAATAAACTTTCTTCAATAGATAAGAATTCATCAAAAGTAAAATCTTTTGACAATTTCTTATAAGGAAATATATTAAAATCATTTGTTTTTATAATGTCATTAATTTTCATAATTTATGCTCAAGCCTCGTTTATTTTATATAGCTCTTTTTTAGATTTTCCTAATACTTAAAACATGCCATGTCTAAAGATTAAGTTTTTGATTAAAAACTTAATCTTTAGACAAATAAAACAAAATTTATCTTTAATATTTAATTTAATATACTAACTTTATCTCTAGAATAAGATTATTAAAACTTATTTCCAGCTTTTTCTATATATTTCTCGGTGAAAGAGATTTCTAAACTTTTATTTTTTAATTCTTGTATAATGCTTACAAGAACTCACAAGTCTAAACACAGCGCAAACGCATAGTCAAAGATTTGTCTTATGGCACTTTAGTGATTGTTTCTTTTGATGGAAATGTTAATAACGATATAGTTGTTGATTTAATTTTTAGTTTTGAATTTATGGATAAAGATGATTTTTATTATAAGTAAATTAAAAAGTTCAGGCGCTATTAAGGCATCTAGTGGAAAGGTTTTTGCGCTTGGCATTGTTTTTGATGAGGATAATACATCACTTGAGTATACTATGATAATCCATAATTATTTAAATTATTTTGAAGATTGAAGTTTCTTTATGTAAAAATTTGCTAGCAATGCTTAGCTTAAGCCTGTTTGATTGTATTTAACGGGTTTTTATTGAATTGAGAAAGTTGTTTATTTTTAAATATTGTATTTATTAGACACCGTGTCTGTAAGTTTGCGGATCAAGCTACAGAGATAGAATATATTATTCCACATACAGAATAAGCGTCTATCCTCATCTTAACAATATGCTAATATTGAAAAAATTATTTATCCCTGCGCCCAATCGGCCGCAAATAAACTAAAAACAATATCAATGCAAGATCCTCAACAAGCTGAAATTAAACCTGCAAAAGCCAGTATAGAAAACCCCATTTTAGAAAAATGTAATTAGAAAAAATTAAGATTTAATTCTTTCTAATTATGGAAGTCATGAATTTAATATAACTTTAAAGAAAGTTAAACATTTTAGCTAATTATCTAAAATTAAAAGAACTCTGCATCTATAATTTAATTGCAAAAAATTACAAATTTAGGTGGAAATGTATTTTCTACTATGACAACATATAAAGTAAATAAATAAAGTTTAAAGCTAGGCTTGTAGATCGGCCATATTGGATGAAACAGTTCTTATAATCTAAAAAGCTGTCATGGAATAAAGTTAAAAATTATTTCTATAATTTTATTTATAAATAATAGTTAACTAAACATCAATCCAAATAATAAGAAACAGTTGTTACGATCCTTAATATTTTTTGGGATAACGCTCATGGGCGCCTAAGCTTCCATCAATAGGAAGAAATTCAAAATATCCTTGATTTGCATTTTTAATTCTCCCTAATTTTAAACTTGAATGTTTTGCAAATTCCAAAGCTGCCAATTTCGCATTTCTAATTGAATCTGCTAACATTTCGGGTTTTATATCATTAATATTGTCAAAATAATATCTTGGCCCTCCACTATTACTAATTAGTATGCCTTGATTATAAAGCTCAGCAATATTTTTTTCTACCGCTTCCATCTTCTCGATATTCTTTATATAAACAGTTAAAGATATATATGCTCTATACTTATAAAGAGATTCTTTATAGGCCTCTTCATTAAATTCCATAAATCCCATTTTTATATTATCCTCGCTAAATCCATGTTTTAAGAAAAAATTTTTAATCCTAGACAAGCTTAAATTTATCTAAACTCCCAACTAGAAGATGTTGATAAAATTTCTTTTTCACCAAGACCCTTAACTAATTTCCATTTTTAATACCAATATTTTTTATTCCGTTAGAAATTATAATTGACGACATAAATAAAAGTAACGAAAAATATATTTCTTTTCTCCCAAACATAGATTATATCTCCTAAAATCAATAATAAATATTATATTAAAATTGATGCATTTAAATTTATTTTAAAATAAATACTTAAGATTAATAAATCCAAAGACATTTTAGTAGATAAAATTTCAACTAAAGATTACAAAAAATTTTCATCTATCTATAATTTATATTAAATTTAGGTAGAGATGAATTTGTAAGGCAATTTAAAACAGAATATAATAATTTAAAAAATAATGATCGCTAATAGCGCTTATAAATATATAGTTTATCCTAACGCCTATCAAAAAAATATTTTTCAAAAGTGAAGTATTTAGATGTGTAAGATTCTTGTATAAACCAAACATTAAGTGTTAAGAGAGATTATTATAAAAAAACAAAAGAAAAGTCTTAGTATTAATCCAAGTAATTATAAAAATTAATTCCCTTTAATAAAAGATATTAATGGTTTAGCTCTTTATAATTCTCAATTTAATATGAACTACTATTTCTAAAATTTTTATTTTAGAAATAGTAGTTCATAATCTAGTAGACAAAAAAAAGCCTCTATGGGAAAATATATTGCTAATGAAAATATAAAAAGAAAAATTCTCTAACTTAATTCAATAATACTTTAATAAGCCCCCCTAAAATAAAAGATATTCTTTTAGTATCTTTTTTGCAAAAATCATAAACTTCTTTATCTTTAATTAAAATTTTAATAGATATATTTTGACTATCACCATCTTCTACTATATTTTCTTCAATCATGTTTTCTTTATATACATATGACGAGTTGTTCTTTAGTATATTTTTATATGCAGCTACAAACCCCATTTCCTTAACTTTTTCAATAGAAATAAACCCTTCTAAAACTTTCTCATAAATTTTCAAATACATATACGCTTGACTTCTGGCAATTACATAAGACTTTATAAACTGCTTAAAACTTTTAAAACCGTCATATTTATAAAGTTCTTTTTGCTTAATTTCGTATAGAATTTTCATTCTTTGAATTTTATTATTAATATCAGATTTCAAATTTAATTTTAACTGTTCTTTTAGTTCGTTATACTTTCTAAATTCCTCATCTTGATCCTTAGATTAAACCCATTAAATCCAAACAAATTGTTACACTTCATATTTTAAAAAGAGAAGAATTAACTTCTATTTTTTTATTCGTACAATCTAAATCAACACTAAAAACATCAACAGAAATTAAATTTTCAATATTAAATAATATTAAACTTATTTGATATTATTATTAAATTGTAATATTATAAATTTGAACTAAAATTAATAAATATTAATTCAAATTTATAAGGAGAATATTTTGAAAAACTTTAAATTAAATATTATTAAGCTTAACGTTATTACAGCAATATTAGCTTTAATTTGCATATCATGTGCACCTTTTGGCAATGTTACTCCAAACAAGCTAAAAAATCCTACCACCTCTAAAAACCTAAAAAAAACAAAGCGAAGCAACAATTCTAGAAATCTAAAAAAAACAAACAGTCATACCAATTCAGAAAATTCAGCAGAAAATAACCAAAATCTTGAAAATGAATCTCAAAATTTAAAATCTTCAAATCAAAATCCTCAAGAAGAAACTACAACCTCAAAATTAGAAAAAATTGGTAAGGAACTGGAAGCTCAAAAAAAGGAAAAAGATACACAAATAGCTAAAATTAGTAGTGATGCTCAATATGATTTCCTAGAGAATTTTAAACTTCAAAACGATGATGTTTTTATGCATAATACAAAAATGACATTAAAAAAAATAATTTACTCATCCCTAAATTACGAAAAAGAAAAAATATTGATATTAAAAGAAATTCTTGAAAAACTTGATAAAAATTCTGCGAACCGACAAATAGCTAGGAAATTTTTAGAAACATCAAGGGATATTCAACTTCAACAAGAAGATTTGATTTTAAAAAAAATACAAGATGCATTACAAACCCTAAGCAAAGAAAAAGCTGAAAAATTACTACAACACGCAGAACGCGATTTAAAGATAAAACAAAACTTTGTAAAAGCTTTAAACGAAACTATTGAGGCTTACAATAAAAATTCTGGCAACATTAAAACAGATGATGAAGCGCTAGCAAACCACATGAAAGAAAAATACTTTTATACTCTTTATCTACTAAATCAAGCTGATTAATCTAAACAAAAATTAATAAGTTCCACTTAATATTTTTTAAAAGAGAAGTTAATTCTTCTCTTTTTTTATTAGTACAATCTAAATCCACGCTAAAAACATGCAATAGAACTTAAATTTTCAATATCAAATAATATTGAACTTATTTAATATTATTATTAAATTGTAATATTATAAATTTGAACTAAAATTAATAAATATTAATTCAAATTTATAAGGAGAATATTTTGAAAAACTTTAAATTAAATATTATTAAGCTTAACGTTATTACAGCAATATTAGCTTTAATTTGCATATCATGTGCACCTTTTGGCAATGCTAATCCAAACAAGCTAAAAAATCCTACCACCTCTAAAAACCTAAAAAAAAAAGCGAAACAACCATTCTAGAAATCTAAAAAAAACAAACAGTCACACCAATTCAGAAAATTCAGCAGAAAATAACCAAAATCTTGAAAATGAATCTCAAAATTTAAAATCTTCAAATCAAAATCCTCAAGAAGAAACTGCAATCTCAAAATTAGAAAAAATTGGTAAGGAACTGGAAGCTCAAAAAAAGGAAAAAGATACACAAATAGCTAAAATTAGTAGTGATGCTCAATATGATTTCCTAGAGAATTTTAAACTTCAAAACGATGATTATTTTATGCATAATACAAAAATGACATTAAAAAAAATAATTTACTCATCCCTAAATTACGAAAAAGAAAAAATATTGATATTAAAAGAAATTCTTGAAAAACTTGATAAAAATTCTGCGAACCGACAAATAGCTGGGAAATTTTTAGAAACATCGAGGGATATTCAACTTCAACAAGAAGATTTGATTTTAAAAAAAATACAAGATGCATTACACACTCTAAGCAAAGAAAAAGCTGAAAAATTACTACAACACGCAGAACGCGATTTAAAGATAAAACAAAACTTTGTAAAAGCTTTAAACGAAACTATTGAGGCTTACAATAAAAATTCTGGCAACATTAAAACAGATGATGAAGCGCTAGCAAACCACATGAAAGAAAAATACTTTTATACTCTTTATCTACTAAATCAAGCTGATTAATCTAAACAAAAATTAATAAGTTCCACTTAATATTTTTTAAAAGAGAAGTTAATTCTTCTCTTTTTTTATTCGTACAATCTAAATCCACGCTAAAAACATGCAATAGAACTTAAATTTTCAATATCAAATAATATTGAACTTTATTTGATATTAATATCAAATTGTAATATTATAAATTTGAACTAAAATTAATAAATATTAATTCAAATTTATAAGGAGAATATTTTGAAAAACTTTAAATTAAATATTATTAAGCTTAACGTTATTACAGCAATATTAGCTTTAATTTGCATATCATGTGCACCTTTTGGCAATGCTAATCCAAACAAGCTAAAAAATCCTACCACCTCTAAAAACCTAAAAAAAACAAAGCGAAACAACCATTCTAGAAATCTAAAAAAAACAAACAGTCACACCAATTCAGAAAATTCAGCAGAAAATAACCAAAATCTTGAAAATGAATCTCAAAATTTAAAATCTTCAAATCAAAATCCTCAAGAAGAAACTGCAATCTCAAAATTAGAAAAAATTGGTAAGGAACTGGAAGCTCAAAAAAAGGAAAAAGATACACAAATAGCTAAAATTAGTAGTGATGCTCAATATGATTTCCTAGAGAATTTTAAACTTAAAAACTATGATTATTTTATGCATAATACAAAAATGACATTAAAAAAAATAATTTACTCATCCCTAAATTACGAAAAAGAAAAAATATTGATATTAAAAGAAATTCTTGAAAAACTTGATAAAAATTCTGCGAACCGACAAATAGCTAGGAAATTTTTAGAAACATCAAGGGATATTCAACTTCAACAAGAAGATTTGATTTTAAAAAAAATACAAGATGCATTACACACTCTAAGCAAAGAAAAAGCCGAAAAATTACTACAACTCACAGAACGCGATTTAAAGATAAAACAAAACTTTGTAAAAGCTTTAAACGAAACTATTGAGGCTTACAATAAAAATTCTGGCAACATTAAAACAGATTATGAAGCGCTAGCAAACCACATGGAAAAAAAATACTCCCATCCTCTTTATCTACTAAATCAAGCTGATTAATCTAAACAAAAATTAATAAATTATACTTAATATTTTTTAAAAGAGAAGTTAATTCTTCTCTTTTTTTATTCGTATAATCTAAATCCACGCTAAAACCATGCAATAGAAATTAAATTTTCAATATCAAATAAGTTTAATATTATTTTAAGCTTAACATTATTAATGAAAATAATTATGATGATTATAAAAAATTTATAAGAAAAGCTTCTATAAATTCTGTAAAAACAGCAGAAAAATTGATTAAATTAATGTGATTATATAAAGAGCGTACATAAATAAGGACTAGAAATAGACAAAAGAAAAATACTATTAGCAGAAGTCAATAAAAAAAATATAAAATGTCAAGCGATTTAAAAAAAAGAAAGAAATGCTCAGTTGCAAGATGTATTTCATTAATTATTTTTACCAATTCTTTTAGTTTTGATATAACTAGTATTTTATTAATCTTATTATTAAGATACTAGTTATTTAACTATTTTAATAATATATTTATATTAAAGAAAGATTGAATCATATTCAAGGAGAGTATCTATGAAACACTATATAATTGTGCATATATTTGTTTTTCTATTTTTAAATGCTTGTTATCCAGTTGCATCTAATAAAATAGAATTAAAACCTAAAACAGAAACAAGCCTAAATCAAGAAGAAGCTCCAAATCAAGAAGAAGCTCCAAATCAAGAAGCAAGCTACAAAGAAGAAGACATTAATAAAAAAACAAAAAACACACTACTTAATGATTTAACCAACTTAATAGAAAAAGCTAACACACATAAAGAAAAGTATATGAAAATGGAAGAACCTTCGAATCAATACGAAATGTTGGTTTTTAAGCTTATGAGATGGGGCCCGGAGCCAAGAGAAAATGTATCCAGCAATACCGAAAGATCTATAAAATTTAGAAAAAAACTTATACTATTTTAAGTAGTGCTCTTGATACTAATGAATTCAAAGAATTTTCGGCGATGACAAGGCGGCTTGACGATCCATCTAGAATTTATAACATCTTTACAGACCTTGTAAATGCTCTTGGAATAGCAACTGAGCATCTATATCCCAAAAAAGATACTTTGGATAAACTATACACTTCGGATCTAGAAAAGCTTAAAAATTCCCTTGAAAAAATACTGTCTATAATAGAAATTGTCTCAAAAATGTCAAAACAAATCTTATTGGCTTATAAAAATAATAAAAATTCTATAAAAACAGATTTCGATAATCTTGAATCTCATGTGGACACATTTCACAAGCAATTTACAGAAAAAGCTAAAGACGCAAACGAGCTAAAAACGATCATATTATCAATTAATAAATTTTAAAAGTTTAGCTATTTAAATTTATTAACAATTTAAAAACTATATAACAAAAAGTATCCTATATATTTGAGTAAGCGGGTGTTATTGGCAATTTTGTTTTTAGCCTAAATATTGCCTTATTTATACTGAAGAATCCTCTAATAGATATAATAAAAGTATATTCAAACCTCGAGCTATTTCTAAATCAAAAATTATAAAAATGGCTCTTGTTTTATTTCATAATAGCTTTTTAGATTATTTTAGAACGACCACATGCCAGAGTATGATCTATAACTTTTACTTCAGGTAATCCCTGTCTTAGAACTTAACAACAAAATAGCTATTGACTACATAAAAAGACGAACTTCTAAATAAATTCAGGGAATTTTGCAAATTTACCAGAACAAGATGCTCGCAGTAAATATAGAAGAGAAAACGATTCTAGACTTTGGAAATTAGTAAAAATACAAGAATTCTTAAATTTAAAGAAAACAAATAATAAGATTTAAAATTGCATTTACACATCTCTTTCTATCATGCAAAGTTATGCAAGCCTAACATTTATATTCATTTTCCATTATTATTGAGTTTTTTTATTATTGGCTTTAAAAGTTTGTCTATTTTGCTTACTATTAACTTACTTTAGAATAGTAGCTCTTTTTTTATATTTACTAAAACAAGTAATAAAACTTTACTTATTTTTTAAAACAACTTATCCTTTTGATCTGAAAATCATTGTATTTCTATTGGGGAAAGCCCTATTGACATAATTAAAAAGCATATTCAGAATCAAAATAATTTTTAAAAAGCTCAAAATCCTATCGCAATAAAAATATTGTTAATTTCAATTAAAAAGAATTATTTAATCAAAATATTTAATATGCTATTATTTAAATGGATAATTTAATATGCTATTATTATAAGATATTAAATAATATTTTGTATTTTAAGCAAGGAGAATATTTATAAAATATAACATCATAGCCAGCCTATTTGTTTTTCTAGTTTTGGCTTGCAATCCAAATTTTAACACCAATCAAAAAGATACGAAGTATCAATTTAGCAAGAAAGAAGAAAGTCCTGCTCAAAGCATAAAAACCACACTGCTTAATAACTTAAGAAAGTTAATAGAACAAGCTCATGCGGATAACGAAAAATATGAAAAAAAATTGCAAGAAGAACCTGAAGACCAATTTGGAATGTTGGATTCTTTCAAGCTCTTGCATTGGGAAGGATCCAACAAAAATAAGATATGGGCATCCGATGATCAATATATGTCTAAAAGATTTAGAAAACGTGTTTACAGCGCCCTAAATGCCTTTGATGATAATGAATTAAAAGACTTTTCAAAAATGATAATAGCATCAAACCAAGTGATATTAATGCTTACTGGCCTTGAATTCTTTGGAATTACTATTGAAGATGCAATTCACAGCTTATATTCTAAAAAAGACAATCTAGAAAAGCTAGAAATTCCAAATTTAAAGAAGGTTAAAAATTTGTTTGAACAATTTTTACATATAAAACAAATAGCCTCAAGAATACCATACCAACTTTTACTAGATTATCAAAATGATGAAAATATAAAAACAGATATCAATAAGCTTAGATCTCATATACAAACAATTCGCGACCAAATGTTCAAAAAAATTAGAAAAGCATACTATAGGCATATAGAGATATCTGAAATAATATATAAATAGCCTTTAAGTTATGTGTTGAAATTGCCATAATAATATAAAAGATTCTCTTTAATAAAAGGTGATCAGCAATTAATATTATTAATGGCATATCCTTTAAAAGGATTGTATTTAAAAGTGTAATTAATTCTTACATTATATACACTATTAGTAGATTCCTTTTAATAATTTTAATTTTCTTTTAACAAAAAACTTAATAACTTATAAAAATATGCTTAATACGATAAAGTAATTCAAATGATATTTTAGAGATTAAAATTTAGCAAACAAAAAAAGCCTGCTATGAGCATACCTTTTCTTATTCAGAATAGAAAGAAGTCTCTATATATTTAAAATTTATTAAGAAGTTTTAGAGGGAATATTTCTATTAAAAAAATTAAAGAAATAGGTTTTGCGGCTGTATATAAAAATATATAATAAAAAACAAATCGTCATATGCATATAAAGAAGATAGAGAAGAAGATTATGATAATCGAAATATACCTATTAGATTTTTAATAAAAGATAAAGAAGTTTATTCTTTTTATAAAATAGACACTTGGCGTAATTACATAAGACTTAATAAACTGTTCAAAACCAGAAAAACCATCATATTTATAAAGATTTCTTTGCTTAATTTCGTATAGAATTTTCATTCTTTGAATTTTACCATCAATATTTAATTTTAAATTAAATTCTAAGTGCTCTTTTAACTCATTGTTTTCTTAATTCACAATCTTGATTACTAATACTTCTTCTATTTAGATTTCAACTATTTTATATAAAGCTACTTCCTTTTATTTTCTTTTTTTCCCATTTTTTACTCCTATTCTTTATTTTTACACAAATTGCACGTCCACTAACAGACGGCCCCTCTATAAAATATATTATAGTCAAGCAAATTTTAACCATAAAGAAAAAATGTTTTTCAAAGTTTCTTCGATTTCTTTATAATATATTGCTCTTTAAGAAGGTTCTAATTTTTTATTTATAAGAGCTTTTCTACTATCATAAAAATGTATCTTGCCTTTAATATATTCTTCGCATTCTTTATAAATCAAGCCCTCTAATTCTTTTAAGAATATTTCTATTTTTTATAAACTGGTTTCTACAATAAAAATATTGTATATATTCTTTCTATATCTTGTAATATCATTAATAATATCAATAAAATATTAAAACTTTCTATTGACTATAATCTCCGATTGAACCGAAATTACAATATAATTTAAAGCATTCTTTAAATAGAAAATTTGAACCAGGAAAAATATCTAACACAATATAAATAAAGTTATAATTTACTATATTTACATTTAAATAATATTCTAATAAGAATTTTTAGCCAAAAATAATATTAATAGCAATAATAATACTTGCTCAAATAGATAAACTATTTTTCCATATAAGCTTAAATATGCGTTTTTAAATTATTGTTAATAACTTTAAAAAGTTAAACCTACGGGTTATATGTTGATACTATAAACTCTTTTAAATTATATGCCTCGTGAGCTTTTTCTCTAAATTGATTGTGAAGTTTCTTTACATGAGATTTAAGCTTATTAATATCTGTTTTTATAAGATCTTTATTATTTTCATAATCCAATATAAGTTGTTTTGACATTGCTGAGACAGTTTCTATGATAGATAATATTTTGTCAAACGAATTTTTAAGCGTCTTTAAATCCGAAATATCCAGATTATTTAGCTTATCTTTTTTAGGGTGTAAGTGGTCACTTGCTGTGTCAAGAACTCCTCCAAGAGAGCTAAAGGCACCTAATATATTTTCCTCTGTTGCTAGCAATATAATATCAGAGAATTCCTTTAATTCATCAATATCTAGAACACTTAAAATAGTATAGGTATGCCTTCTAAATCTTATAGATCTTTCGGTATTGGCAGATACATCTTCAGTCCCCGGCCCCCAATTCAATACCTTAAAAGCCTGTACCCCATATTGTTCTTCGGGTTCTTCTTTCATTCTTTTTTTATACTTTTCTTTATGCTCATTAGCTGTTTCTATTGAATTTTTTAAATCATTAAGTAGTGTATTTTTTAGTTGTTGTTTTTTCTTAAGTTCTTCTTCTTCTTGTTTTTTCTTAAGCTCTTCTTCTGTTTTAGACTTTAATTCTTTTTGCTTTAGAGTCTTCAGTTTTGGGCTTTGATTTTTCGGTAGGCGGATATTTAATGCCTTTTTGATCAGTATTAAAATCTGCATTGCAAGCTAAAAATAGAAAAACAAATATATGCACAATTATATGATATTTCACAAATACCCTCCTTTATATCATTCCATATTTATTTATTTATTCTTATTATAATTAAATATTTAATTTAATTCGATATTTTCTATTTAATTAATAAAATTAAATATTTACCACAACTTAAACTTTTTTAGAATATATTTTATATATTCTCGATTAATTTTTACCAAATTTGTTTATTTTAATACTGGTATATTTCATTTGTGAAGTAAATTCTTAGTGTTTATTGTCTCAAAATTCAAAAACTTTGGAGGCATAAATAATTTATAAAGCATTCAAAATATTTATAGGATACTTTTATAAAGTAAACAATCATACTTTTTTATTATTTTCTATTTTATTGTAATATTGTAAAAAATTAGGAAGTAAATGTGCTTATTTATAATAAATTAGTTTTACAATATCTTTTATAAAAATTAAATTTTGATAAATATTGAAATTTTTATCGGTTTTAATAAAAATCTACCTATTTTCTATTCTTATATTTATAAAATCCGTATGTTTTTATTAATAAATCGGTTTTTCCTTAGAACAAAAACATCAATCATCATCTTAAAGTATTCCTTCTATTTCTTTCTTCAATTTAAAATATTGTTGATCAATAGTCGGCCTGGACACAACAACATTATATTCATGTGAATTTTCACCAGAATACTTAATATCTGAAGAATATAATTCCCTTATACACAAATACAGCCAATAAACTTCATTTTTAAATCTATTATTATGTTCATTTTTTACTCTACCAAATAATCTAATCAATTCTTTAGATCGAACAGAACCCAAATCTAAAAAGAATTTATTAAAATAGTTCTCATTATAGTCAGGCAATGGAGGTATGTCAGGATAACTGCCATTTTTCAAGCTATAGAGAGTCTTCTCTATATCATCCAGCAAACGATGTTCAGCTGCATGTAATTTTAAATTAGAAAATTTGCCCACAGTAATAATATCATCAGCACTCATACCACAATTTTCTAAATTATTCAAATTATCAAAAAAAGATTTAACAGCTTGATCTTGGTTATCAGGCAAATAACAACCCAATAAAGCTACAGACAGTATTATTATACAAATTCTAAACAAAGTCTTCATATATGCTCCTTGCCCATCTTAATACCAAAATAAACTATAAAAGTTCATCAAAACACTATTGTTGTTAAACTTAAAAAGTTCTACTAAGATAGTTTGCGCTAGAACAAATAAACATAATACACAAGTCTATACCAATTTTATCTTTTATCAAGCCTTGTTAAATACCAAATATTATATTGATTTATAGAAATTAAATATTTAAATAATGTTTTTATAAAAAAATGCTTTATCTAAAGAATGTCCATAGACTACCAGAAAAATTATTCTATAAAAATTAATATTATAAGAGCATAATAATTACACTTAATAAAAAAGTTAATGAAACACATGTAAAAATAATATAAAACTTCTCACAATAAAAATATTGTTATGATTCCTGCACTGTTTTATTATTCTAAATTAGGTCCAATATAATATTGGATTTAATTTAAAACTGTATTATATTTAATATTGGATTTTAAATTTTAGATTTTAATTAAGGAGAATATTTATGAAATATAACATTATTACGGGCTTGTTTGTTTTCCTATTTTTAGCTTGCAATCCAGATTTTAACACTAATCAAAAAGATATAAAGCATCAATCTAGTAAAAAAAGACTAAAATCCAATAAAAAAAGACTAAAATCCAATAAAAAAAGACTAAAACTTAAAACAGAAACAAGCCTAAATCAAGAAGAAGTCCCAAATCAAGAAGCAAACCACAAAGAAGAAAAAGAAGCAAAAGAAAAGGGCATTAATAAAAAAACAGAAAACACGCTGCTTAATGATTTAAGAAATTTAATAGAAACAGCTAAAAAAGATAATGATAAATATACACAAAAGTTAAAAGAAGAATCCTTAAGCCAATACGGAATACTGGCTTTCAAAGATTTGTTCTGGCTAGATGGAACAAATGAGCAATTGTCCGCAAATACCGAAAGATCTAAAGCCTATAGAAAACGAGCTTATAGCATCTTAAATACTATTAATGACGCTTCTTTAAAGAATTTTTCAGAAATTGTAATGGCATCAGGACAAACACAGGGCATATTTAACGCCCTTAACTCACTTGGGGGTACTTTTGAAGAGATAGTTAATTTTTTGTATCCCAAAAAAGACAATTTGGGCAAATTAGAGACTTTAGTTTTAAAAAAGCTTAAAGATTCTTTGGAAAATTTTTTAGAGATAAAAAAAATCGCCTCAGAAATGATGCATAAGCTCTTATTAGACTATCAAAATAATACAAATCGTATACAAACAGACATAAATGAACTTAAGTCTTATGCAGACACACTTTTCAATCAAATGACAAAAAAAACCGAAGAAGCACTAAAGCTAAAAAATGCCATATGCTCAATAGAGGACCTTTAATTTATATATTGAAATTGTCATAATATAAAGACCTATCTTTTCCTAAAGATAGGTCTAACGTTGTTAAATACCATTTCTAAAAAAAAGATTATAAATAGCTTCTTGCTTTATTCCGCGCCAGCTTTTCAGCCCTACAAGAACGGTCATCAGAGAATAATCGCACAGGCTTTACTTTGGACAATTCTTACCTTGGTTTTTATTTCTTTATAAGAATACGCCTTAAAATTTAGAGTTGTATTTATATCTCTATCATACAAAGTGATACAACTACTACAAATCCACAATAGTATCGCTTAATTTTAGAGTCATATTTTTAATATCTCATATTCAATATATGTACAGCCTAATATTAAAATCTTATGAATTTATCAATAATCTAAAAACAGCATCTTCAAGACTTATAAAAAATATTTCATTTATTTGGAGAAGTATTAATGAAAACTATAGTTTAAGTATTCTTTGGGGGTTTTTGATAAATTGCATTAACATTTAATTATTAAAATTTATTGGGAGGCAATATCAATATGAAAAAAATTTTAACATTGATATTAATTCTTGGCTTAACAATACAAATCTTTGCAACACAAGATAAGCTTGAAAAAAGTGTTGGAAGTATTGAAGCCATTATGAAATATAAAAGCGAAAAAGCAACTATACTAGCACCATTCCTTTTGAATTTATTTTTAACTTTAGGAATAGGATCCTTTGTCCAAGGAGATTATATTGGTGGTGGCGCAGTGCTTGGATCTCAGTTATTAGGAGGCATACTTTGCATAGCTGGAAATATTCTTGGCCATACAGATGATGAAGCAAGAGCAACAACTGGGCATATAATAACAACGATAGGAGTAGGCACGATTATAGCATCCCACATAGCCTCACTTATTATTCCATTTACATTTGCAAATAAACACAATGCAAATCTTAAAAAAAGACTCGGCATTGATATTGCGGGTTTTGAACCTAATTTTGATATTGGAATAAACGGATTCCAACTGTCGTTCAAAAAGAGATACTAAATAAAATATCAAAGCTATAAAAATTAGTTACAAAAAACTACTGTAGTGATATAAATAATAAAATTTAATTAATGGAAATTTTATATAAAATAATAACAAAGACTTTATAAATTTGAAGATTTTCTTGAGAAGCTCATCATAAAAAGAAGATAAACACTGTTAATGTTTATTAGTATAATAAATCAAAATAATATAAATTTAATCCTGGCAATAAAAATGGGATCTTATCTTTAGATAGAGTTTTTAAAAGACTTTAAAAAAATATTAAAAAGACTATAACAATGCACTTTTATTGTCAAAAATTACTTATTTAATCTAATAAAAATATCTTATTATTCTGTCAAGCTTATTGTGTTGTATGTTCTCTAATATAATAATACAATTAATCTATACTAATTGAGGAGAAATTTTTATGAAAAACAACATAATTTTATGTATGTGTGTTTTTTTACTTTTAAATAGCTGCACTGTTAACCACGACACTGAAACGAAAATAAAAAAACATGCTGATAAAACAAAAAACGAATATATTAATGAAATAAAAAATTTAATAGCAACAACTAAAGAAAGCATCGACAAGCGCAAACTGCTACAATCCAAACCAGCAGATCAAAACCTTGTTGATGATAAAAACAATAAGAAAGTTTTTGAGATAGATAAAAGAGCTTTTGATTTTATAAATAGTTTTTTAACAAATGATGAATTCAATAAATTTGCAACCATATTTAATAAACCAACACTAAAATCGCCGGGCAAAGTATTAAATAGTATAGCAATTCTAGAACTTAATCTGGAGCAGGTAATTATTCACTTAGGCTCAAAAAAAGATGCCTTGGATAAGGCAAATACCTCGGATTTAGAAAAGATCAAAAATTCTCTTGAACAACTATTCTCTATAAGGATTTTTTTTTCAACAATCATAAAAAGGATCTTATTAGATCATCAAAACAATAAAAATTCTAAATCAGAAGAAACCTATTTCGATACGATATACAATCAGTTTAATGAAAAAAATAAAGAGGTTGGAAATCTGAGAAAAACCATATTATCACTGCCTAATTAATATGCGGGTTTAAGTAAATTAAACCTTTAAATATAAAAGTTTATTATTTACCATTAATATTGCTTTAATTAAACGCTCAGAAATTTAATTACACGAACAAAAAAATAAATGGAAATTAATTGACAAATAACAACCAATTAACCTTTAAGAAGTAAAAATTGCAAAAACAATTATTTTAATATTAAAATAAACATAATAAGAGATTTACTTATAATAGAAAACTTTACTATTAATTTCAGACAGGTTAAATCGACATTAAGAGATAAAATTTAAATAAATGATGTTGATCGGCCCGAAAGTATTCTGAAAACTGTCAAAATTAAAATCGAAAATTTAAATAAACTAGAGGAGCTTTTAGAAAAAATGAAAAATATCTTAAGAATCCAAAGAACAGTGAGCTTGTTTTATTAAAATAAGCAAGCATGTCCAAATTGTTGAACCAGTACCACTATATTAGGATATTAATTTACAAAAATTAATCAAGGATATATAAAATAAATTTTAAAAAAGTTTAAGTTGTAGTAAAATATTTAATTTTATTAATTAAATATTGAATATTGAATCAAATTAAATATTTAATTATAATAAGTATAAATAAATATGGAATGATATAAAGGAGAGTATTTATGAAATACCATATAATTGCAACTATATTTGTTTTTCTATTTTTAGCTTGCAGTACAGATTTTAATACTGATCAAAAAGGCATTAAATACCCGCCTACCGAAAAATCAAAGCCCAAAACTGAAGACTCTAAGCAAAAAGAATTAAAGCCTAAAACAGAAGAAGAGCTTAAGAAAAAACAAGAAGAAGAAGAACTTAAGAAAAAACAACAACTAAAAAATACACTATCTAATGATTTAAAAAAGCAAATAGAAACAGCTAATGAGCATAAAGAAAAGTATAAAAAAAAAATGAAAGAAGAACCCGAAGATCAATATGGGGTACAGGCTTTCAAAGGATTGAATTGGGGGCCGGGGACTGAAGATGTATCTGCCAATACCGAAAGATCTATAAGATTTAGAAGACATACTTATACTATTTTAAGCACTCTGAGTCTTCATGAATTAAAGGAATTCTCAAATATTGTTATAAATGAAAATAAACTAGTGCCAGTAGTAGATATGTTTAATTTCTTTAGCTCTATCGGGGGAGCTCTTGATACAACAACTGATAGCTTATATCCCAAAAAAGACAATCTGGACAAACTAGATCTGTCAGATTTAGAAAAACTTAAAAATTCATTTGAAGAAATATTGTCTGCAAAAGAAAGAGTCGCAAGCGGGGCAATGCAACTTGTAAGAGATTATAAAAATCTAAAAACAGATATTAATAAGCTTAAATCTTATTTAAATGACCTTTACAATGAATCTGAAGAACAAGCTACAAAAGTAGAAAATCTAGAAGAGTTTATAGTGTCAAAATATAAACTTTAATGTTTCGCTTTTAAAATTTATTAACAATTTAAAAATGTATATTTAAGCTTTTGTGGAAAAATATTTTATCTATTTGAGTAGGCATCACCATTAATATTACTTTTGGCTTAGAAATTCTTGTATTCTTTCTGCTGAAAAAGTTTTTACAGATATCATAAAAAGCATATTCAGAATCAAAATAAATCTATTTAACAAACTCATCTACACTTATAATTCCTGTGGAATTTAGATGGAAAATCATTTGTTATTTTTTATTAAACTTTGGTTTTAAGTGTATTATAGATTTAATGGTCTAAAAATGTGTGAACATTTGATTTTTACTATTTAAATTGATTTTAATTTTATCTTTTAATTTTATACTTTTTAGACACGCTATATATTCTTTTGCCCTCTTTAAATAAAGAATCTTTTATCATTTATCTCTATGAATGATAAAAGATATGTTGTTTAATATTAAGCAAACTATAATTCGATCTTTAAAAAAGATTTAATCCAAAATAGATAAGTTATAAAGCCTTCTAATATCTTTTATTTAAAAAAATGTTAATAGTATTCTATTTTCTATCTTTTTCTATTATTTCTAAATTTATACACCACAATAATAGATAATGTACAAAAAATCAATATTAATAAAACAAATGTATTTATAGCACTTATAAAATTAGTTAAAACCGAACATATAGCTAATGTTAAAAATGAAAATATACGGGATATTATGCTATTAATAGAAGTTATAGTCCCCAAAACCTTTGAATCTATATTTTTTCTTAAAAAATATTCTAAATTATTAGAATAAATGGCAATTAAAATTACTAAAAATGTGATTACAGCAATAAATATGTAAATATGTGAAACTATTTTTATTAAAACTGACAATAAAGATATTGTGGTTAAAATAATATAAATATCATATTTTGAATGTTTAATTTTTCTAAATGCCCATGCTCCTGCAATATCTGATAAACGAAATAGCACATAAATAATTCCAAATATACTAACGGATATGGTTTTGTCAATAAAAATTGCTTGCCAGCACAAATAAAAAGGTTGATAAAAAAATTGAATAGAGCCAATCAAAATAAATAATTCTAAAAGTTCTTTAGATTTCAATAATGTTATTACAATTTTTTTAAACTTTATAAGATATAAACCTAAATCTTCTTTACCATGATTATAATGTGGATTTTTATCATTTGGTATAAAAAAAATTGTAATTAAAGACGCTACCAAATATATTAATAATAAAATTAGATAAATTTTTATATCAATGTACAAATATAATACACTTCCAATGTATCCGCCTAAAATAGCACCAATACTTAGGATTATTTTTACAAATGATATAAAAGCTTTTAGCTTTTTTGAGTTATTTTGATATGTTTTAGTAAAGCTAATGTCAATCGTGCCGGTGCTAATAGCAGCTAACATCCCATATATAAACCATGAAACACAAATAAACACGAATGAAGAGGTTTTAAAAACAATAAAATAAGAAATCATTAATAGAAAAATTGACACCAAGTAAACAATTTTTCTATCAAAAATATCTGATATTACACCTGATGGAAATTCAAAAATAATAATTGCTACCATATAACAAATTTGTACCATAGCAATATCTTTTAGTGATAACCCTTTATTTATTAAAATAATAGTTAATACAGCATGTGGCAAAGTCCTTGTAAGTTCTGACAAAAATAATGAATAAAAATAATATCTTTGATGTTTGCTTTCTATCATAAATCTTTATTATATTTTATTTATATTTTTTTTTAAAATATAAATAAAATATAATAAATTGCAATTACTAATACCAATTTCTTTATTTAAAAAATTATTTTTTCCATATTCATTGACAAAGTCAAAAATAATATCAACAACAACCATAATCAATGCAATTATGTTATTAGTAAAAAAAAGGGGGCTTGATGGTTTTTATTTATTAATATTATTCTACTTTTTAATTTAAAAGATGATGACCTTTTTATAATTCCCATGTCAATAAATTAACGACAAGACAAAATATTTGGAATATAAAATGGACCAATGCTTGAAAAATCATTGATATAGACAATATTTATAAGTGGAATAGAACTTTAAATACAAAATTTATTAATTAAAAAATATGCCTAAAAGAGGCCTGACTGCCTTTAAATATATATCTTTTACTTAAAAATAACGGAGGACAACGTAGAACCCCAATTATATAGCTAAAAAATAGGGGTGTGGCGGTTTTGAATTTAATAAAACAAATTTAAGATTCATAGTAAACTCATTGATTTTAATTCCTAAATTTATGCTTGAATATAAATTCTATAAAATATTTGCTATTTAAAAATAACTTCTTTTTTTAAAAAATCTTAAACAACAGTGTTTATATAATTAATAGTAATCCTTGCTGGCCTTTAGGCCTATATAATATCGTCATTAACACCTCCGTCCTTATAAATCACTGCCCCTGCTAAAGTTTCTAATTTGCCCATTTTTTCAATAGTTGCTTTTGTATTTTAATAAATTCTACAGCTCTAAATCATAAATTATTCAAATCCTTGCTCTTAAATATATATATAAATTTCCTTTAAATGGCCTATTCCTTCTAAAATATTTTTAAGTGCTCGTCTCACCATTGATTATCAAAACACATTGTCGCTAATCAAGATATTGCCCAACTTATTACACCGTGCTTATTAAGCGTGCTTCTTTGCAAAATTTATTATAATCAAAATTAAAAGCATCCTCCGTTGCTTATTACTGACAATTTATTGTCAATTGAGATCAATTTACCTTTTTCTTTGATAATATTTAATTTTTTCAAATGCTTTAACCAAATAAAATTTCTCTGTTTGGTAAATGATCTTTTAAATTTTTAGTTGCTTTTTTGTATATATTTCCTTATTTATTAAATCAGTTATTTACAATTTCTAACTTTATATTTTATATTTCAATAATATTAAAGATTAACTTGCTTATAAAATTTTCTTATTGTTCTTCTGATTCCTTATATTTTTTTAAAAGTTTATTAAGAAAATCTTTTTTATTTTTAAAAATCTCATCCATCATAAAACTTACAAACCTAGAATTGCTTTTATAAAAGTCATAACTTTCCTGGTTTTTGAGTTTAAATCTTAATGGTTTTATTGGATTTTGTTTTGATTTTTTTATTGTGCCATTTGTTTTATTTTTAATAAATCTTATAGAGGCCCTTATTCCATTATTGGTAATAAAATTTTCTTCTAATATTCCCGCCTCAATTGCAGCGGCTAATTTTATATATTCATAAGACTGTGTCTTTGCTAATTTAAAATCTGATAAAAAATCTTTAAAAGATTTATATCCTCCTTCTAAATAGAGCTTCTTATCATTTATTTTCTTAAGGATCTTCATGGTATCAATAATATTATATATTTCCGATTTAATATTATTTTTTAATTGTGTAATTAATCGCTCAAATTCTTCTTTTCTTTGATTCTCATTGCTTTGATCAAGAATATAATTTAAATTATTTTCTGAAATTCTTTTATTAATTTTTAAATTAATGTTTTTTTTATTCATATTTTTGCCCTTATTTCCAATAAGTCCGGCATGCCGGACTTATTAAGTTTGTCAATTTTTACAATTTTCCCAAAAAAACATCCAATATTTTTTTATATTCAATAATGTAATCTTTTGAAAAATCAAATTTTTCATTACACCCTATTCTTTTATTTAAATCTTCTCTTTCGCTTATGTATCCCAAAAACCCGCTTTTCATGCTTACTATTTCCATTAATTGCTTGTGAGTAACATTTTTTTTAAACCTTGTAATAACAATAAATATTGGTATTCCAGCAACTTCTTTTATATACCTTCTTAATGTTTCAAATCCTTCAACTGCCCATTTTTCTGCCGTCATTGGAGATATTACATAATTACTGCCAATTAAAGAAAGCTTTAATGTGAAATTCCTTTTGGGGTTAGTATCAATTATAATATAATCGTAGTTGTCTGCTATGGAATTTAATTTCGTCTTTAATGAAAATTCAATTGGAAGATGCCGGTTATCATAATAATACTCTCCATTTAATTCATCAACTGTTATATAACTAGGTATCAAAGCTATATTATTTTCAACATTAATAATGCTTTTATTAATATCTGTACCGTCTTTTATAACATTTCCTATGTTCGTTTTAGATACATCGAAATTTTTTGTTTCTAATTCATTATAATAATAACTTGTAGTAGCAGCTTGATCATCTGTATCGATCAAAAGTACTTTGTACTTTTGCGATAATAGATTTGCAAGTATTATTGAAGTTGTGCTTTTACCAACACCTCCTTTAAGGCTTGCAATTGTTATTATTTTTGATTTTTTTCTATCCATCTTATAATTATTCCTTTTTCTGGATATTTTTTACCGTAAAATTCATATACGTGTTTCTCTAGTTTTGTAAACATATCAATACAAGCCATATTATATGGTGTATTTCCTTTTTCTTTTTTTAATAAACGAAACAATCCCTTAAAGTAACAAAAAACGCTTCCTTTTTTAAATCTAAATTCTATGTAATGTGCTTTTGATAATCCATATGACTTTATGGTTCCGTTTATTTCATATTTTACGAAAATGTTTTTTATAGGTTTTCTATATCCATAGTAAATACCTAAAAATTTGTCCCCTTCTTTTATAGAATATAAACGAACCTCTTCGACTTTCATTTGATTAAATAGTGTTCTTAATGATATACGACATTCATTTCTTTTATTATCAATTCCTAATTTATAAATATCCATCATTATTTTTGTATGATACATTGTTTTATCATTTTCTTTTTCAATCTTTATGAAACGATCTTTATTTTTACATTTAATTCTGGGCTTCTCTATTTTTATAGATTTTATGATGTTTTTCATATATTATCCTTATATAACATCTTTGTTTAACAATCTTTGTACAGGTTATTTTTCGTTTTCTTTATAGTTTCTAATAGTTCATAATAATAGACATTAAACACTTTATCATATTCTGGGTTTTTTTTGCTATTTAGATAATTTTTTATAATTGGCTTTAAAGTTTTTATTTCAAATTCTTTTTTCAATTGTTCTATTAGTATGTTGAAAATATTTACTTTTATATGTATATATTTTTTTGCAATACTTTCTTTTTTAATTTCAATTGATTTTTCTAGTTTAAGCTTTATTTCGTCTAGGTCTTTGTATTTTTTATTTTCAATAATAAAGTGGGGTTTGGTTTTATAATTTTTGTATATGTTTTCGATTTTGAGTTTCAGTTGCTTAGTTTCATGTCCTTTTTTTTCTAATTGCTTTTTAGTTTTGCTTAGTATTTCTTTCAATATTTTTTGCTTTTTCTTAAAACAAACTTTGTTTTTATTTTTTGTTAAGTTGGTTTCAATTTTTTTTACTATTTTTATTATTTCAATTGTTTTATTCTTACTAATGTTTAATTTTAAAATGGACTTAGCTTCTTTGGATAAAAAGTTGCATTTATTGAAATATTTTTTTATTTGACATTTTTCTATTTTGTTGTTTTTTATATTTTCTTCTTCTCCTTTATTATTATTGTTATTATTATTACACTCCTCTAAATTTAGATTCCCCTTTTTATTAAATTTGTCTTTAAGGTAGTTGTTAACCCTTGCTTGGAATCTTATATCTTTTTTTTCTTTAAAGTGTTGATTGATTTTAAGGTAGCATTCTTTTTTTGGATAATTAAGTTTGTAATAAATTTCAGTTCCAAAATTTACTCCCAAATGTTTATGGTAGTTAGTTGTAACTTTTAGTACTTTTTCTAATTTGTAAAGATAATTTTGCATTGTTTTTAGTTTAACAGTTGACTGTCCATTTCTTTTTAAATTTTCATTAAAGTAATAAAGTATATTGCTTTGGGTATATTTTTTATATTTACTGTTTATATACTTTAGCGTTGAGATAAAAACTATTAATTTGTGTTGTAATTTATTCTGGCAAGGTGTGCTTTTGCGGTTGATAAATGTATCTTGCATATCAATACTCCTAGTTATTTTGATTTCTATAAATACATTTATAGCACAGTATTTAAATAAAAGCAAATACTTTTATAAAAAAATCATAAAAATTAATAATTTATTGCAATGTTTATAATTGGGAAGATTGCAATTTAGCCTGAAGACAAGTTGATTTTAATTCTAATTTGAGCTATACTACAACTAGTGTAGAAGAATATTTTCATATTAACTACCTATTTATTTTTGATCATTTTATGAGAGGCAAGCAGGGCTTATATAGGTTCTTTGGTCAGAGAACTTATGTAAGCCCTGAGCTTTTACAAAAATTTTTTGTTTAAGAGACAGTAAAAATAGTTTTTGATACTTTTTACATATGTACTAAATTAAAGAATAAAAACATTAGAGGAATTTAGTTGTTAATAATAATCTGAATTTAGATCTGGAAAATTCAATAAGAGGGAATTAAATTTTTAAAAGCTCATATAAGTTTATAAAAAAATTAAATAGCGGTATCAAAAATTTTAAAGGATATGGGTATAAATATTTAAATTTTAATTGATTGGGAATTTAATTTGACAACATTATTGATATATTGTATTAACTATTTGGCCGTAGAGTTGCTTATATAAAAATGTAGATGTTAGTTACATGTCTTAATATAATATTGGACATGATATTTAATATCTATTAATAATGATTATGAAAGTTAAGAATCTTTTATTTAGTTAGCAAATATGTATTAATAGATATTAAAGAAAAGACACTATTAAAAGCAAAGAAAAATATTAGCAAGGATTGAAAAAAGATCGGGGGGGGTATATCTTCTTTAAAGATGTGTTATTTAATATAATTATATAATTAAAAAATTATAAAGTGTTTATGTCTTTTTAATGGTCCGAGTTATTTTTAATTTTTTGACGTGATTTTTCTTTTTCTAGAGTCATACTATTGAATGCACTTCATCAGCTTTGTTTGCTTCAAATATTTTAATTGCGTATTTTTTATTTAACCAATAGTACAGCTTTTGTGTGCTCTTTAGAGCTTTTTATATTTTCTTTAGTAAACTTGATTACATTTGAGTTCTCAAATGCATATTTTAAATTATAGTGGTTTTTGAATTTTGAAGTTTTGTGTTTTACAAAAACAACTTATTATAATACATAATTAATTTTGTTTTTTAGGCATTTGTCCAACATGCATAAAAATATATTTATACAATGTTATGCTATTTTTATATCAACTGAATAGGAATTGTAAACTGTGATTAAACTAAAATTAATAAAAACTTTTATAAAAAATAAATTTAAGCTCAATTAAGAAAATAATTATATTAAAAAATAATGCTTTAAAAATTATATTTTAACAAAAATTATGAATTAAATGATAATCAAAAATTCCCAATAAGCAAATTGTCTATATACTTAAGCATATTTTTTTATTAAAAAAGTAATCAACAAGTACATTGGATTATTGGTTTGTTGGACGAGCAACATTAAAATCAAAATTATATATATAGGAATGGACGATATTGGTTATGTAATATTGCAAAGTGGCTGCCGAGCTCTTCAAAAAATAGGTCAAAAAGTTAATTGGGGGACATATGAAACGCGGAGTTTTCGGCCAAGCACAAAGAGATAATTTGAGAGCAGTTTTATTACATTGCTTGAAAAAAGTAGAAAATAAGGAAATAGTTGTTGATTTTGATCAAGATTCCAAAAATACAGTATTTTAACTAGCAACTTAATGTAAGCTATTAACAATATTTTTAAAAGCAAGAATGTAAATATTTGTGTCGATAAATAGATTAGCCAAGGTAAGTATTCCGAAAGACTGTCTATTTGGTATTAAAGACCTTTGGAAATCAATTACGCACAAGAACACGCGATTATCTAGAAACGCTACCATATGACCAAAAAGAGATATAAGAGTGCAGCAGAAGAGAGTATGTACAAAGAGCAAATTAACAAATTAGAGACTTATAGAAAAAGTAGTTTACTTTGAGGAAATAATTCTATATTTTAAGGGCTTTCAACTAAAAAACAAAAGAATTGTTAACCTATAATTTATATGAACTTTAGATAGATATAGGTTTATATAAATTAATTTATCGGGGTTGAATATGCTTTTTATGATATCTAAAACTTTTTCAGGGGAAAAAATACAAGAATTTCTAAGCCAAAAAGCATATTAATAGTAATACCTTACTCAAATAGATAAAATATTTTTTCACAAAAGCTTAAATATACATTTTTAAATTGTTAATAAATTTTAAAAGCGAAACATTAAAGTTTATATTTTGACACTATAAGCTCTTCTAGATTTTCTGCTTCTAGAGCTTGTTGCTTAATTTCATTAACCAGTTCATTTGAATAAGATTTAAGCTTATTAATATCTGTTTTTAGATTTTTATAATCTAAAAAAAGTTTTTTTACTTTTCCTGCAACACTTCCTTTTATATATAATATTTGTTCAAATGAATTTTTAAGCATTTCTAAATCCGCCATATCTAGTTTGTCTAGATTGTCTTTTTTGAAATATAGGTGATCACTTGCTATGTCAAGAGCTCCTCCAATAGCGCTAAAAGAATTAAATATACTTACTACTGATGCTAGTTTATTTATATCTTGAATAATATTTGCGAATTCCTTTAATTCATGAGGATCCAGGGGGCTTAAAACAGTATAAGTGTGTCTTCTATATCTTATAGATCTTTCGGTATTGTCAGACATCCTTTCAGTCCCTGGCCCCCAATTCAATCCCCTAAAAGACGTCATCCCGTAATGGTCTTCAGGTTCTTTTTCCATGCTTTTTACATATTTTTCTTTAAAATTGTAGGCCGATTCTATTTGCTTTTTTAAATCATTAGATAGTGTATTTTTTAGTTGTTGTTTTCTTGGTTTTTCCTTCTCTTCTTCTTGTTGTTTTTTCTTAAGTTCTTCTTCTGTTTTAGGCTTTGATTCTTTTTGCTTAGAGCTTTCAGTTTTGGGCCTTGATTTTTCAGTAGGCGGGTATTTAATGTCTTTTTGATCGATATTAAAATCCGGCCTGCAAGCTAAAAATAGAAAAACAAATATAGTTGTAATTATGTGGTATTTCATAAATACCCCCCTTTACATAGTTTCATATTTATTTATTTATGCTTATTATAAGCAAATATTTTATTTAATTAAATACTATGTATTTAATTAAATAAAATAAATAAATTTATTGTAGCTTAAACTTTTTTAAGATCTATTTTTATATATCCTTGATTGATTTTTCCCAAATTTGTTATTAGGGAGATAGTATGTTTTATTTATGAAGTGAATAAGGTTGCTTTTTTATAATTATTTAAATCCCAATGCGTTTTATTAAGGCAATATTAATAGGAAATAATGAACTTTTTTATTAGGCCTTTATATTTAAAGGCCTAATTTGCTTTAAAAATCCTTATTAATAAGTTTTAATTCATAATGTTGGGATAGATATTGATAATATAGTGTTCTTCAGATTTCCAACCTCTTTATTTTTTTCATTAAACTGATTTAATATTGTGCCCAGGTATTCTTCTAATTTAGAATCCTCTGTTTTTATAGAATTTGTATTTTTTTGATAATCTAACAAAATCTGTTTTATGCTTGTTGAAAAAAATTTCCTTATAGAGAATAATTGTTTAAGAGAATTTTTAATCTTTTCCAAATCTAGGGTATTTGCCTTATTTAAAGCATCTTTTTTTAAGTCTAAGTGATTAATTGTTTTCTCTAGGGTAAGCTCTAAAATTGCTATGCTGTTTAATATCTTGCCGGGCGATTGTAGCTTTGGTTTGTGAAATATTTTTTCAAATTCGTTGAATTCATCATCTGTTAAAAAACTATTTATAAAGTCGAAAGCTCTGCTATCTATCTTGAAAGCCTTCTCCTCATTTTTGTTGCTTGCAGGCTTTTGATTTGCCGGTTTAGCTTGTAGCAGTTCGTTTTTGTCTATACTTTCTTTATTTGTCGCTATTAAATTTTTTATTTCATTAATATATTCGTTTTTTATTTTATCAGCATGTTTTTTTGTTGCTGCTTCAGTATCATTGTCGAAATTACAGCTATTTAAAAGCGAAAAAACACACATACATAAAATTATTTTGTTTTTCATAAATATTCTCCTTAATTGGCTTAGATTAAGCCTATTATTATATTAGAAATCATACAACATAATAATGTATTTTGTTGTTAACAAGTATAATTTGTATAAAAAATAATATCCTCATCTTGTATTAATAGGATTAAATTTACATTGTTTTGTTTTTTTATACTTATAAACATTAATCAAATTTTAGATGCCCACTTATTATATTTTTAATTTTTATTCTTATTTGATCTTTTTTAGATAAAATAATTTTTATTTAGAAGGGGATTTCCTTTTAGATCTATCAGAAATTAATCTTCTTTTGTCTTGGGTTAATATTAAAATATTCTTATTTTTAATATTAACCACCCAGGGCCCGATTCATTTTAATTTAAAGTCTTTTTTAGTAATAAATGCTGACATACGGTATGATATATTATCCCTTATTATTGTCAGAATATTTACCATTTTATTATTCAAATTATTCCCTTATAAAAAATTCTTTATTTTTTAAATATCTTTTTAAACCTTTATGCCAAATTAGATATTTTCTTTTGTAAGGTCTTTTATATATAAACACCTTTTATTTGAAAAATTCATTTTTTACTTTATAATTTCAAATTACTATTATAAAGTAAAACAAAATTTTACTATTTTTTTCAAATTCTCTATTTTATAATCTTTTTATAGGCTCATTTATACTTAAAGCGTTTAATTTTTTCTATTTTAAAATATCCCGAGAGAACTCTTTTGCAAGATCTTAAATGTCAATGCAGTATTTTTGTAACCGATTTATATAACTTTTATTTATGCTTTGTAATTCTTCTTTGCGATTTTTATATTTTCGGTTTTCTTTTTTTGATAAATTTATTTGCAAATTCTTTAATTTTTTGATTTTCTTCTTTTTGGGTATATTCTAACCAATCTTCAAGTGTTTTATTTTTACCATGTAGTTTTCTAAATAATGAGTATTCTCTATCCCACTTAATAGTAACATCCTCATATTCTTTTATGATATGTATTTTTGATATATGGTTTTTAGGGAATTTAATCATATTAACTCTTCCTAACTGTTTAAAATTATTATAGCAGTTTGATTCTTTTATTTTTTGAATTTTGTGACTCGTAGCAATAACTGGTTATAAATATTCTATAAACAGATCTGATTTTTGGATTTTTACTCAACATATATGTTTTAATTTTAAACTTGTGATGCTATTATTGCAAATGTTTGCTGGTGGATTATTAATGTTTTTACCCTTTTATTCTAAAACCTTTTTTCAATAGTTGATATAATTAAAAATATGGCGATCTTTTTTAGAAATAATGAATCTAGCAATGATTATGATTGTATGTTTTAGGCCTTTCAATTTGGATTAAAAATATGAGTTCTTTATAGGCAGGCTTTATTATCTAAAATATAAATAGTGCAAATACTTTTACAGTATTTTAACGATTTTGTCAAAATTACAGGGATATGGCATGGTAAATCATGTTTTTCCTAAAATCCAAAAAAATTAAATTGATATATAATGTCAAAGGCAGCGCTCTTTTTTGGAATGCAAAGCCATGTAAAGTGAATCATTAAGCCATGTAGATTAATTGGAGTTTAGCATAGTGGAAGGCGGTTTAAAATATTTTATCTTTTTTACTTTTTCTTCTTTCTAAATAGCATATTTTCATATTTGGTGTTTGTATATTGATATCTTGTTGGAATGTTGCTTATAAAAGAATTGCCAACAAGACATAGCAAATTAATCCTTTATGCAATATCTTAAAGATTTATTTTTATTTTTTTTAATTGTGCACTTTAACTCAATTAAGGAAAAATTTTAGATATAAAAAGCCTTCAAAATTGATCTATATTAAAACAAACATGTATGGTCATTGCCGAATTTTTTATTTTACCAATTGCCTCATTTAGAGTTGTTAATATGCCGTTATGCCCATTTTTATTTTCATCTTTAAGCTCATCATATACGCCTTCAAAATATGTTTCAACATTGCGCATAAGTGTTTTTATGCATTTTTTAGCTTCAATTTTATCTTCATTGCTTGAATTTTTTAAATATACCTTTATTAATGAATTTTGATTATTGAAATTATCTACTGCCTTTTTAAGGTCATTGTATTTGCTAATGCTATTGTCATTTCCATTAATTACTGCTATTTTTAACAATTCATCTAGCAAATTTATCATCTTTAATCCATTTTCTAAATTACTTTTAGCTGTTGGTGATGCGTTATAGCCTGACCCAATTAATGCCTTAAAAGCCAAATCAATCTTTTCTGATGACTTTTTAATTGCTTTAACTAGCTTAGGAGTATCTTTTACTTCAATATTTTTACTATTTTTTTTGCTTTTCTTTTGAGAATTAACCTCTTCATTGGACTTTTCAGCATCGATTTTGGCTTCACTCGCCAATGTTAAGAGATCTTGAGTACTTAATGTTTTTATTTTTCTTTCACTTAATTCATTTAAGTTTTGCTCACCAGCTGTTAAGGCCATCAAGCTATTTTTGTTCACTTCTTTTGCGGCTTTATTTTCGTACCATTTACACGAACTGATTAAGCTCATCAATATTAATAATACTACTTTTTTCATTTTGAAACTCCTAAATTAAACAATAATAATTGTTATTAATATATAATGCAATTCTAATGCTTTAACTATTGTGCATTATGAAAAATGTCTTAATACTATTTATCTAGCACCAAAGGCTACCTATGCCAACAAGTTAAAACTTAATTAGAAAATCTGTGTTTTTACAATGTTGTGTTAACTGTGTAATAAATAAATTATTAAAATTAAGCTTTTTGTATCAAGGGGATTAATAATTTAGCTTTTAAGTATTTGGGGGTAGTTATTTTAATAAAGATATTACTTACTGAGGGATTATAATCAAAAAAAGATATAATCAAGCACAGCGTAGAGATCTTGTTATAAAATAGTATTCATTGAAGAGATTTATTCTATTGATAAGGCAAAAAATACTAAGCATTACTTTATTCCTTTTATATTGATTTTAGCAAGGAGCTCTAATAATTGTTATAAGCAAAGAAGACGGTAATTTTATAATTCTGGAATAAAAGTGTAAGAGATGAGTACAGCTACTAAAAGTCGCTATAATCAAACTTAAAGAAGATTATGAAAAAACAAAAAAAATACAAAATCTAATTAAAAACTTAATTAAGTTACATTAACTTAATTAAGTTTTCTACTATTTTTGCTGAGCTAGAAGAAGCTTTTTTTAAAAATTTTTTATAATCATCATAATTATTCTCATTATTAACTATATCAGATATTCCCCGGATGATTATAAAGGGAATTTTAAAGCCGTATGCTACTTGAGCCATTGCGGCGCCTTCCATGTCTATTGCGATTGCGTTTTCAAATTCTTCTGGAATTTCTTGAAAAGTTTGATGATCAATGAATTGGTCTCCAGTAATTATTAAGCCCATATATGAGGTTATATTGTTTATTTTTATTTTAGAAGTTTTCCCTATAAGAGCAGTGTTTGCTTTAAATTTTTTAGGGTGTTCTGGAACATGTCCAATTTCATATCCAAATCTATGCAGATCAAAATCGTAACTTGTTGTTTCTGTAGATATTACAACGTCTCCTATTTTTATAAATTTGTTTTTATCACTATAAATTCCACTAGCAACTCCAGCATTGATTATGTGACTAATTTTATATTTTGATATAATATAGCTTGTCCAAAGGGCCGTATTTATTTTTCCAACTCCTGTAGCTATGGTGATTATATTATGATCCATTAATTTCCCAATGGCAATCTTTTTTTTTCTTCTATGTTCTTCTATTGAAATATATTTTTTGTTTTGAATAATCTTGTTTATCTCTTCTATTTCTGCTTTTGTAGCTGAGATTATTAAAATATTACTTTGAGAATTTTCATTTGGGGTATTTATTTTTGACTCATTTCCCCAGCTATTTAAAACTACAGATAAAAAAAATATTAATATGTTTGCTATATTTTTGATTTTCATTAAGAAAGCTCCCTTATATGTTTTTTATTAATTTATAAATTATTATTTGCATATTTTTATAGTTTAAATAATATTGCAATATTAAACTATTTATAGGGTATTGTTTGTGTTTTATTTTTAACAATAAAATAAGCTTTTAGTTAAGAGTAAAGTTTAAATTAATATTACTAATAATATCAACACTCAAATACAAAAATCAAAAAAATAAAGATATATAAAGCAACTTACCCTATTATTTGAATGTAAGTTTAAGTAACGTGCAAAAAGAAACTATCTTGAAAGAACTTTAAAAGTGATTGCAAGATAGAAAAAGCATTGGGAATAACTAAAAATTTTAATTAAACATTTAGGTTTAATGCGGGCACTGAAGCCCATTGGTGAGTCTAAATATTTTATTTTTTATTAAAATTAAAGTGAAATTGTATTTGACAAGGATGCAAAAGATGACACCATTAATAAAAAAAACAAGCTTAAATTTAATACAGATGCATGCTCGAAAATAGTTTAAGCAATAGCAAAATTAATGCTTTAGCATTTTATACTTAGAAGTTATTGAAATGGTTTATGTGTTGCTTGATTCTAATTCCTTGTATTTTGGGGGCTGGCTCTATGTGCTTGGGATTCTATTATATGGTTTGGATATCGAGATTGGTATCAGAAATAGTTTATAACTCTAATGCTTTAGATGTGCTTATAAAAGGTTTTAAACTAAAGATTGCTTAAAGCTATAAGAGATTTTATTCAAAAAGACAAATTATATGATGAAATATTGAAATTTAAGCAAAATATTGCAAATTCCCCAATTCTAGTGATTTTTTTAAGATTTAAAATGACAAAGCTTATTGAACTTGAAAAAATCAATTAATCACCCATTTTCTAAAAAAGATGTTTAGATAAGGGAAAAATCTCAGATTTAAAAAATGCCAAAAATTCTCTTGAACAATTATTATCTATAAGACAATTGTTTTTCAACGGCTATAAAACAGATTTGTTAGATTATCAAAACAATAAAAATTTAAAATAAACTCAATGATTTACTTACAATAGAAAATTTTGTTGTTAATTTAAGAAAGGGTTTAGATCGACATTAAGAGATAAAATTTAAATAAATTTGTTGATCGGAGCCAAAATTTTCAAAACTGTCAAAATTAAAATCGAAGATTTAAATAAACTAGAGGAGTTTTTATAAAAATTGAAAAAATATCTGAAAAATCTAAAGAATTTAAGAATAATTAAGGAATCTGCAAAGGGTTTTAAAGAGCAGTGAATTTGTTTTATTAAAATGAGCAAGCATATCTAAATTTTTGAATTGGGATATTAAATTAGTATATTAATTTATAAAAATTAATCAAGAATATATAAAATAGATTTTAAAAAAAGTTTAAGTTAAAAATATTTAATTTTATTAATTAAATATTAAATATTAAATATTAAATATTAAATATTAAATCAAATTAAATATTTGCTTATAATAAGTATAAATAAGGAATGGTATAAAGGAGAGTATTTGTGAAATATCATATAATTGCAAATATATTTGTTTTTCTATTATTAGCTTGCGGTACAGATTTTAATACTGATCAAAAAGACATTAAGTATCCATATAATAAGCCCAGCATAGAAGAAGACCCAAATATAGCAATATAAAATACACTACTTAATGATTTAAAAAATTCAATAGAAACAGCTTACGTATATAAAGAAGAATATATAAAAAAATGGAAGAAGAACCTAAGGATCAATATGGGGTACAGGCTTTTAAGGCATTGCATTGGGGAAGCGGGACTGAAGTGATGTCTGCCAATACTGAAAGATCTGTAAGATCTAGAAGGCATACCTATACTATTTTAAGCGCTCTAGATATTGATGAATTAAAGGAATTCTCTGATATTATATTCTAGCATCAGAGGAAGATATATTAGTCGACTTTGGCACTCTTGGGGGAGTTCTTGACACAGCAAGTGACCACTTACACCCTAAAAAAGATAAGCTAAATAATCTGGATATTTCGGATTTAAAGACGCTTAAAAATTTGTTTGACATATTATCTTATCATAGAAACTGTCTCAGCAATGTCAAAACAACTTATATTGGATTATGAAAATAATAAAGATCTTATAAAAACAGATATTAATAAGCTTAAATCTCATGTAAAGAAACTTCACAATCAATTTAGAGAAAAAGCTCACGAGGCATATAATTTAAAAAATTTTATAGTGTCAACATATAACCCGTAGGTTTAGCTTTTTAAAGTTATTAAAAATAATAATTTAAAAACAAGTATATTTTAGCTTATATAGAAAAATATTTTATCTATATAACCAAGTATTACTATTCTTATTATTGGCTTGAAAATTCTTATATTATTTTTACTAGAAGTTTATATACAAGATTAGTAATTGCTTTATCTATTCTTTTTAAGAATTTAGGTTTTCTTTTGCTTTGATGCAAGGTTTTAAGTAATATAAAATATTGATATATTAAACAAGTTAAAAGCATTTTAAATTAAATATAAGATTCATTTCTTCAAACTTACTATTTCTATGATTTCTCTAGCATTTAAATTTGCCTTTTGCAAATATTCTTCGCTTGTGCTATTCTCCCTTTTTGACTTTTGTTTTAAGCAACTTTTTATTTTAAATAGCTATGTTTTTCCCTTTTTCTTTGTAGCTATTACTAAAATGTAGTGTATCCACTGATATATCTTTTAATGCCTTTTATTATTTTAACAATTGTTAAGTTTTTCAAATAGAAATTGCAAAAAATTTTCTATACGTTAATTTAAAAAATTGTAGATATAATTTGCTTTTACAATTTACTAGCTTTTTTTAGATTCTTAGATGTTTTAGGGTTATCATTAATATATCGCTTTAGATTATGCGAGCTTTTTTAAGTTTTATTTTAAGTATAAAAAAATTGAAATCAAATTTTGTAATAGTAGATATAAATTCATTAGTGCTGTTTCGATAATATTTTAGATTGCCTTGACTGTGAGCTTTAGAGGTTTAAATGAATGTGGTTGAGTTTTGATGTAGATTGTAGGGTGTGTTAACTGGAAAAGTGTTTTTAATTAGTTGTATTTAATTGTATATAATGTTTCTTGGGCTTGACAATTAAGAGTAAGCAATTTTCAGTTTTTTAGCATTAATTCTAAAACCAAATATATTTTTGGCCACACTTAATTTTGTTTGCATTAATAGATAGTAATTTGTTTTTGTCTATAAGCTCAATAGATAAAAACAAATTAGAGAATATGCTTTAATTTGTAAACAGGTGTTCAATGTATAAGAGATTATTTTAGATTTAAAATTGCAAGGAGTTCTTATATTTGATTTTTAGATAGATGAGGCAATGGATTCTAGGGGTCTCTAATAATATTCCAAGTAATTGGTGAATAGCGCTAGAAAAATTGATATATTCACCAATTAGGAGGAATTCATTTGGATTAATTTTGTAAAAATTTTTCTGCTAATAGCTTGTCTTTTAAAAAATAAAATACCATTTATTTTTGCTTTTTTGGGGGGGGTAAAGTTTAGCTTTTTAGATTAAGGTTTAAGTTTTTAAGGCTAATCTTTGGAGTTGAAATATT
>NC_012239.1 GCF_000181875.2 [Borrelia] finlandensis | reverse complement strand
AGATACTGAGCTGCAAATTAACCTAAAAACTCATAAATTAACCTAAATAACTAACAAATTACACAAAAAAACTACAATTTTAAATTTACGTATCTTTGGGGAAGAGATATAATAGTGAATCATAATCTACCACCCATTGCTGATGTTTGTCAAAATTTATTTCCTGCCGTTAACATATAAAATATTTTTTTAGGAATTTTTTCTTTTAAATTATATTCACCCAAATCAGATACCATTTACCCTTCATGCCAAAAAATATCATCTTGAATAATGGAATTAAAAATGTTTCTAATTTTTTAAAATTATCAATATTACAACTCAGCAACAATATAATTTTATAAAAAAGTTTCAATATTAATTAGAAACATACTATTTTTCAAAAATTTCAGTTCAAATTAAAGATTATATTTTGGTAAAAAATTTTCTATATTTATTTTATATTCTCTGTCTTCATTAGTAATTAAAACAATTTTTAATCGTTTTAATTTTTTGATTTTCTTAAAAAACCTTTTAGATAGAGTAACACGCAAGGTATTTTTTACTACAAAAGGAAATTTTAAATTGAAAAATTTTTCATTTATATTTGGATCTCCAATGTTATAATCTTTTAATTGTTGCCATTTCTCACTTGGCAAATTATTTTCATGCCTAGAAACTTGAGCATCTTCCAATCCTTCAAAAATCACACTTTTAAAGCCTATAATTTTATTGTCATGCACTGTGAAATCAAACTTATAACCAGGATATAACGCTCTATAAGAATCTATCAAATAACCTGTTAGATTTATATTCTTTTTATACTCATCAATCTCAGGACTCATAATCTCTGATTTTATAAAAACCAATTCTTTTAAGTTGCCATCTTTAAAAAGATATGTATAAGTCTCATCAATAAAGACTCTATCTTCAGACTTTTCAATAATTTTATTATAAATAATATTATTTTCTTTTTTTACAAACAAAAAGAAAACTAAAAAAATACAAACTAATAATAACCCAAAAAATATTTTCTTTTTCATTAAAAATCTATCCTACTTATGAAAAATCATATCAAACGCACTATAAAAATACATACTATTTTCTTTACTTACTTTGAAAGAATATTTTTTTTTCTCATTATTTATCTCATCAAAACATTCAACGTATATATCAATTCCATTTGTTTCTCCCAACTTTTTTATTTTATTTACTTTTTCACCGTCAGTAAATAGGCTCATATCAAAATTAAAATAATTAACCCCATCAATAAAACAGGAATTAATTGGCTGCTTTATTGTAGAAACTCCATCAATATACACATCAACCCCATTAATATACGCCTTTTTAAGCACAAGCTTTGTGCTATTCACAATTTGTACATTATAATCTAAATCTATGTATCCTTCGCGATAATGCTTTAAAACAAAGGCTCCAAATTTGGTTTTTGATTTAAGAATTAAACCAAAATTAAATCTATTACTTTCATTTTCAATAAAAATTTCTTCAGATAATTCACTAGAAAAAATAAACACACTAGGAATTAATAAAAAGAAAATTGACAATATTATTACTCTCATACCTTATATTATTATACTATTCTCAATAAGAAATGAATATAAAAAGCTAAATTGATTTATCTATTTTTAGATATGCGACACCAACTATATAATTTTTGGCTATTTTTTTACAAACTATATTTAACTCTAATTTATAAAAATTTAATATTATCCTAACATTGTTTATATATAATCAGTAATAATGATTATATATCGCTTTAAAAATTTGTATTCGAAATCAGTTAATACAATAATTCACAACAACAATAACTGTAAAATATCTATATTTTTTAGCAAATACTTATATGAACTAATGAAAAAAGTTAAATTTCTAATTCTAAAATTAGTTGATTAAAAAATTTTTAAAGTCTCTATATATTTTAGATATTGAAAACTTATTTCTAATAGGCTTTCCAATGTCTATTCTTTTGTGATTTTATTATTAAATATAAAATCACATAGGGCCTAATCATAAATACTCTTAAAGCAAGAATACTTATCTTAAGCCCTATAAATAGACATCGACCAAAGTTAAGGATGCTTATAGTTAATAGCACCACTTACCAATATTATACGTTATATATAGTGTTAAAATCAATATATTATTCTAAAATAATATATTATACTTATTTCTATTTGTAAATTATATTTTACAAAATTTGCTTTACTATCCCGATTATTTTTAAACATTTTATGATCAAAATAACTATTTTACAAAAATAAAGAACTTCGCTATTTTTTATCAATCCCTTATTAAAATAAGGGATTGATAATCCCTATAACTTTATATTCTTCACACAAAATTATTTAAACTGAATTTTTAATTATATTTTTTACATTTCTTATACTCTTTCAGAATCCCATTAAGCAATACTTCTTTATCCTTTTAAAGGAAAAAAAATTTGTATTCCATTTTCGATTATATCTTTCTCTAGAACCAGTCCTTCTTCTATTATATTTACTATCCTTAAATATTTATAAGCCTGATTTTTTGCTATTTTATAATTTCTAGTAAACATTTCAAAGTTTTGATAGCTATCTAACTTATAATATTTTTTCTCTTTAATCTCTTTTAAGATCTTCATTGTTTAAATTTTGTTATTTTTTTTAGGGGCTAAGTATTAGGTTTTTTTTAAAAAAAAGAAATCGTTCCATCTAATCTTCATCAAAATTAATTTCAATTTTATTCTGATTTTTGACACGATCCTTTATTTTTATATTCATATATTTAAATTTTACACTCATTTTATTTCCTTATTTATTATGAAGTTAAAAGTTTTTCCGATAACTGAAAAATTTTTATATAAATATATAAAACTAGACAATATGTATAAATCATTGTTTAATCTGAAAACGGGAAAATCCATGTTTTTTATCTGTCAATACTTCATAAATATTTTGTTTTGCAACTTACACTACTTATTCTTCTAAAAGATCTGAAAAAGATAGTAGAGCAAGCGCTTTTGCCGGCACCAACTTTAATTGAACCAATGGCAATTATTTTAGTATTTTTTCTATTCATTTATTTATAATTCTTCCATTTGGCAATTCTTTACAATAGAATTTGTATACTTCTTTTCCTAATTTGTTTAACATGTTAATAAACGCTTGAAAATATTTTTTATTCATTTTTTCTTTTTTAATTAGTCTAGCAATACTTCTTAAGTAACAAAACACACTGTCTTTTTAAAATTTAAATTCTATATAATATACTTTGGAAAATGTATATAATTTTACAGTATTATTGATTTTATATTTTGTAATAATGTTTTTTATAGGCTTTCTATATCTATAAAAAATTCCTATAAATTTATCATTGTCTCTTGTAGAGAATAAATTGAGACATTCTAACTTTTCTTGATTAAACAATCCTCTGAAAAGAATTAAAATTTTGTTTTTTTATGTCTGTTTATTCCAAACTTATATAGCTCCATTAGCATTTTAATATAATATATTGTTCTTTCTTTAAGAATTTCTTTTTTAAATGAAGATTTCTGGATTCTCGCTTTTTATCATTATTTTTTTCTCTTTGTTATATTTATATGTAACACTTCATTTAAAGAATATATATATATATATATATGGATTTTTGATATCTTTTTTAATAAACCTTACAACTACTTATAAATACCACATACTAAACAACACATATATTCTTTAAATTTTAATTTTTTCAAGTTAATCTCCCAACAAATCTTTAAAAAACCTATTATATTTGTTGATTGCCATTCTTTTTACAAAAGAAATTTTTTGTAATATTACTATTGCACCTTTTCAAATCTTTTAACAGTTTAACTACATATAGATTGGCAAATACCCTGGTTATTAAGATTTTATCATCACTGTTAAATTCTACTTTTTTTGTTAAAAAATAATTCAAATCAATCTAATAATTTTTAAGCACATTGATAGTATAATTGGACTTAATTTTTTCCTTTTTATACAAATACATTTTACCACTGCAAAAATACATCAATCTAAATTCAAATAGACATTTTTAATAATGTCTAAATCCTCTCTATATGGAACATATACTATATTAATTTTATTAAAAATAACAAGCTATAATAAGATAAATGTTTAACTCATTAACACCATATAACATGGCAAACAATATCTGATAATACCGCTTAGTTATAATGATATTATTGATTACTACTAATTATGGTTATTCTGCTTAAGGAGCATATTTATGCCATACACAATAATCACTGAAATACCTGTTTTTTCTCTTAATACTTGCAATACAAGTCTTAATATTAACAATCCAAATTTAAAACCCAGTGCTAAAGATAGGCTTTGTGTTTTAATTTAAGTGGTTTTAAGGTAAAATTAATTATTATTTTAAACCTAAATAAATAATTGATAAAAATCATATTCAAGAAATATTGCCTAAGGAGGATTTTATTTTTAAAATAACAGAAAATAGTGCACTTATTTTAATAGATATACAAAATGATTTTTTAGAATCAGGTGCTTTACCAGTACCTAATAGCAACGAAATAATTCCTTTGATCAACCAACTTCAAAATTATTTCAAAAACATTGTTGCTACCAAGGATTGGCATTGTAAAAATCATGTAAGCTTTTTGAGTAATAAAAACGGGGGCATTTGGCCAAACCATTGTGTCCAAAATACTTGGGGATCAGAGTTCCCTAGCAGTCTAAATACAAGAAAAATAGAAAAAGTTTTTTTAAAAGGCAAAAATCAATATTATGATAGTTATAGTGGATTTTATGATGATTGCATCAAAACAAAAGAAACTGGTCTAAATCTTTATCTAAAAAACAATTCAATCAATATATTATTCATAGCAGGATTGGCATTAGATTTTTGCGTAAAAGAAACAATACTTGATGCAATCAACTTAGGATTTCAAGTTTATCTAATAATAGATGCTACAAGAAGCATAACACCTACTCCAGAATTAATAATTAGGGAACTTAAAAAGCTTAATGTATTAACTTGTTTTTCTAAAGACATCTTAAACAGCCAAAATAAGCTTAATCTAAAAAAGATCACTAAATAACTTTTAATTAGAAAAGTACTATTTCTAATTAAAAGATCATAAAAATAGCTTCCTGCTTCATTCAATGATAGTTTTTCAGAATATCTAAAAATATTATTTATATTAACTTTAAGCAGCTTTTTCATTCGTTTTTATTTTTTTTGTAATAACAATTTTAAGATTTACGGCTGAATTTATACCTCTATCATATAAAAGCTCAGCAATCAACAAAAATCACCTCAATATTACTCTCAACTTTAAGCCTACATTCTCATAATCACAAAAGTTACACAACCTACTTAATAAAAAATATTTTTCTACTTTATAGAATATAAAATTAAATACTTTGCTTTGTACTATAATTATCTAGCAAATTCATATCAACCCATTGGGGTTTTTCAAATATTCCTTATTCATGCCTTTAAACTAAAAATCTTCTATTGCTAGATTTTTGTAATTATTTACACAAACAATTTTATTGTTTATATAATTTTTTTTGATTTAAAATTTTCTTGTACAAATTAGCAAACTTTAATTTTGTTTTACTTCTATTAATACTAGAATTTTTTTGTTTTTTAAAAAAAGATTTCTTTGGAATCTTTTTAACTTATCTATAATTGTAGTAAATATTTATAATAATTTATTCTAGCATTTTAAATGCTTAATGCAAAGCATTTCATACTTGTATAAAAATCAATTATTTCTTTTTATTATTTTTGGTCTTATTATTTTTAATATCTAAATATTCAACCGTTACTAACCACTACAAAAAGCCAAGCTATTAATTTTTTAAAAAATTCAAAAATATTTTATATTCATGCACATTAACATGAAAACTATATTGGGTTTTTTATAGTACTTTATTTTATCCTCTAACATTTTGTTATATAAAAACCTCGCATATAAAATGCTTTTATTAAAAGCATTTCTTTTGATCAATATCTAGCTCTAATCTGTATGTATAAATTCTATTAACACTCATTATTACTCTTCTTATCTTAAAATTTACATTATATTAAAATCTATTTATGTTGTGTTTTTTCAGTTTTTAATTCTCTATATCCTTTAGAATCAAAAGTATAATTGCCAATCTCATTAGGAATGAACATAACATAATCCCATTTCAAATGACTAATTATTTAAAAATGATAGAAGAATGACAAAGAAATGCTTGGCATATATCACAAAAACCCTATCTCAAGATACTAAAAATAACACTTTGATATAATTCTTCCAACTCGATGTATTTTATGAATAGTCAAATATTAAAAATTCAATTCTAATAAAACCTACTTATAATACATCTCAATATAAAATTTTTATTTTTATTTTTATAGTGCTAAGCTTTACTTATCTTAAAAATTACTTTATTATATGGGAGTGAATAAAAACCAGTCGAAGTTAAGGAGGTAGAAGTGAAAGTTAATAAATCCCTACAAATACAAAGTAAATATCAGCACAAACTGATTGCTTTAATTGCCACACTTGAGTATATTAATAAAAACAAAAAAAAATACAATCAATCTGATATTCTTTATTGTTTTAATAGCAACTTAAAGCGCAACGGACAAAAAGAAGTTTCAATCAAAACACTTCAAAATTATTTCTATAAATTAAAAAAGCTTAATATTACTGCTAACTATTATAGACATTTGGATATTAATATGGGCACTAAAATCTACTATTCACTTAAACGCTCTAAAAAAGACTGCTATAATCTGATAAACCAATACTTCAGAAATAAAAAAACAGAAAGATTCCAAAAGCGTGTTAATTCGTACAGTAAAACAAATTATAATAAAAAGAGCAATGTAAAATATGAGGAGTGTCTTAATAATAAATATAATAAAGAAGAAAAAGAAAATAAAAGAAAGATACAAATTAATAAATTTAAATTAAAAAAATACGCAAAAAAATGTAATTTCAGCAACAACATTTCCTCTTTTATTATTGATCTTAATTTAAGAAAAGAAACAACTATAAAACTTTTTAAGCTTATAAGCAAAGAACAATATTACTTCAAAAAGAAAACCAAATATCATTCACAAAAGCCATTACAACATAAGAGAAAAAATTTAATTTCAATACTAAGAAAAACACAAATAAATTTAATAAACGGGGGTTATGACAAAGAAAAATTAAAAATACAAATACAAAACACATATCAAAAATATAAAAACAATATAAAAATCAATATATATAACATACTTTTAGATCAATTAGATTATCAAATCAACAAAATAAATTTAAAGTTTAAAATCAAGGAATACTTAAGCAAACAAAAAAAACTAGAATATAAAAAAATATTTAACAATCAATACTATAACGAAATTATCAATCTAATAGAATCACAAAATAACCACAGAAATAAATGTATAAATTAAGAGTTTAAAATGAAAAATGTATTAGAAAAGCTTAAAAACAAAAAAAAAGAGATAATGGCAAAGAGCAGAAAGCCAGAAATTTTTATCAAAAAAGAAATTCTTAATGAAAGAACAATATATCATACTAAAATGCTAATGGATCTATATAAGTTTGAAATTAATAAATATAAAAAAAACAAATTTTTAATTCTTTTCAGAGAATTGTTTAATCAAGAAAAGTTAGAATGTCTCAATTTATTCTCTACAAGAGACAATGATGAATTTATAGGAATTTCTTATGGATATAGAAAACCTATAAAAAACATTATTATAAAGTACAAAATTAATGATACTGTAAAATCATATACATTTTCTAAAGTATATTATATAGAATTTAAATTTAAGAAGGGCAGTGTGTTTTGTTACTTAAGAAGTCTTGCTAGACTAATTAAAAAAGAAAAAATGAATAAAAAATATTTTCAAGTGTTTATTAACATGTTAAATAGATTAGAAAAAGAAGTATACAAATTCTATTGTAAAGAATTACCGAATGGAGGAATTATAAATAAATGGGTAGAAAAAATACTAAAATAATTAACATCGGTTAAATTAAAGGTGAAGTTAATAAAAACATAAGTGCAATTATTTTTTTCAACACTTTTATTTTAAAAATATAAAGTCCTTTTAATTGATGCTGATCTACAAGTATCAACCACTAGCTATTATTTTTTAATTACAATTTAAAAAATATATTTGTTGGCTATTGCAGTAAACCTGAGAAGTGATTTTTTATGCATAAAACAATATTTATTGTTTGCACCATTTTTGAAATAATAAGTGCTTGCAAGAATTATTCAAATTCAAATCAAGATATAAAAAAGTTAAGAGATTTTTAAATAAAATAAAGAATTAATGCAAAGCAACACCACTAATAATAGTGTACTTAATCCGATTCCAACATTGTTGATAAATAGCCACACCACAACAAATACACCAATATTAAAAAACAACACAGAGTGGTAATCAAAAAGAAAAAATAGAAGAAAGAATAAAAGTAACTATAAAAAAGAACGATAAGAAGCAATAAACAATAATCTTCTTAAAGAAAACAACTAAAAATAAAATTAAAAATAAATACAAATAAAATAGAATACTATAATTAATAATACTGATAGTATTAAAAGAGAAAAAAAGGTGCTTGTAGAAAGGGGGGGATATGAAGATAAGAGTACCTGTTTATGTGTCTTATATATAATAATATTATAGAAAGTGGAGTTAGAGATTCTATACATAACATATGGGCACAAAAAATAGATACTTGATGTTAATAATTTATTTTTAAACTTAGAAAATACTAGAAACAATTTAAGAAGCAAAATAAAAATGGTAATTGAAAATAAAAATAGCTGTAGGAAATTAGTGATATTAGAAATGATTTAGAAAAAAAAGGATATCTTGAAAACCTTAAAAAGAAAGAGATAATTTCTAAAATTATAGATGTGAGGTATTTGATTTAGATTACTCTTAATAATAGTTTTTAATATTTAATTAATATTAAAAAAATTAAGCACTCTTCAATATAGAGAGTTCTTATTTTATCAAAAAATAAAAGTCATAGAAATAAAATTTAAGAATGCCTTATATTATTAAAATACTAAAAGTCTAATATTTTAGGCGATTTTATTCATTAATTAATCTTTACATAGAATAAAAACATTAATAAAAATGAAAATTATATTACAATTAATAGCCTAAAATCATTTTAAAGTATGCGTATTATATTACTTTTTTCACTTTTAAATATTGTTCATCAATAGTAGGCCTAAGTATAACAACCTCACTCCCATTACTATAATATTCATGTCCGCTTTCACCAGAATACTTAATATCTGGGGAATATAACTCTCTTATACATGAATACAGCCAATGAACTGCATGTTTAAATCTATCATTCCGATCATTTTTTATTATACCAAACAATTTAATCAGTTCTTTAGATCGCTCAGAACCTAAGTCTAAAAAGAATTTATTAAAATATTCCTCATTATAGTCAGACACTGGAGGTACATCACGACCACCACTACCATATTTTAACCCGTCTAAAGTCTTTTTTATATCGACTAACAAACGATGTTCAGCTATATATAATTTTAAATTAGCAAATATCCCTTTAGTAATAATCTCATCAGACCCTTTATCATAACTTTCCATTTCCAAATTCTCAAAAAAAGTTTGAACAGATTGTTCTTGCCTATTGGGCAAATAACAAGCAAATAAAGCTAATGTTATTATGTAAACGCCAACTAAAATCCTCATATATGCTCCTTCTCTACCTTACTGCTAAAATCATCTATAACTATATAAGTTTATCTAAATATTATTTTTAGCAAACTTTTAAAAGTTCTGCTAAGATAGATTTTTCTATAAAAGATAAGTGTATACCAATTTTATCTTTTCTCAAGAATTGTTAAATACTAAATCGGTATATTAATTTATGGAAATTAAATATTAAAATAATGGCCTTATAAAATAAATTCATAAATACATGCATAACATACATAAAAATTAAATAATAATAACGATTTTAATAAAATTATATTTAAATAAATAAATTTGATAAAAATCAATCAAAAATATATCAAAATAGATTTTTAAAAAGCTCAAAATATTATAAAATTTCTGACAATGAAAATATTATTATTTCAACAGTATATATTTAATGTAATATTAATATAATTTTATATTAATATTACATTAAATTAAGTATTAGATCTAAAGTAAGGAGAATATTTATGAAATAAACTATAATTGCAAGCATGTTTGTTTTTCTATTTTTAGCTTGCAATCCAGATTTTAACGCCAATCAAAAAGATGTTAAATATCAATCTAGTAAAAAGAGATTAAAATCCAATAAAAAAGGATTCAAACCTAAAACAGAAGTAACCCAAAATCAAGAAGTAGAACCTAACGAAAGAATAAAAAACACACTGCTTGATGATTTAAGAAATTTAATAGAAAAAGCTAACAAATATAGAGAAACATATGTAAAAAATCAGAAGAAGAGCCTGAAAATCAATATGGAATAGAGGCTTTCAAAGAATTGTTTTGGTCAGACGCAGTACATGAATCAATAGCAAATAATACCGAAAAATCTAAAAACTATAGAAAAGAGACTTATTGTGCTTTAAATGATATTGATATTACTAAATTAAAAGAACTTTTAGAAATTACAATACTGTCAAAACGCTCAGCATAACTATTTAACGCCATTAGAGAATTTGGACGTATTATCGACATTGTGATTTTATTCTTATATCCTAAAAAGGATGCTTTAGACAAACTAGAAATTTCAAATTTAGAGAAGCTTAAAAATTCGTTTGAAAAATTATTATTCATGAAATCAATCGTATCAGACATGTTAAACCAACTTTTATTAGATTATCAAGATGATAAGAATTTTATAAAAACAGATACCACTAAGCTTGAATCTCATACAACCACACTCCAGAATCAAATTCTAGAAAAAAATAAAGAGGAAACCGAGCTAGGAGAAGACATATTATCAATAAAGGATCTTTTAGATACCTATTAAAATTGTCATAATGTAAAAGCCTATCTTTAATTAAAGATAGGCTTAACGTTTTAACCAAAGATTACAAAGGGCTTTTAACCTATAATTTACATAAACTTTAATTTTAAATAAATAAACTACTTTTTCTATAATCTTTAATTTAATAATAGTGGTTAGAAATAGATTAATATTATTAATAGTATGTACTGTTTTTACACGAAATTAGCGATTGCCAACCTAGATATTAAACGCAAATATAAAATTAACATATTATTATTATTGAGTGTATATTATATACCTTATATATAATATCTATTTCTTAACTTTTTTTATTATCTTTAAATTTATATGTCATAACAATAGATAATGTACAAAAATAAGTATTAATAAAATAAACTCATTTATATCACTTATAAAGTTGGTTAAAATTGAACATATAGCTAGTACAAAAATGAAAATATACGAGATAATGTACTATTAATAGAATTAATGGTTCCTAAAATTTTTGAATCTACATTTTTTAAAGAATATTCTAAATTATTAGAATAAATAGAAATCAAAATAATATAAATATCATATTTTGAATATTAAATTTTTCTAAATATCTATGCTTCTATAATATCTGATAAGTAAAATAGCACATACATAATTCCGTGTCCTTTTTGAGAAAAATTACTGGTTTATATTAATTATTAACGAACTCAATTTGTATATTAAAAACCTTGAAAGCGAGAGCATAAGTAAATGAACCTTAATGAAATAATCATTCCATTATCATTAATGTCGATCAGAAATAATGAAAAGCTGGACTCAATAGCAGAAACTCTAAAAAAATTGCCGAGCAAAAATTTGCAAGCCTAGATAATTTGAAGTTAAAATTAGAAAAATCTACTACATCTAGATCCAATCTCGAAAAAGCTTTAAAAAAAAAAGTTCACAGAACGTTGGTAAAAATTTCAAGTCTCTTACAAATTCTGTTTATTCTATAAATTCTAAAGCTAGTGGCATGAAAAGCCTGCAACATTTGGTCAAATGCTTCGCCAGTTTTTTTGCTAAACTTCTAACATTTCCTAGGCCTTTGCCAACGTTTTTTAGAGTTTTGCCTCAGCTTTTTCTCCAATTTGTTTTGGCTGTAAAAATTTTAAAAGGAATTGACTCTACAATAAGTAGGATTTTTACGGGCGCCATGGATGCTCTTGAGGGATTTAATGAGTAAACCCGGCGTGTTTTCTAATATATATAATTAGAAATGAATAACTTGAAAAATTATTGGCAGAATCTATGAGAACTTTTGGCAATGAAACTTTTTTTGCTAGAGATGCTATTACTAACGCCACCAAAACAATTCTATCCTATGACACCACAACCACACAAGTGAAGAAGTTGAAAAGAGAATGAGAATGTTCGGAGAGGCTGCTAGAGGAAGTAGCGAGGAGTTTGAGAAATTGGTCGAAGTATATTCTCATGTAGAATCTAACAATAGAGTAAATTTAGAAGATTTTTATGTGCTTCGTGATGCTGATGTTGATATTGCAGAGATTGTATCTGAGAAAGCCGGGTTTAGCTAGAGAGACATTATTAAAGCAGTGATCGATGGAAAAAATAGGGTTCGAGGCTCCAATAAGACCCTTTCTAGGGCCACTGGTGAAGGTGATAAATTTTACAGCAAAACTGTTAGAGAAGCAAAAACTTTAGCTCAAGCTCAACAGCAACCTGCTAAAATGAGTTAAAGATTTTCTTAGACATAGGAAAAGCTTTAGAGCCAATGATGATTGGATTTGAAAAAGTAAAGCAATTTATGATAAAAGGAATTTTAGATCCATTAACAAAAGTCACCGCTGCGGTTATTTACACCTGATCAACAAACTTACAGAACTTGTGGCATATATGTTTTTTGGAATCTTGTACAAGGTTTCAAAATGTTAATAAAAGTAATCTCGACCTCTTCTTTTAAAGTGATTGGGAAAATCATTTTTGTAGGCAAAAAATTAAGGGAACTCACAACATATGTTTCTGGTTATTTTTCAGAAAGTTTTAAAAGCGTATTTGACATCCAATCATTAAATTGATCTAAAAAGCCATAGATATGACAGTCAAATTGTACGAGGGTTTCAAAAAAGTTCTCGGATTTTTCCAAAAACCTGGAAAAAGAAGGGTGTGATTTGATTTTTGGAAAAAATTTGATGAAAGTTGCTGGGGTAGCTATTGGTTAACCTGTAGGCCAAGCTATTGCAGGAATTATCATACAAATCAGAGAGTTCATCTGGGTAATATTAAAGGGTATGAAAAGGCTAGAATCAAAAAAATCTAATAAAAACGAGACAAAGATTTAGAAGAGTTTGAAAAACAAAGTGAAATTAAACTTTCTAGACTTAAAGAGAGTTTTGATGCAGAAATTGAAATGAGAAAAGAAAAATTGAGCGAATTAGATGATGAATATATTAAAGAAATAAAATTTCTTAAACAGGTTCAAAGTAAAAGACAAATATCTGGTGAAGAATTTCAAAAAAGATTAAGAGATATACAAACAGAATACAAAACAAAAAAAGATATAGAAACTACCCAACTTACTAAGACTGAAGAGTCTAAAAAACTAAAAGTAGAACGAAAAAATAAACTTTCTAAATTAGAAACTGAATGAATAAAAGCACAGGCCGAAGTTGATAAGGTAAAAGCTGAAGATTGGTGGAATGTGGGCAAGGCTGATAGGTTAAGAAAGATGCAAAAATTTTAAACGAAATACTAAAAAGAATTGCAGCGGTAAAATCAGCCGGCTCCATTGAAGAGATTAAACTTGCTAGTGGCGGTGCACGATTTGTTTCAAACAAACACCGATATATATATGCTAAATTTAATTGTAATATCTAGTAGTGAGTTTGGGCAGCCCTGAATTGACAAGAACAACTTCCTGCACCAATAGATGAAAATCTACGCAAACTTGAAGCTAAAATTATTGCAAAAGAAATTACTAAATTGCAAAAAAGTCAAAGCCGTACAGTTGTAAATAATTTTTACTATAACTTTAATGAAGATGTACTTGATGCTGAAAAATTAGTTAGAATGCTAAAATCAAAAAAACATTTGCTGGCGTTTAGAATGGCAGAGTAGAAAAATATGAAAATTTTTAAATTAATTGATATTTTGTATTTTTAGTATATAACTAATAACGTTGATAGTTCATAATAAATTATGAACTATCAACGTCTTGAAAAAGACCATTAGCAAAAGCTAATGGTCTTTTTCTTATATTCTACTAATATAATCGACATACTATTTTTATTTATTTTCATATTGTTCTAATTTTTTAATTAGTTGTTCTTTATTTTTTTGATAAAAATCTTCAAGAAGATGGTTAGTAAACTTTGGATTCCTTTTATAAAAATCACATGCTTCTTGCGTTTCTAACCTAACCCTAAGCGGTTTTATCAAATTTGCTCTAGACTTAACTTTTTTGTCTTTCATTAAATTAAATAAAGTTTTATCAATTCCATTTTCTATGATATTAATTTCCTTAAGCTTTCCTTCAAAAATAAGTTTTGCTATTTTAATATACTTATAAGCCTGAGTTCTGGCTATTTTAAAATCAAAAATAAAATCTTCAAACCTTTTATATCCATCTAAAATATAAAGCTTCCCATTTCTAATTTTTAGTAAAATTTTCATTGTATTTATTTTATTTCTAATATCATCTTCGATTCTATTTTTAAGTTCATTTTTTAAAAGTTCATACTCTTTTTTGTCTCGTTCTTCAGTATTAATAGAAGTATCACTTCTTATAATCCTATCATTTATTATTATTTTTCTACTTTTTACCATTTTTTAAACCTCTTTCTAAAAAAAGTACAGTGACTGAACTTTTTTTAGAAAAACTAAACTTTTTCTAAAATTTTCAAGTATTCTTTGTAATAATTTTCGTTTTCTTTTGGCTCTACAGCATAATCTATCACCTTTTTCAAAGCTTCACTTTTATGGACTTCTCCAATAAACTTATTTAAGTATTTTTCTTTTAATGCAGCCATAATTTCAGTTGAAGCAACTCTACCTATTTCAACTTTAGATGCAAAAATATGAATAATTTTGGTCTCTTTGCCTATAAAATTATTTTCTAATTCTTTTATCTGATTTATTAACAATGGCAAATTTTCAACCGCCCATCTTTCAAGCGGAACCGGTATTACAACTTTATCTGCAATCACAAGAGCATTATCAAGCTCTGATGATAAGCTTGGAGGAGTGTCAATTATCACATAATCATAATCTTCTAAATAATTATACAGTGCATTCCTAAGCATAAGCTCTTTGAACTGATTTCCTTCTTTGCTAAATTTGGCAAGTTCTAGATAACTTGGAATAAAATCTAAATTTTTAGATACATTGATAACAACATCCTTAAAAGTTTTCTCTTTCTTTATTAAAGAATAAGAATTATAGATGTTAATTAATTCCATCCTAGGATGATCTTGAGTTATAAAATAACTTGTAACTGCATTTTGTGGATCAAGATCAATAAGTAATACTTTGCTGGTTTTATTAAGAATTGCTGAAAACATTATTGAAGAGGTGCTTTTCCCAACTCCTCCCTTAATTGAAGCAATAGCTATAATATTTGGTTTTTTAGCCAATTTTTTTCTATCCATTTTATAAGAGGTCCTTTTTGCGGGTATTTTTTATTATAAAACTCATATACTTGCTTTTCTAATGTCGTAAACATGCTAAATAATGTTTTACTGTAGGGAACATTTACTTGTTCTTTTTTTAACAACCTAAATAGACTCTTGAAGTAGCAAAAAATGCTTCCTTTTTTAAATCTAAACTCCAGGTAATATGATTTTGACAATAGATAAGATTTTTCAATTCCGTTAACTTCATACCTTACAAAGATTTTCTTTATTGGTTTTTTATAACCATAATAAATGCCTAAGAATTTATCGTCTGCTCTTAGTGTAAATAAATTAAATTCTTCAACTTTTGATTGATTGAATAATCTTCTTAATGATATACGAAATTTATTTTTTTTCTTATTAAGTCCGAACTTATAAATATCCATCATTATTTTTGTATGATACATTGTTTTATCATTATCTTTTTCAATCTTGATAAAAAGATCTTTTTTATCTGAACATATAACTATTGGTTTATCCAATTTTATTAATTTTGCTGTATTTTGCATATTTTAATTCTTATACAACTTCTTTTAAAATTAAAGAATTATTTTCATTTTTTATTAGTTCTAATAATTCATAATGATATGTATCAAATACTTTATTATATTCTAATTTCTTTTTGCTATTCAAATATGTTTTTATAATTGGCTTTATAGCTTCAATATTTTCCTTTTTTCCTAATTGCTCGATAAGGATATTGAAAATATTTGTCTTTACATTCTCATAATCTTTTTGTGGATTTTCTTTTTTCAATTCAATTGATTTTTCTAATTTAAGCTTTATTTTGCTTAAATCGTTATATTTTTGATGTTCGATAATAAAATGCGGTTTATTTTTGTAAATCTCATATATTTTTCGGATATTTATTTTCAATTGTTTAACATTGTATCCTTTTTTTTCAAATTCTTTTTTCATATTGTCTAGAATTTCTTTTAATTTGTTTTGCTTATCTTTAAAGCAAGATTTATCAAAAGAAATATTCTTACTTTTTATTAGCTTAATCTCAATTTTTTTGAAGGCCTTAATTATTTCAATTTTTCTATCTTTGCTAAGATCTAAGTTTAATAAAATCAGAAGAATTTCTTTACATAAAAAGTTACATTTATTGAAATATTTTTTTACTTGAAGTTTTTCTATTTTTGTATTACTTTCTTCTTCTTTTTTTATATTATTATTTTTATTATTTAAACACTCCTTAAAATCTACACTCCCATTTTTATTAAATTTAGATATAAGATAATTATCAACTCTAAATTTAAATCTAGCGTCTTTTTTTTCTTTAAAATGCTGATTGATTTTAAGATAACACTCTTTTTTTGGATAATTAAGTTTATAGTAAATTTCAGTTCCAAAATTTACTCCCAAGTGTTTATAGTAGTTAGTTGTTACTTTTATTTCTTTTTCTAATTTGTAAAGATAATTTTGCATTGTTTTTAGTTTAACAGGCGATTGATTATTTCTTTTTAGATTTTCATTAAAGTAATATAGTATAACTTTTTGAGAATACTTTTTATATTTGCTATTTACATATTTAAGCGTTGAGATAAGAACTATTAATTTATGCTGTAACTTGTTGTAGCAATTTGTGCTTTTTGTATTTTTTGGTAAAATTTGCATTTTTCATCTCCTGTTTGGTAATATATAATACATATTATGCACAATTTTTTTATAAAAGTAAATACTCATAAAAACTAAAAATTTGTTTAAAGTTGGAAATTAGGAAAATACCAATTTTGTACAAATACAAATTGATTTTAATTTTAAGTTGAGTTATACTGAAGATAACGTAGCAAATGGAAAAAATTTTCATTACAGCTACCTGTTTGGTTTATTTACAATTATGGGGCTTAAGGAAGCTCTCTTTAATAATAAGAGAATTTCTTTAAGCCCTAATAGTGTGTTCTATTTCAATGTAGTGAACTGCTATTTCTAAATCAAAGATTATAGAAAGAGTAGTTCACCTTACTATTGGTGAATTATTTACACTTTAATTTTGAAACAAGTAAATCGGCTAAAATTTGTTTTAATGTTTTTTTACCGTATTTATTTTACTTTTAAAGTAAGCTTTGTCAAACTTCTCTCTAGCTTTGTCTGCATATTTTTCAGCATAATCAATTTTATCGGAATTTAATTGTATCAAATAATCAAAAATTTGATACAAATTCCTATTTATAAGTTTGAAAATTGCTTCATATGACTTGAATTTTAGATGTTCGGAATCCATTATTAATTTATTTTTTATAAGGTATATATCTCGCGATGTCAACGACATCTAAAAAACGCCTTTTTTTTTGATTTAGGCTTCCCATGAACTATTTTTAATTGCTGGGGTGAAGAAAAAAAATACGCTTTTTTAGTGCTTATGCTAAAAAACATCTTTCAAAAGAAGAGGCTATTTTAATTAAAAAAAATTAGATAAATATGATTTTCAAAACTAGCATAATTATTTCTTATATATTTTTTTGTTTGCCTATTCATGTTAGCATATAAATTAGATAGCAAAAACAAAAATAATATTAATGTGAAAATTTTTTTCATATTAATATTCCCTCCTAATAATTAAGTTTTGATAATTAAAACATTAGTGCAATTTTTAGATTTTATGGGTCGAGAATTCTTTGTTATTCTTTGTTAAAAATATAACTCTAAAATTAAGTGATGCTAGGAGGACTTGCAGTAGTTGTAACACTTTGTATGATAAAAATATAAATACAAGTCTAAATCTTGGGCTTTTCTTATTACAAAGAAATAAAAACTCAGACAGTTTCTGTCTGAGTTGAAGCTTATTTATTATTGGCCCATGTTTAGTGGATATCTACTTCTTGTAGAACCTAAAATCCATTATGGGAAGAAGATATAAGCCGATATTTTTAGATCAAAGATTTTAGAAAGACCGGCTCATCTATAATATAATTATTCATGTTTCATATTTGATTAGATGCATATAAACCATTGGTGCTTCGGGAGTTATATGAGGTTCCCCACGTTTTCTGATATCTCTAGTGGGATAACGTTCTGCAACGTATACCCAGTAACCTATTCTTCCCCATTCTCTTACCATCCCCATATAATTAGAAATTACTAGATTTTCTGATGAATGGTCAGTTCTAACGAGCTGGGAAATTCCTTTTTGCATTCTGTAGTCTAATAAGGGAGTTAGACCTAAAAAAACTACAGCGGACACGGCTTCTGAAAAATAGGGAGTTAATTGTGTGGCTTCTTCAGGTTCGTGTTGTAGTGCTTCAAGAACTGTATTTATAAATTTAGTGATTTTACCCCTATCATTTATAATAGTGTTAGATTTTATGCTATCTGAGTACCCATCAAGATTTTTTAATCTTATGCTACTAGTATCTGCTCCCGAAATATTTTTTATTGTAGAATCAAAAAATCTATAATATCGTTTGTTAAGATTGTTTCGTTGGTGATGGTTAACTCTGTGTACCATAAATCCTTGAGGAGCAAGATCGTACGCTCTTATCACTATTTCTAATTGTCCCAGGTGTCGACCACCAAAGTTAGGTGTACTTAGTGCTATTGTAAAAAATGTACTTTCTTGGGTCGGTTTCATATAGTAAATATAAGAAGGCGGTTTTGGAGGCATTCCGTGTTGGGGTCTTATGTCTTCTATTTTTTCGTAATTGAAAAAAAAAGTGCTATCTATTAAATCAGCTTTGAAAAGAGTTTCATGCGCAGATTTAATGCTGTTTAAGAAAAGTGGCCCAGAATGAAAGTCAACCTCAACTGTAGCAGCTGATGATAAATGTGGACTATCATCTTCTTCTGAATAGCTTAATACTTTGTCCTTTTTATGTTGGCTGTCTTGACTACAGGCCGAAATAAAAATTAAAAGCGTTAAAAATACCATTTTGTGGTAAGTGTTTTTTATTTTCATTTTATTCTCCTTATATCATTATATTAATAACGATATATAATTATATAATTTTATTAAATAAATTACAATTTTTTAAAATAATTAAATTATTTATTAATAAATGGTTTTTACCGAATAACGACAAATAACCATATTATGGTTTAATAATTTAAAAGATAATAAGTGTTAATAGAGCTTATAAATACAGAATATATTCCAACATTAATCAAAAAAAATATTTTCCAAAAGTATTTAGATGTATAAGATTTTTGTATAACAAAATTTTAAGTGATAAAAAAGACTATTATGAAAAAATAAGAAAAGTCTTAGTATTAATTCAAGTAAGTATAAAAAGGAATTTCTGTTCTTAAAGGAAGTTGATAGTTTAGCTCTTTGTAATGCTTAACTTGACTTAAATTCTGCATATAATAATTTTTTAGAGAAATTAAAAAAGGAAACAGAACATAAGAATTTTCTAAATATAAAAGTAAGAAAAATAGGCAAACTTTTAGAACTAATAATCAAAAAAACTCAATAAGAATAGAAAATAATTATATAAAGTTATCTAAAGAAAAGATACCGATAATAAATATTATATTTCAGGAACAGTTGAGTGTTTAGATGCTAAAAATATCAGTAAAACTAAATGTGATAAAAGAGAAGTAATTGGTATTGATATGAGTATGAGACATTTTTTAGTAAGCTGCGAGGGCGAGAAAACCAATCATCCCAATATTTACTAAAAAATGAAAATAAACTTGGGAAATGCCAAAGAAAACTATCAAAGAACAAAAAGGATCTATTAATAGAGCTAAATCTAGATTAAGAGTTGATCGGCTGCATAAGAAAATTTCAAATAATCAAAGAAAAGACTTTTTGCATCAATTATCTTATTACTTTGTAGCTAATTATGAAAACATAGCAATAGAAAGCTTATCAATTAAAGGCATGCAAAAAGGAATGTTTGGGAAAAGTATTAATAATTTAGGATGGTATGAGTTTGTAAAGACAATTGTTATATAAATCAGAATGGTATGGGGTCTCCTTTGCATAAAACAGATAGATACTTCCCATCAAGTAAGCGCTTGTGCAGTAGTTGTCACATTAAAAAATACAACTCCAAAATTAAGTGATACAGGGTGGGCTTGTGGGAGTTGTAACACTTTACATGATAGAGATATAAATGTAGCTCTAAATCCCTAAGGCTTTATTATTACAAAGAGATAAAAACTAAGGCAGGAACTGCTTTTAATTAAGTAAAGCTTTGTTTATTTTGTGGACCATGCTCTTCTAAAGCGGATGAGCGTTTTTGTAGAGCCTAAAAAGCTATCATAGAATGAAACAAAAAGTATTTCTATAATCTTTTTGATTTAGAAATAGCAATTCGCCAAACTTGTTAGCACTTAAAGTTTATGTAAATTATAGGTGAAAAATTTTTTGTAATCTTTAGTTAAAAATTAAGCCTATCTTTTATTAAAGATAGGCTTTTACATATGGTAATTTTAATACATACTTAAAGTTTCTTTTGTATTGTAAATATTTCATTCCTTATATTTTCCGCTTCTTTTTGTTTTTCTTGCATCGGATTGCGAAGTGGGATTACTCAAGATTTAAGCCCATTAATATCTGTTTTTATAGAATTTTCATTGTTTTGATAATCTAATAAAAGTTGCTTCAGTGTTTTTGAGATGTCTGCTTTTGTAGATAATAATTTTTCCAATAAATTTTTAAGCTTCTGTAAATCTGAAATCTCCAATTTATCTAGAATATCTTTTTTAGGATATAAGCACATAGTTTGAAAAATGGTACTCGAGAAATCCCCCCATTGTCTGACTATAATGAGGAGTATTTTAATAAATTCTTTTTAAGCTTAAGTTCTGATCGATCTAAAGAATTGATTAAGTTGTTTAGTAGGGTAAAAAATGAGCGGAATGATAGATTTAAACATGCAGTTTATTGGCTTTATTTATGTATAAGGGATTTGTATTCTTCAGATATTAAGTATTTTAGCTATAGTGAAAACGTGTATACGAATGATTTTGCTTGCGGCTAGGTCCCACTATTGATGAACACTATTTTATGGTGAAGGAAGCAATAGAGCACACTTTAAGATGATCGCCGGCTATTAATGGAGCTATTAATGGAGTCAGTTTTGGGGTTAAAGATATTTAAACTCTTAATTTTGAAGGTTA
>NC_012242.1 GCF_000181875.2 [Borrelia] finlandensis | reverse complement strand
AATTTATAGTTATCTAGTATAAAGCTCAATTTCCGGATTTTAAAAATAATAGTTTTTATCTTGCATTTGAAACGTTGACTTACTTTAACAAACCACATGCTACAAATACTAAAAAATAACAGGGATTTAACGATGCTTATTAACGATCAAAATCAAGAATATTTTACTTTAAAAAAATACAAACTATTCAAAATAAAAGTACAAAAAACACCATTTATATCAAACTACTTAGATTAGAAAAACAAGGGGAAAATTATTCCCTATAAACCATCACAAAATATAAAAGATTTCAAAAAATACGGGGGAAAAAGTATTAATATAATATGCCAAAGAACAAATTCTAAAATATTTTAGAACGCCAAACTTTTTAAAAAATCACAATCCCAGCAAATATTTCCATAAGTACAATCTATTAGAGAATTAGCTAAAAATACTATAACGTTTGAAGGGTTTGCAACCAAAATATATAAAAATCTAATAATACTAACAAGCAAATCTTATTATTTTAAAATTTAAAAAAACAAATACTAACTTATGTTTTAGATCTGGATCAATATGGCTTATTTAAAACATTAAACAAAGATTATATAGATAATATACTTATTATTTTTAATCAAAACCTAGAGAAAAAAGACTACCTATAAATGCAACAAGATAAGTAAAAAATAAAAAATTTTTTGTGTGGAAAATTTTTAAAAAATAAAATATCTAAACCAGCATTTAAAAACACTCTCAAAGATTAAGATTGCAACATAAATTTAATAAATACATATAAATTACTACATAACTATCGATAAACAAAAATGGAATTCTTAAAAAATTGAGATAGACTGAAATTGAAGGAGAATTAAAATTTTTATGACAGCAATAATCGTGTATTCATGCTTGACTATGTGTATAATATATTTTCACATGCAACTAAAAACATTTTTTACAAAATTAATCAAATTTTGTAAAAAATGTTTTTATATTTTTTTATTATTAATAGAAATGGCAAAATTAATTTTTTATCTATTAATTATTAGCAATAAGTTTTATATATTTATTATAATATCAATAGCTTTAATTACAATTAATACAATGATCTAAATCATTGTATTAATTGTAATTAAGCAAAATAATTATATCCAAGAAGTTAACTACTATTTCTAAATCAAAGATTACCAAAATAATTTCTTTATCTCATATGATAACTTTTTAAGCTTATTTTTTAAAAGGTCATCCACCACAAAAAAATCATACTCCAGAAGCCTTACTTAGGACAGTTTCTGCCTTGGGTTTTTATTTCTACAATAAATGACCTTAAGATTTAAAATTGCATTTATATCTCTATCATACATTATTAAAACTTTCCCAAAACATTCCTTTTTGCATAAAATTAATTTATTAAAGCTCCTTATTATTAGGCTTTTATAATTTGCTAAAAAGCAATAAGACAATTTATATAAAAAGTTTTGATTTAATTTAAAATTTTCTTATACAAAGTAGCAACCCTTAATCTAGATTTAGTTCTATTAATAGAATCCTTTTATTTTTTAAATAGTTTTTCTTTAGTATTTTTTAAATTTATTTTCATTTTTTATAAATACTTAGAATGATTGTTGTTTTGCCTTCGCCCATCTTTTTTATCCTCCCTTTTTAGTTTTATTATTATTATTATTTTTAATATCTAAACTCTCAACTCTCAACTGCTAATAAAATATGATATTTATTATCTGCTTTTTTTCTACTACTACATTTTTAATAAGTTTATTACAATTAAATGCCTCTATGTAGGAATAACTTTACAAAGCCTATTTAAAACAGGCTTTGTATTCATTTTCTATTCTTATTGAGTTTTTTATTTATATTTAGGAAATCCTTGCGTTCTGCTTCCTTTTTTAATTTATCTAAAAAATTATTATACACAGAGCTTGAATTAATAAATGCGCCACAAAGAGTGAAAGTATTAACTTCCTTTAAGAGTAGAAATTTATTTTTATATTTACCTGGATTAATACCAAAACTTTTATTCTTTTTCATAAGAATCTTTCCCATCATTTAACATTTTATTATACAAAAATCTTACACATCCAAATACTTTTCAAAAATTTCTCTTGATTAGTATTAGGATATAATCTATTTTTACAAGCTTGATCAGCCACTCATGTAATATTACTTGATGTGTATAGAAAATGAGATAATTTTTAATCACTGCATATATTTTATTAATTACCTGCCGAGTACTAGTTGTTAAATATGAGCATAAATGATAAGCTTCTGTCCCGTCTTCAAAAATTAATGCTTGGGTTATTCCTTATGGAAAATAACCATTAATGAATTCAATTATAATAAGAATCGCATTATCAATATTCAACCTTCTAATCCATCAATAATCTAAAGACAGTATCTTTATCAAAGATTATCATTTCTTAGAAGCGTCTATATATTCCATAATTAAAGTTCTTATAAAACCAGAAGCTGTTAATCCCTTTTTATCTAAAATAGAATAAAATTCAATCCAATATTCATATTTTAGTCCTACACTTATTTGCTTGATCATCATCTTTGATCTGCTAGACTTAACATTTGGAATGTTATTACTAATAACATCATCGTCACGGAAAGCAAATTTAGATTTGCTAACATTTTGTTTAATAATTTCTTCCAAATTAACCTCTTTGCTTATAGGCATAAAGCATCCCCCAATCTTGAAAGTTCTAAGATAGACCTGCTCTCAGGACAATAATCAAAAATCGACTTCTTATATAGCTGAGATTCTGCCATTTTAGCATCTTGTCCAACTTCATAAAGATCATATCCAAAAGTTTTAAATTGCTTTAGGTGCAAATTATGTCTTTTAAAACTTTTATTAAGCATATTGCAAATAATCTTCTCATGTTTAACCTTTTTTCTATAAGATTTTAACAAAGAATCAAACTCTTCTTTAAAAATATTAATTCCTTCAAGACTTAAAAATTCTGGAGTTAGTGGGGTAACAACTTCACACATTGCAAGAATAATTCTTCGCTCCCAAAGCTCAAAGCTGGGAGATAAATCAAAAATCGCAAATTCAAATCCCAATTTCTCCAATTCTAAGCAAAAATCATCTATTAAATATGGAAAATCTTGCAATTCATGTTGCACATCCCTTCTAAAAGTTCCACTCGGAACACATGGCAAAATATAAAAATTTTTTTGCATTTGTCTTACTACTTGATCTATATCTACCTTCTTCAAGAGAAAATCTTTAATATCTAGCTTAAGAATTTCATGATTAAGAAACCATGTAGAAGAACTTCCTTGCTGTATATCACAATCAACTAATACAACTTTTTTTGTTTTAGATAAATAACTTGCAATATTTCCGCTTAAGGTAGTTTTGCCAACACCGCCTTTTTGAATATGAAATGCTACTTTTTTCATACAAAATTCCTATTAATTATATTATATCATATATTAATTATATTATATCATATATTAATTATATTATATCATATATTAATTATATTATATCATATATTAATTATATTATATCATATATTAATTATATTATATCATATATTAATTATATTATATCATATATTAATTATATTATATCATATATTAATTATATTATATCATATATTAATTATATTATATCATATATTAATTATATTATATCATATATTAATTATATTATATCATATATTAATTATATTATATCATATATTAATTATATTATATCATATATTAATTATATTATATCATATATTAATTATATTATATCATATATTAATTATATTAATCTCTAACTATGGAAGCTACTTTTACAAAATTTTTCAATGAATTAGATATAACATGGTCTTAAAAACCAGCAAACTACTATTTATAAATCAAAGATTATAAAAACAGCTTTTTGCCTCATTCTATGATAGCTTTTTAGGTTCTTTCTTTTATAAGAAGGGATGCATACTCCAAACTAAAGACATGAACAATAAATTTAACCAGCAATTCATGTCTTACTTTTTATTACTTAATTTTAGAGATATATTTCTAATACCACAATTAAATAGTTTACTTAATGTAAAATATATACCTAATCTATTTAAAAAGAATCAATACCATTTTGATTTATATTATAATTGTCTTACAAGCTCATAACATCCTAAATCATTAATACTTTTTCCACACATTCCTTTTTACATAAAATTAATTGCTTACGCTCTCTATTGCTATATTTTTATAATTAACTACAAAGTAAAGAAATAATTTATGTAAAAAGTCTCTATTTGTCTTTTTGATATTTTTTTAGTATTCTTTAAGTTTATTTTAGTTGTTTTTTTTATTATTAGTTTTAAAAGTTTGCTTATTTTTTAATAACAATCTATCTTATCACCTTAGCATTGTGTTATATAAAAATCTTATGTATATAAATGCTTTTAAAAAGTCTTTCTTTTGGTTAGCATTGGAAATAATAGGATATATATGCTAATAAAGCATATATATCCTATTATTTCCAATGCCCTTGTACTTAATAAAATATATCAAACATATACTAACTTTTGATAACCGCTAAATATATTATTAATATCGCCTAGCATTAGGCACTAAATTAAATATAAATGCTAATCTTCTCTTTGCCAAATAATGTTTATTTTATATTCTTTATAGGAAAAAGAACTTTTAATAAATTAAATTATGATAAAAATCAAATTCATTTATCACTAGAATTCACTTATAATATTCAACCTTCTAAATTAATCAATAATCCAAAAACGATATCTTAAAGACTTATAAGAAAAAAAATTCTACTTATTAAGATAAGCATTGCTGGAAACCTTATTTTTGGCCTAGAAACTATTACCTTATTTATATTAGAAGCTCTATCTACCGATACATAAAAATTATATTCAGAGCTTAAAATAAATCTATTTTACAAGCCTATCTCCCCGCCCAAATTTCAAAGAAATTATAGGCGGGCAATTCTTCATTATTTTTTATTAAATTTATAAAAAGTCCTAAGAAAATTCTCTCTTAAGGACTTTTTATAAATGGTTAAAGGTTAAAGATAAGTTAAAATCTACAACAGTTTAGAAAAAAAACAAAATTAAAAATATTTTTTTATTTGTACTACGTATTAATTGATATATAATATCAATTAATACGTAGTACAAATAAAAAAATATTTTTAAAGGATAAAAATGCAAAAAGAAATAACAATAAACTATAATGAATATACAATTGGGGACATAAAAGGAACTTTCTTTGGGAATTCTCAATATGAAGCTAATTATCGAGCAAAAATAAATGGCTTTATAATTGACTTTTTTAAAATTCCCATAAGTTTAAAGAAAAAATACGAACTTAATATTAAAGCCCTTAGTGATCCTAATTTTTCATCCACAAATATTGCAATGAATTGCATAAATACTTTCAAACTTATAGTTGATATTGTTAATATGCAAACCGGTGAAAATTACGATTACGACACATTTATTACGAAAACAGAAACAGAAAAAATGCTTAAATATGGAACAAAAATAATTGCCGCACTAGCAAGGCACTTCGACGAACAAAACAGAACCAACTTTAATGAAAGCTATTATGAATGGGAAAAAGGCTGGATAGATAAAAAGTGGATAAATTACGAACCAACTGCAGAAGAAATAAAAAAAATTCAAACAATGAATCAAAAATTAAACTCTTTAAAGCTCAAGCATGAAAAAAAATCACTTAATAAAGGTCAAATAAGACTTTTACAAGCCATCAATAAAATTGAAGATCAATCACAACAACAGACTGTTAAACTAAATATCAAAACTAAAAAATTAAAAGGAAATCATGGGAAAAAACCCAAAATTTAACATTTTACTTAAAAGCGTTTAATTTTTATTTATTATTATTAAATAATATTTACAAAATTAAAAAAATAAAATATTATATATGTAAGGTAGAAAACGATCTGCCAACAGTCCCCAACACCCCTATTAATCCTCTCCAAATAAGATTAGGGGTAGGGACTTCTTTTTTTAAAGAATAAAAACTAAAACATTCAATGCCTAAATCAATAAGTTTATAGCAAATAAAAAAAATAAAAATCTAAAAAACATAAATTAACTAAAATTTTCTATTGTGAATATAAAATTTTAATAATACTTTAAGATTTAAGCTCCTATTTCCAAATCAAAGATTATAAAAATAGCTCCTTAATTTATTTCGTGGTAGCCTTTTAGACTCTTTCAAAGAACGGTTTTCACCAATACATGATCTATGGGCTTTATTTCGGGCAGCTCCTGTCTTAGTTTTTATTTCTTTATAAATAAGACTTAAGATTTGAATTTAAATTTGAATTTCTGTCGCATAGCGCTACAACCGCTAAAAGTCCAACTAGTAGCGCTTAATTTTAGAGCTGTATTTTTAATGCCATAATTGATACATAGTTTACTTCATGGAAAACATCTATCTGCTTTATGCAAATAAAATCCATAACAACTTAATTTATATAATAATTATCTTGCAACCCTATACAATCATAAATCATCAATACTTTTCTTTCAGTATGCAAAAATCTTACACATCCAAATGCTTTTGAAAATTTCTTTCGAGTTTAGGATATCAAGAATTAATTTTCAATTTTTCTTTAAAAGAATAATAATAATTTAATGCATTACTTTGGATTTATGAAATAATATTTTTGCATTTCTTATTAGTTTATATTTCTTTATAAGAATATATAATTTTGTTCGAATTCGGCTTTAAAAAATGGTTAATTTAGAATATAATTTCTATGACTAAAATGCTAAAAATAGATATAAATTTGGACTAATTGCATTATATTGCAAAATAAATTAGCCATATATACAATAATGCTTAACTTTAAATTTTTAAAATATGTTTACTTGTGTTTTGTAATTTTTGCAAGGTAAATTTTGATTATTAAAATTTGGGAGAAAGGGGTTTATGATCAAAAAATTTGTCATTTCACTATTATTTATAATGTTAACTTTTTTATTAATATTGGGTTGTGATTTATCAATAAATAACGATCGAAGCAAGATAGATGGGGTTTCTCATTTTAAAAAAAAATATATGGATAATTCGGATTATCAGTGTTTAAGCAAAAAAGAGTCTGAGGTTAAAAATTCTCAAATTAAACTAGATGAAAATAATAAAAATAATTCTTATTATTCCAGAGTATCTAATGTTTCAGATTATTATGATAAAACTCATATATCTTGCAAAAGAAAATGATTAATTTTCTTTGAAAAAGAACAGCGTGCTTTATCTATAGTCTAATTTTAAAGGCTTTTAGTTTGGTTGGTAAATATAAATTTTTTAGTTTCTTTTTAATAGAAATTTTGACAGGACTTTTATTATAATATGGAAGTAGCAATTAATTTTGATTGATTTTAATTTTGCTGATTCTTTTAAAACCTTTGCTGCTAGAAAAAAGAATACTTAATCTTTTTTCGTTATTATTAATCCCCTTGTTTTCTTTTTCATAGTTATTTCTATATTGTTCTTTTAAATTTTTATTTAAAAACGTTTTTTTAAATCTTTTTTCCCAAATTTCATCAAAGTCATTTGTTTTGTCAGTTTTTCCGTTCATCATCCATATTTTTTTACTATATTTATTTTTAAACTCTTTTATAAAGTGATTTGAAATATCTTCAATTTTGTATTCTTCTTTATATTTCTCTATTGCCAACTTTAAGTTTCTTAATGCATTTACATAAGTTTTTTCATTGTTGCTTATTTTGTGTATTTTTATTATTTGTAGTTTTTCTATTTTGTGAACTTTTACTAACCTATTTGCAATATATTCTTTGTAAGAAATCTTATTTATTTTTTTATTTTTTTCTTCTATAGAATTCTTTATCTTATTTATATCTTTTATACCTTTAGGTATAACATCTGCAATTGATACATCTGCAATTGATACATCTGCAATTGGTTCATCTGTAATTGGTTCATCTGTAATTGGTTCATCTGTAATTGGTTCATCTGTAATTGGTTCATCTGTAATTGGTTCATCTGTAATTGGTTCATCTGTAATTGGTTCATCTGTAATTGGTTCATCTGTAATTGGTTCATCTGTAATTGGTTCATCTGTAATTGGTTCATCTGTAATTGGTTCATCTGTAATTGGTTCATCTGTAATTGGTTCATCTGTAATTGGTTCATCTGTAATTGGTTCATCTGTAATTGGTTCATCTGTAATTGGTTCATCTGTAATTGGTTCATCTGTAATTGGTTCATCTGTAATTGGTTCATCTGTAATTGGTTCATCTGTAATTGGTTCATCTGTAATTGGTTCATCTGTAATTGGTTCATCTGTAATTGGTTCATCTGTAATTGGTTCATCTGTAATTGGTTCATCTGTAATTGGTTCATCTGTAATTGGTTCATCTGTAATTGGTTCATCTGTAATTGGTTCATCTGTAATTGGTTCATCTGTAATTGGTTCATCTGTAATTGGTTCATCTGTAATTGGTTCATCTGTAATTGGTTCATCTGTAATTGGTTCATCTGTAATTGGGCTTTTAGGTTTTATATTTTTTATTTTATTATTGTTTATAGCATTGTTAATTTCCTTAGAAAAATCAGACACTATTTTTTTATCTTTTAAATATTCTTTTATTTCTTTATTAATTGCTTCCTGAATAATTATAAAACGGTGTTTCCAAAGATTTTTGTTTTGTATGTAAAATGCAAAGCTTCCATTATCTTTGCCTAAATGTTTTAGTTTGGTTGTTATTAAGAGTGTTTGATTTAAAAATGATATATCATATTCTAAGGTCCTGATTGATATTTTTTTATTATCTTTTGCAAGACATTTATTAACTATATTGTATATTTCTATTGTAGAATATGTTTTAAGTTTGTTAGATTTATAGTATTGTTTGTTTTTAAGGTCAATTGCCCAGCATACTTTGAGTATTCGTTGGTATATGGCCCTTTTTTTAGTTAAATATGATTTTAGTCTTGAGTGCTTTAACTCTATTAAATTAGAGCTTGCGTTTTTTTGATTGTACTTTATAATTTCTTCTAATGTTATGAGATTATTAAAATTTGTATTGACATTATTTTTTATTTTTATTATCATTATCTTATCCTGGCTTCTGAAGTTAAATTTGTTGTGGTTTCAGAAGCTTTTTCAATTATTTGGCTTGCATTCTAAATTCTTACTGTATTACAAACGAAATAATTAGCTTTTTACTATATTCTATAGCAATGTTTTTAAAATGTCAATATAATAGATTATAAAATATGACCCATCTTTTTTGAAGCAATTTGTATTTCATGTTTTGTAGATTTTCGGCTCATTATTTTTTTTGCTTGCTCAATTCTTAATTGAATTGTTTCTTTCATGCTATTTGTAATGGGCTTGGGTCTTCTAAAGTCCATTAGAAAATATGTGCAAAAATCTTCTAAAAGGTAAGGACGGTTGTCTACATGGATTGCGCATTTTAAAATTTTTGATTTTTTAGATATAGTATTTTTGCTAATTGAAAGATTATAAGAATCTTCTAATATGTTCTGGAATTCTTTTAAAGAATAAAGTCTTACACCGTTAATACTTAACATAAATACCTCATAATTTCATTTTATTATATATTGCGTGTTAGTTTCAAGGATGTTAGGTTATATGTTGAATACTTTTGTTAGTGCGGTTGTCAAGAGCTATTAGATTATGTAGCTTGGGCAGATTGTAGTAATTTGTCTTTCCAAAAAAATTACAATAATGTGATATTTTTAAGAAATGGGGTTACATTTGAAGTTTGGTTTAAGTATTTTTTTTCAATTTTATCTTCTAATAAGGTGATATCGATTCTGATACAGCTATTTTCTTGTATAATATTGATGTCATTTAATATAAAATCTAAGTTATTTAAGTTTAAATTTTTAATCAAAAAATTTGTTCTTTCTAAGAAGATTAACTTTATTTTACCCCCCAACCCATTCTCATTTTCAATAAAAGATCTTAACGTTTTTAGAATTTTTTGTTTATTGTTGATAGTTTTTATTTGATTTGAATTTGTTAAGACTAGTTCTTCGTAGATTTTTGTGCTCAGATTTAGCAACATTCTATTCGTTGTTTTAATGTTTGCATTTAAATTTTCATTAGTTTTTATATCTGTGGTATTAATAGTTTTGATATTTGAATAGCTGATTTTTGTTAAAAACGGAAGTTCAATAGTCTTGTCGATGCCTTTTAATAGTAAATTAACTTTTTGGTTGTTTGCTTTGTTTTCAAAAAGGTAAGTATTGTTATTTTTTATAATAGGAATAAATGCATTTTCTATATTTTCTTTTCTATAAATAGAGCCAAGTATTTTAAGTTCGATTAGGTAAATTTCATCTTTATTGCTAGCTTTTAAGTTAATTGTGTAAACTTTGACTACCATCATGTCGTAAACTATTTTTAGTTTTTCTTCACTTACATAGTTAATATAAAATTCAAGTTTTCCCTTTAGAATGTCTTGTGGTAATTTAGAAAATTCATTTAACCTTAATTGTAAACTAATAATTCCGCCTTTAAATGTTTTAAGTGCTATATTTTCTTTTGAATTTGTTTGAATAGTTTTTTCAAAATTAAGTTCAAATTTAAAAGCTATTGGGTTGATAATGAAGATTTTTTTGTTTTTTACAAAGTAAGTATTAATAATTGACCTTGGGTCAGTATACACGATTTCTCCTATAGATGCACTTTGAAATTTATATAAATTGGGATTAGATATAATCTAATCTTTAAATTGGTTTTTGCTAGAACAACACCTAATAATAATAGTTTTTTAATTTTAATTCAAGCTCTAAAATTAGAATGTTTTTATTTGAATTGATTATATTATTTAATTTTCTAATTTTTGAGAATTTTTTTTAAAATAAATATAAGATAAACTAAGGGGGGGGTTTTAATGAATTCAAAATTTATTTTAAAGTATTTTATTTTGGTGGTTTTTTTAGTTTCTTGTCAAACTTATCAAATAGCTTATGATAGGTTTTCTCAAGTATTAGATTCTCAATATGATATTGGGGTAAATTATTCTAGAGATGGAATATTTAAGTCTGTAATTTCTATTAAATATGATAAATTGAAAAATAAAAGAGAATATTTTATTTTAGTTAGAGTTGAATCTAGAAATTCTAGTCAAATAAAGCCTGAAAAGATAATAACAGATACTAGATTTGAGGCTAAAGGAGAGTTGGTTTCAGAGGATAGCAAGCGTGTTGTTTATTATAACGATTTTTATGATTCATATTTTCCTTATGATTACACAACAGTGATTACTGAAAAAAATATTAAGGTAGAAATTTATAAATTTATTATTTCAGAAAGCGAATTTATAAGATTTGTTGCCCTGGGGAATGATAATATAGCAGCATTTAGAATTTATGCGTTCAGAAATGATGTTATTGTAAGTTTTAATAAGATTCCTTTTAAAAAGTTTTTGGATGATTTTAATTCAAAAGTTAAATTACTTGGTGGCAGTTGACTTAAATTTAAATAATTTTTAAGCCCAAGTTAAGTAATCATTTACTAAAAGGGATATAGATTAAGGTTATTTAGTATAAACAAGGTTTTTGATATTAGTTTATTATAATATCGACTTTAAAATGTTTTTAATATCATCTATTGTGTTAATCTTTTGAAAAATTAATAAATTCTAGTATGGCTTTTTCATTTCTCAGCAAGAATAGCCCTTCTCTTATTCCATTATGGAATTCTTCAAAGGAAATTAAGATTGTTTTTAAATTTTTATCTTTATCATCTATATTGTCATAATAAAATATAAAGTAAGGTCTTCCAGTATTATCTTTTAAGCCAAGAAAATTTACAAATATTGCTGTTTCTTGAAAATCTGTTTTTAAATTGTATGAGTGACCATTTTTGTATAAAAAAATTCCATTTCCTTCAAGATTTTTAATTTCTAAATTATTAATTGTATTTTTAATTTTAGCAAAACTCTCAATTGCTTGTAAAATATATTTTATTGATGAAAATTTGCTATAGTATATGCGGTTATTGATTTGAAATTCTAAAAAGATTCCACACTCATTTCCGGCTTTAATTACATCTTGCTCATTTTTAATAGAAGTTGCAATTTTTTTGTCAATAACAAGATTGATTTTGAATGTAGAAATATGGTTTAAGGTTTTTACATTGTCAATTGCTAAATTTTCTGCTAGATAGACTTTATAATTAATAAATATCCCTTTTAGATTTTTAATTTTAGCCTGTTTAAATTCATAGTTTATATTTTGAGCATATATTGCCAAATTTTTAATCAAAAATATTAAGAATATAAAAGTTTTATTTTTCATTATACAACTTATTATATGATAACAGTCTTGAATAATTTTAGTAAACCTTTTTTATCTATTAATTCTGAAATTTATAAAAATTTTAGCTATAAAAGTAGTTTTTGTTGATTTTTTAGAGAATATGTCTTGCAATATTTTGCAGAGATTTGTGTCAGAAAATAATCTGCTGTTTATAAATCAGGGATTATAAAAACAGCTTTTTGCTTTATTCTGGATAGCTATATAGTAATTGTCTTACAACCGCATACAATTCTAAATTATTAATACTTTTTCTAAACATTCCTTTTTACATAGCTTTAATTTATAGTTTTCTATTACTATGTTTTTATAATTAGCCATAAATATAGGTATAAATGTGTAAATTCTAAGCTTTCATCTTTTTTGTCTAAATAATATTTTATTTTCTGTTCTTTATATAAAAGAACTCTTAATAAATCCTTGTAGTAATGATCACATTCATTTATTATTAGAATTTGCTTTCAATATTTAACCTTCTAAATTCATCAATAATCTATAAAGACAGCAATCTTAAAGATTTATAAGAAAAAAATATTTTACCTATAAATATAAGCATTGCTTAAAACCTTATTTTTGATCTCTAGAAGTTATTTATCTCTACTAAAAATTATTAGCATCATCAAAAGTATCTTCAGGTCCAAAATAAATCCATTTATTAACAAATTCATTTCAATCTAAATTTCATAAAAATTATAGATGGATAATTCTTTGTTAAAATTATCAATTAGGATAAGTTAAAAAAGTTTATATATTTGCTTAGCAAGAGCTTTTAGATTAAAGAGTTTAATTGATTTTTGATTTACTCTATATAAAAAGAAAACCCCTTAAAGATAAGAGGTTCATTTAAAAGAATGTATGGTATGAAGTAAATATTGATAATAAATTCTTTTAATTTTAAAAAAGGAGAATATTTAATACTCAATTATTAGTTCAATAATTGAGTATTACCATGTAATTTAAAAATTTTTTTAAATTAGATTCTTGCAAAAGAAAATCAAATATTATTTAGAGCCAAAATAAAAGCAATGCTTATATTTATAGGTAAAATATTTTTTTCTTATAAATCTTTAAGATTGCTGTCTTTATAGATTATTGATGAATTTAGAAGGTTAAATATTGAAAGCAAATTCTAATAATAAATGAATGTGATCATTACTATAAGGATTTATTAAGAGTTCTTTTGTATAAAGAATACTAAACATAAGATATATAAAATATGAGTAGGAATTATTGAAAATTTTATTTTTGGTTAAAAAACTATTGCTCTACCTAAAGTTTATATAAATTATAGGTTAAAAATTCTTTGTAATCTTTGGATTAAGCCCATCCTTTAATAAAGGATAGGCTTTTACATTGCGATAATTTCAATACATAATTTAAATGTTATTTATAATTGAAAATATGTCATCATTTAATTCCTCTTTTTTTTCTTTTTTCTCCTATTTGATGATTGTAAAGTGTGTCTTCATGAGATTTAAGCTTATTTTCGTCTATTCTTATATGATTTTTATCATTTTGATAATCTAATAAAAGTTGGTGTCTCATTTTTGAGACAGTTGTTGTTGTGGATACTAATTTTTCAAACGAATTTTTAAGTTTTTTTAGATTTGAAATCTCTAGTTTTTCTAGATTGTCTTTTTTGGAATATAGGGGAATAAGCAAGTTTGCAAGAGTGTATCCAATTGCTTCAAGAGTGTTAAACATGCCTTGCATTTGTCCCGATAACATTACAATTTCTGAAAATTTCTTTAATTGACTACCATCAATAGCATTTAAAATGCTATAAGTATTTTTTCTATATCTTTTTGCTCGCTCGGTATCAGCAGTTGCCTTTTCACCTGGTGATGATGCTTAGCCCAAGGTTTCAAAAGTCCCTATTTCGTATTATTCTTTAGGTTCTTCTTTCAACTTTTTTCATATTTTTCGTTATCTGCGTGTGCTTTGTCTATTAAATTTCTTAAATCATTAAGAAGTATGTTTTTGGGTTTTGTATAATGGTTTTCTTTTTGATTAGAGTTTTCTTCTTGATTTGGGCCTTCTTTTTGAGTTAGATTCGCTTTTGTATTAGGTTTTAATCCTTTTTTATTAGATTTTAATCTTTTTTTGCTAGATTGATATATCTCATATCTTTTTGATTGGTGTTAAAATCTGGATTGCAAGCATTTAGAAATGGAAAAATAAATAAGCTAGCAATGATGTTATATTTCATAGACATTCTTCTTAATTAAAATCTAATATTAGATATAATTCAATATTAATATTAAATTATAATATATCTATTGCAAGAAGTTTTGTGGTGTGTGAGCTTTTTAAAAATTATTTTGATTTATATTTATCAAATTGTTTAATAAATATATTTATTTTGACTCTGAATATACTTTTTTATGATCTCAATATAGGCTTCCCCAGTAGGGAAGGAGGGTATAATAACTTCATTTTTAAATTATTGATTAGAAGTTTTAATATTGGGAGCAAATTCTGGTAATAAATATGATCCTTATCATAATTGAATTTATCAAGGGTTATTTTATATAAAGAATTTGCCATGTAATTTTAATTTTTGTTTGTAACCGCCAATTATTAAAAATAAAATTATCAAAGTGTAATTAATGTAAAATTAATTACACTTAAATATACTTCTTTTAAAGAATATAGCATTAGCAATATTAATCTATTACGAATGATATATTCTTTAAAAGAAGTATAGAAATAGCAGTTTACTTATTATTAAAATTAAAGTTTATGTAAATTATAGGTTAAAAATTCTTTGTAATCTTTAGCAAGAATGTTAAACCTATCTTTAATAAAAGATAGGTTTTTGCATGATGGCAATTTCAATATACAATTTAAAGGCTATTATATATTGAATATATATCATTTTTTAGTTTTTTTGCTTCTTTTCTTTTTTCTGAGATTTGATTACAAATATCTTCTGCATGAGATTTAAGCTCGTTTTCATCTGCTTGTATGTTATTTGTATTATTTTGATAGTCTAATAAGAGTTGGTGCATCATTTCTGAGACTGTTGTTTTTGTAGATAAAAATTTTTCCAAATAATCTTTGAGCTTTTTTAAATCTGAAGTCTCTAGTTCTTCTAGATTGTCTTTTTTGGGATATAAAAAAGTAACTATGTCTTCAAAATCACCTCCAAGTGAGTTGAAGATGTTAAATATGCCTTGTATTTGGCCTGATGACTCTACAATTTTTGAAAAGTTTTTTAATTCATTATCACTAATGGTATTTGTTAAAATGCTATAAGTTCGTTTTCTATAGCTTTTGGATCTTTCAGTGTTTTCGACCACCTTTTCGCCCGGTAATGATGGCCAACCCAAGATTTTGAAAGCCGACAGTTCATATTGTAAGTTTTATAGTAATTTGAGTCTTGTAATATTAATTTTTTATAGAAAATTTTTATTTAGTGTCTAAAAATTAAATTTCTATAAATCAATATAATGATTTGATATTTAATAATTTTTGAGAAAAGATAAAATTGGCATACACAATAGTGGATCTAGAATATACAAGTTTATCAAAATGCTATTATTTTTAAACTTAAAAAGTTCTACTAAAATAGATTGCTCTAGAACTAATAAATATAATACTATTGATCAATAATATCTTAAAATTAATAACATTTTATATACCTTGCTTTTAATTTTGTGCTTACTTTGTATTTCATTCTTGATAAATGAGGAGATAAAAATAAAATCATAGCTTATAATGGATTATTTAGGAGGGTAAAAATATGTTAAAAATGGTTTTTAACACTGGAGCAATAGAAAAATGTTTTCAAGTTTTATTAGCTTTAATGGAAGCAGTGGGCTTGACTGTTGATAGGGTTATAGGATTGAATCAAGTTGATTTTAGATTGTGGCTTTGTGGCTTTTTTGAAAAATGATTGTCAATAGATTAGCTTATAAATATAAAATATATCTTAAAACCAATCAAAGGAAATTTTTAAAAAGTATTTAGTTATGTGGTATTTTTGTATAATAAACTGCTAAGTGATAAATAGATTATTATGGAAAAAACAAGGAAAGTTTTGGCATTAATCCAAATATAAAAATAAATTTCCGTCTTTAAAGATGGTTTAACTCTTTGTAGTTTATGGATTAACTTATACTCTATATATAATGAAATTATTTAGATAAATTAAGAAAGAAATAGAATGTAAGAATTTTCTAAATATAATAGTAGAAAAATCGGTCAACTTTTAGAACTAATGATATTAAAAGCAATGAAATTGTTAAAAATGTGGTAGTAGAAAAAAAGTCGATAATAAATATTGTATTTCAGTAGCAGTTAGGGTGATGAAAATGATCATCCTAAATATTTGCTAAAAAAATGAAAATAAACTTGAAAAATGCCAAAGAAAACTATCAAAAAAATTTCAAATCAAATAAAAGACTTTTTACATAAATTGTCTTATTGTTTTGTAGCTAATTATAAAAACATAGTAATAGAAAATTATAAATTAAAGCTATGCAAAAAAGGAATGTCTAGAAAAAGTATTAATTATTTAGAATTGTATGAGATTGTAAGACAATTGTCATGTAAATTACAGTAGTATGAAAACTATCTGTCACATAAGATTTATGAATATTTTGAAAGAGCTCGTAGTTAGAGTGGGTAAGTTTTAAATTTTTTTCATAAACTCTTTTAATAAAGAGGAAAAATGGATTGATTTGTTTTTATTAAAAAGATGTGTGAGATGTGTTTTATGGATGTTATATGGGTTTAAAAAAATCAAGCACGATTCAATTTTACAGTGATTTTATGTTTGTAAATTTTATAAAAAAATTCAAAACTTTTAATAAAGTCTTATTATATTAGGCTTAGGTTAAAAAATTGGCAGTGTGTTTTTATGCATTAACAATGTGGCTTATTTGATTGAGGGGCGCTTAATAATAGATTTTTTAGAAAATTATATAAGTGAATATTGGATTTAGAAAAAAAGTATTCAAATTTTATTCCAAAGATTTGTAGATTTGGATTCCTCACAGGCATTGTAACGAATTGGATTGTTTAATCAAAAAGAAAAAATTTAATAAATTTGGGAATTCCGGCCAACAGCATTGGGCGATTTTGAAAATATTCTGTTATTTGGTTTTGATTTATATCTCAATGCATTTAGTAAGTGGGTAAATTATGAGAAAGAAGTAGCTTCGACAACAAAATTATTACTGAGGAGTAAATATTCAAATAGTTTTTTTGGCTGAGGCATGGAACATGCAATAGCACAAGCTCTTCAAAAAAAAAGAGCTTAAAAATTGGGATACGATTTTTTGGAAAGGCTTAAGGCAAGTAACAGAATAATAATTATTATTGCAGTAGTAATAGTGTCTGTTGCCATATTGTTTTATGGTGTTTTTTGTTGTTTGGCTAATTAGTAGTGGTTTAAAATAGAAATTGCAAAGAATTCTTTCCTATATTTACTAAATAAAAAAATTTTAAATATAATGCGCTTTTGCAATTCATATCAGTAGTTTTTGTGGATTTCTATATGTTTTATGTTTGCATTAATCTGTGGTTTTAGAGCATGAAAATTTTTGCAAGGGTCTTTTTTTTGTAAAAGAATTTGGAATCAAATTTATAATAGTAGATTGAGGGCTATAGAGTTGTTTCGATATTAATTTAGATTGCTTTGATTTGGCTTTAAAGGTGTAAATGGCCTTATATTAAAATCAAATATAATTTTAAATTCACAAAACATTTATCTAGTTAGCATTCTTTGTATAAAGTAAAACTTTATGTAGTATTTCTTTAAACTTTACAATCAAAGAGTAAACCAATTTTTAGCTGTTTGATTGTAATCCTAAAATAAAATATTTTTTCTAAACATTTTATTTTATTTAAGTCTTTATATTTTTAATTATAAATGATAAAATACGGCTTGGTTTTGTAATTGTCATTTAATATTTATGTTAGTTCGTTTTGTTTTTATTTAAAGAAAGATTGATTTAAGTTTTTATTTTCACTTTTTGTTAGGTAATTTCAATTATTTTTATAATTTTGAGTATTTCAATTAATTTGTCTTTTTTTATGTCTAAATTTAAAATTTAAAGAGTTTTTTTAAAAAAAAGTTGCATATATTGAAATATTTTTTAATTTGATATTTTTACTATTTAAGTATTTCTTTTTTCTTCTTATTTATTATAATTGCATTTGCCCAAATCTACATTGCCCATTTTAGTAGGTTTGTTTTTAAAATGGTTGTCAACTCTTTTTTAAAATCTAGAAAGTTTTTTCTATAAAGTATTGATTTATTTTGCGGTAACATTCTTTTTTAGGATAATTAAGCTTATAATAAATTTTAGTTCCATAATTTATCCCCACGTGTTTATAGTAGTTTTTTGTGACGTTTATTTCTTTTTCTAATTTGTAAGGCTATTTTTGTATAGTTCTTGATGTAGAAATAGTTTGACCATTTCTTTTGAGATTTTCATTAAAGTAGTACAATATGTTGTTTTGGTTGTATTTTTGATATTTATTGTTTATGTAGTCTAGTGCTGGGATAAGAACTATTAATTTATGTTAAACTTTATTAAGGCAATTTATGTGTTTTTTATTTTTTGAATAAGTAGTTATTATGTCTTCTAAGCTAATATTAATGACTTATTAATATTAAATAAATTTACTTTTAAATTTTTAGTGGCCGTAATTTGGAAAATTCTAATTATTATATAAAAATATATCTAGATTTTAATTTCAATTTAGTATACAGTATAGTATAATTGGTGGTTGTTTAACTTCCAACGCTAATATATGATGATAAAATATTAATAAGGCTTATAGCAATTTCATACCAGGAAATTGCTATAAGCCCTTATTAATATAAAAAAGTTCTAACTTTATCAGTTTATGCTAAGACACATCTCCATAATATTCCTTAATCTTCATAAAACATGTTTTTATAGGATAATCAAGTGTTTAATAAATTTTAAATATATCAGCTTTCTTATTATATTTGTTAGTTATGATTTTTATTTCTTTTTTTAGTGTATCAAGATATTTGCCTAGTTTTTCCATGTCAATAAGCATTCTATAAAGATAATTAATATTGCTTTTAGAGATAAGATTATTATATAGCTTTTATAAAGCTCCTGCTGTAATAACTTGTGCTGTGGTTTTCTCTATGTATTCTATTCTTAAAATAAGAATTATTAAGGGATAATAGGTTTTATTATTACAATTCATAAATAACTATTTTAAAACAAAATTAAAGAATATATTTAAAGTATATATAATTAATAATTATGAATAATTTTGGAGAACTTTATGAATGATTTTTTCAAAAAAATAAAAAGTATGACCTTTATATTAAAAATCTAAGATTTAAAGTTTTGCTCTTTTGGGCTAAAGCCCAGGTTAAAATCCATACTTATATTATTTATCGTAAAAAGCGTTGTTTATTTCAAAATAAGTCTTTTCCATAGGATAATTAATTTTATAATAAACCAATAGGGTACAATTGTCTTTAGTATAGAATTTGGTTATAATATGTATTTCTTTTTCTAATTTGTAAAGGTATTTTTGCATAGTTATTAGTGTAGAGATAGCTTGAGCATTTTTTTGAAATTTTAATTAAATAATTTGAGTATAGCTTTTTGAGAATAGTTTCTAAATGTGATATTGATGTTTTGTAGTGTTGAAGCAAGAATGATCAATTCGTTTGGCGTTTGATTTAAATTATTTTTCATGAATTATGTTCATAATATGCTATTGTGGTTGTTAATAATATAGCTCAAAATTTGTGCGAAAGGAAAGACAAATTGATGAATTACAATAAGTTTGAAAATTAATATTTATTAGTAATTTTGCAAAATGTTAAGGTTTGACTTTTTTAAGCTAAACTTTGGGATTTTGGGGCTAAAGTTTTTATGTTTGATGTTTATACTAATTAAAAATTAATA
>NC_012265.1 GCF_000181875.2 [Borrelia] finlandensis | reverse complement strand
TTACAAAAATCTTTGATTGCCAAAATGGACACTTTTCTCTTTATATCCTAAAGACAACATCAAATATGCAGCAGATATTGCATCAAGAGAATCATCATGGGTTTTGTTATCGCCTTTATACGCATAGATATCATTAAATACAGAAGAACTGCTGTACTTTGCAATGTAAAGTTTTTTGTAAGTAAAAGGTGTAATTAAAGTCGATATTCTACCAAACTTATTAGACTTTGGTTTAACCGGCGCAATTCTAAAATATTGGCTCATATTGCTCCTAAGCATTATATATTCACGAGTCAATCCACCAGCACCTTTCGTGTTATCTCTATCTTCTAAATAAAGTGTATGTACATTGAAATTTTCTAAAACAGTTTTGACCATATTCATAATATAAGGATCATTAGCTGGTCGTTGATCTTGAAATACAAAAGCATAATACTTATCATCAACTCTCTCCATAACACATAAAGCAGTGTTGTCTCCCCCAATACTAAATGCTGGATCTAAATATGCTATTGGACTAGTAAACACATAATCTTGAATAATATTAATTTGTGTAAAAATTGAATCAGTGCTTGCTATCCACTCTCCTAACAAAACTCTTGCTTTATATGTTGGTATATCTTTATAGAGTTTCTCTTGCGTTTCGATAAATCCTTTACTAAGAAGAACATTATCATAAGTTGTAAACTTATATGTCTTAAAAGTCGCCGTATTATCAATATAATCAGTTTTGAAATAATGTTCTGGATGATCCGGATTAGTATCAAAAATAATAGTTTCTTGTCCACACCTAAGTCTTTTTAAAACTTCCTCTAAAGTTTGCTTGTGTAAAGTAGTAGCCTCATTAACAAAAATAAGTGCTGAATTACTACCCCTAAACCTTTCAAAATCGCTTGCCTTATCCCCTCCATATAAATTAATACGAAGTGAATCAATGAATATATATGAATTATTTGTATTCTTTGGAACATAAGAAATATTGAGAAGTTTACATAGCTTTTCAAATTGCCCCAAAACATTAACTTCAACTGAACGCTGAGAATTGCCTATAATAAAATTATTAGTATCACTAGAATACAGCTTTTTATTTTCAAGTAAACTTTTAAGAAAAAAATAACATGCAAGATACGTTTTGCCACTAGCTATACCACCACTAAGTATAATCTTCTTTTCATTATTTTTTTCAATTCTTTTGATAACATTTTTTTGCTTAACAGTTAAATGTTTTTCTTCAAACTGATTAAAATTAACTACAGAGTTTGCTGGCTTAACAAATTGTGATATATCAACTCCAAACTGATTTTTGTATTGCTTTTGAAGTGTTGTAAAAAGTTTCGTTTGATATAAGTTCACTTGTACCCTTTACTATTTTTGTAGTTACTTTTATTATCCACTTCATGGGCAGCAGCAAGTCTTTTCATACATTCATAGTAAAGCTCCATTTCTCTTATTGAACACTCTTTTATAAGATCATTAAGCTCGCTTTTTAAAGAACTAATCTTTTCATTAACAACTTTTTCACTTTTTTTATTACTTTCTTTATCTAAAGAGTCAATTTTAAATCTTAAATCGTCTACTTTTGAAAGCATATTAGAAAGTTCAATACTAGAATATTGCCTAAACGCACGTATAAATCCTAATTCTAAATTAGAGCGCTCTAAATCTAGCTCTCCCTTAACTTTTTTAGCTTTAACTTCCAATCTAAAAGTTTGTGCTACAAGGTGTTCAAAAGTATCCTCACTAATTGTTACTCTAGAGTTCTCGTTAACACAACCCTCTCCACTCTCCCATTTTTGCCTCATTCTCCACACATTTACTCTAGAAACTCCTAGTCTAAATGCTATTTCTTTATCATTTAATGATCCTTCTCTAAAATACACCACATAATCATCAAAAGATCTTTTCACTTTTTTCAAAAGTATTATCCCAAGGTAACAAAACTAACAAATTATTACTCTAAATAGTAAAGCAATTTAATAATTTATTAACACTTATTAATTGCTGGTCTATACTTTAAATGTTACAGTAGAAAAAGTTAGCCTCTGCTTTTTAGAGGCTAAGTAAATTTTAAAATATTAATTATTAACATTTAACTAATAACAATCTTCATTAAATGTTCCACATTTTATAGCCTTTAAGATTAGCTCTTCCTTTTCAGAATTTTCAAGATATTCTTTAATTTTTACTAAATAAATTTTTAAGTTCCCTAAATCACCCTTAATATCACTAACTTTTACAATATTTTTATTTATATCATCATCATTTTTTATTTTGCTTCTTAAATCACTTCTAGCATTTCTTAAGTTTTTAAATAAATTATAAATATTAGTATCATCTATGCTTTCTCCCCACATACTATATATAGAGTCTTTAGCATCAGTAATATCATCATATATAGGATAAGTAACATTATCTTCAACACTTTTCCCAGTCGTATATTGCTCCCTTTCAACGTCATCAATGTTTCTAATTATAATATCTATTTTAGATACAGCTTCTTTAATTTTATTTCTAGTTATTTTTTCAAGAGGATTTTCTTTTGATTCTTCTTCTCTTTCTTTTCTTCTTTTTTCCAGTTGTTTTTTTCTTTCTTCCATTTTTTTCTGATCTTCTTTATATTTCTCTCTTCTTCTTCTTTTAAATTCTTCTTCTCTTTCTTGTTCTTCTTTGCCTTTATCTTCTTTGCCTTTATCTTCTTTGCCTTTATCTTCTTTGTGAACACCATTTTGTGTTGTTTTTAATATGGGTGCGTTGTCAAGACTATTAACTGGCAATGTTGGAAGCGGATTAAGATCAAATAGAATATTATTTGGATAGTCACTCTGCATTAAATCCTTTTTTAACAATCCCTTAACTTGTTCTTTTACATTTTGTTTTAAATCTTCACTACTTGCATAATTTTTGCAAGAACTTATCAGTGCAAAAATAACACAAATAATAAACATTTTTTTATTCATAATTATCATTATTTTCTCCTATAATTGGAATTTCTATTCTATTTTAAATTCTTCTTAAGCTCTTCTAATAATATTGCATATTTAGCAATTTTATATCCTGCACCATTATTAGTTTTATCTCCTAAAAATGTAATATGTTCAGAACCATTAATAGTTTCTATCTTTGTTATTATCTGTTTATTTTCGATACCATTTGTAACACTTTCTTCGTTCTTATATCCATAATATAAGCTAACTTTAAATGCTCCACCTTCAGTCATTGCTTTTACAAAGTTATTAACCTCTGATTCTTCTAATGAAAAGAATGTAGCTGAATGTCCCCCAACATTTAAACCTGTTTCAATGCCATCTTCTTCTTTTCTTATAACCAAAGTTCCTAAGTTGCTCCAATCCCCATTATTGTCTTTTTTGTTTTTAATATTTACAGTAAATTCAGAGAATTTTATTGTATCACTACTTGCTTGCCCACTTAAGCCACCCTGATCACTTAAACTACTTCTAAAATTTTCACAAGAACTTATCAGTACAAAAACTGCACAAATAATAAACATTTTTTTATTCATAATTTACTCCTACTCCATAAATCTCAAAGATAATGCAATACCTATTATATACAATTTTTTAAAGATTTAAATAATTAATTTTGTTAAATTTTGGATTACATAGTAACAAAACTTGAATGTAATTTTAAACAACTCTTGAAAATCTCTCCATTGCAAATGGTCGGGTCATTACAAGAGACTACAAAACACATACAAATTAAATTTCATAGTCTTTGCTATATATCAGTTAAAGTATACTGTCTTTCTTATCCGACACCCTCAAAAAATGCCTATTCTGTTTATCACAGCCACTCCACAACCCAAATTTCGCATGCAATGAGAACACCCAAAATTTGACTAAAATTTTAGGTTTTTGATAAAATATAAATTGCATTTTTATTAAATTTTTATTACTTTTACTTAATTTAAAAGTAACACTTCTAAGGAGAGGATTTTATGGATATTAATAATTATTTTAATTTAAATAATTTCAATATGGATTTTATGCTCAAACTATTTCAAGATTATCAAAATGTGGTAAATGAAAATAAAATTCTTAAAAATTCACTAAAAATTTCTTCTAAGCCTACTAAAAAAGCTTCAAAACCAACTCCTAAGTTTTATTTAACCTCAAAAAGTAGCAAAATAATTGAAAAATGCGTCAAAACATTAAAACAAACTGACCCAATTTCTGGTTGGTTTCTACATCTACTCGCAATAAGTGGGTGCAGGGGTGCAGAAATTCAAAAAGTTAAAATGCAAGATATTACCCCGCTACTAAGCAAAACTGGAGAAACTTTCTACAATATAAAAGTAAATGTAGCTAAAAAAAGAAATATCACTTGCATTAGAGAAATTGTCATCAAATCTGAAGAATTTGAGGCTATTCAAAAAGCTCACGAAAATTACTTTAATGACAAAAATCTCGACTCAAGGCGTACCTACCTTTTCCAAAAAACCAAACATAAATTTAAAGATAATCAAATTAGCATTATCAATATTTCTAAAAAATTTAAAATTCTTCTTAAAAAATCAGGCTTTCGTGCTAATAAATCTCTTCATTTATTTAGAAATTTATTTATTTCAAATTTAAAATCTAATGGCTATAACTCTTTCCAGATTAAAGAACTTATGAAATATCATTCAACCAATGAAATTGATAATATTTATGGACTCTCTGCTGCTAACAAAATTCACGCTTATAAATGCATGAAAAATAACCTTAAACTTTAAAAAAACTACTTTAGTCTAAATATACGCTTTGAAGTTACTTTAAATATTTTCCCACGAGGTTTCAAGTCAAGTGAATCATATAATATTTCTTTATTTTTTGTTGCTATAAAGTGATATCCATTAACCTTATCGATTTTAACTTCGCTTATTTCAAATTCATTGGCTGCACCTAAATAATTTAAAGATTCATATCTCACGCTACTTCTAATTCCGTAATAATTAAGTATCATACATGGATTTATAATAAAACAATTACTCTTAATGTATCCAAGTCCTATAAATCTATAATACGCTGCATTTATCTCATACGCATTAAATTCACGTTTCTTAAATAGACTTGTATAGTAATGTAGACACAAAAAGTAACAACCCCATTTTTGTATCTCCGGTCTTAAAGTTCTATTATCTTGTTTTATTTTATTAATAAGCATTAATTAATCCTCCTATATTAAATTTATTTTTTTAATTTTTTAGTGCACCCATTCACATGGGGACACTAACACTATTTGTAAATGCTATATTGCTAGGGAAAAATACTGTACCACTTGTTGGTAGTAGTCCCTTCAATCTATCTGATATTGCCCTTTTCTTAGGGTCAAGAGTAAACACAAACTCTCCAAATTTATAATTTAACTGCTCAATTAGTGGATATGTATTTGTAATATTGTAAATTAGCATCTTCAACCTATCTTTAATGGGCTTTTCTCTTTTTTTATTTTCGTTTTGGATTCTATTTAATTCCTTTTGTAGACTATCAATCTCCATTAAATCATACGTAAGATTTTCAGCAGATTGATTATCCTTAATTTCAAGATCTGCACAATCAACATATTCTATAAATTCTCTTACCCAATCAAACTCAACTCCAGAACTATAAAAATCACTCCTTTCTACTAAATCTTCAACAAGTTTTATAAACGTATCCTCGTTAAAATTATGTGCCATTAAGTATTCCTCTCTATAGTTACTATAAATATCTTTTTTTAAATTTATAATTTCTAATTCACATTTATTAACAAATTCAAACACTTTTGATATTAAGGCCTCATCTCTTTTAATCTTACAGTTAATTGGTGCAGCATCTATTAAAAAGAACAAATTACAATACTCAAGCCCAGTGCATGCTAGCTGCATTTGTGCTTGTACATAATATTTGAAAAAATATTTACTGCTTAAAAAATTGCCATTTTTATTGTACTCAGCAATAGCACTACTCATATAATTAGAGTCGCTACTTTTAATCTCTAATAGTTCTAAATCGCCATTATTATTGATAAACCAGCCATCAATTGTTGAGCCCACTAAAGTTTCTAAACTGCCCATTTTTTTGAAATAATTATACTTATCAACACCGTTGGCATATTTATTTTTATATAAAATATCAATATTATCACCGTATGCTTTAACAAACTCTCTAAATCCTAAATTCTCTAACTCTTTGCCCTTGAGCATATATAAATTCTCTTCAAAAGGTAGACTCATATTAAAATATTTAAGCACTCTGTTTATCATTAAATCTTTCAGCCCAGCACCTCCAACAAGAATATTGCCTACTTCACTAGCACCGTATTTATCTAACTTGTTTCTTTGCACACTAAAATCAATATTGCGATTAAATCTAAAACATTCTTGACTACTTATTCCTGGCAATTTCTTACCTATCTTACTTAATTTACTTTTTTCTTTAATGGGAGAAGATTTTTCCTCAAATATTTCACAACCAGTAAAACTTTGTTGATTAATACTTATCATTTTGAGCTCTCCTTGAATATTTTCTTGTGGATTATTATTGTTTGAAAGATTTTCCATCTTTTTCCTCCTACTAATGTTATAAAAATAACTATATAGCAAAAACTATTTTTGTCAGGCTTTTTACAAAAATTATTATAATAAATAAAAGCTTTATTAAATTCTCATGTTAAAGAGCTTAATAAAGCCGCGGGCTTAGCTTAATTTATTTTAGATAAACTCACTAAACAATTAAATTCAGCTCAATTTAGAATTAAAATTATTTTGTATTTGTTAAAATAAAAGAACTTATTTAGATTTTCTTGTTAAAAAATTCAAATAAGTTCTAAATTTAAAAGAAAGTAAAAATAAAATGTTTCTTTTAAAGAATTTAAATCAAGATTATAGTATTCTATTTAAAAAATACGCTATATACTCCCTTAATATTTTAAAAAATTTTAATCATTCTCAATTAAAGAAATACTTATTAAATATAGAATAGATAATTGGAGCAAGTGTTATTCCCATTATTAGAATTACTTGTATTGTTCTATTGCTTGCATTAAGTTCATTCTTTAAAACATCTATTTTATTATCTAGACTAGATATATCCTTTTGCAAGGTTTTTTCTATACTATCTATTTTAGAATTAAGTTCGTTTTTTACACTATCTATTTTAGTATCTAAACTGGATATATCTTTTTGTAAAGTTTTTTCTACATTATTTATCTTGGTATCTAAACTATCTATTTTGGCATTTAAACTCTTTTCTACAAAATCTATTTTTAGATTTAAACTTTTTTCTATAGTATCTATTTTTAGATTTAAACTTTTTTCTACAGTATCTATTTTTATATCTAAATTAGATATATCTTTTCTCAAATTCTTTTCTAAATCGATTATTTTCTCTTTTAAAAATTCAAAATTAAAATTATCATTATGAAGAAAAACAAAATCTATTGCCTCCTCACTAAACCCTATGTTTAAAAATTCATTTTTTATACTTTCTATGTTATATGTTCTGTACGCTAAATTAGTCATAAAACTTCTTACTATCCTTTCAGTTGTTTATATTCCTTCATAATTTTTTTAATCATTTCCTTTTCATTATTAAATAATTTGTCTAAAAGATATCCAGTAAATTTAGCATTACTTTTATAAAAGTCGTAACTTTCTTGACTCTTAAGTTGAAATCTTAAGGGTTTTATTGGATTTTGTTTAGATTTTTTCAAAACATTTGGCGATTTTCTTAAGAACTCAAGAGTTTTTGTAACACCATTTTCTATTACATAAGCTTCTTCTAAAATGCCGTCTTTAATTGCATTTGCTATTTTTAAATAGTCATATGCTTGACTCCTTGCTAAATGATAATCTTTGATAAAATCTTCAAATGTTCTGTATCCATCTAATTTATAATATTCGTTATCTTTTATTTCTTTTAATATCTTAATAACTTCCATCTTATAATAAATTTCTTGTTGAAAACTAGATTTTAATCTTTGCTTTAACTTCTTGTAATGTTCTTCGGCTTCATTTAGCACTTCTAGGTTTCTTTTGTTCAATATTATCTCCATATATGGACTCCTTTCATTTAAAATGGCAATCATGTCCAGTTACCTGGACATGATTATTGTTATAAATTTACTTAATATATTTTTGTACTCTAGCATATAATCTCTATTTAAATTAAATAGATCATTTTTTGCTATCTTTTTATTTAAATCTTCTCTTTCATAAATTAACCCCAAAAAATTCTTATTATCTTTAAGCGAACTAAATAGTGCCTTATGGGTATTATTTTTTTTAAATCTAGTTATTATTAAAAAAATTGGAATATCAATGGCTAAATCACTAATTGAGAACTTTAAAAGTTCTAAACTTTCAACAGCCCATTTCTCTGCTGTTATTGGAACTATTATATAATCACTACATACTAAAGCATTGGTTAGCGTATAATCTAGGCTGGGATTTGTATCAATTATTATGTAATCATAATTGGATTGTAAATTTAATAGCTGTTTTTGAAGTTTAATTTCCTTAAATGTTATAGCCTCTTTATTAAATTTGTGTAAACTTATATAACTAGGTATCAAGTCTAAATTATTACTAATATTAATAACTGAATTATCAATTAATACATTCCCCTTCAAAACTTCATATATATTTTTTTCCAATAAATTAAAATTATCTTCTATTATTTTTTTGTAAAAATAACTAGTTACTGATGCCTGTGTATCCATATCAATTAAAAGCACTTTCCAATCTTGAGACAATAGAGTTGTAAATATAATTGCACTTGTGCTTTTGCCAACACCGCCCTTAATTGACGCTATTGTTATTATTTTAGGTTTTTTATTATCCATTTGATTAACGGTCCTTGTTCCGGGTATTTCTTCCCATAAAATTTATATACTTGTTGTTCTAAATCCGTAAACATACTAAATAAAACTTTGTTGTAATGATTATTTGTTCTTTTTTTATCTAATAATCGATATAGCCCCTTAAAATAGCAAAAGACACTTCCTGCTTTAAATCTAAATTCCATATAATATGCCCTTGCCAATGCATATGCTTTTCTAGCCCCGTTTATTTGATACTTTATTAATGGCTTTTTTATTGGTTTTCTGTAGCCATAAAAAATACCAATAAACTTATCTCCTTCTTTAATTGGGTACAAATGAGTTTCTTCAACAATTCTTTCCCCATTAAATAAGGCCCTCAATGATAATCTAAATTCGTGTTTTTTCTCATAAACTCCAAATTTATAAATATCCATCATTATTTTTGTATGGTACATTGCTTTACTATTTTCTTTTTCAATCAAAATAAAGCGTTCTTTATTTTGGCATTCAACTTTACATTTACCTTTTTTTACAGTTTCAATAGGTTCTAGTGCATTTTCCATGTTAAATCCTCATACGGCCTTTATGCTAAATTCTTCTGTGGTTAAAGAATTTTTTTCATTTTTTATTATTTCTAATAATTCAAGATGATATATACCAAATACTTTATTGTATTCTATTTTCTTTTGGTTATTCAAATATTTTTTGATAATTGGCTTTAGAATTTCAATATTTGTTTCTTTTTTTAGTTGTTCAATAAGGATATTGAAAATGTTTGTTTTTAAGTTCTCATAATCTTTTTGAGAATTTTCTTTTTTTCTTTCAATCGACTTTTCTAATTTACGCTTTATATTGTTTAAATCGCTATATTTATGATTTTCAATAATAAAATGGGGCTTAAATTTGTAACTTTCGTATACTTTTTGTAAATTTATCTTTAATTGTTCGGGGTTATATCCATTTTGTTTGAATTCTTTCTGAGTGTTATTTAAAATTCTTTTTAGTTTCTCTTGCTTTTCTTTAAAGCAAGATTTATTTAAATTTGTGTTTTTTAGCAATTTATTTTCAACTCTTTTTATGTTTTTGATTATTTTAATCATAGTATCTTTATCAACATTTAATGTTAATAAAAACGGAAGAATTTCTTTACATAACAAGTTGCTTTTATTGAAATACTTTATTACTTGATATTTTTCTATTTCTTTAATCTTTCTTTCTTCTTTTATATTATTTTTATTACTTAAACACTCCACTGAATTTACACTACCATTTTTAGAAATATCGTCTTTAAAATGGTTATTAACTCTAGATTTAAATCTAGAGTTTTTTCGCTCTTCAAAGTACATGTTGATTTTCTGGTAACATTCTTTTTTAGGATACTTTAGTTTATAATAAATTTCAGTCCCACAATTTACACCCATATGTTGATAGTAGTTATTTGTAACTTTTAATACTTTTTCTAGTTTGTAAAGATAATTTTGCATTGTTCTTAAAGTAGTGGGAGCTAGACCATTTCTTTTTAGATTTTCGTTAAAGCAGTAGAGTATGTTTTGTTGTGTGTATTTTTTATCTTTTTTGTTTAGAAAATCTAGTGTTGAAGCTAGAGATATTAATTTGTGTTGGTGTTTGTTATGACAAGTTGGACTTTTTGTGGTATTTAGAAAACCTTTCATATTTTCTCCTACTAATGTTATTAATAATTAATTATTATAATGCAAAATTTTGATTTAAAAGTAAATACTTTTCTAAAAAAATATTAAATTTTAATTATTAATTTTGTTAAATTAATATACTTTTTATAACTTAGTAAAAAGATTGATTGATTTTAATTAAAAATTGGGCTACACTACAAACAGCGTAGTTATTTGAACATTTTTCAGTATTAACTACCTACTAATGTAATTTGCAAAAAATAATAATATAGTGGGGACTTAACGAGATTCTTTAAGAAAAGAGTTTGGTTAAGTCCCACTTCTTTTTTGTAAAAATTTTTGTAAAAAGCCTGACAAAAATAGTTTTTGCTATATAGTTATTTTTATAACATTAGTAGGAGGAAAAAGATGGAAAATCTTTCAAACAATAATAATCAAGAAATACAAAATAATATTCAAGCAGAAATTGCCTTTTTAAATGATATGGATACTTTAAGAATGAACTTGCCACGTATTGACAAAAGTCTTAAAGGATACGGATATAAGTATCAAGATTTCAATGTCATAGTAGAAGTAATTCAAAATGTTATAAAAAATCACAATTTAAAGCTTGGTTTTTGGCAATTTCCAACTTTTGTGTATGGTAAAAATGGTGAAGTTCCTGTTGTTAGGACTACATTTTACAGTAAAAGTACTGGATACAAAGAGTCGCTTGATACATTAATTCATACAGATAAATTACAATGGAACGGTGAAAATGGGTCTAAAAATTTGAATACAATGCCACAACTTGTTGGTGCAGCTATTACTTATTTTAAAAGGTATGCTTTAGTTGCGTATCTTGACATAAAAAGTGAATTTGATACTGATGCAGCACCTATTTACAATAATCACGAAAACGAAGATTCTATGTCTAACAAGCAAGTTAGTGTTAATCAAAAACAAGAACAAAAAAAGGACATAAATCAAGAAAAAAATCAACTAAACAGCTTTAATAAAAACTTAAAATCTGGCAAGGCTTATTGCTATGAAATTTTTAGAGACGCACTGTTTAATATAAAAAATTGGGTAAATGAAGGTGAAGAAAAAAATAATATAAATGCTCTTATTCGGGCATTATGTACTGATAATGATGATGCTTTAGAAGATCTTTTTGAAAAGAATGCTGAGCTTAAGAGTATAGAATATTGGGTAAATATTCTAAAAAAATATTTCAATAAAACTAATAGATTTGATGATCTAAATAAGCTTAAAGTATTTATGTCTGATAATCGAGACGTTTATAAAACAAAAGTATTAAAATTCTTTTGCATGTTGAAAAAAGAAAGACAATTTAATTATATATTTGCAGTATAGCAATATAAAAGCCCCCTATTTGGGGGCTGCTATAGGTATAATAATTAAGGTTTTTATTTTTGATTGAGAAATGTTTTTAGTTTTTCCAATTGGTTGTAAGACCCTCATAATGCTTAGTAGTATCGTTTAAAAGTTCATCTTTAAGGCACTTATAAATCTCATCCTTGTCATTTTTATCAGTGAATATACTTCCAGCGACACCTCTAAAATATTGCTCTATTTCGTTTTCATTCCCATCCCCATATTTATTATTAAGTTGTTGATTGTTTTTTTTACAGTCAATGGCGCCTTTAATATAAGTGTCAAAGTCTTCACCACTTGCTTTTGATTGTCTTTTAGATTCTAAGAAGTTATAAGCTGTGGTAAAGGCCTGAGCCAATTCTTTTTGTTTTTGAGTATCTGTAGAAGAAAGCCAATCAAAGAAGTTATTACATTTTCCATTATCCCCATTATTGCACCCATTTGTATTCTCTGATAATTTTTCAACTGTGTATTTAAACGCAGTTACTAATGAAGTAAACATTTTTTCTTCGTCGGATGTTAAAGTAATTTTTTCTTGTGGTGGCAGCTCTTTTTGGCTTAAATCACGATTTTTCCTGCTTTTTATTTGTTGGGCATTGTTTTTTAAAGTGTCATTATCATTAGAATTACAGCTATTTAGTAGTAGCAAAAATATACAAAATAATATGTTGATGATTTTCATTGTTACTCCTTTTTTTATTATTAATATTCACTTAATCAATTATTAATACTAAATATTGGATAAACAATTATTATTTGAATTGATATTCTTTAAGTGAGGTAGTAGCTATTTAGAAATGAAAGCAAATATTAGCCCTGCTATCATTGTGATAGACATTGCTCCCATGATTCCCAATACCCATTTAAGCATTTCTGAAAGAGACATTAAATTCTTTTCAACATTGTCTATTTTAGTGTTTAAATTCTTTTCTACAGTATCTATTTTGGCATTTAAATTCTTCTCTACGGCATCAATCTTGATGTCTAAATTAGATATATCCTTTTGTAAATTCTTCTCTACATTATCTATCTTGGTATTAAGTTCACTTTTGGCATTATCTATTTTAGAAACAAGATTATCAAATTTTATATCAAATTGTTTTTCTAAATTTTCTAAATCTCTATATGTTAGCTCATTGTGATAATATCTTTTAGATAAATCTTGTGCTATTAGTTGTTCCATGCCCAGTCTAATAAATTCTTTATATATTTGTTCTTGAGTTACACTTGCAATATTTGTTGACACTGTTTCCATAAAATTTTCCCTTATAGTCATATTATACACTATTTTAGATTAATTGGCTTTAGAGATTTTTATATGTAAAATAGAATTTCTTGCAAGAAAAACCTTTTTGTAATTCACATTTTTAACTTTGAATATTGATTATAGACTTTTTTTGCTATGGGTTGTGTTTTTTTAATATACTCTAAAAGTATGTTGATATTATATTTTACCGCAGTTATGGAGTGTTCGTCTTTTAGTGTTGATAAGTCTGGATAAGTATATTCTGGATAATTTGGATCATTAACTTTAACTTTTGTTTTAGCTAAAAATGTTACTAGGTACATAACATACTCTGAAAGTTGTGCTTCATATTTGGTTAAAGATTTTAGTGTTTGAATAATTGGAGGTTTTGGTTCTTCTGGTAGGCTAGCAATAGTAGTACAGCATAATAGCAAAGTAAATAGTAGGTAGTTTGCTCGTTTAAGCATTTTCACCTCTTTTAAGAGTATTGATATATTCTTTCATGATTTTGTTACGTTTTGCTTTAATTGAGGAGATAATTCTTTTATTTTTGTCACTCGAAGTAGCCTCTATTATTTCAATATTGTATTTTAAAATGTCTTGTATTTCTTCAAATATTTTCATTGATTCAGCTGTTTCTATGGATTTTAGTGTCTCAATATATGTTTTGTAGAAAAAATCTATTACTCTACCAAAAGTATTGATGTAATTATGATCTATGTTTGTATTAGCTTTAGCTATGTTGGTTAAGTTGGATAGTAAATTAAGGCCTAAACTAATAGTGTTATTTTGCATTATTTATTCCTTCTTGATAGATAGGTTTTCCTTCCTGGTTGAATTTGAGCTGATTAGATATTTTTAGACTTTTCTCATCAGAATTAACTAGATCGATACATTGATTGATTTTGTCATTCACTGGAGCTAGTGTTTCAGCTATTGTTGGAGTTAATGTATTCTCAAGTCTTTCCATATTTGCTTTATAGATTAATTTATAATGAGAATACAATTCATAAACCAAAAAAAATCCTTTATGTGCAATTTCGTCAAATTCATCTTCAAATTTAGAGAATACGTCAATAAGGGTTGATATGGATGTAAGTCCAATCTCAAGATTGTCTTTAGATAATTTCACGAATTAATCTCTTTTTTTAATATGATTATTGCCATTTCCATTTCTAAAAATCTTACCTATTACTATAGATAATATGTCTTTTAGTAGTGGTTTTAGAAGAATCAACCCTCCTAGAACTAGTACTGTTACAAAAATCATTACGGCTATAAGTTTTATTTCGTTTAAATTAATTAGAAGTTCTGTTATTTTAATAGTATCCATTTTTTAATCCTCGATTTTAATTTTTATATTTATATTATATACCAAAATTATAATTTTTGCTAAAAAAGTTCACAGTTTTAAAAGATTGGGGACTGCGCCCCCTGATCTGTTTCTTCTTTTTTGGACATACCATCCTTGGAGCAAAGGAAATATGGTAGATGATCCATTAACCCCCGTGTGTTCATATAGTATGGTTTTTTTAGATTCATCGGAATACCTTAGATATATCATTTTCGGAATAAGATGCGCATGGTGTTCTGCGTGAATCTGAATATCAAGGTAAATGGGGTCATCATCATTATTTTTATAAAAAATAAGAGTTATATCACCACCGTACTCTAAATCAATATATATTGATTTATTTTTGTATTCATATGGATAAAGCGTATTGCCATAGGTTGTACCACTGTACTCATAATCTGCCGGTACTCCGAGTAGTTGTTTGGGAACGGGTGTTTTTTGAATAGTGCTTGAATTAGGCATTATTAAAAGATTATCATATTTAGATAGAGTAGCTGATGATATGCTATTTGTAAGGCGTGATTTAATTTTACTAAAAAGGTTAGAAATATTATTTGGGTCATTATTAATTAGCTTGTTTATTATTTTATTGTAAATTTTTTCTACAAAACTTGTATCAGCTGCAAGCTCTTCGGCAATTGTAGATTTAATTATCTCTTTAAAATAGCTTAGTCCTTCTCCTTTAAATGTCTTATCTTTAGTGGTTTTTAAAAAGTTTTCATAAGTAATAGCGTTGCTGTTTGCCACTCCATCATCAAGCAGCAAAAGATCAGTATTTTTTACATCCTTAACTCTATTTAAGTCTTTAATTTGAACTGTTTCTTCCTCATCAATTAGTAATTTTTCTTTCTCTTCTTCAGACATTAAGCCTCCTAATTGTTAAAAGTGATAATATTTTTGCTATCTTTATCATTGATTTTTAGTACTCTACCTATGGGAATAATCCTTTTGATAAAAGCATAAATTGAATGGTCATATCCCTTAGGAAGTGAATTGAATACCAAAGCCTTTTTAGATGTAGTATACCCAGCTTTCTTTTCTCTAATTAGTATCTTTTTAGGCCTTTTGCCTTTTGCGGTGCTAGGGGAAATAAATGTAGTAAAGTTTGTTTTTATTACTCCTTTTAAAGAGATATCAATAACACCCGCTTGAGGTGTGGTAACTAAAATATCCACGTTCAAAAACGCTTTAAAAATCAGTCTAAATGACTCATCAGTACCAATATGCCGTAAAGCAAAAATAACGCTATTGATATTGTTTGTAATACTTTGTAAAGTTTGAGTTTGTGCATAAAAAATGGATAAGACTTGAGATAGCCATATAGCAATATATCTTGATTTTATATTTTCTTTTACATCAATGGAAATAAAGTTAGAATTGAGGGACTTAAGCTCATTAAGCAGTTTTTGTGCATATTCAGTTTCTGTAAGTATAAACTTATGAATTTCAGTGCCTTTAAAAAAATTAGGTATTTCCATATTTATCAACTATCAATGTCAATAAGCAATCGATCCGCTATATTGAAAAGCAGGAGCGTATCATCATCAATGGTAATGTCTTCATTTTTTTTAAAATCGCTTTCAGTAATGCTTGAAATACTGTTTGTGTCTGTATCTTTAACACAAGTTTTAATTTCTATAGACCTAATACCTTTTACTTCATTAACGGGAGCAAAAAAGTCTTGATATTCAAAACTAATTCCCATATCAGAATAGTTATTTGAAATAATCCTAGAATATATGTTTCTAATTTGAGAGTCTATGTTTAAGTAGAGATAGTTTTTAAGGTCAAGTTTGTACTTTACTTTCATATAAACATATTTTCTTTTTCCTAGTGATATTTTATAGGATTTACGTTGTCCAGTTGAGTTAAATCCATCAATTTCTATATTTCCTTCAAGCAAAGTGCCACTAGGAGTTGTTAGATATAATGTCTCCCAAAGTTTTGCCTTAAATTCAGAATTACTAATATTAGTTTTACTAGTGTCTAATAAATCTTCTTTTAGAATTAGATATATATTGGCTTTTCCAGCTGAACTTTTAATATTAGTGTACTCAACCCCATCAAGATTAAGTAAAGCGGATTTAACTGCGCTGTAAGTTGTGCTTTTAGAAGAAATGTGTTCTTCAATAGTGGTCCAATAAGTACCGCCCGGTCGCATTTTAGAAAAAAACAGATTAAGTTCATTAATTATTTCTTCTTCAATTAATGCTAAAGAAGATGCAATAATGTTATAAATTGAACTGTTATTATCATCTATATTAATTGCATAATTTGCGCGCAAATATTCTCTTTTAGATTTTACTATATCCTTAATTGTACGTTTTAGAATGCCAAAATCAGAATCAAAAACTATGCTCATAAATCAAACTCCATATTCAAAACGTCGCCTGAGAAAAAAAATGATATATGTACTTTGCGGTCTTTTATAGTAGTTGAAATATTACTTAAATCTAAGTTAAGTTCTTTAGATATTTCATGAAAATAGTTTTTTACAGCTTGAAGATTATTAATTTTTAAAAATTTCAAAAGCAAGAAGTAGTCCAGTCCCCAATTAGGGGCATAACTTAGACTACCCTTTAAGGTTTTTAAGAATATGAATAACCTTTGTTTTTGCTCATCAATTCCATCAACAAGCGATACATCATTATTAAATACCAATTCAAAATTATTGCCAATTCTTAAATCCATACTAGTAATTATATCATATTTAGCAAAAATTAGTTAAACAAACTGTTGATATCGGAGGTAATTCTAGAAGTTACAGCTCTTAGGCTTGCATAGTTAATAGTTGAGTCTCCTATGATAGTTATGCCGTTAATAGCATTTACGATATTATCTAGAATTTTTTTTAAGCTAGTTGTTTGGTTAGCTATTTCAATGGTACTATTTGTTTTGATCTTAACAGTATCAGAAATTAAATTTAAAGTTTTTGGGCCAATTACACTAAGTATGTAAAAATGGTGCTTGTCAAAATGAATATTGTCATTTTTATCAAAAATATTAATGTTTGATTGAAGTAGTAAAACGGTATCACCTTTTGATAGTTCAAAATTGATATTGGATATATTTCTTGTTTGAATTTCTAGATCTTCAAATTCGGGTATTGTAACAACAGCCTCTTGTGTTTGTTTTTTAAATTCTTTTATAGTGCCAATTCGAGTTATGAAAATATTTGAATAAATCCAATTTTTTATGTCTTCTTGTGTTAATGCATGGCCATAAAGACGCTGTTGCATTCTATAAATTTCATAGTCTTGACTCATTTTAAGTTCCTTTATCTAATACTTATACTATTAGAATCGTCATATAATTTAAGTATCAATGAACACTCTCCTACATTGCTAAGTATGGCACTTGTTTCTTTTATGGTGGTTTTTATCATTTTTCCTAGTCCATCAATAAATGAAACTTTATCGCCGACATTTAGCTTATGTGTGTAAAATGTTTTGGCGTTCCAAAATATAAGATTTATTTTAAGTGTGGTGCCTAAAGTAATTTCTTGTTGTGGAATAAATTCAAGCCCATAATCTTCTAGTGCCTTATAGTGTGCATTTCCCCCCGCCTTTTTATAATTGGTAAATATAATATTGCATTCAATCCCCTTTAACCCGGTACCAATATCAGCTATTACGCTATGAACATATACTCCTTTTATTTTATCAATAAACTCTTTTGGTGTTGAGGCATAAATATTTTTGTCAATCACTTTAAGTTTATCTTTTTCATCCATACGAATGATATTGCGATTAGGAAATACAGATTCTATTGCTTCTTGCACCGTCTTTCCTTTAAAGCTTTTTCCCTTTTCGCCCTCTAATTTGCGATTGAAGAAGTTGCTTTTAGTTAATAAACGAACATCAAGCTCTACACTAAAATCTCCACCGGGATAATCAGTGCTCATTGGGGGCCCTAAAGTTCCCGCCATTATGAAATCAAAATTTTTTTCATGAGCAAATTTCTTATAATATATCTTTACTATATCTCCAAATTTAATGCGGTCGGTGAAGTCTAGAGGTAAGTTCCAAAGTACAATTTTAGCTTGTTTGGAACTTATAATAAGAATATTTGAATACACGTTGGATATAGAAATATCAACATGAATTCCATCTTGTGTATTTATTATAATTTTAGGAGTTTCTTCTGGAAAAGGAATTCCATCAATTGATTTTTTTGATTTATCTACATTGTAAAATTCAATTTTAAAATCATAACTTAGTAACATTGATTATCCTTTATATTTTCCCAATGCAAATGAAAATGTTTTTACTACTTCTATTGATAGGCTAACTTCAACCTCATCAATAAAGGGAGTATCTGTAAATGTAAGACTTGTAATTATAGCTAATTCTTTAAGGCCAAAAGTTGGACTGTAGATAGTAAAAGGAACTTGGGCTTGTAGTCTATTAGCTAGTTGTTCTTTTACAAGATGCACGTCAAAGCGCAGCAGAGAATTTCCAAAAACAGTCATTTTGAGTGGGGAAAGCATTTCTTTATATAGAGATGTTAATACTCCTCCGTTTAATGAGATATGTTCTCCCGTCATTACGGGGTTGTAGCTTACGTATTCCGCTTTTCTATCATAATAGTTGATAACCGGTCTTTTAGAGCAAGTAGTATTGTAGGTCCGCGATATTAGCTGGGTTTTGGGTTTTATAAAAAATAATTGTGGCACATAGCCAAAACCTCTAAAATCTGGTCTTGGAAATAGTACTAAAAAGTTATCTGCTCCAAAAAGAGCAAATATTTGAGTTGTGACATCTTTTATTATTTGGAAAATCTCTTCCTGAGACATTTTCTTTTCATTATTAATAGTTTCATTTTTAATAATTTTTTCACTGTTAATAGCCATAAGTAATTACCTTTTCACCAAAATTTATGGAGTATTGTTATTATTATCTTCATTTTCTTTACGTTTTGGGCCTGAGTTAGGTGGATTAGGGATAGTTTCGGGATCCTTAAAAAAATTTTTAATCACAGGAATATTGGCAAAAAGACTCTTCAGACCTTTAAAAAAAGGCTCAATAACATGTGTTTGAAAAGTAAAACCTTTTAAGTACTCAGTGATTTTTTTAACTAAATCAAGTATCGGCTCTAAAACATTAGTTGTCAAGTTTGAAAGAGTTTGTTCAGCTGAGGCTAAATTGCTATCAATCTCTTCTTTTGTATCCGCTTTTTTTGTAAGACCGTAGCTTTTATAATCGCCTAACATTTCAAGCATCTTACTAATTCTGGATTCTAGATCTACTTCAGCTCCACTTTGCCAAGCTTTTTTAGCATCTTCTGTATATTTATTGGCAATTTCCTCGCCCCATGTATTTTTTAATATATCATAAAGTTCACTTCCATCTCCACTAAGAAGACTATTAACGGCTTTTACAGCATCCTCACTGCTCATAGCACCGCTGGATTTAAGCACGGCTGCAAACTCCATTGATTTTTTCAAATTATGAAAATTTAACTTCCCCAAGTCTCTTAGAGTCCCTTTAAAAACACTTGCTTGATTTAAAAACTCTTCTTTTTCTAAGTTGCGCTCAAATCCTTTCAATCCGCTAAAAATTCCCTTCTCCTTTTCAGTTCCCTTAATCAGCATATCTCGTTCTTTTCCTGTATAAAATGCACTATTGAGAAGTTTCTTTTTATTAGTTTTAGATGTTTCTTCAACCGCTTTTTTGGCAAATCCTAAAATTCCGCCCCCAATTTTACTTATAGCGTTGCTAATGATATTTCCTAGGGCGCTACCTATAGCAATTTTGGCAACAAGTCTTTTTCCTTGAGAGGCCGCTAGCATTTTACTTTTTGCTTTTGATTCTTTTACAAGTTCTTTATACCCAAGGCGCCTTTTATCTCTATCCGACATTAAGGATCTTTTAAAAGCCTCTTTTCTAGCTTTTTCAAAACCCATGCCTTGTTTCATCAGCTTTTTAGTTTGTGTTAGCCTATATTTCTCAACACGTTCTCGTAAGTTTTCAAACTTAGATTGTCTGCTTAATTCTTTTTTCTTATCCGACAAATTATTTTTTACAATATCTTTAGTACTACCTAAACTAGATTTTTTAGGTTTAAGATATTTTTCCATTTTGGTAATATCTTGTTCGATAGCCTTTTTTGTTGCTGCATGATCAAGAATGCCTTTAAATTTAATGGTGAATTTGTCGCTCATTAAGCCCTCATTTGCTTAAAATTAATTCATACAATTCTTTTTCTAATTTAAGATCAGCAATTCGATTGACCTCTAAAAGCTCGTCATAAGGCAATTTTTTAACCGTGTTGTATGAGCAAATATTCATAATTACTGGAAAATAGTATTTATCGTTTTTTATCTCGTCAAGCAAGTTAAAATACTTTTTTCTAGTCTCATTAAGATTTGCAATAGTTTTATCAATCTCCTTATTTCTTTTGCTCATTTAGCAACCAATTCATTAGAATTTGATGTAAGTGAGACGGTTATTTTTTCATAGTCAAAATTATCATCGATATAGTCAAAAGTAACAAAATCACCAACGTTATTTTCATATTCACTCAAATATACTAAAGCGGGTTTTTTAGATCATTATCTATATGAAAAGTATTGAATTGCGCGGTGTAAATAATAGCAACAAGATAGTCTTTATAGTAAGAAATAAATTCTCTATTTGCATCTAGAATTACATAGAACTCGTCTAAAAATTTTGGACTTATCATTAAGTTTGTAATTTCTTTTAGATATTTCACTTCATTAAGTTTAAAAACAGCGTCACTTTGATTAAATCCTAGTACTCTATCCCATTCATAGACTGGTAATACTTTTAGTGGGTATTCATAGGTTTTGTTTTTAGTTAAAATTTTCATTTTATATCGCATTATCATAATAAGAATTTCCTTTTAGTTTTTGTTTGGGTGTGTTTTTTGGCAATTAATAGCCCTAATTTCAAAAGTAACTTTTTCAGCCTCTGCTGAATAACTTCTTGAGGGCTCTTCAGTAAAAATTGCATAGTTAGTAATAATTTTAGTAGCAATTCTATCATTAAATACTAAATCAAGCATTTTTTCATATTTGCTAACATCCATGTTATAAAATTGATCATCTGAAATTTCGGTTAGTAAAATATAGTCATGACTACCTAGAGTGACTTCAATATTAAAAATATAAGTTATAGTTTTAGGATCTCTTAAGCTTATTACGGGTAGCCCCCTATCTTCAGCACTAACCACCGCTCGTGTTGTAGGCTCGCTTGTAAGCTCTAACTTACCACTGTGCAGTTGTCTACCGCCTATTGAGAAATAAACTTCTCTTAAATCATAAAATTGCATAATTTTTAACTCCTTATACGCTTAAACTGTTTTGATAATCAACTATATCTTGAGTAGTAATTACTAAAGCAACAGCATTAATACTAAAGTTATAAGTAATATTCACACTAAGTTCTAATTTAAGCTGCGAAGACGCTGATAGAACAAGTTTTAAGTTTTTATACTCTATAATCAGTCCTCTATCGATGAATCTTTTAAGCAGGCATTCTATCGCTGAAGTATAAGCATTATCTCTAGCTCCATTAAGTTGAAGTTCAGATAATTTACTGTTTTGTCTATTGTTTTTATTCCAAATTCTAATAAGCTCAACAATTGCCTCGTTTTTTATATAATGATAAGTAAAAAGCGTGTCTATTGGATTTCCAGCAAGATCAACACCCTCTTTAAAAGCAGGCATACCATCAAGACCAGTTTCATTAAGAAGTGAATAAAAGTTGATATTTACAGTTCTTAACTTTCCAATTACAGTATCGTCAACAAGTGGTAAAGCAGAAAGTGGCATACCATAAGGATTTACAGAATGGAAAATACTTGCTTGATATAAATATCCACTTACAAATTTGAGGTGTAAATTATCCTTATTGTTGCTGTAAACAACAATATTTCTTGCTTTTTCAGTATTCCCCTTATCATTAAAAGGTTCTTTTATTTCTTGTTCTTTAGTTGAGAATACAAAAAAAGTTGAGGGCATTTTAAACTTAGCATAGTCATCTTTATAAACCTTAAGCCCATCTTCTGAATTATTCCCCTCAGTATTAATAAGCACAACAAAGGAGTGTCTATGTATTTTAAGATATTTTTTTAACTCTTCAGGCTTATCCTTATAAATGAAAAGAACAGCAACCTTTAACGACTCTTCGCTTGAATTGAAAAAATCCGACATTGCGGTTTTTAGCAGTGTTTTTTCTTTTCCAAACTGATCGTCTCCATTTCCATTATCTTTTTCTAAATTTTCAATTTGTTGTTCATAGTTATTAACGGTTAAATTCAATATTTTAAAGTTAGTATTATCTTTATTAACTTTGATTTTGGCCGTTTTATAGACCAAAAGTGGATTATAATAATTGGGCTTGCTTGCTTGAATTCTAGAGTCAATTAAACTTACACTAATTGTATCTTGCGGCAATTTCGTATTCCTCCTTTAAAATTTCGATTGCTTTTACACTAGCATTGAATGCTATAGAGGCACTGTATGCATGGTTGCTATATTTTGTACCTAAATTAATTAGTCCAATTGTTTGCATATTAGATATTGGGTAAATGTAAAAGTTAATTTTATTGATATATTCGGGTTGGGATTGATTTTCTAAAGTATACTTATGGGCTCTATTATGTAGAAACTCGCTAAGCATATCATAAAGTATTAGCATCCGAGAATTGGCATCAAAATCTTTAGCATTTAACACTATTGAAATAATATATATTTGGAAATTCACACTAAATTCCAAAGTATTTTCATAAAATGCACCAGTTTTGCAGTTATGATCAAATAAATGCTGAGTACCATCAAACTTCAATGCTATTATATTAGGGCTAGCAGTTGTAATTTTTGAAAGATAGGGATGATTGTAAGTATTTATGATATCGCATTTAAAATTATTTGCAATTGCATAGGCCTTAAACCCCCTAAATATTTGGATTAAATGATTTAAAATTGAATCTAAAGTTACAATCATTTAAGCACCTTATAAGTGAGTTCTGATAGCATTTTGGATGTATCAACAAGTGGGGTTGATGCAGTACCGCTACCTTTTTTTAATTTGCTTTTAATTGTACTATCCTTTAAGCCCGGCACAACTTGACCCGATAGCACATAATTCTCATAGTATTTAATAAAAGCTTTTCCAATAGCATGCATTCCTAATTTAGGATCAAGATTAAACTTAGAATTTATATAACTATTATTGATATATTCTCTAAATTCAGTACTACCAGCAATTTTGGTTAAATGTTTTCTTATCGGTAAATTACTACTCCCTTTTTCATGCATCCTAGCAATATTAGAACGACCCCCAAACCAGCCAATTTCTAATTCAATTGTGAATTCTAGTTTGTCCATATAAATTCCTTTAAAATTAAAGTAAAGTATCCGATTGAAGAGTCAATGCTAAATATTTCAAAGTAAGCTGAATCTGCAATTGATATTCGGTCTTTTAGTTCATAGTTAAGGTCTTGATATGTGTAAAGTTTAGAATATCCTTGAATATCGGATATATTAGAGTCGTAAAGCATTGAAAGTTCTTGTGGTTTTATGTCAATAATAATCCCTATAAATTCAGTGTACTCATTTTTATTAAATATTCGTTGATAAGAGTCGTCATCATCAAGTTTTACAACATTGCCCTTATAAAACCTTAAAGGTTCGGGGTCCTTAAAAACGTTGATCATATGCACAGACATATCTGCTAGTCTTTTTCTAATACCACTCACTAGACAACCCCCACACAAGACGGCGTTGACGTCTCTCTTTTTAGCTTTTCTAAAAACGCATCAAGTTGTGAGCAAAAGTTCTTATTGGATCCACAACTTCCCCCATCGGTTTCTTCGCCCCCACTACTGTTAGGATAATAGTCAATTTCAAGCTCATTGAACTTCTCTTTTTTAATCCTTTCAAATTCAAACTCGCGAACAACTCCTTGTTTTCTTAATTGACAACCCATGTGGTAGAAGGTAAGCAAAAATATTTGTTCATATGTAAGTGAACTAGCATCAATACCACGTGTTACTAGAATAGCTTGAAGCAGTGATAAATGAAGTAGAAAATTTTGCCTACTTAGTGCAAATTTGTCTATTCCCAATAGTAACAGTACTTCAGAATGAAGTCTTGTTAATAAAAGTTCTTCTCCATTTTGAACTTGTGTTTGCAAGTCTTTTTGTTCACTCATTTTAACTTACCTTATTTGCTTAAGATTGTTTAATGTGTACTTGTAAAATAGTTTTTTTAGTAGCAAGTAGTCCGCCTAAAACAAAATCAATGTATGAATGAGCAATATCAGTTGAGTCTTTATCAACTTGTTCATTAGGTGTAGGCAACATATACTTACTAGGTTTAAATTTAATGAGTTCCGGATTTAATGGGTAAATAAGTATTTGATGTTTTAATAAGTTTGAAGTTTCAATATAAACATCTTCTCTATTATTAATAGCCTTAATAGTTTGAATCAAAACATCCTCCCATTTTTCACAACTTATTGCTGGTGCTGCTGGTGAATATGGTTTTACCAATTTCAATGAAGTCGCAGGATCAACTATTACCATCATAGGTGTAGAAAATTCATCTCCTAACTCTAGCTTTGAAAGTCCAGCCTCAATTTTTTCAAATATTTTGTCCATCTTGTCCTTATCAGTATTGTTAACTTCTTCTTTTATCTGTTCGGGCATATTAAGTAGTCCATACATATTAGGAAGTAGACGTTTTTGATTTTTTCCATCTTTTTGAATTGAAACAGTCCCCGTTAATACAAAATGATTAATAAGTTTAATAATTTCACTGCTTGCAAGTTTATAAGCTTGAGCGAAAGGAAGTAGATTATTATTAATATCTCCAATATATGAGTCTGAAGTGTAAAATTTTTCAGATGTCTGCTTTAAGTGCCTAAACTTGTACTGTAATTTTAGATAATTAAGTCTAACCACTTCAGAACTAAACCCAATAGTTGAGATAGTATTAACCTCATTGGCAATAGTTGTAGGATTAGCATTTAAAAATGCGTCCCACTTTACAGTTCTTTGATAACCCATTTGAAGATCAACATCTTCAATTTGATCGGGTAAAAACCATTTATACATTATAGGATCTTTAACTTCTCCTATAATATTGGCTACAGCTTTTGCATAATAATTTTCATCAAATAATTCCATATTCAATCCTCCAAAATATAATTAATTTTTACTTATGGCCTTATTTCCAAATACTGCTACTTTTACCAAATAAACATCATTGCTAATTTGCTTTGCATCAGACAATGCTGTTGCATTAATAGTTGCCTTATTTGGAGGCGCTCCATTAACCTTTTCAAGCGCTCCGTCTTTATTAAAAACAAGCTTGTCTTTTACTTTAACCGTAGAATCTTTTGCCACTAAATATCCCTCAAAATTATTTGTAATTGGAACAATAGTAGCTGTTTTACTAAATTCATCTACATCAATACATATTCCATATAAGTCTTCTTCACCACCGGCCTCAACATGAGGCTCATAATGAATTTCATTTGGTTTTTCTTCTTGAATAACTCTTTTGACCCCGCGCTTGTACGGATACCCCAAAAATGGATGATTTTCCAGTTTGTCAAACTTACTGCTTCTAGTACCTCCAGAAGCAAAAAATTGCACGTTTTTGTCTCTAAACTCTAAAGAATTGCTAAGCAAACCAGCATAATGCTGTGGATTTTTCATTAACTTTTCTAGTTTATTACGATTTTCTTGATAATCTTTTACTAATTGTGTTGTATTTGCCATTCAATTACCTCCTTTTTATCCCCCTACGCCCGAAACAGCATGAGCAAACACTTCTTTTTCAAGTCCTCTGTTTCCAAAAACTGTAACTTTTATCAAATTGATGGAATAATTCTCTTTGGGCCCTCTAGCTTGAGCCCGCTTTGAATCCTTATCTTCAGATACAAAATTGATTGTAAATGAATCAGATAATGCATACGCATTAATTACAGTTGGACGTCCACCTCCAGCCTTGATAATAACCCCATCAGCATTAATGTCTAATATTTCTCCTGCTTTTATATTTGGGTTTCTTGTCACAAGGTACCCTTCAAAGTTATTGGTAATTGGCAAAACATATGCTATGCAACTAAACTCACATACATCAACACATATGCCATATAGATCAGTATCAGCACCAATCTCAACATATACAGAATTCTCTTTTGGAACAAGTTTGACCCCACGCTTGTATGGAAAACTATTTTTTGGATCGTAAAAATATTCTTCTATTTTGTCTGTAAAACTTGAACATGCAAAGGAATAAGCATTAACTCGCTCATTCTTTGATTTAAAACAACCGCCAGAATTACCAAAAACCTTATTTTCAATCGAGCTCATTGATTTTGAATATCTTTTGAATTTCAAAAGAATATCGTCAAGTTCCTCAACAGAATCAAAATAAGGATCTTTCACTTCTACATCCTCTTCAACTTGTCTTGCTTGACGCTTAGCTCTAGGAGCTGCGACTGGAACTTCTGTTTCTAAACCTAATTGTAAATTATCATTAGAATTAGGACCTTTAGCTTGCCCTTTACCTTTTAAATCCATAATTTAACTACCCTTTTAAAGCTCTATTTCCAAAAACACTAACAAGAACTATAAATAACTCTTCTGTTAATTTATGTACTTTTGAAAGGGCTACGGCATTAACAGATTTTTCTCCCCCCGTAGTTTTTTCAAGCTCTCCATGTTGATTAAAATGCAGCTTATCGCCCGGCTTTACACCATTTTCACCATTTTTCTTAAACGTCAAATACCCTGTAAAGTTGTTTGTAATGGGAATTACAGTTGCCATACCACTAAACTCATCTATATCAGTACACACTCCGTATAAGTCGTCTCCACCACCAGCTTCAACTTCAAGTTCTGTTGTACCATCACCAAAACCAAGCTTGACTCCACGCTTATATGGATAGCCTTTAGCAGGGTAATTTTCTATTTTATCTTTACTGCTAGTACAAACTCCATCAGAATTAGAAAAAATTAGATTTTTATCTCCAAACTCGCTAGAATTACTAAGTAAACCAGTATCTTTTTGGGGATTTTTCATTAATGCTTTAATTTCAGCAACTTTTTTATCAAACTCTTGTTTAATTTTTGTGATATCACCCATTAAAAACTCCTTTAAGCAATACTTGTTCTTTTATGTCTTTTTAGATTTTCATAAAATTGAGTTCGTCTTTGCCTATAAGTATTGCTTATAGCTTGCACAAACTCCGTAAAATTAATTGGAACAAAATTAGAATCAAGCAAACTTACTCTCTCTTCTGATCTAACAATAATATTGCCTTTGATAGAGTCAACAGAAGAAGAACTACTATTCGCATTTTTTCTTAATTTGATATTCACTTTAGCCAAAGAAACAAGTTGTTCTAGTATCTCCCCATCGATATGACTTATATCTGATGCTTTAGCAATAGCTTTAATTTGCTCAATTGGAACAAACTTGCGAACAAGCTCTCTACGTTGAGCCTGCATAATGTCTTTTAAAGTGTATCCTTTTGCAAGTAAAACTTCTTTATTGAAATGGCTGCTAAGATGAGATTTTGCAAGTGTATCAATTTCATTTATGCGCTCCGCCTCTAATAATAATTGTTTTTCAACACGCTCTCTCTCTTCAACCTCAGCAAGTTCTTTTGTTATTCTCTCATTTATACTTAAATCCCGCTTTATCTCTTTAGGTTTTACATTACCTGCTTGCTCCCTAAGCCGCATATACTCCTCAAATTCCCCAGCACTTATAACCTTAGTATCGGGCTTAATTTGAGACTCTTCTTTGACTTGTACCTCAATTGCTTTTTGTTCTTCTTTTTCTTCATTTTCAATCACTTTTTAGCTCCTTTTCTCAAAATGAGAATAATTTTTCTTTTAAAATCGCTAGCTCCTCGCTATTAAAACAGCTGTTTTGTATAAGCTCGTTATATTTACTGTAAAGCTCAATTAGCTTTATATCTCTCTCTACCTTTTGATCTTCGCTTAACATAACTAGTGAATTAAACCTCATATCAAGCCCAAAATATTTAGTAAGCTTTAAGTTACAAGAATTTTCAACTTGTTCTTGTACACCTTTTAAAAAATCATAATAATTACTTCTATCACCTTTACCATCATTTCCAAGCCCTTTAGCCTGCTCATTGAAACTTCTAGTTAAAGGTTCTTTAGTATCAGCACCAATTTTTGCTTTAATTAAAGCTAAAGCCTCCTTTAAATAGCTAAGATCGTACTTAATAACCTCCAAACTAGCATTAGGAGTAGCCGTGTAAAACATTCCCTCATTATTAAGATTGCTTTTAAGCCTCGCAAGTTCATTTGCTAAAGAGTCATTAAGGCTGCGCAAATTAGAAATATCTTTACTATGGTTGTTTGAACTTTGTTTTCTTAAAAAAGAAGATAAAATACCATTTCCTTTATCATTATTTCTACTCTTAGTAAGTGCGCTTAAAGAAGTAGTTGCACTTGAGAGTGCATCTTGTAGTTGAACTAAAGATTCATCTTTATAAAACAAAAAATTGTGGTTTTCAATACGCCTTTCTATCTCAACATATATTTTTTCAAATAGGTAAATATCTAACAAAAAACTTTCCGTATAACATGGAACATATCTTTTTAAGATAAAATCAAAGTTTTCATATATTATGAGTCGGCTTTTATGTATTTTAATAGTGTCAAAAGAATTGTCCCTATTATTGGTTTTTACTTTATAAGTCACATAATCAAAGTCAATTCCTAAATCTCTTATAAACTCATAATCAAGGTATTCAAGTCCAATAGGCAACTCTATATTAACAGGCTCCTCAAGATCTAATAGCTTATCTTTAGTTTTTACTAAAATATATCCAATTCCATGAAATCGGTAACTTATAATACAATTAAATAAAGCATTCTTAAGCTGCACCTTTAACCTAGCAAGTTCAAATTCACTAACATTGTGGCTAATACTCTCAAGAACAATTCCATTCTTGAGGCAGTCTTCTGCTACATTTTCAATGTAATTTCTAAAAAATATTGAGTATCTGTATAGTTCTAATGAACTTATCTTGTCTATTAGTTTTGCTTTTCTTAAATCACACAAATTTTTACTTCTCTTTATTAAATTACATATATAATAGCAAAAACTAATATTTTTGTCAAAAAAAT
>NC_012260.1 GCF_000181875.2 [Borrelia] finlandensis | reverse complement strand
TTACAAAAATCTTTAATTGCCAAAGTGAACACTTCTCTCTTTATATCCTAAAGACATCATCAAATATGCAGCAGATATTACATCAAGAGCATCATCGTGGGTTTTGTTATCCCTTTATAAGAATAAATATCATTAAATACAGAATAACTACTGTATTTTTCAATGTAAAGCTTCTTGTAAGTAAACGGTATAATTAGAGTCGATATTCTACTAAACTTATTAGACCTTGGTTTAATCGACAAAATTCTAAAATATTAGCTCATATTGTTTCTAAGCCTCATATATTCATGAGTAAATCCACCAGCACCTTTGGTGTTATATCTATCTTCTAAATAAAGTGCGTGTACATTGAAATTTTATAAAACAATCTTGACCATATTTATAATATAGGGATCATTAGCGGGTCGTTGATCTTGAAATACAAAGGCATAATACTTATCATTAAATCTCTCTATAACACATAAAGCGACGTTGCCTCCTCCAATACTAAATGCTTGATCTAACTATGCTATTGGACTAGCAAACACGTAATCCTCGGCAATATTAATAGCAATATTAATCTGGGTAAAAATTGAATCGGTACTTGCTATCCATTCTCCTAGTAATACTCTTGCTTTATATGTCGGCATATATTTATATAGCTTCTCTTGAGTTTTAATAAATCCTTTACTAAGAAGAACATTATCATAAGTTGTAAACTTATATGTCTTAAAAGTTGCTGCATTATCAATATAATCGGTTTTGAAATAATGTTCTGGATAATCCGGCTTAGTATCAAAAATAATAGTTTCTTGTCCATACCTAAGTCTTTTCAAGACCTCCTCTAAAGTTTGCTTATGTAAAGTAGCAACCTCATTCATAAAAATAAGCTCCGAATTACTTCCTATAAATCTTTCAAAATCACTTGCCTTATCCCCTCCATATAAATTAATGCGGGGTGAATCAATGAGGATATATGAAATATTTGTATTCTTTGGAATATAAGAAATATTAAGAAGTTTGCATAGCTTTTTAAATTATCTTAAAACATTAACTTCAGCCGAACACTGAGAATTGCCTATAATAAAATTATTCGTATCACTAGAGTATAACTTTTTATTTTTCAATTAAACTTTTCATAAAAAACACGCAAGATACTTTTTCAACTAGCTATACCACCACTAAGTATAATCTTCTTTTTATTATTCTTTTGAATGCTTTTTATTACATTCTTTTGCTTTAAAGTTAAATGCTTTTCTTTAAATCGATCAAAATTAACTGCAGAGTTTGATAACTTTATAAATTGAAATATATCAACTCCAAACTGAGTTTTGTATTGCTTTTGAAGTGTTGTAAAAAGTTTTGCTTGATTTAAGTTCACTCTTATACTTTTATATCTGCCTTTATTCTCAACTTCATGGACAGCAGAAAGTCTTTTTATGTATTCATAGTAAAATTCCATTTCTCTTATTGAACACTCTTTTATAAGATCATTAAGCTCATTTTTCAAAGAATTAATTTTTTCATTAACACATTTTCGACTTTTTTTATTACATTCTTTACTTAAAGAGTTAGTTTCAAATCTTAAATTTTCTATTTTAGAAAGCATGCTAGCAAGCTCAACGCTAGAATATTGTTTGAACACACGCATAAATCCTAATTCTAAATTAAAGCGCTCCAAATCCAATTCTCCTTTAGTTTTCTTAGCTTTAACTTCTGATTTTAAGGCTGCACTACAAGGTGTTTAAAAGTATCTTCACTAATTATTACTCTATAATCCTCATTAATAGAAACTTCTCCACTCTCCCATTTTTGTCTCATTCTCTACACATCTACTCTAGAAACTCCCAGTCTAACTGCTATTTCTCCATCACTTAAGGATACTTCTCTAAAGCATAAAGCATAATCATCAAAAGATCTTTTAACTTTTTTAAAAAGTATTACACTAAAATAACAAAATTAACAAATTATTACTCTAAATAATAAAGCAATTTAACAAATTGTTAACACAAACTGCTAACTTCTTTATATCTATTAACTGCTGATCTATATTTACAATATTTATTAAATTTAAATACATAAAAATACAATTTGCCCATCTTAAATGCTTTTAGATAAGCATGTTTTATTTTTAAAAGGAATATAAAACCATGTCAAAAGCTTTTGATGAAATATATTGCCACTCATGCAGCAAAGCAATTAAAAAAGATGCTGAAATTTGTGTTGCTTGTGGGGTTAAAAATAAACACGCTCAAAAACCTTACAATAGAACAACAATATTTTTATTATGCCTGCTTCTAGGGTTTTTGGGGGCTCATAGATTTTATGTAGGCAAAACCAGAACCGGTTTATTATACCTATTTACAGGCGGCTTTTTATTAGTTGGGGCTTTGATTGAGATTATTAACATATCAAAAAATACCTTTCAAAAAGGGATTTAAAATGACTCAAAAAACAATATTTGCAATATTTTTATTATTATTTATTATTAATTTAATCTGTAATTTAAATAATAATGATAATAAAGTATTGGGCGATATTAAATTTTTTTCAAAAGATTTTAGCAATATTAATACAAATAAAAAACCAAGACTGGTTATTAGTCTTGTTCTTAGTAATTTATACTTTTTAAAACCACTTCTTTATTCTTTTTTATTTTCTACAATTTCCTTAGGCTCTTCTTCAATTTTCTTAAGCGAATTAGTTATAACTTCCTTAGCCATATAACCAGTATTATTACCACTGATCATGCTTTTAAAGCCCAATTCTTGAGCATGCTTCCAAGCTTGCTTTCCAACTTGCCCTTGATTTCTCGCTCTATATCCAACAGTTGTCCCAGTTGTAGATCCAACTTGAATTTAAAGCTCTTTAAATTTCTTCTTAGCATCCTCTAAAGCTTTTCCCCTTTCCCCTTTTTTCTTTGTTAAACCCTCTTCAAGCTCCTTTAATTCCCTTTAATTCCTTTTTAACTTTTTCTTTTCCTTCTTTGCCTTTTAAATTTTGCTTTAAATCTTCACCACCTGCAAAATTCTTGCAAGAACTTATCAGAATAAAAACAGTATAAATAATAAACATTTTTTTATTCATGATTCTCTCCATAAGCCTCAAGCTTAATGCAATTCCTAATAAATATAATTTTTTATAGATTTAAATATCTAATTTTGCTACACTTTACATTGCATAGTGGCAAACTTTAAATGTAATTTTAATTAAACTTAAAAAATCTATCCATTGTAAGTAACATACTCACTATGGCAAACCGCAAAACATATGCAAATTAAATTTCAAAGTCTTTGCTATATATCACACAAAGTATATAGTTTTGTGTGGGAGCCCTTCAAAATTACCACTTCTGTTTGCTACAACTACTCTAAAGCTCGTATTTTGTATGTAACGAGAAGCCTCTCAATTTGACTAAAATTTTTAGTTTTTAGTAAAATATAAAATATAATTTATATCAATTTTTATTACTTTTATTTAATTTAAAAGTAATACTTATGTAGAGCTGATTTTATGAGCATTAACAATTATCTTAATTTAAATAAAGACAGCGCCAAGCTACTTCTTAAGCTTGCAAAAGATTATCAAAAAATACTCAAGGAAAACAAAATCCTAAAAAATACATTAAAAACTAAAAAACTCACAACCAAATACTAAGTTTTATTTGACTATAAAATTAGCAACTTAATCGTAAGGCGCATTAAAACCCTAAAAAGCTGATCCAATATCAGGCTGGTTCTTGCATTTACTTTTAATAAGCATGTATAGGGGCAGTGAATTTCAAAAAGTAAAAATGTAAGACATTTCATCCTTATTGAGCAAAGCTGCAAAGATTTTTTATAACATAAAAGTAAATATAGTAAAAACACAAAATATCGCTTGCATTATAGAAATTACTATCAACCCCCGAAGAGTTTAATACTATTCAAATAACACACAAAATCATTTTAAAGAAAAAAATCTTGATAAAAGGCGTACTTATCTTTTCCGAAAAATCAAACATAAGTTTAAAGACAATTAAATTAGCATCATCAACATTTCTACAAAATTCAAAAATCTTCTTAAAGGGTCGGGATTTGGGATAAATAAATCACTTCATTTATATGGGAATTCATTTATTTTAAATTTAAAATCTAATAAATACAATTCTTTTCAAATTAAAGAACTTGTGGAATATTATTCAACATCCGAAATCGATAATATCTACAGACTCTCTTCTGCAAATAAAATTCAAGCTTATAAATGCGTAAAAAATAATTTCAAATTGTAGTAAAACTATCTAAGCTTAAATATACGCTTTGAAGTTGCTTTAAATTCTTTTCCAAAGGGTTTTAAATCAAGAGAATTATATAATATCTCTTTATCTTTTGTGACTATAAAATGAAATCCATTAACACCCTTAATCTTAACTTCACTTATTTCAAATTCATTTAAAGCTCCAAAATAACCAAAAGATTTATATTTCACACCACTTCTAATTCCATAGTAATTAAGTATCATGCAAGGATTTTTAATAAAACAATTACTCCTAATGTACTCAAGTCCTAAAAATCTGTAATAAACTGTATTTATATCATAGACATTAAATTCAAGTTTCCTGAATGCACTTGTATAGTAACGCAGACATAAAAAACAACACCCCTATTTTTGTATCTCTAAACGTAAACTTCTATTGTTTTACTTTATTTTACTAATAATCATTATTGAAGCCTCCGATATTAAATTATTTTTTTAATTTTTTAGTGTCCCCATATGAATGGGGACACCGGCACTATTTGCAAAGGATATATTCTTTGGCAAGAATACTTTACTACTTATTGGCAAAAGTTCTTTAAATCTATCTGATATTGCTTTTTCCTTAGAATCATAATTAAACACAAATTCTCTAAATCTATAATTTACATTATTAATCAAATCAATGGGCATTTACTCAAAATGCTATCAATTTTAATTTTGAGCAGTTCTTTTAAGAAGTTTTCTTTTTTTTATTTTCATTTTGAATTTTATTTAGTTCTACTTTTAGATTGTCAATCTCAATAAGATTAGACTCAAGATTAGCAGCAGCCTGGTCGGTTTTAATCTCAAGCTCTATACACTCAATACACTCTACAAATTCACTTGCCCAATCAAATTCAATTCCAAATTGGCAAAAATCACTCTCAAACATTACCTCTTTAATAAACCTTATAAACGTATTATTATCAACATTATTTGAGATCGGTAAATTGACTCCCTTGTTTATCAAAATTTTACTTCTTAAATTGAAAACTTCCATTTCACATTTCTAAACAAACTCAAACACTTTTGATATCAAAGCATTATTTCTCTTTATTTTGCAGTTAATTGGTGCCGCGTCTATCAAAAAAACAAATTAAAATACTCAAGACCAGCACATGCTAGCTGGATTTGCGCCCACCATAATATTTTAAAAAAATATTTACTGCTTAAAAATTGTCATTTTTATTGTGCTTCACAATAACGCTGCTCATATAATTAGAATCACTGCTCTTAATCTCTAAAAACTCCACAACACCATCACTATTGATAAACCACCCCTCAATTGTTAAGCCTGCTAAAGTTTCTGATTTATCTGTTTTTTGAAATAATTATATTTACCAGTACTATTAGCATGTTTATTTTTATGCAAAACCTTGATATTATCGCCTTATACTTTAACAAACTTTTTAAATCCTAGAATTTTCTAACTCTTTGCCCTTGAGCATATACAAATTCTATTTAAAAGGCATACTCATTCCAAAATATTTAAGCACCCTATTTGCCATTAAGTCTTTTGGCCCTGCACCCCCAATAAGAAGCCTACTTCGCTAACTCTGCATCTATTAAGCCCATTTCTTTACAAGTTAAAACAAAGATTTCGATCAAACCTAAAACACTCTTTACTACTTATCCCTGGTAATTTTTTAGCCATCTTGCTTAATTTGCCTTTTTCTTTAGTAATAGAAGATTTTTCCTCAGATACTTCGCATCCAGCAAAACTTTATCGCTTAACATGCAGCATTTTGGATTCTCTATTTTTAATACTTTCTTGCGGATTATTATTTAATGGTGCCATACCGGCCTACTTTATAGTTTTCAATAAATACAAACATATAACAAAAAAAGTTAGGTTTATTTAAATTCTCTTGTTCAAAAACTTAGTCAAACCCAACCTAACTAGATATTTTTGTCAGGCTTTTAGAAAAGTTTTTTGAAAAAAGAAGTGGAAACTTGGCGAAACTTTTTATAAAAAGTTTCGCCAAGTTTCCACTTCTTTTTTCAAATCCATTAATAGGTGATCAAACTGACAAACATACAAATAACTGCACTACTTGCAGGATAGCCCTATTTTTAATTACAAATAGAGCAAAAATAAAATGTTGCTTTATAGCAATACCTATTAGTATTATACTATGCTGCCAAAAAAGCAAATTGTGTATTATTTCACTATTTGCCGTCTTATAAATAAAACATTTAAATTGGTCCAAGAATTGCTGTTAAAAATATTATAAAATATATTAACCTGTTGCTCATCTTAGCTTTTCGTTCAAACTTTTTCCCACATTATCTATTCTAGTGTTAAGTTCGCTCTTAACAGCATCTATTTTGGTATCCAAACTATCTATCTTAGTATGTAAATTCTTTTCTACATTATATATCTTGACATCTAAATTAGATACGTCTTTTTGCAAATTCTTCTCTACATTGATTATTTTCTCTTTTAAAAATTCAAAGTTGTAATTGTTATTATGAAGAAAAATAAAATCTATTACCTCTTCACTAAATTCTATATTTAAAAATTCATTTTTTATGCTTTCCATGCTGTATGTTATATACGCCAAATTACTCATAAATTATCTTTTTAACCGTTTATACTCCTTCATAATTCTTTTAATTATTTCTTTTTCATTATTAAATAATTTGTCTAAAAGATACCCAGCAAATTTAGCATTGCTTTTATAAAACGCATAACTTTCTTGACTCTTAAGTTGAAATCTTAGCGGCTTTATTGAATTTTGTTTTGATTTATCCTCTTTAATTTCTAAGTTTAATATATTTCTATATACGCCCTTTAAGCCTTTTTCTTTAATATCATTTATTGATATGCTCCCCTCTAATACTTTTCTATAAATTTTAAGGTATAAAAAAGCCTGACTTCTAGATATTATAAATTCTGACAAAAAGTCTTCAAATTTTTTATAACCATCAATTAAATAAAGTTTTTTTTCTCTTATTTTATATAGGATTTTCATTGTTTTAATTTTATTCTCAACATCATCAACAGTAATTCTACGAAGTTGATCCTTATAACTTTTATATTCAAGTTCCTCATTTTCAAATTCTTGAACATCCTCAATTCTATTATTTAATAATATTTTTTTTACTTTTAACTTTGACACTTAATCCTCCTAAGTTTTTGTTTTATTTTAAAAAGTATGCCGGCATACTTTTTAAAATAAATTGCTTAATATTTTCTTTATTTCTTGATAATAAGTTTCCTTATTATTTGGCTCTTTTAATTCATTTATAAAAACCTTAATTGAATTATAAAAATGAACTCTTCCCTTAATAAGATCTTTGTACTCTGACTGCAGAATACTTTCAATATCTTTATAAGTATTTCTATTTTTTATAAATTGATTCTCTATTATTACCACATCAATATTTTTCTTTCTTATTATTTCAACTTCTTTGATTTCATTTATTAATATTGGTAAAGACTCTACAGACCACCTTTCTGCTTGAATAGGTATTATAACTTTATTTGTAATATTTAAAGCATTGAACAATAAAGAACTTAAACTAGGAGGAGTATCAATTATTACATAATCAAAATTATAATAATGTAAATTTTTATCAAATATATATTCCAACATAAGCTCTTTATAAGGAATATCTCCTTTTTCAAATTTACACAAAATTGGATGAGAGGGTATAATATACATATTATTATTTATTGAATTTATATATTCGTTAAAAGCAATGGCTTGATCTCTTTTTAATAGATAATAAACATTATTTATTTCAATATTTCTGATATATTGCAAAAAATAACTTGTCAAACTATTTTGAGGATCTAAATCTATAATTAACACTTTATTATTCATTTCGCCTAGGATATATGAAAATATAATTGACAACATACTTTTACCAACACCGCCTTTAATTGAAGCAATTGTTATTATTTTAGGTTTTTTAATGTCCATTTTGTTAGTGATCCTTTCTCTGAATATTTTTTGCCATAAAACCCATATACTTGTTTTTCTAATCTTATAAAGATATCAAATGGCGCTTTGTTGTAATGATTATTTATCCTATCTTTTTTTCTTAGACAATACAATCCCTTAAAGTAACAAAAACACACTATCGATTTTAAATCTAAATTCCACATAATATTCTCTTGCAATTGTGTAAAATTTTTTAATTCCGTTTATTTCATACTTTATAAGGGACTTTTTTATTGGCTTTCTATAACCATAAAAATGACAATATAATTGTCTCTTTCTTTTACGAGATATAAAAAATTTCCTTAACTTTTAATTGATTAAATAATACTCTTAATGCTAAACCAAACACATTTTTTTTATCATAAACTTCACATTTATAAACATCCATCATCATTTTTGTATGGTAAGTTGTTTTATCATTTTCTTTTTCAATTTTTATAAACCGCTCTTTATTGTTATGAACAATCAATGATTTTTTTGTTTCTATAGATTTAGATACACTTTCAATATTCAATCCTTATATAGCTTCTTTTAGTATTAAAGAATTGTTTTCATTTTTTATTAGTTCTAATACCTCATAATAATACATATCAAATACTTTATTATATTCTAATTTGTTTTTGCTATTCAAATAGTCCTTTAAAATTGGTTTTAAAATTTCAATTCTTGACTCTTTTTTTAGCTGTTCAATAAGTATATTTAAAATGTTTATCTTTATATGCTCATAATCTTTTTGAGAATTTTCTTTTTTTATTTCAATTGATTTTTCTAACTTTCTTTTTATGATATCTAAATCTTTATATTTGTAATTTTCAATAATAAAATGTGGCTTAAACTTGTAATTTTCATATACTTTTTTAATATTTTTTTCTAATTGTTCAGTATTATATCCCTTTTTTTCTAATTGTTTTTGAGTATTATTTAGTACTTTCTTTAATTTGTTTTGTTTTTCTTTAAAGCAAGATTTATTTAAACGTATATTTTTATTTTCTGTTAGACTGATTTCAATTCTTTTTATAATTTTAAGCACCTCAATCAAGTTATCTTTGTTGATATCTAAATTTAAAATTAAAAGGGTTTTTTTAGACATAAAATTACATTTATTGAAATATTTTTTAATCTGATATTTTTCTATTTGGTTATTTTTTTCTTCTTCTTTTTTTATGTTATTATTTTTATTATTAATGCTCTGCCCCAAATCTACATTACCCTCTTTAGTAAATTTGTCTTTAAGAAATCTTTTAACTCTGTTTTGAAATCTAGAAAGTTTTTTTTCTTTAAAGTATTCGTTAATTTTAAGGTAACATTCTTTTTTTGGATAATTAAGTTGATAGTAAATTTCAGTCCCAAAATTTACTCCCAAATGTTTGTGGTAGTTGGTTGTGATCTTTATTTCTTTTTCTAATCTATAAAGATATTTTTGCATTGTCCTTAGTGTGGTGGTAGCTTGACCATTTCTTTTGAGATTTTCATTAAAGTAATAGAGTATGTTGTTTTGGGTATATTTCTGATATTTTTTGTTTATGTAATTTAGTGTTGAGATAAGAACTATTAACTTATGCTGTAGCTTGTTATGGTAATTTGTACTTTTATTGTTGTTTAATAGTGCCATGCCGGTCTCCTTTTTGACTTTCAATAAATAATATAATGCATAATTTTGATTTAAAAGTAAATACTTTTCTAAAAAAATATTATATTTAATAGACTGTTTGCAATTAGGTAAATTTTAATTTAGTAAAATGACAAATTGATTTTAATTCTAAGTTGGACTATACTACAATCAGAGTAGTTGTATAAATATTGTCATTTACACCTACCTTTTTGACAATTTTAAATTAAGTGGGGGGCTTAGCTAAGTTCTTTAGCGATAGAACTTAGCTAAGCTCCACTTTTTGTAAAAAAGTGGGCAAAAATAGTTTTTGTTAAATATTTATATTTATTGAAAGTTAAAAAGGCGGCCAACATGGTGCTATTAAATAATAATCCACAAGAAAATATTCAAGCAGAAATTAACTTTATAAAAGATATGAAAACCTTAAGGATGAACTTAGCAGGCATTGATAAAAATTTTGAAGGATATGGGCACAAGCATCAGAATTTCAACGAAATAGCAAGAGAAATTAAAAATGTTATTGACAAGTATAATTTAAATTTTGATTTTGGTCAATTTTCAACTTTTGCAGCTAGAGGGCAAAAGGCAATTCATGTTGTTAAGAGTATATTTTACAGTATTAGTAGTGGGTATAGAAAATCATTTGATACACTGATTCTAGCTGAAAATTTGCAATGGAATAATGAAAATAGTTTTAAAAGTGTAAATATATTCCCTCAATTATTTAGATCATCTATTGATTATTTTAAAAGATGCGCTTTAGTGGCATATCTTAACAGAAGGCGAGGTAGATAATTATGCAGCTCTCATTTATAATAATTATGAAAATAAAATTCTATGTCCAACAAATAAGTTAGTGTAAATTAAAATCAAAAAAAAACATAAATAAAGACTCAAAAAAATAGGTTTTATTACTGCAATATTTTTAAAGAGGTTTTATCTGGCATAGAAAATTGGGTAAATGAGTCTACAATGAAAAACGATATAAATGCACTTGTTAGGGTGATATATGCCGGTAATGGGGTGGCTTTAAATAAATATTTTATTGAAAATTCTGATCTTAAGAGTATAGAATATTGGGCAAGTCTTATAAAAGACTATTCCAAGAAAAACAATAAAATAGATGATCTAAATAATTTTGAGGTGTTTGTATAGTTTAAGCAGCCGGTTTGGGCAGTAGTTCATTAAAATTCTTTTGTGCGCTAAAAGAAGAAAAATAATTTGATTATATATTTACAACATAGCAATATGCTTACATAGCAAAGTCCTTACAAGGGGGCCTACTATAAGGATATATGTCAAGCTCCTTAAAGAACCTTAAGCCTTTATCAAATTTTTTGTCGTTGTTTTTAATTAGCCGGAAGATCAGCATAATGGCTCTATTTTTTTAAAAGTTCATTTTTAAGGTGCTGATAAATTTTATCATTAAGTTTTGATATAGATGTAAGCCCAAATTCAATATTATCTTTAGATAATTTTATTATTTAATCTCTTTTTTTAATATGCGTATTACCATTACCATTTCTGAAAAGCTTGCCTATTGCTATAGATAATACATCTTTTAGTAAAGGCCTGAGAAGAATTAATCCTCCAAGAACTAGTGCTGTTACAAAAATCATCACGGCTATAGGTTTAATTTCATTTAAATTGATAAGAAGTTTGGTTGCTTAAATAGTATCCATTTTTTAATCCTTAATTTTAATTTTTTTATATTTATATAATATACCAAAACTATAATTTTTGATAAAAAAGTTTACAGTTTTAAAAGAGCTAGACTTTCACTTTCTGATCGGTATGTTCTTTTTTGGATATACTATCCTTTATGCACCAGGACTTTAATCAATAAGCCCTTAATGGCGTTAGTATGCATATAGGCTAGAGCTGCATGTTGAGATTCATCGGTACTTAAATACAATAATTTTTCCGTCTTATTGTCATTGTGTGTTATATCAATTTCAATATCAAGGTAAATAGGTCTATTATCACTATTTTTGTAAAAAATAGGAGCAACTTTGTCATAGTAGTTCATGACAATGTTTATTTTTTTTGCTTCTGTATTCATGCGGATAAAGCGTAGTCTCACGAAATGTTCCACCAAAAGAAAAATCGTCTGGGATGCCGAGTGAGTATACAGTAACTGGAGCTTTTAGAATACTATTCGAATTTTCGATTATCAAAAGCTCGTGGTCTCTAGATAAAAGAGTTAATGGCGTGTTGTTTGTAAGTTGTGCTGTTATTTTACTAAAAAGGTTAGAAATATTAGTAGAATCATTGTTAATCAGTTTGTCTGTTATTTTGGTGTAAGTTTTTTCTACAAAGCTTGTATTATCTGCAAGTATAAAAACGCAAATTAAATGATCATCCCCTTTAGGAAGTGAGCTAAATGCTAAAACTTTTTTAGATGCAGCATACCCAGCTTTCTTTTCTCTAGTTAGTATTTTTTAGGTCTTTTGCCTTTTGCAGTGCTTGAAAAAATAAATGTAGCAAAGTTTGTTTTATTGCCCCTTTTAGCGAGATATCAATAACACCAGCTTGTTGGAGTTAGAAACTAAAATATCCACATTCAAAAACGCTTTGAAAATCAGCCTAAATGACTCATTAGTACCAATATGGCGTAAAGCAAATAATAACACTGTTGATATCGTTTGTAATACTTTGCAAAGTTTGAGTTTGTGCGTAGAAAATCGATAAGGCTTGAAATATCTATATAGCAATATATCTTGATTTTATATTTTTTTGCATCAACGGAGATAAAGTTAGAATTAATGAACTTAAGCTCGTTGAGCAGTTTTTGTGTGTATTCATTTTCTGTAATCATAAATTTATGAACTTGAGTATCTTTGAAAAAATTGGATATTTTCATATTTATCAACTATCAATGTCTATAAGCAAGCGTTCTGTTATATTTTAAAAGTAGTAGTGTATCACCATCATCAATGAGAATATCTTCGTTTCTTTTAAAATCGCTATCAGTAATATTTGAAATACATTTATGTTTGTATCTTTAACACAAGTTTTAATTTTTATAGACCCAATTCCTTTGACTTCATTAACAAGGGCAAAAAGATCTTAATATTTAAAACCAGTCCTCATGTCAGAATAGTTGTTTGAAATAATCCTGGAATATATGTTTCTAATTTAAGAGTCTATGTTTAAGTAAACATAGTTTTTAAGATCAAGCCTATACTTTATTTTTATGTAAACATATTTTCTTTTGCTAAGTAATATTTTATAGGATTTATGTTGCCTGGTTGAGTTAAGTCTATCAATTTCTATATTTCCTTCAAGTAAAGTGCCACTAGGAATTGTTAGATATAATATTTCCCAAAGCTTGGCTTTAAATTTAGAGTTGTTAATATTCGTTTTATTGCCATTTAGTAAATCTTCTTTTAGAATTAGATAAGATAGCCCTCAAAGTTATTTGTAATCGGCAAAACATATGTGTTACAACTAAATTCACATACATCAATTCATATGCCATGAATATCAGCATCTGCACTGGCCTCAACATATATAGAGTTATCTTTTGGAACAAGTTTAACCCCACGCTTGTATGGAAAACTATTTTTTGGATCGTAAAAATATTCTTCTATTTTGTCTGCAAAACTTGAACATGCAAAAGAATAAGTATTAACTCGCTCATTCTTTGATTTAAAACAAGCACTTGAGTTGCCAAAAACATTGCTTTCAATCGAACTCATTGATTTTGAATATTTTTTGAATTTCAAAAGAATATCATCGAGTTCTTCAATAGAATTAAAATAAGGATCTTTTACTTGTACATCGTCTTCAGCTTCTCTTACTTAACGTTTAACTTTAGGAGTAGCAACTGGAACTTCTGTTTCTAAACCTAATTGTAAATTATTGCCAGAATTAGAACCCTTAGCTTGACCCTTGTCCCCTAAAGCCACAATTTAATTACCCTTTTAAAGCGCTATTTCCAAAAACACTAGCAAGCACTATGGATAAATCATCATTCAATTTATGTACTTTTGAAAGCGCTATAGCATTAACAGATTTTTAAGCTCCCCCATTCTTTTCAAGCTCTCTTTGTGTATTAAAATGCGGCTTATCACCTGGATTTGCACTATTTTTTTCTATTTTTCTTAAATGTTAAACAATCTTTAAGGTTGTTTGTAATTGGAATTACGGTTGCCATACTGTTAAACTCGTCTATGTCAGTGGTGCATTCAAACAATATTCTAGTATTAAGCTTGTTACCACGCTTTCTAAAATAGACGAGTTAAGATTTGAAATTAATTCTTTAAGTAAAAAATGTAATAAAAAAAGTCGAAAATGTGTTAATGAAAAAATTAATTCTTTGAAAAATGAGCTTAATGATCTTATAAAAGAGTGTTCAATAAGAGAAATGGGGCTTTGCTATGAATGCATAAAAAGACTTTCTGCTGCCCATGAAGTTGAGAATAAAGGCAGATATAAAAGTATAAGAGTGAACTTAAATCAGGCAAAACTTTTTACAACACTTCAAAAGCAATACAAAACTCAGTTTGGAGTTGATATATTTCAATTTATAAAGTTATCAAACTCTGCAGTTAATTTTGATCGATTTAAAGAAAAGCATTTAACTTTAAAGCAAAAGAATGTAATAAAAAGCATTCAAAAGAATAATAAAAAGAAGATTATACTTAGTGGTGGTATAGCTAGTTGAAAAAAGTATCTTGCGTGTTTTTTATGAAAAGTTTAATTGGAAAATAAAAAGTTATACTCTAGTGATACGAATAATTTCATTATAGGTAATTCTCAGTGTTCGACTGAAGTTAATGTTTTAGGATAATTTAAAAGCCATGTGAACTTCTTAATATTTCTTATATTCCAAAACATACAAATAATTCATATATCCTCATTGATTCACTTCCTATTAATTTATATGGAGGGAGATAAGGCAAGTGATTTTGAAAGATTTATAGGAAGTAATTCGGCACTTATTTTTGTGAATGGGGCTACAACTTTACATAAGCAAACTTTAGAGGAGGTTTTGAAAAGACTTAGGTATGGACAAGAAACTATTATTTTTGATACTAAGCCGGATTATCCAGAACATTATTTCAAAATCGATTATATTAATAATACAGTGACTTTTAAGGCATGTAATTTTACAACTTATGATAATATTCTTCTTATTAAAGGATTTATCGAAACTCAAGAGAAACTATATAAAGATATATCGACATATAAAGTAAGAGCTTTGTCAGTAGAATGGATAGCAAATACTGATTCAATTTTTACGCAGATTAATATTGCTTAAGATTATGTGTTCACCAGCCCAATAGCATATTTAGATTCAGCATTGAGGAGAGGGGATAACACCGCTTTATGTGTTATAGCGAGAGTTTATAATAAATATTATGCTTTTATATTTCAAGATAAACGCCCAGCTAATGATACTTATATTATGAATATGGTCAAGCTTGTTTTAGAAAATTTTAATGTACATACGCTTTATATAGAAGATAGGGATAGCGCTAAAGGTGCTGGTGGATTGATATTCGCGAATGCGTGCTGCTTAGGAGCAATATGAGTCAACATTTTAAAATTGCGCTGGTTGAACCAAGGTCTAATAAGTTTAGTAGAATATCGACCTTAATTGCACCTTTTACTTATAAAAAACTTTACATTACAAAGTACAGTAGTTCTTCTATATTTGATGATATTTATACGTATAAAGGCGATAACAAAATCTATGATGAACTTCTTTGAGTGCACTTACTAAGATTATTAATAATGATAAAAAAACGGCATTTTATTTTCTTTGTTGAAAAAACAAAATTCAATCAATCATAATAAAGATATTTCTAATTTGCAATAATAAAAACATTTGTTCTATAAGAATGTAAAGGATAATAAATGTTACTCAGTTATGATTTTAAAATTGAGCTCTACAATGCAGATAAATCAAAAAAAACAATTAGTGGAGATTATTATCTTGAAGAAATTCCTAAAATTATGATAAATACACAAAATGGAATTCATGTTGATATTACTATATCTAATATGTATTCAAGTTATAATTTTGTAAAGTCCAAACAGGCAAAAATTTTACTTTAGAGTTTGTCCTCAGGCTTCAATGACAACATTAAGGAGAAAGATATAGTAAAAATATATTATAAAAAATTTGCCCATGAGAAAAAATTTGATTTTATAATGGCGGGCTATTTGGGAATTCCTATGAGCACTGATTATCCTGGTGGAGATGTTAGTGTAGAGCTTGTGATGTTCGTTTATTAACTAAAAGCAACTTCTTCAATCGAAAATTGGAGGGCAAAAAGGGCAAAAGCTTTAAAGGTAAAACGGTGCAAGAGGTAATAGAATCTGTATTTCCTAGTTGCAATATCATTAATATGGATGAAAAAGATCGTATTAAAATCATTGACAAAAATATTTATTCTAAAACGCCAAAAGAGTTTATTGACAAAATAAAAGGAATATATGTTCGTAACGTAATAGCTGATGTTGGTACTGGTACTGATGGGATTGAATGCAATTTTAGATTTACTAATTACAAAACAACTGGGAAAGGTGTAAACCATGAGGCATTAGAAGATTATGGCCTTGAGTTTATCCCGCAACAAGAAATTACTTTGGGCACCACACTTAAAATAAATCTTATATTTTGGAACTCCAAAACATTTTACACACACAAGCTAAATGTTGGTGATAAAGTTTCATTTATTGATGGGCTAGGGAAAATGATAAAAGCCACTATAAAAGAAACAAGCGCAAGGCCTAGTAACACGGGAGAGTGTTCATTGATACTTAAGTTAGAGGATGACTCTAATAAAAAACGTAAAAGGTAAGGGGGGGGGTTAGAATGAGTAAAGGCTGTGAAATTTACAGAATGACCCAGCGCCTTTATGGCCAGGCATTAGCACAAGAAGACATAAAAAATTGGATTTATTCAAACATTTTTATAATTTGAATTGGCATTTTAAGGGAGTTTAAACAGCAAGCTCAAGAAGCTGTGGTTACAATTCCAGAATTTGAAGACTTAGAAATGAGCAACTATTGAAAAAATGGGCAAATTAGAAACTTTAGTAGGGGGGCATTGATTTATAAGGACGGAGGTGTTAATGACGATATTATATAGGCTCAAGGGCCAGCAAGGACTACTATTAATTATATAAACACTGTTGTTTAAGATTTAAAAAAAAGAAGCTATTTTTAAATAGCAAATATTTTATAGAATTTATATTCAAGCATAAATTTAGGAATTAAAATCAATGATTTTACTATGAATCTTAAATTTGTTTTGTTAAATTCAAAACCACCACGCCCCTATTTTTAGCTATATAATTAAGGGGTCCATGTGTGTCTCCTTTATTTTTAAATAAAAGATATATATTTAAAGGCAGTCAGACCTCTTTTAGGCATATTTTCTTTGGATTCACTTATATAAATATTAAAAGCATTTTGTTTGTAGTTTAATTTTTCCAATATCTTTAGTCTTAAAATCTCTTTCGTATTGAACTAGGTGTTTAATTAAATTACATGCAAAGAATGATAAAACGATAATTATCTTGCCAATATGTATTAATCAATCTTTATATTTTTTTAGCTTGTGAAAGTTAATTATTAATATTGTGTGTGGTGGTATTGTGAATTTTATGTTTTATTCTTTTTCTGCTCTAGGATTAGGGTTTATAATTTTTATAGATGAAAACAAAATAGAAGAATCTAATTTAACTAAACAATTTTTGTTTAGTTAAAATGATATAGGGCTTTACAAAGTAGATATAATTAAAGAAAATCTAAAATCGCTAAGTAAAACTATTTAAACTAAGCCCCATAATGAAAAAGTTTTAGTAAAAATATTAAACCAGTATTAATAATGCTTACATTAGATGATTAGCTGTTTTTTTAATTAATAAATTTTGTATTTAAAGTTCTATTCCACTTATAAATATTGTCTATATCAATGATTTTTCAAGCATTGGTCCATTTCATATTCCAAATATTTTGTATTGTCGTTAATTTATTGACATAGGAATTATAAAAAGGTCATCATCTTTTAAATTAAAAAGTAGAATAATATTAATAAATAAAAACCATCAAGCTCCCTCTTTTTTTACTAATAATATAATTGCATTGATTATGGTTGTTATTGATATTATTTTTTACTTTGCCAATGAATATGAAAAAAATAATTTTTTAAATAAAGAAATTGGTATTAGTAATTGCAATTTATTATTTTATTTATATTTTAAAAAAAATATAAATAAAATATAATAAAGATTTATGATAGAAAGCAAACATCAAAGATATTATTTTTATTCATTATTTTTGTCAGAACTTGCAAGGACTTTGCCACATGCTGTATTAACTATTATTTTAATAAATAAAGGGTTATCACTAAAAGATATTGCTATGGTACAAATTTGTTATATGGTAGCAATTATTATTTTTAAATTTCCATCAGGTGTAATATCAGATATTTTTGATAGAAAAATTGTTTACTTAGTGTCAATTTTTCTATTAATGATTTCTTATTTTATTGTTTTTAAAACCTCTTCATTCGTGTTTATTTGTGTTTCATGGTTTATATATGGGATGTCAGCTGCTATTAGCACCGGCACGATTGACATTAGCTTTACTAAAATATATCAAAATAACTCAAAAAAGCTAAAAGCTTTTATATCATTTGTAAAAATAATCCTAAGTATTGGTGCTATTTTAGGCGGATACATTGGAAGTGTATTATATTTGTACATTGATATAAAAATTTATCTAATTTTATTATTAATATATTTGGTAGCGTCTTTAATTACAATTTTTTTTATACCAAATGATAAAAATCCACATTATAATCATGGTAAAGAAGATTTAAGTTTATATCTTATAAAGTTTAAAAAAATTGTAATAACATTATTGAAATCTAAAGAACTTTTAGAATTATTTATTTTGATTGGCTCTATTCAATTTTTTTATCAACCTTTTTATTTGTACTGGCAAGCAATTTTTATTGACAAAACCATATTCGTTAGTATATTTGGAATTATTTATGTGCTATTTCGTTTATCAGATATTGCGGAGCATGGGCATTTAGAAAAATTAAACATTCAAAATATGATATTTATATTATTTTAACCACAATATCTTTATTGTCAGTTTTAATAAAAATAGTTTCACATATTTACATATTTATTGCTGTAATCACATTTTTAGACTATTAAATCTATAATATACTTAAAACCAAAGTTTAATAAAAAATAACAAATGATTTTCCATCCAAATTCCACAGGAATTATAAGTGTAGATGAGTTTGTTAAATAGATTTATTTTGATTCTGAATATGCTTTTTATGATATCTGTAAAAACTTTTTCAGCAGAAAGAATACAAGAATTTCTAAGCCAAAAGTAATATTAATGGTGATGCCTACTCAAATAGATAAAATATTTTTCCACAAAAGCTTAAATATACATTTTTAAATTGTTAATAAATTTTAAAAGCGAAACATTAAAGTTTATATTTTGACACTATAAACTCTTCTAGATTTTCTGCTTTTGTAGCTTGTTCTTCAGATTCATTGTAAAGGTCATTTAAATAAGATTTAAGCTTATTAATATCTGTTTTTAGATTTTTATAATCTCTTACAAGTTGCATTGCCCCGCTTGCGACTCTTTCTTTTGCAGACAATATTTCTTCAAATGAATTTTTAAGTTTTTCTAAATCTGACAGATCTAGTTTGTCCAGATTGTCTTTTTTGGGATATAAGCTATCAGTTGTTGTATCAAGAGCTCCCCCGATAGAGCTAAAGAAATTAAACATATCTACTACTGGCACTAGTTTATTTTCATTTATAACAATATTTGAGAATTCCTTTAATTCATGAAGACTCAGAGTGCTTAAAATAGTATAAGTATGTCTTCTAAATCTTATAGATCTTTCGGTATTGGCAGATACATCTTCAGTCCCCGGCCCCCAATTCAATCCTTTGAAAGCCTGTACCCCGTATTGATCTTCGGGTTCTTCTTTCATTCTTTTTTTATACTTTTCTTTATGCTCATTAGCTGTTTCTATTTGCTTTTTTAAATCATTAGATAGTGTATTTTTTAGTTGTTGTTTTTTCTTTGGTTCTTCTTCTGTTTTAGTAGGCTTTAATTCTTTTTGCTTAGAGTCTCCAGTTTTGGGCTTTGATTTTTCGGTAGGCGGGTATTTAATGCCTTTTTGATCAGTATTAAAATCTGTACTGCAAGCTAAAAATAGAAAAACAAATATAGTTGCAATTATATGGTATTTCATAAATACTCTCCTTTATATCATTCCATATTTATTTATACTTATTATAATTTAATATTTAATTTGATTCAATATTTAATATTTAATTAATAAAATTAAATATTTTACTACAACTTAAACTTTTTTAAAATTTATTTTATATATCCTTGATTAATTTTTGTAAATTAATATCCTAATATAGTGGTACTGGTTCAACAATTTGGACATGCTTGCTTATTTTAATAAAACAAGCTCACTGTTCTTTAGATTCTTAAGATATTTTTCATTTTTTCTAAAAGCTCCTCTAGTTTATTTAAATTTTCGATTTTAATTTTGACAGTTTTCAGAATACTTTCGGGCCGATCAACATCATTTATTTAAATTTTATCTCTTAATGTCGATTTAACCTTTCTGAAATGAATAGTAAAGTTTTCTATTATAAGTAAATCTCTTATTATGTTTATTTTAATATTAAAATAATTGTTTTTGCAATTTTTACTTCTTAAAGGTTAATTGGTTGCTATTTATCAATTAATTTCAATTATAATTTATTTTTTTGTTTGTGTAATTAAATTTCTGTGCGTTTAATTAAAGTAATATTAATGGTAAATAATAAACTTTTATATTTCAAGGTTTAATTTACTTAAACCCGCATATTAATTAGGCGGTGATAATATGGTTTTTCTCAGATTTCTAACCTCTTTATTTTTTTCATTAAACTGATTGTATATCGTATCGAAATAGGTTTCTTCTGATTTGGAATTTTCATTGTTTTGATGATCTAATAAGACCCTTTTTATGATTGTTGAGAAAAAATTCCTTATAGAGAATAGTTGTTTAAGAGAATTTTTGATCTTTTCCAAATTCGAGGTATTTGCCTTATCCAAGGCATCTTTTTTTGAGTCTAAGTGAATAATTGCTTGCTCCAGATTAAGTTCTAGAATTGCTATGCTATTTAATACTTTGCCCGGCGATTTTAGTGTTGGTTTATTAAATATGGTTGCAAATTTATTGAATTCATCATCTGTTAAAAAACTATTTATAAAATCGAAAGCTCTTTTATCTATCTCAAAAACTTTCTTATTTTTTTTATCATCAACAAGGTTTTGATCTGCTGGTTTTGATTGTAGCAGTTTGCGCTTGTCGATGCTTTCTTTAGTTGTTGCTATTAAATTTTTTATTTCATTAATATATTCGTTTTTTGTTTTATCAACATGTTTTTTTATTTCCGTTTCAGTGTCGTGGTTAACAGTGCAGCTATTTAAAAGTAAAAAAACACACATACATAAAATTATGTTGTTTTTCATAAAAATTTCTCCTCAATTAGTATAGATTAATTGTATTATTATATTAGAGAACATACAACACAATAAGCTTGACAGAATAATAAGATATTTTTATTAGATTAAATAAGTAATTTTTGACAATAAAAGTGCATTATTATAGTATTTTTAATATTTTTTAAGTTTTAATATTTTTTTAAAGTCTTTTAAAAACTCTATCTAAAAATAAGATCCCATTTTTATTGCCACGATTAAATTTATATTATTTTGATTTATTATACTAATAAACATTAAAAGTGTTTATCTTCTTTTTATGATGAGCTTCTCAAGAAAATCTTCAAATTTATAAAGTCTTTGTTATTATTTTATATAAAATTTCCATTAATTAAATTTTATTATTTATATCACTACAGTAGTTTTTTGTAACTGATTTTTATAGCTTTGATTTTTATTTAGTATCGTTTTTTAAACGACAGTTGGAATCCGTTTATTCCAATATCAAAATTAGGTTCAAAACCCGCAATATCAATGCCGAGTCTTTTTTTAAGATTTGCATTGTGTTTATTTGCAAATGTAAATGGAATAATAAGTGAGGCTATGTGGGATGCTATAATAGTGCCTACTCCTATCGTTGTTATTATATGCCCAGTTGTTGCTCTTGCTTCATCATCTGTATGGCCAAGAATATTTCCAGCTATGCAAAGTATGCCTCCTAATAACTGAGATCCAAGCACTGCGCCACCACCAATATAATCTCCTTGGACAAAGGATCCTATTCCTAAAGTTAAAAATAAATTCAAAAGGAATGGTGCTAGTATAGTTGCTTTTTCGCTTTTATATTTCATAATGGCTTCAATACTTCCAACACTTTTTTCAAGCTTATCTTGTGTTGCAAAGATTTGTATTGTTAAGCCAAGAATTAATATCAATGTTAAAATTTTTTTCATATTGATATTGCCTCCCAATAAATTTTAATAATTAAATGTTAATGCAATTTATCAAAAACCCCCAAAGAATACTTAAACTATAGTTTTCATTAATACTTCTCCAAATAAATGAAATATTTTTTATAAGTCTTGAAGATGATGTTTTTAGATTATTGATAAATTCATAAGATTTTAATATTGGGTTGTACATATATTGAATATGAGATATTAAAAATATGACTCTAAAATTAAGCGATACTATTGTGGATTTGTAGTAGTTGTATCACTTTGTATGATAGAGATATAAATGCAACTCTAAATCCTAAGGCGTATTCTTATAAAGAAATAAAAACCAAGGCAAGAATTTTCTAAAGTAAAGCCTGTGTGATTATTCTCTGATGGACGACCGTTCTTGTAGGGCTGAAAAGCTGGCGCGGAATAAAGCAAGAAGCTATTTATAATCTTTTTTTTAGAAATGGTATTTAACAGCGTTAGACCTATCTTTAGGAAAAGATAGGTCTTTATATTATGACAATTTCAATATATAAATTAAAGGTCCTCTATTGAGCATATGGCATTTTTTAGCTTTAGTGCTTCTTCGGTTTTTTTTGTCATTTGATTGAAAAGTGTGTCTACATAAGACTTAAGTTCATTTATGTCTGTTTGTATACGATTTGTATTATTTTGATAGTCTAATAAGAGCTTATGCATCATTTCTGAGGCGATTTTTTTTATCTCTAAAAAATTTTCCAAAGAATCTTTAAGCTTTTTTAAAACCAAAGTCTCTAATTTGCCCAAATTGTCTTTTTTGGGATACAAAAAATTAACAATCTCTTCAAAAGTACCCCCAAGTGAGTTAAGGGCGTTAAATATGCCCTGTGTTTGTCCCGATGCCATTACAATTTCTGAAAAATTCTTTAAGGAAGCGTCATTAATAGTATTTAAGATGCTATAAGCTCGTTTTCTATAGGCTTTAGATCTTTCGGTATTTGCGGACAATTGCTCATTTGTTCCATCTAGCCAGAACAAATCTTTGAAAGCCAGTATTCCGTATTGGCTTGAAGATTCTTCTTTTAACTTTTGTGTATATTTATCATTATCTTTTTTAGCTGTTTCTATTGAATTTCTTAAATCATTAAGCATTGTGTTTTCTGTTTTTTTATTAATGCCTTCTTCTTTTTCTTCTTTGTAGTTTGCTTCTTGATTTGGGACTTCTTCTTGATTTAGGCTTGTTTCTGTTTTAAGTTTTAGTCTTTTTTTACTAGATTGATGCTTTATATCTTTTTGATTAGTGTTAAAATCTGGATTGCAAGCTAAAAATAGGAAAACAAACAAGCCTGTAATAATGTTATATTTCATAAATACTCTCCTTAATTAAAATCTAAAATTTAAAATCCAATATTTAATATAATACAGTATTAAATTAGATCCAATATAATATTGGATCTAATTTAAATTAATAAAACAGTGCCGGATTCATAACAATATTTTTATTGTGAGAAGTTTTATATTATTTTTATATGTGTTTCATTAATTTTTTTATTAAGTGTAATAATTTTTAAATTCATGGTTGTATTTATATTTCTATCATACGAAATATTACAATTGCCACAAGTCAATTTAATCTCACTATACTTTATTTTATAGTTTGGGATTTTATTATGCAAAAATTTAACACGTCCAAGCATCTTATAATGTAATGACAAATAAATTAATTTTTAATAATCATTTTGTACATTATATTAATTACCCCATACTTTTTATGTCTAAATTAGACATAAATGCATAAATGAAAAAATTTTGTTATATCTTTATTAAAAATATTTAATTTATATTCTCTATAAAACATCTTCCTTTATGGGGTTTTATAAAATCTTGATCTACTAAAGTGTATTCAGATTTATTAATATTAAGCAATATGTTAAAATAAATTTAAATGCAATAATTCTAATATATTATTTATTATCGATTTTGAGGAGATTAATCTATGCTTAGAGGAAAAGAAATATCTTTCTTGTTATTTTCGCTACTTTTATTTATATCATCAATTATAATTTCTCACGGAATAAAAAACATTGGCACTAAAAATGAAAATTATATTACGGTCAAGGGCCTCAGCGAAAGAGAAATTTTATCAACATCTTCTAGTTGGGAGTTTAGATACAGCTTAACTGGTGACACCATTAATGATATTAATAAAGCAAATAATTTAAGCTTGTCTAAAATTAAAACCTTTTTTTTAAAACATGGATTTAGCGAAGACCATATAAAAATGGGGTTTATGGAATTTAATGAAGAGAATTACAAAGAATCTCTTTATAAGTATAGAGCATATATATCTTTAACTGTCCATACAAAAAATATTGAGAAAATGGAGGCAGCAGAAAAAAATATTGCTGAGCTTTATAATCAAGGCATATTAATTAGCAACAGCGGGGGGCCAAGATATTACTTTGACAATATTAATGATATAAAGCCTGAAATGTTAGCAGATTCAATTAAAAATGCAAAATTGGCAGCTTTTGAATTTGCAAAACATTCAAATTCAAAATTAGGGAAAATTAAAAATGCAAATCAAGGATATTTTGAATTTCTTCCAATTGATAGAAGCTTAGGGGCTCAAGAGCGCTATCCAAAAAAAATATTAAGGATTGTTACAACTGTTTCTTATTATTTGAATTAATATTGGAAAAACTATTATTTCTAAATAAAATCATAGAAATGGCTTGCATCAAGCAGTAAAAGATCAGTATTCTTAACATCATCCACTCTATTTAAATCTTTAATTTGAACTGCTTCTTCTTCATCAATTAGTAATTTTTCTTCTTCTTCAGACATTAAGCCTCACTAGTTGTTAAAAATTATAATATTTTGACCATCTTTATCATTGATTTTTAGTACTCTACCTATGGGAATAATCCTTTTTATAAAAGCGTAAATTTAATGATGATATTCTTTGGGAAGTGAGTTAAATACCAAAGCTCTTTTGGATGCAACATACCCAGCTTTCTTTTCTCTAATTAGTATTTTTTTGGGTTTTTTACCTTTTGCAGTGCTTGAAAAAATAAATGTAGCAAAGTTTGTTTTATTGCCCCTTTTAGCGAGATATCAATAACACCAGCTTGTTGGAGTTAGAAACTAAAATATCCACATTCAAAAACGCTTTGAAAATCAGCCTAAATGACTCATTAGTACTAATATGGCGTAAAGCAAAAATGACACTATTAATATTGTTTGTAATACTTTGTAAAGTTTGAGCTTGTGCATAGAAAATGGATAAGACTTGAGATATCCAGATAGCAATATATCTTGATTTTATATTTTTTTTGCATCAACGGAGATAAAATTAGAATTGGGGGACTTAAGTTCATTAAGCAGTTTTTGTGCATATTCAGTTTCTGTAAGTATAAATTTATGAATTTCAGTGTCTTTGGAAAAATTAGGCATTTTAATATTTATCAATTATTAATGCCAATAAGTAACCGATCCGCTGTATTAAAAACAGTAGTATATCATTAATGAGAATATCTTCGTTCCTTTTAAAATCACTTTCAGCAATACTTGAAATACTCTGGGTATTTCTATCTTTAACACAAGCTTTAATTTCTATAGACTTAATAACTTTTGCTTAATTAACAGGAGCAAAAAAGTCTTGATATTCAAAGCTAATCCCCATATCAGAATAGTTATTTGAAATAATCCTGGAATATATGTTTCTAATTTGAGAGTCTATGTTTAAGTAGAGATAGTTTTTAAGATCAAGCTTGTACTTCACTTTCATATAAACATATTTTCTTTTTCCTAGAGATATTTTATAGGATTTATGTTGTCTGGTTGAGTTAAGTCCATCAATTTCTACATTTCCCTCAAGCAAAGTGCCACAGGAGTTGTTAGACATAGTGTTTCCCAAAGTTTTGCTTTAAATTCAGAATTGCTAATATTAGTTTTACTAGTACCTAATAAATCTTCTTTTAGAATTAGATATATATTGGCTTTTCCAGCTGAACTTTTAATCTTGGTGTACTGTACTCAACCCCACCAAGATTAAGTAAGGCAGATTTAACTGCGATTTAACTGCACTGTAAGTTGTGTTTTTAGAAGAAATGTGCTCTTCAATGGCAGTCCAATAGGCACCACCCGGCCTCATTTTAGAAAAAAAGAGATTAAGCTTATTAATTACTTCTTCTTCAATTAATGCTAAAGAAGATGTAATAATGTTGTAAATTGGGCTGTTATTATTATCAATATTAATTGCATAATTTACATGCAAATAGTCTCTTTTTGATTTTGCCATATTCTTAATTCTGCGTTTTAGAATGCCAAAATCAGAATCGAAAACTATGCTCATAAATCAAACTCCATATTCAAAATGTCGCATGAGAAAAAAATTACATATATACTTTGTGGTCTTTTATAGTAATTTAAATATTAATTAAATCTAAGTTAAGCTCTTTAAATATTTCATGAAAATAGTTTTTAACGGCTTGAAGATTGTTTACTTTCAAAAGTTTCAAAAGTAAGAAGTAATCCAGTCTCCAATTAGGAGAACAACTTAGACCACCCTTTAAGGTTTTCAAGAATATAAACAATTTTCGTTTTTGTTCGTCAATTCCCTCAATAAGCGATAAATCATTATTAAATACCAACTCAAAATTATTTCCAAATTTTAAATCTATACTCTTAATTATATCATATTTAGCAAAAATTACTTAAACAAGTTGTTGATATCGGCGGTAATTCTAGAAGTTGCAGCTCTTAGGCTTGCATAGTTAATAGTTGAGTCTCCTATGAGAGTTACACCATTAATAGCACCTACGAGATTATCTAGAATTTTTTTAAGCTAGTTGTTCGACTAGCTATATCAATTGTACTATTTGTTTTGATCTTAACAGTATCAAAAATTAGATTTAAAGTTTTTGGGCCAATTACACTAAGTATGCAGAAATGATGCTTGTCAAAGTGAATATTGTCATTTTTATCAAAAATATTAATGTTTAATTAAAGTGGTAAAACGGCATCACCCCTTGAGAGCTCAGGGCTAATATTGGATATACTTTTTGTATGAATTTTTAAGTCTTCAAATTCTGGCATTATAACGACAGCTTCTTGCTAGGGATTTTTCATCAATGCTTTAATTTCAGCAACTTTTTCATCAAACTCTTTTTTAATTTTTGCGATATCACTTATTAAAACCCCCTTTAAACAATACTAGTTCTTTTATGTCTTTTTAGATTTTTATAAAATTGAGCTCGTCTTTGCCTATAAGTACTACTTATAGCCTGTACAAACTCCGTGAAATTAATTGGAACAAAATTAAAATCAAGCAAACTTACTCTCTCTTCTAATTTAATAATAACATTACCTTTGATAGGGTCAATAGAAAAAGAATTGTCACTCGCATTTTTTCTTAATTTGATATTCACTTTAGCTAAAGAAACAAGTTGTTCCAATATCTCTCCATCGATATTGGCTTATATCTTATGCTTTAGCAATGGCTTTAATTTTCTCAATTGGGACAAACTTGCGAACAAGCTCTCTGCGCTGTGCCTGCATAATGTCTTTCGGGGCGTATCCTTTTACAAGTAATACTTCTTTATTAAAATGGTTGCTAAGATGCGCTTTTGCAAGTGTATCAATTTCATTTATGCGCCCAGTCTCTAATAATAATTGCTTTTCAACACGCTCTCTCTTCAACTTCTGCAAGCTCTTTTGTGATTCGCTCATTTATGCTTAAATAACGATTTGTCTCTTTGGGATTTACATTGCCTACTTAGTCTTTAAGGCTCATATACTCTTCAAATTCTCCAGCACTTATAACCTCTTAGTATTAGATTTAATTTGAGACTCCTCTTTTACTTGTGCATCAATTGCTTTTTTTCTTCTTTTTCTTCATTTTTTAGCTCCTTTTCTCAAAATGAGAATAATTTTTCTTTTAAAATAGCTAGCTCCCCATTAGCAAAATGGCTATTTTGCATAAGCTCGTTGTTTTTACTATAAAGCTCAATTAGCTTTATATCCCTTTCTACTTTTTGATCTTCACTTAACATAACTAGTGAGTTAAACTTCATATCAAGCCCAAAATATTTAGCAAGCTTTAAGCTACAGGAATTCTCAACTTACCCCTGCACACCTTTTAGAAAATCATAATAATTGCCTCTATCGCCTTTACCATTATTTCCAAACCCCTTAGCCTGCTCATTAAAACTTCTAGTTAGTGGTTCTTTAGTATCATCACCAATTTTTGCTTTAATTAAAGCCAAAGCCTCATTTAAATAGCTAAGATCATACTTAATAACCTCTAAATTAGCGTTCGAAGTAGCCATATAAAACATTCCTTCATTATTAAGATTACCTTTAAGCCTCGTTAGCTCATGCGACAACGAGTCATTAAGACTGCGTAAATTATAAATATCTTTAATTATGATTATTTGCGTTTTGTTTTCTCAAAAAAAGATAAAATACCATTTCCTTTATCATTATTACTCTTGATAAGTACACCTAAAGAAGTTGTTGCGCTAGAGAGTGCGCCTTGTAGTTGAACCAATGATTCGTCTTTGTAAAACAAAAAATTATGGCTCTCAATACGCTTTTCTATTTCAACGTATATTTTTTCAAATAGGTAAATATCTAGCAAAAAGCTTTCAGTACAACAAAAAACATATCTTTTTAAGGCACAATCGAGGTTTTCATAGTATTATGAGTCGGCTTTTATGTATTTTAACAGTGTCATAAGAATTGTCCTTATTATTGATTTTTACTTTGTAAGTTATATGATCAAAGTCAATTCCTGAATCTCTAATAGATTTATAATCAAGGTATTCAAATCTAATAAGTAACTCTATATTAACGGGCTCTTCAAGATCTAATAATTTATCTTTGGTTTTTACTAAAATATATCTAATTCCATGAAATCGGTAGCTTATAATACAATTAAGTAGAGCATTCTTAAGCTGCGCCTTTAACCTAGAAAGTTCAAACTCACTAACATTACTACTAATACTTTCAAGAATAAGTCCGTTCTTAAGACAATCTTCTGTTACATTTTCAATGTAATTTCTAAAAAATATTGAGTATTTGTATAATTCTAGTGAACTTATTTTATCTAATAGTTTTACTTTTCTTAAATCACACACCTTTTTAATTCTCTTTATCAAATTACATATATGATAGCAAAAACTAATATTTTTGTCAAAAAAAT
>NC_012252.1 GCF_000181875.2 [Borrelia] finlandensis | reverse complement strand
TTACAAAAATCTTTGATTGCCAAAATGGACACTTTTCTCTTTATATCCTAAAGACAACATCAAATATGCAGCAGATATTGCATCAAGAGAATCATCATGGGTTTTGTTATCGCCTTTATACGCATAGATATCATTAAATACAGAAGAACTGCTGTACTTTGCAATGTAAAGTTTTTTGTAAGTAAAAGGTGTAATTAAAGTCGATATTCTACCAAACTTATTAGACTTTGGTTTAACCGGCGCAATTCTAAAATATTGGCTCATATTGCTCCTAAGCATTATATATTCACGAGTCAATCCACCAGCACCTTTCGTGTTATCTCTATCTTCTAAATAAAGTGTATGTACATTGAAATTTTCTAAAACAGTTTTGACCATATTCATAATATAAGGATCATTAGCTGGTCGTTGATCTTGAAATACAAAAGCATAATACTTATCATCAACTCTCTCCATAACACATAAAGCAGTGTTGTCTCCCCCAATACTAAATGCTGGATCTAAATATGCTATTGGACTAGTAAACACATAATCTTGAATAATATTAATTTGTGTAAAAATTGAATCAGTGCTTGCTATCCACTCTCCTAACAAAACTCTTGCTTTATATGTTGGTATATCTTTATAGAGTTTCTCTTGCGTTTCGATAAATCCTTTACTAAGAAGAACATTATCATAAGTTGTAAACTTATATGTCTTAAAAGTCGCCGTATTATCAATATAATCAGTTTTGAAATAATGTTCTGGATGATCCGGATTAGTATCAAAAATAATAGTTTCTTGTCCACACCTAAGTCTTTTTAAAACTTCCTCTAAAGTTTGCTTGTGTAAAGTAGTAGCCTCATTAACAAAAATAAGTGCTGAATTACTACCCCTAAACCTTTCAAAATCGCTTGCCTTATCCCCTCCATATAAATTAATACGAAGTGAATCAATGAATATATATGAATTATTTGTATTCTTTGGAACATAAGAAATATTGAGAAGTTTACATAGCTTTTCAAATTGCCCCAAAACATTAACTTCAACTGAACGCTGAGAATTGCCTATAATAAAATTATTAGTATCACTAGAATACAGCTTTTTATTTTCAAGTAAACTTTTAAGAAAAAAATAACATGCAAGATACGTTTTGCCACTAGCTATACCACCACTAAGTATAATCTTCTTTTCATTATTTTTTTCAATTCTTTTGATAACATTTTTTTGCTTAACAGTTAAATGTTTTTCTTCAAACTGATTAAAATTAACTACAGAGTTTGCTGGCTTAACAAATTGTGATATATCAACTCCAAACTGATTTTTGTATTGCTTTTGAAGTGTTGTAAAAAGTTTCGTTTGATATAAGTTCACTTGTACCCTTTACTATTTTTGTAGTTACTTTTATTATCCACTTCATGGGCAGCAGCAAGTCTTTTCATACATTCATAGTAAAGCTCCATTTCTCTTATTGAACACTCTTTTATAAGATCATTAAGCTCGCTTTTTAAAGAACTAATCTTTTCATTAACAACTTTTTCACTTTTTTTATTACTTTCTTTATCTAAAGAGTCAATTTTAAATCTTAAATCGTCTACTTTTGAAAGCATATTAGAAAGTTCAATACTAGAATATTGCCTAAACGCACGTATAAATCCTAATTCTAAATTAGAGCGCTCTAAATCTAGCTCTCCCTTAACTTTTTTAGCTTTAACTTCCGATCTAAAAGTTTGTGCTACAAGGTGTTCAAAAGTATCCTCACTAATTGTTACTCTAGAGTTCTCGTTAACACAACCCTCTCCACTCTCCCATTTTTGCCTCATTCTCCACACATTTACTCTAGAAACTCCTAGTCTAAATGCTATTTCTTTATCATTTAATGATCCTTCTCTAAAATACACCACATAATCATCAAAAGATCTTTTCACTTTTTTCAAAAGTATTATCCCAAAGTAACAAAACTAACAAATTATTACTCTAAATAGTAAAGCAATTTAATAATTTATTAACACTTATTAATTGCTGGTCTATACTTTAAATGTTACAGTAGAAAAAGTTAGCCTCTGCTTTTTAGAGGCTAAGTAAATTTTAAAATATTAATTATTAACATTTAACTAATAACAATCTTCATTAAATGTTCCACATTTTATAGCCTTTAAGATTAGCTCTTCCTTTTCAGAATTTTCAAGATATTCTTTAATTTTTACTAAATAAATTTTTAAGTTCCCTAAATCACCCTTAATATCACTAACTTTTACAATATTTTTATTTATATCATCATCATTTTTTATTTTGCTTCTTAAATCACTTCTAGCATTTCTTAAGTTTTTAAATAAATTATAAATATTAGTATCATCTATGCTTTCTCCCCACATACTATATATAGAGTCTTTAGCATCAGTAATATCATCATATATAGGATAAGTAACATTATCTTCAACACTTTTCCCAGTCGTATATTGCTCCCTTTCAACGTCATCAATGTTTCTAATTATAATATCTATTTTAGATACAGCTTCTTTAATTTTATTTCTAGTTATTTTTTCAAGAGGATTTTCTTTTGATTCTTCTTCTCTTTCTTTTCTTCTTTTTTCCAGTTGTTTTTTTCTTTCTTCCATTTTTTTCTGATCTTCTTTATATTTCTCTCTTCTTCTTCTTTTAAATTCTTCTTCTCTTTCTTGTTCTTCTTTGCCTTTATCTTCTTTACCTTTATCTTCTTTACCTTTATCTTCTTTGCCTTTATCTTCTTTGCCTTTATCTTCTTTGCCTTTATCTTCTTTGCCTTTATCTTCTTTGCCTTTATCTTCTTTGTGAACACCATTTTGTGTTGTTTTTAATATGGGTGCGTTGTCAAGACTATTAACTGGCAATGTTGGAAGCGGATTAAGATCAAATAGAATATTATTTGGATAGTCACTCTGCATTAAATCCTTTTTTAACAATCCCTTAACTTGTTCTTTTACATTTTGTTTTAAATCTTCACTACTTGCATAATTTTTGCAAGAACTTATCAGTGCAAAAATAACACAAATAATAAACATTTTTTTATTCATAATTATCATTATTTTCTCCTATAATTGGAATTTCTATTCTATTTTAAATTCTTCTTAAGCTCTTCTAATAATATTGCATATTTAGCAATTTTATATCCTGCACCATTATTAGTTTTATCTCCTAAAAATGTAATATGTTCAGAACCATTAATAGTTTCTATCTTTGTTATTATCTGTTTATTTTCGATACCATTTGTAACACTTTCTTCGTTCTTATATCCATAATATAAGCTAACTTTAAATGCTCCACCTTCAGTCATTGCTTTTACAAAGTTATTAACCTCTGATTCTTCTAATGAAAAGAATGTAGCTGAATGTCCCCCAACATTTAAACCTGTTTCAATGCCATCTTCTTCTTTTCTTATAACCAAAGTTCCTAAGTTGCTCCAATCCCCATTATTGTCTTTTTTGTTTTTAATATTTACAGTAAATTCAGAGAATTTTATTGTATCACTACTTGCTTGCCCACTTAAGCCACCCTGATCACTTAAACTACTTCTAAAATTTCCACAAGAACTTATCAGTACAAAAACTGCACAAATAATAAACATTTTTTTATTCATAATTTACTCCTACTCCATAAATCTCAAAGATAATGCAATACCTATTATATACAATTTTTTAAAGATTTAAATAATTAATTTTGTTAAATTTTGGATTACATAGTAACAAAACTCGAATGTAATTTTAAACAACTCTTGAAAATCTCTCCATTGCAAATGGTCGGGTCATTACAAGAGACTACAAAACACATACAAATTAAATTTCATAGTCTTTGCTATATATCAGTTAAAGTATATTATCTTTCTTATCCGACCCCCTTAAAAATTACCACTTCTACTCTTTACAGCCACTCTACATCCCAAATTCCGCATGCAATGAGAAGCACTGTAATTTGACTAAAATTTTAAGTTTTTGGTAAAATATAAATTGCAATTTTTATACATTTTTATTACTTTTACTTAATTTAAAAGTAACACTTATAAGGAGAGGATTTTATGGACATTAATAATTATCTTAATTTAAATAAAGGTGATACAGATTTTTTCCTCAAAATATTTAAAGATTATCTAAAAGTTATAGATGAAAATAAAATTCTTAAAAATACTCTAAAAAATTCAACTAAAACAAAAAAAGAAAATCTAAAACCTAGCCCTAAGTTTTATATAACTCCAAAAACTAGCAAACTAATTGAAAAATGTATAAAACAATTAAAACAAATTGATCCAATATCTGGCTGGTTCGTACATCTACTCTCAATAAGTGGATGTAGGGGTACTGAAATTCAAAAAGTAAAATTGCAAGATATTACTACTCTAACCAGCGAAACTGGAGAAATTCTTTATAATATAAAAGTGAATGTGGCAAAAAAAAGAAGTGTCGCGTGCATTAGAGAAATTGTCATTAGCTCTAAAGAGTACGACGCTATTCAAATAGCTCATAAGAATCATTTTGAAGAAAAAAATATCGATACACGGCGTACTTATCTTTTTCAAAAAACCAAACATAGGTTTAAAGATAATCAAATTAGCATTATCAATATTTCTAGAAAATTCAAAAATCTTCTTAAAAAATCAGGATTTAAAGTAAATAAATCACTTCATTTATGCAGAAATTTATTTATTTCAAATTTAAAAGCCAATGGTTATAATTCTTTTCAAATTAAAGAACTTATGAAATACTCTTCAACCCATGAAATTGATAATATCTACGGACTCTCTTCTGCTAACAAAATTCAAGCTTATAAATACGCCAAAAATAGCTTAAAGCTGTAGTATAACTACTTAAGCTTAAATATTCGCTTTGAAGTTACTTTAAATATTTTTCCACGAGTCCTTAAATCAAGTGAATCATATAATATTTCTTGCTCTTTTGTAGCAATAAAGTGAGATCCATTAACCCCCGTGATTTTAACTTCACTTATTTCAAATTCATTTGCAGCTGCAAAGTAACCAAAAGATTCATATCTCACACTAGTTCTAATTCCGTAGTAATTTAGTATCATACATGGATTTATAATAAAACAATTGCTTTTAATGTACCCAAGTCCTAAAAATCTGCGATAAGCCACATTTATGCCAAAAGCATTAAATTCAATATTCTTAAACACACTTGTATAATAATGTAAGCATAAAAAATAGCATCCCCATCTCTGTATTTCTCCGAGTAAACTCATATTGTTTTGTTTTATTTTACTAATAAGCATTTTTTAAACCTCCTATGTTAAATAATTTTTTTAATTTTTTTATTTTTAGTGCCCCATTCAAAAGGGGACACTATTTGCATATGCTATATTACTCATATTGCTCGGCACAAAGACTTTATTATTTATTGGTGTAAGTTCTTTAAATCTATCTGCTATTGCTCTTTTTTTAGGATCATAATTGAATACAAATTGTTTGAATCTGTAATTCATATGATCAATTAGTGGATATTCATCCATAATCTTATCAATTTTAATTTTGAGCAAATCTTTTATAGGTTTTTCTCTTTTTTTGTTTTCATTTTGAATTTTATTTAGTTCTACTTTTAAGTTATTAATCTCAATAAGATTCTCCTCAAGATTTATAGCAGACTGCTCGGTTTTAATCTCAAGGTCTACACACTCAACATACTCTACAAATTCATTTATCCAATTAAACTCAACTCCAGATTGATAAAAATCACTCTTTACTACCAACTCTTCAATCTCTTCAACAAGCTTATTAAACGTATCATTATCAATATTGTTGGATATTAATAACTTAACCTGATTGTTTTTAACAATTTCGGTTCTTATATTGAAAACTTCACGTTCACATTTAAGAACAAAATTAAGCACTTTTGATATTAAAGAATCATTTCTCTTTATCTCACAATTAACTGGTACAGCGTCTATTAAAAAGAACAAATTACAATACTCAAGTCCAGTACATGCTAGTTGCATTTGCGCCTGCACATAGTATTTGAAAAAATACTTACTACTTAAAAAATTGCCATTTTTATTGTACTCTTCAATAGCACTACTTATATAAGTAGAATCACTACTCTTAATCTCTAAAAGCTCTATATCACCATAAATATTCATAAACCATCCATCAATTGTTGAGCCTACTAAAGGCTCAAAATTGTCTATTTTTTTGAAATAATTATATTTGTCAACGCCGTTGGCATATTTATTTTTATACAAAACGGCAATATTATCACCATACGCCTTAACAAATTCTCTAAATCCTAAATTTTCCAACTCTTTACCTTTTAACATGTATAAATTCTCTTTAAAAGGCAAACTCATGCCAAAATATTTAAGCACACTATTTATCATTACGTCTTTAAGACCAGCGCCACCAATTACAACAGTCCCCACTTCACTAGCTCCATATTTATCTAGCTTGCTTCTTTGCAAACTAAAATCAATATTACGATTAAATCTAAAACACTCTTTACTACTTATTCCTGGTAATTTTTTGCCTATCTTGCTTAATTTGCTTTTTTCTTTAATGGGAAGAGCCTTTTCCTCAAATATTTCACATCCAATAAAACTTTGTTGCTCAGCATGTATCATGTTGGATACTCCATTTTGAATATTTTCTTGATTGTTGTTTGTTGAAACATTGTTCATGTTTTCCTCCTTTCATTAGTTATAAATAACTATATAGCAAAAACTATTTTTGCCAACTTTTTTACAAAAATTTTTGCAAAAAATGGGGGCTTAGCCAAATTCTCTACTTAAAGAATTAAGCTAAACCCCACTAAATTGAGTTTATTTAAAATAATAGCAATCCTTTATAGCTATATTATATAATGCATCAAAAACCCTTTTTGTCAATTTCTTTATAAGAATTTTTGCAAAAAGTGGGATTTAACTGAATTCTTTACTTAAAGAACTAGTTAAATCCCACCAAAATGGCGCCCTTGTTTTATATATGCGACACAACGAACATATCATGTAATATTTACCATATTATAGAAACCACTTTTGTCAACTTTTTACAAAAATTTTTACAACAAAATAAAAACTTTATTAAATTCTCTTATTAAAGAACTTAATAAAGTATAGTGGATTTAGCTTAGCTGAATTCACTATAAAAAATTATTTTTTTAAAGTTTTTCAACAATTAAGCATAGTAAAATTTAGAATTAAAATCAATTTGTCTTTTTACAATAAAAGAACTTATTTAAATTCTTTTGTCAAAAAGTTTGAATAAGTTCTAATTTAGAATAGATCAAAAATAAACTGTTACTTTTTAAGTATATTCATCAGCATTATAATAATGTTACTTAAAAATCAAATTATGAATTATTTCATTATTTAATGAATTGTAAATATTTCATAAATAAAGCATTTAAAATTGGCCCAAAAATTGCCGCTGCAAGTATCATAAAATGTACTAGTCTGTTCCCCATATTAAGATCTTTACGCAAATTATTTACTTCATTATCTATCTTAGTATTTAAAATAGATATGTCTTTTTGCAAATTTTTTTCTACACTATCTATCTTAGCACTTACATTATCTATCTTAGTATTAAGTTCGTTTTTTACATTATCTATCTTAGTATTTAAAATAGATATATCCTTTTGTAGATTTTTTTCTACATTATCTATTTTAGTATCTAAACTATCTATCTTAATATTTAAATTTTTTTCTACACTATCTATCTTCGTATTTAAATTTTTTTCTACATTATCTATCTTAATATCCAAATTAGATATATTTTTTTGCAAAGTCTTCTCTATATCAATCAATTTTTCTTTTAAATATTCAAAGTTGTAATTATCATTATGAAGAAAAACAAAATCTATTGCCTCCTCACTAAACCCTATGTTTAAAAATTCATTTTTTATACTTTCTATATTGTATGTTCTATACGCTAAATTGCTCATACAATCTCCTTATTATCCTTTTAATTGTTTATATTTTTTTAGAAGCTTATTAAGAAAATCCTTTTGATTTTCAAAAATCTCATCCATCATAAAACTTGTAAATTTGGCATGTTTTTTATAAAAATCATAGCTTTCTTGTTTTTTAAGCTGAAATCTCAGGGGTTTTATCCAGTTTTGTTTTGACTTTTTTATTGTTTTGCTTTCTTTATTTCTTAATATAATTAACGTTTCCAGTATGCCATTTTTTATTAGAAATTCTTCTTGTATAATCCCATCTTCTATTGCATTAGCAATTTTTAAATAATTATAGACCTGTGCTCTTGCAAGTCTATAATCTTTAGAAAAAGCTTCAAAACTTTTATACCCATCAAGTTTATAATATTCATTATCTTTAATTTCTTTTAAAATTTTTAAAGTTTCTAACTTACAATAAATTTCTTTTTTAGAATTAATTTTTAATTTTTCTTTTAAAGAATTATAATGATTTAATGTACTATCAGTAATAACATAATTTTCATTATCGCTTAAATCTCTTTTATTTACCTTAATATTCAATTTAAACTCCTTTTACATTTAAAATGTCTAATTATTAGACTTTATATTTTTTTAAAAAAATTTCTAAAATATTTTCATACTCTTTTATATAATCTTTATTTAAATCAAAATTATTATTTTCTGCTATTCGTCTATTTAAGTCTTCTCTTTCAGATATTATTCCTAAAAACCCATCTTTTGTTTTTAACATTTCAAACAATGTTTTATGTGTTCTATTTTTTTTAAATCTTGTTATTATTAAAAATATGGGTAAAAACAAATTTAATTTTCTTACAAAAAAATTAAATAAATCCAAACTTTCCACTGCCCACTTTTCAGCTGTCATTGGAATTATTATATAATCGCTGCATAAAAGTGCATTTTTTAATGTAACATCTAAACTGGGATTTGTATCAATTACTATATAGTCATATTTATAACGCAAAGTTCCCAAGCTGGTTTTTAACAAAAAATCTTTATATTCAATTTTATCTTCACTAAAATTATGTAACGTAAGATAGCTAGGTATAAGAGCAAGATTATTGTCTATATTTATAATAGTACTATCAATATCTACATTTTCTTTTAAAATCTCATAAATATTAAATTTGGTAAAATTAATACCTAGTTTTTCTATTTTTTCGTAAAAATAACTAGTAATAGATGCTTGAGTATCCATATCAATTAACAGAACTTTATTATTTTTTGATAATAGAGTTGCTAAGATTATTGCACTCGTACTTTTACCAACGCCTCCTTTAATTGACGCGATTGTTATTACTTTAGGTTTTTTATTATCCATTTTGTTAGTGGTCCTTGTTCTGGGTATTTTTTTCCATAAAATTCATATACTTTTTGTTCTAAATCTGTAAACATACTAAATAATATTTTGTTGTAGTGGTTATTCATTCTCTCTTTATCTAGCAAGCGGTATAATCCCTTAAAGTAAAAAAAAACACTACCTGCTTTAAATCTAACTTCCATATAATATGCCCGTGCAAATCCATAAGATTTTCTATTTCCTTTTAATTGATACTTTACAATAGCTTTTTTTATTGGTTTTCTAAAACCGTAAAAAATTCCAATAAATTTATCCCCTTCTTTAATGGGGTATAAATGTGTTTCCTCAACAATTCTTTCTCCATTAAACAAGGTCCTTAATGACACTCTAAATTCATTTTTTTTCTTTTTTTTATTCTCATAAACTCCAAATTTATAAACGTCCATCATTATTTTTGTATGGTACATTGCTTTACCATTTTCTTTTTCAACCAAAATAAATCGTTCTTTATTTTGGCATTCAACTTTACATTTTCCTTTTTTTATAGGTTCTGGTGCACTTTCCATACTAAATTCTCATACAACTTTTTTTAAAATTAAAGAATTATTTTTATTTTTTATTATTTCTAATAATTCATCATGATATATACCAAATACTTTATTATATTCTAATTTCTTTTTGCTATTCAAATATGTTTTTATAATTGGCTTTATAATTTCCATATTTGCCGGTTTTTGCAATCGCTCAATAAGGATATTGAAAATATTTATCTTTATATGCTCATAATCTTTTTGTGAATTTTCTTTTTTCAATTCAATCAATTTTTCTAATTTGAAAGTTATTTTGCGTAAATCGTTATATTTTTGATGTTCAATAATAAAATGCGGCTTATTTTTGTAATTTTCATATATTTTTTTAAATTCTGTTTCCAATTGTTCGGCATTGTATCCGTTTTTTTCTAATTGTTTTTTGGTGTTTTTTAAAGTTTCTTTTAATTTATTTTGATTTTCTTTAAAAGAATTTTTGTTAAAATGTATATTTTTACTTTTTATTGCTTTAATTTCAAATCTCTTTAAAGCTTTAATTATTTCAATTTTTTTATCTTTACTAATATCTAAATTTAATAAAATTCGAAGAATTTCTTTACTTTTAAAGTTGCATTTATTGAAATAGTTTATTATTTGAAACTTTTCTATCTGTTTTTTCTTTTCTTCTTTTATATTATTATTTTTATTACTTAAACACTCCTTAAAATCTACACTCCCATTTTTATTAAATTTCTCTTTAAGGCCTATTTCAACTCTTTTCCCGAATCTTGAATGTTTTTTTCCTAAAAAGGATTTGTTTATCTTATAGTGACACTCTTTTTTTGGATAATTGAGTTTATAGTAAATTTCAGTACCACAATTTACCCCCATATGTTTGTAGTAGTTTGTTGTGACTTTTAGTTTTTTTTCTAATTCGTAAAGATAATTTTGCAGTGTTTTTAATTTAACGGGCGCCATACCATTACGTTTTAGATTTTCATTAAAGTAGTAGAGTATGTTGCTTTGGGTATATTTTGGATATTTTTTGTTTACATATTCTAGTGTTGAAATAAGAACTATTAATTTGTATTGGTGTTTATTGTAGCAATTATGACTTTTTTTATTGGTTGAAACTTTGTTCATTTTAAGTTTCTCCTTTTATTAGTTATTAATAATTGTTAATATTATAATGCATAATTTTGATTTAAAAGTAAATACTTTTCTAAAAAAAATATTAAATTCTAATCTATTAATTTTATTGATTAAATATACTTTTTATAAATTATAGAAAATAAATTGATTTTAAGTTTAAGTTAGACTATACTACAAATATCGTAGGGAAACTTTTTCATATGTTTAACCTACCTTTTATTAGTAATTTGCAAAAAATGTAATGTAAGGGTTTAGCTTAGTTCTTTGGTAAAGAGAATCTAGCTAAGCCCTCATTTTTTGTAATAACCCCAAATTGATTTTAAGTTTAAGTTAGACTATACTACAAGTAATCGTAGTGAAACATTTTTATATGTTTAACTACCGTTAATTTTGTTAATTTCCAAAAAATCAGAATGTAGTGGGGTCTTAATGAGATTCTTTGTAAAAGGAGTTTGGTTAAGTCCCACTTCTTTTTTTTGTAAAAATTTTTGTAAAAAAGTTGGCAAAAATAGTTTTTGCTATATAGTTATTTATAACTAATGAAAGGAGGTTGACGATTATGTCAAACATAGAAAAAAATCAAGAAAATATAAAAAATAATATACAAGCAAAAATAAGCTTCAGAAAAGATATGAAAACCCTAAAAATGAATTTACCAGGGATTGATAAAAGTCTTAAAGGATATGGATACAAATATCAGAATTTCAATGAAATAGTAGAAGAAATTGAAAATGTTATTTATAAGCACAATTTAGAGCTTGATTTTGAGCAATATCCAATATCTAAATTTGTAGATGGTCAAAAAGAGCATGTTATTAGGACCACATTTTACAGTCCAAGCACTGGATATGAATTTTCTTTTGATACACCAATGCTTACAGAAAACTTACAATGGAACAATGAAAGCGGGTCTAAAAATGTTGTAAATACAGTACCACAACTGGTTGGATCAGCTATTACTTATTTCAAAAGGTATGCTTTAGTTGCATGTCTTCATATAAAAAGTGAAGTGGATACTGATGCAGCACCTATTTACAATAATTATGAAAACGTAAATTCTATGTCTAACAAGCAAGTTAGTGTTAATCAAAAGCAAGAACAAAAAAGGGAACAAAAACAAGAGATTAATCAAATTCAGAAAAATAACACTATTCAAAACCAGAAAAGAGGCATTAATCAAGAACAAAAAAAAGATAGGTTTTATTATTACAGTGTTTTTAAAGAAGCGTTGTCTAATATAAAAGATTGGGTAAATAGCCCTACAACAAAAGATAATATAAACTCAATTATTCAAAAAATAAGCTTTATTCAGAATATAGACCCCAATAATGTTGATGATATCAAGAAAATTGAATCTGATTTAATCTCGTATTTTGAGAAAAACAGTGATTTTAAGAGTATAAACTATTGGGCGGAGATTATAAAAAACTATTTCAAGAAAAACAATAAATTAAAGGATTTACAAGATTTTGAAAAGTTTGTGGCGTTTAAGAGGACTGCTTATGGTCCTAGTCCATTAATATTCTTTAGTGTCTTAAAAGAATATGAACGGTTTGATGAGATATTTGCAGCATAGCAATATTAAAGCCCCCTATTTGGGGGCTGCTATATATTATGAATTTTTGCACGTACTACTTGCAGTATTTTCAAAATTATCTATACCCCCTTTAAGGGCACCTTTAACTATCTCTTTGAAAGTGGTTTTTTGATTTTCTGCATTATCTCCAGTACAGCTAGTAAGCTCACTTTTTATATGATCAAGTGCAGATTTTATTTTATCTTCACCATATCCTAAAAATTTATCAAATTCTCCAGCATCAGTTAAAGCGGCTTTTAACCAGTCAAGATGTGTTTTTTGGTCTTCAAATAGCTTTTCTCTAAGCAGGTCTTCTTTAGATTTTGGTTTTTCTTGTTGTACTTCTTATTTTTGGGTTAAATCACGTTTTTGTCTACTTTTTGTTTGGCTAGTATTAGTATCATTAGAATTACAGCCGTTTAGCATTAGTAAAAATAAACAAAATAATATGTTGATAATTTTCATTGTTATTCCTTTTTTTATTATTAATATTCACTTAATCAATTATTAATATTAAATATTGGATAAACAATTATTATTTGAATTGATATTCTTTAAGTGAGGTAGTAGCTATTTAGAAATGAAAGCAAATATTAGCCCCGCTATCATTGTGATAGACATTGCTCCCATGATTCCCAATACCCATTTAAGCATTTCTGAAAGAGACATTAAATTCTTTTCAACATTGTCTATTTTAGTGTTTAAATTCTTTTCTACAGTATCTATTTTGGCATTTAAATTCTTCTCTACATTATCAATCTTAGTATCTAAATTAGATATATCCTTTTGTAAATTCTTCTCTACGGCATCAATCTTGATGTCTAAATTAGATATATCCTTTTGTAAATTCTTCTCTACATTATCTATCTTGGTATTAAGTTCACTTTTGGCATTATCTATTTTAGAAACAAGATTATCAAATTTTATATCAAATTGTTTTTCTAAATTTTCTAAATCTCTATATGTTAGCTCATTGTGATAATATCTTTTAGATAAATCTTGTGCTATTAGTTGTTCCATGCCCAGTCTAATAAATTCTTTATATATTTGTTCTTGAGTTACACTTGCAATATTTGTTGACACTGTTTCCATAAAATTTTCCCTTATAGTCATATTATACACTATTTTAGATTAATTGGCTTTAGAGATTTTTATATGTAAAATAGAATTTCTTGCAAGAAAAACCTTTTTGTAATTCACATTTTTAACTTTGAATATTGATTATAGACTTTTTTTGCTATGGGTTGTGTTTTTTTAATATACTCTAAAAGTATGTTGATATTATATTTTACCGCAGTTATGGAGTGTTCGTCTTTTAGTGTTGATAAGTCTGGATAAGTATATTCTGGATAATTTGGGTCATTAACTTTAACTTTTGTTTTAGCTAAAAATGTTACTAGGTACATAACATACTCTGAAAGTTGTGCTTCATATTTGGTTAAAGATTTTAGTGTTTGAATAATTGGCGGTTTTGGTTCTTCTGGTAGGCTAGCAATAGTAGTGCAACATAGTAGTACAGCAATTAGTAGACACTTTGTTTTCTTAAGCATTTTCACCTCTTTTAAGAGTATTGATATATTCTTTCATGATTTTGTTACGTTTTGCTTTAATTGAGGAGATAATTCTTTTATTTTTGTCACTCGAAGTAGCCTCTATTATTTCAATATTGTATTTTAAAATGTCTTGTATTTCTTCAAATATTTTCATTGATTCAGCTGTTTCTATGGATTTTAGTGTCTCAATATATGTTTTGTAGAAAAAATCTATTACTCTACCAAAAGTATTGATGTAATTATGATTTATGTTTGTATTAGCTTTAGCTATGTTGGTTAAGTTGGATAGTAAATTAAGGCCTAAACTAATAGTGTTATTTTGCATTATTTATTCCTTCTTGATAGATAGGTTTTCCTTCCTGGTTGAATTTGAGCTGATTAGATATTTTTAGGTTTTTCTCATCAGAATTAACTAGATCGATACATTGATTGATTTTGTCATTCACTGGAGCTAGTGTTTCAGCTATTGTTGGAGTTAATGTATTCTCAAGTCTTTCCATATTTGCTTTATAGATTAATTTATAATGAGAATACAATTCATAAACCAAAAAAAATCCTTTATGTGCAATTTCGTCAAATTCATCTTCAAATTTAGAGAATACGTCAATAAGGGTTGATATGGATGTAAGTCCAATCTCAAGATTGTCTTTAGATAATTTCACGAATTAATCTCTTTTTTTAATATGATTATTGCCATTTCCATTTCTAAAAATCTTACCTATTACTATAGATAATATGTCTTTTAGTAGTGGTTTTAGAAGAATCAACCCTCCTAGAACTAGTACTGTTACAAAAATCATTACGGCTATAAGTTTTATTTCGTTTAAATTAATTAGAAGTTCTGTTATTTTAATAGTATCCATTTTTTAATCCTCGATTTTAATTTTTATATTTATATTATATACCAAAATTATAATTTTTGCTAAAAAAGTTCACAGTTTTAAAAGATTGGGGACTGCGCCCCCTGATCTGTTTCTTCTTTTTTGGACATACCATCCTTGGAGCAAAGGAAATATGGTAGATGATCCATTAACCCCCGTGTGTTCATATAGTATGGTTTTTTTAGATTCATCGGAATACCTTAGATATATCATTTTCGGAATAAGATGCGCATGGTGTTCTGCGTGAATCTGAATATCAAGGTAAATGGGGTCATCATCATTATTTTTATAAAAAATAAGAGTTATATCACCACCGTACTCTAAATCAATATATATTGATTTATTTTTGTATTCATATGGATAAAGCGTATTGCCATAGGTTGTACCACTGTACTCATAATCTGCCGGTACTCCGAGTAGTTGTTTGGGAACGGGTGTTTTTTGAATAGTGCTTGAATTAGGCATTATTAAAAGATTATCATATTTAGATAGAGTAGCTGATGATATGCTATTTGTAAGGCGTGATTTAATTTTACTAAAAAGGTTAGAAATATTATTTGGGTCATTATTAATTAGCTTGTTTATTATTTTATTGTAAATTTTTTCTACAAAACTTGTATCAGCTGCAAGCTCTTCGGCAATTGTAGATTTAATTATCTCTTTAAAATAGCTTAGTCCTTCTCCTTTAAATGTCTTATCTTTAGTGGTTTTTAAAAAGTTTTCATAAGTAATAGCGTTGCTGTTTGCCACTCCATCATCAAGCAGCAAAAGATCAGTATTTTTTACATCCTTAACTCTATTTAAGTCTTTAATTTGAACTGTTTCTTCCTCATCAATTAGTAATTTTTCTTTCTCTTCTTCAGACATTAAGCCTCCTAATTGTTAAAAGTGATAATATTTTTGCTATCTTTATCATTGATTTTTAGTACTCTACCTATGGGAATAATCCTTTTGATAAAAGCATAAATTGAATGGTCATATCCCTTAGGAAGTGAATTGAATACCAAAGCCTTTTTAGATGTAGTATACCCAGCTTTCTTTTCTCTAATTAGTATCTTTTTAGGCCTTTTGCCTTTTGCGGTGCTAGGGGAAATAAATGTAGTAAAGTTTGTTTTTATTACTCCTTTTAAAGAGATATCAATAACACCTGCTTGAGGTGTGGTAACTAAAATATCCACGTTCAAAAACGCTTTAAAAATCAGTCTAAATGACTCATCAGTACCAATATGCCGTAAAGCAAAAATAACGCTATTGATATTGTTTGTAATACTTTGTAAAGTTTGAGTTTGTGCATAAAAAATGGATAAGACTTGAGATAGCCATATAGCAATATATCTTGATTTTATATTTTCTTTTACATCAATGGAAATAAAGTTAGAATTGAGGGACTTAAGCTCATTAAGCAGTTTTTGTGCATATTCAGTTTCTGTAAGTATAAACTTATGAATTTCAGTGCCTTTAAAAAAATTAGGTATTTCCATATTTATCAACTATCAATGTCAATAAGCAATCGATCCGCTATATTGAAAAGCAGGAGCGTATCATCATCAATGGTAATGTCTTCATTTTTTTTAAAATCGCTTTCAGTAATGCTTGAAATACTGTTTGTGTCTGTATCTTTAACACAAGTTTTAATTTCTATAGACCTAATACCTTTTACTTCATTAACGGGAGCAAAAAAGTCTTGATATTCAAAACTAATTCCCATATCAGAATAGTTATTTGAAATAATCCTAGAATATATGTTTCTAATTTGAGAGTCTATGTTTAAGTAGAGATAGTTTTTAAGGTCAAGTTTGTACTTTACTTTCATATAAACATATTTTCTTTTTCCTAGTGATATTTTATAGGATTTACGTTGTCCAGTTGAGTTAAATCCATCAATTTCTATATTTCCTTCAAGCAAAGTGCCACTAGGAGTTGTTAGATATAATGTCTCCCAAAGTTTTGCCTTAAATTCAGAATTACTAATATTAGTTTTACTAGTGTCTAATAAATCTTCTTTTAGAATTAGATATATATTGGCTTTTCCAGCTGAACTTTTAATATTAGTGTACTCAACCCCATCAAGATTAAGTAAAGCGGATTTAACTGCGCTGTAAGTTGTGCTTTTAGAAGAAATGTGTTCTTCAATAGTGGTCCAATAAGTACCGCCCGGTCGCATTTTAGAAAAAAACAGATTAAGTTCATTAATTATTTCTTCTTCAATTAATGCTAAAGAAGATGCAATAATGTTATAAATTGAACTGTTATTATCATCTATATTAATTCCATAATTTGCGCGCAAATATTCTCTTTTAGATTTTACTATATCCTTAATTGTACGTTTTAGAATGCCAAAATCAGAATCAAAAACTATGCTCATAAATCAAACTCCATATTCAAAACGTCGCCTGAGAAAAAAAATGATATATGTACTTTGCGGTCTTTTATAGTAGTTGAAATATTACTTAAATCTAAGTTAAGTTCTTTAGATATTTCATGAAAATAGTTTTTTACAGCTTGAAGATTATTAATTTTTAAAAGTTTCAAAAGCAAGAAGTAGTCCAGTCCCCAATTAGGGGCATAACTTAGACTACCCTTTAAGGTTTTTAAGAATATGAATAACCTTTGTTTTTGCTCATCAATTCCATCAACAAGCGATACATCATTATTAAATACCAATTCAAAATTATTGCCAATTCTTAAATCCATACTAGTAATTATATCATATTTAGCAAAAATTAGTTAAACAAACTGTTGATATCGGAGGTAATTCTAGAAGTTACAGCTCTTAGGCTTGCATAGTTAATAGTTGAGTCTCCTATGATAGTTATGCCGTTAATAGCATTTACGATATTATCTAGAATTTTTTTTAAGCTAGTTGTTTGGTTAGCTATTTCAATGGTACTATTTGTTTTGATCTTAACAGTATCAGAAATTAAATTTAAAGTTTTTGGGCCAATTACACTAAGTATGTAAAAATGGTGCTTGTCAAAATGAATATTGTCATTTTTATCAAAAATATTAATGTTTGATTGAAGTAGTAAAACGGTATCACCTTTTGATAGTTCAAAATTGATATTGGATATATTTCTTGTTTGAATTTCTAGATCTTCAAATTCGGGTATTGTAACAACAGCCTCTTGTGTTTGTTTTTTAAATTCTTTTATAGTGCCAATTCGAGTTATGAAAATATTTGAATAAATCCAATTTTTTATGTCTTCTTGTGTTAATGCATGGCCATAAAGACGCTGTTGCATTCTATAAATTTCATAGTCTTGACTCATTTTAAGTTCCTTTATCTAATACTTATACTATTAGAATCGTCATATAATTTAAGTATCAATGAACACTCTCCTACATTGCTAAGTATGGCACTTGTTTCTTTTATGGTGGTTTTTATCATTTTTCCTAGTCCATCAATAAATGAAACTTTATCGCCGACATTTAGCTTATGTGTGTAAAATGTTTTGGCGTTCCAAAATATAAGATTTATTTTAAGTGTGGTGCCTAAAGTAATTTCTTGTTGTGGAATAAATTCAAGCCCATAATCTTCTAGTGCCTTATAGTGTGCATTTCCCCCCGCCTTTTTATAATTGGTAAATATAATATTGCATTCAATCCCCTTTAACCCGGTACCAATATCAGCTATTACGCTATGAACATATACTCCTTTTATTTTATCAATAAACTCTTTTGGTGTTGAGGCATAAATATTTTTGTCAATCACTTTAAGTTTATCTTTTTCATCCATACGAATGATATTGCGATTAGGAAATACAGATTCTATTGCTTCTTGCACCGTCTTTCCTTTAAAGCTTTTTCCCTTTTCGCCCTCTAATTTGCGATTGAAGAAGTTGCTTTTAGTTAATAAACGAACATCAAGCTCTACACTAAAATCTCCACCGGGATAATCAGTGCTCATTGGGGGCCCTAAAGTTCCCGCCATTATGAAATCAAAATTTTTTTCATGAGCAAATTTCTTATAATATATCTTTACTATATCTCCAAATTTAATGCGGTCGGTGAAGTCTAGAGGTAAGTTCCAAAGTACAATTTTAGCTTGTTTGGAACTTATAGTAAGAATATTTGAATACACGTTGGATATAGAAATATCAACATGAATTCCATCTTGTGTATTTATTATAATTTTAGGAGTTTCTTCTGGAAAAGGAATTCCATCAATTGATTTTTTTGATTTATCTACATTGTAAAATTCAATTTTAAAATCATAACTTAGTAACATTGATTATCCTTTATATTTTCCCAATGCAAATGAAAATGTTTTTACTACTTCTATTGATAGGCTAACTTCAACCTCATCAATAAAGGGAGTATCTGTAAATGTAAGACTTGTAATTATAGCTAATTCTTTAAGGCCAAAAGTTGGACTGTAGATAGTAAAAGGAACTTGGGCTTGTAGTCTATTAGCTAGTTGTTCTTTTACAAGATGCACGTCAAAGCGCAGCAGAGAATTTCCAAAAACAGTCATTTTGAGTGGGGAAAGCATTTCTTTATATAGAGATGTTAATACTCCTCCGTTTAATGAGATATGTTCTCCCGTCATTACGGGGTTGTAGCTTACGTATTCCGCTTTTCTATCATAATAGTTGATAACCGGTCTTTTAGAGCAAGTAGTATTGTAGGTCCGCGATATTAGCTGGGTTTTGGGTTTTATAAAAAATAATTGTGGCACATAGCCAAAACCTCTAAAATCTGGTCTTGGAAATAGTACTAAAAAGTTATCTGCTCCAAAAAGAGCAAATATTTGAGTTGTGACATCTTTTATTATTTGGAAAATCTCTTCCTGAGACATTTTCTTTTCATTATTAATAGTTTCATTTTTAATAATTTTTTCACTGTTAATAGCCATAAGTAATTACCTTTTCACCAAAATTTATGGAGTATTGTTATTATTATCTTCATTTTCTTTACGTTTTGGGCCTGAGTTAGGTGGATTAGGGATAGTTTCGGGATCCTTAAAAAAATTTTTAATCACAGGAATATTGGCAAAAAGACTCTTCAGACCTTTAAAAAAAGGCTCAATAACATGTGTTTGAAAAGTAAAACCTTTTAAGTACTCAGTGATTTTTTTAACTAAATCAAGTATCGGCTCTAAAACATTAGTTGTCAAGTTTGAAAGAGTTTGTTCAGCTGAGGCTAAATTGCTATCAATCTCTTCTTTTGTATCCGCTTTTTTTGTAAGACCGTAGCTTTTATAATCGCCTAACATTTCAAGCATCTTACTAATTCTGGATTCTAGATCTACTTCAGCTCCACTTTGCCAAGCTTTTTTAGCATCTTCTGTATATTTATTGGCAATTTCCTCGCCCCATGTATTTTTTAATATATCATAAAGTTCACTTCCATCTCCACTAAGAAGACTATTAACGGCTTTTACAGCATCCTCACTGCTCATAGCACCGCTGGATTTAAGCACGGCTGCAAACTCCATTGATTTTTTCAAATTATGAAAATTTAACTTCCCCAAGTCTCTTAGAGTCCCTTTAAAAACACTTGCTTGATTTAAAAACTCTTCTTTTTCTAAGTTGCGCTCAAATCCTTTCAATCCGCTAAAAATTCCCTTCTCCTTTTCAGTTCCCTTAATCAGCATATCTCGTTCTTTTCCTGTATAAAATGCACTATTGAGAAGTTTCTTTTTATTAGTTTTAGATGTTTCTTCAACCGCTTTTTTGGCAAATCCTAAAATTCCGCCCCCAATTTTACTTATAGCGTTGCTAATGATATTTCCTAGGGCGCTACCTATAGCAATTTTGGCAACAAGTCTTTTTCCTTGAGAGGCCGCTAGCATTTTACTTTTTGCTTTTGATTCTTTTACAAGTTCTTTATACCCAAGGCGCCTTTTATCTCTATCCGACATTAAGGATCTTTTAAAAGCCTCTTTTCTAGCTTTTTCAAAACCCATGCCTTGTTTCATCAGCTTTTTAGTTTGTGTTAGCCTATATTTCTCAACACGTTCTCGTAAGTTTTCAAACTTAGATTGTCTGCTTAATTCTTTTTTCTTATCCGACAAATTATTTTTTACAATATCTTTAGTACTACCTAAACTAGATTTTTTAGGTTTAAGATATTTTTCCATTTTGGTAATATCTTGTTCGATAGCCTTTTTTGTTGCTGCATGATCAAGAATGCCTTTAAATTTAATGGTGAATTTGTCGCTCATTAAGCCCTCATTTGCTTAAAATTAATTCATACAATTCTTTTTCTAATTTAAGATCAGCAATTCGATTGACCTCTAAAAGCTCGTCATAAGGCAATTTTTTAACCGTGTTGTATGAGCAAATATTCATAATTACTGGAAAATAGTATTTATCGTTTTTTATCTCGTCAAGCAAGTTAAAATACTTTTTTCTAGTCTCATTAAGATTTGCAATAGTTTTATCAATCTCCTTATTTCTTTTGCTCATTTAGCAACCAATTCATTAGAATTTGATGTAAGTGAGACGGTTATTTTTTCATAGTCAAAATTATCATCGATATAGTCAAAAGTAACAAAATCACCAACGTTATTTTCATATTCACTCAAATATACTAAAGCGGGTTTTTTTAGATCATTATCTATATGAAAAGTATTGAATTGCGCGGTGTAAATAATAGCAACAAGATAGTCTTTATAGTAAGAAATAAATTCTCTATTTGCATCTAGAATTACATAGAACTCGTCTAAAAATTTTGGACTTATCATTAAGTTTGTAATTTCTTTTAGATATTTCACTTCATTAAGTTTAAAAACAGCGTCACTTTGATTAAATCCTAGTACTCTATCCCATTCATAGACTGGTAATACTTTTAGTGGGTATTCATAGGTTTTGTTTTTAGTTAAAATTTTCATTTTATATCGCATTATCATAATAAGAATTTCCTTTTAGTTTTTGTTTGGGTGTGTTTTTTGGCAATTAATAGCCCTAATTTCAAAAGTAACTTTTTCAGCCTCTGCTGAATAACTTCTTGAGGGCTCTTCAGTAAAAATTGCATAGTTAGTAATAATTTTAGTAGCAATTCTATCATTAAATACTAAATCAAGCATTTTTTCATATTTGCTAACATCCATGTTATAAAATTGATCATCTGAAATTTCGGTTAGTAAAATATAGTCATGACTACCTAGAGTGACTTCAATATTAAAAATATAAGTTATAGTTTTAGGATCTCTTAAGCTTATTACGGGTAGCCCCCTATCTTCAGCACTAACCACCGCTCGTGTTGTAGGCTCGCTTGTAAGCTCTAACTTACCACTGTGCAGTTGTCTACCGCCTATTGAGAAATAAACTTCTCTTAAATCATAAAATTGCATAATTTTTAACTCCTTATACGCTTAAACTGTTTTGATAATCAACTATATCTTGAGTAGTAATTACTAAAGCAACAGCATTAATACTAAAGTTATAAGTAATATTCACACTAAGTTCTAATTTAAGCTGCGAAGACGCTGATAGAACAAGTTTTAAGTTTTTATACTCTATAATCAGTCCTCTATCGATGAATCTTTTAAGCAGGCATTCTATCGCTGAAGTATAAGCATTATCTCTAGCTCCATTAAGTTGAAGTTCAGATAATTTACTGTTTTGTCTATTGTTTTTATTCCAAATTCTAATAAGCTCAACAATTGCCTCGTTTTTTATATAATGATAAGTAAAAAGCGTGTCTATTGGATTTCCAGCAAGATCAACACCCTCTTTAAAAGCAGGCATACCATCAAGACCAGTTTCATTAAGAAGTGAATAAAAGTTGATATTTGCAGTTCTTAACTTTCCAATTACAGTATCGTCAACAAGTGGTAAAGCAGAAAGTGGCATACCATAAGGATTTACAGAATGGAAAATACTTGCTTGATATAAATATCCACTTACAAATTTGAGGTGTAAATTATCCTTATTGTTGCTGTAAACAACAATATTTCTTGCTTTTTCAGTATTCCCCTTATCATTAAAAGGTTCTTTTATTTCTTGTTCTTTAGTTGAGAATACAAAAAAAGTTGAGGGCATTTTAAACTTAGCATAGTCATCTTTATAAACCTTAAGCCCATCTTCTGAATTATTCCCCTCAGTATTAATAAGCACAACAAAGGAGTGTCTATGTATTTTAAGATATTTTTTTAACTCTTCAGGCTTATCCTTATAAATGAAAAGAACAGCAACCTTTAACGACTCTTCACTTGAATTGAAAAAATCCGACATTGCGGTTTTTAGCAGTGTTTTTTCTTTTCCAAACTGATCGTCTCCATTTCCATTATCTTTTTCTAAATTTTCAATTTGTTGTTCATAGTTATTAACGGTTAAATTCAATATTTTAAAGTTAGTATTATCTTTATTAACTTTGATTTTGGCCGTTTTATAGACCAAAAGTGGATTATAATAATTGGGCTTGCTTGCTTGAATTCTAGAGTCAATTAAACTTACACTAATTGTATCTTGCGGCAATTTCGTATTCCTCCTTTAAAATTTCGATTGCTTTTACACTAGCATTGAATGCTATAGAGGCACTGTATGCATGGTTGCTATATTTTGTACCTAAATTAATTAGTCCAATTGTTTGCATATTAGATATTGGGTAAATGTAAAAGTTAATTTTATTGATATATTCGGGTTGGGATTGATTTTCTAAAGTATACTTATGGGCTCTATTATGTAGAAACTCGCTAAGCATATCATAAAGTATTAGCATCCGAGAATTGGCATCAAAATCTTTAGCATTTAACACTATTGAAATAATATATATTTGGAAATTCACACTAAATTCCAAAGTATTTTCATAAAATGCACCAGTTTTGCAGTTATGATCAAATAAATGCTGAGTACCATCAAACTTCAATGCTATTATATTAGGGCTAGCAGTTGTAATTTTTGAAAGATAGGGATGATTGTAAGTATTTATGATATCGCATTTAAAATTATTTGCAATTGCATAGGCCTTAAACCCCCTAAATATTTGGATTAAATGATTTAAAATTGAATCTAAAGTTACAATCATTTAAGCACCTTATAAGTGAGTTCTGATAGCATTTTGGATGTATCAACAAGTGGGGTTGATGCAGTACCGCTACCTTTTTTTAATTTGCTTTTAATTGTACTATCCTTTAAGCCCGGCACAACTTGACCCGATAGCACATAATTCTCATAGTATTTAATAAAAGCTTTTCCAATAGCATGCATTCCTAATTTAGGATCAAGATTAAACTTAGAATTTATATAACTATTATTGATATATTCTCTAAATTCAGTACTACCAGCAATTTTGGTTAAATGTTTTCTTATCGGTAAATTACTACTCCCTTTTTCATGCATCCTAGCAATATTAGAACGACCCCCAAACCAGCCAATTTCTAATTCAATTGTGAATTCTAGTTTGTCCATATAAATTCCTTTAAAATTAAAGTAAAGTATCCGATTGAAGAGTCAATGCTAAATATTTCAAAGTAAGCTGAATCTGCAATTGATATTCGGTCTTTTAGTTCATAGTTAAGGTCTTGATATGTGTAAAGTTTAGAATATCCTTGAATATCGGATATATTAGAGTCGTAAAGCATTGAAAGTTCTTGTGGTTTTATGTCAATAATAATCCCTATAAATTCAGTGTACTCATTTTTATTAAATATTCGTTGATAAGAGTCGTCATCATCAAGTTTTACAACATTGCCCTTATAAAACCTTAAAGGTTCGGGGTCCTTAAAAACGTTGATCATATGCACAGACATATCTGCTAGTCTTTTTCTAATACCACTCACTAGACAACCCCCACACAAGACGGCGTTGACGTCTCTCTTTTTAGCTTTTCTAAAAACGCATCAAGTTGTGAGCAAAAGTTCTTATTGGATCCACAACTTCCCCCATCGGTTTCTTCGCCCCCACTACTGTTAGGATAATAGTCAATTTCAAGCTCATTGAACTTCTCTTTTTTAATCCTTTCAAATTCAAACTCGCGAACAACTCCTTGTTTTCTTAATTGACAACCCATGTGGTAGAAGGTAAGCAAAAATATTTGTTCATATGTAAGTGAACTAGCATCAATACCACGTGTTACTAGAATAGCTTGAAGCAGTGATAAATGAAGTAGAAAATTTTGCCTACTTAGTGCAAATTTGTCTATTCCCAATAGTAACAGTACTTCAGAATGAAGTCTTGTTAATAAAAGTTCTTCTCCATTTTGAACTTGTGTTTGCAAGTCTTTTTGTTCACTCATTTTAACTTACCTTATTTGCTTAAGATTGTTTAATGTGTACTTGTAAAATAGTTTTTTTAGTAGCAAGTAGTCCGCCTAAAACAAAATCAATGTATGAATGAGCAATATCAGTTGAGTCTTTATCAACTTGTTCATTAGGTGTAGGCAACATATACTTACTAGGTTTAAATTTAATGAGTTCCGGATTTAATGGGTAAATAAGTATTTGATGTTTTAATAAGTTTGAAGTTTCAATATAAACATCTTCTCTATTATTAATAGCCTTAATAGTTTGAATCAAAACATCCTCCCATTTTTCACAACTTATTGCTGGTGCTGCTGGTGAATATGGTTTTACCAATTTCAATGAAGTCGCAGGATCAACTATTACCATCATAGGTGTAGAAAATTCATCTCCTAACTCTAGCTTTGAAAGTCCAGCCTCAATTTTTTCAAATATTTTGTCCATCTTGTCCTTATCAGTATTGTTAACTTCTTCTTTTATCTGTTCGGGCATATTAAGTAGTCCATACATATTAGGAAGTAGACGTTTTTGATTTTTTCCATCTTTTTGAATTGAAACAGTCCCCGTTAATACAAAATGATTAATAAGTTTAATAATTTCACTGCTTGCAAGTTTATAAGCTTGAGCGAAAGGAAGTAGATTATTATTAATATCTCCAATATATGAGTCTGAAGTGTAAAATTTTTCAGATGTCTGCTTTAAGTGCCTAAACTTGTACTGTAATTTTAGATAATTAAGTCTAACCACTTCAGAACTAAACCCAATAGTTGAGATAGTATTAACCTCATTGGCAATAGTTGTAGGATTAGCATTTAAAAATGCGTCCCACTTTACAGTTCTTTGATAACCCATTTGAAGATCAACATCTTCAATTTGATCGGGTAAAAACCATTTATACATTATAGGATCTTTAACTTCTCCTATAATATTGGCTACAGCTTTTGCATAATAATTTTCATCAAATAATTCCATATTCAATCCTCCAAAATATAATTAATTTTTACTTATGGCCTTATTTCCAAATACTGCTACTTTTACCAAATAAACATCATTGCTAATTTGCTTTGCATCAGACAATGCTGTTGCATTAATAGTTGCCTTATTTGGAGGCGCTCCATTAACCTTTTCAAGCGCTCCGTCTTTATTAAAAACAAGCTTGTCTTTTACTTTAACCGTAGAATCTTTTGCCACTAAATATCCCTCAAAATTATTTGTAATTGGAACAATAGTAGCTGTTTTACTAAATTCATCTACATCAATACATATTCCATATAAGTCTTCTTCACCACCGGCCTCAACATGAGGCTCATAATGAATTTCATTTGGTTTTTCTTCTTGAATAACTCTTTTGACCCCGCGCTTGTACGGATACCCCAAAAATGGATGATTTTCCAGTTTGTCAAACTTACTGCTTCTAGTACCTCCAAAAGCAAAAAATTGCACGTTTTTGTCTCTAAACTCTAAAGAATTGCTAAGCAAACCAGCATAATGCTGTGGATTTTTCATTAACTTTTCTAGTTTATTACGATTTTCTTGATAATCTTTTACTAATTGTGTTGTATTTGCCATTCAATTACCTCCTTTTTATCCCCCTACGCCCGAAACAGCATGAGCAAACACTTCTTTTTCAAGTCCTCTGTTTCCAAAAACTGTAACTTTTATCAAATTGATGGAATAATTCTCTTTGGACCCTCTAGCTTGAGCCCGCTTTGAATCCTTATCTTCAGATACAAAATTGATTGTAAATGAATCAGATAATGCATACGCATTAATTACAGTTGGACGTCCACCTCCAGCCTTGATAATAACCCCATCAGCATTAATGTCTAATATTTCTCCTGCTTTTATATTTGGGTTTCTTGTCACAAGGTACCCTTCAAAGTTATTGGTAATTGGCAAAACATATGCTATGCAACTAAACTCACATACATCAACACATATGCCATATAGATCAGTATCAGCACCAATCTCAACATATACAGAATTCTCTTTTGGAACAAGTTTGACCCCACGCTTGTATGGAAAACTATTTTTTGGATCGTAAAAATATTCTTCTATTTTGTCTGTAAAACTTGAACATGCAAAGGAATAAGCATTAACTCGCTCATTCTTTGATTTAAAACAACCGCCAGAATTACCAAAAACCTTATTTTCAATCGAGCTCATTGATTTTGAATATCTTTTGAATTTCAAAAGAATATCGTCAAGTTCCTCAACAGAATCAAAATAAGGATCTTTCACTTCTACATCCTCTTCAACTTGTCTTGCTTGACGCTTAGCTCTAGGAGCTGCGACTGGAACTTCTGTTTCTAAACCTAATTGTAAATTATCATTAGAATTAGGACCTTTAGCTTGCCCTTTACCTTTTAAATCCATAATTTAACTACCCTTTTAAAGCTCTATTTCCAAAAACACTAACAAGAACTATAAATAACTCTTCTGTTAATTTATGTACTTTTGAAAGGGCTACGGCATTAACAGATTTTTCTCCCCCCGTAGTTTTTTCAAGCTCTCCATGTTGATTAAAATGCAGCTTATCGCCCGGCTTTACACCATTTTCACCATTTTTCTTAAACGTCAAATACCCTGTAAAGTTGTTTGTAATGGGAATTACAGTTGCCATACCACTAAACTCATCTATATCAGTACACACTCCGTATAAGTCGTCTCCACCACCAGCTTCAACTTCAAGTTCTGTTGTACCATCACCAAAACCAAGCTTGACTCCACGCTTATATGGATAGCCTTTAGCAGGGTAATTTTCTATTTTATCTTTACTGCTAGTACAAACTCCATCAGAATTAGAAAAAATTAGATTTTTATCTCCAAACTCGCTAGAATTACTAAGTAAACCAGTATCTTTTTGGGGATTTTTCATTAATGCTTTAATTTCAGCAACTTTTTTATCAAACTCTTGTTTAATTTTTGTGATATCACCCATTAAAAACTCCTTTAAGCAATACTTGTTCTTTTATGTCTTTTTAGATTTTCATAAAATTGAGCTCGTCTTTGCCTATAAGTATTGCTTATAGCTTGCACAAACTCCGTAAAATTAATTGGAACAAAATTAGAATCAAGCAAACTTACTCTCTCTTCTGATCTAACAATAATATTGCCTTTGATAGAGTCAACAGAAGAAGAACTACTATTCGCATTTTTTCTTAATTTGATATTCACTTTAGCCAAAGAAACAAGTTGTTCTAGTATCTCCCCATCGATATGACTTATATCTGATGCTTTAGCAATAGCTTTAATTTGCTCAATTGGAACAAACTTGCGAACAAGCTCTCTACGTTGAGCCTGCATAATGTCTTTTAAAGTGTATCCTTTTGCAAGTAAAACTTCTTTATTGAAATGGCTGCTAAGATGAGATTTTGCAAGTGTATCAATTTCATTTATGCGCTCCGCCTCTAATAATAATTGTTTTTCAACACGCTCTCTCTCTTCAACCTCAGCAAGTTCTTTTGTTATTCTCTCATTTATACTTAAATCCCGCTTTATCTCTTTAGGTTTTACATTACCTGCTTGCTCCCTAAGCCGCATATACTCCTCAAATTCCCCAGCACTTATAACCTTAGTATCGGGCTTAATTTGAGACTCTTCTTTGACTTGTACCTCAATTGCTTTTTGTTCTTCTTTTTCTTCATTTTCAATCACTTTTTAGCTCCTTTTCTCAAAATGAGAATAATTTTTCTTTTAAAATCGCTAGCTCCTCGCTATTAAAACAGCTGTTTTGTATAAGCTCGTTATATTTACTGTAAAGCTCAATTAGCTTTATATCTCTCTCTACCTTTTGATCTTCGCTTAACATAACTAGTGAATTAAACCTCATATCAAGCCCAAAATATTTAGTAAGCTTTAAGTTACAAGAATTTTCAACTTGTTCTTGTACACCTTTTAAAAAATCATAATAATTACTTCTATCACCTTTACCATCATTTCCAAGCCCTTTAGCCTGCTCATTGAAACTTCTAGTTAAAGGTTCTTTAGTATCAGCACCAATTTTTGCTTTAATTAAAGCTAAAGCCTCCTTTAAATAGCTAAGATCGTACTTAATAACCTCCAAACTAGCATTAGGAGTAGCCGTGTAAAACATTCCCTCATTATTAAGATTGCTTTTAAGCCTCGCAAGTTCATTTGCTAAAGAGTCATTAAGGCTGCGCAAATTAGAAATATCTTTACTATGGTTGTTTGAACTTTGTTTTCTTAAAAAAGAAGATAAAATACCATTTCCTTTATCATTATTTCTACTCTTAGTAAGTGCGCTTAAAGAAGTAGTTGCACTAGAAAGTGCATCTTGTAGTTGAACTAAAGATTCATCTTTATAAAACAAAAAATTGTGGTTTTCAATACGCCTTTCTATCTCAACATATATTTTTTCAAATAGGTAAATATCTAACAAAAAACTTTCCGTATAACATGGAACATATCTTTTTAAGATAAAATCAAAGTTTTCATATATTATGAGTCGGCTTTTATGTATTTTAATAGTGTCAAAAGAATTGTCCCTATTATTGGTTTTTACTTTATAAGTCACATAATCAAAGTCAATTCCTAAATCTCTTATAAACTCATAATCAAGGTATTCAAGTCCAATAGGCAACTCTATATTAACAGGCTCCTCAAGATCTAATAGCTTATCTTTAGTTTTTACTAAAATATATCCAATTCCATGAAATCGGTAACTTATAATACAATTAAATAAAGCATTCTTAAGCTGCACCTTTAACCTAGCAAGTTCAAATTCACTAACATTGTGGCTAATACTCTCAAGAACAATTCCATTCTTGAGGCAGTCTTCTGCTACATTTTCAATGTAATTTCTAAAAAATATTGAGTATCTGTATAGTTCTAATGAACTTATCTTGTCTATTAGTTTTGCTTTTCTTAAATCACACAAATTTTTACTTCTCTTTATTAAATTACATATATAATAGCAAAAACTAATATTTTTGTCAAAAAAAT
>NC_012267.1 GCF_000181875.2 [Borrelia] finlandensis | reverse complement strand
ATTTTTCTATTGGATTAGCTGTTTTTATATTATATTTTAAAAATTTTACATAAGCTTGTCGATTCCCATTTTTATATTATCGGACAATCCTCCAAATACAATTTGGACACTATTTCCTTTTTTTAATATTCCACTGGCACCTAGATTTTTGAAATAGGCGTCTGATTTAATGACTTCTATTTGTTTTAGATTAACTCTTAATCTTGATGCACATGCATCAATGTATGTAATATTATCTTTTCCTCCAAGACCCTCTAATACTTTTGAAGCGGTTTCTGATAAGCTTGTTTTTTCTGAACTCATCATGGTTTTTTCCATCTCTTCGTCTTCTCTTCCTATTGTTTTAAGATTGAATTTCATGATTGCAAATTTAAATATAAAGTAAAATCCAATAAAGTAGAAGATTCCTAAGATAGGAATTGCTATCCAATTTGTTTTGCTATTTCCTTGAAGTATTCCAAATAGGAACATATCTATAAATCCGCCAGAAAATGTTAGTCCAACTCCTACGTTTAAAAGGTGTGTTAAAAGATATGCTAGTCCAAAAAGAGGAACATATATAAAGTAATAAAGTGCTGGTGCTGCAAAAAGGAATGCAAATTCAAGAGGCTCTGTAATTCCTGTTAACATTGATGTAAAGCTAGCAGATAGTAGTAATGAAGCTACGTTTTTTTTATTTTCAGGTTTTGATGTATGGTACATAGCAAGCGCAGCCCCAGGTAATCCAAAAATCATAACAACAAATTCCCCGCTAAAAAATCTTGTTCCTTTTGCAACTTCAAAGTGTACAGTATTGGGATCTGCAAGTTGTTTGAAAAATATATTTTGTGCTCCTGAGATTAATTCGTTATTTATTTCCAGTGTTCCCCCAACAGCTGTTTGCCAAAATGGTAAATAAAATATATGGTGAAGTCCAAATGGAATTAAAGATCTTTTTATTGCTCCATATGCAAATGTTCCAAAAAGTCCTGATTGTTCTACAATTCTTCCAAACGAAGTCATTGCACCTTGGATAAAAGGCCAAATAAATGTTAAAAATATTCCTACTACAAACATTGCCATTGTAGTTACAATTGGCACAAATCTTGTGCCTCCAAAAAATGCTAAGAATGTGGGTAATTGAATATTATGGAATCTGTTGTGAAGAAAGACAGCAACAAATCCTGCTATCAATCCCCCCATTACGCTCATTTGAAGAGAGAATATTCCAAGTACACTTGTATATTCCTGACTTTTTGCAGTTGCAGCTGTTTCAGGCATTCCTAATTCCAATAGTGCTTTTAAGCTTGCGCTTTCTGGTGTGATTCCTTGTATATACAAAATCCCATTTATAGTTTGATGCATAACCAAAAATCCCACTACTCCTGCTAAAGCAGCTGTTCCTTTTTCTACTTTAGCAAGTCCGATTGGAATTGCCGCTGCAAACATTAAAGGCAGGTTAGCAAAAATTACTTCCCCTGTATATTTCATAAGATAAAGTATTGAGTTAGCAACAGTTCCTTTTCCAAGGACTTCTTCCAATCCATAAGCCTGAATCATTGTTTCATTAGTAAATGCTCCCCCAATTCCCAATAAAATTCCAGCTGCTGGTAAAAGTGCTATTGGAAGCATGAAGGCTTTTCCTATTTTTTGTAATATTGTAAATATAGATATAGATGCTGATGATGTTGACATAATTTTCCCCTTTTTATTAAGTGCAAATTAATTAATTAATTAAAATAATTAATTTGAATAATACGCTTAATATCTTAACAAGATTTTTTAATCTTGTAAATATCAGTATAGAATAAATGATAGTATATTGAATTGCTGTTTATAAAATTTTGTATTTCTAAAAAACATTAAAGATTGTTTTTCCCTTTAATTTCATGGCATTTGTTATAAAGCATTGCTTATAATCTTTATTTTTATTGAAATTATTTTAAATTAAATTTAGAAATAAATAAGATCAATTTGGCTTAGGGTGTTTACAATGGAATTAATCATCAATTAGCATTGTAAAGTTAAATTCCGATTAAATATTTATAGATTTCACTAGTTTTGTCAGAGTAATCTATGGGTAGTTTATTGTCGCTATCTCTGATATTTGGATTAGCGCCTTTTTCGATAAGTGATTTAATAAAATTTAAATCATATTTTTGAATTATGGCACTATGAAGAGCTGTTTGAGAACTTTGATTTGTTAAATTAATATTAAATTCTTTTGTTATTAAATAATTTATAATACTTTTTGCTTTTACATTTATGGCATAAGTAAATATTGGATTGCCGTTGGAAAATATTGTATTTGGTGAAAAAATATTATTATTTTTTGATAAAAATTCTTTAAAATCATCAAGTTTATCATTTTCAGTTAAATTTTGTAGTTGCTTTTTTTTCTCAATGTATAAACCATATTCTTTTTTGATTTTTATTGTCTTAAGAAAATCATCTTTATTTTCTTGCAAGTCTATGTAATAAGGGCTCGTATCTATATTATTTTTATAATATTCTATGGGAGTGATAATATTTTTTTCATCAAGATAGTAAACGTTTATTAGTTCTTTGAAGTTTATGTTTTTATTTTCTGGGATTAGATCAAATCTAACTTTATAGCTTTCAAATTTTTTAAAGGGGATTAAATTATAATTTTGATCGTAAAACAGTAATTCTGTTATTTGTCCGTTTGCATTTTTTATAACAGGAATAATATTTCCATTCTCATCAATACTTATTTCTGTTTTTTTTCCATTTAGAATAGGTAATTTATATTTATTATAAATAGGAGTAATATTTTCTTTTATTTGTTCTAGTTTTTCTTTAATTTCTGAATTTGTTGCCCCGATGTAATTTTTATAATTTGTTTGAATTTCATAAGAACTTTTTCCAATGTTTTTAGCATATTTCTCAAAACTAGCATTAAACACTGTATATAGAGGATCAAATTTTGACATCAATTCCATTCTTATTGGTACTGGAAAATTTAGTAGGTATTTTTGAAAAAATTGTTCGTTTATTTTATGTATTTCAAAAAATTCTTTTTCAAAAATATTGAAATCCTTTAATAATTGCTTTTCAGTGAAGTAATAAGATGAATTTGAACTAATAATAAAAAGAGTAAAAAAAGTTAAATAATATAAAAAGTATAAATTTTTTAATTTATCTTTGATTTTATTTCTTAAATTTTTATTGAAAATTGTAAAAGATAAAAATCCAATAACAAGGTACCCAGAATATAGAAATATTTTGCTTAGCACATAATAACTCATTTTACATCCTTTTAAAGTTTATTTTTAAATTATATCAAAATATTTATATATTTTTATTTACTTTACTTTATTTTACTAAAAGCATACAATTAGGCATTAAATGAAGAAGTTTTTAATATCCGTTTATTTTTTATTGTTTTATGGTTGTTCAACTATATCTTTGGTAAAAATACCAGAAAAAGATAAAATAAATTTAACTGTTTTATCATCTTTAATGAATTATCCTGATTTGAAGATTTCAAATTTTAAAATAAAAGACTACGAACATTTACATTATTCATCTGATTTTGAAAGCTTGAGTGATAGTAAAAATAGTGCTTATATTTACGTTGATGAATCTAGTTTCAATAATAATATTAATTTTATTAAAGACCTTTTTATTTATAATAAGAAATTATATAGAATACTTATTGCTTATAGCTTGACCCAAGGCGCATCTTTTAAGGCAGAAGTTTTATCTTATCTTGAAAAACAAAAAATTATGAAAAATTTTTCATTGAAAATAAATTTTCCAACTGCTAAAAAATTTATGGATAATAAGTATTGGATTGTAATTGCAAAAAACCATTTAGATTCTCTTGTTAAGAGTAAAAATTATTTAGTCTTGGCGAATGTAAAGATGGAATATATACTCAAAAAGTTTTTAACTTGAGAAAGCTTTTTACTCCAGATCTTCAAATATTTTTTTAATTCGTTCTTTTTTTTCAAGTTCATATTTTTCCAAATCAAGAGCTATTGATTCTTTAATTTTATCTGTATTGTGGAGATAGATGTTAGCTTCTATTTTTTCTTTTGTGTTTTTAATTTTTAAAAATTTTTTACCCTTTTTTATTTTATCTATTTTGACAAGATCATTAATTATGCTTAATTTTAAATAAATTATATTTTCAGTTACTTGGAATTCTTTTGCTATTGTTTTTTGGGGGTACTCTTTAGATTTATATTGAGATAATTTTAATTTTAATGTGGTTGTTGGAATCAATATGTTTGCTGCAAATATGTTAGCTTCTGTTACCATTTGACTATCTTGAATGTCATTATAATAGTTTTCATTTTTAGATAGATTTTTTATTTGATCTTGATGCATCAAATAATGCCCCAAGTATTTTGCTATTGTAAATCTTTTATTTTCAAGACTCATGTTTTCATTTATATATAAAGATTTTTTATTTAATTGAATATATCCTGGAAAATCTTTATTCTTATCTTGAAAGCTTATTTCGAAAATTTTAAGATCTTCCCCCATGGCAATTTTTACTATAGGAACAGGAATAAGCAATATTTTATGTTTTGATATTATATAATCCGAATAGGCTTTAGAATTTTCAATACAAGAGCTGAATTTGTTTTCATTCATTTAATATAAATACTCTCCTTTCTGTATTGTATAATATAAGTTAATTATGAAATACTGTTTTTATTTGATTTTAATGGTTTTTATTTGCTCTTCTTGCAAGATTTTAAATATTGCTGAAGATTTAGAAAAGAATTTTGAAAAAATTGAAAGAGCAGATTATTTCCTTTATTTTTATCCAGAAAGTCAAATATACATTAAAAAAGATAAATTGAGTAATAAATTTAGTGTTTTTTTAAATGTTATGCTAGATTCAAATTTAAATTTTACTAAAGGTTATTTAAAATTAATTCAAGACAATAAATATATTGGAAGTATTGCCATTTCTAAGGTAGTTAGTATTGGAAATTTTAAGTTTTTGTACATTAATCTTGATAAAGATAATTTTACTCTTATGTCAAAAGCTTTAACCCCTTACAAAAAGCTAGTCTTTTTATTTAACGAGGATTCTTTTCAGGTTTGGACTAAGGATACCTTGCAATATGATCCAAGATTTATTGATGTTAATTTCAAGAATACAAAAAATACTTTAGAATATGCATTTAAAAACAAAATTTTATAAAAAAACTTACATATTATGGACTTTCTTGAAAATTTTTAAAAAATATTTATTACTTTTTTATTTGCTATTTTTAACACTGTCTTGTTCTACAATCTATTTTGATGGCATTCCCGAATTAAAAAAAGATTCCAAATATATTAAATTAATTCAAGAGAATAATAAAATTTCTTTAAGACATTATTTTACTGTTTCTAATACTTGGAACTTAAGGTACAAAGAACCTTTATTTTTAAAAGTTGGAAATGATATAATTGCCTTATTTCTATTTAATCAGCATAAGCTAATTGATAATAAATATCTTCAAACCTTTTTTAGCGTTGGAAGAGACATTTCTTTAAAAGCTTATTTAAAGCTTATTAAAGCGAGAAAATTTGTTATTACAAATAGTTCTGAAAAGATTATTAAAACTATTGTATTTTCAAACTTACCCGACAGCGAAGATATTCTTTTTCAGAACAATATGCTTAATAAGGCGCAATAGGCCTTTAAAAAGAATTAAAAGCCTAATAATTATTATTGAAAATATTTTTAAACAATAAAAAGGAAAGTTTTATGGGTAAATATGTAAAAGGTTTATTTTTTCAATTTAAAAACAGTGATATTAACTATAAAAAGGAAATTCTTGCGGGCATTACTACTTTTTTAAGTATGTCATATATTATAGCTGTTAACCCAGCAATACTGTCCAACACAGGCATGCCAATTGGTGCGCTAGTTACCGCAACCTGTCTAACAGCAGCATTTTCTACTATACTAATGGGACTTTATACCAATACGCCTTTAGCATTAGCTTCTGGAATGAGCTTGAATGCGTTTTTTGCATTTTCTGTAGTAATTGGGATGAATATTCCTTGGCAAGTTGCATTAGCTGCTGTTTTTATTGAAGGACTAATTTTTATTCTCTTATCTTTTTTAAGAGTAAGAGAGCAAATTATAAATTCTATTCCAATAAATCTAAAATATTCTATTTCGGTTGGAATAGGGCTTTTTATTGCTTTTATTGGCTTTGTCAACGGGGGAATTATCATTAAAAATGATGCTACATTGGTTGGAATTGGATCATTTGTTGACTTAAAAGTTTTATTTACATTTTTAGGATTATTTTTTATTGTAATTTTTGAACAATTAAATGTAAGGGGAAGTATACTTTGGGCAATTTGCTCAGTCACTGCCATAGCCTGGATGTATGCAATATTTAATTTAGAAGGCGCCCAGGCTATTGGAATACAACTTCCCAGCGGGGTTTTAAAATTTGAATCCATTGAACCAATATTTAATCAATTAGATTTTTCTTATGTTTTAAATGAGCATTTTTGGACTTTTATATCAATAGTTTTTATTCTCTTGTTCAATGATTTATTTGATACTGTGGGTATTTTAATAAGCGTTACAACAAAAGGTGGCATGTTGGATAAAAATGGAAAAATTCCTAATGCAAAAAAAATATTACTGGTAGATGGCATTGCTACTACTTTTGGAGCAATAATGGGTGTTTCCACTGTTACTACTTATATTGAAAGTTTTACAGGAATTGCTGAGGGTGGAAAAACGGGCCTTACTTCAATTGTAACTGGAACATTATTTCTATTTGCAGTTTTTTTTGCCCCATTGTTTATTGCCGTTCCTGCTAGCGCAACTGCTGCAGCATTAATATATGTGGGATTTTCAATGTGTAGAGAAATAATTAAAATTGATTTCTTTAATATTAGAGAAAATATTTCCAGCTTTTTAATATTTTTTTTGATTCCTTTAGCTTATAGCATTTCTTCAGGATTTTTTGTTGGCGCAGCATTTTATATTTTAGTAAATGTATCATTTAATTTTTTTAGTAAAGAAAAGATTAAAATTTCTCCTGTACTGCTAATATTATGCTTAATTTTTATTATTAAATTTATTTATGGCTATTAATATTTCTATAAAATTTGATTTATCAATATATTTTATTAATAGATCAAAATCCAATAAATAGCGTTGGTTTTATTTTTGATATAAAATAAAATTTGAGGAGTAATTTGTAATGAATCAATCCAAAGAAACATTATTATTTCAATTTAAAAACAAAACCATTGATTATAAAAAAGAAATTATCGGTGGTATTACCACTTTTTTAAGCATGGCATACATAATAGCTGTTAATCCGGCAATATTATCTAGCACAGGTATGCCAATTGGCGCATTAGTTACTGCAACTTGCTTAACATCAGCATTTTCTAGTATATTAATGGGGCTTTATGCTAATACCCCTATATCACTAGCACCGGGTATGGGTCTTAATGCATTTTTTGCATTTTCTGTAGTAATTGGAATGAATATTCCTTGGCAAGTTGCACTAGCTGCTGTTTTTATCGAGGGGCTAATCTTTATTGTACTGTCTTTATCAAGAGCTAGGGAAAGTATTGCAAATTCCATACCGGTAAATTTAAAATACTCTATTACAGTTGGAATAGGGCTTTTTATTGCTTTTATTGGCTTTGTCAATGGGGGAATTATTGTTAAAAATGATGCTACATTGGTTGGAATTGGATCATTCATTGACTTGAAAGTTTTATTTACATTTTTAGGATTATTTTTTATTGTAATTTTTGAACAATTAAATGTAAGGGGAAGTATACTTTGGGCAATTTGCTCAGTCACTGCCATAGCTTGGATATATGCAACCTTTAGTCCAGAAAGCGCAGTAGCTGCTGGAATACGTTTTCCAGATGGAATTTTAAGATTCGAATCTATTGGGCCAATATTTAACCAGTTAGATTTTTCCTACATATTAAGCAAACATTTTTGGAGTTTTATTACAATTGTATTGGTATTGCTGTTTAACGATTTATTTGATACTTTGGGCACTTTAATAGCAGTGGCAGCAAAAGGTAATATGTTAGACAAAAATGGAAAAATTCCTAATGTCGGCAAAATATTTTTAATTGATGCCATTTCTACTACTGTTGGGGCAATAATGGGAGTTTCAACTGTAACCGCATACATTGAAAGTTGCACAGGAATAGAAGAAGGTGGTAAAACTGGACTTACAACAATAGTAACGGGAATAATGTTCTTTATTGCAATATTCCTTTCACCATTATTTATTGCCGTTCCTGCCAGTGCAACTGCTGCAGCACTAATATATGTAGGATTTTCAATGTGTAGAGAAATATTGAAAATTAATTTCTCTAATATAAGAGAAAATATTCCCAGTTTTTTAATACTTTTTTTAATTCCCTTAACATACAATATCTCTTCGGGGATAAGTATTGGAATAATATTTTATGTTTTAATAAACATAATACTTAATTTATTGGAAAATAAAAAAAATAAAATCTCTCCAGTAATGATAATACTGTGTTTAGTTTTTATTATTAAATTTATTTATATTTATTAACCGATTTGCTATTTATAAAAAAAATTTAAAATTTGCAATTTCAAAAACCTAAATATAAATCATAAAAAAGGGTCTTTATCTTTTAAATAGTTAAGTCTATTGAACAATTTTATAAAATCTCACATAAAACCAAAGAAACTACTATTATCTTTAAAAATTTACCCAAACTGTTTCCTACTTAAGTATTTAAAATTAAATTTCTAACACCCAATTTTGTTTATATTTAAATACTTAAATTTAATTTATTAACGGCTTTTGTAATAAGTTTTTATTCTTTAAGAGAAGAGCTTAAAGTTAAAATGAATTTTAAGAAATTTTTTGAGAAAATAAAAAAATAAAAGCCAAGAAATCTTTCTTGACTTATATTGACTTTATTTTTCCAGTTACTTTTTTAAAACAAATTAATCTTATAATATTGATCTTAATTAAGGTTTTTTTGGACTTTCTGCCACAACAGGACTTGTAAGTTCTTTGACTGAATTAGCAAGCATCTCTTTAGCTGCTTTTGCTAAGTCCCCTACTGATTCGGATAATTCTTTAAGTTCTTCAGCACCCTTAGTTTTAGTAGGATGTGTTTTTAGAATAGCTTCTTTTGCTGTATCATCAGCAAGAGCAGACTGACCAAGCTGCGCGTGACTACCTTTGAGCTTGCCAATAAATTTCTCAGAACACTTCTTAGCAGCTTCAATTTTTTCCTTCAATTCCTCATTTTTCAATCCACTTAATTTTTCTGATATTAGGGTTGATATTACGTAGGCTCCCGCCAACAATGATCCGTTTTGAGCCGGACTGGCATTTAAACCATTTTGGACTATCAAATGCCCAATAGCTTTCTTAGCAAGTTCATCTATAGATGCAATCAAAGTCTCAATTTCTTTTACAGCCAACACAACTGTATTGGAATCTGTAATTTTTTTACTTATTTCTGTAAGATTGGGTCCTTTAACAGACTCATCAGCAGAATTTGCAGATACATTCCCATCTTTCCCCGAATTATTACAAGATATAAATAAAAATAAAGTCATTAATATTGCACTTAATGTATTCTTTTTCATTAATTTGTGCCTCCTTTTTATTTATGAATTATTAGTTCAACAATTTTGTTTTTCAATTTTTTCAAATAAAAAATTATTTTTTCAAATTATTCAATATTTTGAATAATTTGAAAAAATGATGTCTTAATTTGATTTTAAAATCGAAATAAGCAAAGCTAAATATGCTAAAATTAAATGAAATGTACTTTGATAAGAAAACTTTTAATTTATTCTAAGGACTTATATGATGAATGCTCAGGCAATACTTGTATTAGATTTTGGATCCCAATACAGTCAACTAATTACAAGAAGAATTAGAGAAATTGGCGTTTATACAAAAGTAATGCCTTACTATGCTCCTTTAAAAGAAATTAAAAATATGAATATCTCAGGAATAATACTAAGCGGAAGTCCTGCTTCTGTTTATTCAAAAGAAGCTCCTACCTTGGATATGGAAATTTTTAATTTAAAAATACCTGTTTTGGGTATATGTTATGGAATGCAAATAATTGTTAAATTATTTGGGGGCCTAGTATCTAAAGACTCCAAGCAAGAATATGGAAGCTCTGAAATCTTTCTAAAAGATGAAAAATCTCTTTTATTTTCAGAACTTCCAAACAAATTTCAAATTATCATGAGTCATGGAGACAGTATTGAAAAAATTCCTGATAATTTCAAACAATTAGCTTTTACAAAAAATTGTATTGCTTCTATATCAAATGAAACTCAAAAAATTTACGGACTACAATTCCATCCAGAAGTAACTCATTCTGAATTTGGCGATCAAATAATTAAAAATTTTGTTTTTAAAATTTGCCAAGCCCAAATTAATTGGTCATTAGAAGGCAATCTAGAAACCATTGTGAAAAAAATTAAGCTTAAAGTGGGAAACAAAAAGGTTATTTTAGGGCTTTCTGGTGGCACAGACTCTTTAGTTTGCGCATTACTTATAAAAAAAGCTATAAACGAAAATTTGATCTGCGTTTTTATAAACACAGGATTGTTGCGTAAAAATGAAGATAAAAAAATACTAGAATTAAAGCATCAATATGATTTAAATATAAAATATATTGATGCTTCTACAAAATTCTTGAACCGTTTGAAAAATATAAGTGATCCTGAGGAAAAGAGAAAAATAATAGGAAAAGAATTTGTAGATGTTTTTGAAAAAATTACTCTAGAAGATCAAAATATAGAATATTTAGCTCAAGGAACAATTTATTCTGACGTAATTGAATCTAAATCAAAAAACAGCTCTTCTTCAAAAATCAAGTCTCATCACAACGTAGGGGGGCTCCCAGATAAGATAAGTTTAAAACTCTTAGAACCTTTGAATGAATTTTTTAAAGATGAAATAATTCAAATAGGAATAAATCTAGGAATTAAAAAAGAATCTCTTTACAGACACCCATTTCCAGGCCCAGGACTAGCTATAAGAATAATTGGAGAAGTAACACAAGAAAAGATAAATATCTTACAAGAAGCAGACAATATTCTAACAGAGGAGCTTTTTATAAATGATTTATATTATCAAATAAGACAAGCATTTGTTGTATTGCTTCCTGTCAAATCTGTGGGCGTAATGGGAGATCAAAGGACATATGAATATACAGCTGTAATTAGATGTGTAAATACCCAAGACTTCATGACTGCAGAATGGACTGAACTTCCTTACAGTTTTTTAAAAAAAGTTTCTTCAAGAATAATTAATGAAGTTCGGGGTATAAATAGAGTTTGTTATGATATATCTTCTAAGCCTCCATCAACCATAGAATGGGAATAATAAGAACAATAAAAAGGAAACTTTATGCCAAATAAGATAACAAAAGAAGCTTTAACTTTTGATGATGTGTCTTTAATTCCAAGAAAATCATCTGTATTACCTAGTGAGGTTAGTTTAAAAACACAATTAACAAAAAACATATCCCTAAACATACCATTTTTAAGCTCAGCAATGGATACTGTTACAGAAAGCCAAATGGCAATAGCCATTGCTAAAGAGGGTGGAATAGGAATTATACATAAAAATATGTCAATAGAAGCTCAAAGAAAAGAGATAGAAAAAGTAAAAACATATAAATTTCAAAAGACTATTAACACTAATGGAGATACAAATGAGCAAAAACCCAAAATATTTACAGCAAAACAACATCTAGAAAAATCCGATGCATACAAAAATGCAGAACACAAAGAAGATTTTCCTAATGCATGCAAAGATTTAAATAACAAGCTAAGAGTAGGCGCTGCTGTTTCTATTGATATTGATACCATAGAACGAGTTGAAGAGCTTGTAAAAGCACATGTAGATATACTTGTCATAGACTCTGCACATGGACATTCTACAAGAATAATAGAGCTTGTCAAAACAATTAAAACCAAGTACCCAAACTTAGACCTTATTGCTGGCAACATAGTAACTAAAGAAGCCGCATTAGATTTAATAAGTGTAGGAGCAGATTGTTTAAAAGTAGGAATAGGTCCGGGTAGCATATGCACAACAAGAATCGTTGCGGGAGTTGGAGTTCCCCAAATAACAGCAATCTGCGATGTCTATGAGGCTTGTAAAAGTACAAATATTTGCATTATAGCAGATGGCGGAATTAGGTTTTCAGGAGATGTGGTTAAAGCCATCGCAGCAGGAGCTGATAGCGTAATGATAGGCAATCTCTTTGCAGGCACAAAAGAATCTCCTTCTGAAGAAATAATTTACAATGGAAAAAAATTCAAATCTTACGTTGGAATGGGCTCCATTTCTGCTATGAAAAGAGGCTCCAAATCAAGATATTTTCAACTAGAAAACAACGAACCTAAAAAATTAGTCCCCGAAGGAATTGAAGGCATGGTGCCGTATTCTGGAAAACTGAAAGATATTTTGACTCAATTAAAAGGCGGTTTAATGTCTGGAATGGGCTATTTAGGAGCAGCCTCAATATCTGATTTAAAAATAAATTCTAAGTTTGTAAAAATAAGTCATTCTTCATTAAAAGAATCCCATCCTCACGATGTTTTTAACATAACATAAAAATAAAAAAACATTTATCAAATTAAATAACTAACATCTTTAAAAAATTAAAGTATTACATCCTTCTTTTAAAGAAATCACGACCTTGGTAGGAAAAGAATAATAAATATAGCCTTATGTTTTTGCAATGCTTTTTCTAGCATTAATATACTAGTATTTACTCTATTTAAAAATAATAATTCTGAAACAATTAAGCTAAAGAAATGAATTCTTAAATTAAGAATTCATTTCTTATTTTTGTTTATAGCTAAACCAAAAGATATAGCTATAAACTATTTACAATTAGAAAAAAACATAAATCATTTAATTGGTTTTATTTCAGATAAATTAAATCTTTCTGAAATATTTGGCTCCCAACCTTTCCATTTGTCGTTTCTAAAAAGATAACTAGAAGAAGTTATATTAAGAAATATAGCCGGAAAATCTCTTTCGATTATTATTGCTTCTGCTTTTTTTAGAATTTCCTGTCTTTTAAAAATATCTCTTTCATTATCTGATTTTATTAAAAGTTCATCATATTCAGAATTTGAATATCCATAAGATGAAAAAGATGTGTTTTCGGTTTGAAAGATACTTAAGAATGTCATAGGATCAGCATAATCTCCTGACCATCCTGCCCTTATTATTTCATAATTACCATTTACCCTGCTATTTATATATGTTGACCATTCTTCATTCTCAAGCTGGACATTAATATTTAAGTTTTTCTTCCACTGATTTTGAATAAATTCAGCAATTTTTCTCTGGCGATCATTCGTATTGTACTTTACTTTTAATAAAGGAAAATTATTGCCATTAGGATACCCTACATCTGCCAAAAGCTTCTTTGCCATTTCAGCATCAAATAAGCTTAAATTGCTTTTATAAGAGTAATCAATATAATCTGGAGTTGCTCTTCTTGTAGGAATAGAACTATCATTAAGAACGCTCTCTGTTAAAGTTTTTCTATCAATAGCAAAAGACAGCGCCTTTCTAACTTTAACATTGTCAAGCGGTTTTACTTTCATGTTCAAAGAATAAAAAGAGGTTGAATTAATACCCATTGAATAATAATCGTCTCTAAGCTTAAGATCCTTAAGCAAATCTGGTGGGACATTCTTAAAAATTGCATCAAGCTCATCATTTAAATACATATTATAAGCTGTAATGCTATTATCTGCGATAAAAAATATAATACCGTCAAGAACAACATCTTTGGAATTATAATATTTATTATTCTTTTCAAGAACAACCTTTTCATTTAAAACTCGAGATTTTAATTTGAAAGGACCACTAACAACCATATTCTCAGGGTCTGTCCACCTTTGCCCATACTTTTCAATAACGTGCATTGGTACAGGAATAAATGTTTGATGTACTAGCATATCAAGAAAATATGGCTTTGGAGATTTTAGCGTTATTTCTAAAGTTTTTTCATCAAGAGCTTTAATTCCAAGCTCAGACTCATTTGCTTTGCCGTCAAAATACTCTTCTGCATTTTTTATAACGGACTTAATCATGTTAACAAAAGATGAGCCGGTTTCTTTATCTAAAATTCTAAGATAAGATTTTCTTATTCCCTCGGCAGTAATGGCAACTCCATCACTCCAAACAAGATTATCTCTTAAATGAAACGTATAAACTACTCCGTCATCAGAAATATCCCAACTTTTAGCAAGTCCCGGTCTGTACCCTCCAGTCCTAGGATCTCCATCTAAAATGCCAAGAAACATTTGGCTTACAATCCCTGATCCAACCGTATCATTTATTAATTGAGCATCTAAAGTAGCAGGTTCACTTCCAATATTTAGCTTAAAAACCAATTTGTTTCCATTACTTTCATTAGCACAAGAAATAAGTAAGATTAAATTGAGAATTAATACAACTTTTAACTTTTTTATCAATATTTTCATACAAGCATCCTTATAAGTTTTTATAAATTTAAATTTTGCCTATATTTTATTATATATGAAATATAATTTCACATTAACGTTATTAAAAGCACTTAAATTATTCTAAAATAAAATTAGTATTTTACATTCAATAAGCAAAATAATTGATCTTATATTGAAAAGATTATAATCTTTTATTGCTTGCTCTTCAATGATTATTATACATATAAAAAATAATTTTAAATTTCATTATTTATCTATTTGTAAATTAGATTTATTTAAATTTATTATTTTTTTATTAAAAAAATAAATTAGTATTGAATTTTAAAAAATTAGGATTAAATTTCATACTTAACACTTCCTTTGTGGCAATAAAAGTTCTTGTAAAGAACTTTCTTGCTTTTAAAACATCTTTTAAAAGGCTAAAAACTTTCTTATACATTTCTAGCAAAAGCAATACTAAACAAAAGTAGTAACCAAGAAGCCCCCAAAATAATGATTTAAAGAAATGGAAAATTAATTTATCAAAAATTGTTTGCAATGATCTAATAAAAAATATATTATTATGTTCACTAGTTTATAATTTTTTTATCAAAGGAGAGGAATATGATATTATATCAAAATCAATTAAAATTTTTAAAATTGTTGGTATTTTTTTTATTAATATCTTGCACTTCCTTAAACGTTGAGCACGATCAATTTGGAAAAACATTTAGAATATACCAAAGCTTAAATAAAAATGCAGAACTTAAGGGTATTTTTAATTATAAAACAGGAATAACTAAAATAGTATTATACACAAGGTTTAGAAACCATAGTATAACAGAACAGAATCCTTTATTGCTGCCGGATGGAACTAAAATTGAGGGAAAAGTAAGCTACAAAAGAGATAATAACCATTTTTTTGGCAACTGGATTAATTATTCCTCATTTGTTTTGACCAAATCTTTATTGGAAAGGATGATTAAAGAAGAAGATGCTTCTTATAAGAATAAGGAAGTTAAAATTAGAATTGGATTGGAAGATTTAAGCTTGAAAAAATATAAAATTTTGGACTTTCTAGTAATGGTTGAATCGATTGAAAATAAAGATTATAAAAATTAATTTTTATAATCTTTATTGGTTTTTACTTTCAGTTTAAAATAAATTTTATTGCAAAATAGAATTGATATAGAGGGTAAATAATTCCTATTTTAATCCTTTGCAAAAATGACAAAGGCTACCCTATGGTAGCCAACTTATTATTCTAATCAAACAACAAGAGCGAGACATTGCATCTCAATCTATATAGATTATTATATAGTATTTTATTTTTTTGTAAAGTGTTTTTGAAACATTTTTTTAATATAGTAGTACTACTTTATAAAAGTATAATATTATTTTTTATCTTTCAAATTGTCATATTTATTTTTAATATTTATAAGTAGTTTTTGATTATCATAATATATCTCTTTTAGCAAGAAACTTGCAAAGTTTGTATTTGATTTATAAAAATTAAAGCTTTTTTCGTCTTCAATTTTTAGCCTAAGTGACCGATTTAATATCCTTTTTGAATTGTCTATAATCTCACTATTTTCTAATAATTGCATAGCATAATATATTCCTTTTTTTAAAATTAATTCATAATTGATTTTACCGCTGTCAATTCCTATTGCCAGTTTAATGTATCTATAAACAGTAGTTTTTGCCATATTATAATCTTTTATAAAATGACCAAAACTTTTATATTTGTCTATAACGTAATACTTATTATCATTAATTTCTTTTAAAATTCGGGCTGTTTCAATTTTATTGTAAGATTCCTCTTTTATCAAAATTTTTAATTTTTCTTTCAATTTTAAGTATCTAGATTCTCTGCTTTTTTTTATTTCATTTCCATTTATCTCAACCCTTTTAACAATTTCTATTTTTTTATTTAATTTCATTTTTTGTTTTTACTCCACATTGCATACTTTCAAATTAGTTCCATATGGAACTTTTAGTTCCATATGGAACTAATTTGAAAGTATGCTTAAAAAATTTTCAAGTATTTTTTCATAAGCTTTATAATAATCTTCATTAGAATTGAATTCTTCTCTGTAAAAAATGGTTTTACGTAAATTGTCTCTTTTTGGAACACTTCCTAAAAATCTGCCTTTATATTCACACTCAATAAACTTTTTAAGCTCTTTATCAATATTTTGTCTTTCAATAAATTTGGTTATCAAGTAAAATATTGGCAAATCCTTTCTAAAAAGATCATCAAGCCTACTAGTTATTAGATCTAAGCTTTCAATTGCCCATTGATCTGTTGGCAAAGGTATGATTAAGTAATCTGAGATGATTAAACTATTATTAAGCAAACTTCCTAATGTTGGCGCAGTATCCATTATAATAAAATCGTATCTGCTTTGAATAAAACTTAAGAAAATTTTAAGTAAATTTTCTTTTAATGAAATGCTTTCTTCATTAAATTTACTCAGGTTTATGTGGCTTGCTATGAAATCTGTATTATTATCTATTTTGATTGTTGAATTTTCTATGTCTATTTCTTTTTTAAGAACTTTATATATATTGATATCTTTTGGACTAAGGTTTTTTTTTCTTAATATATTAATATAAAAACTTGTACTACTTGCTTGTGGATCTAAATCTATTAATAATATTTTATTATTTTTTTTTGAGAGTATGTTTGCAAACATTAATGATGTTGTACTCTTTCCTACCCCTCCTTTTATTGATGCAATTGTTATTATTTTTGGGTTTTTTTTATCCAATTTACTATTCCTTTATTACTTTCATATTTTTTACCATAAAATCTATGTATTTCTTCTTCAATTTTTAGAGTTCTTTCTAAAAGAGATTTATAAAAAATTTTATTTTTATTTTTTATCTTGGTGAATATATATAAGCTTCTTAAATAACAAAAGACGCTTCCTTTTTTGAATTTGAACTCCATATAAAATATTTTTTTTAATCTTATGGTTTTTTTTGCTCCTTTTTCTGAATAATTTATAACAAATGGTCTTGGTAGGTTTGTAAAACCATAAAAAATTCCTAAAAATTTATCGTTTTCTTTTACTGAAAATAAATGAAAACTTTCATATTTTTTATTATTAAATATATTTCTCAGACATAGCCAAAATTTTCCTTTTTTTGGTTTTGCTTCAAAATTATTTATCATGCTAAAGATCTTTGTGTGATAGATAATTTTGTTTTCTAATTTTTCAATTTTGTTGAAAAAATTTTTTTTTGTTTCTTTGTTTTTCATTATATTATTTTTGCTTTACTTTTTAATTTTTCTTTCATGTTTTTGTTTTTTTATTAGAGTTTTCATTAATACAATAGCATTTTTTATGTTATTTGATGCACTGATTTGATTTTCGTTTTCATAATTTCTTTTTCTTTCCTTTTTATTTTTAATTTTAAATTCTTTTATTAGTTCATTAAAGTCTGTATTTTTGAATTTTTTTGCCATAAACCATATTTTTTGTTTCTTTTTTTCTAGATTTTTTTTATAAAATTTTATAATTTTTTTTTCTTCATATTCTTTTAATTCTTCCATAAAATCTTTTAAGTTCCATAATGAATTTTTATAAGTTATGTCAGTTTCTGTTATTTTTTTTATTTCTTCTAGATTTATTGATTTTGATTTTTTTTTTATTTCTTTTTCTAAGAAATTTATAGTGTTTTTTATGTTTTGATTGTTTCTTCTAAAAGAATACTTAGAATTCTTATAATTTTTACTTATATTATTACTTAATACATGTGAAGTTATTTGATGTGAAATTTTGTATTTTTGAGATTCTTCTATTATTTTAAATTTTTTTAGTTGCTTATTTTTTGATTTTTCATGCTTTGTTTTTTTATCAATAAAATATGCTGTACTTATAATTTTTTTAGCGAATTTTTCAAGGGCTTTGTTTATGGTATAGTAAGTAAAACTTCCATTATTTTTTCCAAGTGGGTTAAAATGACTTTTAATTAATCCTAAAGTTTCAAAAATTTTTATATCATTTTGTATTGTTCTTTTAGTAACCCTTTTGAATCCTTTTTTTTCTAATATAGAATTTGTCATTGCTACAACATTGCTTAGAGAGTATTTTTTTTTAGATATGAAGTAGTTGGCGCTTAGTTTTTGGATGACCCAAAATATTTTCAATCTTCGGTCTACTACTTTATTAAAAGGCATCTTGTTGGTTTTTATTTGATACATTTTAAGCTCCTATCGTTTGATCTTTTATTGCATTAAGCACTGAAATTAATAATAATACACTTATTTAAAAAAGTAAAGTTTTGTTGGTGAATTTGCAATCAAATGCGTAAGATTCAATAAGTTAAAATTTATGTCTACTTGATTGCAAATTTTTTATGCAATGATCTACTTCTTTTAAGAATTTTAAAAGAAGTGGTTTATATATTTCAAATGTGAATTCTCCCTTTTCCCCGTAAGATTTTAATTTTAGAGTAATATCTTTTTCAATGTTTTTTGCTAGCTCTATTATTTTTTGTGGACTTAATACTATATTTAATGTTTCTTTTATTGTTTTTGAATTCTTTAAAGCTCTCACAGGAGGCTCCATTTTTAATTTTCTATCATTTTCATCATAAATAGAGTTTAAAAAGCGTAATTGATCAGAGTATAAGCTTAAATTCAAAAACAGTATATTTAAATTTTCACAGGGGTAATAATTTGCTATAACAAATGTTTCGTAAGTTTCTGAGGGGGTGTCTGATTTTTCAAATAATTTTGGAATTTTCATACTGTAGATGTAATAATCCTCTATTTCATTATATTCTGTTTTAAGCTCTGTTTTTTCAATTTCAATTTTTCTATTATCAATACGTTTTTGCAAAATATTTTTAGATATTTTAATTTCTTTATCAAAATCTGTTATATATGCTAAAATATACTCCTTATTAAATTTTATGCTATGTGATACATTCCAATTGTCCTTAAAGTCAATGTTAATGTATTTTCCTGTGCTTTTATCGTAAATATAGGTTAATAGATCTCTTGAATTAGTTATTGAAATACTAATAATGCTTTTATTAAAGCTAGATTTTACTTTGAGTTCTGCTTTATATTTTGAATAATTAATTTTTTCTTCATTTATCAAAATGTTTTCAGGATCTATTTGTAATCCTTTTTTTTTGATGAAAATATTGACTTTAAAATTTTCTTTTTCTGTTAAAGGGTTGTATACTCCCACAATGGATATTTTATTGTCATAATTTCTGCTTATTATTGAGTCTTCTTGAAATTTTAGTTTTCCTAATTTGTGGTTTGTATCGTGTAGATTGAAATTACCATTTGGGATGGATTTGCAACCTAAAATTAACAAAAATAAGGAAATGTTTTTAAGGTATTTCATTTTTTGTTCCTTAAGTGATTCTATATAACTGTATAAATTTAATTCTAGTGCAATAATTATATTCTTTTTGATTTTAATTATTAAAGAATTTGTTATACTTTTTATGCAAGCTTTTGTTTAATATTAATATATTTTAGTATATTAAATGAGAAATTTTAGATGAAAAAAAAGTTTAATTTTATTTTTCCCTTTATTATTTTTTTGTTTTCATGCAATATTAGTGTTTCTTCAATTTTTATTAGACCTTTGGATGAGGTAATAAAAAGCGAGATTGCTTTGTATGAATCGTTAGGAGATGGTAAATTTAAAACCGGCATTCATACTAAGAATTACTTTGATTCTATTAAAGATATTAGTTATTATTCTTATTTTTTTATTTTAGATAAATTTAGCAATAATATTATAATGAAATTGGCTTTAAGTTCTAAAAAAGTAAACTTATTAACCTATGATTTTGGTATTTTTTTTGATCGTAAGTTTAAATTAACAATTTCTAATTTAAATTCAAATGAACCCGAATTTAGCGATATTAATAGTTTTGACAAAAAAATTTCTTTTAAAAATAGCATCAATAGTAATATTCAGAATTTTGCCACTATTATTTTTAATTTGGACGACATAAGAGCTATTAATCGGGATTTTGAACTTAAAAATAAGATTGAGGACCTTAATTCTTCTACCAATGAGTTTATATATTTTCTTGATAGTTCTAAAAATCTTGATTTAAGAGAGTCCTACATTACTGTTTATTATTATGTCCTTAAAGCAATTGAAAAATTTTTAAAATAAAGAAACTTTTTATTAGTGCATTTATTTATTTTCTATTATTTTGAATTTTTCCCAAGGTTCTATTTTTTCAAGTAGATATATTTCATCATTGATTATTTTCCCAACTACGTTTACAAGACCATTATTTGGGGTATCTTTTAGTGCTATTTGAAGTTCTCCGGTATAACCTAAGTATTCTGAAGAATCTATTAGGATGTTTCCTTTTTTAATTTCATTTGGAGAATGCACAGGAAATTTTTTATTATTGTAGTACACTCTTGGCATAGTTGATCGAATTCTATAGGAATTAATGTCACCTCTATTAAAATGTAAATTTTCAAGGATTATTTCTTTTTCTACTGAATTTGCATTTGGATTTAGGTCTGCTTTGAGCTCTAAAATATTTCTGTTTACCTTTGATACTTTTTTTAGTTCTGTTTCACTTGGAAAACAATTAGAAATTAAGACCGTATCTATTCCTTCTTTGAAAAGATCTTTTGCTTGGGTTTCTATATCTTTAGATCTATGTGATTCTAGTGTAGGAACGCCTTCTTTTTCTTTCCCTCGTGCGCATTCTTCTGCATTATTAGAGCTAATAAATGCGGCTGTTGGGATTGAATAATGTTTAAATATTTTTGTTGTTTCTTTAAAGAAATTTCTTGAAAGTCCTGTATATTTGTGAGGATAAAAATTATGACACCCAAGTAAATTTTTTATATTAGGCTTAAAATACATTATTGTATCAATATGTTTATTTATATTGCTTATATTAAGTTGAATTTTAAGGTCAGAGTCGTTAAAAGTCATTAATGATTCTTCAATGCCTGTGAATGTATTATCTAATCTAATTGCCCAGGCGCCAAGCTTTTTAAAATAATCTAGTTTTGGACAATTTCTAAGATTTGAAAGATCGATGCCTAATTCTTTGAAAATTTCAGGACTTACATCAATAATAGGTTTCATTTCGTTTTTATTTGCAATGCTAAGTAATTCTTTGAATATGTCAAATTCATTTCCGTTAATATAGAGCAAAGAGGTAAATACTTGAGTAAATCCAAAATGAGCACTTTTCTCGAGATATTCAATAATTTTATTTTTAGGACTTACATTAGGGTATATGGATATTCCAATTTCTTTCATTTTAGCCTTCCTTAAACAGAACTTTTATTGTTAAATGCATTAATTGCAAGTTGTAATACTTTTTCGCCATTCATTGTTCCATAATCGATTGTGTTAATTATTTCGATTGGAATTCCTTTGGGTTTTGTGATTTCTTCAAGTCTTTTTTTATTAAATCTTGACTGTGGTGCAAGTAAAACAACGTCAAATCGGTCAACAACTTCGCTAAGGCGTGTCTCAGCAATAGCTTCAATTGTTGCATTTATATTTTTTGATTTGGCATATTTTTCAATTCTTTGTACCAGCATACTTGTGGACATTCCAGCTCCACATACAAGTAGTATGTTCATATTTTCTCCTATTTTTTTATTTCATTTATTATTTTATAAACATTGATTAATTCTTCAAAAATGCTTAATTCTGAAATTGCAGACATTAAATGATCTTCAGCATGAATTAAAATAAAAGGTGTTTTAACAGAGTTTGGATTAGTGGCTGATTGATGTATTATTTCTCTGTGTGCTTCATGGGCCTTTGCAATAGATTTTTTACTTTCTTGTATAGTAAGCTCTGCCTTGTCATATTCTTTGTTTTTGGCATATTCTAAAGCTTCTCTTAGAAAGCTTTTAGCCTCACCAGAGTAAGCTACAACAGGCATACTTATTTTGTCTATTAATTCTTCTATGCTATATATTTTTTTATTCATGTATAAAATATTCTCCTTTTATTTATAAAGCAATAATTAATATTATTTAATATATCTTACAAATATTATATTATAAGATATATTTAAAATAAATAATTTTATTATATATATATCTTATAAGGATTTTATTATCATTGATATTAATTATACTATATTATTATAAATATTGTAAGCCATTAATTATAACTTTTAATTAGTTTTTATTGATGGATAAATTATATTATAATAAATATTATAAGTTATTAATTATAACTTTTAATTAGTTTTTATTGGAGGATGGTTTTCATGAATTTTCAAGATTTTATTGAAACTACTTTAGTTCCTGTTGCTAGTAAAATTGGTTCAAATAGATATTTAATTGCTTTAAGAGATGGCTTTACTTTTTCTATGCCCTTTTTGATAGTTGGTTCTTTTATTTTACTTTTAGTTAATTTGCCCTTTACAGATTCTCAAACATTGTTATACCAACAGTGGTATGTTGATTTAATGGCTAAATATAAAGGAAATCTTGTTCAGCCATTTTATGTAAGTATGGGTATTATGTCTATATTTGTTGTTTTTGGTATTGGTTATAACCTATCTAATCATTATAAACTTAGTGGTATTACAGGAGGATTTTTATCTCTTTATACATTTTTAATTTTAGCTGGACAATCAGATTGGATACCTTACGGTGGAGATGCTGCTAAATGGGGAATTCAGCCTAATTCATGGTTTCCTATAATTGATGCAAGATATTTTAGTGCTCAAGGAGTATTTACGGCTATTATTGCTGCTATTTTTTCTGTTGAGGTTTATAAATTTTTAGTTCAAAAAAATATGGCAATTAAGCTTCCAGAGTCTGTTCCGCCTGCTGTTTTAAAATCTTTTGAAGCTTTAATTCCTGTTGTTGTACTTTCAATTGTAGCTCAAAGTGTTAATATTGCTATTCAAAGTTCTTTGGGAAGCCTTTTCCCCGAAATAATTATGAGCATGTTTAGGCCTGTTTTGCAAATTAGCGATACTTTAGTTGGGACTTTAACAATTTCTTTTATTGTTCATATATTATGGTTTTGCGGTCTTCATGGTACCAATGTTATTATTGCTCTGCTTAATCCTATAATTTTGTCAAATCTTGATTCTAATATTAGGGCTCTTTCTGACAATCTTCCGCTTCCTCATATTTTGGCGGGGGGATTTCTTGATTCATTTGTGTATATTGGTGGTGCTGGCGCAACTCTCGGGCTTGCTATTGCTATGATGCTTAGTAAATCCCAACATCTAAAGGCTATAGGTAGACTTTCATTTGCGCCTGGTCTTTTTAATATTAATGAACCCATTATGTTCGGTGCACCAATAGTTTTAAATCCCATATTAGGTATTCCTTTTTTACTTATCCCTATATTTAATATAATTGTTGCATATACTCTTACTAATTTTGGAATTATTGAAAGGGTTAGAACTCTGGTTCCATGGACAACCCCTGCTCCTATTGCAGCTTTTTTTTCTACAGGGCTTGATATTAAATCGTTTGTTCTGGTTTTATTATTATTGATTATTTCAGTATTTATGTATTTACCCTTTATTAAAGCGTATGATAAGGCTCTACTTTTGCAGGAAAAAGAATAGGAAATTTTTTTGGAATTGCTATTACAAAACTTGTGATACACAATATTAGAGAGCTATTATAAATAGCTCTTTTTTTGGGAGATAAAAGAATTTATTTAAAATTCGAAGTTTATTATTTTATGATTTAAATTAATAAAAAGATTGATCGGTGTGAATAGAATATTTCTTTGGTTTATTATGTATCCTAGTACATATTATATAATTTAATTTAATATATAAGCATATTTTTTTAAAATCAGAAATTTTTTACTTAGCTAAAGATTTTAAACTTGGTATAATTGAATTAATATGCCTCCAAAAGTGAAGATAAAAAATGATTTTGAAATATTTAGAAAAGAATTAGAAATTCTATATAAAAAATATCTCAATAACGAGCTTTCGTATTTAAAATTGAAAGAAAAAATAAAAATTCTTGCAGAGAATCACAAAGCTATTCTTTTTAGAAAAGATAAATTTACAAATCGTTCAATAATATTAAATCTTTCAAAGACTCGTAAAATAATTAAAGAATATATTAATCTTTCAGTAATTGAAAGGATTAGAAGAGATAATACTTTTTTATTTTTTTGGAAATCAAGAAGAATAAAAGAATTAAAAAATATAGGAATTAAAGATCGAAAAAAAATAGAAGAGTTAATATTTTTAAATCAAATGAATGATGAGAAACCCTATTTTCAATATTTTATAGATTTGTTTGTAACTCCAAAATGGCTAAATGATTATGCTCATAAATATAAAATTGAAAAAATTAATAGTTATAGGAAAGAGCAGATATTTGTTAAAATTAATTTAAATACCTATATTGAAATAATTAAGCTTTTACTGAATCAAAACCGAGATATTAGATTGAAATTTTATGGAGTTTTAATGGCAATAGGACGTCGTCCTGTTGAAGTAATGAAGCTTTCACAATTTTATATCGCAGATAAAAATCATATTCGTATGGAGTTTATTGCAAAAAAGCGAGAAAATAATATTGTTAATGAAGTTGTTTTTCCAGCTTTTGCAGATCCCGAATTAATAATTAATTCCATAAAAGAAATACGCTATATGGAGCAGACCGAGAATCTTACTAAAGAGATAATCTCTTCAAATCTTGCATACAGTTATAATAGATTGTTTCGTCAAATTTTTAATAATATTTTTGCTCCTGAAGAGTCTGTTTATTTTTGCAGAGCAATTTATTGTAAATTTTCTTATCTTGCATTTGCGCCCAAAAACATGGAAATGAATTATTGGATAACGAAGGTTTTGGGGCACGAGCCAAATGACATAACAACGGCCTTTCATTATAATCGGTATGTTTTAGACAATTTAGATGATAAGGCAGATAATAACTTATTAACATTGCTTAATCAAAGAATTTATACATATGTTAGACGTAAAGCTACTTATTCTATTCTTACAATGGATCGTTTAGAAAGTTTGATAAAAGAACATCATATATTTGATGATAATTACATTAAAACGTTGATTGTAATTAAAAATTTGATGTTAAAGGACAATTTAGAAACTTTGGCAATGGTTAGAGGATTAAATGTTAAAATTCGTAAAGCTTTTAAAGTCACATATGGATACAATTATAACTATATAAAACTTACAGAATACTTATCAATAATCTTTAATTATAAGCTATAGTTTTTGTTTTTTTAAATTCAGGCATTATCAATGCATTTGGAAAATATTAGGAAATATTTTATTAATAAGATATTATATAATTTATATGAAAATAGGTCCCCATTATTTTTTTAAAAAAATTTTAAAATCTAATAACAATAGAACGATTTACATTTCTTATCTTTATGATAGATTGGCTTCAGTTAAGCCAGCAGGGGAATGGCTTAGAATTTATTTTAAAGACTCCAAAAGAGGTAAAAAATATTTTATTCTTTTTAATAGAAATAGTTCAAATGGTAGTTTTATTTCGTGCAGTTTTTTAAAAACAAGTTGTAATTGTGGGCTTGATATTAAATTCTCTGATGGCAATTTGAATATTTTTTGTAGAAACAGAAAGTCTTTAGAGTTTTTGAAATTTAAAGTCGAACATTTTTTTAGAACTGGTGTGCCTTGCTCTAAGAATAACAATTCTTATGTGCGCAATGTTAAACCAAAAAATAAAAGGGTTAAGGTATTCGTTAAACGAGAGGCAAGCTCTAATAATAAATTTTAAAATCATTAAATTGAAAAGGATAATTTTCATCTAAAACTATTTTTTCAATGTTTTCAATGTTTGAATACTTATTCCCATTTAATAATTTTTCAAATTTTTTCATTTGTTCTTTAGTCTTAAAGAAAGCTACAATTTCCACCCTTCCATCGTTTAGATTTTTTACAAATCCTTTTAGTTTCATATTATTTGCTATTTGCTCTGTGAAAAATCTAAAACCAACTCCTTGTACCTTGCCAGAAATAAAATATTGTTGTTTATACATTATTACCTTCTTTGTATAAAATCTATCCAATAGAAAAGTTATAAA